>NZ_JAGGOT010000024.1 GCF_018614195.1 Streptomyces sp. ISL-43
TAGGTAGCGCTTCGGTCTAAAGGACCGAGGCGTTTTTTCGTGTTCTGGGGTGTGTTTGTGCTGGTCAGCGGGTTGATTCGCGGCCGGGAGTGCGGCTACGGGCGGTACGGGGTCGGTGTTGGGTTTCGGCGTGGTGGTCGAGGCGGATGGCGTCCAGCGCGGTCTTGGTGATGCGTTCGGTGCCGTCGTCAATGGCGGTGATGGCGGCTTGTCGGATGAGTCGGGTGAGGCTGCCGATGCGGCCGGCGGTGCGTTGGTGGAGGTAGGTGGCGTGGCGGGGGAGTGTGCCGGGCCGGTGGTGTTGGAGGTCGAGGGCGTTTTCGAGGTCGGTGATGACGTCGGTGAACGGATGCTTGTTGCCGAGGCGTGCGGGGAGGGGTCCGCAGTCGATGAGGGTGGCACGTCCTGCGAGCTGCGCGCCGCGGACGCGGTTGAACAGGGGTGTGTTGGTGACGTCGATGCCGGCGTAGACGAAGGTCGCGCTGATGCGTTCGGTGAGGTCTTTCAGGAGGTCGGCGGTTTCGGCGCCGGTGGTGGTGCGGGGGTTGACGCGGTGGATCTCGTCGATCAGGACGAGGCGGACACCAACCTGGTTGTAGGTGTGGCAGGCGCTCTCGGTGATCTGGGTCTGGGTCATGCGGGCGGTGGTGGGGATGCCGAGGTAGAGGGTGAACTCGGCGGCGAGCATCTTCGCGGTCGCTCCGGGTGGGACAAGGACGTACGCGACGGGGACCTGGGCGTCTTCTGGTCTGCGCGGTGGGGGAGCGTGGTGGGTGTGGGCGAGGTGGCAGGTGCGCCCGACGTGGAGCAGGGCTGTGGTCTTTCCTGCGGCGGCGGGGCCGGTGACGATCAGTGAGGGCCGGGCGGTGGTCTGCTGGTGGCGGCCGAGGAGTATCAGGGTGCGCATGCTGGTGGCGAGGGTGTCCATGGCGGGGGTGCGGACGGTGACGAACGCGGAGTGGTAGGCCAGGCGTTCCTCGCGGCTGCGTGGCGGGGCGTCGGGTGTGGGCGGTACCGGGGGTGGCGCGAGGACGAACTGCTGCCAGCCCTGCCAAGTGGTGATCGGCCAGGACTGCCGCACCAGCTTCTCGTCGCCGTCGCCGTCGCCGTCGCCGTCGTCTGGTCGGGCGGTGGCCTGGGCTGGGCCGGCGTTGCCGGACGGGGCACCGCCGGGTGGGGTGTTGTTCACCATGTGAGTGCTTCCGCGTGTGCGTCGTAGAGCCCGAGTCCTGTGTAGGGGTGGGCAGGGGCGCTGGTGTCGTCTCCGGGCTCGTCTTCGAATGGTTCGTCGGGGGTGTCGTCCAGGTCGTCGAGACTGTCCGCGTCCGGGTTGGCGCCCGCTTGGCTGACGGCGGTCTCCTCGGCACTGCGCCCGGACCGATTCTGGGGGGATGCCAGGGCAGGTAGGGGTTTGGGGGTGCGGCTGAGGAGGTGGTGCTCGGTGTGTGTGGCGCTTCCGTCGCGTGCCCGGCGCATGAGCTGGTCGAGGGCGTCGGCGAGGTCGGCTTCGTGCTGGTCGGGATCCGGATGGCGTACGGCGTGGGCGCGGACGTGCTGCCAGGTGCGCTCGTTGAACGGGTGGTGGCTGTGGTCGCGGTGGATCCATGGGATCTCGACCAGTGCCGCGTTGGACAGGCGTACCCAGATCTGGCGGGCGTCGTGGGGGTTGTGGTGGACCTCCCACTTCCCGCCGCGAGCGGCGATAGGGGAGGGGCGGCCGCGGTGCGGGGCGAGGAGGTCGTGGTCGTAGGTGCGGTGATGCAGGCGGATGCCGCGTTCGGTGATGGCCTGCCAGCGCACCGGCAGCAGTTCCAGGTAGTCGCTCCCGGTGAGGGGCGCGGGCACGTATCCGGCGACGGCGATGAGCGCGGCCCACATCTGGTTCGGTGTGAGCGCGGCCTTCGGCAGTACGGGGTGGCGCAGGCCTTGATGAGGGCGGTGGTGCCAGTGGATGAGCCACTCGTCGAGGAGGTCCTGGAGTTGGGGGATGGTGTAGCGGGCCTCGTGTGCGGCGGCGGGGCCGCGGCGGGTGATGTCGGGTCCGGTGTAGCCGGGCAGGTGCTGGCAGAACAGGGCGTTGATGGAGCCGAAGGTCCGCTCGACGATGCCTTTCGCGGTCGGTGCGTACGGCGGGGCAGCCTGGACGCTGATCCCGAGGGTCTCGCATGCCGCGGTGAACGCCTTCGACAGGTAGACGGTGCCCCGGTCGGTGACGATCGTCTCCGGGACGACGGCCGGCCGTGCGGCCGCGCCGTGCAGGCGTTCGTCGAGGGTCAGCAGCCGCTGGTGGGGGAGCAGCGTGCTGTGGGCGAAGCGCAGGGCGTCGGGCCAGGTGGGACGGGCCGGGTGGGGGACGGCCATTTCCGCCAGGAGCAGCGGCGTCGACGGCCTGGGTGCTGCTCGGGCAGAGCACGGCGGCCAGGATCGCGCGGGTGGCGACATCGACGGCGATGGTGAGCTCGGGCCGGCCGATGCTGCCGTCGTCGAAGATGGCCAGGACGTCGAGGCGGGTCGTGTCGATCTGTACCTGCTCCCCGGGCCGCAGCGCCACGGTGGGGGTCAACCCGCGTCCGTCGCGTGTGATGGGCGGGGTGCGCACGGGGCGGCCGGGGAGGTCGGCGGGGAGGGCGAGCTGGTGGACGAGCCGGTAAAGGGTGGCCTGTGACGGTGCGGGCATTGCGCCTGGTCCGTGCTCGTCTTCGAGGATCTGAAGAACGAGGGGGAACAGTGCGTTGATGGTGCCTTTGGACCGGCGCCGCTGTCGGCGCAGTGCCTCCTTCACCGCGTTCGCCACTCGTTCGTCATGCTGTCCCGCCGGGCCGGGTGCGCGGGTGGTGCGGTGGTCGACCAGGCCCCACAGGCCTTGCTTGCGGTAGGCGAGCCGCATGCGCTGCACCGTCGTGCGCGACACCTTCCCGAAGCCCAGCGCGGTGAGCTCGGCGGCTTTGGCCTGCTCCCGTTCGGCCAGCGTCCGCCGGGCGGGATCGTACTGGGCCCGCACCATCCCGCCGCTGTCCGGCCCGTCAGGGCGACCGCACTCGACTTCGCGGATGTGCCTCTGCCAGGCCAGCGCCTTCTCGCGCGTGGGGGCTGGGGCCGTCTCGAAGAGCCCCCACTGCGGCACCGGCTGAGTCTGCCCGGCCTCCACTCCCTCGATCTTGAAGGCTGGGTCGGCGAACAAGTGGCTGGCGAGCACGACCGCGCTGCTTCCGCCCTCGTCCGTCAGGTGCACGCATTGTCCTGCCAGTGCCACGACCTGCCACCGTGCCCCGTCGAAGCGGACGTATGCGCCGACCGCCACTACGGGTCGCTTCCCCCGCCGCGTCCCGGTCACGGCGCCGCCCTGTGCCGATTACCGACCGGATGGTGCGGGTGCTCGCCTTCGCGGGCTTCGTACGGCTGTAGGGGGCCGGGGCTGACCAGGACGCGTTCGTGTAGCGGCCTGTCCAGCGGGACGCTCAGCCAGCCGTGCCACAGGGCGTGGAAGACAGCGGGGAGGACCTGGATCGGGTCGCCGACTGCTTCGACGCCCTCGATTAGTGGCCGTGGCCGGGCGAAGGCTTCCCAGACGGCGGCTGTGAGGCCGGGGCGGGTCTGGTTGCGGGGGTGCCGGTAGCCGGCCAGCCACCGCAGATTGGCTGCCATCACAGGTTCGAGCGGTTCCAGGCGCTGGTAGGTCCAGCCGACTTGCTCGCACGCGCGTGTCATCATCACGGCGGCCTGCAGGGCCCGTTCTGCTCCTGCCGCGGTATGGCTGGGGCAGTCGGCGAGGAGGGCGGTCCCGTCGGCGCGGCGGCCGAAGAGCTGTGGAGTCCACGACCGTACCCGGCCCTTGCCCGTCGTGCCACAGCAGCCGCACGGGCCGCCCGGCCAGACCCACGACGTCCGGGTCGCGGTCCAGGACCATCAGCTGTGCGCGCATCGCGTTCGACCCGGAGGCGACGTGCCGCCCGGTGGTCGCCGACCACCACAGCCCGGGCCCCCAGCGTCTGCCGGGGACCACCGGGAACGCCGAGACCGGTTCAAGTTCCTCGAACGCGACGGCCACCGCCGCGTCCACCCACCGCTGCTGTACGGCCTGCCCGCCGAACCCGGCGAACGACGCCTCGAATCCGGATCCCTCACCCGCGTGCTGCTCTGCACCGCTGGTCCCTGACGCGCCTGTCACGTGGCTGAGTCAACTACCCCCGCCAACAGCTTTGCCCGGTTTGCCCATTCTGCTCATGTGGGAGCGCCTGATGCGGTACCTATGCCCGCTACGCCTGCTCCCGGACCGCCCCGGGCTATTCGCCGTCCTCGTCCGTGGTGAGGGCATCGGTGTCGAGCCCTGCCCATTGCTCGACGTCGTGGAGTGCGACGCCCGCGTTCAACGCTGCGAGCGCTGTTTCCCGGAGGGCTTGGTCGAGCAGGTTGATGGAGTGGCTGAGCCGCTGCAGGAGGAGGCGGGCGGCGTCCGTGGTGCGGCCCTTGTGCGCGCCGCGTAGCTGGAGCAGTTCCTCTTGGGCGGTGTCGATGAGGCTGGTGATGAACACGCGTTACTCGGGCGGCACGGTGGAGCGCCAGTTCGTACCGGAACCGCCCGCGGCCTTCTCCCTGGTCTGCTCGCGCAGCAGGGCGGCCATGGTGTGTGGCTGCTGCTCGCTCCTGACCCGCCACGGACCGGCGTCGTAGGCATCGACCGCATGCCGTCGCCGGCGGATGATGGCGGCCTTCCACGCGATCAGCGGGCCGCCGTCGGTCGCGACCAGCGGACCCAGCCAGGGTCGTCCCACGAGTTCGCCGAGGCGGCGCCCGAATTTGCCGTCCGCAGGCAGTGGGCGGGGGCGGCCCGCACCGCTGTCGGCCCACACGAGCTCTTCGGGTGGCCGGGTCCAGCAGCGCACCGGCCACGGCCACTACTTCGGGGAAGACCACCGCGTCCCGCCCGACTGCCCGCCACCGGTCGATGTTCCTACCGGCGTCGCCGACCGCAACCTGCTGCAGACGACGCGGCCAGATCCGTTCGTGCTCCCAGTGAAGGGAGTGTTCCCACCACCGGCACACCACCGCCCGCGCGAGGCCGAAGACCTCGACAGGCTCCACGCCTGACCGGCGGGCACGGCACTCCACCGAGGCCCACTGCTGCTGCGCCGCGACGACTTCCGGGACTTCGCCGAGATCGAGGTTTTCCACATGCTGGTCGGCGTCCGCGTCCAGCTGCCACCGGCCGTGCCGCCTGCACACCCGGTCCCAGCGCTCGGCGTAGAGGACCGTGCGTACCGCCTGCCCGGTGCGGCGTGCTGCGCACAGACGGCAGCCGAAAGCGACCGGGCCCACGACCGCACCGCCAACGCGCCAGAGAGCCTGCGGGGCGCCTGCCGTGGGGCCGGAAAGTCCGTCCTCCTCGTTGTCCCAGGACGGCAGCGCACGCCTGAGCGTTTCCTCGGGAACCCTGCACAGTCCTGCCAGCACGAGAAAGCCGGCTGGGCTGAGGAGGACCTCTGCGTCTGCGCGCAGCGCTCCGCCAGGGTGGCGGGGCTGGTGGTTCTTCCACTGCCAGTGCCCCAGTAGCGAGCCGGGTTCCCGGCCGTAGCGGGCGGCAATCCGGCACATCAGGGACCAGGTCGTCTCTCGGGCCAGGGGCGCCACTCGGAAGAGCCCCGCTTGTGAACCGGTCGTGTGGACTGCTGCCTGCGGAGCCATGCCCACTGGCTACCCGCAAGGACTGCGGTCGTCACGTCGGCTGCGAATCTGCGATGTGTTGGCCACCGGAGCAGTCTGGTTGTCACTGATCTCTTAGGGATTTTCAGGCCACGACTGCCCGTGCCAGTGAGCCAGCGGGTCTGGCCCTCGCCTGCGCAGGTGACTGCTGTGCGCTGCCTGAGGTGGTGCGGTTGGTGTGCGTTTCGCCGATGCCGGCGAGTTGCGGTGACGGGGTGACATCTTCGTGTGACCGGGGCGGAGTTCGGCCGTGCGATGTTTTCGCCGCAGGTCTTCAGCAGTTGCACCGTGCCGTCTTCAGTGTGGCGACGACATGTTCACCAGGAGAGCGACAGCTGCTGTGAACGTCTGGGCGTTTCCGGATCGAGCAGGAATCGAGAAGCGCAGCTGACGGAGTCGCGTCTAGCCTGCTCGCCATGGAGATCACCATTCACACGACGGCTCTGCCGCACGACGACCCGGACGCGTCGCTCGCTTTCTACCGCGACGTCCTCGGCTTCGAGGTCCGCAGCGATGTCGGGCAGGGCAGGATGCGCTGGATCACGGTCGGCCCGGCCGGTCAGCCCGGCACGTCGATCCTTCTGGCGCCGCCTGCCGCCGATCCCGGCATCACCGAGGACGAGCGCCGCACCATCACCGAGATGATGGCCAAGGGCACCTACGGCTGGATTCTGCTGGCCACCCCGGACCTCGACGCCACGTTCGAGAAGGCACAGGCCGGTGACACCGAGGTCGTCCAGGAGCCGACCGAGCAGCCGTACGGGGTGCGCGACTGCGCCTTCCGCGACCCTGCGGGCAACCTGGTCCGCATCCAGGAGCTGCGCTGAGCCCTGCGGGTATCGGTGCAGCTGTGCGGGCCGACATCGCGACCGCCCATAAGGAGCACCGCGGCGCACCAGAGCGGACGTGCCTGCCCGGCCGGCCGCTCGCCAGGGTCGCGTCCGGGGCCTGGTTGAACCGGCCATGAGCCCGGACTCCGTCCCGCCGCGGTCCGGCGGTTGCCCGCCCGGCAGGTCGAGTCCGACGGGCCGGTCCACACCACCGAGCGTGTGGGGTGCCCCCCGAGACGGGTACCCCACACGCTCGACGACGTCGATGGCATTGGAAGATGAACGACAACGGGGAGGGTTCTCATGTGTAGGCCTGAATGGCGGCGTGCACGCGTCCAGGCGCAGCGCCTGGACGATCTCGCGCGGCTGCGCCGCGTCCGCGACCGGATCGACCGGGAGTATGCACAACCGCTGAACGTGGAGGCGCTCGCCCGCGACGTGCACATGTCCGCCGGGCACCTGAGTCGCCAGTTCCGGGCCGCCTACGGTGAGTCGCCGTACGCGTACCTGATGACGCGTCGCATCGAGCGGGCGGCGGCGCTGCTGCGGCGGGGCGACCTCAGCGTCACCGAGGTCTGCTTCGCGGTCGGTTGCGCGTCGCTGGGTACGTTCACCACCCGCTTCACCGAGCTGGTCGGCATGTCGCCCGGGGCTTTCCGGCGCCAGGCGGCGGCTGCGGCGCCTGCCGATGCCGATGCCGCGGGCGCGGCCTACGAGCCGGGCTCGGCGGTCACGGTGGTGGGGATGCCGGCGTGCGTGGCGAAGCAAGTCGCGAGACCGGTCAGGAATCGAGAAGCCCCGGCCGCCGCCCAGCCCCTAGCGTGATGGTCATGGCAACCAACGCTTCCACCGCAGCTATCACGTCCCTCGCGTCCGTCACCCTTGAGGTGGCCGACCCCGAGGCCGCCCGCCGCTTCTACAGCGCCTTCGGCGTGGACACGTACCTGAGCCTGCGGGCGTCCGAGGCCCACTCCACCGGATTCCGCGGCTTCACCCTGGGGCTCACGGTGTCCGGCCCGGCCACCGTCGACGGCTTCGTCGCCGCCGCCGTGGACGCCGGCGCTACGGTCCTGAAGCCCGCCGCGAAGTCGCTGTGGGGCTACAGCGGCGTCGTCCAGGCCCCGGACGGGACGATCTGGAAGATCGCGACCTCGGCGAAGAAGGACACCGGCCCCGACACCCGCGAGATCGACGAGATCGTCCTGCTGCTCGGCGTCGAGGCCGTGAAGGCAACCAAGCAGTTCTACATCGACCGGGGCCTGACCGTGGCCAAGAGCTTCGGCGGCAAGTACGCCGAGTTCGCCCCCGGTGCGACCGGCCGCGTCAAGCTGGCGCTGTACAAGCGCCGCGCCCTGGCCAAGGACCTCGGCGTCCCCGTCGATGGCACCGGCTCGCACCGCATCCTCCTCGGCAGCACCGCCGACACCTTCACCGACCCGGACGGCTTCGCCTGGGAGGCCGCCGCGTAGCTCGCCCTACGCCGTCCTGACTCCCGCACCGCCCCGCCTGACCCTGTACGAGAGGAAACCTGCCATGCCGTCCACGAAGTCGCCCGCCGAGAACTCCGGCACGACCACCGAGAAGTACGACGGATTCACCGCCGAGGAGCGGGCCGCGATGAAGGAGCACGCACGCGAGCAGAAGCAGGCGGCGACGCGGCGCGGTTCGTCCCGGGCGGAGAAGGAGGCGGCCGCGGAGCAGGACGTGCTCGCGAAGATCGCCGAGATGCCGGAGGCGGACCGGGTCCTCGCCGAGCGGATCCACGAGATCGTCAAGACCGCCGCTCCGGGCCTCGCGCCCAAGCTCTGGTACGGGATGCCCGCGTACGCCAGGGACGGCAAGGTCGTCTGCCACTTCCAGAGCGCGGAGAAGTTCAAGTCGAGGTACGCCACGCTCGGCTTCAGCGACCAGGCGGCACTCGACGACGGCGCCATGTGGCCGACCGCCTACGCCCTGAAGGAGCTGACCGCGGCCGACGAACAGCTCATCAGCGCCCTTGTGAAGAAGGCAGTGGGCTGAGGCCGACCGGGGGCGGGACCGGCGGCGACGGTGACCGAGCCGTGGAAGACGGGCTTCTCCGGCTACTCCGTCTTCTCGCACGCCGAATGGGCCGTCAAACCGCTGGCCGACTACGGCGTGCCCGCCTGAGCAGGACACAAGGCAAGGTGCCCGGCAGCGTTGGATTGTCGGTGCCTGGCGTCATCATGGGAGCCGCGCAACGCCTCCCCGCTTCCCCTTGTCGTCTCATTGACCGGCGCATACACGCCGATGTGACATCAGGCGTTTGACCTGCTGGTTCATGCAGCACATACACCTCGAACGGATGGAGAGACGACATGAAAGCGCACGTGAGTTCGATCCTGCTGGGCGTCCGGAACATCTAGGCCGCCAAGCGGTTCTATACCGAGGGGCTCGGCTGGAAGATCCAGAGCGACTACGGCATCTCGGTGTTCTTCGAATCGGACGGCGCCTCGCCCGTCGGCTTCTACAGCCGCGAAGGCCTGGCCGACCAGGTGGGCACGGACCAGGAAGGCAGCGGCTTCAGCGGACTGGTCCTCACCTACGTCGTCCGCAGTGAGACGCGGGTCGACGCGGTGATGGCGGAGGCCGAGAAGGCCGGCGCCACGATCCTCAAGCCCGCCGGCGCCCTGCCGTGGGGCGGGTACGGCGGCACCTTCGCCGACCCGGACGGCTACATCTGGAGTCTCGGCTACAGCGCCCAAGGAACCGACCAGCCCTACGCGGAGTAAAGGAGCACGTCGTGAAGTTTCGCACCCTCGTCGAGCCGCCCGAGCCCATGCGGGGATTGGAAGTTCCGCCCGAGGTGGTCGAGGCGCTCGGCGATGGCGCGCGACCGCCGGTGACGATCACTATCAACGGGCATCGCTGGAAGAGCCGCGTCGCCATCATGCGAGGCCGTCACCTGCTCGGCCTCAGCAACGCCAACCGGCAGGCCGCCGGTGTCGCGACAGGCGACGAGGTCGAGGTCGAGCTGGAGCTCGACACCGAGCCGCGCGTCGTCGTCGAACCCATGGACTTCGCCCGAGCCCTCGACGACGACCCGGCCGCCCGCGCCGCCTTCGACAATCTCACCGACAGCCGCAAGCGTGAACACGTGCGCGCCATCGAGAACGCGAAGAAGCCCGAGACGCGCCGGCGGCGTATCGAGAAGGCCATCGCCGCCCTGCGGAACTGAACCCGAAACAAAGACTCCGCCGGCCAAGCAGACGCCGAGCGGAGGGCCAACCTTACCCAACCCCCCGAAAGGTACATACATGTCGAAATACCCCAAAACCGGCCTGTATTGGTTCCTGGCCCTTGAGTTCGCGCTGGGAGCCGTGACCAAGTACTGGCCGGGCGACACGATATTCAGCACCGCGTACTCCGTGAAGTTCGTCGATTGGGGTTACCCGTCCTGGATGCGCTTCGTGGTCGGTGCCCTGGAAGGTGTCGCCGCCGTCTTGCTCGTGATCCCTGACCGGCGCACACGCTTCCTGGCCGCCACAACGCTGATGTTCGTGCTCACCGGCGCGGCTACCACCCACTTCATCAACCACGACCCGGCGGTGGAAAGCTGGGCCGCGCCGACCCACCTCGTCATCATGGGCATCCTCGCCCTGGCCAACTGGCCCGCCGACTGGCGACACCTCCTGCCGGCCGCCGCTGGCAGCATTCCGCGGTCCAGGTCGAAGATCGTGGGTTGATCCGTCGGTTGTCCGCAGTGCGCGACACGATGAAGGATTGAGTACGGCTGGCCGTGCTGTGCCTACGGGTCCGCTACAAGCCCCTGTCCGCCGACGAGCAGACCTTCGTCCTCACCCGCAAATGGCCCCCCGCCTCGGTGACACCGACGACTTCGCCACCACCGAAGCCGTCGCCGTATTCACCCGCATCACCAGCGCCAAATTCCGGCTCATCACCTGCGAATCTGCAGTTGATGACAGTGACATCTACCGGGCGGATCCCCTCGGTGAGGCCGGACGACAGTCCGTCGAGCGTGTCATGGCCATGATGATAGAGGTCGAGGCGATCGGATGGACTGGCAACATCACTAAAAGTGCATAAGTCGTCACATATGGTAAGAATATGGATGTTGCCTCTGTCGGAGGCAACATCCCTTCCCGACTTCGCGAAAATCAGGAGAACGCATGAGTCCTGACTCCAGGACAAGGTCGTCGCTCGGGCCGCTCCCGCTTCCCATGCGGAGCACTTGGATTGCGGGCGGCAGCCTTGCATCCCTCGCTCTCGTACTCACAGGCATGGCCAGCCCGGCTCTCGCGATGGGGCACATCAAGACGGTCGCGAATGCCTCTGCCGCCAACCCGCGTGGCGAAGGATGCCGAGACGGCCACTGCGACGACCAGGGCGACCACGGCGACCACGGCGACCACGGCCACAGGGGCGAACCCGGGCCCACCGGGCCTGCGGGGCCGACGGGTGCGACCGGTCCCGCCGGTACTGACGGTACTGACGGTGCCACGGGTGCGACCGGTCCCGCCGGTGCCACGGGTCCCGCCGGTACTGACGGTGCCACGGGTGCCACGGGTGCCACGGGTGCCACGGGTGCCACGGGTCCCACGGGTCCCGCCGGTACTGACGGTGCCACGGGTGCGACCGGTCCCGCCGGTGCCACGGGTCCCGCCGGTACTGACGGTGCCACGGGTGCCACGGGTCCCACGGGTGCCGCCGGTACTGACGGTGCCACGGGTGCCACGGGTGCCGCCGGTACTGACGGTGCCACGGGTGCGACCGGTCCTACCGGTCCTACCGGTCCTGCTGGTGTCGATGGTTCCGTGGGTGCCACTGGCCCTGCAGGCTCCACCGGCCCTACTGGCCCTACTGGCCCTACTGGCCCTGCCGGGCCGTTGGATGCGCAGATCGTCTCCCAGGACTACAACGTCCTGTTGGGTGTCAACGCGTCCTACGACTCCCCGGCATGTCCGGTCGGTACTACTCCCATCTCTGGAGGACTGTCTGCCACTGGCCTCGCCACCGTTCTCGGGCAGAGCTACCCAAACGGAGACCACTGGACCGTGACCGCCACGGCAGGTGCCCTCACGACCATTACGGTCTACGCGGTCTGTAGCTAACCCCCCACCTCACGACCGGCTTTCGTGCGCTATGAGTCCCCACCGGCCTTCCGGCGGGGACTCAGCTTGTCCTACCTTTCAAGCGGGTCGGATCTGATCATTCGCTCCAAGCGGCTGCTTGGATTCGGACCACACCCCACCCCGCTCTCGTAGCCAGCGCCCGCGCAGCGGGCCCAGGGCCAGGGAGCGGAGCGACTAGGCCCCACAAGGCCGCGAAGCGGCCGTTTCCCCTTGCGAATCTGCGGTTTGTTGTCACTGGGGGAGCGGGGTGTTGTCACTGAGCGCGGTATGTCGTTTGTACTGGTGACGGGCTCGTGACGGTTGTGGTGGTGACAGGTTGCCGCGTTTTCAGTGGTGACAGGTCATGACGCTATTGCTGGACAGCCTGGTGCAGATTCCTAAGGCGTGAGGGCCGGGGCTGGGTGCCGCGGCTGCCGGCCGGGTCCCGCGGACTTGTTCCGTCGTCAGGTGCCGGGATGTCATCGCAGGGCGTTGGTGCTCTACCCGTTTGGGGCGGCACCGCAGGCGCGCAGGGGGCGTTCTAGGCTGGGCCCGAGAGAAATTTCCTCGTGAATTTTCCGGCAGGGTGTGACTCGCCCGCCCCGGAGAGACCACGTCAAGAGGGCGGCCCCGGGAGCTTTGCCGTAACCGCTACTGCGCCCAGTCGACGCCCAGCGCGGCAAGTGCGGCGAGCTGGTCGGCGTCAAGCTTGCTGCGTCGGGTTTTGGTGTTGGAGACCCAAACGCCGAGCTTCACGACAACCGGCTCGGCCTCGCCGGCGACCGTGATCGGCTCACCGTGGCCGCGGGGTACCGGCCGGTGGGCGCCTTCCCTCTCTACCCACTGGGTGAGGGCTGCAAGGCCCCTGTGGAACGCTTGCTGTGCCTTGCTCGGCCCCTTCGTCGCACGACTGGCCGGCCGGGGCGGGAGACGGCGCCTGCGTGGGTTGTACGCCCAGCACGGTGAGCCGTTCCTGCTGCTCGGGCAGGAGCTGTGCCCAGGTGGCCGGCTGCTTCTGTTGCTGGAGCCACTTGCCGATGTCGTCGCCGTCCATCAGGACGCCGGGCGCGATGTCGGGCAGCTGTCCGTCGGCGTCGACCAGGTCCGCCAGGACGCGGTAGTGCCGCTGCCAGTCCAGCGGCCAGGGGCAGTTCCAGTCCTTGTCGATCGCGGCGAGCTGTGCGGCCCGGGTCGTCGCGGTGTCCTCGTTCTTCCCGAGGCCGTTCTTGGTGCCCTTACGCCGGAGGTTGGCCATGTGCTGCCCGACGGGCACCATCTCGTCGTCCTCACCCCACACCGCGTCCTGCCGGGGTGCGAGGTGTCCGGTGGCCCTCCGGTAGGAGCGGAGCGCGGCGAGTTTGGCCTCCCACGCCTCTTCGCCGGGCTCCCACACCATCCCGGCTTCCGGCGCGTCCAGCAGGGTCTTGCGCCGCTCCTCCAGCTCCCCGGCCCTCAGGGCCTTGCGTTGCTGGTGGACCCATCGCCCGAGGGGGAACGTCTTGGTGACGCCGACCTCGGTCTCGGTGTCGTACGGGACGGCGTACGGGCCGGCGATCCCGTTCTCCGCCCGCCACCGGATCAGCGCCTGGTAGCCCTCCAGCCACACCAGGCTGTCGGGCCGGTAGACCCGGGTACGCAGGAAGGCCGCGATCGTGGCTGCGTCCCGGGGAGAGGAGAAGTGCAGCAGCGCCGACTCGGCCGCTGCCTGGGTGCCGTCTTGCTCCTGGTCCTCGCCTTGGCCGTCGGCCCGGACGATCCGCCCGTCCTCGTCTCGCCGGAGGTGGACCTTGCGCTGGCCGTGGGTGAGGGCGCGGGAGGCGAGCTGCTCGACGAGTCGTTCATCGTGGGCACGCAGCGCGGCGAGGACTCGGACCAGCGGCAGATAGGCCCCCGATCCCAGCCAGTCCTCACCGCGCTCGTCGGGCCCGAGGAATACCGGTACCAGCAGTGAGGCGATTTTGTCCCCGCGCGGCCCCTGGCGCAGGGCGCGGCCGACGGTCTGGACGGTATCGACGATCGACTCCCGAGGGTCGCCGAAGACCACCGCGTCCACCGCCGGGATGTCCACGCCCTCGGCCAGAACCCTCGCGCTGGAGAGCACCGAGCGCTCCACCACCTGACCGTCGGCGCGCAGGCCTCGGGCGAACTCTCCCAGTATCGCCCGCCGGTGGGCCATCCGGTGACTGCCCTGCAGCCAGCCCGACCACACCTCACGCGGGTAGAGGGCCGGGTCCGCCTGACGAAGACGCAGGGAAGTCCCCTCCACCGAGGCGGCGAAGTCCCGTGCATCCGCGACACGGTGATGGAAAGTCATGACCCGTTCCAGATGATGCTCCGCCGCGGCCTTGAGTACGGCCGCCTGCAATGCCTCCAGACGCGCCTGCGTCCTGCTCGCCTCCGGACGATCGCAGTTGGCCGGTCCCGCAGCCAGGGCCTGGTCCCGGATCTCCAGCACCACGATCTGGTAGCGGGCCAGCAGCCCGCGGTCGATGGCTTCAGCCAACGTGAGCCGGTACACCACCGGGCCGAACACCTGCTCATCATCCATCGAAGCGACCAGAGCCGGCCCATCGTCAGCTTCGGCAGCCGCAGCCGGCCACGGCTCGGCCACCCGCGGCGTGGCGGTCATATACAGCCGGCGATCCGCGGGGATGGCGGCGTCGTCATGGATAGCGGCCCACGGCTTGCCCCAGGGCCCTGACGTGCGGTGCGCCTCGTCCGTTTTACCGACTGAAGTCGTGTAGGAAATGCTGCTGAGCTGGTGCTTCAGGTGTCGTACATGTTCGCGACGACGGGCGCCTTCTTGGCGGTGGTCTTCGAGTGTGGTGCTGTCCGTGTACTGACAGCTATGGGGTCGGCGCTGGCGGCGCGGTGCTCGCTGTAGGCAGTGGTGGCGGTCTGCCTGGGCGGTTGTCGGGAGTCGCTGTGGTGGTCTTGGTGAGGGTGGACTAAGTTGGAATGACAGTGTGGCTGTCATCGCGGGGAGTGACGTGGACGATGTTGAGCGGGATTTCAATGCCGAGATTGGCCGGCGGGTACGCGCGGCAAGGGCGCGAGCGAAGTTGACGCAGGAGCTGCTGGCCCGGAAGGCGGGGCTGACACGCGGGTCGATCACGAACATCGAGTCCGGTGCGCAAGCTCCCCCGCCATACCGGTTGGTGCGCCTTGCGTCAGCGCTCGGGGTGAAGCCGGCCGACCTGCTGCCCGGGCTGCAGGAGCCCGGCCAGGTAAACGGGCTGCCGGACTATCTAGCGGACGCAGTGGCGTCTGTAGCGTCGGAAGCCTTTGAACGGAGGGTGCGCGATGGCCAGGTCTGACGCGGCGGCCAAGATGCTGTTGACGCAGTTCGGCATCGATGAGGCGCCTATCAACCCCGTGCTGATCGCGGAAAAGCTGGGCGTGTTTGTCGTGCCGCAGGACATGCCGGACGACGTCTCGGGCATGCTGCTGCGCCGGGGAGACGAGCAGGTCATCGGTGTGAACCAGAAGCACCACGAGAACCGGCAGCGTTTCACGGTGGCTCATGAACTCGGGCACCTGCGGCTGCATCGCGGTCGGCCGCTGATCCTGGACACCGATACTCGTGTGAACTTCCGTGACACGGTCTCAAGCATGGCCACGGATCGTGAGGAGATGGAGGCCAACCGCTTCGCGGCGGCTCTGCTGGCTCCTGAGCCCATGGTGCGTCGCGCCGCACGCGAGGCCGAGTTCCGTACGGCCCAGCAACTGGCGCTCATTATGGCCAGGCGCTTCGAGATGAGTGAGATGGCCATGAACTACCGGCTGATCAATCTCGGCATCATCGCGGACCCCACGGCGTAACGCTTTCCGCACTGAAAGGCCGCTCCGCATCCCGGGCGGTCTCTGTTGTACAAAAACACGACAGCGAAACTGTCACTCAAAAAATGTTGCCGAGAGGATACTGGGCGTGCTGTCCTGGATGCGTCGACAGGGGCCGAGGTGGCCTCTGGGAACAGGAGGTGCGTCATGCCGGGCAAGTCCAGTAAGGCGAGTGGGTCTGGTGGGAAGCGTGGTCGGAGTGCGGTCACGGGTCGGTTCGTGAAGCAGTCGACGGTGCGTCGGCACCCTTCGACGACGGTGAACGAGCGCGTGTCGCGCGGCTCGAAGAAGAGCAAGTAGGCGGGCTTCGAGCCCGCCTTTCACATATCCCGGTCTGCCGTGGCAGGCCGGAGGAAGGGGAGGTGGTCGTCATGACGACGGCAGACACCCAGCATGAGAAGACCAGCGGCAAGACAGTGACGGTCACGGTGGACGGCGACCCGGTGGAGGTGCCGAAGCGCACGACGCCGAACGCGGTCCTGGCCCTGGCCGGTATCGACGCAGGCACGCACTATTTGGTCCGGATCACCGGTCGGCACCAGCACTCGTTCGCCGGCCGGGGGGAGGAGGAGATCAACGTGCACGAGCGGGAGACGTTCGTGTCGGTCTCCACCGGCCCGACCCCGACCGCATGACCGTGGTAATGCCGGAGGCGGGGCCCGCGGGAATGCTCGCGGGCCTGCGCCGCGCCGGCTACACGGTGGAGCAGACCGGCAACTTCGCCGTCTTCGACTACCTCGTCGAGGTCGGCCCGCAGGCCGGGACGACAGTACGCATCGGCCTGGATCTGATGCCCGACTGGCCGCTGTCGGCCCCGCACGGCCCGCACATCACCCCCCGCCTGGGACACCCCCACGGCGCGGTGCACAATTCCCCGCTGGGCCCGGAGTGGGAACACTGGAGCCGCCCGCCCGCCGACTGGGCGCAGGACCGCACCGTCCGCGGCTACCTGAGACATCTGCGCACCCTGTTCGCGCAGTTGGAGAACGGACGCTCCGCATGATCAGCCGCTTCTCGGTCGCGATGACCAGCGAGGTCGCCCAGCACCTCACCGGCCACCTGCGCCGTGCGGACGGGCAGGAGGACTGTGCCTTCGTGCTGTGGCGGCCGAGTGCTGGCGCCAGCCGTACCACCGCGCTGCTCGTCGAGGTGGTGCTGCCGCGCAAGGGTGAGCGGATCGTGCATGGCACGGTGGATTTCACCAGCGCCTACTTCCTGCGCGCCGCCGCCCTCGCAGCCGAGCACGGCTGTGGACTCGGTTTCATCCACGCCCACCCCAAGGGCCGGGGCTGGCAGCGCCTGAACGGCATCGACCACGCGGCCGAGGCGTCCTTCGCCGCGCAGACCCGGGTGATCACCGGCCGCCCGCTGGTCGGTCTGACTTTCGCGGCCGCGGACGCCGGATTCAGCGCCCGCATCTGGCAGCAGCAGGCTCCCCGCCGCTACACCCCTACCGAGGCGGAGAGCGTTCGTGTGGTCGGCGGCCGCCTGACGGTCACCTTCAACGACCGTCTTCTCTCTGTGCCGGCGGCGACGAACCGGCAGCTGCGCACCGTCTCCGCCTGGGGACAGACAGCCCAGGACGATCTGGCCCGTCTGCACGTCGGTGTCGTCGGATGCGGCTCAGTCGGCATGCTCGTTGTCGAAGCCCTGGCCCGCACCGGTATCGAGCGCCTGAGCCTGTTCGACTTCGACACCGTTGAAGAGGTCAACCTCGACCGGCTCCTGCACGCCACCATCCGTGATGTACGCCTGCACCGGGCCAAGGCCCACCTCGCCGCCCGAACCGCCCGCCGTGCGGCCACCGCCACGAACTTCCGCGCGATGCCGTACGAGCTGAGCGTGGTCGAACCTGCCGGGTTCGCCGCCGCGGCCGACTGCGACGTGATCTTCTCCTGCGTCGACCGGCCCTGGCCCCGCGCCGTCCTCAACCTCCTCGCCTATGCCCATCTCATCCCCGTCGTCGACGGCGGCATCGCGGTCGACGCCCGTGGCGGACGCCTGCGCGGCGCCGAATGGCGCGCCCACATCGCCGCCCCCGGCCGCGCCTGCGTGGAATGCCTGGGTCAGTACGACCCCGCCCACGTCCAAGCCGAACGCGACGGCTCTCTCGACGACCCCGCCTACATCACCGGCCTACCCGTCGACCATCCGCTGCGCCGCAAGGAGAACGTCTTCGTCTTCTCCATCAGTGCGGCGGCCGCGCAGCTGAACCAGTTCGTCACCATGACGACCGCGCCGGGCGGGATCGCCGACACAGGCGCCCACCTGTACCACCTGACCACCGGCACCCTTGAGCGCCGCGAGGACGGCTGCGAGGTGGGCTGCCCCTACGACGGCATGCTGCGAGGGCTCGGTGACGACGCTCCCGTCACCGTCACGGGACGGCATCTGGCCGCCGAGCAAGCCCGCGCTGCACGTGGTCTTGCCGTACATCGCTGGCCGCTTCGAGCTCGGCGCGCCGTCGATGATCTCCTGTTCCGTCTCTGATGATCCGGTGGGATACGGGATACGGGATACGGGATACGGGATACGAGGCGGCCAAAGGTGTTCGCTCGGCCGGTCCGGCTCGCGTAGCCGGGTGCCCGTGCGCAACCTGATTACGTTCCGTCGGGCTTCAAGCGCTACTTGCGGGAGCCTTCGCTGCGCGTGAGACGTAGCCCGGTCAGGGCCTCGGGCTTGGCAGTGACGGGAAACCCTGCTCTCAGCCGATAATCGTCATGCATCGGAGAGCTGGAGGGGTTGTGGGGGCGGGATGGACGGCTTTGCTGGTGGCCGTGGTCGGTGTGGTTGGCACCTTGGGTGCCTCGTTGTTGACGCAGAGCCGTGCGGACCGCACCAAGCGGATGGAGATGGAGGCGGCTGCGGAGCAGCGGCGTGAGGAACGTGATCACGCAGAGGCTCTCCTCGAGGCGGAACGGGCCCGGAGCCGGGCTGAGGAGTCCATCGCATTGCGCAGGGCGTGCTACATCACGCTCAACACGGCAGCCCGCCAGTACCTGACCGCACAGGTCGACGTCATGCACGCGCTGCGTAACGGGACAGGGATTGAGGCCGCGCTTGAACAGCTTGAGGCCCGCCGTACGACACTTCGGGAAAGCTACGCCGAGGCGCAGATGATCGTCCCCCTGCAGGTAATGGCAGGTGCGGGCGCAGCCAGCAGGCGTCTGAACGCTGGCTACGGACGGCTGAAGCAGATCGCCGCGAGCACTCCTTACAACCAGGAAGATGTGAACACATTCGAAGCCAGTGTCGAACAGTCGTGGACGCTCCTGTCCGAGATGCGCCAGCAGATGCGGTTCGACCTCGGAGTGGACACAGAGCCCGCGTCTGACACTGACCTTTGACGACCACACTGGCGCATCAGGCACGCACCGGGGAGGAAGCGACTGCTGATGGGGCTCTACAAGCGCATGATCGAGGAGCAGGACGATCAAGGCTGGTGCTTCACCGATCAATACGTGTGCACCGGCTGTGTGAACGATGACGTCCTCGAAGCGGTGCTGAGCGCCGCCGGGAATGATGAGGACGCCTGCAGCTTTTGCGGACAGTCTCCGGCTGCTGAGCTCGATGTTCTGCTGGAGACGTTCGTCGCAGCCATCTACACCGAGTACCGCTCCGCTGACGACGAGGGGGTCTCCTGGGACGGCAGAGAAGGCGGCTACCAATGGACCATCCTGGATACGTGGGAGGTGGTCGAGGACTGTGGCGGCTCAGATGTCCTGGTGGGTGATGGCCTTTTGGACGCCGTATGCGATGCCATCATCGACCAGCCCTGGGTGCCTGTCGACTTCATCGCCCCTCGCCGTGATGAGGCTCTTCGCGATGGGTGGGCCCGTTTTTGTGAGCAGGTGCAGTACCGCACCCGCTACGTGTTCTGGCTGCGGGAAATGGAGGAGGAGTGGCTGGGAGCCGGCGAGGTATCGGCCGGCCGCATCCTTGACCACGTGGGCGACCTCATCGACAGACTCGGTCTCGTCAGGGAACTGCCCGCCGGCACTCGCCTGTGGCGCGCGCTGCCCCACGACGAGCCGCAGGTCGACTGGAACGCGCGGCGCCTGGGCACAGCACCACGTGAACACGCGCGGCAGGCCAACCGTATGAGCCCTGCAGGTATCCCCATGTTCTACGGGGCGATCGACGCCGAAACCGCGGTCCAGGAGACCTCACTACGCAGTGAGGAGTCCTGGGCGACGGCCGCAGCCTTCGTGACGTCTGCTCCATGTACCGTCGTCGACTTCACGGACCTGCCGCCCGTGCCCTCCCTGTACGACCTCGACCGAGCGGCGGACCGTCGCCCTCTCATCTTCCTGAGAGACTTCACCGCCCAACTGACCAAGCCCGCGCGTTCCGCCTACGAGCAGATCGACTATGTACCCACCCAGGTGGTCACCGAGTACCTCCTGCATGTCTTCCGCCCCCATGCGCCGGTCTCCGGCCTGCTGTATACCTCCTCTTTGACTGACGCGATGGCTGCCGTTCTCGATGTGCCAAACGAACGTTGCGTCGACCGCGGCACCGAAGCGCCTGGCCAAGGGGATAGCAGCCTGTCCCTCGTGCTCGACTCCGCCTCCCGCCGTACGGTCCCTGTCCGCCGCGATTCCTGACTCTTCCGGCAACCATCCGATATCTCCGGAGGAACTGGCGTAGGCGGCCATCTCGATAGCCACGGGGCAAATACTCCCCCGGCGGCAACCAGCACAAAAAGGAGTTGCTGGTGTTTTCCGTTGGTCCTTCGAAGCCCTTCGTGGAACGGTTGGGCGCCTTCATCGCTGATCCTCAGGCCGTCGTAGATCTGCGGCGTTACTTCGGTATCGGTCTGCCGCCCGGCACGGTGCCGTTCACCGGCAGCCGGTTCGAGCATCTGGCTGGTGGGGGAGACCGGCCGGAGGTCGCTGACCGGATCACGGCGGAGGACCTGATCGCGGTGCAGACCTTGTCGGTCACCGTTCCGGCACCTGTCACGCTGGACATCCTGGAGGGCCGCCTCGGCACGCGGCTGTCCGGTCTGCTGCAGGCCATTCCCAGGGACATCGACATGGTTGATGCCGACGCGGTCGTCGTGGCCGACGGCTCGCCGGCGGATCGGACCTGGACTCTGCTCTGCGAGCAGCATGGGGTCAACTGGGTCATCGCCGGGAAGGTCCTGGCCCGTAAGCGTCCCCGACTGCTCCCGGTCTACGACCGAGTCGTCCGCTGTGCCGTCGGTCGGCCGCCGTCCTTCTGGCTCGCTCTCCATGCCGCGCTGCGCGAGGACGATGCCGCGTTGCATCACCAGCTGTTGGAACTGAGGCAGGCCGCGGGGCTACCCGAGACGGTGAGTGCGCTGCGGGTGTGCGATGTGGCGGTTTGGATGAACCACCGTGCCGTCGGCCATGCCTGCCCCTGAGGATGCCGCTGTCAACGTGACCCGAGGAGGCGTTCTGGCGTGTGAGGGTCACGGACTTTACCAACTGTCACCTGGGTGTGTGGGACGTTCGCGTGGAGTGGTCCGCGGGGCCAGGGAAGGGGTGTGGACTCGGGACCGGGAGTGCCGCCAGCGGGGCGGCCCTGGGTCTAGAGGGAGCGGCAGCGGGTGGGTGGTCGGTTGGTGGTGGGGGAGTTGCGGGTGCAGGAGATCGTCCGTGCCGACGGGCGGGTTTCCTACACGATCGTGGACACGGACTGCTCGGTGGTGGCGGAGGCGGACGGGTTCCTGCGTGCCTGCCGGGCGGGTACGGACCGCACGTACGCGTATGTGCTGGTTGATCATCTGCGGTGGTTGCGGTTCGCGTGCCTGGACACAGGCGCGGTGTCGCTTGAGGACCTGCGGCACTACATGGCGGCCCTCGGAGCGGATTACCCGGGGCCGTTCGGTCTGCCGTGGAGAGAAGGCAAGCGCCCCTACGGGCACAGCGCGCTGAAGACCGCCGCGGCCTGCCTGAAGGGCTTCTACCTTCACCTGGGCATCCGGGGCGTGAACCCGTCACTGGCGGAGGCGCTGCGCGTCACGCGGCTCCCGACGCGGGCGGACCGCCGTCGAGCGATGCTCGGGCACGTCCTGGACAGCATGCCCGCGAACCCTCTGGCTCCGTCGGAACGGATGCGCCGGCACCCGAAAATGCTGCCGGAAGGCGCCCGGGATCTGCTGCTGGGGGCGGTCTCGTGCGCGCGGGACCGGATGGTGGTGACGTGGCTGGCCGACGGCGGTTTCCGGATCGGTGAGTTGTGCGGACTGCGTCTGGTCGACCTGCACCTGCGCGAGCAGGCCGCGTGCGGTCAATGCCGGGGGCCGCACGTACACATCTGTCACCGTGAGGACAACGGCAACCGGGCTCGGGTGAAGACCAAGTCCCCCTGGACGTCACAGGACGGCACTGTGTGCGGCGGGACGGTGCGGCGGGTGAGTCCGGCGATGATTCACACCTACTTCGAGTACATCACCACCCAGTACCCCGCCCAGACCGCTCACGGCATGCTCCTGGTCAGCCTGCACGGCCCCACCCGGGGCCGGCCGTGGACCACGGCCGCGGCCCGCGGCATGCTGCGCCGGGCCGCATTCCGTCTGGAGATCGGCCGGGTGGTCCCGCACGCTTTCCGGCACAGCTTCGCCACTGCGGTGCTGGACGCCGCCAGGGGTAACGCTGTGATCGCGCGTGATGCCGGCGGCTGGGCCTCGGCGGCGACCGTCGAGCAGGTCTACGGTCATGTGGACGTCCACGACCCGGCCTTCGCCGCCGCGCTGGCGCAGGTGTGGGGGACACGGCCGTGATCCCGCTGACTTTGCTGCCCGGCCGCACGGACACCACCCGCATCGGCCGTGACCGGCTCGAACTACTCACGGCCCTTATCGAGGCTCCCACATTCGACCCGCTCTTCCGCGATCTGCTGATCTTCATTCCGCCTCAGCATCCGGTCTACGTCTGGCAGTGCGGGTGTTGACGGCTGCCTGCGCATCCGCCGGGTCGGCCACAACCTGTGCAACACGCACAATCTGGAGTGGGAGCAGACCGAGCGGACGGGGCAGACCAAGCGCGCCTTCATGGACGCGGCTACCGCTCTGCCTGCTGCGCGGGGAGTGGATTACGGCCGGTGCCTGATCTGTCCCGACCGTCCGGCGATCAGTCCCACCACCCGGCTTTGCCTGCAGCACCAGACCAGGTGGCAGTACGGCGAGGCAGCAGCCATGAACCCAGACCGGTTGCAGCACTGGGCCCGTACGCAGCACCCGCTTCCCGGCTATGGCCTGTGCACGGCACGGTGCCCGTTCCTGGCCTGCACCTCACTGGGGCTGTGCCTCCAGCACCTGAACCGTTACAACATAGACAACCGCCCTGGAGCGGCTCGGGCGCAAAACTCGCGCGGACCCCTCAAGGACGGCCGGCCGCTCCCGGTGACCTACGGCGACGAGGAGGCGTTCCGCGCCTGGTGCGCGACTACAGAGCCGGTCACGCAGCCGGGACTGGTCAACCTCCACTGCCTGCCTCCGCTGCTGCGGGCCGAGATCCAGTGGGGCCTGCACGCCCATGCCCAGTCCGCGCAGCGCTCAGAATGGACCACCAACGACATCAGGAATCTCGTCAGATATTGCTGGCGGGGCAGCATCACGTCCCTGATGGACCTGTACGACGAAGGCTATGCAGGCCTGACACGCAAGCAGATGAACTCCGAGGTGAGCAAGATGATCTGGGAGGTCGTCAACGGCTTGCGCTGCGTCTACTACAGCCCCTCGGACACCAAAGATGCCGGCTTCCTGGAGACCGATCACTTCGGACGGCGATTCAAGAGTGCGCAGAGCCACTTCGACATCACCGCCGTTCCTCAGCGGTGGCTGCGCGACCTGCTCTGGGACCATCTCGCCGAGTTGCTCCGTTCCCCGCAGTGCCCTCGCACCAGAGGCCCCTTCGACCAGATGCGCCGCGCAGCCGTCGAACTGGGCGTCTTCCTCCAGGCTGACGCCCCCGAGGCAGGCCACGACCCCACCGTGCTGCGTCGTGAACACGCTGAGCGGTTCGTAGCAGACCAGCGTCACCGAGCCCGTCACGGCCTGCCGTCCTTGGGCATGGTCTTGGTCGACGGACGATCGCCCACCGTCACCGACCTGTCCTGCCAATTCATCTTCAATCAAGCCCGCAAGCTGCTCTACAGCGCCATCCCCGCTGGCCACGCCGAACGCCTCGGCATCGACACCGGCTTCCTGACTGCCATCCCCTTCGGCGGCACTGGCCTCAAGCAGCGCTCCCGTAACCCTTTCAGCGACGACGTCGCCCGCGCGCTGATGGACGAGACCAACCTGCGCCGCCTGGAGGAACTCGACCTCAATGACCGGGGCCTGCGGGACATCTGGGAGACCATTGTCGCCACCGGGCGCCGCTGCAGCGAGGTCGTCGGACTCCGATTGGACTGCATCGGCCGCTACCGCGGTCTGGCCATGCTGTGGCACGACCAGACCAAGGTCGGCAACTACAACGAGGGCATCCGCATCCCCGAGCCCATTTACCAACGCCTCGACGCCCGCCGCACCAAGACACTCCAGCTCTTCGAAAAACGCTACGGCCGCACGCCAGCGACTGCGGAACGCCCCGGCCTGGCCCTGTTCCCTTCCTCCATCCGCAACCCCAACGGCCGGCAGCCGATCTCCTACGGACACTTCAACCAGCGCTTCAAGACCTGGATCGACGGTCTCGACCTCGGCGGCGCGTACGTCGCCCACCAGGCCCGCCATACCCTGGCCACCAATCTGCTGCGCGCCGGCGCCACACTCACCCACATCCGCCGCTATCTCGGCCAGCTGTCCGAGCGCATGGCCGAGCACTACGTGAAGATCACCAACAGCGACCTCGAAGACGTCCTGAACACCGTCTGGGTTGCTGGGCCCGGCGCCCCCAACCCAGGCGAGCTCCTCTCCGGCGACACCACCCCCATCGACCGCGAGACAGCCCTCGCCATGGCCCTGGACCTTTCCCGCCGCAGCACTCCCGCCGATGGGGGATTCTGCACCTACCAACCCGTCGTTGACGGCGGATCCTGCCCCTGGAAACTCGACTGCGAGAACTGCGACAACTTCGTCCTCTCCGGCGCAGACCTCCTCTACTGGCGACGCAAAGCCGAACAGTGGCGCTCCATCGCAGAGAACGCTCCAGACGACGCAACCGCCGACTACCTCCACACCGTTTTCGAACCCACGGCCAAGGCCATCAAAGGACTCGAGCAGGCGCTGGCCGCCCTCGGCATCCTCGACGAAGCCCTCACCCTGGACCTGAGGCGCCCCCAGGACTACTTCCACCGCACCTGGAGTACCGCCTTCCGCGCCCGCGATCTTGCCGCACTGCAGGCCCCCGACAACGCCCCAGGACATCCATGAGCTCCCACACCGACGCGGCCGTCCAAGCCCGCCGCCAAGCCACTCAGGAGATGCTCGAACGCCTCCAGAGCACCCTGGCGGGCGCAGCACGTGACCATACGCCTCTCACCGTCGCAGCTCTTGCCCGTACCGCCCGCGTCTCTCGCACCTTCCTCTACCAAAACCAGCAGGCCAGAGCTCTGATCGAGCAGGCCAACCGAGCAAGCACACCCCATCCCGGAGTCTCCAAAAGCGGCAACCGCGCCCAGCTGGCCTGGAAGGAACGTGCACTCAACGCCGAAGTCGCGCTTGCCCAAGCCCAACGTGAAATCCGCATCCAGCGCACCCGCATCGCAGAACTGCTCGGCAAGATCCGCGATCTCCAACACGATCTACCCGAAGGCTCTCTTCAGCGCCTCGTCACGGAAAACACCACGCTGAAGCAGCACGTACGACAGCTCACCCAGGACAACCAGCAGCTTCAAGAGCGCCTGACCAGCGCACGCCAGAACAATCGCTTCATGGACAAACGCATCGCCGACCTTGAAGCCCAACTCGCGCCGTACCTCACCACCCCGCCCCCACACTCCTGACCCAGCCTCGGATCGTTGCCTAACGGTAAGGCGACCGTTCAGATCCAGTCGATGCCCAGCCCCTTCAGCCCGGCCAGCTGTTCCGCGGTGAGCTTGTTGCGCCTGGTCTTGGTGTTGGAGACCCATACGCCGAGCTTCACGATCACCGGCTCGGCCTCGCCGTCGACGGTGATCGGTTCGCCGTGCCCGCGCGGCACCGGCCGGTGGGGGCCTTCGCGCTCGACCCACTGCGTGAGGGCTGCCAGGCCGCGTTGGAACGCCTGCTGTGCCTTTCTCGGGCCCTTCGCCCCGTGACTGGCCGCGGGGGCGGGAGAGGGCGCTTGGTCGGGCTGTACGCCGAGCTTCGACAACCGCTCCTGCTGCTCGCCAGTTAGTTGCGCCCAGACGCCGGGCTGCTTCTGCTGCTGGAGCCACCTGCCGACGTCGTCGCCGTCAAAGACAACGCCCGGCGCGATGTGGGGCAGGACGCCGTCGGCGTCGACCAGATCCGCCAGGACCCGGTAGTGGCGCTGCCAGTCCAGCGGCCACGGGCAGTCCCAGTCCGGGTCGATCGCGGTCAGCTGCGCCGTGCGTTTCGCGGCCCGGTCCGGGTTCTTGCCCAGGCCGTTCTTCGCTCCCTTGCGGCGGAGGTTGGCCATGTGCTGTCCGATGGGCATCATGTCGTCGTCCTCGCCCCACACCGCGTCTTGCCGGGGTGCGAGATGCCCGGTGGCGCGACGGTAGGAGCGGAGTGCGGCGAGCTTGGCCTCCCACGCCTCTTCGCCCGGCTCCCACACCATCCCGGCCTCCGGCGCGTCCAGCAGCGTCCTTCGCCGGTCCTCGAGCTCCTCGGCGCGCAGGGCCTTGCGCTGCTGGTGCACCCACCGCCCCAGCGGGAAATCCTTCGTGACCCCGACCTCGGTCTCAGTGTCATACGGGACCGCGTAGAGGCCGGTGATCTCGTTCTCCGTTCGCCACCGCAGCAGGGCCTGGTAGCCCTCCAGCCACACCAGCGACTCGGGCCGGTAGACCCGGGTGCGCAGGAACGCAGCGATCGTGGCCGCGTCTCGCGGTGAGGAGAAGCGGAGCAGGGCCGACTCGGCGGCGTCGGCGCCGTCCTCCTGGTCCTCGCCCTCGCCGCCGGCCGCGACGATCCGCCCGTCCTCGTCGCGCTGTAGGTGGGTTTTGCGCTGGCCGTGGGTGAAGGCGCGGGAGGCGAGCTGTTCGACCAGGCGCTCGTCGTGGGAGCGCAGGCCTTGGAGGACCGCTGCGAGCGGCTTGTAGCTGGCGGAGGCGACCATGTCGGTGGGGTCTTCGCCCGGCTCCAGGAACACCGGCACGATGATCCGGGCGATCTTGGTGGAGCCGTCCTTGTTGAGGCGGAGGGCGCGTCCGATGTTCTGGACGATTTCGATTTGGGAGCCGCGGGTGTCGGCGAAGCAGATGGCTTCCACGCCGCGCTCGCCGGTGATGTCGACGCCCTCGCCGAGCACGCGTACGGAGGCGAGGAACGCGCGGTGTACGCGCCGGTTGTGCGCGTCGATGCCGTTGGCGAACTGCCGCAGGACCTCGCGCCGCTCGGTGACGAGGTGGTCGCCGCACAGCCACTGCGCCCAGACCCGGTTCGGGGGGACGTGGCGGTCGGCCTCCAGCTCGTAGAACTCCGCCTCGATTGAGGACTTCGGCAGCTTCTCCGCGGCCGCCAGGTCGGCGTCGGAGGTGTCGGTGACGTACAGCTCGGCGGCGGTCTCGGGGAGCTTCTCCGCGAACGCGCGGGCCTCCTCGACCTTCTGGTGGAACGTCATGACCGTACGCAGGTTGTACGCCGCGGCGTGCTCCAGGAGCGCCGCCTGCAGCAGCGCCAGGCGCCGGCCCCGCTGTGCCTCCTCGGACTCTTCGAGGACGGGCGACGGGTCCCGGATCTCCAGGACGTCGATCTCGAACCCGGCGAGGATGCCCCGCTCGATCGCCGCGGACAGCCCGAGCTCGGCGAGCCACGCGCCGTAGGTGCCGTCCGGGTCGTCGGCCATGCTCGCGAGCTCCGGCTGCTGGCTGTCGGCGCCCCTCTGCGGCTGGGGGGAAGCCAGGATGCGTGGGGTGGCGGTGAGGTAGAGCCGGAAGTCTGCGGGAATGCGGGCGTTGTCATGGATCGCCGCCCATGGCCTGCCAAGATCGCCTGCGGTTGAGTGAGCCTCATCGATGACGGCGAGCGAGAACCCGTCCATCCGCTGTCCGTACAGGCGGTCCCCGCCCGCCAGGGCGGCCTCCAGCGGCCCGCGGACTTGCCGCTGTCCTTCGGGCGCGTTCAGGTCTTCGCGGTCGACGAGGGAGGCGTATGTGGCGAACACGACGACCGGGCCTGAGCCGGCCCAAAGGGAGAGCTGGATCGGGTTGGTCGTGGTGCGCACGCCGAGCTCGTTGAGCACCGGGTCGTTCTCCAGCGAGCAGACGGCGATCATTGGGGCCCGGTGGCCCACCAGGCGCCATGCCTGGGCGGTCTGCGCGAGCAGGTCCAGGGTGGGGACGGTGACGAGGATCCGGCCGCCGGGGAAGCATTCCAGCGCACACGCGGCCGCCGTGATCGTTTTGCCGGACCCGGTCGCGGACACGATCGTGCCTCGCGCTCCATGCGGGGGCACGGAGGACCTTGCAGGAAATCCCACCCATTTCCGGAACGCTGACTTCTGGTCCGCCTGGTGTTCTCGGAGCTGAATCAAAAGAATTCACCTGATTCTGGAAGTACCTGTTTGACGGAAGTGATCCGGTAGTCGCCGTCTTGGTAGATGCTGCCGGGCCGGCCGAACATGCGCCGTGCGTGCTCGACGGCTGCCCCGCTCGAGGCCGCGAAGACGTGGCGGACCAGGTCTTCTTCGTCAGAGGAGCCGGCCGCCCGGGCTGTGATCCGGTAGACGCGGTGCCGCAGCACTTCGACCGGCAGTCCACCACCCGACTGTTCACTCCAGGCAGTTTCGGTGGCCATGCGCTGCACCCGCTGCTCTTCCCGCCGGTCTACCCGGCGGTCCTCGTCCGGGTTGTACACGGACATCTGCTGCTCCGTCATGACATGCACGATCCGCGCCCATTCGAGCCTCTGGCACGAGGCGATGTCCAGCGCGGTCGGCTTGCGCGGCTCCTGGGGTCCGGCGAGTGCGCGTTCCTCGCGGTCGCAGGAGGCCTGCCACTGTTCCTTCACCTCGCCCAGGACGAGTCCGTGGGCCTGTCTGACCACAGAGATCCGCGCCAATTCATCCGGATGGTATTCGTAGACAGGCATCCGCGAAGCCTCACTCGATGTACCTGGAGGGTGTGGTGCTATTTCTCCAATGGTACATGCTGCATCATGCTATGGTCGGCGTCCGAGCACATGACTGACGAGCAGCGAGAAGCGAAGGAGGACGCCAGTGGTCGAGAATCCTTGGACGCCCGCCCATCAGGCGGTCGAGTCCAGCGACTATGCCGAGCTGACCCGCCTCCTCGACGAAGGCGCGGACGTCAACGAGGTGTGCTGGGGGATGACCCTGCTGGAGCATGCCATTGACCTGGAGGGGGACTCGGCACTCCAGTCAGGGACCCCCATCGACAGCCGCCTCACGGCGATTCTGCTGGCCTACGGGGCCGACCCGATACCGCAACCCCCAGGGCGGATCAGCGCGGTGGACCTGGCCGACTTTTACGGTCACGACATCGCCTACCGCCTGATAGACCGGATCACTTCAGCTGCTGCCAGCCGCCCGCGAAGCGGGCTGTGGTCCTGGAGGCGAAGCCGGAAGGGCTGAAAGGGCGGGAGCGAAGCGGACGCCCAACGGGCCGAAGGCCCGGACCCCGTGAAACGAGGTCACCCAGGCCCGCACAGCGGGCCGTTCGGGACGAAGCGAAGCGGAGACCCGAACCGTCCGAAGCGAAGCGCAGGACCCCGGCCCGAAGGGCCGGCACCGGCCCGGCGAAGCCGGGCCCCGCTGAGCGCAGCGAAGCGGTTCCCTTCCCAAGCGCGCAGCGCTTGGGGTCCCGCTC
>NZ_JAGGOT010000025.1 GCF_018614195.1 Streptomyces sp. ISL-43
CGTCCCGTCCGCACGGACCTCAAGCATCGCGTCCGGCGCGACCCAGCCCGAGCCGCTCTTCGCCTTCACCCGGACCGGAACGGCCGAAGTGTCCAGACGGAACGACTTCCCGTCCGGATTCGCGAACGTCGTCGACGAATCCGTGCGCTCGCCCACCACCTCCACGGGCTTCCCGGACTTCTTCGCGTCTTTCAGCGCCTTGTCGCTCTCGCTGACGGGTGGCGCGGCGGCGTCAGCCACCGCAGTGAACGACGGTGCGGCACTCACCACGAGCACCGCGCCGAGCACCGTGGCCACGGCACGCCAAAGCCGGCCTCTATCTGAAGGCATGTTGTCAACTTCCCCAAGTGACACCGGATCCCCGACCCGGCGTGAAACGAATCCAGCCGCACCCCTGCGGCAGACACCCGGAGTGCACCCTCCAGAGCTAAACGCCCGTTAAAGCTGCAGGCTACGGGGGACAACACCCCTGGTGGGACGGGCAATACGGCGCTCAAGGGGGCACCTTGGGCCCGGCGCGTCACGGACGCCGAGGAGCGTTTGGCGGGAGCGCCGCCGGGCCTCCCGGACGCCCACCAACCACTGGCTTTCCGGACAACCCGGGGCCACTGGCGACGTGTGCGAAGCCGAAGGCAGTCTGGTGGTCGCTCCCGCGCTCGCGGGAGCGGACAGGGGAGGCAAAGCATGCGCATGCGCAACGCGGTGGCCGTCGTGATGGCGGCGGGTGCCGCCGTCGCGGCGGTCGTGATCGCCGGTGGCGGGGCGGCGGACGGGAGCGGGCAGGTGGTCGGCGGCCCCACTCCGTATGCCAACTACGCCCCGTCTGCGGACGGGGACGGGGCGGCACACGTGGAGGACTACACCCCCAACCGGAGTCAGCCAGTGCTTTGACCGGAAGGGTCCACCGGGTTGCCTCCGGTCCGCGACGGTCCCGCTTTCGAAATCCCGTGGTGCGCACATCCGGTGTGCGCGCCACGGGATCTCTCATGTCCGGGCCGGGTCCCCGTCGGCCGATTCGCGCCGGTACGACTGGCGCGTATGCCTTGACTTCACATGATCCCCCGAAGACCTTTTCTGACTCAGCATCAGAATGCTGGATCCACCCCCCACTCCCCCCTCTTCGCTGGAGCCTGCCCATGACCGCGAGAACCGCCTCCGCCGCGCGCTCCCAACCGAGTTCCGCCCTTCCCTCCCGCCGGACGGTCCTCGCCGGGACCGGCGCCGGGGTGCTCGCCGCGACCGTGCTGCCGTCCGCCGCCGCGCGCGCCGCGGACGGCACCCCGCTCGGCGAGTACGACGTCGTCGTGGTCGGATCCGGGGCCTCCGGGATGACCGCCGCGCTCACCGCCGCCAAACGGGGCCTGAGCGTGCTCGTGGTCGAGAAGGCACCGACCTTCGGCGGTTCGGCCGCCCGCTCGGGCGCCGGGATCTGGCTGCCGAACAACTCCGTGATCCTGGGCGCGGGCGTCCCGGACACCCCGGAGAAGGCGGCGACCTATCTGGCGGCCGTCGTCGGCAACGGCTCCTCGGCCACCCGACAGGCGGCCTTCCTCGCCAACGGGCCCCGGATGCTGGACTTCGTGATGGCCAACAGCCCGCTGCGCTTCCGCTTCATGGACGGCTACAGCGACTACTACCCCAATCTCCCCGGCGGGCTCCCGAACGGCCGCTCGATCGAGCCGGACCAGATCGACGGCAACATCCTCGGCGCCGAACTGGCCCGGCTGAACCCGGCGTACATGCCCGTGCCGGCCGGAATGGTGGTGTTCAGCCAGGACTACAAGTGGCTCAACCTCGCCGCCGTCAACGCCAAGGGCCTCGCGGTGTCCACCGAATGCCTGGCGCGCGGCACGGCGGCCGCGCTGTGCGGGCAGAAGCCGCTGACCATGGGCCAGGCCCTCGCGGCCGGCCTGCGGGCCGGGCTGATGCAGGCCGGGGTCCCGGTGTGGCTGAACAGTCCCCTCGTCGACCTGGTCCAGGAGGGCGGCGCGGTCACCGGCGTCGTCGTGGAGAAGGAGGGCGTACGGGGCGTCGTGCGCGCCCGCAAGGGTGTCGTCATCGGCTCGGGCGGCTTCGAGCACAACGCGCAGATGCGGGCCCAGTACCAGCAGCAGCCCATCGGCACCCAGTGGTCGGTCGGCGCGAAGGAGAACACGGGCGACGGCATTCGGGCGGGCCAACGGGCAGGTGCGGCTCTGTCGTTGATGGAGGACGCCTGGTGGGGTCCGTCGATCCCGCTGCCGAACGAGCCGTACTTCTGCCTGGCCGAACGGACCCTGCCCGGCGGCCTGATGGTCAACGGGAACGGCGCGCGCTTCGTCAACGAGGCGGCCCCGTACAGCGATGTGGTGCACGTGATGTACGACAAGGACCGGGGCGCGACCGGCTCGCACATCCCCGCGTGGCTGATCGTGGATCAGAACTACCGCAACAAGTACCTGTTCAAGGACATCCTGCCGACGATCGTCTTCCCCGACTCGTGGTACGAGGTGGGGGCGGCGAAGAAGGCGTGGACGTGGGACGCCCTGGCGAACCAGATCGGGGTGCCGGCGGCCGCCCTGCGCTCCACCCTCAACCGGTTCAACGCGCAGGCGTGGAACGGCACCGACGCCGACTTCCACCGGGGCGACACGGCGTACGACCACTACTACACGGACCCGGGCGTCCACCCGAACTCGTGCCTGGCCCCGATCTGGGCACCGCCGTTCTACGCCTTCAAGATCGTGCCGGGTGACCTGGGCACGAAGGGCGGCATCGTCACGGACGCGCGGGCCCGCGCGCTGCGGGCGGACGGATCGGTGATCCGGGGCCTGTGGGCGGCGGGCAACGCGAGTGCGGCCGTGATGGGCCGCAGCTACGCGGGGGCCGGGTCGACGATCGGCCCCGCGATGACGTTCGGCTACGTGGCGGCGAACGACATCGCGGACGCGTGACGGCGGCTGGGCTGCCCGTGGGCCCCGGGCCGCCTTCCGGCCCGGGTGCTGCGACGGGCCGGCCCGCCCGCGGGTTGGCCCTGCCGCAGGTTCAGCCCTGCTGGAAGAGCTCGGCCGGGAGCGGCTTCAGCAGCGCGTACAGGTCGTCGGTGATCGGGCGGTCCCAGCTCGCGATGGTCACCAGCACGTTGTCGCTGCGGTCGAACTGCACGCAGCTGATCCGGCTCTCGGAGAGCTTGATCTTCCGGACGATGAGGAGGTTGTCGCCCTGCATGACGGGGCAGTCCTCGGCGCCGGTGACCTCGACGTCCTCGTCGTTCTCGAGGGCGTCGAGGAGCTGGGCCACCTCGAAGGGGACCTGGCCGTCGGAGAGGTCGCGTGCGGGGGAACCCTCGGGGAGGTTTCCGATGATCATCGCGGGGCCGCGTCCGCCGAAGAGGTCGTAGCGGAGGAAGACACCCTGGCAGCTGCCGTCGGGCGCGGGCAGCAGCCCGGCCCCGAGATTGCCCGGCCAGTCCCCCGGGTCCATGGCCAGGACGTCGAAGTCCGGGCCGGCGGGTGTGGCGGCGCGGTGGCGGCGGAGGAAGGACATGCCGCAATGGTACGTGCACGCCCGCCGTTCCCGGCCCTCCGCCCCGGGCTCCGCCCTGACCCGCCAGGCCCCGGGCCCCGCGCCGGGCCACCCCCGGCCCCGCGCCTCAAACGCCGGCGGGGCTGGATTCGGGCGGAGACGGTTCAGCGCCGGCGGGCCACCGCGTCGCGCAGGCCCGCACGGTCCGTGCCCAGTTTCCGGTAGACCGGCGACTGCTCCTCCTCGGAGACGGTCTCGTCACCGGCCAGCAGCCGCTCCGCCACCTCCCAGTCGTCCCCGTCCAGCGCGTCCTCCCAGAAGACCCCGCAGGGCCAGAGGCGGCCCGCTGCCATCAGCGCCTCCATGGCAGTGGTCACCAGACCGTCCGCCCCGCACTGGCGGGCCGCCACCACCGCCCGTAGCAGCACGTCCCCGTCCGCCCGCTCCTCCCCCAGCGCGGTCAGCGCGAGCGCCAGCTCGTAGCCCGCCGGGGAAGCCGACAGCAGCTCCACCGCCTCCTCCAGCAGGGCCACCCGCCCGGGCCCCGCCGGCGCCACCTCCGCCGCCACCCGCAGGGCCTGGCCGATGCCCGAGGGAGCCCCGAACGCGCGGGCCCGCCGTAAGGCGTCCGCCGCCAGCTCACGCGCCCGGGCCGGGTCCTGCTCGGCCACCGCGCGGGCGAGGTGCAGGCGCCACGGGCACCAGGTCGGGTTCTGGATCCCCCGAGGGCTCAGCCTGCGGTCCACGGCCTCCAGCTCCGCCGCCGCGGCCTTCGCCTGGCCGCGTGCGAGCAGCAGCTCCGCGTAGACCGTCTGGGAGTCCGGGAAGACGACGGCCGCCGGGAAGGGCTCCCCGTACTCGTGTTCCCGGGCCAGTTCCCAGGCCTCGTCCACCCGGCCCCTGGCCAGCAGCGTGGTGACGAGGATCGCGATGGCGTACCAGTGCACGGGGGTGCGCCGCCCGACCCGCTCGGCGAGACGCAGTCCGGCCCACGCCAGCTCCTCCGCCTCCACCAGCCGTCCGCGCCGGTAGCGGATGTAGGCGCGCAGGCTGTACGCGAAGGACAGGTGCGCCCCGCGCCAACCCTGCCGTTCGAACTCGGCGGTGCCGGCCTCGAACAGTTCCTCGGCCCGCCCCGGCCGGTCGGCGTACATGTGGACCATCGCGACCAGCACGGGCACCTCGAAGCCCCGGTCCTCGTACGCCCAGCTGAACTCGGTTTCGAGCACGCGGCCCGCGTGGTGGAGGACCACGTCGACCGGCTCCCCGCGCAGGCAGGCGTCCCACGCGCGCAGCCCGATCACATACCGCTCGGTGAGGTCCCGCCCGGTCAGCCGGTCGGCGAGTTTCGCGAGCCGCCGCGAGCGCGCCGGGGAGTCGGTCTCGGCGGCGTTGAAGGCATCCCACATGAACTGCTCGGACTGCAGGCGCAGCCGGGCGCGCACGTCCTGGGTGTACGGGATCTCCCGCGCGAGGGATTCCGAGGCTTCGGCGAGGCGGTCGCTGTGGGAGAGCACCTGGGCCAGCCGGATGACGATGCCGTGCCGCAGCACCGGGTCCTCGAAGGGCTCCGCGAGGGCGGCGCGCAGGTGGTTGACGGTGTTGGCGGGCTCGGTGAGCAGGGAGGCGCAGCCGAGCTCGTAGAGCAGGGCCGCGCGCTCGTCGAAGTCCGGGGGCTCGCGCAGGGCCCGCGCGACCTGGCGGCGGGCGGCTTCGGGGGCACCGGCCCGGAGGTTCTCGCCCGCGGCCTCGCGCAGGGTGCGCACCACCCAGGGGTCGTTCTCGGGGTGGGTCTCCAGCAGGTGCCGGGCGGCTGCGGAGGGGCCGAGCCCGGCGTCGACGACGGCCGCGGCGGCCTTGCCGTGCAGGGCGACCCGCAGGGCGTCGGGGATGGCGCGGTATATGGCGGTGGCGATGAGCGGGTGGACGAACTCCAGCCCGGCCGCGTCCTCTTCGCCGACAGCGCCGACACCGCCGAGGCCGCCGACACCGCCGAGGCCGCCGGATCCGCCCGGTCCGGCGGCCTCACCGGCGACGGCTTCGGCGGCCGCGGAGAGGATGCGGGCGTCGCGCAGCCGCCGGGTGGCGTCGAAGGCCTCCTCGGTGCCGAGGCCCGCGACGCGGGCGGCGAGGTCCCGGGGGATGGCGGTGCCGAGGACGGCGCAGGCCCAGGCGAAGCGGACGGTGGAGGGGCCGAGGCTGTGCAGGCGGGCGACGAGTCCGCTGCCGCGCTGGGCGGCGGCGAGGTCGCGCAGCAGCGGGGCACTGGCTTCGACGGGGGCGAGGCCCTTGTCCCGCACCTTCGCGGTGAGTTCGACGGCTTCGAAGGGGTTGCCGGTGGTGACCGTCCAGGCCTCCCGGCAGAAGGCGTCGTCGGCGTGCTCGCCGACGGCCTCGCGGACCAGGGTGCAGACGGCGTCCTCGGTGAGCGGTGCCAGGGTGAGCGGGCGGTGTCCGGCGCGGCCGGGCAGCGTACGGAAGGCCTCGGCGTGCGCGGGCAGTTCGTCGGGCCGGTAGGCGACGACGAGGAGCAGCGGGAGGTGTTCGGCGCGCGGGGCGAAGGCGGCGAGCCAGGAGAGGGATTCGGGGTCGGCCCAGTGGGCGTCGTCGAGGACGAGGGCGACGGGGGCGCGCTGCACGATGAGGTGGGTGAGGACCCAGTCGAGTCCGTCGCGCAGCCCCTGGGGGTCGGGCGGGCCGCCCTGTTCGGCGGCGCAGAGGCCGAGGGCGGGGCCGACGATCGTGTACCAGCTGCCGAGGGCGGCGCGCAGTTCCGCGTCGGAGGTGCCGGCCAGCTGGGGCTGGATGAGCTGGCGGGCGACGTGGAAGGGCTGGCTCTGCTCCTGCTCGCCGCCCCGGGCGGCGAGGACGGTGCAGGAGGCGGCGTGGGCGCGGCGGCGGACCTCGGCGAGGAGCGTGGTCTTGCCGAGGCCGGCGGGTCCGGAGAAGGCCAGCAGGGCGCCGTCCGCGTCGGGGCCGGGCCCGGTGAGCTGGTCCAGGGCCTCGTCAACGGCGGCGAGCTCCGTGTCGCGTTCGAACATCGTGCGCCGTTTGCGGCGGCGTTCCGTCATGGCTGGTACCCCCCAGGCCGGTTCGGGGAAACAGCGTACGCCCGCGCACTCGCGCGGGAAGGCCGTGTGGCAAAAGAAGCCGATCTTCCTTTCGGGAGTGCCGGCGGGGGCCCGCCCGGGCGGCTCAGCCCTCCGCGGAGCGGGCCGCGAGCGCTTCCAGGACGGCCACCGCCTCGGCGGCCCGGTCGGCGGCCACGAAGAGGTGGTCGTGGTGGTAGCCGGCGATGACGTTGCAGCTCAGGCCGTGCACGCCGAGTTCGGTGGCGAAGGCCGCGGTGAGGCCGACGGCGTCGAGGGAGGAGTGGACGCGCAGGGTGATCCACCCGGCGGTGTACTCGTAGGGGAAGCCGGCCTCGTCTGCCTCCTCCTGGCCCAGGACGAGGGTGAGCCCCTCGGGTTCGAGGATGCTGGCGACGGGGGTGAGCCCGGCCAGGGCCTCGGGGTCGGTGTCTCCGGGGATGGTGCAGAACACGTACAGCCCGTCGTTCAGTTCGGGGCGCATCGCGCTCAGCAGTTTCCGCAGGTCGCTCTCTCCACTCATGCGGCCACCTTACCTATCATCCCGATATGACCGGATCGGCGGCGCCGTGGCTCCTGCGTGCCGCTGGTCCTGCCGTGGCCCATTAGGCGTCCTCGAAGCGGCGGCGGTGCCACCAGGACCGCGGCCGGCCGCTCCGGTCGGCCCGGTGCTCGGGCGGCGGATGGGGGTCGGGCTCGGTGCGCCGGCGGAACTCCGCGTCGAGGTCCGCGAGGACCGGCCCGAGTTCGGCGCGCGCCCGGGGTGACAGGGCGCGGTACCGGTCCGCGAGCTTGTCCCGTACGAGCGCGACGTCCTCGTCCTCGCATCCGGGGCAGCTGCACCACGCCTTTCGACGGCGCAGCCGGGATCCGGGCTGCGCCAGGAAGGCGCGGTACGCAGCCAGGAGGGTCCGCGTCTCGCTGAGCCCGCGGGCATGGGCGGCGGTCGCGCTCTCCAGCGCGTGGACCTCGGCGCTCGCGCGCGCGGAGAGCCGGTCGACGCGGGGCAGCTCCCGCACCCATGCGGGCAGCCGGCCGTCCCCCGCGGTGTTCCGTACGGCGCGCAGCGCGCCGGGCCGACTACGCGGCATCGCCCTTGCGGCGGTTGATCGTCACGGTGCCGATGATGGCAGCTCAGCCGCCGGCGCGCCCCGGATTTCCCGGCCCCGGCTCCCGGCCCGGCCGCCCTCCCACAAGCGGAAGGGGGGCGTGGCCGGGCCGGACCGCGCGGGTGCCCGCTACGTCAGGTCGAACTCCCCGCCCCGCGCGTTCAGGACGAACCTGCGCCACTCGTCCGGCGCGAAGATCAGCGAGGGGCTTTCGGGGCGGTCGCCGTTGCGCATCGCGATGAAACCCTCCACGAAGGCGATCTGGACGTCACCCTCCCCTCGGCTGCTCGACTGCCAGTCCGCCTCGGTCAGATCGAGATCCGGCTTTCCCCAGCCGGCCGGCGCCTGCGAAGTCATGCTCTCGGCCACGTGCGTGCTCCTCCCGGTACGTCGTCGTCCCGGGGTCAGGTTAGCCATCGCACGCGGCGACGCACAGGCCACGATCTGTCACTCGTGGCCTGTACGCCACCCCGCCCCGGAACCCGGATCCCGTTCAGGAGGCCGGCTGCTCGGCCCCGACCAGCCACATCGAGAAGAACTGCGCGCCGCCGCCGTAGGCGTGCCCCATCGCCCGCCGCGCGTCGGGGACTTGGTGCTCACCGGCCTGTCCGCGGACCTGGAGGGCCGCCTCAGCGAAGCGGATCATGCCGGAGGCGCCGATCGGATTGGTGGACAGCACGCCGCCGGACGGGTTGACCGGCAGGTCCCCGTCGAGCTCGGTGACCCCGGCCTCGGTGAGCTTCCAGCCCTCGCCCTCCTCTGCGAAACCGAGGTTCTCCAGCCACATCGGCTCGTACCAGGAGAAGGGCACGTACATCTCCACCGCGTCGATCTCGCGGCGCGGATCGGTGATCCCCGCCTGCCGGTAGACGTCGGCCGCGCAGTCCTTGCCCGCTTGCGGGGAGACGAAGTCCTTGCCCGCGAAGAGGGTCGGCTCGCTGCGCATCGCCCCGCCGTGCACCCAGGCCGGCGGCCTCGGCGAACGGGCCGCGCCCGCCCGGTCGGTGAGGATCATCGCGCACGCGCCGTCGGAGGACGGGCAGGTCTCGGAGTACCGGATCGGGTCCCACAGCATCGGGGACGCCTGGACCTTCTCCAGGGTGATGTCGTGCTCGTGCAGGTGCGCGTACGGGTTCTTCAGCGCGTTGCGGCGGTCCTTGTACGCGACGAGCGAGCCGACGGTGTCGGGGGCGCCGGTGCGCCGCATGTACGCGCGCACGTGCGGGGCGAAGAACCCGCCGGCCCCGGCCAGCAGCGGCTGCTGGAAGGGGACGGGCAGCGACAGCCCCCACATGGCGTTGGACTCGGACTGCTTCTCGAAGGCGAGGGTCAACACGGTGCGGTGGACGCGGGCGGCCACCAGGTTGGAGGCGACCAGCGCCGTGGAGCCGCCCACCGAACCGGCGGTGTGCACGCGGAGCATGGGCTTGCCGACGGCGCCGAGGGCGTCCGCCAGGTACAGCTCCGGCATCATCACGCCCTCGAAGAAGTCGGGGGCCTTGCCGATGACGACCGCGTCGATGTCCGCCCAGGTCAACTCGGCGTCCGCGAGTGCCCGCACCGCCGCCTCCCGTACGAGTCCGGCGATGGAGACGTCGTGGCGGGCGGCCACGTGCTTGGTCTGGCCGATGCCGACGACGGCAACTGGCTCCTTGCTCATGCTCGGTCCCCTTCCAGGACGGCGACCAGGTTCTGCTGGAGGCAGGGGCCTGAGGTGGCGTGCGCGACGGCCCGGTCGGATTCGCCGCGGTGGATCCGGGCGGCCGCCTCGCCGATCCGGATCAGGCCCGCGGCCATGACGGGATTGGCGGCGAGCGCCCCGCCCGACGGGTTGACGGACACGCTCTCGTCGAGCCCGAGGGCCTTGCGCAGCACGACCTCCTGCGAGGAGAACGGCGCGTGCAGTTCGGCCGTGTCCACCGGGGCCTCGAAGACGCCCGCGTGCTCGGCGGCGATCCGTGTCGACGGGGAGTCGGTGAGGTCGCGCAGTCCGAGGCTGTGCGCCTCGATGCGGTGGTCGATGCCGGTGATCCAGGCGGGCCGCTCGCACAGCCGTCGCGCCTCGTCGCCGGCGGCCAGGATGACGGCGGCGACGCCGTCGCCGATGGGCGGGCAGTCCCCGGTGCGCAGCGGGGCGACCTGGTAGTCGCCCTGCGCGACGGCGCCGCTGAGCTGGGCGTGCGGGTTGGCCCTCGCGTCGGCCCGGCTGCGGGCGCCGATCGCGGCGAGCGCGGATTCGTCGGTCTCGCCCGCGTCGATGAGCGCCTGCGCCTGGAGGGCGGCCAGGGCCACCGAGTCGGGCCAGAGCGGAGCCACGTAGTACGGGTCGAGCTGGCGCGTCAGGACATCGCGTACGGATCCCGGGGAGGACTTCCCGTACGAGTACACGAGCGCGGTGTCCGCCTCGCCGGTCTGGATCTTGACCCAGGCCTCGTACAGGGCCCAGGCCCCGTCCATCTCCACGTGCGACTCGGAGATGGGCGGCCAGGCGCCGACCCCGTCGAGGGTCATGGTGAAGGAGAAGGCCCGGCCGGCGAGGTAGTCGCTGGAACCGGAACAGGTGAAGCCGATCTCGCCCGCCTTCAGGCCGGTCTGGGCCAGCACCTGGTGCAGGACCGGCATGACCATCTCGACTTCGCTGAGCTCGTCGGTGCGCCGCAGGTGGTCGCTCTGCGCGAAGGCCACCACCGCGACCTCACGGGCGTATCGGGCCATCAGATGAGCTCCTTGTACACGTCGTAGTCCGCGTCCGGCTCTCCGGTGGGGCGGTAGTGGTCGGGGTAGCGGCCGCCTTCGGTCCAGACGGGCTCGACGCGCAGGCCCATGCGGACCTGGTCGTACGGGATGCCGCCGATCCGGCCGTGCAGGGCGAGGCCGGCGCCGTCGAGGGCGATGTGGGCGTAGACGTAGGGGACTTCGATGTCGAGGTTCCTGGCCTTGATGTTGACGATGCAGTACGTGGTGACCGTGCCGGCCGGGCCGACCTCGACCTGGTCGGTGGTCGCGACCCCGCAGGTGGGGCAGGCACCGCGCGGAGGCACGTACACCTTGCGGCAGGAGGGGCAGCGCTCGCCGATGGTCTTCTGCTCGGAGAGGCCGGTGATGTACGCCGTCTGCGCGCGGCCGGGGCTGTACGTGTAGTCCAGGCGGGCCGGGGCGACGATGCCGGTGACGGCGTCGGCGAACTCCCCGCCGTGCGGGGCCGCTTGCGCGGCCACGTCCCCGTCACGGGAGTCCGCGGGCTCGAAGCAGGCGATGTCGGTGATCGCCCCGGTCCGCTCCGCGGCCCACCGCACACGGACCCGCATACCGGTGGCGACGGCCTCGGGGCCGGGGGCGTCGAGGGCGTGCAGGATCGCGGTGTCGGCGCCGTCGAGGCGGACGAGGACCCAGGCGAAAGGCGTGGCGAGCGGCTGGTTGGGGCGCGGGGTGCCGTTCCAGGCCCAGGTGGTGACGGTCCCGGAGGTACCGACCTCGACCAGGTCGCGGATCTCCTCGGCGGTGACGGGGTCGTACTCGACGGGCGGCACCATCACCTTGCCGTCGGCGGTCGTGACGCCGAGGACGACACCTTCGCGCAGCCCGGTGAGGAAGGCGCTCTGCACGGGCCCGAGGGACCGGGTGAAGGGGAACTCGACGACGAGGGGCGCACGGAGGATCTCGGGTGGGGACGCGGCTGTCATGGGTGGGTCTCCGATGGTCGGGACGGGGCAAGTCGAGCCCCGCCGGCGTTTGAGGCGCGGGGGTCCGGGGGCAGAGCCCCGGCAACGGCGCCGCACCCGGGTCCCGACCGGCACCACCGGAACACGGGCGCGGGCACGGGCAGGGCGCGGCGCGGCACGGCGCCGCGACCGACTACTCCCGCCGATACATCGCGGGCCGCTTCTCCGCGAAAGCCCGCGCCCCCTCCTTGGCGTCCGCCGTGTCGAAGACCGGCCACCCCCGCAGGAGCTCGGAGGCCAGCCCCTCCGTCTCGGTCATCTCCGCGGTCTCGTAGACGGACGCCTTCACCGCCTCCACGGCGAGCGGCCCGCACGCGTTGATCCGTTCCGCGATCTCCAGGGCCGCCTCGAGCGCCGTGCCGTCCGGCACCACGCGCCCGATGAGCCCGATCCGCGCCGCCTCCTCGGCCGCGTAGGGCCGACCGGTCAGCAGCATCTCCAGCGCGTGCGTGCGCGGGATCTGCCGGGGCAGCCGGACCGTGGAGCCGCCGATCGGGAAGAGTCCCCGCTTGACCTCGAACAGGCCGAACGTGGCGCCCTCCCCCGCGACGCGGATGTCGGTCCCCTGCAGGATCTCCGTCCCGCCGGCCACGCAGTACCCCTCCACCGCCGCGATGACGGGCTTGCGCGGGCGGTGGTGGCGCAGCATCGCCTTCCAGTGCAGGTCGGGGTCGGCCTTGAGCCGGTCCCGGTACTGGTCGCCCGCCATGCCCTTGCCGGCCAGGGCCTTCAGGTCCATGCCGGCGCAGAAGTCCCCGCCCGCGCCCGTCAGCACCACCGAGCGGATCGTGTCGTCCGCGTCGGCCTCCAGCCAGCCGTCGTACAGCCCCACCAACAGTGGCAGCGAGAGCGCGTTCTTCGCCTCGGGCCTGTTCATGGTGAGCACCAGCGTGGCGCCGTGGCGTTCCACGGTCAGGTGTTCTGTCCCACCCATTGCCGTCCTCCCGTCTCAAGACCTAGAACAGGTTGCAGGAGGGGCGGGTGCAGTTCAATAGTTTTCTGACACCCAGTCAGATTTCTTGGGCGGCCCCCTTCCCTGTTGGGGTTGGCGACGCTCTAATGACCGCCGAGCAGACCAGCCATGGGATTTTCTGGGTCAGGAGGACCGGTGGAGTACAACATTGCCGACCTGTTCGAGTCGGTCGTGGACGTGGTCCCGGACCGCGAGGCCCTCGTGTACGTGGACCACCCCGGGACCGGCGCCGAGCGCCGTCTCACGTACGCGGAGCTGGACGCGGCGGCTAACCGCATCGCGCACCACCTGCTGGACAGCGGGCTGACGGCCGGCGAGCACCTGGGCCTGCACCTCTACAACGGGATCGAGTACCTGCAGACCGTGCTGGCCTGCCTCAAGGCCCGCCTGGTACCGGTGAACGTGAACTACCGGTACGTGGAGGAGGAGCTGGTCTACCTCTACAACGACGCCGACCTGGCCGCGCTCGTCTTCGAGGGCGAGTTCACCGAGCGGGTCGCCGCGGCGCTGCCGCAGACGACGAAGCTGCGCCACCTGATCCGGGTCGGGCCGACTCCCGAGGGCGCCCCGGAGCCGTCGATCGCGCCGGTCGCGTACGCCGACGCCGAGGCGGCCGGCTCGCCCGGGCGCGGTTTCCCGCCCCGCTCCCCCGACGACCTCTTCATCATCTACACGGGCGGTACGACCGGCATGCCCAAGGGCGTCATGTGGCGCGCCGAGGACCTCTTCTTCGCCGGCCTCTTCGGCGGGGAACCGTCCGGCGAGCCGGTGAAGCGGCCCGAGGAGCTGGCCGAGCGGGTCGCGGCGCGCGGCGCCGGGCTCACCTTCTTCCCCGCTCCGCCGCTGATGCACGGCACGTCCACGCTGACCTCCTTCATCGCCTTCAACTACGGCCAGCGGGTGGTCATCCACCGCAAGTACGCGCCGGAGGAGGTGCTGCGCACGATCGAGAAGGAGAAGGTCTCCAGCGTGTCGCTGGTGGGCGACGCCATGCTGCGGCCGCTCATCGACGCCCTGAACGGACCGCTGAAGGGCACGGACCTGTCCTCCCTGTTCAGCGTCTCCTCGTCCGGCGCGATCATGTCGGAGACCGTGCGCGCCGAGTTCCAGAAACTCGTGCCGAACGTGATGCTGCTGAACAACTTCGGCTCGTCCGAATCCGGCTCCAACGGCCGTGCCACGAACGACTCCAGCCCGGAGAACGGCTTCCGGCTGGAGGTCAACGAACGTACGCAGGTGGTCGACCCGGTGACCCACGAGCCGGTGCCGGTAGGCGAACCGGGGCGCCTCGCGCAGCGCGGGCACGTCCCGCTGGGCTACTACAACGACCCCGTCAAGACCGCGGAGACCTTCTTCCAGAAGGGCTCCGAGCGGTGGGTGCTGCTCGGTGACATGGCGACCGTGGACGAGCAGGGCATCGTCACGGTGCTCGGCCGCGGCTCGCAGTGCATCAACACGGGCGGCGAGAAGGTGTACCCCGAGGAGGTCGAGCAGGCCCTGAAGTCCCATCCGGACGTCTACGACGCCCTGGTCGCCGGGGTCGCCGACCCGAAGTGGGGCAGCCACGTCGCCGCCGTGGTCCAGGTCCGGACGGGCGCGGCCGAACCGACGCTGGACGAGATCCAGGCCCACTGCCGCACCAAGCTGGCGGGCTACAAGATCCCGCGCCAGCTGGTCATCGCTCCCGCCATCCAGCGCTCCCCGAGCGGCAAGGCGGACTACCGGTGGGCGAAGTCGGTGGCCACGGAGGCGGACGCGGACGGCGAATCCACGGGCTGACCCTTCGTACGCGCACGCTCGCGGGCCGGAACCCATCGGGGTTCCGGCCCGCACGTGCGTACGTACGCGGCACGGGTGTTCGAGATACGCGCGGGCGGCCGCCGCTCAGGCCCCGGTGGCCAGGAACCGCTCGACGCGGGCCGCGAACCACGCCTCGCCGTCCAGCCACGGGAGGTGCCCGCCGCCCCGCTGTACGTCGACGACGCCGCGCGGGAAGAGCTCCGCGAGACGGGCAGCGAGGGCCGGGGAGGGGTTGGAGCTGCTGCCTGTCAGCTGAGTGTGAGTGTGTTCTGGCATGCATGGGTGAGTACCTGGTTCGTGGTGGTGGGTTGGTGCTGGGTGGGAACGGGAGTTCTTGCATCGCATGGGTGACTTGTGAGTGGTGGTCGTTGGGTGGGGGGCAGGTTCTTCGATATCGGGGTGGTGGGTGGGGTGCGGGTGTTGTCGGCTCCGTTCGTCGCGCTCGGGCCTGCGGGTGTTGCGGTGCGGACCCGGCTGAAGGGCCTGACGGGCGGGGATGAGGAAGTACTGGTCCTGGTCGGCGCGCATCTGGGGTCGCTCGCCTCGAAGGACCTCGCCGTGCGGTGCCGTGACGGCTTGGACCACTCCACCGACACGTGGGCGATGCGGAAGCGTGGGCTGACCGCCGGGTCGTCGTCGCGGTGGGCGGGCAGCATCACCAAGGCCACGCACGATCAGTGGGCGCTGGCCCGGCGCGGGCAGACGGCACACCTCCAGAACCTGGAAGCAGGCATCAAGACGATCCGCCACCGGCTGTCCCTGCCCATCGGGGAGAAGGGCAGCAAGCGGGCTCCGGGCGGCTACCGCACCCGGCAGGAGTGGCACGAGAAGGCACGGCGCCTGCACGTGCTGGAGGACCGGCTCGCCTCTGTGCGGGCCGACCATGAAGCGGGCCGTGTCCGGGTGGTCCGGGGCGGTAGGCGCCTGCTGGGTACCCGGCACAACCTCGACGCCGCCCAGCTCAGCGATGAGGAGTGGCGCCAGCAGTGGGAGGCCGCACGCCGGTTCCTTCAGGCCGATGGCGAGTCCGGGAAGAGGTTCGGGAACGAGACGATCCGCGTCACCCCGGACGGCGAAGTCTCGATCAAGCTGCCCACCCCGCTCGCCGGTCTGGCCAACGGCAAGCACGGCCGATATGTCCTCGCCTGCCGTGTCGAGTTCCCACACCGGGGCACCGAGTGGGCCGACCGTGTCGAAGCCAATCGGGCCGTCGCCTACCGCATCCACCTCGAGGTGGAGCGTGGCCGCTGGTACCTGACCGCCTCCTGGCAGTACCCACCCACCCCCACCATCCCGATCGCCGCCGCTCTCGCGCACGGTGTGATCGGGGTGGACACCAACGCCGATCACCTCGCCGCCTGGCGTCTGGACCGGCACGGCAACCCCACCGGCAATCCCCGCCGCTTCACCTACGACCTCACCGGCACCACCGGCCACCGCGACGCGCAGGTCCGCCACGCCCTCACCCGCCTCCTCAACTGGGCCAAAGCGTGCGGCGTCAAAGCAATCGCGGTCGAAGACCTCGACTTCACGACGGAGAAGACGAGGGAGAAGCACGGCGGCAAGCGGCGCTTCCGGCAGCTGATCTCCGGCATGCCCACCGGCCGGCTTCGTGCCCGCCTGACCTCCATGGCCGACCAGACGGGTATCGCAATCATCGCGGTCGACCCCGCCTACACCAGCAAATGGGGCGCCCAGCACTGGCAGAAACCCCTCACCACCATCAACCGCAAGACCACCCGACACGATGCCGCGAGCATCGCGATCGGCAGGCGCGCCCAAGGGCATCCGGTCCGGCGTCGGACGGCACCGCCCCCTGCTCACCGGAGTGATGAGCAGGGGCATCGGATCGTCCAGGCCCGACCGGAGGCTCTTGGGCGTGAGGAAACCCGCCCCCGCGTTCCCGGACCGCGCACACGATGCGCCGGGCCCGGACCCGGAGCGAAAGCGGGAGACCAGCGTGCCCAACACCGTCCGGGGCACGCGGCTGAGCATGAGTCCTGGCAACAGGACTCACTCCCGCTCAGTCTTTAAGAACGGTTGGAGTCCAGCTCCCCGGCCAGCACCAGCACCTCGCCGTCCACGCCGCGCAGCGCGTCCCGGGTGGCGGGCGGGTCGAAGGCGCCGGGGCCGGCGAAGGCGGCGGACGCCTCGGCGTTCTTCTGGGCCGGGCTCAGTTCCGCGTGGGCGCGCGCCCGCTCGTCCCAGCGTCCGTAGGCGAGCGGCATCGAGGCCGCCCAGTCGGCCTCGTCGGGGGTGCCTCCGGCGGCGAAGGCGGCGAGCGCCCGCTCGTAGGCCGCGATGGCCGTGTCGTAGGGCTCGCTGCCGGCCCGCCGGCGAACGTCCGCCAGGCGGACGTCCGGGGACTCCGCGAGGTCGACGGCCCAGCTGGTCGGGGTGACGAGGGCGAGGCGGCGCACGCGCCGCGGGTGCGCCGCCGCGTAGAGCAGGGCGAGGTTGCCGGACGCGGAGTGGGCGAGCAGGTCCACGCACTCCAGACCGAGGTGGATCCGCAGCGCCTCGACATCGGCGACCTGGTGGTCGACCCGGTAGGTCGACGGGTCCGCCGGGATCGCGGAGTCCCCGGTGCCGCGCAGGTCGAGCAGGATCAGCCGGCGCCCGGTGGACAGCCCGCCGAGATCGCCCGGGTACGCGGAGGCCCGCATGGCGCCGCCGGGGAGACAGACGAGCGGCTCCCCTTCGCCCTGGACGTGGTACGCGAGTTCGGTTCCGTCGTATGGGGGCAATCTCAGCAGACGATCACCCGTTCGAGTAATTGATTTGGCCGCCGCCGTCCGGCAATCTACCGAATGATCGGTCGGTTGACTCGTGAAGGGGTGGGCGGCATGAACACGTACGCAAAGGGGCACGACGCAAAGGGGCACGACGCAAAGGGGCACGACGCGAAGGGCCACGGCGGCGGCTTCCACAGTGAGGCCGGCACGGACGAGGGCGAGCGGCTGGGCCGGGACGAGCTGGCCGCGCTGCAGCTGACGCGGCTGCGCGCCACCCTGCGCCGGGCGTACGAGCAGGTGCCCTTCCACCGGCAGGCCTTCGACAAGGCAGGCCTGCATCCCGACGACTGCCGCTCCCTCTCCGATCTCGCCCTCTTCCCCTTCACCACCAAGGCCGACCTGCGCGACCAGTACCCCTTCGGAATGTTCGCCGTGCCGCGCTCCGAGGTGCGCCGGATCCACGCCTCCAGCGGCACCACGGGCCGGCCGACCGTCGTCGGATACACCGAGGGCGACCTGTCCACCTGGGCGGACGTCGTCGCCCGCTCGATACGGGCGGCGGGCGGCAGGCCGGGCCAGATGGTCCACGTGGCGTACGGGTACGGCCTGTTCACCGGCGGCCTGGGCGCGCACTACGGCGCGGAGCGCCTGGGCTGTACGGTCGTGCCCGCCTCGGGCGGGATGACGGACCGGCAGGTCCGGCTGATCCAGGACTTCCGGCCGGAGGTCATCATGGTCACCCCGTCCTACATGCTGACCCTGCTGGACGAGATGGAGCGCCAGGGCCTGGACCCCCGCGCCACCTCCCTGCGCACCGGGATTTTCGGGGCCGAGCCGTGGACGGAGGAGATGCGCCGCGAGATCGAGGAGCGGCTGGACATCGACGCGGTGGACATATACGGCCTGTCGGAGGTGATGGGGCCGGGCGTCGCACAGGAGTTCGCCGAGACCAAGGACGGCTTGCACATCTGGGAGGACCACTTCTATCCGGAGGTGGTCGACCCGCTGACGGGTGCCGTGCTTCCGGAGGGAGAGGCCGGGGAGCTGGTCTTCACCTCGCTCACCAAGGAGGCGATGCCCGTCGTCCGCTACCGCACCCGGGATCTGACCCGGCTGCTGCCCGGTACCGTCCGGCCGGCGTTCCGCCGCATGGAGAAGATCACGGGCCGCAGCGACGACATGATCATCCTTCGCGGGGTGAACCTCTACCCCACACAGATCGAGGAAGTCCTCCTGCGGATACCGGCCCTGGCTCCCCACTTCCAGCTCCGCCTGACCCGGGAGGGCCGTCTGGACGCCCTGACCGTACGGGTGGAGGCGCGCCGGGAGAGCGACGCCGGCCGGCGGGAGGCCGCGGCGGCCGCCGTGGTCAGGGCCGTCAAGGAGGGCGTCGGCGTCTCGGTCGCCGTGGAGGTGGTGGATCCGGAGACCCTCGAGCGGTCGGTCGGCAAGATCAAGCGCGTGGTGGACCTCCGGGAGGCCTGAGCCGCGCACCGCCGGGGCCGCACCGCCGGATCCGTCGCGGAAGCCACCCCTTCGGGCCCACTTCGGGGGGCCACCCGGGAAGCGGCGGGCCCGTCCGGGTAGGGGAAGAGGCGTGACTTCGATCTTCCGGCTGCTCCACGACCGGCTCCAGGGCTCCTCGGCGGGGCTGGCGTGGAGCCGTGGCCGGGAGATGGAGCTGATGCACCGGGCGATGGGCTTCGCCGCCCTCGGCTTCCTCACCCTGGTGCCGCTGCTGGTCGTCGTCGCGGCCGCCGCGCCCGGCAGCGGCTCGGGCTTCGGCCGCTGGCTCGGCCAGGCCCTCGGGGTGACGGAGCTCTCCCGGGAGCGGGTCGAGATGCTGTTCGGCGCCGCGGACCTGGCGCTGGAGCGGACCACCGCGTTCGGCCTGGCCGCGTTGGCCGTCTTCGGCCTGACCTTCGGCTCCGCCGTGCAGACCGGGTACGAGAAGGTCTGGGACCTTCCGACGGCCCGCTGGCACACCATGTGGCGGCACGTGGTGTGGCTCGCCCTGCTGGTCTGCTATCTCGCGCTGCTGGTCCTCATCCCCGCCCCCTCGAACGACGCGGTCGGCACCGTCACGGGGACCACGGGCGATCTCATCGGCACCTGCCTGTTCTTCTGGACCTCGCAGCGGCTGCTCCTCGGCGGCCGGGTCCGCTGGCGCGCCCTGCTCCCGGGCGCGGCCGCCACGAGCCTCGGGCTCCTCGGACTGCGGGTCTTCTCGCAGCTGGTGTTCTCCCCGCTGATCGCCTCCAACGCCGTGACGTACGGCCCCTTCGGCACGCTCCTGGTCGTCCAGTCCTGGCTGGTCGGCGTCGGCTTCGTGGTCTACGGCGGCGCGCTCGTCGGGCGCCTCGTCCACGAGCACCTCGTCCTGCGCCGCCTCCAGGACGACGACCTCCCGGCCTCCTGACGGAGTAGGGCCTCTCCCCCGGCTCCCGGCCCGGCGGGAGGGGCCGTCGGGCGGGGCCGGTCAGGCGGGGGCCGAGAAGCGGTCGCGGAGGGCGCGCTTGAGGATCTTTCCGCTCGCGTTGCGGGGCAGGGCGTCCACGAAGAGAACCCGCTTGGGTGCCTTGAAGTGGGCGAGCTTCTCGCGGGCGTAGGCCAGCAGCTCCGCCTCCGTCACCCCGTCGCGCGGGACCACCACCGCCGTGACCGCCTCGATCCACCGCTCGTCCGGCAGGCCGACCACCGCCGCCTCGGCCACGCCCGGGTGGGTGTACAGCACGTCCTCGACCTGCCGGGAGGCCACCAGTACGCCGCCCGAGTTGATGACGTCCTTCACCCGGTCCACCACCGTGAAGTACCCCTGCGCGTCCCGGACCGCCAGGTCCCCCGAGCGGAACCAGCCGTCCCGGAAGGCCTTCTTCGTCGCCTCCGCGTCGTTCCAGTAGCCCCGGCAGAGCTGCGGGGACCGGTAGACCACCTCGCCGGCGGTGCCGTCCGGCACGTCCGCCCCGTCCTCGTCGACGACCCGCGCCTCCACGTGGCGCACCGGCCGACCGCAGGAGTCCATCCGCCCCTCGTGCTCCAGCGGCCCGAGCACCGTGGCCAGCGGCCCGATCTCGCTCTGCCCGAAGCAGTTGTAGAAGCCGAGCCCGGGCAGCCGCGCGCGCAGCCGTTCCAGGACCGGCACCGGCATGATCGACGCCCCGTAGTACGCCTTGGTCAGGGCGGTCAGGTCGCGGACGGCGAAGTCGGGGTGGTTCGCCAGGGCGATCCACAGCGTCGGCGGCGCGAACAGGCTGTCCGCCGCCCTCGCCTCGACCAGGTCGAAGATCTCCGCGGCGACCGGGGCGTCCACGATCGTGTTCCGCGCACCCACCGCCAGGTAGGGCAGCAGGAAGACGTGCATCTGCGCCGAGTGGTACAGCGGCAGCGAGTGGACGGGCAGGTCCTCCTCCAGCAGGTCCAGGGCCTCGATCGCGCTCTCGTACTCGTGGCAGAGCGCCTCGTGGGTCATCATCGCGCCCTTGGGCAGGGCCGTCGTCCCGGACGTGTACAGCAGCTGCGCCAGCTCGGAGGGGTTCCCGGTCCGGGCGAAGGGCGCGGGTTCGGCCAGCTCCGCGAGGAAGGAGCCGGGCGCGTCGCGCAGCGGCCGTACGGTGAACCCGTCGGGGATCCGCCCGGCCAGGTCCGGGTCCGCCATGACGAGGGAGCTCGCGCAGTTCTCCAGGATGTAGGCCAGGTCCTCGCCGGTGAGGTTCTGGTTGACGGGGACGTGGGTGAGCCCGGCCCGCGCGCAGGCGAGGAAGGCGAGGAGATAGGCGTCGCTGTTGTGCGCGAAGGTCGCGACGCGGTCCCCCTCGGCCAGCCCGTACCGGTCGCGCAGCACGGCCGCGCCCGTGGAGACGGCGGCGTCGAGCTCCGCGTAGGTCCAGGTCCGCTCCCGGTAGCGGACAGCCGTCCGGTCCGGGACGCGCCGCGCGCTGTCGTGGACCAGGCCGTCGACCGTGTTGTTCCGCACTGGCGTCATACCGGGATCCTCGTCTCCTCGTACGCGCCGGGTCAATGACCGCAGCGCCCCGGATGCCGGTCCGCGGCTCCCATGGATACCAAACGGGATGTTGACAGGGTGTCAGTCGGCCTGCGTGAGTGTGGGAGCACAGAAGCACCGCCCACCCGCACGGGCAATCCTGCCCATCCGCAGGCTACTTGGGAGGTATGTTGCGCTTTCTTCACGGGCGCCGTCGCACCCGCCCGCTCCTCCGCCGCGTCGCCCTCATCGGCGCCACGCTGCTGGCCGCCACCGCCGCGATACCCGAGGCCGCCGCCCAGGAACGGGGCTCCGGCCCGTCCGGCGGCGGCCTGTCGGCCGTCATCCGGTACACCGAGAACGGCATCCCGCACATCCTGGCCCAGGACTACGCCCACCTCGGTTTCGGCACCGGCTGGGCGCAGGCCGCCGACCAGGTGTGCGTGCTCGCCGACGGGTTCCTGACCGTGTCCGGGGAGCGCTCGCGCTGGTTCGGCCCGGACGCCGCGCACGACGGCTCGCTCTCCTCGGCCGCCAGGAACCTCTCCAGCGACCTGTACTTCAAGGGCGTCCGCGACTCCGGCGCCGTGGAGAAGCTGCTCTCCGCGCCCGCGCCGGCCGGGCCGGGCAAGGACGTGAAGGAGCTGATGCGCGGCTGGGCCGCCGGCTACAACGCCTGGCTCGCCCAGAACAAGATCACCGACCCGGCGTGCAAGGGCGCCGCCTGGGTCCGCCCGGTCACCGTCACCGACGTCGCCGCCCGCGGCTTCGCCGTCTCGGTGCTCGGCGGCCAGGGCCGTGCCGTGGACGGCATCACGGCGGCGCAGCCCCCGGTCGCGGCCGCCCGCGGCGGCGCCGGCGAGGTCGATCCGGCCGACGCGGCCGAGGCGGCCCGGGAGCTCTTCGACACGACCCGCTACGACATGGGTTCCAACGCGGTGGCCTTCGCCGGTTCCACCACCGCGAACGGCAGGGGCCTGCTGCTCGGAAACCCGCACTACCCCTGGCAGGGCGGCCGCCGGTTCTGGCAGTCACAGCAGACCATCCCCGGCGAGCTGAACGTCTCGGGCGGCTCGCTGCTCGGCACCGCCGTGGTGAACATCGGCTTCAACGACAAGGTGGCCTGGAGCCACACGGTGGCCACCGGCACCCCCCTCAACCTGCACCAGCTCACTCTCGATCCCGCCGACCCGACCGCCTATCTGGTGGACGGGAAGCCGGAGAAGATGACCGAACGCAAGGTCAGCGTCCAGGTCGCGGGCGGCGCCGCGGTCACCCGCACGCAGTGGTGGACCCGCTACGGCCCGGTCGTCTCCCACCTCGGCGGGGGCCTCCCGCTGCCCTGGACGGCGGCCACCGCCTACGCGCTGAACGACCCCAACGCCGCCAACCTGCGCGGCTCCGACACCGCGCTCGCCATGGGCAAGGCCCGCTCGGTCGCCGGGGTCCAGGAAGCCCTGCGCCGCACCCAGGGCCTGCCATGGGTCAACACCGTCGCCGCCGACTCGGCGGGCGGCACCCTCTTCACCCAGTCCCAGGTGCTCCCCCGGATCACCGACGAGCTCGCCGCCCGCTGCTCGACCCCGCTCGGCAGGGCCACGTACCCGGCCTCGGGGCTCGCGGTGCTGGACGGTTCGCGGGGCGACTGCGCGCTCGACTCGGACCCGGACGCCGTACAGCCGGGGGTGTTCGGCCCGGGGAAGGCGCCGACGCTGCGCGACGCCCCGTACGCGGAGAACTCCAACGACAGTGCCTGGCTGGCCAACGCCGAGCGCCCGCTCACCGGCTACGAGCGGATCTGGGGCAACGTCTCCACGCCCCGCTCGCTGCGTACCCGGGGCGCGGTGCAGGACGTGTCCGCGATGGCCGGGCGCGGCGGGCTGACCGTGGCGGACCTGCAGGAGCAGCAGTTCGCGAACCGGGTCCCGGCCGGTGACCTGGCGGCGGCCGACGCGGCGAAGGCCTGCGCCGCCCTGCCGGGCGGTTCGGCCGCGGGCAGCGACGGCGCGGCCGTGGACGTGTCGACGGCCTGCGGGGTGCTGGCGGCCTGGGACCGCACGGCCGACACCTCCAGCCGCGGGGCGCTGCTCTTCGACCGGTTCTGGCGGAAGCTGACCGCGAACACGGCGGTCAAGGACCTGTGGCTGGTGCCGTTCTCGGCGGCCGATCCGGTGGCGACGCCCCATACGCTCAACCAGGCGGCGCCCGGGATCGGGCGGGCCCTGGCCGACACGGTCACCGAGCTGAAGGCCGCGGGCATCGCGCTGGACGCCCCGCTCGGGGACAACCAGTTCGTGGTGCGCGGCGGGCAGAGGCTGCCGGTGGGCGGCGGTACCGAGGCCCTGGGCGTCTGGAACAAGATCGAGGCGCCGTGGAACGCCGCGGCCGGCGGCTATCCGGAGGTCCTGCACGGCTCCAGCCACATCCAGGCCGTCGGCTGGGACGGCGGCCGCTGCCCGGTGGCGCGCACGTTGCTGACGTACGGCCAGTCCTCGAACCCGAACTCCGCGCACTTCGCCGACCAGACCCGGCTGTTCTCGCAGGAGCGCTGGGTGAAGGCCCGGTTCTGCGAGTGGGACATCCTCACCTCGCCGCAGCTGAAGGTGGTCTGGCCGCGCGAGCGGCGCTGACCACCGCTCGCGCGTACGGCCGGCCGCTTCCCCGGGTGGGGAGGCGGCCGGCCGTACGCGGCGGGGCGCGGGCGTCCGCCGTACGGACCGAAGTGCGCTCAGGGGCTGACGGCGAGGAAGAGGTAGGCCGCCAGCAGCACGATGTGGACGCCGCCCTGGAGCAGCGTGGCGCGGCCCGGGACGATGGTGAGGGCGCTGACGACGATGGTCAGCGCGAGCAGCACCATGTGGACCGGGGCGAGGCCGAGCATCAGCGGCCCGGAGAGCCAGACCGAGGCGAGCGCGATGGCCGGGATGGTCAGGCCGATGCTGGCGATGGCCGAGCCGTAGGCCAGGTTGAGGCTGGTCTGCACGCGGTCGCGGCGGGCGGCGCGGACGGCGGCCAGGGTCTCGGGCGCCAGGACGAGCAGGGCGATGATCACACCCACGACGGCGTAGGGCAGGCCGAGGTCCGCGACGCCCCGTTCGATGGTGGGGGAGACCGCCTTGGCGTTGCCGACGACGGCGACGAGCGCGACGAGCAGCAGGCCCAGGCTGATCACGGCGGCGCGGGCGGTGGGCGGTTCGGCGTGCTCGTCCTCCTCGCCGGCCGCGGCCGCGGCGGCCGCCTTCGCGGCCTCCCTGCGGATCCGCTTCGTGTCGACGGGCAGGAAGTAGTCGCGGTGGCGGACGGTCTGGACGGCGATGAACAGGCCGTAGAGGGCGAGGGAGGCGGTGGCCGCGAAGGTCAGCTGGGCCGTGGAGAACTCGGGCCCGGGCTTGGTGGTGGTGAAGGTGGGCAGCACGAGGCTGAGCACGGCGAGGGTCGCGACGGTGGCGAGGGCCGCGCCCGAACCCTCGGCATTGAAGACGGCGACGCGGTTGCGCAGGGCCCCGACCAGCAGGGACACGCCGACGATGCCGTTGCACGTGATCACGACGGCGGCGAAGACGGTGTCGCGCGCGAGGGAGGAGGTCTTGTCGCCGCCGTCGGCCAACAAGGTGACGATGAGGGCCACTTCGATGACGGTGACGGCGACGGCGAGGACGAGGGAGCCGAAGGGTTCTCCGACCCGGAGCGCGACGACCTCTGCGTGGTGGACCGCCGCCAGGACCGCGCCGGCCAGGCAGAGGGCCACCAGGGCCACGGCGAGCGAGGGCAGATCGCGTCCCCAGCTGAAGGCGAGCGCGGCGAGCGCCACCACGGGGACCACGACGGTCCAGTCGGTCAGGGGGGTTCTGTGCGTTGCCGTACTCATATCAGCCAACTTGCCAGAACTGTTCCCATTGTGCGGTGCAACAGTCGCCCGCAAGGCCCTGACGTGGCGCTTCTCACGAATCTCCGGGCGTGGCGGGCCGACCCCGCAGGGCCGACCCGGCAGGGCGGCCCGGCAGGGCGGCCCGGCCGTCACATCGCGCGCGCGTGGCCCTCCCAGTACGGGTCGCGCAGCCGGCGCTTGTACAGCTTGCCGTTGGGGTCGCGCGGCATCGTCTCGATGAAGTCCACGGTCTTGGGCCGTTTGTACCCGGCCAGTTGGCGCTCGCAGTGGTTCAGGATCTCCGCCGCCAGCGCGTCGCTCGCCGCGAAGCCCTCGGCGGGCTCGATGACCGCCTTGACCTCCTCGCCCCAGGAGGGGTGCGGGATGCCGAAGGCGGCGGCGTCGGCCACGGCCGGATGGGTGAGCAGCGCCGATTCGATCTCCGCCGGGTAGATGTTCACCCCGCCCGAGATGATCATGTCGATCTTGCGGTCGCGGAGGAAGAGGTAGCCCTCCTCGTCCATCAGGCCGAGGTCGCCGACGGTGAAGAAGTCGCCGATGCGGTTCTTCTTCGTCTTGCCCTCGTCCTTGTGGTAGCTGAAGCCGCCGGTGTTCATCTTGATGTAGACGGTGCCGAGTTCGCCGGCGGGCAGCCGCTCGCCGTCGTCGTCGAAGATGGCGAGCTCACTGATCGGCCAGGCCTTGCCGACGGTTCCCGGCTTCTTGAGCCAGTCCTCGGCGGTCGCGAAGGCGCCGCCGCCCTCGCTCGCCGCGTAGTACTCCTCCACGCAGCCGCCCCACCAGTCGATCATCGCCCGCTTGACGTGGTCGGGACAGGGCGCGGCGCCGTGGATGGCATGCCGCATCGAGGAGACGTCGTACGCGTCCTTCGCGCCCTGCGGGAGCGCGAGGAGCCGGTGGAACTGCGTCGGGACCATGTGGGTGTGCGTGCAGGCGTGCCGGTCGATCAGGCGGAGCATCTCCTCGGCGGTCCACTTGTCCATCAGGACCAGCGGGTGCCCGATGTGCAGGGCGGCGGCCGCGAACTGCAGGACGGCCGTGTGGTAGAGCGGCGAGCACACGAGGTGGACGTTGTCGTCGAAGGCGCGGATACCGAAGATGCCGAGGAAGCCGCCGAGGTACGTCTCCTCCGGGAGCTTGCCGGGCAGCGGACGGCGGATGCCGCGCGGCCGGCCCGTGGTGCCGGAGGTGTAGTTCATGACCCAGCCGAGCGTGCGGTCCCCGGGGACGGTGTCCGGCTGCCCGTCGAGCAGCTCGCCGTACGAGCGGAAGCCCGCGACGGCTCCGACGGCGTAGCGGTGGCTCGCGGGCAGGCCCGCCTCGTCGGCCGCGGCGGTGGCGGCTTCGGCGAACCGCTCGTGGGCGATGAGGACCTTGGCCCCGGAGTCGGAGACGATCCAGGCGATCTCGGGGCCGACGAGGTGGTGGTTGACCGGGACGAGGTAGAACCCGGCCTGGGAGGCGGCGAGGTAGGCGGTGAAGAACTCGACGCTGTTGGGGAGGACGACCGCGAAGACGTCGCCCTTCTCAAGGCCGGCGGCGCGCAGGCCGTGGACGAGGCGGTTGACGTCGGCGTGCAGCCGGGCCGCGGACCACTCCTCGCCCTCGGGGGTGACCAGGACGGTGCGGTCGGGGTCGGCCGCGGCTTGGGCCCAGAAGCCGTTGGGGGGCTGCGCGGCCGGCGCGGTGGGGACGTTCGGCGCGGCCGGCGCGGGCCGCTTGCTCGGTGAGTCGGTCATGTCGCTGCTCACGCCTCTCAGGCTCGGCCGGCGATGCGGGTGATGCGGTCGATGGCGCGCTCGAAGCCGCTGGTGAGGTCGTCGAAGACGGCCTGGACGCCGCGCTCGCTGTTCATCCGGCCGACGATCTGGCCGACGGGTGTGCCGAGCAGCGGCTGGACCTCGTACTTCTGGATGCGGGACACGGCCTCGGCGACGAGCAGGCCCTGCAACGGCATCGGGAGCGCGCCGGGACCCTCCGGGTCGTCCCACGCGTCGGTCCACTCGGTGCGCAGCTGGCGGGCGGGCTTGCCGGTGAGGGCCCGGGAGCGGACGGTGTCGCCGGAGCCCGCGGCGAGGAGCTTCGCGGTCAGGGCCCGGGAGTGCATCTCGGCCTCGGTGGTGGTGAGCCAGAGCGAGCCGAGCCAGGCGCCCTGGGCGCCGAGGGCGAGGCCCGCGGCGATCTGCTCGCCGCTGCCGATGCCGCCGGCGGCGAGGACCGGGAGCGGGGCGACGGCCTCGACGACCTCGGGGACCAGCACCATGGTGGCGATGTCGCCGGTGTGGCCGCCGGCTTCGTAGCCCTGGGCGACGACGATGTCGATGCCGGCCTCGGCATGGCGGCGGGCGTGCTTGGCGCTGCCGGCGAGGGCGGCGACGAGGACCCCGTGGTCGTGGGCGCGCGCGATGACGTCGCCGGGCGGGGAACCGAGGGCGTTCGCCAGGAGTTTGATGGGGTAGTCGAAGGCGACGTCGAGCTGGTTGCGGGCGACCTGCTCCATCCAGCCGGTGATGCGCCAGCCGGAGGCCTCGCCCTCGGCGAGTTCGGGCACGTGGTGTTTGGCGAGGACGTCGCGGACGTACGCGCGGTGCGCGGCCGGGATCATCGCCTCGATGTCGGCCTCGCTGATGCCGTCGACGGCCTTCTTGGCGGGCATGACGACGTCGAGGCCGTAGGGCTTGCCGTCGGTGTGCTCCTGCATCCAGTCGAGGTCGCGCTTGAGGTCGTCGGGGGCGGTGTAGCGCACCGCTCCGAGGACCCCGAACCCGCCCGCGCGGGTGATGGCAGCGGCGACCGCCGGGAAGGGCGTGAAGCCGAAGATGGCGTGCTCGACTCCCAGTTTCTTGCTCAGCTCCGTCTCCATGGGCGGCAGGATGCCGCAGCCGGGCCGCCGAGGGAAGAGATTTTCTGATGCAGCGTCAGATTCTTTGGGGGCCGGTCGCTGCGGGAGGTGCGCGACGGGCGGGCAGATACTTCGGGAGGGCGACGGGACGGTGGACGGGAGGACCGGTCATGGAGGAACGGAAGGCAGCCGGCGACGACGGTGACGCGGAGGACTCCGGCGGGGGCGGCGTGACGGGGGCGGGCGGGGGCGGCGGCGGTCGAGACGCTCCCGGCAGCGGTGGTCACGGTCAAGGCGCCGGCGCCGGCGGCAGCGGTAGCGGCAGCGGTCTCGGTCAAGGCGCCGATGCCGGCAGCAGCGGCGGCAACAGCGGGCTCAGTCGGCGCCGGCTCGGTGCGCGGTTGCTGGCGCTGGGCGGTGTGCTCGTGCTCCAGGCCGCGCTGCCCGGGTCCGCGGGGGCCGCCGGGGGGCCCGCCGAGCGGCGCTCGCTCCAGGGACTGCGGCTGCGCTACGGCTCCGCCCGCCAGGCCGGACTGGTGGAGAAGCACCTCGAAGGTGTCGCGGACGAGGCGCGGCGGTTCCTCGGCCCCTCCCCCGAACATCCTTACTACGCAGGGGCCGTGGTCCTCGCCGGCCGGGGCCGCACCGTGGCCCTGCACCGGGCGATGGGCGACGCCGTCCGGTACGCCGACTACGACGGCCGCACCGACCGGGTGCGGGAGCTCCCGTCCGCCGAACGCATCGCGATGGCGGAGGACACCGTCTTCGACCTGGCCTCGCTGTCGAAGCTGTTCACCTCGCTGCTGGCCGTGCAGCAGATGGAGCGCGGCCGCCTGGAGCTGGAGGCGCCGGTGAACCGGTACCTGCCCGAGTTCATCGGCGGGGGCAAAGAGACGATCACCGTCCGTCAGCTCCTCACCCACACCTCGGGGCTGCGGTCCTGGGCCCCCTTTTACCAGGAGCCCACCCGGGCGGGTCAGTTGAGGCTCTTGTGGTCGGTGAGACCACAGGAAACCCCGGGGACGGTCTACCGGTACTCGGACCTCAATCTCATCGCCCTCCAGCTGCTCTTGGAACGGATCACCGGTCACACTCTGGACCTCCTGCTCCAAGACGAGATCACCGCTCCACTCGGGATGCACCGCACTCGTTACAACCCACCGCTCTCCTGGCGCCGCGTCACGGCCGCCACCGAAGTACAGCGCCCGCCCTGGTCCGGGCTCGACCGCGGGCTCGTCTGGGGCGAGGTCCACGACGAGAACGCGCACGCGCTGGGCGGCGTCGCCGGCCACGCCGGCGTCTTCGGCACCGCCTGGGACCTGGCCATCCTCGCCCGCACCCTCCTCGACGGCGGGGTCTACGCCGGCAAGCGCATCCTGCGCCCCGCCTCCGTCGAGCTGCTCTTCACCGACTACAACACCGCCTTCCCCGGCGACGACCACGGCCTCGGCTTCGAGCTCTACCAGCACTGGTACATGGGCGCCATGGCCACCCCGCACTCCGCCGGCCACACCGGCTTCACCGGCACGTCCCTGGTCCTGGACCCCTCCACCGACTCCTTCCTGATCCTGCTGGGCAACTCCGTGCACCCCGTGCGGACCTGGCGCGCGGGCAGCGCCCCCCGCGTCGCCACCGGCAACCGATTCGCCCGCGCCGTCCCCGTCCGCACGAAGCACGGCGGCCCGGCCTGGTTCTCCGGCATGGAGACCGGCGGCTCCGGCACCCTGGCCCTCCCTCCCCTGACCCCGTCCACGGACGCCGCCCGGCTGCGCTGCGCGCTGTGGTGGGACACCGTGCCCGGCGAGGGAGCCCTGCACCTGGAAGCCTCCGCCGACGGGCAGACCTGGGAGCCGCTCCCCTTCACCACCGTCCGCACCACGGGCGGGACCGCCGAACAGTGGCCGCGCGGCTCCCTCACCGGCTGGTCGGGCCGCATCTGGCACCGCCTCGAAGCCCCGCTCACGGCCTGGGCCGGCCGCGAGGTCCGCCTCCGCTTCCGCCACACCGCGCAGGGCCGCTACGTGGGCCGCGGCGTCTACGTCGACATCCTGCGCGTATCGGAGCCCTCCCGCCTCCTCTTCGCCGAGGACCGTCCCGCCGACGCGTCCCGCATCGAAGCGACCGGCTGGTCCCGCTCCTCGGACTAGCCCGGACGACCGGACCCGGCCCGTCGGCGCGGCACGGCCCGCTCGTCGACCCGACGGGTGGGGGTGGTGGTGTGGAAGACCCAGGCCGCCACTCCCGTAGGGGTTCACGGCCGGCAGGACCCGCAGCATCCCCGCCGCCTCGTCCAGCCGTACACCGGCGTCCGAGCCGGTCTCGGCGACGGCCGCCGGCAGCCGACCGTCTCCACGACACCGATCCTGCCGGACGCCCCGATAGCCGCGACGGGGTATGGGAACCGTGCCCCGGAGCGTTCCTATTCGTTGGGCGGAGTTGTTGACCATTCAACACGCAACCGCATACGACACCGACGACACGAAGGCGGGCAGAGCGCCATGAGCGACATCGACTGGGACAACCCGATCGACCCCAAGCCGGGCTGGACCCTGGACCACGTCAAGTTGTACATCGGGTCGGGCGGGACCGAGGGGCAGTACTGGAACAACACCCAGACCCTGCTCCTCACCACCATCGGCCGCAAGTCCGGGAAGCCGGTGCGCACCCCGCTCATCTACGGCGAGGACGACGGCCGCTACCTCATCGTCGCGTCCAAGGGCGGCGACCCCGCCGACCCGCTCTGGTACCTCAACCTCACCGAGCACCCCGAAGTGCGGGTCCAGGTAGGCCCCAAGGTCGTCCAGGGCGTCGCGCGCACCGCGAACTCCGAGGAGCGCACCGCGTTCTGGCCGCTGATGGTCAAGCACTGGCCTTCGTACGACGAGTACCAGGCCAAGACCCACCGGGAGATCCCGATCGTGGTGATCGACCCCGCCTCCTGAGCGGAGCCGACGGCGCGACGCGGCGCCGGCGCGGTGCGCGNNCGCGCACCGCGCCGGCGCCGCACAGCAGGACGCCCGGGTGGGCGGTCTCCACTCCCCATCGACCCCCGTCACGGCCCGGCTCCGCGTACGGCCAGGACAGGTCCCGGTGGAAGATGTGCCCGCCGGGCAGGCGCAGTTCGCGTTCGAGGTCGAGCGGGGTCTTGGCCTCGATGCACGGGCGGCCGTCGGCGTCGAAGGCCAGGCAGTCGGTGAGCGGTTCGGCCAGGTGGGCATCGAGCTGGGCGAGGGTGGCGGTGAGCAGGACCTCCCTCGCCCCCTGGTTGTCCTTCTCGAACAGCCGCGCCGGGGTGTGCAGTCCGAAGAGCGTGAGGGTCTGATGGCCCTGCGCGGCCAGCTCCGGTCCCAGGATCGACGGGTCCGTCAGCGAGTGGCAGTAGATCTCCGAGGGCGGTACGGAGGGCAGTTCGCCCGCGCGGGCCTCCGCGTAGGCCCGGGCGAGCTGCTCGTACCCCTCCGCGATGTGGAAGGTCCCGCCGAAGGCCTCGCGCGGGTCCACGGAGGTGTCGCGCAGCCGGGGCAGCCGCCGCAGCAGCATGTTGACCTTGAGCTGGGCCCCCTCGGGGGACGGCTCGGCGGGCTCCTCTCCCATCAGCTCGGCCAGCGCCCTGGGCGAGGCGTTGACGATCACCACCCGCCCGGCCACCCGGCCCTCCCCCGTCGCCGTCCGGAAGGTCACCTCGGCCGGCGCGGTCGTACCGTCCGTGTCGATGCGCAGCGCCTCGTGCCCGGTGGCGATCTCCGCGCCGGCCGTCAGCGCGGCGCCCGCGAGGGCGTCGGTGAGCGCGCCCATGCCGCCGACCGGGACGTCCCAGTCCCCCGTGCCGCCGCCGATCACGTGGTAGAGGAAGCAGCGGTTCTGCGCGAGCGAGCGGTCGTGGGCGTCGGCGAACGTGCCGATCAGAGCGTCCGTGAGGACGACCCCGCGCACCAGGTCGTCGGCGAACTCCCGCTCCACCGCCTGCCCGATGGGCTCCTCGAACAGCATCCGCCAGGCCGCCTCGTCGTCGACGCGGGCCCGCAGCTCGGCGCGGGTGGGCAGCGGCTCGGTCAGCGTCGGGAAGACCCGCTCGGCGACCCGCCCGGTGGTCCCGTAGAAGGCGCGCCAGCTCTCGTACTCCCGGTCCGAGCCGGTCAGCCGCGCGAAGGACTCCCGCGTGCGCGTCTCGCCGCCGCCGACCAGCAGACCGCCGGGCCGGCCGGCGCGCTCCACGGGGGTGTACGAGGAGACCGCGCGCTTTCGCACCTCGAAGCGCAGCCCCAGCTCTCGCACGATCTTCGCCGGGAGCAGCGAGACGAGGTAGGAGTACCGGGACAGGCGGGCGTCGACGCCCGCGAACGGCCGGGTGGACACGGCGGCCCCGCCGGTATGGCCGAGCCGCTCCAGGACCAGCACGGAGCGGCCGGCCCGCGCCAGGTAGGCGGCGGCGACCAGGCCGTTGTGGCCGCCGCCCACGATCACCGCGTCGTACACGTCCGAACCGAAGCCCCGAGAGGTCGTCATGGCTCTTGGTAGCACACCTGCCCGAGCCGCTCCAGACAGTGCGCCTCGTCGGCGTGGGCGGCGACCGTGTCGGGGTGGGCGTCGCCCAGCGACCGTTCGCGGATCCCGGAGAGTTCCCGGTACACCGGCAGCGCCTCGTCCCAGCGGCCCAGCCGGCCGAGTCCGACGGCGAGTTCCCGGCGGCTGACCAGGGTGTCGGGGTGTTCGGCGCCGAGCGCCCCGGCCCGCGCCTCGCCCACCTGCCGGGCCTCGGCCACCGCCTCCTCCCAGCGCTCCAGCCGCCCGAGGTTGACGCCGAGGACGTGCCGGGCGCGCAGCGTCTCAGGGTCGGCGGCCCCGTACGCGCGGGTGCGGTCGCGGACCAGCTCCCCGAACAGCTCCAGGGCTTCGCCGCAGCGGCCGGTCCGGCCGAGCGCGATGCCGGCCTCGTACCGCGCGGCCAGCGTGTCGGGATGGTCGCGGCCGAGGACCCGCTCGCGGACGGCGGCGATGTGCCGGAATCCCTCCAGGGCCTCCTCCCAGCGCTCCAGGCGGCCGAGCGCGTACGCCGCCTCGTAGCGGGTCAGCAGCGTGTCCGCGTGCTCCGCCCCCAAGGCGGTCGCCCGGTCGGCGGCGACCTCGGCGGCGACGGCGTGGGCCTCGGCGAAGCGGCCGAGGGCGCCGAGCGCGCAGGCCAGGTTGTGCCGGCAGCGCAGGGTGTCGGGGTGGCTCGGTCCCATCGTCCGCTCGCGGCCGGCGAGCACCGCGCGGTAGCCCTCGTAGGCCTCCTGGTGACGGCCGAGGAGGCCCGTCTCGTACGCCGCCTCCTGCCGCGCGGAGAGCGTGTCGGGGTGGTCCGGGCCGAGCACCCGGGCCCGGCCCTCGGCCACGGCCGTGTACCCGGCGAGGGCCTCCTCGGTGCGGCCGGCCCGGCTCAGGGCGAAGGCCCGGGCGTGCCCGGCGGCGAGCGCGTCGCGGCCCGTGGGGTCGGTGCCGGGGGCGCGCGGGACCCCGTACGCCGCGGTGAGGCGCGGGTCCTCGGCGGGGCGCGGGCGTACGGCGGACGGAGCGGCCGAGGCTACGGCGGACGGAGCGGCCGAGGCCGCGGCGGACGAAGCGGCCGGGCCTGTCACGGACGGTCCGGCCGGGCGTGCGGCGGCCTGCTCCGCCGGGGTTCCGGCGGGTGGCGGGGCGGGGGTTCCGGCGGGCCGGTCACCGGCGGCACGGGCGCCCGGGGCGGGGGCGGGCTGCTCCCCGCTCGGGCGGGCGGCCGTCCAGGAGCCGGTGAGCACGGCCCATTCCCCGCTCGCGGGGCGGGCCTCGGTGCCGGCCTTGCGCCCGGCGGTCATGCCGCCGGCCCACTCGGGCAGCGGCGGGTGCGCGCCGGGCGCCGCGCCGGGGCCGAGCCGGGCCTCGACGAGCCGCCGGTGCAGGTGACGGGCGTCGCCCGGGCGGTCCTCGGGGCGCTTGGCGAGCAGGTCGAGAACCAGCCGCTCGAAGTAGCCGGGCAGCTCGGGGCGGTGCTCGCGCAGGGGCACGGGCTCGGTGTCGCGGTGGCCGACCAGGACGGACCAGGAGTCGCCGAGGTCGAAGGGCGGGGCGCCGGTGGCGATCTCGTACAGGACGCAGCCCAGCGAGTAGAGGTCACTGCGGTGGTCGACCTCGCCGCCCGCGATCTGCTCGGGCGACATGTAGTGCGGGGTGCCCATGGCCATGCCGCCGCCGGTCAGCTTCGCGGTGAAGCCGATGTCGGCGGCGAGGCGGGCGATGCCGAAGTCGCAGATCTTCACCGTGCCGTCGGTGAGCCGCATGATGTTCGCGGGCTTCAGGTCCCGGTGCACGACGCCCTGGTCGTGGGTGTAGCCGAGGGCGGCGGCCATCTGCTCGGCGATGTCGACGACCACGTCCACGGGGAGCGGGCGCGCTTCGTTGTCATCCAGGAGCTGGCTGAGGTTGCGGCCTTCGAGCAGCTCCATGACGAGGTAGAGGGGGCCGCCGGCGGCGCTGTCGTCGCCGAAGTCGTGGACGACGGTGACGCCCCGGTGCTGGAGGGACGCGGCGACGCGCGCCTCGCGGCGGAAGCGCTCGCGCAGCACTTGGGTGAAGTGGGCGTCCTGCTCCGGCCCTATGGGCTTGAGGCATTTGACGGCGACCTGCCGGCCCAGCGACTCGTCGCGGGCCCGCCACACCTCGCCCATGCCGCCACGGCCGATGAGATCGAGCGACCGGTACCGGCCTTGGATCAGTCTGGACTCCGCCATGTCTTGAAGTCGCCCCCGTGTGTCGTGCTACGCCCTCCCCGGCCGGTCCAGTATGGCCGCTGATGTACGCAGTGTGTGCGGCGCGGGGCGGCTCCCGGTGCCCATGCGGCGCATCGCTTTCAAGATGTGACCTGGAGGCAGCTGCCAGCGCAGACCTGCGGGAATACTGCGCAGCAGGCTACCTGTGAGGCGCAGGCGGCGGGTGACGCTGCGCGGGGCCGGTGCGGGGCGGCCGTACAGCTGGTGCGCGTACGCCGGGAGGGATCCGTAGGCGAGGGCGGCGAGCGGGCGCCACACCAGGTTTCGGCCAGGGACGAGGAGGGGGTGGACGGGCGGGGCGCACAGGAAGGCGTCGACGGCGCGCGCGTCGGAGCCGACGGCGAGCTCGGGGCGGATCCGCTCGAAGTAGGCGGCCAGCTGCGCGGTGTCGGCGGGTACACCGGACGGGTCGAGTCCGACGAGGCGGGCATTGACGATGTTCTCGGCTACGTAGCGGTCGGCCTGGGCGGGGCTGAGGAGGATCCCGGAGCGGCGCAGGATGTGCAGGAAGCTGTCGATCTGCGCGCAGTGGATCCACAGGAGCAGTTCGGGGTCGTCGACGGGGAAGCGCGTCCCGGTGGCGGGGTCGGTGGCGGACAGCATGCTGTGGATCTTGCGGACGCGGGCGCCGGCCCGCTCGGCGGCCTCGGTGGTGCCGTAGGTGACGGTGCCGACGAAGTCGGCGGTGCGGATCAGCCGGCCCCAGGCGTCGCCCGGGCCCCTCTCGCCGCTGAAGGCGGTGCTGTTCTCCATGACCCCGCGGACGGCGCGCGGGTGCAGGGCCTGGAGGTAGAGCGCCCGGACCCCGGCGATCCACATCACGGGGTCGCCGTGGCACTGCCAGGTGACGGATCCGGGGCCGTAGAACCCGGGATCGGGTGCACCGCTCTCACCCATGGCCGCTCCTCCCCCTCACCGACCCTGCCTTCGTGCCCTTCCAGCATTCCACCCGGCGGCCGCCCGTACGCCACTAGGATTTCCCGTCGGCGGACCGCACCCGCCTCCCCTTCGGAAAGAGGAGGCACGGTCATGCGTACGGGACAGCTCGACGGGCAGGTCGCGGTGATCACGGGCGGGTCGGCCGGCATCGGCCTGGCGACCGCGCACCGCTTCGTGCGGGAAGGCGCCCGGGTCTTCATCACCGGCAGGCGGGCGGACGAACTCGCCTCGGCGGCGCGGGAGCTGGGCGGGAGCGCCGTCGCCGTACCCGGTGACGCGTCCCGCGTCGAGGACCTGGACCGGCTGTACGCGGCCGTCGCGGACGAGGGCCGCCCGATCGACGTCCTGGTGGCCAACGCGGGCGGTGGACCGGCGGGCGGCATCGCCGAGTTCACGGAGGAGCAGTTCGACGCGACCTCGGACCTGAACTTCCGGGGCACCTACTTCACCGTTCAGCGGGCCCTGCCTCTGCTGCGGGACGGCGCCTCGGTCGTGCTGCTCGGCTCGGCGGCCGGATCCTCGGCGTCCACGCGGTTCGGCGTGTACGCCGCCACGAAGGCGGCCGTACGGTCCCTCGCGCGCAGCCTCGCGCTGGAGCTCGCGGGGCGCGGGATCCGGGTGAACACCCTCAGCCCGGGACCGGTCGACACCCCCTCCTTGGCCCAGACACCGGCCGGCGTACGGGAGCGGGCGACCGCCGGGGTTCCGCTCGGCCGGGCCGGGCGCCCGGAGGAGGTGGCCGCGGCGGCGCTGTTCCTCGCCTCACGGGAGAGCAGCTTCATCACGGGTATCGAACTCTTCGTGGACGGCGGCGCCCGCCAGGTCTGACCGGGCGCCGCCGAAGGCCCCGCGGGCCCCGCCAGGTCAGCGGCGCACGCGCGGCATGCCGAGGCCGATCCACGAGATGATCTCGCGCTGGATCTCGTTGTTGCCGCCGCCGAAAGTGAAGATGACCGCGCTGCGGTAGCCGCGCTCCAGTTCGCCGTGCAGGACCGCGCCCGCGGAGCCGTCCTTGAGGGAGCCGGCCGCGCCGACCACCTCCATCAGCCAGGCGTACGCGTCCCGGCGCGCCTCTGAACCGTAGACCTTGACGGCGGAGGCGTCCTGCGGGGTGAGGGTGCCGTCCTGGACGGCGTTGACCATCTGCCAGTTCAGCAGCTTCATCGCGTCGAGGCGGGCGTGGGTGCGGGCGAGGCGGCCGCGGACCCAGGAGAGGTCGATGACGCGGCGGCCGTCGGCGAGCTTGGTCTCGGCGGCCCATCGCTGGACGTCGTGCAGGGCGCGGATGGCCATCGTGCCGTGGGCGGCGAGGGTGACCCGCTCATGGTTGAGCTGGTTGGTGATCAGGCGCCAGCCCTTGTTCTCCTGGCCGACGCGGCGGGTCGCGGGGACGCGGATGTCCTCGTAGTAGCTGGCGGTGGTGTCGTGCGAGGCGAGGGTGTTGATGAGGGTGCAGGAGTAGCCGGGGTCGGCGGTCGGTACGAGGAGCATGGTGATGCCCTTGTGCGCGGGGGCGTCCGGGTCGGTGCGGACCGCGAGCCAGACCCAGTCGGCGGTGTCGCCGTTGGTGGTCCAGATCTTCTGCCCGTTGACCACGTAGGTGCCGGTCTCCTCGTCGCCCTCGCGCACGGCCTTGCACTTGAGGGCGGCGAGGTCGGTGCCGGCGTCCGGCTCGCTGTAGCCGATGGCGAAGTCGATCTCGCCCGCGAGGATCTTGGGGAGGAAGTACGCCTTCTGCTCGTCGGTGCCGAACTGCATGATGGTCGGCCCGACGGTGTTGAGCGCCATCAGCGGCAGCGGTACGACGGCCTGCGCGGCCTCGTCGAAGAAGATGAACTGGTCCATGGGCGACATCCCGCGCCCGCCGTACTCCTTCGGCCAGCCGACCCCGAGCCAGCCGTCGGCTCCGAGCCGGCGGATGGTCTCCCGGTAGAAGCGCTTCTGCTCGGCGGGATCCTCGTACCGGGCGTAGACGTCCTCGGGGATCAGCTCGGCGAAGTAGGCGCGCAGCTCGGTGCGCAACTGCTGCTGCTCAGGCGTGTATTCGAGGTGCACGGCCCCTCCGGGTCTCTCGTGGCTCAAGGTCTCGCGGCCGTCCGCCGCCGCCGCGGGGGCAGACTAGAACCTGTTCCAAGAATCCGGAAGGGTCAGCGGGCCACCACCCCGTTTCCCCCGAGCCCCGGGCGGATCAGCACCTTGACGTGCTCCCCGGGCCGGCGCAGGGACGCGAAGGCCGCGTCGAGGCCGGCGAACCCGGCCTCCCCGGTGATCAGGGAGGCCGCGTCGATGCGGCCGTCGGCGAGGCGGTCGAGGGTGGCGCCGAACTCCTCGGGCGGGTAGGCGAGGCACATGCGGATCGTGACGTCCTTGTAGATGCCCACCAGCGGGCGGATCACGTCCTCGGTCATCACCCCGCCGATCTGCAGGATCTCGGTCCCGCGCGGGACGGTGTGCAGCAGCCGGTCGAGCATGCCGGGCACGCCGACGCAGTTCACGACCACGGTGGGGCGCGGGCGCGCGCCCGCCAGTTCGGCGCAGAGGCCTACGGGGTCACGCTCGGCGGGGTCCACCACCGCGTGCGCGCCGAGCCGCAGGGCCGCGGCCCGCCGCAGCGCGGAGGGGTCGGAGGCGACGACGGGTCCGGCGCCGCGCTCCAGCAGGGCGGCGATGGCGCCGAGACCGACCGGGCCGCAGCCGACGACCACGGCCGGGGTGTCCTTGCCGGCCGCGCTGCGGGCGATGTTGCCGAAGCCGACGGCCAACGGCTCGGTGAGGGCGGCGAGTTCGAGGTCCAGGGAGTCCGGGACCGGCAGCAGGGCTTGTGCCTGTACGACGATCCGCTCGCCGAAGCCGCCGGGGAAGGCGTTGCTGTAGCCGACGGTGCGCACGACCCCGCCCGGGTCGACCGCCCAGGGCAGGCCGACCACCCCAGTGCCCGGTTCGGGCCCGGTCGCGCCGGGCCCGTAGGACAGCACCCGGCCGGAGAACTCGTGGCCCATCACCAGCGGACGGTCCGGGTCGAAGAGGAAGCTGGTGGTGCCGCTGTCCCGGGAGGCCCGCAGGAAGTCGGCGGTGTGCGCGACCGCGCTCAGGTCGGAGCCGCAGATCCCGCAGGCGGCGGTCTCCACGAGGGCCTGCCCGGGGCCGGGTACCGGATCGGGGTGCTCCCGTACGGTGAACCGGCCGCCTTCGAGCACCGCGGCCCTCAACGGACCTCTCCCTTGCGGGCGATGGCCTCCATGGTGGATCGGCGCACGGCTCCGACGAACCGCTCGCTCTTGCTCGCGGCCCACTCCAGGCTGGCGCGGCGGGAGTCGGCGTGGCCGGTGAGCCGGGGGACGACGCGCTCGGCGAAGAGCTCCACGCTGCGCAGGGCGGCGGCGGGCTCGGCGAGGTCCAGCTGGAGGATGAGGAAGGTACCGAAACCGCCGGTCTTGTCGGCGAGTTGACCGATCCGCTCGACGGCGTCCTCGGGGGTGCCGATGACGGCCCGGCCGAAGGTGGGCAGCCCGTCGGTGGTCCACCGCCCGACGGCGCCGGCGGGTGTGGCGCAGCCTTCCAGGCGGGTCCCGCCGAGCTTCTCGATGTAGTCCACGAGGTCGGGCGTACCGTACTCGGCTTCGCGCAGGGCCTGTTCGCGGGTCTCGGCGAGGTGCACCGGGGTGACCAGGCGCCAGGCGTCGCGGTCTGCGGGGCGGCCCGCTTCGGCGCAGGCCCGCTCGTGGGCGGCCCAGTTGGTGCCGAGCGCCTCGTATCCGGCCGGGTCGGCGGCGGCCAGGGACAGCATCCCGAGCCCGTGGCGGCCTGCGAGCACCGCCCCCGTGGGCGATACGGCGGAGGCGACGGCGACCTCCAGCTCCCGCCCCCGGTAGGGGCCGAGCTGGAGCCGGGCATCCTCCAGGGCGAACCAGTCGGTGGCGGCCGTCACCGTCTCACCGCGCAGCAGCCGGACGATCGCGTCGAGGACGTCGGCCGTCATCTCGCGGGAGCGGAGCGGGTCGACTCCCATCATGAAGGCGTCGGAGGGCAGTTGACCGGGCCCGACCCCCAGCATGGCGCGGCCCCGGGACTGCTGGTCGAGCTGGCAGATCCGGTCGGCGAGGATCAGCGGCTGGTGGTACGGGAGGGAGTTGACTCCGGTCCCCAGCCTGATCCGGGCGGTCCGCTCGGCGGCGGCCGCGAGGAACAGCTCGGGCGAGGCGATGATCTCGTACCCGGCGGAGTGGTGCTCCCCGGCCCACACCTCGTCGTACCCGAGCCGGTCGAGGACGGTGACGAGGTCGAGGTCCCGCCGCAGCTGGAGGGCGGGATCCCGGTCGGGCCGGTGGTAGGGGGCGAGGAACACCCCGAAGCGGTGGGGGAGAAACGGCTGCAGCTGCGGCATGTGCGGTGGCCTTCCCTCGTCGGCGCCTGCTTCGGCATCCGACGAAACACCGCTCCCGCCGCACCTTCAATGCCCGCGCCGCCGTCCTCCCGCTGAGTGGGACGTCCCGCCCGGACCGCGGCTCAGCTGTAGTGGAAGACGAAGTCGAAGTACACGAGGTCGCGTATGCCATCGAAGTGGAACGTGCCCGACGGGACCACGTTCAGGCCTTCCTCCAGGGCGCGCTTGTCGTACGTCGCGCTCTGGCGCCAGCCCGCGCTGGAGGGGACGTACGGTTTCAGCGGGCCGGGCAGGGTGGACAGCGCCGCGGCCTCGAAGCTGTGGGCGGGATCGCGCATGATGGCCTTCGCCTTGCCCGACGCGAGGCGGGCGAGCCCGACCAGCCGCACGCGGGTCTCCGGGCTGGGTACCGTCACCCGGTCCTTGCCGGCCTCCTCGATGTTGTAGCCCAGCCAGTGCGCGTTGGACACGTCGCCCAGCGCGGTCCAGAAGCGGCGGTTCAGCGGCTCCACGTCGGTACGGACCGTCGGGCCGCCCGCCTCCTCGGGCCACAGCGCGTAGCCGAGCCCGGCTCCGCCGAGGAGCAGCGGGGCCCCCAGTCCCAGAAGCAGCCCACGTCTGCTGGTGCGGCCCCGTTGCGTTTCCATGAAGTGCCCCCGGTACCCGTGCCCGTCAGTTCAGGGCGCTGATCATAGCGGCGGCCGTCGCCGTCATCGCCTCCCGTGCGGCGGTCAAATACGGGCGGGGGTCCGCCGGCGTCAGATGGGTTCGGATGGCCTCGGTCATCGCCACGTTGAGGGCGGTGCCGATGTTGACCTTGCGGATGCCGCAGGCTACGGCCGCCGCGAGCTCCGCGTCCGGCAGGCCGGAGGAGCCGTGCAGGACCAGGGGGACGTCGACGGTCTTGACGAGCCGGGCGAGCAGCACGTGGTCCAGGGCGGCGGTCCGGCTCGTCATGGCGTGGCTGCTGCCGATCGCCACGGCCAGCGCGTCCACGCCGGAGTCGGCGACGAACCGCCGCGCCTCGTCCGGGTCGGTACGGGCGCCCGGCGCGTGCGGGTCCAGCGGCGCGGCCCCGTTCTTCCCGCCGACCTCGCCCAGCTCGGCTTCGATCCAGAGCCCGTTGACGTGCGCCCAGTCGGCGGCCGAGCGGGTGGCTTCCAGGTTCTCGGCGTAGGGCAGGTGCGCGGCGTCGTACATGACGGAGCTGAAACCGGCGTCCACGGCCTGGCGCAGCAGCTCGGAGCTCTTGACGTGGTCCAGGTGCAGGCCGACGGGGACCCCGGCGGCCTCGGCGACGGCGACGGCCGCGCGGGCGATGGGCAGCAGCTGCCCGCCCCGGAACTTGACGGCGTTCTCGCTGAGCTGGAGGACGACGGGAAGTCCGGCCGACTCGGCGCCCGCGACGACGGCTTCGGCGTGCTCCAGCGTGATGATGTTGAAGGCGGCGACGGCGCGGCCCCGGGCGGCCGCCTCCAGGACGAGCGTGCCGGCGGGGACCAGGCTCATCGGACCGCCTCCTCGCCGGTGGTGAGGATCACCGAGCGGGTCAGGTTGCGCGGCGCGTCCGGGTCGAGCCCCTGGTGGGCGGCGACGGCGATGGCCAGGCGGTGTACGCGGACCAGTTCGGCGAGGGGGTCGAGGTGTCCGGCCACCCACTGGGCCCCGGTCCCCCGGACCTGTTCGGCGAGGCCCTCGGGCGCGTCGCCGAGCGACCAGGTGGCGGTGCCGGGCGCGGAGACGCTGATGGGTCCGTGCCGGTATTCCATGGCCGGGTAGGACTCGGCCCAGGACAGGGAGGCCTCGCGCATCTTCAGCGCGGCCTCGTGGGCGAGTCCGACGCTCCAGCCGCGGCCGAGGAAGGTGAACTGCCCCCGGGTCTCCAGCTCCGCGGGGAGCGGCTCGGCGAGCGCGGTGCGCCCGTCGGCGACGACGGCGGGGCTGTGCAGGCCGACGTGGGCGCGCAGCAGGGTGAGGGCGGTGGTGGCGAACCGGGTCTGGACGACGGACCGCTCGTCGGCGAAGTCCAGTACGACGAGCTCGTCGGCCAGGGTCATGACGGGCGTGGCCGGGTCCCCGATGACGGCGGTGGTGGGTACGCCCGCGTCCCGCAGTCCGGCCAGCAGGTCGAGCACCTCGGTGGTGGTCCCGGACCTGGTCAGGGCGATGACCCGGTCGTAGCGCCGGTGGCGGGGGAACTCGGAGGCGGGGAAGGCGTCGGTCTCGCCCGCTCCGGCCTCCTCCCGCAGTACGGCGGCGGCCTGGGCCATGTAGTACGAGGTCCCGCAGCCGACGATCGCGGTACGCTCCCCCGGCCGCGGCAGCACCGCCCGCCGTTCCGGGGCCAGTTCGGCGGCCCGTTCCCAACATGCGGGCTGCGTGCCCAACTCGTACGCGACATGGCTCATGGCGGCTCCCTAGCGCGGTGCGTGCACCCCTGAATGCGTGTTCCTGCAAGATACTGCGGCCTTTCACGCAACTTCAAGCATCTCAGGGATGATCTCCTGCGTTAATGTCGATACGTAGGCCAAGAGGGCACGCCGAAGCGAACAGCCAAGCGACGCTCGAATCAGAGACCGAAGGGGCGGCCGATGACCCGCAAGGAACGCTGGCAGACACTGCTGGACCTGCTGGTGGAGCGGGGAGAGCTGGAGGTGGAGCCCGCCGCCGAGGCCCTCGGCGTGTCCGCCGCCACCATCCGCCGCGACCTCGACCAGCTCGCCGAACAGCAGCTGCTGGTGCGCACGCGCGGCGGAGCGGTCCTGCAGGGGGTCTCGTACGAACTCCCCCTGCGCTACCGCACCTCGCGCCGGGCCGCCGAGAAGAGCCGGATCAGCGAGACGGTCGCGGGACTGATCGTCCCGGGCGAGGTGATCGGCCTGACCGGCGGCACCACGACCACCGAAGTGGCCCGCGCGCTGGCCGCCCGCCCCGACCTCGCCACCGGCTCCCCCGCGCTCACCGTCGTCACCAACGCCCTCAACATCGCGAGCGAACTGGTCATCAGGCCGCAGTTCAAGATCGTGCTGACGGGCGGCGTGGCCCGGCCCCAGTCCTACGAGCTCACCGGCCCCCTGGCCATGGAGGTGCTCGGGCAGCTCTCCGTGGACACCGCCGTCGTCGGTGTGGACGCCTTCGACCCGGCCGACGGTGCCGCCACCCGGCACGAGGACGAGGCCGCCATGAACCGGCTGCTGTGCGAGCGCGCCCGCCGCGTGGTGATCGCGGCCGACTCCAGCAAGCTGGGCGTCCGCGCCTTCGCCCGTATCGTCGCGACCGACGCCGTGGACGTCCTGGTGACGGACACCGGCCTGGCGCCGTCGGTCGCCGGGGCCTTCGAGGCGGCGGGCGTGGAGGTCATCCGCGTCTGAGCGGCCGGACCAGGGGTCCGGGACCCGTCAGTGCGCCGGGAGGCGGCCCGCCTCGCGGGCCAGGGCCGCCAGGACCGGGGCGATCAGCGGGTGCGCCTCGGCTCCGCGCCGGGTGGCCGCGAAGACGCGGCGGGTCGGCGCCGAGCCGGCCACCGGGCGCACCTGGACTTCCTTGAGGTCCATGCCGCGCAGCGCCGAGCGCGGTACGAGGGCGACGCCGGCGCCCGCACCGACCAGCGCGACCACGGCCCTGAAGTCGTCGGAGGAATGCACCAACCGGGGCTGGAAGCCCGCCAGTTCACAGGCCAGCTGCATCACGTCGTGGCAGGGGTTGCCGGGGTACTGGCCCACCCAGTCCGCGTCCGAGAGGTCGGCCAGCGACACCTCGGGCAGGTCGGCGAGGGGATGGCCGGCGGGGAGGACCGCGTCGAAGGGCTCCGCGTAGAGCGGGAGTACGGACAGCCGGCCGTCACCTGCGCCGGGGGCGCCCCGGTACTCGACGGCCAGCGCGAGGTCCGCCTCGCCGTCGAGCAGCAGCGGCAGGCTCTGGTCGCCCTCGGCGTCGCGTACGCGCAGCCGGATCCCGGGGCGGTCCAGGGCGAGCCGGGCGATGGCCGGGGCCAGCACCTCGGCGATGCCGGTGGCGAAGGCCGCGACGGTGACCTCACCCGCCGAACCGCCCGCGTAGGCGGCGAGTTCGGCCTCGGCGCGCTCCAGCTGGGCCAGCACCTCGTGGGCGTGCCCGAGCAGGATCTCGCCGGCCGCGGTGAGCCGTACGCCCCGGCCGCTGCGGGTCAGCAGCGCGTGGCCCGTCTCCTGCTCCAGCGCCGCGAGCTGCTGGGAGACGGCGGAGGGGGTCAGGTACAGGGCTGCGGCCGCGGCGGTCACCGTACGGTGGTCCGCCACGGCCCGCAGGATGCGCAGCCGGCGGGGGTCGATCACCCCACCATTCTCGCAGGCCGCAGGGCCCGGCCGCCCCGATCGGCCGGTCGGTCGGCCCGCGCGGGCCCGCCGGGACGAAGGCCGGGGCCGGAGCCCGGCGGGGCAAGGGCCGGAGCCGGAGCCGCCCCGGCCGGGGCCCAGCTCAGGACTCGGCGCCCGCCAGGGCCGCCAGCGCCGAGCGCGCGTCGATGAACGCCGCCACCGCGCGCTCCACGTCGGCCGTGGAGTGGGCGGCCGAGAGCTGGACGCGGATCCGCGCCGCGCCCATCGGGACCACCGGGTAGGAGAAGCCGATCACGTAGACCCCGCGCTCCAGCAGGAGCTCCGCCATCTTGGCGGCCTCCGCCGCGTCGCCGATCATCACCGGGGCGATGGCGTGGTCGCCGGGGAGGATCTCGAAGCCGGCCTCGGTCATCTTCGTACGGAAGAGCGCGGTGTTCGCGGCGAGCTGCTCGCGCAGGTCGCCCGCCGACTCGAGCAGGTCGAGGACCTTCAGCGAGGCGGCCGCGATGACCGGGGCGAGGGAGTTGGAGAAGAGGTACGGGCGCGAGCGCTGGCGCAGCAGCTCGACGATCTCGGTGCGCGCGGCGACGTAACCGCCGGAGGCTCCGCCCAGCGCCTTGCCGAGGGTGCCGGTGATGATGTCGACACGGTCCATGACCCCGTGCAGTTCCGGGGTGCCGCGCCCGCCGGGGCCGACGAAGCCGACGGCGTGCGAGTCGTCGACCATGACCATGGCGTCGTAGCGGTCCGCGAGGTCGCAGATCTCGGCCAGCGGGGCGACGTAGCCGTCCATGGAGAACACGCCGTCGGTGACGATGAGCCGGCGGCGGGCGTCCTGCGACTCCTTGAGCCGCGTCTCCAGCTCGGCCAGGTCGCGGTTGGCGTACCGCAGGCGGCGGGCCTTGGAGAGGCGGATGCCGTCGATGATCGAGGCGTGGTTGAGCGCGTCGGAGATGACCGCGTCCTCGGGGCCGAGCAGCGTCTCGAAGACTCCGCCGTTGGCGTCGAAGCAGGAGGAGTAGAGGATCGTGTCCTCCTGGCCGAGGAAGGAGGAGAGGCGCGCCTCCAGCTCCTTGTGCACCTCCTGGGTACCGCAGATGAAGCGGACGGAGGCCATGCCGTAGCCCCAGCGGTCCAGGGCCTCCTTCGCGGCGGTGACGACCTCGGGGTGGTCGGCGAGACCGAGGTAGTTGTTGGCGCAGAAGTTGAGGACCTCACCGGCCGCGCCGCCCGAGGTCACGGCGACGGCGGCGTTCTGCGGGGTGCCGATGACGCGCTCGGGCTTGTGCAGGCCCGCGGCGCGGATCTCGTCGAGGGTGGTACGCAGGTCCGCGCGGACGGTCTCGAACATGTGCGGTGCTCTCTTTCTCCTGGTGCGGCGGAAGGAAGGAGGGGGGCCGGGCCCCGCGGAGGGGGAGGGTGGGCGGGGCCCGGCCGGAGGGAAATGGCTTGTGGGGACGGACGGGCGAACGGGCGGATGGCGCCGGTTACGCCTGCGTCCAGTCCAGGATGATCTTGCCGCTGCGGGCGGTCGCCGCCTCGTCGAACGCGGCCTCGAAGTCCCCGTAGGCGTACCGGCCGGTGATGACGGGGCTGAGGTCGAGCCCGCCCTCCAGCAGCACGGTCATCGCGTACCAGGTCTCGAACATCTCGCGTCCGTAGATGCCCTTGATCGTGATCATCGAGGTGACGACCTTGGCCCAGTCGACGGCGAAGTCCTGCGCCGGCAGGCCCAGCATGGCGATCCGGCCGCCGTGCGTCATGTTGTCGATCATGTCGCGCATCGCCTCGCCGCGGCCGGACATCTCCAGGCCGACGTCGAAGCCCTCGCGCAGGCCGAGCTGCGCCTGCGCGTCGGCGATCGTCGCCTTCGAGACGTCGAGGGCGAGGGTCGCGCCGGCCTTGCGGGCGATCTCCAGGCGCTCCGGGCTGACGTCGGTGATGACGACGTTGCGCGCGCCCGCGTGCCGGGCCACGGCCGCCGCCATGATCCCGATCGGGCCCGCGCCGGTGATCAGCACGTCCTCGCCGACCAGCGGGAAGGAGAGCGCGGTGTGCACGGCGTTGCCGAACGGGTCGAAGATCGCCGCGACGTCGAGGTCGACCTTGGTCCGGTGCACCCACACGTTCTGCGCGGGCAGCACCACGTACTCGGCGAACGCCCCGTCGCGTCCCACTCCGAGCCCGATCGTGCTGCGGCACAGGTGGCGGCGACCGGCCAGGCAGTTGCGGCACTTCCCGCACACCAGGTGGCCCTCGCCGCTGACCAGCGCGCCGATCTCGATGTCGGACACGTCCGCACCGAGCGCGGCCACCTCGCCGACGAACTCGTGGCCGAGCACGAGCGGGGTCTTGACGGCGCCCTGCGCCCAGCCGTCCCAGGAGCGGATGTGCAGGTCCGTCCCGCAGATGCCGGTGCGCAGCACCTTGATCAGCACGTCGCCGGGGCCGTACTCGGGCTCGGGAACGTCCATGAGCCACAGCCCGGGCTCGGCCTTGTGCTTGACGAGTGCCTTCATGGGGTGGCTCCAGGCATGCGGAAGGAAGCGCTACGGGGCGTGCGGGCCGGGCAGCGTGCGGACGTCACCAATCTGCCGACCCGCGAGGTGATCAGTCCATCGAGGATTTCTTAAGCGGGTCCACAGGCCAGCTTCACGCCTATGCTCCTGGGGTGTCGGGCAGGGGCCGGGGAGTGGTCCGGGCCGGGAATGGGGAGGTGAGGGGCGTGCCGAGTCTGCGCAGCAGGGCGCTTTCGGTCGCGCTGATCGCGGCGGGACGGCGAAGACGGTTCGGGAGCGCGGAGGCGGTCCGCATCCGGGTGGCCGAGTCGGCCCGGCGGCCGGCGTCCCATCTGCCGCCGCGCTCGCTGGGGCGGATCGCGGAGGTCTCGCGGACCTTCGTCGGGGCCTGGCCCGTGTACGACGTCTCGCCGGCCGGTACCGAGCCGGCCGCCCAGGTGCTCTACCTGCACGGCGGCGGGTACATCAACGAACTGGTCCGGCCGCACTGGTCGTTGATCAGGACGCTGGTCACGCAGGCCCACGCCCGGGTCGTCGTCCCGGCGTACATACTGGCCCCGCGCGGGACCGCCGACCGGACCGTCCCGGTCGCCGCCGACCTGCTCAGCGGCCTGATCGCGGGCGGCGGCGCGGGCGGCACGGTGCTCATCGGGGACTCCGCCGGTGCCGGACTGGCACTGGCGGCGGCCCAGCGGCTGCGCGACGGTAGCGGGGCGCAGCCTTCCCGGATCGTGCTGATCTCGCCCTGGCTGGACGTCTCCATGAGCCACCCGGACCAGGCGGCCATCGAGGCGGGCGACCCGATGCTGGCCCGCCCGGGACTGCGGGAGGCCGGGCGGCTGTACGCGGGCAACCTGGCGGTCGACGATCCGCGGGTGAGCCCGCTGCACGGGTCGTTCGCGGGGCTGGCCCCCCTGACGGTGTTCACGGGCACCCGGGACGTCCTGACGACCGACAGCCGCGAACTGCTGCGCCGGGCCCGGGCGGCCGGCGCGGAGGTGGAGTTCCACGAGGAGCCGGGGCTCCCGCACGTGTACCCGCTGCTGCCCGTCCCGGAGGGCAGGGCGGCCCGCGACCGGATCGTGGAGCTGATCCACACCGCGGCGGCTGAGGCCTGAGCCGCCGCCGAACGCGCCTCGCGGCAGCCGCGCTGCCGGCCGGCCGGCGTCCGGGCGGTCAGGCCACGCAGTTCATCAGGGAGCCCACCGGAGCCGTGCGGTAGCGGGCCCAGTACGTCTCGTCCCGGTTCGCGCACGCGGGCGGGGTCCGGGTCGGCTGCCAGGCGACCGTCGTGAAGCCGGCGTCGGCCGCGGCCTCCGCGAAGTCGGCGTGGGCCCATTCCCGGCATTCGAAGGGGACGGGCGGATCGGTCTCCAGCCGGGCCCGCAGCAGGGGCGCGTCGCCGCCCGGAGCCCGCTCGACGACGCTGATCCCGTACGGCGTCCAGTCCGCGTACGGGAAGGCGCCCGGGTTCGGCACGATGGCGAGGAGCCGTCCCCCGGGGCGCAGGCCGGCGCGCACGGCCCGGAACATGGCGTGCAGGGCGGTCCGGTCGTGGGCCTGGTTGAACAGGTAGACGGCGGTGGCCAGGTCGAAGGGGCCCAGTGCCGCGATGTCCGCGGCTTCGGCGACGACGTACTCGACATCGCCCCCGCCCTGCCTGGCCTGCCGGATGCGTTCGGGGCAGCTGTCGACGCCCACCGTCCGGCGGGCTCCGCCGCTGGCCAGCAGCCGGGTGGTGGACCCGTGCCCGCAGGCCGCGTCGAGGGTGTCGAGGCCGCGGACTCCGCCGAGGGCGTCCAGCGCGGTGCGCAGGGTGAAGGCGTCGGCGACCGAGAAGGCCGGCGGGGGCGTTGACGTGTCGTACTGCTGTCGCATGTCCGCAAGCCTGCCCGGATGGTGGGGCCGCAGGACGGTTCCGGGGCCGGACCTCCCCCGGACGGGGGAGGCGTTCGGGTCAGTCCCTACGGCGTTCGGGGCGCTCCGGGCGGCCACGTCGGTCATGGTGAGGGCGGCGACGGGCGTGCCGGCGGGTGGTGCGTTCGGCGGCGCGGTCGGAGACCGGGGCGGCGATGGCACGGTGGGTTTCGCCGTGGGTCCTCGCCGACCCCCGGATGAGGATCGAGATCGAGGCGTACGCCCGCCGCCGGAACCTCACGGGGTGCACCCACGTCTGATCGCCGCACCGGCTGAGTACGATCACCTACGCCAGTCTGAGTACGCGAACAGTTGCCCGCCGCGCGCGGCGCCGGAAAGGTGAACGCATGCGCCGACTGCTGCTGCTCGCCCCGCTGTTGCTGTTCACCGCCGGCTGCGGGGTGGTGCAGTCCTCCGAGGACGATGCGACGGACGCCGCACGGGATGTGGCCAGGAAGGCGGGCGAGCGGCTCCACAGCCAGCGTCCGCGCACGGCGGAGGAGGTCGGGCGCTCCGCTTCCGGTATCGACGGGGTGGAGGTACTGCGGGTGACGGGTACCTCGACACATGACGGGGACGGCGTCGACGTGGTCGTCCGCACGTCCGGCTCGGCGTTCAACGAATGGCTCGACGCCGAGGAGGTCTTCGTGCGGCGCTGTTTCGCGGTGCGGGTGTCGCCCAAGTCGGAGTGGCGCGAGGATCCCCGTGACGTGGACTGCCCGGATGGCCCTCCGCTGACCTTCGCCCCGCCGCCCGAACCGCCTCGGCTGCCGTACGAGGAGCTCCAGGCGAAACTCCCCCGGGTGCCGGAGGGCGGCCGGGTGGACGAGGCCGAGGTGCGCCGTACGCTCGCCGCCCTGGACCTGCATCCGGCGATCCGTATCGAGGTGAAGGCGGACGGCGACCGGGTCGGCGTTCTCCTGTCGGTAAAGGGCAACCACTTCGACGCGCAGGACTGCCTTCTCGCCCGTGTGGGCCCCGGCGCCACCAAGGTGTGGGTGCCGCCCCGGATCCAGCGGATGCCCGGAGAGGGCGGCTGCACCATCGGCAACGCACTGGACCCGATGCCGTCACCGCACTGAGCGGGGTACCTGGCTCCGGCGAAAGCCTTGGCCCGGCCGCATCAGCGCGCGGGCGCAGTCGCGCAGCCACGCATGGCCGGGGTCGGCGTCGTGGCGCGGATGCCAGGCCATGCCGAAGGGCAACGGCGGTAGATCGAGGGGGACTTCGAAGACCTCCAGACCCAATGCGGTGGCGAGTGACTCGGCCTGACTGGTGATCAGCCCGACGAGGTCGGATTCACGGAGCACGAAGAGGGAGGCGGGGAAGGTTCCGACGCTGCCCACCACCTGCCGGGTGATCCCCTGTTCGGCGAGCGCGGTGTCCACGGGGCCCTCCAGGCGGCCGCGTCGGGAGACGATCAGGTGCCGGGCGGCGGCGAACCGGCGCGCGGTGACGGGCCCCCGCAGCAGCGGGTGTCCGGAGCGCGCGACGGCCGGCATGCGCTCGTCGGCGAGGTGCTCGATCCGCACTTCCGGGGAACGGGTGTCGATCATGCCGAGTTCCAAGTCGGCGACGCCCTCGCGCAGCGCCGGCACGTCGATGTGGCTCTCGGCCAGGGCCCGGACCAGGGCGGGGTCGCCGAGGGCCTTGCGGATCCGGCCGAGGGTGCGGCTCATGGCGGGCTCGGACAGGTGCAGCCGGGCCGCCGCCCGGGACACGCTCGGCTCCTCGACGAGGACGTCCAGGGCGACGAGGAGGTTCAGATCGAGCCCAGGGGCGCCGGATTGCGTCACGCGCATGGACCCCTTGCATGACTTGCACTGGAAAGCAGGTCGGTCCAACCCTACGGTGAACACGGGACAGGGGGCCGCGACCGGACGGCCGCCCGCCCCGGCATCCGCCGCCGGCCCGCCACCCGATCTGGCGGGCCCTGTTCTGGGCCGAGCGCCCCGGCGCGCAGCCCCCGCGCCAAGGGCTTCTCCCCGGCCCAGACGGGCTTCGCGATCGTCCCGCTGACCGTCGGCATGGCCCTGGTGCCCGAGTACGGCGCCCGGCTCCAGGAGCGGACCGGGCCCCGGCTGCCCGTCGGCGCCGGGCTCGGCCTGATCGGCGGCGGCCTGCTGCTGGTCTCCACCGCCGACGCGGGCACCCCGTACGCCCTCTACCTGCTGGTGCTGTCGGTCGGCACCGGGCTGTGCGCGCCCGCGCTGACGCTGACCGTGGTGGCCGAGCTGCCCGCGCACCAGGCGGGGCTGGGCTCCGGCCTGAACACCGCGGCCCGCGAGATCGGCGCGGCCCTCGGGGTCGCGGTGGTCGGCACGGTGCCGGCCTCCCGCTTCCACGGGGTGCCGCACGATTCCGCCCAGGTCACGGCCTTCACGGACGCCATGGGGGCGGGACTGCGTACGGCGGCCGCGGTGCTGCCGGTGTCGGCGGTCGCCGTGGTGGCGGGCTACCGGGACCGCGCGCCGGCCGGAACCGGGCCGTCGGCCTGAGGTGTGAGGGCGAACCCGTCCGCCCGGGCGCATCCTGGAGGGGTGACGGCGAGACCGGATACCGACGGCCCCCTCACGGACGCCACGGCCCGGGTGCTCGCGCGGGCCGCTCTCGATGCCGTGGGGGCCGTCGGCGGGTACGCGGGCGGGGTCTACCTGCGCTCCGGCACCGAGGGCCTGTTGCGGATGGCTTCCTTGACCGGGATCCCGGGGGCGCTGTTCCGCCCCTGGTGGCGGATGCACGTGAACCGCCTGTACCCCGTCGCCGAGGCGTACCGCTCCGGTCAGTCCGTGCACCTGCCCGACGCGGAATCGGCGATGCGGCGCTTCCCCCAGCTGATGGCCGGGCTGCCGTTCCCCTTCGGGTCGCTGTACGAGCCGGTGACCCGCGGGGCAGAGCGCTACGGCGTGCTGGTGGTCCTGCGCCCGGCCACCCCCGGGGTCCCGGTCGGTGCGGGCGACCGCGAGCGGCTGCGCGCGGTGGCGCACCGGCTGGCCGGGGAGCTGTCCGCGCTCGCCGCGGGCGGGGCCCCGGTGGTGTGGGAGGGCGACCCGGTGTGCGTGGCCGGCTCCGGCCCGGCGCGGGACGGGCCGCGCTCCGCGGGTGACGCGCCCGACCCGGTGGGGCACGTACGCGGCCAGGCGGGCGACTCGGCAGGCGAATCGCCGGGCGGTGCCCGCGCGGCCGTGGACCGGCTGGACCACGCCGTCCTGTCCGTGGACCGGCAGGGCGTGATCGTGTTCGCCAACTCCGCCGCCCGCTCCGGCGCCGAGACCCTGCTCGGCGCCGAAGGCACAGAAGGCGCCGAAGGGGCCGGCCTGACCGGGCGGGTGCTGTGGGAGGTGCTGCCCTGGCTCGGGCAGCCCGCGTACGAGGACCATTTCCGGGCCGTGTACCTGTCCCCCACGCCGGTGCACTTCCAGGCCTTCCGACGCCGCCGGCAACCGCCCCCGCAGTGGCTGTCGGTGGGCCTGCACCCCGGTCCCGACGGGATCACCGTCACCGTCTCCGCGGCCGAACCACCCGCGTACGCACCCGAGTCGGTCGTGCGACCCGGCGGGGGGCTCGGGCCCCCCGGCCTCGGAGCGCCCGGCCTCGGCTCGCCCGGCCTCGGCTCGCCCGCCGACCGGGCTTCGGCCCTGTACCGCCCGGTGGCCCTCGCGATCGCGCTGACCGAGGCGGTGACGGCCCGCCAGGTGTCGGCGGTGGTCACCGAGGAACTGCTCCCGGCCTTCGGCGGGCGCCAGTTGGCGATCTACCTGTTGGACGAGGGACATCTGCACCTGGCTTGGGAGACGGGCTTCCCCAGGGGCTTCCTCAACCGGTTCGACGGGGTCGCGCTGGACGTCCGGCTGCCGGGGGTGGAGACCCTCACCTCGGGCCGGCCGCTGTTCTTCGAGTCGATGCAGCACCTGGCCTCCGCCTACCCGGGGATCCCGCTGGACGCCGACGTCGGGGCCCGCGCGTTCCTCCCGCTGATCGCCTCCGGCCGGCCGGTCGGCTCGTGCATCCTCGGCTTCGACGCGCCGCGCGGCTTCAGCCCGGAGGAGCGTACGGTACTCACGGCGCTGGCCGGGCTGATCGCGCAGGCCCTGGAGCGGGCGCGGCGCTACGACAGCGAGGCCGCGCTGGCCCGTGGGCTCCAGGCGGCGCTGCTGCCGCACCGGCTGCCGGTGCGCGAGCACGTGGTCACGGTGGGGCGGTACCTGCCCGGCACCGCCGGGATGGACGTCGGCGGCGACTGGTACGACGTCCTCGACGCGGGCGGCGGACGCCTCGCGCTGGTCATCGGCGACGTACAGGGCCACGGGGTGGCGGCTGCCGCCACCATGGGACAACTACGCAGCGCCGTACGGGCCTTCGCGCTCAGCGGCAACACCCCGGAGCAGGTGTTCCGCGGCACGAACCAGCTGCTCATCGACCTCGACCCGGGCCAGTTCGCGAGCTGCTGCTACGTACTCCTCGACCCGGCGACGGGCCTCGTCCTCGCCGTCCGGGCCGGGCACCCGCAGCCGCTGCTGCGGCATCCGGGCGGCCGGACCGAGGTGCTGGACCTGCCGGGCGGCGTCGTGCTCGGCATCGACGCCGAAGCCGACTATCCGGTGACGCGGTTCCGGATCGAGCCGGGGGCGGTGCTCGCCCTGTACACCGACGGGCTCGTGGAGATCCCGGGCACGGACATCGACGTAGGGGTGGAGCGGTTGCGGGCCGCGCTGGCGGGCGCAGGTCCCGCCCCGCTGACGGAGACGGCGGACCTGCTGGTCGCCGAGGCGGGGAACTCCGCCGACCGGCCGGACGACATCGCCCTGCTGCTGGCGTCCCGGACGGACGGGGCGACCGGGGACGGAACGGCTGGGGCGGCCGGGGCGGACGAGGCGGCCGAGGCGGCCGAGGCCGACCGGCAGGACGCCGCGTAGGGCTCAGCAGCTGCCCGACGACGCCCGGATCGTGGACGCGCCGTTCCTGGAGGGCGCCGTGGCTCGGGCGCGCCTTCCCCGTGCGGGCCTGCCGCCGGGCCCGTCGGTGGTTGTCGGTGGCGGTTGGTAGAACTGTTGTCGGACGACACGCACGGCGGGGCCATCACCCGCCACACCGGCAGGAGCAGCGCACATGACCATCGGGGACCACCTGAGCGAGCTGGGCGGCCTGCCGGCCTTCGACTTCCCGGGGCCGGAGGACACCCGCGCGCTACCCGGGGCCGCGGCCGTGGCCTGGCGGATCTCGGCGGACGTCTACGACGCCGATGAGGAATGGCCGCAGGCCTTCGCCCGGTTCGCCGACTCCGTGGACACCCGGCAGGTGCGGGCCCTGATCGTGGGCGGCTGGTCCGATGCCTACGACAGCCCCGACGCCGAAATCATCGTGGCACTCGTCGATGCCGCCGAGCGGTTCCCCGCGCTGCGGGCCCTGTTCGTCGGCGACGCCACGGCCGAGGAGTGCGAGATCTCCTGGATCCAGCAGTCGGACGTGAGCCCGCTGCTCCGGGCGTATCCCGCACTGGAGGAGTTCGGGGTGCGCGGCGGCGACGGCCTGGTCTTCCCACCCCTGAAACACGACGCGCTGCGCGTGCTGCGCATCGAGACCGGCGGGCTGCCGGGGGAGGTGGTGCGCGGGGTCGCGCAGAGCGATTTCCCCGCGCTCACCGAGCTCGACCTGTGGCTGGGCACGCCCGACTACGGCGGGGACGCGGAAGTCACCGACCTGGCACCGTTCCTGAGCGGCGAGCGGCTGCCGGCCCTGCGCCGGCTCGCGCTGCGCAACAGCGAGATCCAGAACGACATCGCGGCGGCGCTCGCCACCGCTCCTGTCGTGGAGCGGCTGGAGGTCCTGGACCTCTCCATGGGCGTCCTGGGCGACGAGGGCGTCCAAGCCCTGCTGGCCGGCCGCCCGCTCACCCACCTCACCAAGCTCGACCTCCACCACCACTACGTCACCGAGCCGTTCCGGGTGCGGATCCGCGAGGCGCTGTCCCCGCACGGCGTGGAGGTGGACCTCGGCGACGTCCAGGCCCCACGCGTCCACGGCGACGTCGTGCACCGCTACATCGCGGTGGCGGAGTGATGCGTACGGCGCCCGCCGCGGCCACATCCGCCGTCGGCGATCCGGGAAGCGGCACGCCCCCGCCCACCCCCGACATGAACGAGGTCGTCGGCCGCGACGACCTGCTGCTCGTCACCCTCGACACGCTGCGCCACGACGTCGCCGCCCGGCTGGCCGCCGAAGGGAGGATCCCGAACCTGGCGGCGCACCTGCCCGGCGGGGCCTGGGAGCGGCGGCACGCGCCGGGGAGCTTCACCTACGCCTCCCACCAGGCGATGTTCGCCGGCTTCCTGCCCACGCCCGAAGGGCCCGGCCCGCATCCGCGGCTGTTCGCGGCCCGGTTCCCCGGCAGCGAGACGACCGCCGGGCGCACGTGGGTGTTCGACACCCCGGACCTGGTGTCGGGGCTGGCCGGGGCCGGCTACCGGACCGTGTGCGTGGGAGGCGTCGGCTTCTTCAACAAGGCCGCCGCGCTGGGCTCCGTACTGCCCGGAATGTTCCAGGAGAGCCACTGGGAGCCCGAGTTCGGGGTGGCGTCGCCGACGTCCTTCGAGGCTCAGGTGGCGTGCGCCGAGCGCGTCGTGGCCGGACTGCCGCGCGACCGGCGGCTGTTCCTCTTCCTGAACGTGTCGGCTATGCACCAGCCCAACTGGTTCCACTCCCCCGGGGCGACGGCGGCGAACGGGGACTCCTCGGAGACGCACGCGGCCGCGCTGGAGTACGTGGACCGGCACGTCGGGCGGCTCTTCGACGCGATGCGCTCGCGGCGCCGCTGCTTCGTGATCGTCTGCTCCGACCACGGGACGACGTACGGGGACGACGGGTACACCGGCCACCGGCTCGCCCACGAGGCGGTCTGGACGGTCCCGTACGCGCAGTTCTCCCTGAGCCACGAGGAGCCGACCGGCTGATGGAATCCACCACCCCGTACGAGAGTTACGTGTACGCCTACCCGCACAAGACGGCGTACCGCCCTCTGCCCGAGCGGCCCGCGCTGCGCGAGCTGTGGGCGGATCAGCCCAAGGACGCCCTCTCGCTCTACCTCCACGTCCCCTTCTGCGAGGTGCGCTGCGGATTCTGCAACCTCTTCACTCGGATCGGCGCGCCGGAGGGGCTGACCACCGCCTATCTCGACGCGCTGGAACGGCAGGCGACGGCGGTCCGCGAGGCGCTGGACCCCGCGGAGCCGGTGCGTTTCGCGGCGGCGGCCTTCGGCGGCGGAACGCCGACCTTCCTGACGGCGTCGGAGCTGGAGCGGCTCTGCGACATCGCGGAGAAGCGCGCGGGCGCCGATCTGCGGTCGGTCCCGCTGTCGGTGGAGGCCTCGCCGTCCACCGTCACTGCGGACCGGCTGGCCGTCCTCGCCGACCGGGGTACGACGCGGCTGAGCCTGGGCGTGCAGAGCTTCGTGGCCGAGGAGGCGCGTTCGGCGGTCCGGCCGCAGAAGCGCGCGACCGTGGAGGCGGCGCTGTCGCTGATACGGGACGCGGCGATACCGGTGCTCAACATCGATCTGATCTACGGCATCGACGGGCAGACCGAGGCGAGCTGGCGCCAGTCCCTGGACGCGGCCCTCGCGTGGCGGCCGGAGGAGCTCTACCTCTACCCGCTGTACGTGCGCCCCCTGACGGGCCTGGGGCGCCGGCCGGGCGAGTCCTCGGCCGCCGGGTGGGACGAGCAGCGGCTGCGGCTCTACCGGGCCGGGCGCGACCACCTGCTGGCCGCCGGGTACGAGCAGGTGTCGATGCGGATGTTCCGCCGGGCGGACGCACCGGCGCAGGGCGCCGAGGACTACGCCTGCCAGACGGACGGCATGATCGGCCTGGGCTGCGGGGCACGCTCCTACACGGCCGAGCTGCACTACTCCTTCGACTACGCGGTCGGCATGGGCGAGATCCGCGGCATCATCGACGCGTACGTGCGGCGCCCGGAGGCGGACTTCGCGCGCGCCGATCACGGCCGGTGGATCGACGCGGAGGAGGCGCGGCGGCGGCACCTGCTGCAGTCGCTGCTCCAGGCGCGGGGCATGCCGGTGGCCGAGTACCGCGAGCGGTTCGGGAGCGATCCGCGGGAGGACTTCCCGGCGGAGCTGGCGGCCTTCGGGGAGAGCGGCTGGCTCGTGGACGACGCGGAGCTGCTGCGGCTGACCCCGGAGGGGCTGGCGCACTCGGACGCGGCCGGCCCGGCGCTGTTCTCCGCGGACGTGCGGGCCGCGATGGCCGCCTACGAGCGCAAGTGACGGGGGCCCAGGCGCCGATGGACCTGACGGTCCTCTACCGGGGCCCGCTGTCCTCCTGCGACTACGACTGCCCGTACTGCCCGTTCGCCAAGCGGCGGGACAGCCGGGAGCAGCTGACGGCCGACCGGGCCGCGCTGGAACGGTTCGCCGCCTGGGCGGCCGGGAACACCGGCGACCGGCTGTCCGTCCTGTTCACGCCGTGGGGCGAGGGCCTGGTCCGCTCCTGGTACCGGCGCGCCCTCGTGGAGCTGTCGCACCTGCCGCACGTGCGCCGGGTCGCGATCCAGACCAACCTGAGCGGCCGCACCGGCTGGACCGCCGAAGCCGACCCGGACACGCTCGCGCTGTGGTGCACGTACCACCCGGGGCAGACCCCGTACGACCGGTTCCTCGGCAAGTGCCGGGAGCTGGCGGCCGCCGGGGTGCGCTTCAGCGTGGGCGTGGTGGGCCTGCCGGAGCACCTCGAGGAGGCCCGCCGGCTGCGCGGCGCGCTGCCGCCCGAGGTGTACCTGTGGATCAACGCGGCCGAGGGCCACGCCTACACCGACCCGGAAGCGGCCGAGTGGACGGCCCTGGACCCGCTCTTCCCGTTCAGCCGCCACCCGCACCGCTCGGCGGGCCTCCCGTGCCGCACGGGCGCCTCCGTGATCTCGGTCGACGGCGCGGGCACGGTCCGCCGCTGCCACTTCGTGAAGGAGGAGCTGGGCAACCTCTACGACGGCTCCTACCGCCCGGCCCTGCGCCCCCGCCCCTGTCCGCTGGCCGTCTGCGACTGCCACATCGGCTACGTCCACCTTGAGTCGCTCCCGCTCTACGACGTCTTCGCGGGCGGAGTCCTGGAGCGCGTCCCGGTCGGCGGCCGGGGCGACCTTCCGGCCCGCGGACCGGCCCGCGGCCCGGTCGACGTCGCGATCCGCCCATGACACGGGAGCGCGGCGGGTCGGCAAAGCGGAAGAAAATTTACCGGCGGTCACGTGCGGTTATCGCACATGGTGATTGCGCAGCGTTTACGCGGCCTTAACGCCGTGAATGGCAGCAGGAGCGGGCCCAGACGACGGAATCCGCAGGTGAACAGCTCTTGACCTGCGGATCTCGTGGAGATTGCATGACGGCCCGGGAGCCAGCGAACCACTCTTGCCCACCACCGCCCCGGAGGCGATACCGCTCCCGCGCTCACTCACCGCATCTGCCGATCGGAACACCGCACCGATGTCTGACACGATCAGCGCCCCCCAGGCCCTCGCCCCCGCCACAGGGCCCATCCCCCAGAAGCTCAAGCGTTCCATCGGCGTCGTCGGCGGAACCCTGCTCACGCTGTCGTGCGTGACGCCCGCCTCGACGCTCTTCGTCGTCGTGCCGGACCTCTTCTCCAGCCTCGGCACCTGGGCCGCCCTCACCATCGCGATCGGCTCGCTGCTCTGCGTCGGCGTCGCGTTCTGCTACTCGGAGCTGGGCACGCTCATCCCCAGCGCCGGCGGCGAGTACGCGATGGTGTCGACCATGTCCGGGCGGCTCGCCGGCTGGCTGGTCTTCGTCCTGTCCCTGCTGGTCGTGATGATCGTGCCGCCCGTGATCGCCATGGGCACCGCCGACTACCTCGCCCCCGTGATCGACGTACCGGCCCCGGCCGCCGGCGCCGGCGTGATGCTGCTCGCCACCCTCGCCGGACTGCTGGACCTGCGGGCCAACGCCTGGATCACGGGCGTCTTCCTCGTCCTGGAGGTCGTGGCTGCCGCGCTCGTCGCCGTACTCGGCTTCGCGCACAGCGAGCGCGGCGCGGACGCCCTCGTGCACGGCTCGGTGGCCGCGGAGGGCGGCGGCACGTCGACGGTCACCGCGATGATGGTCGTCTCCGGACTCGCCATCGCCCTGTTCATCACCCAGGGCTTCTCGACGGCCGTCTACCTCTCCGAGGAGCTGGAGAACCCGCGCCGCAACGTCCCGCGGACCGTGCTCGCCACCCTCGCCATCTCCACCGCCGTCATCCTGGTCCCGGTCATCGCCATCACCATGGGCGCCCCCGACCTCGACGCGCTGACCTCCGGCGACCTCGGCGCCATGGTGACCGCCTGGTCCAACTCGGCCGTCGGCACCTTCGTCAGCCTCTGCGTGGCCCTCGCCATCGTCAACGCCGGCATCGTCATGGTCATCCAGAACTCCCGGGTGCTCTTCGCCTCCGCCCGCGACAAGGCCTGGCCCGCGCCCGTCAACGCCGCGCTCTCCCGGCTCGGCCGGTTCGGCTCCCCGTGGGTGGCCACCCTGCTCGTCGGCGTGCCGGGTGCGGCGATGTGCTTCGTCAACCTCGACACCCTGTACGGGGTCACCGGCGTCTCGGTGACCGGCATGTACCTGCTCGTGGCGGTGGCCGCACTGTTCAGCCGGCGCGGGGCGCGCCGCGAGACGGCGGCCTGGCGGATGCCGCTGTGGCCGGCTGTTCCCGTCGTGCTGGTCCTGGTGTTCGCGTACATCCTGACCCAGCAGGAGACCCAGTACCTGCTGTGGACCGGCGGGATCACCGCCGTCGCCACCCTGTACTGGGCGCTGTACCTGCGCCCGCGCAAGGACACGCGCTGGCTGGTCAGCATTCCGCAGGACGAGGAAAACCCGGCTGCGCCCGCGGCCGCGGCTCTGTAGGTTCGCTCGACAGCGGGATCGCGCGATCCCGCAGGGTGCGGGGCCGTGGCAGAGCGGCCCATCGCGATCGTCGGCGCCGGGGGTCCCCGGCGCCGACGACCAGCGGCCGGGCGGCGGACCCGCCCACCGGCCCCGCGGGTTCGAATCCCGTCGGCCCCGCACCCGGCAGGGCACCCGGCCAGGCACGCGGCCGGGCGACCCGCCCGGCCCGGACCGGTCTCCGTACGAGGTCGATCCCCCGTCCCGGGCTGATCGACCATCGCTACGGAGTCGTCGGCCCGGACACCTGGGCGGCGCTGCGGGGTCCGTGCCCGGCCTGAGCCGGCAGGCCCGCGGCGCCCGCCGGGGCGTCACCCCGCCGCGCTGCCGTCCATCACGCCGCCGCCCCCCAGGGTGAGGGCCGTGTTCACCAGGCCGACGTGACTGAACGCCTGGGGGAAGTTGCCGAGTTGGCGGCCGGAGACGGGGTCGTACTCTTCGGCGAGCAGCCCGACGTCGTTGCGTACGGCGAGCAGCCGCTCGAAGAGTTCCCGCGCCTCCTTCTCCCGGCCGGTCATGTGCAGTGCGTCCGCCAGCCAGAACGAGCAGGCGAGGAAAGCCCCTTCGTCGCCGGGCAGGCCGTCCACCGACAGCCCCTCGGTGCTGTAGCGGCGGACGAGCCCGCTGCTGCCGAGCTCCGCGCGCACCGCGTCGACCGTGCCGATCACCCGGGGGTCGTCTGGCGGCAGGAAGCCGACGCGCGGGATGAGGAGGGTGGCCGCGTCCAGTTCGGTGGAGCCGTAGTGCTGCGTGAAGGTTCCCCGCTCGGGGTCGTAGCCCTTCTCGCACACGTCGCGGTGCACCGCGTCCCTCATGACCCGCCAGCGTTCCGCGTCGCCGGGTAGTCGGGGATTGGCTTCCAGGGTGCGCACGGCCCGGTCGGCGGCGACCCACGCCATCACCTTGGAGTGCGTGAAGTGGCGGCGCGGGCCGCGCACTTCCCACAGCCCCTCGTCGGGGCGGTGCCAGTTGGACGCCAGGAAGTCGAGGAGCGCGAGCTGGATCTTCCAGGCGTGCCACTCGGCCGGGAGCCCCGAAGCCCGGGCCAGGTACAGGGAGTCGAGGACCTCCCCGTACACGTCGAGCTGGAGCTGGTCGACCGCCGCGTTGCCGACCCGGACCGGCGCGGAGGAGTCGTACCCCTTCAGCCATGGCAGCTCGCTCTCCGGGATCCGCCGCTCGCCCCCGATCCCGTACATGATCTGCAGGTCGGCCGGGTCGCCCGCGATGGCCCGCAGCAGCCACGCCCGCCAGGCGCGTGCCTCGTCGAGGAAGCCGGTGGCCAGCAGCGAGCCGAGGGTGAGGGTGGAGTCGCGGAGCCAGCAGTAGCGGTAGTCCCAGTTGCGGACTCCGCCGAGCTCCTCGGGCAGGGAGGTCGTCGCGGCGGCGGCGATCCCGCCGGTCGGGGCGTAGGTGAGGGCCTTGAGGGTGATCAGGGAGCGGGTCACGGCCTCCCGGTAGGGGCCCTCGTACCGGCACTGGGAGGCCCACTCGCGCCAGTCGGCGAGGCTCTGCTCCAGGGCGCCGTACGGGTCCAGGGGCTCGGGACGCGGTTCGTGCGAGGGGTGCCAGGTGAGGACGAAGGCGACGCGCTCGCCGGCGGCGACGGTGAACTCGGAGCGGGTGCTGTTCTCCTCGCCCCAGGTCCGCACGGGAGGTTCGCTGCGCAGCCACACGGAGTCGGGGCCGGCGACGGCGACGCGGTCGCCGTCGCCGTCACGATCGCCGTCGCCGTCCGGGTCGCCTTCGAAGCGGCGGACCCAGGGGACGACGTGCCCGTAGTCGAAGCGCAGGCGCAGGGTGCTGCGTACGGTCGACTCGCCCGTGAGGCCTTCCACGATCCGCATCACGTCGGGGGCGGTGTCGCGCTGCGGCATGAAGTCGACGACCTTGAAGGAGGAGCCGTCCCCGGTCTCCCAGAAGGATTCCAGGACGAGCGTGCCGTCTACGTAGGCGCGGCGGGTGCAGCGCGCGAACTCGGGAGAGGCGGCGGGGGCGATGCGCCAGTGGCCGTTCTCCTGGTCGCCGAGGAGGGCGGCGAAGCAGGCCGCCGAGTCGAAGCGCGGCAGGCACAGCCAGTCGATGGACCCGTCGCGGCCGACCAGAGCACTGGTCATCAGGTCGCCGATGAGTGCGTAGTCTTCGATGGGTTGTGTCATTTATGCCCACTTCCCCCGAACGCCCCAAGCCAATCGGCCCGTACGGGTCCCCGCGCGGGGGTCAGTTCCTCACGAGGAGCAGCGCGCCCGCGATGACGGCGCCGAGGGCGACGGCGAGGGCTCCGTGGGCGAGGCGGTGGCCGCGCAGGACGGGCAGGAAGCGGTCGACGGCGTAGCGGCCCGGGCCGGTGAGCGCGAGGGCGGCGGCGCCCGCGGTGAGCAGGACCTCGTACTCCACGCCCTGCGGGGCGAAGAACGCGCCGGCCCCGTGGACGGCGATCGCGTTGACCATGGTGCCGACGACGGCGGCACCGGCGAGCGGGGTGAGGAGCCCGGCGGCGAGACCGAGGCCGCCGAGGGTCTCGGTCAGGCCGGCGAGGACGGCCATCGCATCGCCCGCCGGGTAGCCGCTGGCGGTGAAGAACTGCCCGGTGCCGCTGATGCCGCCGCCCCCGAACCAACCGAAGAGCTTCTGGGTGCCGTGGGCGGCCATGGTCAGGCCGAGGACGAGGCGCAGGAGGAGCAGGCCGGCGTCGTGGGCGGGGGTGGAGAGGGCGAGGGGCGCGGCGGACCCGGCGGGTGCGGCGGGCGGGGCGGTGGTGGTGGAGGGGCTGGTCACGAGGGGGGCCTTCCGGTCGGACGGGCTGGCAGGTCGCACTGGCGGTGCAGCCGGCAGTGAAGCCGGGGATGGTTGTTCAAATTCAAACAACCCCTTCCGACCCTAACCTCCGGTCGCACTCTGATTCAAATTGGAACGACCCGTGTAGGCTGATTCCATGGCTGAGACGAGATGGCTGGACGACCGCGAAATGCGCGCCTGGCAGGGCTTCCTGGCCGCTTCCGCCCTGGTCAACCGCCGCCTGGACCAGCAGCTCAAGGACGAGTCCGGCCTCTCCCACCCGCAGTACGAGATCCTCGTACGGCTCGCCAGGGCGCCGGACGGCGAGCTGCGCATGACGGAGCTCGCGAACGGGCTGATCAACTCCAAGAGCGGCCTGACCTACCAGGTCACCCAGATGGAGAAGACCGGCCTGGTCCGCCGCCGCACCTGCCCCTCCGACGTCCGCGGCGTCTACGCCGTCCTCACCGAGACCGGACGCGCACGGCTGGCGCAGGCCGCGCCGGGGCACGTGACCGCGGTCCGGGAGGCCCTGGTGGACGTGCTCACCCCGGAGCAGCTCGACGCGCTCGCGGACGGTCTCGGCGAGGTCAGCCGACGACTGCGGGAGCAGGGCGCCTGATGGACGCGACGACGATCTGGCTCATCGTCGCGGCGGTCGTCGCGGCCGGGCTGGCGCTCACCGCGGCCGTTCTCCTCGTTCGGGTCTTCGCGGCGCGGCGGCTGCTGCGCGACGCGGGGATCCCGCTGCGCGACAAGGCGCTGTTCTGGGCGGCCGTCGTGTACACCGTCTCGCCGGTGGACCTGATCCCGGACCCGGTGTACCTGGACGACATCGGCTTCCTGCTGGTCGCCCTGCGCTCCCTGCACGCGGCCGCGGCGACGGCGGCCCGCCCCTCGAAGCAACTCGACGCGACGTAGGCCCGCCCGGTCGCGGCGGCCGGCTCGGACCCGCCGGCCGACGAGGACCGGACCGCGGCTCCCTCAGCGGACCCCGCGCGGGCGGAACTGGACGCTGATGCGGGGGCCCACCGCGCGGGTCGTCTTGGGGACGGCGTGCTCCATCGTGCGCTGGCAGGACCCGCCCATCACCACCAGGTCGCCGTGGCCCAGCGGGAGGCGGAGCAAGGTGGGGCCGCCGTCGCGGGGGCGCAAGGCCAGGTCGCGGGGGTCGCCGACCGACAGGATCGCGACCATGGTGTCCTCGGTGGCGGAGCGGCCGATGCGGTCGCCGTGCCAGGCGACGCTGTCGCGGCCGTCGCGGTAGAGGCAGAGGCCGGCGGTGACGAAGGGTTCACCGAGCTCGGGCGCGTAGTGGCGGGTCAGCGCCTCGCGGGCCTCGGTCAGCGCGCGGTGCGGCAGCGGGTCCCCTTCGCCGTAGAAGGCGAGCAGGCGCGGGACGTCCACCGCCCGCTCGTACATCTGCCGCCGCTCGGCATGCCACGGCACGTCGGCCGCGAGCCGTTCGAACAGCGCGTCGGCGCCCGACAGCCAGCCCGGCTGGTGGTCCACCCAGGCGCCGGCGCCCAGTTCCGTACGCCGCAGGCCAGTCGTCGGGCCGGGCCGGATCTCGTCGCCCTGATCGAAGAGGGAGCCCTGGAGTGCGTGCATGGGTCCAGCCTAGCGCGTCACTCGAACATACGCTCGAACAGGACAGGGCGTCGCGGCAGCCCTGGGGGATGCGCCCAGCACCCGCGGGGCTTCAACGCCGAAGTCGCCGGCTACGAGACCGGCAGGGGCTCGGTGCAGCTCCCGTATGGGCGCGAGGCACCAACCGACGCGCTGCGCCGGATCGTCGCCCCCCGGGTGCGGGAGCACGATGTCGACGTCGTCCTGTGGATGTGGCCCCGGTCCGCGATCGTCGCTTAGCCTGCCCCAATGCGTAGAGCGGGGGGACAACAGCAGAACGTCGGCCGCCGCCAGGTCCTGAAGTTGGCGACCGGTGCGGTGGGCGGGCTCGCCCTCACCACCTCCGCGTGCGGCGCCCTCGGCGGTGCACCGGAGGAGGCCAAGCCGCCGGCTCGCAAGCCGCTGTGGACCTTGGCTCTGCTGGACAAGGACGGCAGCAGCAAGGGTCTCGACCACGCTGCGGTGGTGCATCAGGACGGCGTGGTCTACGTCAGGTCGAAGAAGGACGGGCTGTACGCGATCGACGCGGCCACCGGGCGCGAGCGCTGGTGCTCACCGTTGGCCGGCGCCCTCCCCGGTGCACCGGCCGTGACGTCGAGTGGCCGTGGCAGGCGTGCGATGGCTTCTGCTCAGGTGTGGAGGTGGCTGCTGGTGCCGTCGTGGTGGCCGGCCATCTCGTCGTTGAACCAGTAGTCGCCTGCGGCGAGGTAGCGGAAGGCGTGGGTGGAGTTGGCGGGCAGGGCGACGGTCGCGGCGCGGGTGCCGTCGCCGCGCGCGGCCAGCGGGTGGGCGTGGAGGTTCCAGTGGTTGAAGTCCCCGACCACGCTGACCGGGCCCGCAGGTGTCTCCTCGGGGAGGACGAGTCGAGCCTTCACGCTCACCCCCGGCTGAGCGCCTTCCCGCCGGGTCGGGAAACGTTTCGGCTTCGTCCCTTCGGGCGGAACCCGAGTCCGAGGTGCGGACGGCCGCCGCACCCGCTGGCACGATGCGTCAGTGAATGATCCTTTGCTCCGCGCTCGCCTGGTTCGTGTGCCGGTAAGGGATTCGCGTGCACGCGGGAGGCAGAATGCCGAGTTCCACCCCACCATCCCCCACTCCACCATCCGCTGGCCCGGCCGCCCCACAGGCCGCTCCGCCGTCATCCCGGCGGTCCCCCCGGCCTTGTCTCGGACGGCGCCTGACCGCGGTCGCCGCGGCGACCGCCCTGCTCCTGCCCGGCCTGTGGCTGATGCCTGGGCTGCCGGCCGCGGCCGCGGCCGCCGACCCACCGCCGCTGGCCATGACCGTCACCGTGAGCCTCGACTGGTTCGAGCGCTTCGAGGTCCCGGACGACGGCATCGACGAGGAGGGCGAGTTCTATCCGGAGGTGAAGATCGGGGACAACGCGCTCCAGACGGGCCGGATCGTCTCCGACGACGCTTTCCATGCCAGCACCATCCCGAACCCGTGGGTCTTCACGCAGCAGGTCACCCTCTCAGGCGGCCAGACCACGTTCCCCGTCGGCATCCAGATCAAGGACGAGGACGGCGGAACGAACTTCGCGGACGACCGGATGGACATCAGCCCGCAGAACCAGGACATCGACCTCAACCTCACGTACAACGCCCTCAACGACACCTGGACCGGCGACTCGCTCGCGTACGGGTTCATCCCGCCGGACCCGCCGTGCTTCGACCGCAGCGGGAACCCGCAGGGCCAGGTGTGCGCCGTGGGCGACGGCGACCCGAACTTCCCCAACGACGGCGACGGCAAGCGGGCCGCGGTCGGCGTGACCATCACCACGAGCAACCACAGCGATGCCGACGGGGACGGCATCGCCGACCGGTACGAGCGCTTCGGCGTGCGCAACCCGGACGGTTCGATGGCCGTCGACCTGCCGGCCCTCCAGGCGGACCCGCTGCACAAGGACATCTTCGTCGAACTCGACTACTCGGCGGGATCGCAGCCGTCCCACGAGGCGATTCAGGCGGTCGAGCACGCCTTCGCGGCGGCCCCGGTGTCCAACCCGGACGGCGCGGACGGCATCACGCTGCACGTCGACTCCGGCGGCCTGCACGACAAGACGGCCATGGAAGGCGCACCGGAAGGCACCTGCACCGACGGACTGGACAACGACGGCAAGGACGGTGTGGACGGCTCTGATCCGAACTGCAACGACCGCGAACTGGGCGTCGAGGACTTCAAGGCCACCTGCGACAACGGCATCGACGACGACACGGACGGCAGGCCGGACGACCAGGACCCGGACTGCGTCGTCGGCGACGACTTGGGGGGCGGCAACCAGATCGCGTTCCCGCTGGCCAACTGCAACCTCGACACGGAGTATCGCGACACGAAGGCGCGTAATCTGCAGCTGCTGCGCCAGAAGGCGTTCAACTACGTCCTCTACACCACTAAGGACGTCGACACCGACGGCACCGGCCCCGACACCGGGTGCGACAGCGGCGGCTACGGCAGCGGGACGGACGTCATCCTCTACCGCACCGACGCCGGGGGCCTCATGCACGAACTCGGCCACAACCTCGGGCTGGATCATGCGGGCACGGACAAGAACCCGAATTGCAAGCCCAACTACGTGAGCGTGATGAGCTACTCCATGACCGATGGCATCCCGCGCGTGGGCGGCGGAACGGTCGTCGACTTCTCCCCGGCCCGCATCACCACGTTCGGCCGGCCCCCCAGCGAAAACGAGCCGGGCCGGTCTCAGGCGGTGCTGCCTGACCTCAAGGAGGACAACCTCCACGAGAACGGCGTGCTCGACCCGCGGGACGGCGTGAACCAGTTCGTCTTCTCGGACGGTGCGGGTACCGTGCGCACCGTTCCCCTGAACCAGAACCCGGACTGGAACGGCGACAACTCGGCGGGCTTCGGCGACGACGGCGATGCACGCCAGATCGTCAACATCGACGCGACCGGCGAGAAAGACTGCGCGAACAACACCACCGACGAGTTGCTCAAGGGCCACGACGACTGGGCCCGGGTGAACACCTACATGCCGAACCGCTTCCCCAGGGCTGGCGGCGCGCCGCCCGTGAGCGAGGGCCCGCCCCTTCCGACCGCTGAGGAGGCCGCGCGGATCCGCGCGCTCCGTAACACCACCGACCTCACCGTCACCACGACCGACGCACCGGACCCCGTGGCGGCAGGCGAGCGCCTGACCTGGACGGTCGGCGTATCCAACCACGGCCCCAACTCGTCCACCTCCACGCAGGTCACCACCACCCTGCCCGCCGACGTCACCGACCCGGTCACCACCGGCCCCTGCCTGGTCTCCGGCCGGACGGTCACCTGCAACCTCAGCGAGGTGCTGCAGGGGACGCACCGGGAGTACACGATCAGCGCGCAGGTCCCGGCCGACCTGGTCTACCGCAACGGCGGCCCGAAGACGATCACCGCCACCTCGACGGTGGCCAACCTCGCAGGGCCGGACGCGCGGACGGCCGACAACACCGCCACCGCCGATACCCGGGTCATCGCCAAGGCCGACGTGTCGATCACCGACGCCCGGGCCACCAGCCCGCTGGAGGTGCTGATCGGCGAGCCCGGCACCGCCTCGATCGAGGTCACCGTGGCCAACGCCGGCCCGTCCAGCCCGGTCGACACCCTGCTGACCACCACGGCCGGCGCCGATGCCGGCGTCACCGTCACACCGGCGACGCAGACCGCGCAGCAGACGGCGCTGCGCGTGGGCACGCCGCAGAAGGCCACGTACGCGGTGCAGCTCGCGTGCACCTCGCCGGGTGTCAAGCAGGTGCGGCTCGACTCCCGCGTGGCGCTGAAGAACGCCGAGGACGTCGACCCGGACCCTGGCAACAACACCGCGTCCACGTCGTTCCGGATCGACTGCGTGGTACCCGTCGCGATCAACGTCCGGCCGGGCGGCTTCCCCAACTCCATCAACCTCAACACCGACGCCACCCTGGCCGCGCTGACCACCCGGGTCGGCGAGTACGGCCTGCCGCTGGCCTTCGACGCGACGGCCGTCGACGTGTCCCAGACGTACTGGGGCCTGCGGGAACGGCTGTTCAACACCGCCACCCCGGCCGGCGCCCGGGAGCTCCACGGCAGGGGCCACCCCGGTGACTCCTACGAGCTGGACGAGCGGACCCGCGACGGCGACACCGACCTCGTCCTGCACTTCAAGCCGAGTGAGTCGGGACTGACCCTCGCCTCCACCCGGGCCTGCCTGAAGGGCAAGTACCGGGCCGCGGGCGGACAGGTGTACACGTACCTCGGCTGCGACTCCGTGAGGGTGGTGAACTGACACCCGGCGCGGACCGGACATGCCGCAGGGCTCCCACCCCGGGGTGGGAGCCCTGCGGCATGTCGGCGACGGGCACGGCCGCCGGCGGAGGCGGCCGGTGCATGGACGACCTCCCCGCGTCCGCTGTGGATGTGGACCACCGGAAGCCCCTCGCCCTCGGCGGGGCGGACACACGGCAATGTTCAAGTGCTGTGCCGGGGCTGCCACAAGCTCAAGACGAGTACCGAATTCGGGGCCCGCTGTCGCCCCGCACGTCACCGCCTCGCACGGACCCTGACCAGGTCCACACGAGCGCGGAAGGGACGCAGTGTAGGCGCGCACGCCGTACGAGCATGACCGACTTCCCCCTCTGACCAGTTGCCGAGCTCGGCTCATGGGCAACGCTCGCGTCTGTTTGACACCGGGTCAATTGCCGTACACCCAGGGCGAGAAGGCTTCCCCTGGGCTTCCATGGGGGTTCATGTGTGCGATGCATGTCACCGGGGTGCAGGGTTCGCATGCGCTACTGTGCAACGCGTTGCAGTGGGCGGGGCGAGGGGGAAGCATGATCCGTGAGATACAGGGTCGGACCGGTCTTGGGCACCGAAGTCGGCACGGAATGACGCAAGTCGCGGCGAAGGTGGCCGCCGTCGGCCTCATTGCGGTCGTAACGCTTTCGCTGAGCGGGTGCGGGGGTGGCGACTCGGGTGGTGCGCCGGACGGCAAGAAGCCGGCCGCCGAAAAGCCGGCCGCCGCGGACCCCAAGGGCATGGGTCTGGAGATGAAGGGCGCGAACGGCGCGGTGCTCACCATCGACTCCGTGCAGCGGTACGAGGGCGGTGTGGTGACCGTCCGCGGCGAGATGCGCAACGACGGCAAGGTGGCGCTGAACACCGGCCACTGGACCGGCGGCAACGATCTGTCGCTGAAGAACGGCTACTCCTCGTCGGGTGCCTCCCTGGCAGACCTCAAGGGCAAGAAGCGCTACTACCCACTGCGGGACACCCAGGGCAACTGCCTGTGCAACCAGTTCCACACGGTCTTCCAGCCCGGCGACACGGCCCCGGTCTTCGTCCAGTTCCCGGCGCCGCCGGAGGGCACCACAGAGGTCGACTTCGCCATGCCGACCTTTGGCACCGCCCCCGTCAAGATCACGGTCGCGCAGTGAGGCCGGCGACGACGGCACGCACCGCTGCCGCCCGGCTCGCGGCCTGCGCACTCACCGCTGTATGCCTGACGACTTTCCTCGGTCTGCACGACGCCCCTGCGGCCCGTGCCGACCCCCCGCTCAGCGCCTCGCCCGAGCCGCCGCCGGTCCCGGTCGATCCGCACGCCGAGGTCCTGGAGCTGGAGAAGGGCGCGGAGCTAGCCCCTCCGGTGGTGGTCGACATCCTCTCGGTTTCCGGAGACCTGTCCGGCGACTCGGGGCGCGAGGAATCGAACGACGACATCAAGCTGACCCTCCAGTCCGAGGTCCTCTTCGCCAAGGACAGCGCGGAGCTGAGCGGCCGCGCCGACGCCCGGATCGCCGAGGTCGCCAAGGAGATCAGGGAGAACGACCCGTGGAAGGTCACGGTCCGTGGCTTCACCGACAACCTGGGGACGTACGCCCACGGCAAAACCCTCTCCACGAAGCGCGCCGAGGCCGTACACAAGGCGCTCGCCGCGGAGTTGGGTGCATCCGGGATCGCCTACGAGGTGGCCGGCAAGAGCGAGGACGACCCCATCGCGGACAACTCCACCGAGGAGGGCCGGAAGAAGAACCGACGGGTGGAGATCTCGTTCGGGCGGGGGCCGGAGGAGTAGGGCGCAATCGGTCGACGGATTGTCCCCTGCCGGGATTTCACCTCGGGACACAAGCGCGTCTTGCCGCCGATCAGGCGTTCGACGGTGTTCCGTTCCTTGCAGAGATCGGCGTCGTGGCTGACGGGCAGGCCGCCTCGTGCGCCTTCCCCCTTTCGGTTCGCGGCCTGGTCTCTCTTCTCCGAGATGACCGCCTTGATGTTGCGTTTGCGCAGGTAGGAGCGGTTGCCGCGGGACGAGTAGGCCTTGTCTGCGGCGACCGCGCCGGGCCGGGTGCGGGGCCGGCCGACGGGCAGACGGACCCGCGTCTTCCCGAGTACGGGGATGAATTGAGGACTGTCCGCGGCCTGCCCAGCGGTCAGGACCAACGCAAGCGGGCGGCATCGCCGGTGCGCGGCCAGATGAGTCTTGCTGGTCAGCCCGCCGCGGGATCTGCCGAGCAGGGCTTCCTTGAGGCGGAGCTTGCGTCCGCGCCGGACACGTCGACGCCCGGTCTGTTCTGTTCCTCCGGGCCGCGCATCACCGCCCCTTTTTGCCGGGCTTCCTCCTGCTCCCGCGCGGCCTCTTCCAGGGCCTCCATGAGATCCTTGCCGGCACGCATCCCGGCGGCGTCGTGGTGGGCGCGGACGGTAGCGGAGTCCACGCTGACCAGCGACAGGTCGGTCTCACTCCGCCGCGCGGCCTCGGCGATCAGGCCCTGTGGCGCGTTGTGGCACAGCCTCCCGCAGTACGTCGGACAAGGCGCGCGGCTTTCGCTGCTCGGCGCTGGAACGCAGGGCCTATCGCTGCGGGGCGGCGAGTTGGCGTTCGAGGGGTGTGCGGTAGCAGGGGGTGATGCGGGTGTCTGCGAGGAAGGTGGTCATGCGGTTGGTCTCCTCTTCTACGGCGGTGCGGGCCGCCTGGCCCGGATCGGTGAGGAGGGCATGGCTGATGTGTCCGTCGGGGTGTTGGGCCCAGGCGCCGACGATGTGGCCGTTTCACCAGATGGAAGATGGTGTGGTCGCCCTCGCCGACGACCTTCGGGTTGACGACGGTGCTCTGCTCCTGGGTGACGAACGACTTGACCACCTTGGTGCCGGGCAGGGCGCGCTGGAGCTGGACGCCGAGGCTGTCGGTGTCGCACGGGTCAAGCCTCGGCATCACAAATGACGAGTGACACGACCGCCCGGATGCTGCGCCTGCTGTCCCTGCTGCAGACCCGGCGGGAATGGGCCGGCCTCGACCTGGCCGACCGGCTCGGGGTGACCGTGCGCACCGTACGCCGCGACATCGACCGGCTGCGCGAGCTGGGCTACCCGGTCGACAGCGCCCGCGGTCACGGCGGCGGCTACCGCCTGGCCTCCGGCACAGACCTGCCACCGCTCCTCCTGGACGACGAGGAGGCCGTAGCCGTCGCTGTTGCCCTGCGCACCGCCGCGGGCGGACTCACCGGGATCGAGGAGACGGCCCTGCGTGCGCTGGCCAAGCTGGAACAGGTCCTGCCCCGCCGCCTGCGCGGCCAGGTCACCGCACTCCAGGGGGCCGTCGCCGGCATCACCTGGGAGGACCGCGGACCACGCGCCGACCCCGCCCTCCTCGCCGCGCTCGCCGTCGCGTGCCGAGACCACGAGATCATCACCTTCGACTACAGCACCCGCTCCGGCGCGACCGCGGCCCGCCGCGTCGAGCCCTGCCACCTGGTCGCCTCGGGCAGCCTCTGGTACCTCCTTGCCCACGACGTCACCCTCGCGGCCCTGGGCGCCGACTACACCCTCGATGCCGACCCGCAGGTCATCCGCCACCTCCACGACACGGCCTACCGCACCCTGCGCGCCACGGGATGAAGTCCGGACAACGCAGCAGGCCCAGGTCGCCGACCCGGGCCTGCTGCGATGACCGGTGGCTACTTCAGGTAGGGGCCGGCGGCTCCGACCTTGCCGGGCGCGGCGCCCGCGCCGGGGAGGTCCAGGACGTAGACCCGCAGGTTGCCCTTGCCGGGGGCGGCGACGGACAGCTTGCCGTCGGTGACCGTCCGGACGTCGCCGGTGACCGCGTCCTTGTACGTGCCGTTGGGGATGCCGGTGTACGCGGCACCGCCGGTGACGGTGACGAGGGCGAAGCTGTCCTGCCCGGTCGCCGCGTCGGTGTAGCGGCGCTTGAAGGCCATGCTCCCCGAGATGCCCTCGGTGGAGTACTGGCCCATCTGGAGCGCGGGGACGGCCCGGCGGATCTCGTTCAGCCGCTGGAGGTGTTTGACGAGCGGTGATTCGAGGGTGGCGGCGACCGCTCCGGTGGCGGCGCCGACCTTGGAGAAGCCCGCCGCCGTGACCGAACCCGCGATCTTGTCCCCGTAGTACGCCCGGCCGGTGGTGGCGAGCGGGCACGTCGGGCCGCAGTCGATCTGCTTGCCGGCCTGGAACTCGATCTCGGAGCCGTAGTACAGGGTCGGGATGCCGCGGAAGGTCCACATCAGGGCCATGTTCTCGGCCCAGGCGTCGGTGCCACCGGCGTAGCGGGTGGACGATTTGCCCGGGCCGAAGTCGTGGCTTTCGACGTAGACGACGTTGTACGTGGCGTCGTTGTAACTGTCGTCGGAGTCCTTGCCGTTCTGGAAGGCGTTGTTCGCGTCACCGAAGTTCATGTGCATGCGCATGTCGATGACGTTCATGCCGGAGGACCTGGCATGGTCGGGGGCGTGGTAGAGGTTGCCGCTCAGGAAGGCGTTGTTGCTGGTGGGCTGCTTGGCCGGGTCGTTGTCGCCCGTGTACTGCTGGACGGCGGCGGTGGCATCGTCCGCGCTGTACGTCGCGGACTCCTTCCAGGTGTAGTACTGGGCCGACTGGTTGGCCGAGCCCCGGTTCCACTTGTCGTTGACGAAGGAGCCGACTTCGCCGAAGACGTAGAAGTCGTTCGCCTTCTGGGCACCGAACTGCTGGGCCACGCGGCTCTGGATGGCGGGCAGGAAGCGCCGGTTCCAGGTGACGCGGGGGATGTGCACGGCGGTGTCGACGCGGAAGCCGTCCACTCCCATGTCGATGTACTTGTCGTAGGCGCCGATCAGGTAGTTCTGGACCGCGGCGTTCTCGGTGTTGAAGTCGGCGAGGTCCTCGTGGATCCAGCACGAACGGGCATCCTCGCCCTCCCAGTTGCCGATCCAGCACTGGTGGAACAGCGCCTTGGGGAACATGCCAGAAGTGGGGTTCGGCCACTGGCAGTTGTAGATCGTGTAGCCCTCGGCGCTCTTGTACTGGGTGGCGGCTCCCCAGTTGACGCAGGTGTTGCCGACCGGTTCGGCGGTCGACCAAAGGTCGCCGTTGTAGTAGGACTTGCCGCTCTTGGGGTCGACGGTGAGGCCGTCGTACTCGAAGCCGGTCTGCTTCTCGTCGTAGTACCAGGACCACTGCGCGTCGCGCACCCCGTAGACGGTGGGCGTGAACAGGCCTTTGGCGCCCCAGCGGGAGCTGTGGTTGTAGACCACGTCCTGGTAGATCTTGACACCCTTGGCGTGCGCGGCGTTGATCAGGTCCTGGTAGGAGGCTCCGGCCGATTCCAGACGGGGGTCGACCTTGTAGAAGTCGTAGCCGTGGTAGCCGTGGTAGTCGTAGTCGGAGCGGTTGAGGACGACCGGGGTGATCCAGATCGCGGAGAAGCCGAGGGCCTTGACGTAGTCCAGCTTCTCGACGAGCCCCTTGAAGTCCCCCCGGAACATGGGGTCGTTGTTGGCCGCGTTCCCGGACTTCACGTTCTGGCTGCCGCCGCGGTTGTTGGCGGCGTCACCGTCGTTGAAGCGGGCGGTGAGGACGAAGTAGATCGGATCCTTGCGGGGGTCGCCGCCCAGCGGCGCGGACCCGGCCGGGGCCGGAGGCCGGGTTCCCGTGGTGGCGGCGGCCTCGGCGGAGGCGGGCGAGAGGTTCCCCGCGGCGTCCACGGCCTTGACCGTGTAGGCGTAGGCGGTCCGCTCCTCGAGGCCGGACTCGGTGAGGACGGTGGAGGTGGTGTGGGTGACGACGGCGCCCTTGGTACCGCCGGTGCGGGTGACCTGGTAGCCGCTCACGCCCCGGTCGTCGGTGGCGGCGTCCCAGGTCACGACCATGGACACGTCGGTGGCGGCGGCCTGGGCCCGGGTGGGCGCGGTGGGCGCGGTGGTGTCGGGGACCACGGCGGCACAGGGGTCGGCGGCGTTCGCGGTGACCCGGGTGTCCTTCACGGTGGACACGCCCGTACCGAGGGCGTAGTTGCTGCCGTTGTTGTTGTCCCAGATGCCGTTGCCGTTGTTGAAGGTCGCGGCGAGTCCGGCGGCCGAGCCGAGTGCGACCGTCTTCTTCACCCAGCCCGTGCAGGCCGGGTCCATGCCGGTACCGGGGACGGTGGTCCAGGATCCGCCCGTCGGCGCCCAGTGCAGGTTGACGGTCGACCAGCCGACCGTGGTGGTCGAGTAGTAGACAGTGGCGGTCGCGCCGGTGCCGCCGCCCGTTCCGGGGTCCGCGGCGCACGGGTCGCTGTGCGCCACCACCCCGTCCTTGACGGTGATCGCGCCGGTTCCCAGGGCGTAGTTCTTGCCCCCGTTGTTGTCCCAGGTGCCCTGGCCGTTGTTGAAGGTCGCCTGCAGGCCGGCGGCCGAGCCGAGGCTGACGGTCCTCTTCACCCAGTCGGTGCAGGCGGCTTCCATTCCGGCGCCGGGCACGGTCGTCCAGCTTCCGCCGTCGGGCGCCCAATGCAGGTTGTACGCAGTCCAGTTGCGGGTCTTGGTGTAGTAGAAGACCGTCGCCGTGTTGTCGGCGGCGGCCACCGCGGCGGCTGTCGCCACCCGCGCGCCGGAGGCGGCGGGGGCGCCGACGGCCGGCAGCGCGGCCGCCGGTATCGCCGCCAGACATCCGGCGACGGCCAGAGCAAGAGCCGTCGGCCGCCACCTGAGGCGTGATCGTGCGCGTGATCTCAAGGTCTGCTCCTCGAAGCGGGGCCAACAGCCCTGCGGCTTCGCGGCATTGAAAACTTGCCGCAAGGTTTTGCGGGGAGGTTACTGGCGGTGTCACCAGCACGTGAAGCCCTCGTGAGCCAGAAATTTCGCCACCTTCCACGCCCCGGGGCGCCACCGGCCACCCCTTTCGGATGAAGGGGCGCAATCCCTTGCAGAAATTTTCCCGACGGCGGTCGGGGCGCGGAAACGCCGAAGCCCGGTCCGGCGCGATGCCGGACCGGGCTTCGGTCGTCAGCGAACCACTCGGCCCGCGATCACTCCGGGCAGCCTGACGCCCTAGCGGCTGCCGCGCAGGGTTTCGATCTCGCGGCGTTCGCGCTTCGTCGGCCGGCCGGCGCCACGGTCGCGGATGCCGACCACCGCCGCCTCCACCGGGGTCGGCGGCGGCGGGCTGTTGTCGATCAGGCATTCGGCGGCGACCGGCGGGCCTACCCGCTTGGTCACCGGGCGCCGGACCACCACGATGCGTTCCCGCCCCGCGTGGAACAGGCGCACCTCGTCCCCAGCGCGCACCGATTGCGCGGGCTTGGCCCGCTCCCCGTTGACCCGGACGTGGCCCGCACGGCACGCCGCAGCCGCGATCGCCCGCGTCTTGGTGAGCCGGACCGACCAGATCCACACGTCGACCCGCGCCGACCCCGCACCCGCGCTTCCCTCTTCAGCCATACCCCGACTCTAGCGATCCGGACCGGGCGAACCGGAATCAGTTTTGGTGCTTACGACAAGAGACATGGCATCTGCCATGTACATCATCCCAATAGAATTGCAAATGCTGGCTGGTTCCCCCTACCTTGTGGCACATGCAGTCCTACACCATCGGTCAGGCGGCGCGCCTGCTGGGCGTCAGCCCGGACACCGCACGCCGCTGGGCCGACGCCGGCCGAGTCTCGACCCACCGCGACGAGAGCGGCCGCCGCCTGATCGACGGCCGCGCCCTGGCCGCCTTCTCCATCGAGGTGGGCCAGGGCGCCCACACCGAGGACGGGGAGACCTACACGTCGGCGCGCAACGCCTTCCCGGGCATCGTCACCGCCGTCAAGCTCGGCGACGTCGCCGCCCAGGTCGAGATCCAGGCGGGTCCCCACCGCCTGGTCTCCCTGCTCACCCGCGAAGCCGTCGAAGAGCTCGGGCTGGAGGTCGGCATGCGGGCCACCGCCCGCGTGAAGTCCACCAGCGTGCACATCGACCGCGCCTGAACCCCGTACCCCGGGACCGGCGCCCTGGCACTCCCCCGGCCGCAGGCCCGCGCACGCGCCCGCGCCCGGTAGTCCACCCGACACTTCCGCTCAGCACCACGCGCCCCCACCCGCTCCGCCCGTCACCGGCGCGGGTCACCACCGCGCGGACCCGGCACCAGCCCGGCCGCCGACCCGACCGAGGAGCACCAGCCCATGTCCCCGACCCGGCCCCCGAACCGCCGTCGCGGCGCCGCCCTCACCCTGACCGCCGCCCTCCTCGTACCGGCGCTCGCCGCCTGCGGCAGCGGTGACGAGAAGAAGAACGACGCCACCGGCGCCACCCCCGGCGCCTCCGCGTCCGCCGAGCCCAAGGCCGCGGAACTGACGGTGCTCGCCGCGTCCTCCCTCACCGACGTCTTCAAGACCGCCGGTGCCGTCTACGAGAAGGCGCACCCGGGCACGAAGGTGAAGTTCTCCTTCGCCGGTTCGCAGGAGCTCGCCGCCCAGGTCAAGCAGGGCGCCCCGGCAGACGCGCTGGTCACCGCCGACACCAAGACCATGGACGGCCTCAAGGCCGAGGTGAACGACCCGGCGGTCATCGCGAAGAACCGCCTGGTCGTCGCGACCGGCAAGGGCAACCCGTTCAAGGTCGCCGGTCTCAAGGACCTCGCCGACACCAAGATCAAGGTCGTGCTGGCCGCGCCCGAGGTCCCCGTAGGCCGCTACAGCAAGCAGATCCTCGACGCGCAGAAGATCGAGGTGAAGCCGGTCTCCCAGGAGCCCAACGTCCGCGCCGTGCTGAGCAAGATCGAGCTGGGCGAGGCCGACGCCGGTCTCGTCTACAAGACGGACACCGTCAAGTCCGGTGACAAGGTCGTCGTCGTGGACATCCCGGACGCCGAGAACGCCGTGGCCTCCTACCCGGCCGCCTCGCTCAAGGGCTCCAAGAACGCCGAGGCCGCAGCCGCGTTCGTGGCCTGGCTGAGCACCCCGGAGGCCCAGAAGATCCTCCAGGACGCGGGCTTCCAGAAGGCGTGACCGGCCTTCGGGTGCGATGACGTGGGGGGGCTGCCCGGTCCGGGGGACGGGCAGCCCCGCTCCGCGTGTCCGGCACGCGGACGGATCCGGTACCGCCTCCCACCGCACTACGCTTCACCCGCCGCCACAGCTTCCCCAACCAGGAACCCACATGAGCCCAGTCCGTACCCGCCGCGCCCGGCCCCCCGTGGCCCTCGCGATCCCCGCACTGCTCGCCGTGGCGTTCCTCCTGATGCCCCTGCTCGGCATCCTCGCGCGGACCCGGTGGAGCGACCTCGCCACGCACCTCACCAGTCCCGGTGTGGTCGAGGCGCTCAGGCTCTCGCTGCTGGTGTCCCTGTGGGCGCTCGGCATCTCGCTCGTCCTCGGGGTGCCGCTGGCCTGGCTGCTGGCCCGCGTCGAGTTCAAGGGCAAGGCGCTGGTGCGTTCGCTCGTACTGCTCCCGATGGTCCTGCCGCCGACCGTCGGCGGTGTGGCCCTGCTGCTCGGTTTCGGCCGGCGCGGGCTGCTCGGCCCTTGGCTGGAGGGCACCTTCGGCGTCACGCTGCCCTTCCACACCTCCGGTGCGGTCCTCGCGGCCACCTTCGTCGCGATGCCGTTCCTCGTGATCAGCCTGGAGGGCGCGCTCGGCGGGCTCAAGCAGAGCTACGAGGAGACCGCGGCTTCTCTGGGCTCCACGCCGGTCCGCGTGTTCTTCACGGTGACCCTGCCGATGGTCGGCCCCGGCCTGATCGCCGGCGCCGCGCTGACCTGGGCCCGGGCGCTCGGCGAGTTCGGCGCCACCATCACCTTCGCCGGCAACCTACCCGGCACCACCCAGACCCTGCCGCTCCAGGTGTACCTGCTGCTCCAGGACCAGCCCGAGGCCGCCACCTCCGTGTCCCTGCTGCTGCTCGCGATCGCGATGGCCGTACTCGTCGCCCTGCGCGGGCGGTGGACGGGCACCCCCGCCACCCGCCGTGACGCGCCCGAGTCGCCCGTGGTCGCCGACGAGGCCCCCGGCCCGGAGACCGCGGGTCCCGCGAGCCCGGCAGCACCGTCAGCGGGTGCCGCCGACCCGGCCTCCCCCGGCTCCCCCGCCTCCCCGCCCGGCGGCGGGCACTGGCCGCTGCACGCCACCGTCACCGGTTTCAACGAGCTCACCCTCGACGCCGAACCCGGCACCACCATCGCCGTCGTCGGCGAGAACGGCGCGGGCAAGACGACCCTGCTGCGCGCGCTCCTCGGCCTGACCCCGCGCGCCCACGCCGACCTCAGGCTCGGCGACGCCGACGTCACCGCGCTGCCCCCGCACAAGCGGCAGGTCGCGTGGGTCCCCCAGGACGGCGCGCTCTTCCCCCACCTGACCGCACTCGCCAACACCGCCTACGGGCTGCGCGCCCGCCGGGTGCCGCGCGCCGAGGCCCGCGCGGAGGCCCAGGCCTGGCTGGACCGGCTCGGCGTCGGCCACCTCGCCCGCCGCAAGCCCGCCCAGCTCTCCGGAGGTCAGGCCCAGCGCGTCGCCCTCGCCCGCGCGCTCGCGGCCCGCCCCCGGCTGCTGCTCCTCGACGAGCCGCTCGCGGCCCTCGACCAGACGACGCGCGCCCACGTCCGGCACACCCTGCGCACCCACCTGGCCGGCTTCGGCGGGGTCTGCCTGATCGTCACCCACGACCCCGTCGAGGCGGTCTCCCTGGCCGACCGGGTGCTCGTACTCGCCGACGGCAAGGCCCTCCAGGACGCGCCGCCCTCCGAGGTCACCCGGCATCCGCGTTCCCCGTGGGTGGCCCGGATGCTGGGGCGCAACGCGTGGCCCGGCACGGCGTCGGCCCACGGCCTGGAGCTCGCCGGCGGGGGCCGTCTCGTGGTGGCGGAGGCGCTGCCCGAGGGGGCGCAGGCCCTCGCGATCATCGCCCCCGAGGCGGTGTCCGTGCACCGGGACCGCCCGGGCGGCAGCCCTCGCAACGTCTGGCCCGGCACCGTACGGGAGATCACCTCGGTCGGCAGCCGGCTGCGCGTGCTGATCGGCTCGGCGCGGACGCCGGACCTGGTCGCGGAGATCACCCCGGAGGCGGCAGCCGAGCTGGGCATCACCGACGGCGCCGAGGTGTGGACCAGCGTGAAGGCCACCGAGGTCACCCTCGTCCGCCTCTAGGTCGTCCGGGGCCGTCCCCGGAAAACGGGGTGACCAGGGATCTTTTCGCCACGTAGCGTACGTTTCATGGACCCGCTCACCGACCGACAGATCCGCTCCTCCTTCGTGAACTGCACCAAGGGCGAGGCCGCGCGCCTCAAGCTGCCGACGGACTTCGCCGAACTCCCCTGGGAGGACCTCGACTTCCTCGGCTGGGTGGATCCCGCCGCCCCGCTGCGCGCCCACATCGTGCGGCCCGGCGGTGATGGCGGCGCCGTCGGCATCTCGCTGCGGGTCCCCGCCGCGAACCGCGTGGGCGGCTTCAAGTCCAGCATCTGCCAGATCTGCCTGACCGGGCACGCCTCCTCGGGCGTCACCCTCCTCGTCGCCCCGCTCGCCGGAGCCCGCGGCCGCGAGGGCAACACGGTCGGGACGTACATCTGCGCCGACCTCGCCTGCTCCCTGTACGTCAGGGGCAAGCGGCAGCCGAAGCTGAAGGCCCGGGGCTACGAGGAGACGCTGACCGTGGGCGAGAAGATCGAGCGCGCCCTCGGCAACCTCGACGCCTTCACCGCCAGGGTCACCGGCTAGCCGGCAGCACGGCGAGCCAGTCGCCCGCGGCGCCGGCGTCGGCGCCGATCAAGGTGCGACCGGTGTGCGGGGCCGGGAGGACGACAACGCCCTCGGTGCGGCCGGCCTCGAAGCGGGGGCGCCCAGCGTGATGACGGCGGCCCGTTCGCCGGTGGTCCGCCGGAAGTCCGCCAGGAGGCGCAGCCGCAGGGCGGCTTCCTTGCGGTCGACCACCCGCGGCGCGTAGGGCTGTACGACGGCCACCGCGCCCGTGCCCGCTTCCCGGGCGGCGGTCGCGAGGGCGGTCCGTGCCGGCGCGGCCGCCGCCGAGATCCGTGTCACGGCGAAGGGCCGCTCCGCCATCGCCGGGAGCGGGAGGCTGATCTCCCGCCAGCCGGTCCAGTCCGCGACGGGCCCGCGCAGGGTGGCGACTCGCCCGTCTGCGTCGGTGACTTCCACGACGGGCCCGGCGCCGGAGCCGTCGCCGTTCACCTGGAGGGAGAGCGAGCGGGCCGGCTCGTACGGGGAGCGGCCGGGGCGGAGCCGCGGCGGCGGGCCCGCCGCCGGCGGGCAGCGAGTGGGCGAGCCCCCGGCCCGGTGTCCTTTCCCGGGCCCGGCGCCCGGGCCGGTCCACCGCCCGGCGTCCTGCAGATCCGCGAGCGGATGGTCCGACAGGCCGACACCCAGCGCCAGTTCGGTCGCGTCCACCGAAGCTCCCCGCACGGAGGCGCGCAACTCCGCGGTGGCCTGCGGGACTCGCGCGGTCACGATGAACCGACCGCGCCCGTGGTCGGTGACGCTCCACCGCGAACGGTCGAACTCCAGGGCCACGTCCCGGGGTTCGATCACGGCGGCGGCGCCTTGCGCGTCGTGACCGGGCCGAGGGCGCTGTCGTGGGGGGGCGGCTTTGAGGGTCCGGCTCAGGCCGGGGAAGGCGCGCGCGGCGCCGCCGACGGGGTCGATCCGGTACCCGGCCGCCCGGCCGGAGCCGGCCGGCGCGGTCAGGACGAGGCCGTTGGGGACCGGGCGCGGCCTGCCGTCGGACGGGGAGTCTCCAAGGTCAGGCCGGCTCCCCCGTCAGCGCGGCGAGCAGGGTCGAGGAGCCGCCGCCGTCCAGGTTGAGGGCGTCGTAGGCGCCGAGCCGGTGCACCATCCGGCCCGGCGTCGTAGGCGCCGAGCCGGTGCATCATCCGGCCGAGCGCCGTCAGCGTCAGCCCGCCGCTGTCGCGCCGGCGGCCGTCGACCGTGACCACGCGCAGCCGTCGGCCGTCGCGCGAGAAGCCGAGGGCGGTACGCGGGTCGGCGGCGTTGTTCGGCTCGCCGTCGTGGTCCTGCGGCACCCCGACTTCGCACTCCAGCGCTGTACGTCCTCGTCGTGGCCGAGCATTCAGCGAACCGACCGTGCGCGGACTCCACCCGGCGAGATCCTGGCCGCAATCGAGCGCGGCCCCATCAGCAGACAAACCGCAGGTCAGAGTTCCAATTCGACGCCGAACCCGCCCGAGTCCGAGGCCGGGTTAGGAGCAGGAGCCGGAACCCGGTCCGGGTTCTCCCGGTCCAAGGCACCCGTGTCCGGGGTCGGAACGGGGTTCGGCTTGTCGGGCTTCTGCTCGCAGTACACCTTGCCCTGGTAGAACTTGCAGCCCGGCATGTTCTCCACGTCCCGAGGCTTGTTGTTCTTCTTGCCCTTCGGCCTGTCCTGGCCGCCCCGCTCGTTTTTGTCGGCCGTGCCCTCGTGACCACTCTTCGCAAAGTCGACGTCACCGGCTGCGAACGCGGTTGCCTCGGTAGTGTGCGGCGCGGCCTGGGCGGCGAATGCACTGGTGGGCACCAGCGCGCCTCCCGTGACGAACGCGGCCGAAATGGCGAACATCGCGAATCGCTGCTTCCGGGAAGTGCGAGCCATGAGAAATTCTCCAGTGAGAGGCGGCGAAGGGGGAGATTCCAGGAGACGAAGGACGAAATGTCTCTTTTACCCTCTTGTTAAGAGCCTGACCGCGGGACTTCATGAGGCTGTCCGTCGACCGTCACGGGCGTGTAACAGGGCACGTCCGCCTGCGCTGGCACCTCTGTCCGGACAGGAGTGGGCGGACGGCGGCTACCCGGACGCGGGAACCGAGGACAGCGCCGGCCTGCCGGACATGCTGATGGGCCTGGCCGGCTTCGTCGAGATCCCACTCCTGCTCGCCATGGGCATCGTCTCCTCACGATCCATTTCGTGCACAAGCTGACGGCTCTGCGGACCGGCAGGGCCGCGCAGGGCCCGTACGCGGCCCGGTAAGCAAGTGGCTGCCGCCCGTGCCCCCGGGCCCTACGCCTCACCGGGCGCCGGGCGCCTGGGCGCGGCGGACCGTGCCGCCGGGCCGCGCCCTGCGGGGGCTCACGGGTCGGGGGCACCGGGGTCCGGGCGGCCCGGGACGGCGAACTCGCACCACACGCACTTCCCGCCGCCCCGCGGCTCGACGCCCCAGGCGTCCGCCAGCCGGTCCACCAGCATGAGGCCGCGCCCCGACACCGCCCAGTCGTCCGCCTCGCGCCGCTGCGGCAGGGCGCTGCTGGTGTCCTCGACCTCGATCCGGATCCGGCCCTCCGCGGTCAGCCGCATGCTGATGTGGCCGACCCCGTCGGTGTGCACCAGCGCGTTGGTCATGAGCTCGTCCGCCGCCAGTTCGATCCCGTCGCACTGGTCCCGCGCGCCCCACGCCGCGACCGCCGCCCTGATCAGGTGGCGGGCCATCGCGGGGGCGTCCGGGTCGCCGGGGGTCAGGGTGTGGCTCAGCGGGCCCCCGCCGCGCTGGGCCGGGGTGCCCCGGCGGCGCAGTACGAGCAGGGCCATGTCGTCCCCGCCGCCCGAGTCCCCGACCAGCTCGCACAGGACGTCGGCTAGTTCCTCCACGTCGGCCGGGCCGTCCCGGACCGCTTCCATGAACTCCCGCATGCCGGTGTCCCAGTCGCCGTCGGGCCGCTCGGTCAGGCCGTCCGTGCAGAGCAGCAGGGTGTCCCCGGGGTGCAGTTCGAGACTGGTGACGGGATATCCCGTCCCCCCGGCGAACCCGACCTCGGAGTACGCGCCGGGACCGGCGGGGGAGCCGGCACCGGGGCCGGACGGCTCGCGCGCCGGGAGGCCCAGCGGCAGCCCGCCCACCACCTGGACCCGGTGGCAGCTGCCGTCGCCGCGCCGCACCACCGGGTCGAGGTGCCCGGCGCGGACCAGCCGGGCCATGCCGGTGGTGAGGTCGATGTCCGCGTACGTGCACGTGGCGAAGCGTTCCGTCTCCAGTTCGCGCAGGAAGGCAGAGGCCCGCGCCATCGCCGCGCCGGGGGTGTGCCCCTCGGCGACGTAGGCGCGCAACGCGATGCGCAGCTGGCCCATGACGGCGGCGGCGTCCGTGTCGTGCCCCTCCACGTCTCCGATCATCACGCCGACGCGGCCCTCGCCGAGCAGGATCACGTCGTACCAGTCGCCGCCGATGTCCCGCCCCATCCGGGCGGCCCGGTACCGTACGGCGATCCGCGCCCCCGCCACCTCCGGGATCCGGCGCGGCAGCATGGCCCGCTGCAGGCCCTCGGCGAGGTCGTGCTCCTGCTCGAAGAGGATGGCGCGCTGGAGGCTCTGCGCGATGCCGCTGCCGAGCGCCATCAGCACGTTGCGCTCCTCGGCGGTGAAGTAGTCATCCCGCGTGTAGAGCAGGCCGAGCGCGCCGATGGGCCGGCCGTGGGCGATCAGCGGAAGGTAGACCCCGCTGCGGACGGCCAGCGGCTCGATGTACGGCCACAGCAACGGGTAGTGGTTCTGGAACTCCTCGCGGGAGCCGAGGTACACGGGCCGCAGCGTCCGTACGGCCTCGCTCATCGGCAGCGCCGCGTCGATCCGCGTGTACTCGATCTCCGGTACGTACGAGCCGAGCCGGCCCTCCGCGACCAGGTGGATCCGTCCGCCGTCGACGACGCCGAGCATGACGCTGACCGCGCCGAGATGACCGAGGGCCTCCGGGTCCTTGAGGATGTCGGTGACGTCGTTGACCGTGCGGGCGTGCGCGAGGATCGCCGTGGTCCGCTCGACCACCCCCGTCAGCCGCCGCCGGCTCTCGTCCCGCTCCCCGCCGGCTCCGGGCTCGCCGGGATCGTTCGCGGCGTCGCGGATGATCCCGATGATCCGGTACGGGCGCTCGTGCTGGTCCCGCAGGATGTGGCCCTGGATGTGGGCCCAGCCCGGGGAGCCGTCCCGGGCGCGGCTGCGGACGTAGGCCCCGTAGTGACCGCGGCCGGCCTTGAGCGCCTGCGCGACGCGCGCGTCGAGCCGGGCCTCCTCGCCGGGCGCGAGGCGGGCGCGCAGCCCGGCGGGGGTGCCGGTGAACTCTTCGGGGCGCAGGTCGAGGACCTCGAGGGCGGTGGTGTCCAGATACATCTGCCCGCTGTCGAGGTTCCAGTCGAAGGTGCCCATGCGGTTGAGCGCGAGGCTCGTGTCTGTCCGGGCGGGCCACTCGACCTGTGGGGTCAGTCCCCTCTCGGCCACACCTTCAGGGTGCCACTCTTCGGCCGGCCGCGCCGGGCCGGACGGGGGCCGGACGGCCTCCCCGTCCTCCCGCCTTCCC
>NZ_JAGGOT010000026.1 GCF_018614195.1 Streptomyces sp. ISL-43
GGTCCTGGCCCTGCTCGACCACCTGCTCGCCGCCGGGGTCACCCTGGTGGTGATCGAGGCGACCTCGGACTACTGGAAACCCTTCTACTACGTGCTGGCCGACGACTTGAACGTGATTCTGGTCAACGCCCGCCAGGTCAAGAACCTGCCCGGCCGCAAGACGGACGTCTCCGACGCGGCCTGGCTGGCCCAGCTCGGCGCCCACGGCCTGGTCCGCCCCTCCTTCGTCCCGCCGCAGCCCATCCGGGAACTGCGGGACCTGACCCGGGCCCGCACCACCGCCACCCGGGAACGCTCCCGGGTCGTCCAGCGCCTGGAGAAGCTCCTGGAGGACACCGGGATCAAACTGTCCGCGGTCGCCTCCGACATCATGGGCGTCTCCGGGCGGGCCATGCTCGAAGCCCTCGTCAACGGCGAACGCGACCCGCAGACCCTCGCGGACATGGCCAAACGCAGGCTCCGCCACAAGATTCCCGCACTCACCGAGGCGCTGACCGGACGCTTCCGTGAGCACCACGCCTTCCTGGTCCGCCTGCACCTCGACCAGTACGACCAGCTCACCAGCATGATCGAGCAACTCAGCGGACGCATCGAGGAGGCGATGGCCCCCTTTCGTGACGCCCTCGACCTCCTCGACACCATCCCCGGAATCAACCAGGCAACCGCCGAAGTGATCATCGCGGAAACCGGCGGCGACATGACCCGGTTCGCGACGGCCAAGCACCTCGCGTCCTGGGCAGGGGTCTGCCCCGGCCACCACGAGTCCGCCGGCCGCACCAAGAACACCAAGGTCCGGCCCGGCAACCCCTACCTCAAAGGCGCACTCGGCCTCGCCGCGTTCGGCGCGGTGAGAACCAAAGACACCTACCTCGCCGCCCGTTACCGGCGGCTGACCGCCCGCCGCGGCCCGCTCAGGGCACTGGTCGCCGTCGAGCACTCGATCATCACCGCGATCTGGCACATGCTGACCGACCACAAGCCCTACGCCGAGCTCGGCGGCACCTACTTCACCCAGCGCGACCCCGAACGGGCCACCCGCCGCGCGATCACCCAGCTCAACCAGCTCGGCTACACCGTCACCCTCAACCCGATGGAAACCGCGGCCTGACCCTCCCCGCACCGGACACCCGGCAGCCGACAACGGCCACCGGGCACCCAGCCATGCCCACACCCACCCTGACCTGCTGCTATTTACGCGTCAGAGGGCACGGAAGGGGATCCCGGGCCTGTTGCGCAGCGGTGACATTCCGACGACGGATTGGAGATGTGCTCTGTGTGAAGATCAGTTCATCGCAGCAGCGACCGGGGGGAAAGAAACCGGACCGCCAGCGAGAACCCAGCACCACCGGACCGGCGTTGAACCGCCGGCCACCTCGCTCGGCCGCTCAACCTCTGCTCTGCCTCTCGGCCTCTCGGCCGCCACTGCCGTCTGATCTCGTTGATTCCTGGGGGAGTCCACCATGTCCGCTCGCACCGCCACCCTCCGCACCGCCACCCTCCGCGCCGCCACCGCCACCGCCGTCGTCGCCGCCGTCGCCGGGACCGTCCTGATGCCGCTGTCGGCCCAGGCCGCCGAGGGCAACCCCAAGGCGCTGAAGACGACGATGAGCGCTCCGGTGCCGAGCAGCCCGCTGACCCGGGGCGGCGCGACGGAGACCTTCGAGCTGACGGTGACCAACGCGACCGACAAGGTCTCCTCCTACCACCCGTGGATGCTCCTCGACCCCACCGGCGCCAGCCCGCTCCAGCAGAGCGACGTGGTCTACAAGGTCGAAGCGCTGAGCGCCCCGGCGACCAAGTCCGAGATCGGACAGCAGGACGGCGAGTGGCAGGGCATGTTCTACCCGGTGGGCAAGACGGCCTCCGACGGCTTCGAGATCCCGGCCGGCGGGAAGCTGACCTGGAAGGTCACCATCGGCCTCGGCGCGAGCTACCCGACCAACAACGGCGACTTCCAGCTGCGCGCGTCGAGCTTCGCGAACGAGATCGCGGACGGCGGCACGGCCGCCCTGACCTTCAAGGCCGGCCCGGAGGCCAAGCCCGGGACCCTGGAGGCCTGGTTCGACCAGGTCGGCCCCTGCGACGCCACCGGCGCCGACGACTGCCAGGTGATGGCCGTGCGCTACGCGGCCGGCGGTGACGGCGAGTTCAACTCCGCCCTCGCCACCCGCTTCAGCGTGGACATGCCCGGCCTGGACAAGGCCGACCTCCAGGCGCGCGTCAAGGTCGACGGCCAGTGGAAGGACCTGCCGGGCGAGTCCGGCAACTTCAACCTGCCGGTCATCCCGAAGGGCTTCAGCGCCGCCTCCGGCCACCACCTCACCTACGTGCAGGTCAAGCTCGGCCCGCAGACGCAGGTCAAGAAGCTCACCCTGGTCAAGGCGACCGCCTCGGTCGCTCTCGCCGAGGGCAACACCCACAGCTTCCTGTCCGCCGACCAGCAGTTCCAGCTCGGCCCGGTCAAGCCCGCCTCCCCGGCGCCGACCACCCCCGCGCCCACCTCCCCGGCCCCGACGTCCGCCGCGCCGGCCACGTCGGCCCCGGCCCCGACGACGGCCGCCCCCACCACGGCCAACACCCCTGCCGCGACCGGCTCCCTGGCGCACACCGGCTCCGACTCCAACACCGGCCTGTACACCGGCCTGGCCGGCGTCCTCATCGCCCTCGGCGGCGCTGCCGCCTGGTTCGGCGCCCGCCGCCGCCGCGCCGTCCGCGGCTAGTCACCACGCACCATTGCGAAGGGGCCCGGCACGCGCACCGCGTGTGCCGGGCCCCTTCGGCCTTTCTCACCTGGGCGCGTAGTCGACGCGCTCCGCGCCGAAGGGCCACACCTCGGCGAGCCAGCGCGTGACGGTGTCGTAGAGGACCTTGTCCAGCGCGGCCCGGTCGGCGCGCACCCAGGAGCTGACGCGCACGCGCTCCGGGTCGTCCTTCGCGGGGTAGACGTAGAGGCACCCGATGACCTCGCCCTCCCCTTCCAGGACGCTGTACGTGAACCCGCGCCGCTCGGCGAAGTCCCGTGCGTGGCGCACCAGGTCGGCCAGGTTCTCCTCGGCGCTCATCCCCTCCGGCGGCGGCCAGTGGCGCCCCTGGAATCCTGGGGTCGCCCGCACGTGCTCGATGCTCCCGCTCCAGGCGGCGAGGTCCCGCTCGTTGCGCTCGGGCCCGAGGGGATCCAGCCGGAAGCCGTCCCCGACGAGCCCGGCGGGCACCTCGAACGCGTCCGCTCCCGGCACGAAGTCCTGCTGATCGGTACTCATGCGGCGACCCTACGCAGCCCCTTCCCCGGTGCCCACGGGATATCGGGCCGCCAGCCGCAGGAGGTCGTCGACCGACCACTGGTCGTAGACGTGCTCCCCGTACTTGGCGGCCAGTACCCGCCCGTCCGGACCGATCAGCAGGTCCGCGGGCAGCCCGAACCGCCCGCCCCGCGGCCTCGGGGCCGCAAGCCGCTCCCGGCCGCGCGCCACGGCCGCGGCCGACCGGGCGAGCGCCCGCAGCACCGACCCCCAGGCGCGCGGGTTCAGCAGGGACCGCGGGGAGGCCTCGACGCCGAATTCCCGGTAGAGCCGCTGCTCCGGGTCGGCGATCACGGCGAAGGGGAAGTCGGCCGTGTGCGGCCGCAGTTCCTCGGCGGAGGAGTGGAAGAGCACGATCTCGCGGATCCCGGCGGCCTCGATCTCCGCGTGGCGCCGGACGACCGAGCGCAGGTGGAGGTGGCAGACGGGGCAGCCGGCGAAACGCCGGAACTGCAGATGGACGAGCCGCCCGGGGTCGGGCACGGACACGGGCACGGCTTGTCCCGTGACGGCGGCGAGACGGCGGGCGGGCACGGCGGAACCGGGTTCGAGCATGGGAAACCCTCCCTCGACGGGCGTAGGCGTATGCCGTACGCCTACCCCCTCAGCGTAGGCGTATGCCGTACGCTGTCAACCGTCATGCCCCGCCCCCGCTCGCACACCCCGGACCAACTGGCCGCCGCCGCCCTCGCCGTCATCGACCGCGACGGACTCCCCGGCCTGTCCATGCGCGCCGTCGCCACCGAACTCGGCATCAGCCCCATGGCCCTGTACCGCTACGTCCGGGACCGCGAGGAACTCGAAGCACTCGTCGTCGAACTCGTCCTCAGCGGCGTCGACACCACCCCGCCGCCCCCCGGGCCCTGGCGCGAGCGGATCACCGCCCTGGCCACCCGCCTGCGGGACGCCATGTGCGACCACCCGGCCGTGCTGCCGCTCACCCTCACCCACCGGCACCGCTCGCAGAGCGGCCTGCGCTGGTCGGAGACGGTGCTCGGCGTGCTCACCGAGGCCGGTATCGAAGCCGAGGACCGGGTCGTCGCCCTGCGCGCGGTCATCGCGTACGTCATCGGCGCCACGCAGCTGGAACGCCTCGGCCCGCTCGCCGGACCCGGCACCACCGCCATCGCCGGTCTGCCCGCGCACGAGTTCCCGTACATGACGGCCACCGCGCGCGACGCCCGCTCGGTCACCCCGGACCGGGAGTTCCTGGGCGGCCTGACCCTGCTCCTACGCGGCCTGGCATGATCCGCGGGTGACCACCGCAGCCACCGCTCCCGCGCCGACCGCACCGCCCGCACCGCCCGCCCGGTACGTCCTGTTCGACGTCGACGGCACCCTCGTCGACGCCGTCGCCAACCAGCGCCGGGTCTGGGCGACCTGGGCCGCCCGGTACGGCCTGGACCCGGACGCGGTGTACGAGGTCGCGCTGCGGACCCGCCCGATGGAGACCTTCGCGGCCGTCGCCCCCGACCAGGACCCGCACGCGTGCCTGGCCGCGCTGCACGAGCTGGAGGACGAGGACGTCCGCTCCGGGGTCTACGGGGCCTTCGACGGCGCCGCCGAGCTGCTGACCGCCCTGCCCCCGGGCAGCTGGGGGCTGGTCACCTCGAACTACGAACACCGCGTGCGCGGCCGCTTCGAGCGCACCGGCCTGCCGGTGCCGCCGGTGCTCGTGGACGCCGCCGCCGTCACCGAGGGCAAGCCCTCACCGGTCCCGTACCTGCGGGGCGCGGCCCTCCTGGGCGCCGACCCGGCCCACTGCCTGGTCATCGAGGACGCCCCCTCGGGCATCCGCTCGGGCCTCGCGGCGGGCATGACGGTCTGGACGGTCAACACCCCCGCCCCCCACCCCGAAGCCCACCGCCACTTCCCCACGCTCCGCGAGGCCGCCCCCGAAATCCTCGCCTTCGCCACCTCCACCTCCATCCCCATCCCCACCTCCATCCCCACTGCCTGACCGCGCCCCGCCTGACCGCGCCCGGAACAGCACCCGGGGCCGCCCCAGGAGCCCGGTCCGCTCTCGCCGCGATCCCGGGGCAGGGCCCGTAGGCCGCAGAACCGCTCAGCCTGCGCCGCGATACGGCAGACTGGAGGTTTGGCCGCCCGCGTCCGGGCGGCCTTCCCCCGCAGGAAAGGGACGCGCGTGAACGGGCCCCTCATCGTCCATTCGATCAAGCCCGATACACATACTTAGCCCGCCGGGGAGCAGAGCGGGAAGCCCCGCCTGGCTGTCCGCTAACCGGCGCCGGACGGGGCCGTTCAAGGGGCTGCTCGACGCGCGTCACAAGGGCCACGTCCTCGTACCTCCTCGCGAACGTGGGGTGACCCGTACGGCCCGTGTGAGACATGCACGCCACGTCCACGGCGGCCACGTCCGGGATCACCGCTGACGCCCATCGGCAATCAGGGTCGAGACACTGCGCCGACACGCTGATCTCTCCGGTGGGATGAGAGGTGATGCGGTGTTGTACGTACCGCATGACGGTGGTCACCGCTTCCGTCCCGGGTGCGGGTGCTGCCGGATCTCCACATTGCAGTCAGTGACCCCTGATGCGTTGCGCTCGCTCCGATACGCGGCCCGCTGGTTCACGAGGGCGGCGCACACATCGCACCCGGGGTGGGGCTCCGCGTCAGGCCGCTCAAAGGGGTCCCGCTGGGGCACCTGAACCCAAAGCCGCTGTGCCGTCGCCACCATGCCGCACCCCTCTGCGTTGCCCATCGAGCGTGCTCTAACCATCGGCCCCTCCAATTGCACGGCCTAGTGAGATCCCTAGTGGCAACCCCAGCCGGCGGAAGGAAAGAGGGCTGTCTAGTGGCACTCCGGGTGGCAGGCTGAGCCCATGGAACTCGGGGCACTGATCAGTGATCTCCGCAAGGCTCGCGGGTGGAGCCAGGGGCGGTTAGCGTCAGCGATCAACAAGGCGTACGGCACCACGCTCACGCGGGAGTACGTGAGCAACTGGGAGCGTTCCAAGGTGACGCCTGGCGCGTTCTACCTTGCCGCGCTGTCCGCCACGCTCGACGTGCCCCTAGCTGTCCTGGAAGGCCAAGTGGACCGACGCGAGTTCCTCACCGACGTGGCAGGGGTCGCCATAGCCCCTGTCGTGGCCTCAGACCTGCTGTCCGCAGGATTCGCTGCCCGACTCTCCGGCGGTCCCTCAGTGGACGCCTGGGAGGCCAAGCTGACCACCTACGGCACGGAGTACATGAGCCTTGGGGCTGCCGACATTCAGCGTCGCATCAGTGGTGAACTCGTCGTCGTCCAGCAGCAGCTAGACACCCCCCGGCTGTGGTCGGTCGCCTCCCGTCTGATGACCCTGTACGCCAAGACGTTTCCGGGTTCGGATGGCTCCAAAGCTGTCCACTGGTACCGGATGGCAGCGAGAGCCGCAGACGAGTCCGGAGACGATGATGCACGAGTGTGGGTGCGTGGACGTGCTGCTATCGCCCTGGGCTACGAGGGGGCGTCGTTGGGAGTCGCCGATGTGCTCGCGGACCAGGCCTTGGCCATATCGGAACGGCCCTCTCTGGGCCTCCTGAACGCCGTAATGGGCAAGGCTCACGCCGCAGCGCTTCGAGGTGACCGAGCCACGGCACTCAAGCTCGCCGAGGACGGCCGGCGAATCTTCGACAAGGCCGGTTCCTACGAGCAGACCAGCGACTACGCCGTGCCCTGGTGGCGCATGAATGTCTTCCTGTCGCTCCTCCTGGCCCGCCTGGGTGACGAACAAGGGGCAGTTCAGGCACAGGAAGCGGCGCGGCGTGAACTGCCCGCAGAGCTGCCCCGGTTCGCGACTCATCTCGAGATGCACCGTGGCCTCATGCTTGCCCGCTCCGGCGACGTATCCGGTGGGACCGCTTACGCGCGGGGCGCGCTGGATGCCCTGCCACCGGAAAAGCACTCGCTCACTCTGCGGCTCCTCATGGAGGAGATCGAAGAGCGCGCAATCCCTGCCTCACGATCGGAGCACTCTTGAAGAATACGGGCGAATCCTTCGAAAGTTATGTCCAGTTCGTCTATCAGACCCTGCTGGGAGCCCAGGGGCGAAACATCTCGGTCTCCAGGCGGGCGACGGTCTTCGACAACCACGGAAACTCCTACAACATCGACATCTTCTACGAGTTCGATGTGGCAGGTCTCCACCACAGGGTGGCCATCGAGTGCAAGGACACCCGTCGTCCCGTGGAGCGCGACGACGCCATCGCTTTCGCCGGGAAGATCAGGGATCTGCCCAGCACCATCGGGATCTTCATTTCGAAGAGCGGCTTCCAGCCCGCCGCGCGCAAGTACCTTCAGGACCACGGAATCGTCCACTACGCCGGAGGGGATCTTCCCCACCTCGGCAATGTGATCGCCGCCATGATCTCCCCGATCGCCTGCCCGGCGGAGTCCGCGGTGGGACAGCCCTTCTGGACCCTGATGAGGCAGGAGAACGGGGAAGCCACCGGAGAGTGGTGCCTGATTCCGGATCCGAACGACCCCCGAAACGCCTCAGGGACCGAGCGCGACAACGGCACGGGCGCCTTCCCCTTGTTCTATTCACGTCCGCACGCCGAAAGTTTTCGTACCCTCCGCTATCAGGACTCGGCCGACGTCTGTGTACGCGGGGTGGAACAGTCCATGCTCCGCTTCCTCACGCTGATGGCTCACGACGAGAGGCGGAACTTCGCGATCTGCCTGCCCTTCGCCGACGAGCACGGCGCACCGAGAATCGCGTGCCACGGCTGGACCGCCCAGGACCTCGCCCACGAATACTGGGCGGACGAGGTCCCGGCATCGTTCGACAACCCTCCTCGCGGCTGAACGACGGACACACGCCGTCCCTGCGGCTCGTTTGTTCCGCCGGCGTACGGCACACTGGAGTTTTGACCTGAATGAAACGGGGCGCCGCGTGAATGGTCCACTCATCGTCCAGAGCGACAAGACCCTCCTCCTCGAGATCGACCACGAGCTCTCCGGAGCCGCGCGCCGCGCCATCGCGCCGTTCGCCGAGCTGGAGCGCGCTCCCGAGCACATCCACACGTACCGGATCACCCCGCTCGGCCTGTGGAACGCGCGGGCCGCCGGTCACGACGCCGAGCAGGTCGTGGACGCGCTCGTGGAGTTCTCCCGCTACCCCGTCCCGCACGCGCTGCTCGTCGACGTCGCCGAGACCATGGCCCGCTACGGCCGCCTCACCCTCTCCAAGCACCCCGTCCACGGACTGGTCCTGACCAGCACCGACCGGCCCGTGCTGGAGGAGATCCTGCGGTCCAAGCGGATCGCCCCGCTCGTCGGCGCGCGGCTCGACGCCGACACCGTCGCCGTGCACCCCTCCGAGCGCGGGCAGATCAAGCAGACGCTCCTCAAGCTGGGCTGGCCGGCCGAGGACCTCGCCGGGTACGTGGACGGCGAGGCGCACCCGATCGAGCTCGACGAGAACGGCTGGTCGCTGCGCCCCTACCAGCAGCAGGCCGTCGAGGGTTTCTGGCACGGCGGCTCCGGCGTGGTCGTGCTGCCCTGTGGCGCCGGCAAGACGCTGGTCGGCGCCGGCGCGATGGCGAAGGCCAAGGCGACGACGCTGATCCTGGTCACGAACACCGTCTCCGCCCGCCAGTGGAAGAGCGAGCTGATCAAGCGGACCTCGCTGACGGAGGAGGAGATCGGCGAGTACTCCGGTACGCGCAAGGAGATCCGGCCCGTCACGATCGCCACGTACCAGGTCCTGACGACGAAGCGGAAGGGCATCTACCCGCACCTGGAGCTCTTCGACTCCCGGGACTGGGGCCTGATCCTCTACGACGAGGTGCACCTGCTGCCGGCGCCGGTGTTCAAGTTCACCGCCGACCTCCAGGCGCGGCGGCGGCTCGGGCTGACCGCCACGCTGGTGCGCGAGGACGGCCGCGAGTCGGACGTCTTCTCGCTGATCGGGCCCAAGCGGTTCGACGCCCCGTGGAAGGAGATCGAGGCGCAGGGCTACATCGCGCCGGCGGACTGCGTCGAGGTCCGCGTGAACCTCACCGAATCGGAGCGGCTCGCGTACGCGACCGCCGAGACGGAGGAGAAGTACCGCTTCTGCGCGACCACCGCGACCAAGCGCAAGGTCACCGAGGCACTGGTGCGCAAGCACGCGGGCGAGCAGACGCTGGTCATCGGGCAGTACATCGACCAGCTCGACGAGCTCGGCGAGCACCTCGACGCCCCCGTCATCAAGGGCGAGACCTCCAACGCGCAGCGCGAGAAGCTCTTCAACGCCTTCCGCGAGGGCGAGATCAGCGTGCTGGTCGTCTCGAAGGTCGCGAACTTCTCCATCGACCTGCCCGAGGCCACGGTCGCCATCCAGGTGTCCGGCACCTTCGGCTCGCGCCAGGAGGAGGCCCAGCGGCTGGGCCGCGTCCTGCGCCCGAAGGCGGACGGCCACGAGGCGCGCTTCTACTCGGTCGTCGCGCGCGACACCATCGACCAGGACTTCGCCGCGCACCGCCAGCGCTTCCTGGCCGAACAGGGCTACGCCTACCGGATCATGGACGCGGACGAGCTGCTGGCGAGCGACTGACGGCCTCGGGCGAGCAGGATCGCGGGATCCGGCTCACCTCACAGATCGTGGCGCAGTACGTGGTGTCGCGCCGGCGGCTGCCGCCCGTGGTCGTGCGGGTCCGCGGCGACGCGGACCCCCTCCTCCCGGAGGGGTGACCTCGGCGACGGGACGCCCGGGACTCCGGGGCAGCCGCGGAGGCTGCCGCGGCGGCGCAGGGCGGCGGCGAGCAGGGCCGTGAGCAGGGGGACGGCCCAGACCCACAGATGGGGCCAGTCCAGCAGGATCGAGCGGCCGCCGGCGGGCAGGTGCCGGGACCAGAACTCGGCGGAGGCCCGCGGGAGGACCAGCAGCCCGAGCAGGCCGGTGCCGGCGAAGGCGCCCAGCCCGGTCAGGCCGGCCTTGACGCGGCCGGTCAGCAGGAGGTACGGGATCAAGAGCGCCGGGGTCAGCGTGATCCCGGCGGCCGTGCCCAGCGCGAAGCCCTTGCCGAGCGCGGCGCTCGGCCTGCGCAGGTCCCACAGGACCGGGCAGGCGAGCGCCAGGTTGATCTGGCCGGTCAGCGGGGTCTGGAACAGCGGTTCCAGCCACAGCCCGGCGACGGTGGCGGCCAGGACGGCGCCCGGCCTGGTCCGCAGACCCGCCAGGCGGCAGGACAACAGGATCAGCAGGGCGAGCAGGCCGGCATCGCCCAGGACCAGGACGGCCTTCAGTACGCCGGACGGCAGCCAGGCGGCCGGCGTGAACAGGATCGCCGCGAAGGGCGGATACGCGGCGGGCGGACGCCACTCGGCGGCGGAGAAGCCGTGGACGAGGGCATCGGCGGTCGGGATGCGCAGAGCGATGCAGAGCACGCCCAGCGCGAGCAGCAGGCCCGCGACCAGCACACCGGCGCGAGGCGACGGCAAGCGGCTGGTGTCGGGACTCTGGGTCACGGCGTGACCTTAGCGGGTCCGGGGACGGGGCACCGGCACGGACCGAAGGCCGGACGGGCGGTGCGTCGGCACGCAACGGGGGCCGGACCGGGCGGGTTGGGTCAGCGGCGTATGACGCCCGCGTCCTCGGCGTATTCACCGAGGACGACGACGCTCACGGCGGCGGCCGCGAAGACCCTCGCGGCGCGCAGGACGTTGCCGACGCCGTGGCGCGGGCGGGAGTCGGAGATGGCGGTGGCGCCGCTCGGGCGGCCGACCTGGACCGGGGTGAAGGTTGCGGTGCTCATGTATCCATGGTGCGTTCTCGCCCGGTCCGGCACATCGGCCCCAGGGCTGAACGTCCGGGCCTCCCGTCTACGACTCACGACCCATGCCTCCCCCTACGGGCTCTGTCCGAAGGAGGATCCGACCCGAACGACACCCGTACGGGGCAACGGGGCGAAGGGGCTTGGGACCATGTCCCGCCCTCTTTCGACCCGGACCGCGAAGCCCCGCCCCGACCGGCGGCCCGCCGCACCACCCCGTGCGTTATCCGTTCGCGCGCCACACGGCCCGGTGACTAGAATCTCCGCTCTTGCCGCCTCCCGCCGCGTCACCGGGAGAGCCGCCCGCCGGCCGGAAACCGGCGGGGTCCGTCCGCATCCCGCAGTCACCCAGCAGCTGGAGGCATTTCCGTGCCCGCGCACGCCCACGTCACCGACCCCGCCGCAGACACCTCCGCGGACACCGACGCAGCCGCCACCGGCCCCCTGGGCCGCGAGCGCGCCCACCTCGCCTCCTCCCGCTCCGCGCTCCGCGCGATGCGCGAGGACGTCGAGGCCCTCGACATCCGCGACGTCACCGCGAACTGGGTCAACGCGGTCGTCCTCCGGGCCCAGATCGACGACCGCATCAAGGCCCTCGCCGACCTCTCCCACACCCCCCTCTTCTTCGGCCGCCTCGACTACCTGCACGCGCCCGGCGCCGAGCTCGCCGAAGGTGCGGAGGGCGAGCAGTTCTACATCGGCCGCCGCCACGTCCACGACGCCGGCGGCGACCCGATGGTGATCGACTGGCGCGCGCCCGTCTCCCAGCCCTTCTACCGGGCCTCCAAGGCCGACCCGCAGGACGTCGCGCTGCGCCGCCGCTTCGGTTACACCGGCGGCGAGCTGACGGCGTACGAGGACGAGCACCTCTCCGACCCGGCCGAGGCGGCGGCGACCGTCAGCAAGCTGCTCCAGCAGGAGATCGAGCGCCCACGCGTCGGCCCCATGCGCGACATCGTCGCGACGATCCAGCCGGAGCAGGACGAGATCGTCCGTTCCGGGCTGTCCGGCTCCGTCTGCGTGCAGGGCGGTCCCGGCACCGGCAAGACGGCGGTCGGCCTGCACCGGGTCGCGTACCTCCTCTACGCGCACCGCGACCGCCTCGCCCGCACCGGCACGCTGGTCATCGGACCGAACCGTTCCTTCCTGCACTACATCGAGCAGGTCCTGCCGGCGCTGGGCGAGCTGGAGGTCAAGCAGGCCACGGTCGACGACCTGGTCGCCCGCGCGGACCTGGAGGTGCGCGGCGCGGACGCCGCCGAAACCGCCGTGGTCAAGGGCGACGCCCGAATGGCGCAGGTGCTGCGCCGAGCGGTCCACTCGCACGTGACGGAGCCGGCCGAGCCGCTGATGGTGGTGCGCGGATCGCGGCGCTGGCGGGTGCCGGCGTACGAGCTCGCCGAGATCGTCGCCGAGCTGCAGAACCGCGACATCCGCTACGGCGCCGCCCGCGACGCGCTGCCGCAGCGGATCGCGCACACGGTCCTCGTACGGATGGAACAGGCGGGTGAGGCCCCGGACGACCGCGTCCAGGACGCCGTGGCGCGCAATGCGGCGGTCAAGGCCGTGGTCAAGGCGGTGTGGCCGCTGGTGGAGCCGGCGAAGCTGGTGCTGCGCCTCCTCTCCGACCCGGAGTTCCTGGCGGAGCACGCGCAGGGCGTCCTCACGGACGACGAACAGAAGCTGCTCCTGTGGCAGAAGCCGTTCCGGAGCGTGAAATCGGCGAAGTGGTCGCCGGCGGACCTGGTCCTGATCGACGAGACGGCGGACCTGGTGGAGCGCACGCACTCGCTCGGCCACGTCGTCCTCGACGAGGCGCAGGACCTGTCCCCGATGCAGTACCGCGCGGTCGGGCGGCGCTGCACGACCGGATCGGCGACGATCCTCGGCGACCTCGCGCAGGGCACGACGCCGTGGGCGACACGCAGCTGGGTCGAGGCGCTGGAGCACCTGGGCAAGCCGGGGGCGGTGCTGGAGGAGCTGACGGCCGGTTTCCGCGTACCGCGCGAGGTGATCGCCTACGCCTCCCGCCTGCTCCCGTCGATCTCGCCGGGGCTGGTGCCGGTCTCCTCGGTGCGTGAGACGCCGGGCTCGCTGGTGGTCTCGCCGGTCGCGGATCCGACGGCCGCGGCCGTGGACGCCTGCCGGGCTTCACTCGCGTACGAGGGCTCGATCGGGCTGATCGCGGCGGACGCGCGGATCCCGGAGCTGGCGGAGGCCTTGCTGGCGGCGGACCTCCCGTACCTCTCGCCCGGCGAGGAGACGACGGCCCACTCGCGGCTGACGCTGGTGCCGGCGTCACTCGCCAAGGGCCTGGAGTACGACTACGTCGTGCTGGACGAGCCGGCGGCGATCGTCGACGGCGAACCGGACGAGCGCACGGGCCTGCGCCGCCTGTACGTCTGCCTCACCCGAGCGGTCTCAGGCCTGACCCTCCTCCACGCGGCCCCCTTGCCGGCGGCCCTGACATAGCCCCACGCGGGCCCGGCCGCCCTGCGGGGCTCGCCCCTCCCCGCCCTCCACCGTTCCCCGGGCTCCGCCCGGACCCGGTCCTCAAGCGCCGGACGGGCCAACCCGGCCCCGCCGGCGTTCGAGGCGCGGGGGTCCGGGGGCCGGCCCCCGGCAACGTCGCCGCACCCGAACTGCCAGGCCCCCGGTCCGTCAGGACAGGGCGGACCGCCACGCGGCGACCGCCGACGCCGAGACGGGATGGGTCCAGCCCGAGGGCCGGGCCGCGCCGCCGATGTGGAAGGCGTCGATGCCCGCCTCGCGCAGCACCGGCAGGTGCGAGAGCGCCAGCCCGCCGCCGACCAGGATCCGCGCCTCGTAGCCGGGCGTACCCGCCCTCGCCGCCTCCTCCAGCAGCACCGGCAGGCCCTCGTCGACCCCGCCCGCCGCGCCCGCCGTCAGGTACGTGTCCAGCCCGGGCAGCTCCGCCAGCGCCTTGCGGAGCTGGTCCCGGTCCGCCGTCCGGTCGATCGCCCGGTGGAAGGTCCACGCGCAGCCGTCGAGCTCCGCCACGACCGTCTCGACGGCGGCCAGGTCGGGACTGCCGTCCGGGTTCAGGAAGCCGAAGACGAACTCCCGCGCCCCCTCCGCGCGCAGCGCCCGTGTCTGCGCCACCAGGCGTTCCAGGTCCGCGGCGGGGCCCGCCGAGAAGCCGTCGGCCTTGCGGAGCATCACGCGCAGGGGGATGTCGACCGCCGCCCTGATCCCCGCGAAGGTCTCGCGCGGCGGGGTGAGCCCGTCGGCGGCCATGTCGGTGACCAGCTCGAGTCGGTCCGCCCCACCGGCCTGGGCCGCGACCGCATCCTCCACGTCGAGGGCGATCACCTCCAGGAGCGCACGGTTGCTCATGTCATCCCATCCTTCGGAAAACTGCTCGTATGACCCTTCCGGGCCAGTATGGCAAATAGGTCTAGTCCAATATTCAGGGTACGGGCCTTCCCCCACCCTCCACCAGCACAATCACGCCACCACCACAATGTGCGCATGACATCCGACGCGCACGACGACGCGCACCCCGGCACGCCCCCCGGCACGCCCCCCGACCCGCACCCCGACGCGGCCGATCAGGAGCACGGACTCCGCGCCCGCTGGCAGCGCACCGTCATCGACGCCGGCGCCGACCCCGATCGCGATCCCGCCCCCTACGCGGACCGCCTCCTCGCCGCCTGGGCGGAGCCGCAGCGCGAGTACCACACCACCGCGCACCTGGCCGACGTACTCGCGCGGATCGACGTACTCGCCGAGCACGCCGAAGACCTTGCCGCCGTGCGGCTCGCCGCCTGGTTCCACGACGCCGTCTACCGTCCCGACCGCTCCGAGAACGAGGAGCGCAGCGCCGCCCTCGCCGAGCGGGCCCTGCCCGAGCTCGGCATCGGCGACGCCCGCACCGCCGAGACGGCCCGGCTCGTCCGCCTGACCGTCACCCACGACCCCGCGCCCGGCGACACCGACGGCGAGGTGCTGTGCGACGCCGACCTGGCCGTCCTGGCCGGCTCCCCGCAGGCGTACGCCGCGTACGCGGCCGCCGTCCGCGCCGAGTACGGCTTCGTCCCCGACGAAGCCTTCCGCGCCGGCCGCGCCGCCGTCCTGCGCCAGCTGCTGGACCTGCCCCGGCTCTTCCGCACCCCGTACGGCACCGCGCACTGGGAGGCACCGGCGCGCGCGAACCTGGCCGCCGAGCTCGCGGAGCTGTCTTCACACACCTGAAACGGACCGGGGGAATGTGATCCCGTTCGCGACGGTTGGTGTAATCCATGCCCGCAGCCTCAGCCGAACGCACCCGCATGCCCGTCGCCGTCTACGTCCTCGGCCTGTCCGTCTTCGCACTCGGAACCAGCGAGTTCATGCTCTCCGGGCTCCTCCCGCCCATCGCCGAGGACATGGGCGTCACCATCCCCCAGGCGGGGCTGCTCATATCCGCCTTCGCGATCGGCATGGTCGTCGGCGCGCCCCTGCTCGCCGTCGCCACGCTGCGGCTGCCCCGCCGCACCACGCTCGTCTCGCTCATCAGCCTCTTCGGCTTCGGGCAGATCGCGGGCGCGCTGGCGCCCTCGTACGAGCTGCTCTTCGCCTCCCGCATCGTCTCCGCGCTCGCCTGCGCCGGGTTCTGGGCGGTCGGCGCGGCCGTGGCCATCGCCATGGTCGAGCAGCACCAGCGCGCCCGCGCCATGGCCGTCATGATCGGCGGGCTCTCCATCGCCAACGTCCTCGGCGTCCCGGCCGGCGCGTTCCTCGGCGAGCACCTGGGCTGGCGTTCTGCGTTCTGGGCGGTCGGCGCGGCCTCCGCCGTCGCGCTCGTGGGCATCCTCGCCCTGATCCCGCGGATCCCGCTGCCCGCCGAGAAGCCGACGCTCGCCCGGGAGCTGCGCATCTACCGCGACCGCCAGGTGTGGCTGTCGATCGGCGTCACCGCGCTCGCCGCGGGCGGCGTCTTCTGCGCCTTCAGCTACTTGTCCCCGCTGCTCACGGATGTGGCCGGGCTCGATTCCGGCTGGGTGCCGTGGGTGCTGGGCCTCTTCGGGGTGGGCGCGCTGGTGGGCACCACGGTGGGCGGGCGGATCGCCGACGCGCACCTCTTCGGGGTGATGCTGTGGGGCATCACGGCCTCCACCCTCTTCCTGGCGGCGCTGGCCCTGCTGGCCTCGGTCGCCGCGGCGGCCGTCGCCCTTTCCTTCCTGATCGGCTTCTCGGCCTTCTTCACCGCGCCCGCGCTCAACGCCCGCATGTTCAACGTCGCGGGAGCCGCCCCGACCCTGGCCGGCGCGACGACGACGGCCGCGTTCAACCTCGGCAACACCGGCGGCCCGTGGCTCGGCGGCACCGTCATCGACGCCGGCTACGGCTACTCCGCCACCGCCTGGGCCGGCGGCGCCATGACGGTCTCCGCCATCGCCCTGGGCCTCGTAGCCCTCCGTCTGGACCGCCGCACCCCGGCCCCGAGCCGCTTGGTGGCCACCTCGGCCCCTGCCCTCGCGGCCGAGTCCGAGCGGGTCTAAGCCGGGTCTAAGCCGCCGGCCGGCCCTTGGGCCGCCGCAGGCCCGCTTGGGTCAGGCGGCGGAGCAGTTCCTTGCTGCCCACCTCGACCGCGCCCGCTCCCACGGCGTCCGCGTACCGCTGCTCGGGCACGTCGTAGTGGTCGCGTTCGAAGGCCTTCGCGGGGCAGCCGATCGACGCCGCGAAGGCGTGCAGCTCCTCGAACGAGACGTCGCTGACCAGGTGCGACCACATGCGGCCGTGGCCGGGCCAGGTCGGCGGGTCGATGTACACGGTCACCGGCGGCTCATTCGCCGGGCCCGAGGACGGACCCGAGGACGGATCCCAGTCCGCCCACCGGCGCCACCCGCACGCCGGCCTCCGAGCACACCCACTGCGGGTCGGGTCCGAGCTCGGGCTCCACGTCCAGCGCGTGCGGCTCTCCGTGACTGCAGACCGGGCACAGCGGCCAGCGCCCGTACTTCTGCAGCAGCGCGTCCTTGACGTCCTGGGCGACGAGTCCGGCGAGGTAGTCGACCCCCTCCGGCCACTGCTCCACCCACCACCGGCGGTGCGTGACCGAGTTCTCGACGAGGGAGACGACATCGGCCTCGGCGACCTCTCCCGCGACGAGATCGGCGAGTACGAGGGCGCGTGCGGCGTGCAGCGCCTGTTCCAGGGGGGTCGCGTGGTCCATGGAGACATTGTGGACCCGCGCGGGCCAAGTGGTGAAGGTCCTCTTTGCCGCCCGCATACGGCCCCTTCCACCGGTGACTCATGGCGGCTTGACGCCCCCACCCCTCTGAAAATAGATTTCAAGGGTGAGCAAGCATGTGAAAGAAACCTTCAACGGCGGCGGGGAAGCGGACGCAGACACCCCCGGCACCCCCGCACCCCCCGCCCCCGCCGCCCTGCGCGCCCGCGTCCGCAGCCTCGGCCCCTCCATGACCCGCTCCATGCAGGCCGTCGCCGAAGCCGTCGCCGACGACCCCGCCGGCTGCGCCGCGCTCACCGTCACCGACCTCGCCGCCCGCACCGGCACCAGCGAGGCCACCGTCGTCCGCACCGCCCGCCTCCTCGGCTACCCCGGCTACCGCGACCTGCGCCTCGCGCTCGCCGCGCTCGCCGCCCAGCAGGAGTCCGGCGCGGCCCCCGCCGTCACCGTGGACATAGCCGTCGACGACTCCCTCGCGGACGTCGTGGCGAAGCTGGCCCACGAGGAGGCGCAGACCCTCGCCGACACCGCCGCCGGCCTCGACGTCGCCACCCTCGGCACGGCCGTCACCGCCCTCGCGGGCGCCCGCCGCATCGAGATCTACGGCGTCGGAGCCTCCGGCCTCGTCGCCCAGGACCTCGCCCAGAAGCTGCAGCGCATCGGCCTCATCGCCCACGCGCACAACGACCCGCACCTGGCCGTCACCAACGCCGTCCTGCTCCGCCCCGGCGACGTGGCCGTCGCCATCACCTACTCCGGCGGCACCGGCGACGTCATCGAGCCCCTGCGGATCGCCTTCGAGCGCGGCGCCACCACCCTCGCGCTCACCGGCCGCCCGAACGCCCCCGTCGCCCACTACGCCGACCTCGTACTGGCCACCTCCGCGGCCCGCGAGACCCAGCTGCGCCCGGCCGCCATGTCGAGCCGGACCAGCCAGCTGCTCGTCGTCGACTGCCTCTTCGTCGGCGTCGCTCAGCAGACGTACGAGACCGCCGCGCCCGCGCTCGCGGCCTCGTACGAGGCGCTCGCGCCCCGGCACCACACCCCCGTACCCACGGCCAAGCGCAGCAGCACCACCCGCTAGCAGTTCAGGAGCCCCCACTCATGACCGCGTACACCGAACTCCGCGCCCAGCTCGCCACCTTGACCACCGAGGCCTTCCGCCCCGAGCTGGCCGAGATCGACCGGCTGTCCACCCTTGAGATCGCCCGTCTCATGAACGCCGAGGACGCCACCGTCCCCGCCGCCGTCGCCGGCCGGCTGGAGGAGATCGCCGCCGCCATCGACGGGATCGCCGAGCGGATGGCCCGCGGCGGGCGCCTGGTCTACGCGGGAGCCGGCACCGCCGGCCGGATGGGCGTACTGGACGCCAGCGAGTGCCCGCCCACCTTCAACACCGACCCCCGCGAGGTCGTCGGCCTGATCGCGGGCGGCCCCTCCGCCATGGTCAAGGCCGTCGAAGGCGCCGAGGACTCCAGGGAACTGGCCGCCGAGGACCTGACCGCGCTGGCCCTGACCGCCGACGACACCGTCATCGGGATCTCCGCCTCCGGCCGCACCCCGTACGCGATCGGCGCCGTCGAGTTCGCCCGCGGCCGCGGCGCGCTCACCGTCGGCCTGTCCTGCAACGCCGGCTCCGCGCTCGCCGCGGCCGCCGACCACGGCATCGAGGTCGTCGTCGGCCCCGAACTCCTCACCGGCTCCACCCGCTTGAAGGCCGGCACCGCGCAGAAGCTCGTCCTCAACCTCATCTCCACCGTCACGATGATCCGGCTCGGCAAGACGTACGGAAACCTGATGGTCGACATGCGCTCCTCCAACGAGAAGCTGCGCGCCCGCGCCCGCCGCATCGTCTCGCTCGCCACCGGGGCCCCCGACGAGGAGATCGAGGCCGCGCTCACCGCCGCCGGCGGCGAGGTCAAGCAGGCCATCCTCGTCATCCTCGGCGGCGTCGACGGCCCGACGGCCGCCGAACTGCTCACCGCCTCCCAGGGCCACCTCCGGGCCGCCCTCGCCCAGACCACCCGCTGACCCCCGCCGACCCCGAGCAGCAAGGCGAACACCACGATGTCCACTGACAAGAACCGCGCCACAGCCGCCGCGATCCTTCCTCTGGTCGGCGGCCCGGACAACGTCCTCTCCATCGCGCACTGCATGACCCGGCTGCGCATCACCCTGCGCGACCGCTCCCTGGTCCAGGACGAGGCCCTGAAGGCCGTGCCCGCCGTGATGGGCGTCGTCGAGGACGACACCTACCAGATCGTGCTGGGACCGGGCACCGTCGCCCGCGTGACGCCCGAGTTCGAGGCCCTGGTCGCGGAGGGCCGCTCGGCCGCCCCGGTGGCCGGGGCCCCCGGGGCCCCCGGCCACACCGTCACCGCCGACGAACTCGCCGCCCAGGGCGCGGCCATCAAGGACGCCCGGAAGGCGAGGAACGCCACCCCCTTCAAGCTGGTCCTGCGCCGCGTCGCGAACATCTTCGTCCCGCTGATCCCGGCCCTGATCGGCTGCGGCATCATCGCGGGCCTGGGCGGCTTCATGACGAACATGGGCTGGCTGCCCGCGGTCGTCCCGGCGCTCGCCGCCACGGCCACCGGGTTCATGTCCCTGATCGCGGTCTTCGTCGGCTACAACACCGCCAAGGAGTTCGGCGGCACCGCGATCCTCGGCGGCGCCGTCGCCGCGATCATCGTCTTCCCGGGCGTCACCAAGATCGACGCCTTCGGCCAGCAGCTCTCCCCCGGCCAGGGCGGCGTACTCGGCGCCCTGGCGGCCGCGCTGCTCGCGGTCCAGGTGGAGAAGTGGTGCCGCAAGTGGGTCCCGGAGGCGCTGGACGTCCTCGTCACCCCCACCCTCACCGTCCTGATCTCCGGCCTGGTCACCATCTTCGGCCTGATGTTCGTCGCCGGTGAGGTCTCCAGCGCCATCGGTACGTTCGCCACGTGGCTCCTCGCCACCGGCGGCGCCTTCGCGGGCCTGGTCCTCGGCGGCCTCTTCCTCCCGCTGGTCATGCTGGGCCTGCACCAGGCCCTGATCCCCATCCACACCACCCTGATCGAGCAGACCGGCTACACCGTCCTCCTGCCCATCCTCGCCATGGCGGGCGCGGGCCAGGTCGGCGCGGCCATCGCCGTCTACTACCGCCTCCCGCGCAACCGCTCGATCCGCACCACGATCAAGTCCGCCCTCCCGGCCGGCTTCCTGGGCGTCGGCGAACCGCTGATCTACGGCGTCTCCCTCCCCCTGGGCCGACCCTTCATCACCGCGTGCGTCGGCGGCGCGGCCGGGGGAGCCTTCGTCGGCCTCTTCAACCAGTTGGGCACCGCCTTCGGCTCCAACGCCATCGGCCCCTCGGGCTGGGCCCTCTTCCCGCTGCTGGACGGCAAGTCGGGCATGGGGATGACCATCGCGATCTACGCGGGCGGCCTGGCCGTCGGCTACCTCGTCGGCTTCCTCGCCACGTACTTCTTCGGCTTCACGCGTCAGATGCTGGCCGACTTCAACACCGACCCGGACACCGAGCCGGCGGAAGCCGCCCACCCGGAGCGCACGAAGGAACCGGCCCTGGCCTGACGGAAGAAGGCTCCCGGCCGGTGGACCACACCGGCCGGGAGCCTTCACTGCCTCACGTCACATCACGTCACGCCGCATCACGCCGCATCACGCCGCATCAGGCGCAGTTGGACGGAGCCGGCCGGCCCGCGAAGCGGTCCGCGATCCAGCCCAGGTACTCCTGCTCCGCGACGTTGGGGATCGTCTGGTGCGTCGCGCCCTGGTACTTCGTGTACTGCACCACCGCGTCGTCGAAGCTGCAGGCCCGCGCGACGTACTCGTCGGTCGAGTTCGGGTTGATGACGGTGTCCGCCGTCCCCTGCATCACCAGCACCGGCGCCACCGCGGCGACCAGGCCCGCCGTGTTCTCGCGGAAGTGCTGGTGCCAGACCTCCGGCACCTCCGAAAGCGGCTGGAACAGCGTGTCGAGCTGCCCGACGTTGCCCACGTTGTTCTGGATCACGTCGGAGAAGTGCTCGATGCACGCCACCCCGTCGCCTCTGAGCGCCTCCAGGCCGGCCGGCTTCAGCACGTCCTCGGCCTTCAGCTCGGGGTAGGCAGCGAGGAAGCCCCGGTAGACGTTGATGCGCAGCGCCGCGTTGTGGGCGGCCGAGGTGGCATCGGTCGGGCCGGGCAGCACCAGGCCCGTGAAGTCCGGTCCCAGGTTGGCCGCCGGCGCCAGCGCCGCGATGCCGACCAGCTGGGTCTCCGGGGTGTACGAGCGGTAGTTCTGGGCGATGAACGCCGCCGCGCCGCCGCCCTGCGACCAGCCCAGGACGGCGGTCTTGCGGTTCGCGTGGGTGTCGGTGAAAGGGGGACTTGCAGGTCGAGCCGCCCGGCGGCGTCACCGTCGAGCCGGACGACCATGGCCTTGGCCGCTCGCGCGGCGGCCTGACCACCAAGCTCCACCTGGCCGTCGAGCAAGAGCAGAAGCCCATGTCGATTGTGATCACCGCCGGACAGCGCGGCGACTCCCCGCAATTCGAGCCGGTCCTGAACAAAATCCGCGTCGCCCGCACTGGTGCGGGCCGGCCGCGGACCCGGCCCAACCGGGTCCGCGCCGACAAGGCATACGCCTCCCGCAAGAACCGCGCCTACCTGCGCAAACGCGGCATCCGCTGCACCATCCCGGACAAGGCCGACCAGGCCCTCAACCGCAAGAAGCGCGGCTCGCGCGGTGGCCGTCCGCCGAAGTTCGACAAGATCGACTATCGAGATCGGCATGCGGTCGAGTGCGACATCAATCGCCTCAAGCGCCACCGGGCCGTGGCCACGAGGTACGACAAGCTGGCGGTCCGCTATGAGGCAACCGTGCTGGTCGCGGCCACCAATGAGTGGCCGTGGCCGCACGCTCGCACCGGTCTTTCGTTAACCCTTTGCCGAGGAACCGATGGGCCAGCTAGGTTCTCCCAGCCGTCCCGGTTGTTCCGGACCGGCGCTGTCGACGAGGAGGTGTGGAGCACATGTGCAGGAGTGCCCAGCAGTTGAGTCCGCGTACTGACCTTTGCCACTTCCTCACGACGGAGACACCTTGTCGTCTCGCATCACCCCACTGACCGACCCCGCTCACGGCCCGAACAGCCGGCGCCTCGCATGGCTGGCGTCCGACGCCGATTCCATCCCCATCGGAACCGCCTTTCTGCGCCTGTTCAACAGTCCCGGACAGGAGCACCTGGCCGAACTGACCCTCCAGGTCCATCCGGCGGAGCGAGGCCAGCACGTCGGCTCGCAGCTCCTCGACGCCGCCGTGGCCGCCGCCCGGGACAACGCCCGCCGCTGCGTCATTGCGCAGGCCGAGGCCGGATCGCCCGGCGACCAGTTCCTGGTGGCGCGCGGTTTTCGTAAGGTGCTCACCCTGAGGTTCTCCCGCTTGCCACTGGCCGATGTGGACACCACCGCCCTCGCCGAGATCATCGAGCATTCGCATCCCGGCTACCGGCTGGCGGCATGGCAGGGAGCTGTCCCCGACGACCTCGCCCAAACGTTTGCCGCCTCACGTCGCGCCATGGACGACATGCCCATGGAAGACACCGACTACGGCACCGTGACGTGGGACGTGGACCGGGTCCGGGCCGCGGCGAAGGCCGTCGAACGGCGCGGCGACCAGCTGCACACCGTCGTCGCCATCGACACCTCCAACGGCTCGATCGCCGGATTCACAGAACTCGTCATTCCCGGCAACGGCACAGGTGATGGCCAGCACTACGGCACCGGCGTGCGGCCCGAGCACCGTGGACACGGCCTTGGCCGACGGATGAAGGCCGAGTCGATCCGACAGGCCCATGGGCACTATCCGGGCCTCGGTGGCCTCCTGACCGACACCGCCGACAGCAACAGGCCCATGAGACACATCAACGACAGTCTCGGCTACACACCCACGCACACGACGCACCAGCACCAGCTCGACCTCTAGCTGCAAACAGACGGGCCGGACCTGGACATCACCTCGCCCGGCCCGTCGACACTTTCGATACACGCCCCAGAGGGTTCTCTCAAGCTGATGGGCTTCGAGGATGCTCCCCCGCTCGCTTACGTTCAAGGCAATGGAACAGGACTGCTGTTGGACGATCCGGCCGAGGTCGCCCGGCACTCCCTGACCTACGATCTGCTCACGGCCAACGCGCTCTCCCCAGACAAGTCGCCGGCCATGATCGAGTACGTGGCGGAGGGTTACGAGCATGACGCACCAGCCTGAGTACGACCTGTCGGCGGCCACTTGGCACAAGTCCAGCTACAGCGGCGGAAGCGGCGGTGACTGTCTGGAGATGGCCACCTGGCGCAAGTCCACCCACAGCGACGGCAGCGACGGCAGCGGCGGCAGCTGCGTCGAAGTCGCCGACGGCCACCCCGGCATCGTCCCCGTCCGCGACTCCAAGGTCCCCGACGGCCCCCACCTCGCCTTCGGTGCCCCGGCGTGGTCCGCCTTCGTGGCCGCCCTCGGCTAGCGCGTCCGGCCGGCCGGCCCGTGAGGCAACAGGCGATGCGGCGCCGGCCGGGCCGCCCGCCCGCTCAAGGAGTCAAGAGGCGGACGGTCACCGGCGTCCTAGCTGCCGTGCATACCGCGAACGCGTTCACCTGCTGGAAGTCCGCTGATTCGTTGGCGACGCTGGCCCGCCAGCCGTTGTTCTCGAAGGTCGTCAGGATGAACTCGGAGTTCTCGCTGTACCCTCCACCACCGGTAACCTGCTGTCCCGCCGGACACCCGACCCACGAGGTTCCGACACCGTGGAACTTCCCCACCGAGCCCGGCCGTCCGGGGACCTGATGGTGGGGAGCGGCCGAGCAGACGACGAAGGGCTCCACCGTGTGGGTCGCCCCGGAGTTGTTCCAGTACCTGACCTCCCACGTGTTGAGGCTCTGGAGTGAACTCTGGATGACCACTCCTTGCGCTTGACCCCGCCCTCCTCCACCAGTGGGTACCTCACCGTTGGGGCAGGGCTGGTGCAGGATGACGACCTGGTTCCTCGTCAGCGTGGTCCGGGCCCCGAAGACCTGGTGATGGGCGGACGGCGAACAGATCACCGTGGCCGAGACGCTGCCGGCCTCGCACCCCGACGAACAGCGTGATCGCCCGGACCTGCCCGGTCCTAGACCAGCACCTTCGCCGCAGCGGAGGCGGAAGCGACCGGGCCGACCGGATCGGCAGCCGGGCGGCCGCGGTAGAGCGGTGCGAGGGAGACCAGGAGGAGTACGGCTCCGAGCGGTATGAGGTCCTTGTCGGCGAAGGGCAGGGTGGTGTCGATGAGGACCAGGACCGGGGCCCACGGCTTGAGGATGCGGCGCGCGGCGAGCTGGGAGACCAGGATCAGCTGGCCGACGAAGAACAGCATCGGGCCGAAGTCGTAGAACACGGGGAGCATGCCGGGTATCTCCTGGACCCGGGCGAACAGCACCTCCATGGCGCCCCGGTCCGCCGAAAGGAACCCGACCACGAGGTCGATGGCGAACTGCCCGCCGACGGCTATGGCCCCCGCCGTGCCGGTCCACAGGCCCACGGTGGACAGCCGGTTGCGGCCGGCCATCGTGCGCATCGCGGCGAAGCCCTGGACGAAGTAGACGAGCGCGCCGAGGAAGCACAGGTGCCCGAGGCTCCACGCGAAGCCCGGCCCGCGGCTGCCGTCGAGACCGTCGATGATGCGGATGACGCCATAGGCGCCCATCAGAACGGGGGCTGCGATGAAGGCGGTTCGCGGTGTGGTCATGACCACGAAGCTACGGGCCCGACACCCCGAGTCGCATCGGGTGCCGACCCCTGAAATGCCCCCTAGGAGCAGCCCTGGGATCAATGAGGGCTCCCGGCGACTTCGGCAATGAGCGCGGGCGGTCACCCGCCGATCTCCGAAGAGGAGATCGCCGCCTTGGCGCGGCGCTGACTACACCCGCTCGGGAGCCGCCGCCGACGGGACCGTCGTGCGGATCGGATCCCAGCACTGGACGCCCTTCAGGTCCGGCATGCGGTCGCGGGTGAACACCGGCTCCAGGCCCGCCCGGCGCTGGGCGAGGTAGTCGTCCAGGAGGCGGAACGCGATCGCCGACAGCGGGATGATCGCCGCGAGGTTGATCAGGGCCATGAGGCCCATGAACACGTCCGCCAGGTTCCAGACGACCGACACCGAGCCGAGCGAGCCCAGCACGACCGCGCCCAGGACCAGCGCGCGGTACCCGGGCAGGACCCACCGCTTGCGGGTGATGAACTGGATGTTCGTCTCGCCGTAGTAGTAGTTCCCGATCATGCTGCTGAAGGCGAGCATGAAGACCACGACCGTGAGCAGGTGGCCGGCCCACCCGCCGAGCGTGTCGCTCAGCGCCGTCTGGGTCAGGTCCGCGCCCTGGCGGCCGGACAGCTCCGGGTTGGTGACGAGGACGATGAAGGCCGTCATCGTGCACACCAGGAGCGTGTCGAAGAAGACGCCCAGGGACTGTACGAGGCCCTGCTTGACCGGGTGCGAGACCTCGGCGGCGGCGCCCGCGTTCGGGGCCGAGCCGAGGCCCGCCTCGTTGGAGAACATGCCGCGCCGGATGCCCTGCTGGAGTGCCGCGCCGATGCCGCCGGCACCCAGCTCGCGGAAGCCGAAGGCGCCTCCGACGATGTCCGCGATCACCCGGGGGAACTCGGTGATGTTCAGGAGGACCACCGCCGCGCCCAGCAGCAGGTAGACGATCGCCATCACCGGCACCAGGACGGTGGTGACGGAGGAGATCCGCTTGACGCCGCCGAAGACGGCCAGGCCCAGCAGGGCGGCCAGCAGCACGCCGAGCGAGGGCCCGAACCAGTTCGCCCCGTCCGCGTCCGCCAGCGAGCCGGAGGCGACGGCGGTGATGGTGTTGGCCTGCACCGCGTTGAAGACGAAGCCGAAGGTGAGGGTGATCGTCACCGCGAAGAGCACCCCGAGCCAGCGTTTGCCGAGCGCGCGCTGCATGTAGTACGCCGGACCGCCCCGGTAGGCGCCGGTGGAGCCCCGCACCTTGTAGAGCTGGGCGAGCGCCGACTCGACGAAGGCGGAGGCGGCGCCGATCAGCGCCATCATCCACATCCAGAAGACGGCGCCCGCGCCGCCCAGGGTGATGGCGGTGGCGACGCCGGCGATGTTGCCGGTGCCGACGCGTGCGGCGGCGGAGATCGTGAAGGCGCCGAAGGACGAGACCTGCTTGCGGCCGTCCGAGCGCGGCGGGGTCTTCTCCGTCAGCACCCGGAACATCTCCGGGAGCAGGCGCAGCCGCACACCCCGGGACCGGACCGTGAAGTACAGGCCGGCACCGACCACCAGCGGAATCAGCAGGTAGGTCCAGAGGTGATCGTTCGCGCTGACGATCATCGAGTCCAGGGTGTCCATCCCCGAAGTCTCGCCGGGGCGGAAGGCCCGCCGACAGGGACCTACGTCCGCCTCCGGAGGGACCGAAGACCCGCGCTGCCCGCCCTTCGCCCTGTTCTCGACGGCCGGCTCCACCCCGAAGGCCCGCTCCACCCCGGCGGCCGGCTCCACCCCGAAGGCCCGCTCCACCCCGGCGGCCCGCTCCACCCCGGCAGCCGGATCAACTCCACAGCCCGTGCCGCTCGGCCCGCTCCCCCACCGCCGCCGCGATCAGCAGCGGGTGGTCCTCGGGCGTGTGGTGCCCGGCGGCCACGTCGTCGTGCCGAGCGAGCTCCAGGCCCGCGATGTTCGCCGCACACCAGTCGACGGTCTCCGGTCCCGTCATGGCCCCGGGTCCCGGCGCGAAGGTCGCCAGCAGCTTGGGCACCTCCGGACTCGCCGCCAGCCAGTCGCCGTACGCCGCCACGCGGGCCACCACCTCTGCGGGCTCCCCGCCCAGCGGCATCGACCGCGCCCACCGGAGCAGCGGGCGCCGGCTCTCCCGCGTCGGGTACGGGGCCCGGTACGCGTCCAGGTCGCGCGGGTCGAGCGGGACGGCGACGCTGCCGGGCAGCCCCTGCTCTATGAAGGCGTTCTCGTCGAGGATCATGGCTTCGCCGACGCCGGGCGTCTTGATCGCCCGGAACAGCCCGCGGCCGCCTTCGGGGAACTCCTCCCAGCTCATCGGCTTGACGATGGTTTCGGTGAACGCGATCCCGCGTACCCGCCCCGGATGCCGGGCTGCCCAGTCGAAGGCGAGCGCACCGCCCCAGTCGTGCCCGACGAGCACCACTTCGCCGAGGCCGAGGGCTTCGATCCAGGCGTCGAGGTAGCGGGAGTGGTCGTCGAAGGTGTAGTCGATGGCCGGCTTGCCCGACTCCCCCATGCCGATCAGGTCCGGCGCGAGCAGCCGGCCGGGGCCCCCGACGGCGGGAAGGACCTCCCGCCAGAGGTGGGAGGAGGTGGGGTTTCCGTGCAGGAAGACCACGGGCACGCCGGCTCCGGCTCCGGCTCCGGCCTCCCGGTAGTGGATCGTCGAGTCGAGTACGGGCTGTACGGGCATGGCTGCTGCTCCTCCTGGGAGTTGACGGTGACGCTTCGGACGGCGGAGCCGGGCGCGGGAGGGACCGGGGCCGGGTACGCGGCCGGTCAGCGGAAGGCCGGGGCCATGCGGTCCGCCCAGGCGGCGAACGGCCGCGGGGCGCGGCCCAGGATCAGTTCGACGGCGGGGCTCACCGCCAGCTCGGCGGCGACGGGCGCGCCCAGGATCGACAGGGTCCCCTCGACCGCCGGCTCGGGCATGAAGGTCAGCATCTGCGCGCGGGCCTCCTCGGGGCTCTGCTCCACGAACCGCACCGGCTCGCCGATCGCCCCCGCGATCGCCTCGGCCCGCTCGCGCGGCGTGACCAGGACCGGCCCGGTCAGGTCGTACACCGCTCCCGCGTGCCCCCCGCCGCGCAGCACGGCCGCCGCGACCTCGGCCACGTCCACCGGGTCGACCGTGGGCAGGGCGACGTCCCCGAAGGGCGCGGCCGCCGTGCGGTGGGTACGGATCGACTCGGCCCAGGCGAAGGCGTTGGAGTCGAGCCCGCCCGAGCGCAGGATCGTCCACTCCAGGCCCGACCGGCGGACGGCCTCCTCGAAGGCGGCCGGGTGGCGGTACTGCTCGGGCCGGGTCCCGACCCCCTGGGAGGACATCAGCACGACCCTGCGTACGCCGCCTGCCGCGGCCAGATCGAGGAGCGCCCGCGGGTCCTCGCCGGCGACGAGCAGGAACAGGGCCTCGGCGCCGTCGAGCGCGGGCCGCAGGCTCTGCGGGTCGGCGAGGTCGGCCCGGTGGTGGCGGACGCCGGCCGGCAGGGCGTGCTCCGGCGTCCGGCGGGAGACGGCCGTGACCTGCTCCCCCGCCGCCGCGAGGACCCGTACGAGCTCGCTGCCGACGTTTCCGGTCGCACCCGTGATGACGATCATGAAAGGCTCCCCGCCCGTCGGTTTTTAGTTAGCCAACTGGCTAACTCCTGCGACGACCATAGCCCGCCGGGCGGCGCCCGTCTACACTTAGTCAGGTGACTTACTCAGAATCCGCAGCCACAGAGCCGTCCCGCCCCGCCGAGCCGTCCCGCCCGAAGGCCAGGCGCGGGGGCAAGCGCGAACGGCTCGCCGCGGCAGCGGCCCAAGTCCTGCACGAACAGGGCATGGAGAAGACGACGATCGCCGACATCGCGCGCGCGGCCGACGTCCCGCTCGGCAACGTCTACTACTACTTCAAGACCAAGGACCAGCTGGTCGAGGCGGCCATCGACGCCCACGCGCAGACCCTCGCGGGCCTGATCACCGCCCTCGACGCGCTCCCGACCCCCCAGGACCGCCTGAAGGCCCTCCTCGCCGGCTGGGTGGAGCAGCGCGAGGTCACCGCCCGCTACGGCTGCCCCACCGGCACGCTCGCCTCCGAGCTCGACAAGCGCGACGACGGCCTCGACCAGACCCTCGCCAAGGTCATGCGGGTGCTGCTCGACTGGGCCGAGCAGCAGTTCCACGCACTGGGCCGGGCCGCCGACGCACGTGAGCTCGCGGTCGCCCTGATCGCTTCGTACCAGGGCATCTCGCTGCTCACCAACACCTTCCGCGACCCGGAGTTGATGGCCACGGAGGGACGCCGGCTGGAGCGCTGGATCGACTCGCTGGCCTGACGCCCGGCCGCCCCTCCCAGCAGGCGGTCGGCCGGCGGTCGGCGATGGTCAGCCGGTGGTCAGCCGGCCGGCCTCGGGACCACCGTGAAGGGGGTGTCGGTCGAGTACGCGAAGGTGCCGGCCGGCAGGCAGTTCTCCGCCTCGACCGTCCCGAAGCCGTCGCAGTGCTGCTCCTTCAGGGTGAACAGGACGGTGTTGGTGTGCGGCCCGAGGGGCAGCGCCTTGAGCGGGGGCGAGGCGACGACCGAGAACGGGAGACCGTCGGTGCCGACGAAACCGGTGTGCAGGACCCGCTTCTTCTCGTACGTGAAGCTCCGCTCCCGCGGTGTGCCCATGTCGTTGATGTAAGTGGCACTGACGAACTTGGAGTCGAAGTCGTCGATCGGATCGGGACGGGACGGCGTGTAGCCCTCCGGATAGACGGCCTTCTCGGCGCTCGGCGCCGTGACCCACGCCGGCGCGGTCCTGACCCATTTCTCCTTGGCGTAGGTCTCGCGGCAGGAGGGCGGTCCGATGATCCGCTCCTTCAGGCCGAGGAGCTCGTTGACGTCGACGCCGTCGGAGTCGAAGCAGTGCGGGACCTGCTGCTCGGGCCTCGGCAGCGGCGCGGCCTCGGCCGACGCGGTCGCGGCGGCGCCCCCGAGCGCAGCCACCAGCAGGGACGGGACGACCGCGGCGAGGAACCGTGCTCGGTTCACCGGGTACCACCTTTCGATGTCGGCGTTCGTGGCCGTCGGCCAGCCGACCACCCCCCGGGTCCCGGCCCCCGGCGACACCTCCCGCGAGCGGCCGGACGGCGCAGCCGAACCACCCCGGCGACACCGCACCGCCGGCCGGCCGCCCTTCAGCCCCTCAGCCGCCCGCACCCCGGGCCGCCGCGATGAAGGCACGGATCAGCTCCGGGGACTTGACCCCGCGCTCCCGCTCCACCCCGCTGGACACGTCCACGCCCCACGCCCCGGTGACCGACAGGGCCTCGCGCACGTTCCCCGGGTTCAACCCGCCCGCCAGCAGCCACCGGCCGCGCGGCGCGGTGAAATCCGGTGATCCCCAGTTCCACGGCTTGCCGGAGCCTGCGTCGGGGGCGTCGATCAGCAGCAGGTCCTCCCCGTACTCCCCCACGGCGGGCACCGCGCGGGCCGTGGCCCGGATCAGCGTCCGGCCCTCCGCGCGCAGCTCCTCGTAGTACTCGGGCCCCTCGTCCCCGTGCAGCTGTACGGCGCGCACCCCGCTCTCCTCGGCGAGCCGCCGGACCTCGTCCACCGACTGCCCCCGGAACACCCCGACGGTGAGCACCCCGGCGGGCACGCGCGCGGCCAGCTCCCGCGCGGCGGCGGCATCGATCGTGCGCACGGTGCCGGCGGCGAGGATGAACCCCACGGCATCGGCTCCGGCCTCCACGGCGGTGTCGATGTCACGCGCGGTCTTCAGACCGCAGATCTTGACGAACGGCTCAGTCATGCCAGCAGTCAACCAAACCCGGCCGATCCGCGGCGATGCGTCCCATGGGCCGGGCAGGAAGACCACCCCGCCGAACGCCCGAGGGCGGCACCCCTTCGTGGAGAAGGGGTGCCGCCCTCGGTACGAGAACAGCCGATCAGCCGGGGCCGATCAGAAGTCCATGTCACCGCCCGGCATGCCGCCGCCGGCGCCGGCGCCGGCCTTCTCGGGCTTGTCGGCGATGACGGCCTCGGTGGTGAGGAAGAGGGCCGCGATCGACGCCGCGTTCTGCAGGGCAGAGCGGGTGACCTTCGCCGGGTCGATGATGCCCGCGGCGATCATGTCGACGTACTCGCCGGTCGCGGCGTTCAGGCCCCAACCGATCTGCAGGTTGCGGACCTTCTCCACGACGACGCCACCCTCGAGACCACCGTTGACGGCGATCTGCTTGAGCGGGGCCTCCAGGGCCAGGCGCACGGCGTTGGCGCCGGTCGCCTCGTCGCCCGTGAGCTCGAGCTTCTCGAAGACCGCGGAGGCCTGCAGCAGGGCCACGCCGCCACCGGCGACGATGCCCTCTTCGACGGCCGCCTTCGCGTTGCGAACGGCGTCCTCGATGCGGTGCTTGCGCTCCTTGAGCTCGACCTCGGTCGCGGCGCCGGCCTTGATGACGGCCACGCCGCCGGCCAGCTTCGCGAGGCGCTCCTGGAGCTTCTCGCGGTCGTAGTCCGAGTCGGAGCTCTCGATCTCGGCGCGGATCTGGTTCACGCGACCGGCGACCTGGTCGCTGTCACCGGCACCGTCGACGATGGTGGTCTCGTCCTTGGTGATGACGACCTTGCGGGCGTGGCCGAGCAGGTCGATACCGGCGTTCTCGAGCTTGAGGCCGACCTCCTCGGAGATGACCGTGCCGCCCGTGAGGATGGCGATGTCGCCGAGCATGGCCTTGCGGCGGTCGCCGAAGCCCGGGGCCTTGACGGCGACGGACTTGAAGGTGCCGCGGATCTTGTTGACGACCAGGGTCGACAGGGCCTCGCCCTCGACGTCCTCGGCGATGATCAGCAGCGGCTTGCCGGACTGCATGACCTTCTCGAGGAGCGGCAGCAGGTCCTTGACCGAGCCGATCTTCGAGTTGACGATCAGGATGTACGGGTCGTCGAGGGACGACTCCATGCGCTCCATGTCGGTGGCGAAGTACGCCGAGATGTAGCCCTTGTCGAAGCGCATGCCCTCGGTGAGCTCGAGCTCCAGCCCGAAGGTCTGGGACTCCTCGACCGTGATGACGCCTTCCTTGCCGACCTTGTCCATGGCCTCGGCGATGAGCTCGCCGATCTGGGTGTCGGCGGCGGAGATGGAGGCCGTAGAAGCGATCTGCTCCTTGGTCTCCACGTCCTTGGCCTGGTCGAGCAGGGCGGCGGAGACGGCCTCGACGGCCTTCTCGATGCCTCGCTTGAGGGCCATCGGGTTCGCACCGGCGGCCACGTTGCGCAGGCCCTCGCGCACGAGCGCCTGGGCGAGAACGGTGGCGGTGGTCGTACCGTCGCCGGCGACGTCGTCCGTCTTCTTGGCGACTTCCTTGACCAGCTCGGCGCCGATCTTCTCGTACGGGTCCTCGAGCTCGATCTCCTTGGCGATGGAGACACCATCGTTGGTGATCGTGGGGGCGCCCCACTTCTTCTCAAGGACGACGTTGCGACCCTTGGGGCCAAGGGTGACCTTGACGGCGTCGGCGAGCTGGTTCATCCCACGCTCGAGGCCGCGCCGGGCCTCCTCGTCGAACGCAATGATCTTGGCCATCTGAAGTGGTCCTCCCGGACAGCGGTGGATTGCTCCCGGACCGCGCCCGCGCCCGCGACGGACGGCCTGCGTGCCCGGCGGTTCCTTCCCACCGGACCCTGCGGGCCTCACCGACCCGGTCCTCGTTTAGTAGCACTCTCACCAGGAGAGTGCTAACGCCAATGATTAGCACTCGGCACCCCCGAGTGCAAGCGGCTTTGGGGAAACCCTGATGAATACCCAGGCGGGACAAGGGCCGCGGCCGCCCCACGCACGAGGGGCCCGCATCCCGTGTCCAGGATGTGGGCCCCTCGTATGCATGCCGTTGTCCGTCGTACGCGGCCTCCGTGCGTGGCCGCGGTACGTGTCGGTGGTCGATCGCGGTCGGACTAGCCGGCGGCGAGCTTGACCATGTCCGCCTGCGGACCCTTCTGGCCCTGCGAGATCTCGAACTCGACCCGCTGACCCTCTTCAAGGGTGCGGTACCCGTCCATCTGGATGGCGCTGTAGTGGACGAACACATCCGCACCACCGTCGACCGCGATGAAGCCGTAGCCCTTCTCCGCGTTGAACCACTTGACGGTGCCCTGAGCCATGCCTAACTCCCCTATTACTGGCCCTTGCGCAGGACCGCACTTCGCGGTCCCGGGTCAGAACTTGCGCCGGAACGCCTCGACCGGGGCTGAATGTATCTGCACCGCTGCTGTCTGCAACAGGTCATTCCGACGAGAATTCTGGACATGGCAAAAGATTGAAATAGGGTGAAAACCAGGAATATTCCAGGGCAACTCGGGCCGGACAAACCACGCCAACGGCCCATACCGCACTTGCATGTTGACTCAATGTCAACCCTCACGCGACCCGCTCATATGCGGCGGGCAAGTACAGCGGAGGGGACTTCCCCAACTCTACCGCGCCCAACCAAGCAGAATTGCCCCCTCCGTTTATTACCGGAGGGGGCAATTCAGCGTTCCGGGTGCCGGCGGCCGCGTATCGGCGGCCGCTTGCCCGTCAGCAGCAGCGGGTCAGCAGCCGCCCGCGACGGCGGGAATGATCGAGACGCCCGCGCCGTCCGGGGTGGACGCCTGCAGCCCGCCCTCGAAGCGCACGTCGTCGTCGTTGACGTAGACGTTCACGAAGCGGCGCAGCTTGCCCTGGTCGTCCAGGACGCGCGCGGCGATGCCCGGGTGGCTCTTCTCCAGGGACTCGATGACCTCGGCGAGGGTCGCGCCCTCGGCGGAGACCTCGGCCTGGCCGCCGGTGTAGGTGCGCAGGATGGTGGGGATGCGGACGTTGACGCTCATGGCGCTACTGCCTTTCCGGGTGCAGGGAGAGAGATCAGACCAGGCCGGCGGCGCGGAACGCGTCCAGGCTCGGACGGATGGTGGCGGTCTGGCCGCTGTCGGCGGCCACCGCCTCCAGGGTCTTGAGGCCGTCACCGGTATTGAGGATCACGGTGGTCAGCGAGGGGTCGAGCTGCCCGTTCTCGATGAGCTTCTTCGTCACGCCGACGGTCACGCCGCCCGCGGTCTCGGCGAAGATGCCCTCGGTCTGCGCGAGGATCTTGATGGCCTCGACGACCTGCTCGTCGTTGACGTCCTCGACGAAGCCGCCGGTGCGGCGCGCGATGTCCAGGACGTACGGGCCGTCCGCCGGGTTGCCGATGGCCAGCGACTTGGCGATGGTGTTCGGCTTCTGCGGGCGGACCACCTCGTGACCGGCCTTGAAGGCGGTGGAGACGGGCGAGCAGCCCTCGGCCTGGGCACCGAAGATCTTGTACGGCTTGTCCTCGACGAGGCCGAGCTTGATCAGCTCCTGCAGGCCCTTGTCGATCTTCGTCAGCTGGGAGCCGGACGCGATCGGGATGACGATCTGGTCGGGCAGCTGCCAGCCGAGCTGCTCGCAGATCTCGTACGCCAGGGTCTTGGAGCCCTCGCCGTAGTACGGGCGCAGGTTGACGTTGACGAAGCCCCAGCCCTCGCCCAGCGGGTCGCCGATGAGCTCGGAGCAGAAGCGGTTGACGTCGTCGTAGTTGCCCTCGATGCCGACCAGGTCGCCACCGTAGACACCGGCCATGACGACCTTGCCCTGCTCAAGGTCGTGCGGGATGAACACGCAGGAGCGGAAGCCGGCCCGCGCGGCCGCGGCGCCGACGGCGCCGGCCAGGTTGCCGGTGGAAGAGCAGGACAGGGTGGTGAAGCCGAAGGCGCGGGCGGCCTCGACGGCAATGGCCACGACGCGGTCCTTGAAGGAGTGCGTCGGGTTGCCCGAGTCGTCCTTGACGTACAGCTTGCCGGTGACGCCGAGCTCCTTGGCCAGGTTGGCCGCGTCCACGAGCTTGGTGAAGCCCGGGTTCAGGCTCGGCTTGGAGGCCACGTCCGCCGGGACGGGCAGCAGCGGCGCGTAACGCCAGATGTTGTTCGGGCCGGCCTCGATCGCGGCGCGCAGCGCCTCCGGGTCGCCGAGGGGCAGGTCGTACGAGACTTCGAGCGGGCCGAAGCACTCGGCGCAGGCGAAGATCGGGCCGAGTTCGAAGCGGGTGCCGCACTCACGACAGGAAAGGCCGGTGGCGGGACCGAGATCGACAGAGGCGCCAACGGTGCCGATTTCAACGACGGCAACGGTTTCGGCAGAGGTTGCGACAGACTGTGCAGCCATGATGGCGAGGCCCTTTCTCCTCATCTTCCCCATGGCGCACTTCGCCATGAGACGGAATTGGCACCTTCCCTAGCCGGGGACCTCGCTGACGTCGCTGATGTACGCGATCGCGAGAACCGACTGGAGGGTTGCCGGGGCTTCAACGGGCCGTGTCCCTCTGCCCCTCTGGATGAGCGGTATGGCACCGGGCAACGCGCTCTTTGGCGCACCCGGGCGTTTGTACGCGGGGACCCCCGGCATGCGGTGGACCTTCGCGTTGTTCAAGACTGTAACCGAAGGCCCGGGTGGTTGAGACAGCCGTCCGAACCGCGAGATGGATCACAATTCGGTCCAAAACATGGATGAACCAGGGAGTGCTGAAGGTGCTGGAAGAGGTGGAGCGATGGCTGGCGGACCGCTCCTGGTCCGCAGCCGACCGACCGCTCGACCAGCTGCTCTCCGCCAAGCGGGCAGCGGGGACCACGGTGAGCGTGGTGTTGCCGGCGCTCGACGAGGAGGCGACGGTCGGCGACATCGTCGAGGTGATCCGACGCGATCTGATCGACGGACTGCCGGTCCCCTTGGTGGACGAACTGGTCGTGATCGACTCGGGCTCCACCGACCGTACGGCGGAATTCGCGGCGAAGGCCGGCGCCCGGGTGGTGCACCGCGACGACATCCTGCCGCGGATCCCCGCGCTGCCCGGCAAGGGCGAGGTGCTGTGGCGCTCGCTGCTGGCGACCACCGGTGACATCGTCTGCTTCGTCGACGCCGATCTGCGCGACTTCTCGGCCACCTTCGTCTCCGGGATCGTCGGCCCGCTGCTGACCGATCCGGACATCCAATTCGTCAAGGCGATGTACGACCGCCCGCTCGTCGCGGAATTCGACGGGGAATTCGACGGGCTCGGGCCGGGCACCGGGTTCAATGGGCTCGCCTCCGGCAAGACCCACGGCCAGGGCGGCCGCGTCACGGAGCTGGTGGCCCGCCCCCTGCTCAATCTGCACTGGCCCCGGCTGGCCGGCTTCGTCCAGCCGCTGGGCGGCGAGTACGCCGTCCGCCGCGAGCTGCTGGAGCGGCTGCCGTTCCCCGTCGGCTACGGCGTCGAGCTGGGCCTGCTGGTGGACGCGCTGCACACGGTCGGGCTGGACGCGCTGGCCCAGGTGGACGTGGGCGTTCGGCTGCACCGCCACCAGGACGGTCAGGCGCTGGGGCGGATGGCCGCGGCGATCTACCGCACGGCGCTGGTACGGCTCGCGCGCGGGCACCTCGTACGGCCGGAGCTGACGCAGTTCGAGCGCGGCCCCGACGGCTTCGTCCCGCACACCCATGCCGTGGACACCGAGGAGCGGCCGCCGATGCGGGACGTCGAGGAGTACGCGCGGCGTCGCGTGGCGTGACCGGAACCTCCGGCAGGCCGGTTCACCGGGCAATGGGCGCCGTGGTCTTTGTCTCGGTCCGGCGCGGGCGCACTCGTGGGCACTTACGTTTGACCGGACGCGGGGCGGGCTAGGTTCGCCGCATGGCTTCCCAGGTGCTCGTCGCCGCGAACCGCGGCCCGCTCTCGTACGCCCTCGCCGAAGACGGCACGCTCAGTGCCCGCCGCGGCGGGGGCGGCCTCGTCTCCGGCCTCTCCGCGGCCCTCGCGGAGCAGCCGGATGCGCTGTGGATCTGCGCGGCGCTGTCGGGCGCGGACCGGGAGGCGGTACGGCGGGGCGTGGCCGAGCCGGGCGTGCGGATGCTGGACATCGACCCGGCGGTCTACGACGACGCGTACAACGGCATCGCGAACTCGGTGCTGTGGTTCCTGCACCACCACCTGTACGACATCCCGCGCGAGCCGGTCTTCGACGCGGAGTTCCGGCGGCGCTGGGCCTCGTACGTGACGTACAACGGGGCGTTCGCCGAGGCCCTGGCCGAGGAGGCCGCGCAGGGCGCCTGCGTCCTGGTCCAGGACTACCACCTGGCGCTGGTCCCGGGCCTGCTGCGGGACCTGCGCCCGGACCTGCGGATCGGCCACTTCACGCACACCCCGTGGGCGTCCCCCGACTTCCTGCGCATGCTCCCGGACGACATCCGCGGCCAGCTGCTGTGGGGGATGCTCGGGGCGGACCAGGTGGGTTTCCACACGGGAGAGTGGGCGCGGGAGTTCACGGCCTCGGCGGAGCCGGGGGCGCCGGTGGCGGTGTTCCCGCTGGGCGTGGACGGGGACGAGCTGCGGGCGCTGGCGCACCGGCCGGAGGTGGACGGGAAGCTGGCGCGGCTGCGGGAGCAGACCCGCGGCCTGAAGACCATCGTGCGCGTGGACCGCACGGAGCTGTCGAAGAACATCCTGCGCGGCCTGCTGGCCTACCGGGAGCTGCTGACGGTCCACCCCGAATGGCGCGGCCGGGTCGTCCACCTGGCCTCGGCGTATCCGTCCCGGCAGGACCTGGAGGCGTACCGCGCGTACACCCGGTCGGTGGAGGAGCTCGCGGCCTCGGTCAACGAGGAGTTCGGCACCGCGGACTGGCAGCCGGTGGTGGTCTCCGTCGAGGACGACTTCGCGCGCTCACTGGCCGTGTACCGGATGGCGGACGTGGCACTGGTCAACCCGGTGCGGGACGGCATGAACCTGGTGGCGAAGGAGATCCCCGTGGTGTCGGACGCGGGGTGCGTGCTGGTGCTGTCGACGGGGGCGGGGGCGTACGGGGAACTCCGCGAGGACGCGCTGACGGTGAACCCGTACGACGTGACGCAGACGGCGGAGGCCCTGCACACGGCGCTGTCCATGCCGGCCGCCGAGCGCGCGGACCGCACGAAGCGCCTGGCCGCGGCCGCGACGTCCCTCCCCCCGGCACAATGGCTCACCGCCCAACTGGACGCCTTGCGGGGCTAGGCCCTGGTCTGGGCGGAGCCCAGGGAGCGGTGGAAGGGTGGGGAGGGGCCGGCCCCGCAGGGCAGCCACCCGCACCCACCCGCGTCCGCCGGACGGGCCGGGTCAAGAAGACGGGTCACCGGCGATCGCCGCGGCCAGGGCGGCCAGGAAGGCCACGACCTCGCCCGGGCCGGACAGGGTCAGGTCCGCGCGTGCGGCGAGTTCCGGGACCTCCGCGGAGCCGCTGCACACCAGCAGCCCCGGCATCCCGTCCGCCCGCAGCTTCTCCACCGCCGAGTACGCCGCGAGGTCACCCAGGTCGTCCCCCGCGTACAGCACGGACGTCGCCCCCACCTCCGCGAGGTACTCGCTCAGCGCGACTCCCTTGTCCATCCCCGGCGGCCTCAGCTCCAGGACCGCCCGGCCCGGCTCGACCATCAGGCCGTGGCGGGCCGCCAGCCCCGCCAGCGGCTCGCGCAGGGCCGCGAAGGCCGCCGCGGGGTCCTCCGCCCGGCGGGTGTGCACCGCCAGCGCCCGGCCCTTCTCCTCGATCCAGGTACCGCGCCACGCGCCGATGGCGTCCAGGAACCCCGGGAGCTCGGCCCGTACCGCCGCGACCCCGGGATGTTCGGCCGGGGCGTGCACGATGCCGCTCACGGCGTCCCAGCGCTCGGCTCCGTAGTGGCCGAGGACCACGAGGTGCTCCAGGCCGGGGACCCCGGCGAAGCCCCCGTAGCGGACGGCGACCCCCGCCGGCCGGCCGGTGACGACCGCGACCGATTTCACTTCGGGGGCGAGCGCGGAGAGCGCGGCGACGGCTCCGGGGTGGGCCCGGGCCTGGTCGGGGTCGGGGACGATGTCGGCGAGGGTGCCGTCGAAGTCGAGGGCGACGACGGAGCGGTGCGGTGCGTGCAGGAGGGCTTGGAGTCCCTCGCGTCCGGCGGCGGTGACGGGCATCGGCAGATCGTGCGGATGGCTCCCCATACGCTCGACCCTAACGGCCCCGCCGGGCCACGGCTACGGCGCGCGGGAGACCGCTACCGCCGCGACCGCTGGGCTTCGCGGATGCGTCGCAGGCGGTTCACGGTGCCCGGCGCGTGCCGCAGCGCCCTCGGGTCGTCCATCAGCGCGTTGAGCAGCTGGTAGTAGCGGACCGGGGCCATCCCCAGCCCTTCCCGTATGGCCCGCTCCTTGGCGCCGGGACCAGGCCAGGTGCGGGCTTCGTAGGCGAGCACCGCCGCTTCGTCGGCGCTCAGCCCGGCCGGCGGCCGCCCCTCGTCCGTCATACGGCCAGATTAACGCCGCCCACCGACAGCCGGCGCGGGCGCCACCGACCCCGCCGCGACGGCCGGCGGTGGCGCCACCGCTCAGCGCGGGTCGTTCTTGCGCGCCGCCTCCGCTATGTCGCCGAGGACCTTGGCGGGCTGCCCGCCCGGCTGCACGCTCTTGCCGATGTTCTGCTTGACGTCCTCGCTCACGCCCGCCCAGGACTTCTTGCCCACCGGGTACAGCCGCGCGTTGGGCAGCGCCTGCAGGAAGGTCTTCAGCTGCGTGGACGAGGCCCCCGTGGCTGCCTCGGTCTCCCGGTAGCCGCTGGTGGTGACGGGGAGCAGGTCGTACTTGCCGGTGAAGGCCGTCACGTTGGCCGGCTGGTACAGGAAGTCCAGGAACTGCCCGGACTCCTTCTTGTGGCCGGTCTTGAAGGCCATGACCCAGTCGGCGACGCCCATCGTGGAGTGCTCGGTCCCGTCGGCGGTCGGCATGGGGGTCATGCCGTACTTCACGCCCTTGTCGGCGGCCTGCTTGAGCAGCGTGGGGTGTCCGTTGAGCATGCCGACCTCGCCGCGCGTGAAGGCGTCGAAGGCGGCCTGCCGGTCCAGCTTGGACGGCTCGACGGGGCCGGTCAGGCCCGGTGCGACGAGCTTGTCGCGCAGGTACTCGAAGGTCTTGACGTTGTCCGCGGAGTCGATCGAGTACGCCTCCTCGTTGTCGCTGTAGCCGCCGCCGCCCGCGAGCATCCACTGCATCGTCTCGGCCTGCGCCTCCTCGCGGCCCAGGGGCAGCGCGAACGGGGTCGGGACCCCGGCCGCCTTGAGCTTCTTGGCGGCCGCTTCCAGCTCCGCCCAGCTCTTGGGCTGCCAGGTGCCCTTGGCGTCCTTGGCGATGACCCCGGCGTCGGTGAGCAGCTTCTCGTTGTAGAACATCAGCCGGGTGCTGGCCACGAAGGGCATGCCGTACTGGACGCGCTTGACCTTGCCGGCGTCGGCGAGCGGCGCCAGGAAGTCGGCCTCGGTGTTGACGGAGAGCAGCTCGTCGGCGGAGTAGAGCTTGCCGTCGGCGGCGTAGTCGGCGTAGGCGCCGATCTGGGCGACGTCGGGGGCCTTGCCGTCCTTGACCATCGCGGCGACCTTGGCGTCGACCTCCGACCAGGAGTAGACGTCGACCTGGACCTTGATGCCGGGGTGGTCCTTCTCGAAGGCCGTGGCGAGGCCCTTCCAGTAGCTCTTCGAGGAGTTCTCGGGATTGTCCCCGTAATCGGCCGCCACGACCCGCAGGGTGACCTCGTTGTTCCCGGTGACGGCCGACAGGGCTCCGCAGCCGGTCAGCGTCACGGTGGTCAGGCACAGTGCGACGCCGGACGCGGCGAGCTTCAGGTTCCGGGCCTGCACAGTTCGGGCCTTCACAGTTCTCGTTCCACCCCAGGTTGTTCCGTACGATTCGAATAAAGGTCTACACCACTTTCGCGCCTCGTCAACATCCGCCCCCAAACGTCCACACGCCCTGCACGCGACCCCCCGCACACGTGCGCGCGAACCCCGCACACCCGCCCCGCCGCGGGCCCGCGGGCCGACCCGGGCCCCTGATTTGTATGGCCGCTCAACAATCCCTCCTCAGTGGACTAGACCTTTCCCCTCCGAGCACGCGAGACTGTCACCCGTGAAACCCGTGAAACACGTCATCGCCCTCGATGTGGGCGGCACTGGGATGAAGGCCGCCCTCGTCGCCGACGACGGCACCCTGCTCCACGAGGCGCGCCGGGCCACCGGCCGCGAGCGTGGCCCCGAAGCCGTCGTCGAGACGATCCAGGACTTCGCCTTCGAACTCCTCGCCCTGGGCCGGGAGCGCTTCGGCACGGCCGCCTCGGCAGCCGGCGTCGCCGTCCCCGGCATCGTCGACGCCGAGAACGGGATCGCCGTCTACGCGGCGAACCTGGGCTGGCGCGACGTCCCCATGCGCGAACTGCTCGGCAGACGCCTCGGCGGGATCCCCGTCGCGCTGGGCCACGACGTCCGCACGGGCGGACTCGCCGAGGGCCGCATCGGCGCGGGCCGCGGCGCCGACCGCTTCCTGTTCGTCCCGCTCGGCACCGGCATCGCCGGCGCCATCGGCATCGCGGGCCGCATCGAAGCCGGCGCGCACGGCTACGCGGGCGAGATCGGCCACATCGTGGTCCGCCCCGGCGGCCCCGCCTGCGGCTGCGGCCAGTACGGCTGCCTGGAGACCCTCGCCTCCGCCTCCGCCGTCAGCCGCGCCTGGGCGGCCGCCTCCGGCGACCCCGAGGCCGACGCCGCCGACTGCGCCAAGGCCGTGGAATCCGGTGACGACGCGGCGAAAGAGGTGTGGCTCGCCGCCATCGGAGCCCTCGCCGACGGGCTGGTCACCGCGATCACCCTGCTGGACCCGAGCACGCTGATCATCGGTGGCGGCCTGGCCGAGGCCGGGGAAACCTTGTTCACACCACTCCGGACGGCCGTGGAGGAACGCGTGACGTTCCAGCGGCTGCCCCACATCGTTCCGGCGGCCCTAGGGGACACCGCCGGATGCCTGGGCGCAGGGCTGCTCGCCTGGGATCTACTCGCCACGGAGGTACCTGCCTGATGTCCGGAAGCGCACATGTGGGCCGCAGCACCGTTCTCTCCGGCGCCGACGTGGTGCTGCCCACCGGCACCGTGAAGGGCGGGCGGCTCATCGTCGAAGGCGAGCGCATCGCCGGCAGCGCCCGGGAGGACGCGGCCGTCATCGACCTGTCCGGGCACTGGATCGTCCCCGGCTTCGTCGACATGCACAACCACGGCGGCGGCGGCGCCTCCTTCACCTCCGGCACCGCCGAGGAGGTCCTCAAGGGCGTACGGACCCACCGCGAGCACGGCACCACCACGCTGGTCGCCTCCACCGTCACCGGCGACCTCGACGAGCTCGCCCGCCGCGCGGGACTGCTCCGCGAGCTGACCCAGCAGGGCGACATCGCGGGCATCCACTTCGAGGGGCCGTTCATCAACGCCTGCCGCAAGGGCGCGCACAAGGAAGACCTCCTGCGCGACCCCGACCCGGCCGAGGTCCGCAAGCTGATCGACGCCTCGCACGGCACCGCCCGCATGTTCACTCTCGCCACCGAGCTCCCCGGCGGCCTGGACTCCGTACGGCTGCTGGCCGAGCACGGGGTCATCGCCGCGATCGGCCACACGGACTCCACGTACGAGCAGACCCTCCAGGCCATCGACGCGGGCGCGACCGTGGCCACCCACCTCTACAACGCGATGCCGGGCCTGGAACACCGCGCCCCGGGCCCGATCGCGGCGCTGCTGGAGGACGAGCGGGTCACCGTCGAGCTGATCAACGACGGCACCCACCTGCACCCGGCCATGCTGGAGCTGGCCTTCCACCACGCGGGCGCCCACCGCGTGGCGCTGATCACCGACGCGATGGACGCGGCCGGCTTCGGCGACGGGATCTACCACCTCGGTCCGCTGGAGGTCGAGGTCAAGGAGGGCGTGGCCCGCCTCGTCGAGGGCGGCTCCATCGCCGGCTCCACCCTCACCCTGGACACCGCCTTCAAACGGTCCGTCACCCTCGACAAGCTCCCCGTCGAGTCCGTGGTCCAGGCGATCTCCGCCAACCCGGCCAAGCTGATCGGCGTGTACGACCAGGTCGGCTCCCTGGAGCCCGGCAAGTACGCGGACCTCGTCGTCCTGGACGCCGCCTTCGACGTCAAGGGCGTCATGCGGCGCGGCGAATGGATCACCAGCCCGGTCAAGGCGTAGCCGCCGCCGACGCCCTGAGCGGGCGTCACGGCAGCCCCTGAGCAGGCATCACGGGCGGGGCGGCCGGTCCGGGCACCGGACCGGCCGCCTCCTTCCCCCGGCTACCGCCCGGCGGCGCCTCCTGGCATGATCCCGGCACACCCCGAGACCGAGGCGACCGAGGCTTGCCATGATCCTGACCGTGACGCTCAACACCGCGCTCGACGTCACCTACCGCGTCCCGAGGCTGCACGCGCACGCCTCCCACCGCGTCAGCGACGTCGCCGAACGCCCCGGCGGCAAGGGCCTCAACGTCGCCCGCGTCCTGGCGGCGCTCGGCCACGAGGTGACCGCGACCGGCTTCGCGGGCGGCCGCACGGGAGCCGTCGTACGCGAGCTGCTCGCCGGCTCCCCCGGCGTGCGCGACGAGCTGGTCCCCTGCGCGGGCACCACCCGGCGCACCCTCGCCGTCGTCGACGAGGCCTCGGGCGACACCACGCAGTTCAACGAGCCGGGACCGCTGATCACCCCGGCCGAGTGGTCCGGGTTCCTCTCCCGCTACGAAGCCCTGCTCGCGGGCGGCGCCCGAGCCGTGGCCCTGTGCGGCAGCCTGCCCCCCGGCGTCCCCGTCGGCGCCTACGCCGTCCTCGTACGGGCGGCCCGCGCGGCCGGCGTGCCCGTGCTCCTGGACACCAGCGGCGAGGCCCTGCGGCGCGGGGTCGCCGCCCGCCCCGACATGATCAAACCGAACGCCGCCGAGCTCGCGGAGCTGACCGGATCCCGAGACCCGCTGCCCGCCACCCGAGACGCCCGCCGGCGCGGCGCCCACGCCGTGATCACCTCGCTCGGCCCGGACGGCCTGCTCGCCGCCACCGCCCAGGGCGCCTGGCGAGCGACCCCGCCCCGCATCCTGGCGGGCAACCCCACCGGCGCCGGCGACTCCGCTGTCGCGGGCCTGCTCTCCGCCCTCACCGAGGGCCTGGACTGGCCGGACCGCCTGACCCGCGCGGTCGCCCTCTCGGCGGCCACGGTCCTGGCTCCCGCCGCGGGAGAGTTCGACCCCCGCACCTACGAGGAGGTACGGGGGTCGGTGAAGGTGACAGCCGGCTAGCGCTGCGACCGGCACAGCACTAGACGGGCCGGGCCCCTGGGAGGCCGGCCACCCGCTCAGCCCTGCTGGATCCACAGCTGGTCGATGTTGACCTGGCACTTGTTGCCGGTCTCGCACGACAGCTTGATCGTGTTGGTGCCCTTGGTGAGGGTCACCGGGCCCCAGGTGGACTGCCAGCCCTTCTCCCAGTCGCCCTTGGGCGAGTTGGTGAAGTTGCGCATGCTCAGCGGCGAGCCGTTGGGCTTGCCGTTCACCGCGAGGGTGCCGTTCGCCTCCTCGCCGGGGATGCCGAAGCGCACGTAGAGCCGGTAGTTGCCCTCCTTGGGCACGTCCAGCGTCCAGGTCACCGCAGCACCGGGCTGGTTGAACTGGCCGACGTACTGGCCGCTCGCGCTCTTCGCGCCCGGCACCGTGTTCTCCAGCTTGGCGCCGCCGCTGATCACCATGCCCGGGCCGCCCGCGTCACCCTTGGGCAGCTCGGGCGCCACCGACGGGGAACCGCTCGGCTGGCCCGAGGGGACCTGCGGGGCCGACGACTGGCCCTGGGAGTTGCCCCCGGCGTCGTCGTTCTTGTCCTTGTCCTTGTCGCCGAAGGCCACCGCCGCGCCGATGCCGATCGCGACCGCGGCGACCACCGCGACGGCCGCGATGAGCATGCCCTTGCGGCTGGACCCGCCGCCGCCACCGCCGTGGCCGCCGCCGTGGGGCCCGACGGGCTGCGGGGCCTGCTGCTGCGGCGGAACCCCGTAGCCGCCCGCCTGGAGCGCCTCGGGGGCCTTGTACTGCGCCTGGTAGGCCTGGGGCTGCTGCTGCGGCGGAACCTGCCCGCGCTGGCCGCCGTAGGGCCGGTCACCGACCGTGCGGACCTGGTTGTACGAGGTCCGGGGCACGCCCGGCTGCGCACCGCCTGGCTGACCGCCGGCGGGCCCGGGGTAGCCGTACCCACCGGGCTGGCCCGGCGGGGTGGCTCCGGCGGCCTGGCCGTCCGCGTAGAGGTAGCCGAACGGATCGTCGTCCTCGGGCTGGTTCGCCCCACCGTTCGGGCTGTTGTTCGCGGGCGTCGTCATCGCAGGTCACTCCTTTCGACCGCGGCGAGCCTACCCCGAACAGGTGCGCCCACGGGTGGCCCGCGACCTCACCCGGCCCGCCGGTGGGCCTTGGAGCGGGACCGCTTCTCGATGTACATCCGCTGGTCGGCGGAGCGCAGGACCTCGTCCGCGGACATCCCGCAGCTCGCCCAGCCGATGCCGAAACTCGCTCCCACGCGGACCGCGCGGCCGTCCACCCGGATCGGCGGGATGATCGCGTTGCGCAGGCGGACGGCGAGGTCGGCGGCGTCGGCGGCGCCCAGGCCGTCGGCCAGGACGACGAACTCGTCACCACCCAGCCGGGCGACCGTGTCACCGTCCCTGACCCCGGTCGTCAGCCGCCGGGCCACCTCGATCAGGACCGCGTCGCCGGTGTGGTGCCCGAACCGGTCGTTGATCGACTTGAAGCCGTCGAGGTCGCAGAAGAGCACCGCGAGCCCCTTCGTACCGTCGTCGATGTCGGTCGCGGGCGCGACCGTGTGCACGTGGTGGTCGTACGGGCCCGCCCCCGCGGGACCGGCCCCGTGACCGGCCGAGCCCCCGGGGCCGCCGGGAAACTCGAAGGGGTCGGGGAAGCCGTCGGGCCGAAACCCGTGCTCGCCGGAGCCCGTGCCCGCTCCCGAGCCCGCTCCCTGGCCCGTGCCCTGTCCCGGGATGCCGTCCGCCGCGGGCCGGCCCTCGAAAGCCGCGTCCAGCGCCTCCACGGCGGTGGCGCGCACCGACTGCGGGCGGCGGCACAGCCGGGCCCCGAGCCGGGCGCGCAGCTCGGCGCCGTTGGGCAGGCCGGTCAGCGAGTCGTGGCTGGCCCGGTGGGCGAGCTGGAGTTCGTGCCGCTTGCGCTCCTCGATGTCCTCGACGTGGGTGAGGAGGAACCGGGGCCCGTCGGCGGCGTCCGCGACCACGGAGTTGCGCAGCGACACCCAGACGTACGTACCGTCGCGCCGGCCCAGGCGCAGCTCCGCGCGGCCGCCCTCGGCGGAGGTGCGCAGCAGGGTGCCGATGTCCTCGGGGTGCACGAGGTCGGAGAAGGAATAGCGGCGCAGCACGGAGGCGGGCCGCCCGAGCAGCCGGCACAGGGCGTCGTTGGTGCGCAGCAGGCGCCCGTGCTGGTCGCCGCCCATCTCGGCGATGGCCATGCCGCTGGGCGCGTACTCGAAGGCCTGGCGGAACGACTCTTCGCTGGCACGCAGGGCCTGCTGCTCGCGCTCCAGCCGGACCAGGGCCCGCTGCATGTTCGCGCGAAGGCGGGCATTGCTGATCGCAATCGCGGCCTGGAACGCGTACATCTGGAGCGCCTCGCGGCCCCACGCGCCGGGGCGTCGCCCGTTGCGCGGGCGGTCCACCGAGACGACGCCGAGCAGCTCGCCGCCGGAGGCGTACATGGGGGCGTAGAGCCGGTCCTCGGGATGCCATTCGTCTTCGAAGCGCGGATCGGGGCCGTCCGTATGCCACTGGGGGACGTCGTCCTCCATGAGGACCCAGCCCTCGGTGTGCGGGATGAAGCGCAGGCCGTCCCAGTTCTCGCCCATCGTCAGGCGGCGCTCCCAGGAGGCGCGCGAGCCGACCCGCCCGGTGATCAGGGCTTCGGCGGCGGGATCCCCGGCGAAGGCGGCGACGACCAGATCACCGTCGGGGCGTACGAGGTTGACACAGGCGAGTTCGTAGCCGAGGCCCACGACGATGCCGTCCACGACGGTCTGCAGGGTGTCGGCCAGGCTCCGGGCCGTATTGAGCTCGGCCACTACTTGGTGTAGCTGCCGCAGGGTCGCAAGACGGACGTACGGCTCCGACTCGGTCTCCATTGCTCGCTCTCCCCGAGACCTCGACAGCAACTCCAGGTTTGTCATCGGCGTTTCGTTGCGGTGTCCTGTCCACTGAATCACAGTGAGCTGTGCGGCAGGTACACAGGGTCAACAAATCTTGCCCTCTGTGACTCAAGTCACATGAGATGAATAAAGGTGCACGTGTCACCGGTCCATGGCCGGTTTTCTACCGGTCGGTTGCCGACGCCTCACCGGTGCGTTCCCGGGAGCAAACGATACGCATGGGCCTAGGCCAAGGGGCGGGGGCGCGGCTCGGACCTCAGCCCGATGCGCCGCGCGAGAGGGCGACAGTAGCGTCCCCACTGTGCCGAACACGACCCCTGCGACAACGCTGCCCGAGCCCACACCCCATCCTGAGGGGGTGAGCAACGACGAGTTCCGGGCCGCGATGTCCCGACTGGCGGCGGGCGTGAGTCTGATCACCGCACACGAGCCCGCGCTGAGGGCCGGCGGCCCGCGCGGTGAGGACGTCGGCATGACGGCCACCGCCTTCATGTCCGTGTCCATGGACCCGCCCCTGGTCCTCGTCAGCCTGCGCGAGGGCTCCCGGATGGACGACCTGCTGGCGGAGCAGCCCCTGTGGGCGGTATCGGTACTCGCCGACAGCCAGCTCCAGATCGCGAGCCGCTTCGCGATGAAGGGCCGCATCAGCGACCGTCTGCTCTTCGCGGACGTCCCCCGCACCCGGGGCGAGATCTCCGGCGCCCCGCTCCTGTCGGGGGCCCTGGCCACCCTGGAATGCCGCACGGAGAACCGGGTCGAGGCGGGCGACCACACCCTGGTGATCGGCCGCGTCCTGGCCGCCGCCCAGCCGTCGCCGGACTCCCCGCCGCTGACGTACTTCCGCGGGCGCTACCGGCACCTGGCGCCGTAGGGGCGGGACGGGCCGCAGGCCACGCGCCCCCGGGCGCAGCTGGGCGGACGCCGCCGGGCGCGTTACCAGTCCCGCGCGTTGCGGCCCCGCTTGGTCTCGCCGCGGGCCTTCTTCTCGCGCAGCCGGCGCTCGTTGATCCCCCGGGGGATCTTCGTCGCCCGCCGCGCCTTGGGCGGCGGCGCGGTCGCCTCCGCCAGGAGCGCGGCCAGCCGGACCAGCGCCATCTCCCGGTTGCGCAGCTGGGAGCGGTGCTCGGAGGCCCGTACCGTCACCACCCCGTCGACCAGGCGGGACGCGAGGCGCTCCAGCGCCCGCTCCTTCCACACCTCCGGCAGCGCCTTCGTCGCCGCGACGTCGAAGAGCAGCTCCGCGCGCGAGTCGGAGGTGTTCACGTGCTGGCCGCCCGGTCCTGAGGACCGCGAGAAGCGCCAGGCGAGCTCGCCCTCGGGGAGCACGACCGAACCGCGGATGACATAGGGACCAGGCATGCCCCCTATGATCCGCCCCCGCGCGGGCCCCCGTCACCCGTATTTCGCAAGGGCGCTCGATCCGTACGTGCGGACGGGCGGCCCGTCCGCACGTCCGCACGTACGGCCGTCCGTGCGTCCTTCCGGGCAATTTGCCGACGCCGGAACCTAGCGGGCCTCTCCCCGCGTTAGGGAGGTCAGCGGTAACTTGGGCGCTCTCGCGGTCATACGACAAGTGAGACCAAGTGAGACTAGGAAGGGACACCAGTCACCATGGCAGTAAGCCTCTCCAAGGGCGGAAACGTCTCGCTCAGCAAGGAGGCCCCGGGCCTCGCGGCCGTCACCGTCGGCCTCGGCTGGGACGTTCGCACGACGACCGGTGTCGACTTCGACCTGGACGCCTCCGCCATCGCGGTCACCCCGCTCGGCAAGGTCGTCTCCGACGGCCACTTCGTCTTCTTCAACAACAAGTCCACCCCGGACCAGACCATCGTCCACACCGGTGACAACCGCACCGGCGAGGGCTCCGGCGACGACGAGTCCATCAACGTCAACCTGGCCGGCCTCCCCGCCGACGTGGACAAGATCGTCTTCCCGGTCTCCATCTACGACGCCGAGACCCGCAGCCAGAACTTCGGCCAGGTCCGCAACGCGTACATCCGCGTCGTGAACCAGGCCGGCGGCGCCGAGATCGCCCGCTACGACCTCTCCGAGGACGCGGCGACCGAGACCGCCATGGTCTTCGGCGAGCTCTACCGCAACGGCGCCGAGTGGAAGTTCCGCGCCGTCGGCCAGGGCTACGCCTCGGGCCTGACCGGCATCGCCCAGGACTTCGGCGTCAACGTCTGAGTCCGACCCAGGGCCGACCGGCCCGGGGCGACCGGCCGGGCACGACCCGCCGGGCATGAAACGCGTGGCGGCGGCCGGCCGAGCCCGGCCGGCCGGCGCCACGCGGGCGTCACGCCGGCCGAAGCCCCCTCCCGGCCGTCCGGGGAGGGGGCTTCGCTACCGTTCGGTAGGTGATCCTCCTCCCGCTCGCCCCCGTCGAGGACGGCGCCCTACCGGGCCCGGTCCTCACCGAAATCGCCACGCTCTACGCGACCAACCACGCGTTCTTCGAGCTCAGCGGAGATTTCCCCCACCCCGGCCGCATCACGGTCGAACAGGTCGCCGCCGCCCTCGCCGACGAGCTCGCCCACGACGGCGCCGAGATCCTCCTCGCCCGCTCCGCCGGCCGCCTCGTAGGCCTGGCCGCCACCCTCGCCCACCACCCCGATCCGGCCTCCGAGGACCCGGACCCGTGGATCGGGCTGCTGCTCGTCGACGCCACCGCGCACCGCGAGGGGTACGGCCGGACCCTGGCCTCCCTGGTCGAGGACCGCTTCCGCGCCGCCGGCCGCTCGGGCGTGCGCATCGCCGTACTCGACAACAACCCCAAGGCCCTCGCGTTCTGGCAGGCCCAGGGGTACGTGCCCCTGCGCCACGGCGCCGACCGCGAGGCGGGGCGCCCCTGCACGGTCCTGCGCAAGCCGCTCCAACAGCCGTAAGCGCGTCGGGGGCCGCCTGGGGACGTGGCGCGGGCGTCGCCTACGGGGCCGTGGGCCGCGCCTCCCCGTACAGCCACACGTCCCAGACCTTCTTCAGGTCGCGGCCCGTCTTCTCCTGCGCGTAGGCGGTGAAATCGGCCGTGCTCACGTTCCCGTGCCGGTGATCGGCGGCCCAGCCCCGCACCAGGGCGAAGAACCGCTCGTCGCCGACCTCCTGCCGGATCCGCTGCAGGACCATCGCCCCGCGCCCGTACACCGGAGGCTCGGAGATGTCCTCGGGCCCCGGCGGGGCGGCCGGCGGGAAGGCGTCCCAGTCGGAGCCCGCCGCCGCGTCGACATCGGTGTCGCCGGCCAGGTAGGCGTCGAAGTGCTGCTGCGCGCTCGGCCCGCCGTGGTCCTCGGACCACAGCCACTCGGCGTACGTCGCGAAACCCTCGTTGAGCCACATGTCCTTCCAGGACTTCGGCGACACCGAGTCGCCGAACCACTGGTGGGCCAGCTCGTGGACGAGCAGCTCCTCGCTGCCGGGCGCCCCGGGGAAGACGGGCCGCGTCTGCGTCTCCAGCGCGTAGCCGAGGGTGCCCTCGGGCAGCACGATCGCGCCCGTCGTGGAGAAGGGGTAGGCCCCGAACCTGCCGCTGCCCCAGTCGACGATCTCCGGCAGCCGGGCGAGCACGGGCCCCGACGCCGTCGGCGCGACCGCGTTGTAGAAGGGGATCCCGGCGGGGGTCCGACCGGTCGTCACCTTGAACTTCCCCACGGCGGCGGTCGCCAGATAGCTCGCCATCGGCTCCGGGCTGTGCCAGGCGAACACGGTGCGCCCCTGCGCGTCCTGACTCCGGGAGCGCAACTCGCCGTTGGACACGGCCTCGTACCCCTTGGGCACGGTCAGCGTGATGTCGTACGTGGCCTTGTCGCTCGGGTGGTGGTTCCCGGGGAACCAGGCCATCGACCCGACGGGCTCGCCGACGCCGACCGCGCCCTCGCCGTTCGGGAGGGCGATCCAGCCCTCCTTGGAGCCGTCGGGATCCGTGACGGGCTTGGGCTTGCCCGCGTAATCGATCTCCGTACGGAAGACCTCGCCGCGCTCCAGGTCCTCGGCGGGCCGCACGGTCAGCTCGTTGCCGGTCCGGTTGAACCGGGCCCCCTTGCCCTGCACGCGCACCCGCTCGACGTCGAGGCCGGCGAGGTCGAGGTTGAAGGAGCTGAGCCCCTGCTCGGCGCGGGCGGTGATGACGGCGGTGGCGTCCAACCGCCCGCCGGCGGGGTCGTAGTCGAGGTCCAGGTCGTAGTGCTCGACCTGGTACCCGCCGTTGCCGGCCTTCGGGAAGTACGGGTCGCGCACCCCCGACGCACCCGGCCGCCCCTGCACGGTGTCACCCGTACAGCCCGTGGTGAGGGCGAGCAGGGCGACGGCGGCGGGGGCGGCGAGGCGGGAGAGCGCGCGAAGATCCACGGGCTCGAGACTATTCGAGGCGCACCGCGCCCCGGGGACGCGGAACGCGACGCGTCATGGGGGGCTACTTGTCGAGGGCGTCCACGCCGGCCTTCGCGAACTTCTCGTCCAGCTCACCGCTCGGGGCGCCCGCCACGCCGATGCCCGCCACCGGGGCGCCCTTGGCCTGGACGGGGGTGCCGCCGCCGAGGAAGAGGGTGCCGGGGATGTCCTTCAGGTTCGGGGTCTGCGCCAGGCGGCCCGCGAGCACCGAGGTCGGGGCGTTCCAGGACACGGCGGTGTAGGCCTTGCGCTGCGCCGACTCGTAGGACTGCGGGCCCGCGCCGTCGCCGCGCAGGGTGACGATGGTGTTGCCGTTGCGGTCGACGACCGCGACGGTCACCTTCTGGTTCTCCTTCTCGGCGGCCTCCAGCGCGGCCTGGGCGGCGCGGGTGGCGGCGTCGATGGTGAGGTGGGTGGAGGTGGTGAAGTTCCCGTCGTTGTCCTTCTTGGCCGCGGCGGCGGCCGGGGCGGCGGCCGGGGCGGTCGCCGGGGCCGCGGTGGCGGTGACCGCGCCGAAGGTCCCGGCGCCGAGCGCGACGGCGAGGGCGGTACCGGTGAGAACGCGGGTGCGGGTGTTCATGTCTGCTCCTGGAACGTGGTCGGCGCGGCGGCTGTCTGCCGTGTTCCCACCCTCTCCCCGCCACCCCCGCCCACCCGTCCCCGTACCGGCTCCCAACGGCCACCGCACCGGTTGACCCCAGGGTCAACCGATCGGCTGATGCACCCCGCCTCCGAGGGCGGCTTACCTGTTCACGACCACCCCCACGGGACCGCGGCCGCGGGCGACCGGGGCTCCGCCCGGGCGGAGCCCCGGGCCCACGGGTCCGGGCGAAGCCCGGGGAACGGTGGAAGGGTGGGGAGGGGACGGCCCCGCGCAGCGGTACCCACACGCACCACCGAACCAGGAGCACCCCGTGACCCCCGTGACCCCCACGAGCCCCCCGCCCGAGAGGGACACCCGCACGCTCTCCACGGTCATGCACACCGCGTTCTTCCTGCTCCTCGGCGCCTCCGTGGCCCGCTTCCTCCTCCGCCACCCCGGCGAACCCCGCACCCCGTGGATCATCGCCCTCAGCATCACCCTCGCCCTGCTCTACGTACTCGGCCCCGCCCTCGGCACCGCCGCCCCCACCCTGCGCCGGCTCCTCTGGCTCGGCCTCGTCGTCGCCGTCTGGGTGGTCCTCGTCGTCCTCGCGCCGAGCTTCGCCTGGTGCGCCGTGCCGCTCTTCTACACCGCCCTGCGCACCCTCCCGCCCCGCGCCGCGATCGTCCTCGTCGCCCTCCTGACGGTGTTCGTCGTCGCGGCGCAGCTCAAGCTCTCCCAGGCCGCGGGCTCCGAGCCCTTCGACCCCAACCTCCTCCTCGCCCCGCCCGCCGTCGCCGCCCTCGCCACCGCCGTCTTCGTCCACATGGAGCGCCAGGCCACCACCCAGCGCACCCTGATCGACGACCTGATCCGCACCCGCAGGGAACTCGCCGCCACCGAACGCCGCGCGGGCACCCTCGCCGAACGGCAGCGACTGTCCATGGAGATCCACGACACCCTGGCCCAGCACCTGTCCAGCCAGCAGATGCTGCTCCAGGCCGCCGACCGCACCTGGGACACCGACCCGGCCACCGCCCGCACGCACGTCCGTACCGCCACCGACATCACCGCGCGCGGCCTCGCCGAGGCCCGCCGCCTGGTCCACGACCTCGCGCCGCCCGAACTCGCCGGCGGCGCCGGCCTCCCGGACGCCCTGCGCGCACTGGACGCCGGCCCCGACATCGAGGTCCGCTTCCACCTGGAGGGCGCCCCCGTGCCGCTCCCCGACCGCGCCGAGTCGGCTCTGCTGCGCATCGCCCAGGGCGCGCTGGCGAACGTACGGGAGCACGCGGGCGCACGTACCGCCGCCCTCACCCTCAGCTTCCTCGGCGACCAGGTCGTCCTGGACGTCGCGGACGACGGCCACGGCTTCACCGAGGCCCGCTCCGCCGCCCCGGAACGGGGCCACGGCCTGCCCGCGATGCGCGCCCGCGTCCGCCAGCTCGGCGGCACCCTGACCATCGAATCCACCGCGGGCGAGGGCACGGTCCTCTCGGCGTCGATCCCCCTGGAGCCCACACCATGACGACGATCCTCCTGTGCGACGACCACGTGGTGGTCCGCGCCGGCCTGCTGGCCCTGCTCGGCAGCGAGCCGGACATCGAGGTACTCGGCGAGGCCGGCAGCGGCGAGGAGGCGGTCGCGCTCGCGGCCAAACTCCGCCCCGACGTCGTCCTGATGGACCTCCAGCTCGGCGAAGGCATCGACGGCGTCGAGGCCACCCGCCGCATCACCGCCGCCCCGCACCCCCCGCACGTACTGGTCCTGACCACGTACGACACCGACGCGGACATCACCCGGGCCATCGGCGCGGGCGCCACCGGCTACCTCCTCAAGGCGGAACGACCCGAGGAGCTGTTCGCCGCGATCCACTCGGCGGCGCAGGGCCGCACCACGCTGTCCGCGCCGGTGGCCAGCCGCGTCATGGCCCACATGCGCGGCACCCGGCCCACCCTGACGGACCGTGAGCTCGACATCCTCGGCCAGCTGGCCCGCGGCCTCGGCAACCGCGACATCGCCCGCGCGCTGTTCATCAGCGAGGCCACCGTCAAGACCCACCTGGGCCGCATCTACGACAAGCTCGGCGTCGACACCCGCGCGGGCGCGGTCGCGGTGGCCAAGGAGCAGCGCCTCCTCCCCTGACCGGGGCGGGCGGGCGCGCGGGCGCGCAGGCGGCAGCCCCAGGACCGCCGACACCCGCCCCCACCCCCGTACATCGTCCATCCGTACGAGATCGCGGTCGTACACCGCGCCGATCCGCCGGCGACCCCGGCACGGAAAGCTCGTCAGTGCCCGGACCGCCCCGAGCCGGCCCGGGCGTCACCAGCCGTGTCGAGAGGAATCCGCCATGCCGACCACCGAATTCGCCCCGGAACGCCGCCGCATGCTCACCATGCTGGGCACCGGTGCCGCCGTCGCCGGGCTCGGCGCGTTCGTCACCGCGACGCCCGCCAACGCCGCGTCCGAGGACTACGAGCTCGCCGCCTCCGCCTGCGGGACCGGTACGGCCGAGGACGAGCTGGCCATCCGACGCCTGCTGGAGACCTACCTCTTCGCCGTCGACACCAAGGACAAGACGGTCTTCCGGACCCTCTTCACCGACGACGCCGTCCTGACCGTGATGGCCCACCCCGACGGCACCGCCGGCATCGTCAAGACCGGCATCGAGGCGGTCGTCGCCAACCTCGACGGCGCCGCGGCCTGGGGCTACTCCACCCACGTCACCGCCAACGCCTACATCTGCGCGACCAGCCGGACGACCGCGACGGGCGACAGCCACGCCACCGCCCAGCTCGTCTACCCGGCCACCGCGACCGCTCCGGAGACCGTCGTCGTGCGCGGCATCCGCTACCGCGACGAGTACGTGAAGACCGCGGGCGTCTGGAAGATCCGCAAGCGCGTCTTCTCCCCGACCTGGCAGTACAACGGCGCCTCCGTCCAGATCACCTACCCCAACTGACCTGCCCGGACCGAGCACCCGAGCCGGCCTACACGGATCGGCCTACACGGACCGGCCTACACGGAACGGCCCTGGCCCAGCGCGATGAGCCCCCGGTCGACCGCCGCCCGCGCGGCCGCCGTACGGTTCTCCACCCCGAGCTTCTCGTAGACGTGCACCAGGTGGGTCTTGACCGTCGTCCCGCTGATGAACAGGGCCGAGCCGATCTCCCGGTTGGAGCGGCCCGTCGCGATCAGCTCCAGGATCTCCGTCTCCCGGGCCGTCAGCGCCGCCTTCGGCGCCCGGTAGCGGTTCATCAGCCGCGAGACCACCGAGGGCGACAGCGCCGACTCGCCCGCCGCGACCGTCCGCAGCGACTGGAACAGCTGGTCGGGCGGGGACCCCTTCAGCAGGTACCCCGCCACGCCCGCCTCCACCGCCCGCACGACGTACGCGTCGGACTCGTAGCTCGTCAGCACGACCACCCGGGGCGGTGCGGGCAGGCGGCCGATCCGCCGGGTCGTCTCCACCCCGCACATCCCGGCGCCCAGCCGGATGTCCATCAGGACCAGGTCCGGGGCCAGTTCGCGGACCAGCCGCAGCGCCGTGGCCCCGTCCGGCGCCTCCCCGCACACCTCGAAGTCGGGGCAGCCCGACAGCAGGGCCCGCAGCCCCGCGCGTACCACCGGGTGGTCGTCCACCAGCAGGATCCGCGTACGCGTCATGCCGGGTCCCGGACCGGCAGCCGGACCGACACCACGGTGCCCCCGCCCGGCGTGCTCTCCACCACGGCCCTGCCCCCCAGGTGGCCGACCCGCCGCCGCAGCAGCCGCAACCCGTCCCCACGCCGAGGCCCGCTCATCACGTCGGCCTCGTCGAACCCCACGCCGTCGTCCCACACGTCCACGCTCAGCACGTACGGCTGATAGGTGAGGGTCACCACCGCGGCCGAGGCCCGCGCGTGCCTCCGTACGTTGGCCAGCGCGCCCTGGGCCGCCCGCAGGGCCGCGCCCTCCACGGCCGCCTCCAGCGGCCGGGGCTCCCCCTCCAGCCGGAACCGGGCACCCCGCGTCTGCGCGCACAGCCGGCGCACGGCCTCCGGCAGCGAGCTGCCGTCCAGCTCGGGCGGAGCCAGGTCGTGGATGAGCCGGCGGGCCTCCTCCAGGTTCTCGCGCGCCGCCGCCGCGGCCTGCCGGACCAGCTGCCGGGCCCGCACCGGCTCCCGGGTCCACTGCTGATCGGCCGCGTCGAGCAGCATGTGCATGCTGGTCAGCCCTTGTGCCACCGTGTCGTGCAGCTCGGCGGCGAGCCGGGTTCTCTCCTGGAGCACCCCGGCCGCCAACGCCTCGCGCCGTCCCCCCGCTCCTGCCACGACGGTCCCCATCCCCTCTGCCATGACCCGCCGGACCCCCCGGACGCGCCGAGCTTAAGTCGGCCCCCTCCGCCCAGGCGAGAGCCGCCGACGCCCCGCCACCCACGGCAGACCCTCACGGCCGAGCCTCCGGGGCCCGTTCCCGGACGCCTTGACGAACCGCCCGCACGCCCACCGGCAACCCCACCGCGACGCACCCGCCTCCCCTCGATTTCCGCAGGTGAGCCGCCTCCCGAAGCCGCCACACGCGACCGCCCGCCACGGACGGCGGCCGGGTGTGGCGGGGAGTGCCCCCTCCGGGTGAATCGAACGAGGACGCGACCCGGGGACGATCAGGAACTCTGATTCGCGGACCGGGCACCGGGCGGTGAGCGGACGGGCGGGGGCGTGACACCATCGGATACGTGCTCGACATCGGCTACTCCCTCTCCCGGCGCTTCCCCGACCCCCCGCAGACCGACTACCGCTCGGCGGACGTCCACTCGCTGCGTCACGACCTGTTCTGCGGGGACGTCTACCTCGCCGACACCAACGCGGACCGGGAAGTGTCCACAGCCTGGGGATGGGTACCCGTACTGGACTTCGCCTGGGCGCTGTGCGACATCGTCGAGCAGCTCGACCAGGACCCGCGCGGCAGCCGCGCCGCCAACCGCCAGCACGCCGAACTCGACTTCACCGAGTCCTCCGACCGCATGCTCTTCGAACGCCGCTTCGGCTGGGTCGACATCGAGGCCGACTGGATGCCGCCGGAGGAGGACCCGCTGACCTTCAGCCACCGCCTGCTGCGCCGCGAAGCCCGCGACTTCCTGCACGACGTGATCGCGGACCTCACCGACATGCACGACGGCCTGGCCGACAACCCCACCATCTGGACCCTCCAGTCCCGCTTCCCCCGAGTCCCGGCCTAACCCCTGGCCGGGGATCAACCAGCCCCAGCCCAGCCCGCTCCGGGCGCAGACCCCGGGGCGAAGCCCAGGCCCCCTTTCCAGCCCGCCCGCCGCTTGAAGCCCCCGGACCGAGCCCGCTCCCAGCCCGCCCGCCGCTTGAAGCCCGGGTCCGGACCGAGCCCGCTTCCAGCCCGTCC
>NZ_JAGGOT010000027.1 GCF_018614195.1 Streptomyces sp. ISL-43
GTGCGGGGCTTTTCTGCGTTCAGGGCACGCATCGTAGAGGACCTTCTTGCGGTAGCGGATGCCGTCGGGCCCTTCTGAGGGATGGCGTGCACGCTGACGCTCTTCTTTGTCCCTGCGCGTCCCGTAATCCCCGGTGGATCAGCACGCGGCGTCGGATGCGGCCCTCGTAAGGCGGAGTGGCGTCCGCCTACTCGGCGTATTCGGGCGTTCCGACAACGCGGCGAGGTGCCGTAGCTGTCGTCGTGCGCCCGCCCGGGATGGCGGGACAGCCTTAGAGGCGGCCGGCGGCCTTGAGGGCCAGGTAGGCGTCGGCCAGGGCCGGGGCCAGGTTGTCCGGGGTGGCGTCGACGACGTGGACGCCGTGGCGGGTCAGCTGGTCGGCGGTGCGGTGGCGGGCGGACTGGGACTGGGTCCCGGCAGCGGCCTCGTAGACCGCTTCGACGGTGCCGCGGGACTTCGTCATCTCCGCGACGTGGGGGTCCGCGACCGAGGCCAGCAGGACCGTGTGGCGCTGGGTGAGGCGGGGGAGGACCGGGAGCAGTCCCTCTTCGACGGCGGCGGCGTCCAGGCTGGTCAGGAGGACCACCAGGGAGCGGCGCGGGGCGCTGCGCAGGATGGCGGAGACCAGGGAGCGGGAGTCGGTTTCGACGAGCTCCGGTTCCAGGGTGGCCATCGCGTTGACGAAGGCCGGGAGAGTGTCGGCGGCCGAGCGGGCCTGGACTTGGGCGCGGGGGCGGCGGTCGTGGGCCAGGAGGTCCACGCGGTCGCCGGCCCGGGTGGCCAGGGCCGTCAGGAGCAGGGCCGCGTCCATCGCCGAGTCCAGGCGGGGGGCGTCGCCGACGCGGCCCGCCGAAGTACGGCCCGTGTCGAGGCAGATGAGGATGTGGCGGTCGCGCTCCGGGCGCCAGGTGCGGACGGCGACCTTGTTCTGGCGGGCGGTGGCCCGCCAGTCGATGGAACGGGTGTCGTCGCCGGGGACGTAGTCGCGCAGGCTGTCGAACTCCGTTCCCTCACCGCGTGTCAGGACGCTGGTGCGGCCGTCGAGTTCGCGCAGGCGGGCGAGGCGGGAGGGCAGGTGCTTGCGGCTGGTGAAGGGGGGCAGCACGCGGACCGTCCAGGGGACGGTGTGGTTGCCCTGGCGGGCGAACAGGCCGAGGGGCCCGTACGAGCGGATCGTGACGCGGGTCGCCTGGCGGTCGCCGCGGCGGGTGGGCCGCAGGCGGGTGGTGAGGCGGCGGCGTTCGCCCGGGGGGATCGTCAACGCGTGGCGGGACGCGGCGACTTCGGTGCCGGGCACCCAGGTGCTGGGGGGCCAGGCGTCGCGGACCCGGGCGCGCAGGAGGCGGGTCGAGGGGTTCGTGACCGTCAGGTGCACGTCGGCGGATTCGCCGAGGCGCACCGACGTGTCGCCGGAGCGGGCCAGCCGGAGCGTGCGGACGGGTGCCGCGAGGGCGTAGTCGAGCGCGCAGGCCACGGCGATGGGGGCGTTGACCGCCAGCATCCCGGCCCAGCTCGGTCCGAGGAAGCCGACGGGGAGGCTGCCGAGGGCCGCCACCAGGGCGGCGCGTCCGGTGAAGGCCATCAGCGCGGGACGGGGACGTGGGAGAGGATCGCGGTGATGACCGCGTCGGCCGTGACGCCCTCCATCTCGGCCTCGGGGCGCAGTTGGACGCGGTGGCGCAGGGTGGGCAGGGCCAGGGCCTTCACGTCGTCGGGGGTGACGTAGTCGCGGCCCACGAGCCAGGCCCACGCGCGGGCCGTGGCCAGCAGCGCGGTGGCGCCGCGCGGGGAGACGCCGAGGGTGAGGGAGGGGGACTCGCGGGTCGCGCGGCAGATGTCGACGACGTACGCGGCGATCTCGGGGGAGACGCTGGTGGCTTCGACGGCCTTGCGGGCGGCATCGAGCTCGGCGGCGCCGGCGACGGGGCGGATTCCGGCGGAGTGCAGGTCGCGGGGGTTGAAGCCGGCCGCGTGGCGGGTCAGTACGCCGATCTCGTCCTCGCGGGAGGGGAGGGGCACGGTGAGCTTCAGGAGGAAGCGGTCGAGCTGGGCCTCGGGCAGCGGGTACGTGCCCTCGTACTCGACCGGGTTCATGGTGGCGGCGACGAGGAACGGCTCCGGGAGCTTGCGGGGGGTGCCGTCGACGGTGACCTGGCGCTCCTCCATCGCTTCGAGGAGGGAGGACTGGGTCTTGGGGGGCGTGCGGTTGATCTCGTCGGCGAGGAGCAGGTTGGTGAAGACCGGGCCGTTCTGGAAGGAGAACTCCGCGGTGCGGGCGTCGTAGACGAGCGAGCCCGTGACGTCGCTCGGCATCAGGTCGGGGGTGAACTGGACGCGCTTGGTGTCGAGTTCGAGGGACGCGGCGAGGGCCCGTACGAGCAGGGTCTTCGCGACGCCGGGGACGCCTTCGAGGAGGACGTGGCCGCGGCAGAGGAGGGCTACGACGAGACCGGTGACGGCGGAGTCCTGGCCGACCACGGCCTTTCCGATCTCGGTGCGGAGCGCTTCCAGGGCGGAGCGGGCGCTGTCCGTGGTGGCCGTCATGAGGTGCGGACCTCTCTTTCGAGGGCGTCGAGTTGGTCGGTGAGCGCGACGAGCGCCGCGTCGGTGTCGGGGGTGGTGCCGAAGAGCAGGGTCGCCGGGTCGCCCGAGCGGTGCGCCGCGGCGGCGGGGTCGCCGGCCGTGAGGCGGGCGGCGACCGCGGGGACCAGGGACACGGGGTCGTGGGCCTGGGAGGCCGGTACGCCGACCAGCGCGGCCAGCCGTTCGCGGGCGGCGGCGCGCAGCACGGTGGCGGCGCGGTCGCGGGCGTCGGACTTGCGGTACAGGCGGGCGCGGCCCTCGGTGGCCTCGGAGGCGCGGATGAGGACGGGCAGGCGTTCGGTGACGAGCGGGCCGAGGCGGCGGGCGCGCCAGAGGGCGGCGACGGCCGCGGCGACGAAGAGCTGGAGCAGGGCCCAGCTCCAGCCGGCCGGGATCAGGGAGAGGAAGTCCTCTTCCCGGTCTTCGGCGTCGTCCGGGCCGCTGTCCGCGAGGGTCGGCAGGTACCAGACGAGGTGGGGGCGGGAGCCGAGGAGTTGGAGCGCGAGGGAGGCGTTGCCCTCCTTGGCGAGGGTCTTGTTGAGGAAGACGGTCTCGGAGCCGAGGAGGACGGTGTCGCCGCCGGGGGTGGCGGTGGGCAGGACGAGGAGCGTGGGGTGGCCGGCGCTGGGGTAGCAGCCGACGGCTCCGGGGGTGTCGGTGGTGTAGCGGTAGCCGCCGCCGGTGGGCGCGCGGCCGGCGGACGCGGCGGCGGGGAGCGCGCAGCTGCCGGGATCGAGGTTGGTGTCCGGGCCGGTGGCGCCGCCGTGGGTGCGGGTGCCGGGGGCCAGGTCGGGGAGGCTGAGCGTGCTCGGGGCGAGCAGGACGGTCCGGCCGCCGGAGAGGTCGATGGCGGAGCGGATCGCGCGGAGCTTGCCCTCGCCGAGCCGGTCGGGGTCGGCGACCAGCAGGGTCGTGTCGGGCCCGGTGGCGTCGGCGGCTTCCTCGGCGGTGGTGACGACGCGGGTGGTGACGCCGTGGGTCTTGAGCAGTTCGGCGACGGCCCGGCTGCCGAAGGGGTCGGCGGAGCGGGGATCGAGGTAGCCGTGCTTGGCGCCGGAGTTCAGGGCGGCCAGGGTCAGGCCGGCGGCGAGCAGGACGGCGAGTGCGATGAGGAAGCCGCGGGCTCGGGTCCACAGGATGCCGGGGGTGACGGGCGGGGCTGCGGTCGCACCGCCGGTTGCCTTGCCGGCTGCCGTGCCGGGGGTGGCGGCCGAGCCGGGCGTGGCCGTGGCCGCGGGCCGGGCCGGCGCCTGCGGACCGCCCGCGCTCCGGGTGGCGCCCGTACCGGCCGGGACCGGGCCGTAGGCGGCTTGTGGGGCCGTTCCGGGGGCGTCGGAGCCGGGTGCGGCCGGGGGCGTGCCCTTGGCGGGCTCCGGGGCCGTGCCAGGTGCGGGGAGGGCGCAGACGCGCGGGTCCGGGGCCTGGCCCTCGGTGGGGTCCGGGACGGGCGGGGTCGGGACGCTGGGGTCCGGGGGAGTGCCCGGGGTGGGCGGGGTCATGGGGTGGCGCCTGTCGGGAGCGGCTTGGTACGGGTCAGGGCGAGGTCCAGATCGCGCAGGGCGGCGTACATGGCCGCGTCGGCCGGGCGGGCGCCGTAGGTGACGTCGTCGAAGGTGCGGGCTGCGGCGCGCAGGGCCCCGGCGTGGGACGGGAGGGACACGGCGGCTTCGGCCGCCGCCTCGTCGGCGGTGCGGCCGGGGCGGGGGTCGAGGAGGGTGCGCTCCTCCAGGGAGCGGACGACGGCGCGCATGCGTTCCTGGACGGCCTCGCTCCAGCGGCCCTCGGAGGCCAGCGCGTCGGCGGCCGTGCGGTGGTCCGCGGCGCTGCGGATGCCGTCGTCGAAGAGGGCGCCCGCCGGGCCGGCGGTCCGGCTCGGGGCGCCGAGCCGCCACCACAGGGCGGCGATGGCGAGGATCGCGAACACGGCGATGGCCACCAGGCCCAGGGCTCCGCCGGGAGTGGCGCCGGAGGCGTGGTCGAAGAGGTCCCCGACCCAGTCCCAGAAGCGGTCCAGCGCGCGCTGGACCAGCCCCGGGTCGTTCTGGTGGTACACCGGTTTGGACAGCTCCTGCCGCGCCGCCTCGCGGGCGGCGTCCCGGCCGATGGTGACCGGTGGTGTGTCCGATGCCGTCTGTGAGAGCAGGCCCCCCGTGCTCCTCATCCCCGCGTCAGCCTCCGGTCGGCGGCGTGGTGGTGCCGTAGTTCTCGATGCCGGCCGCCCGGGCGAGCTCCAGGTCCAGGGCCTCGCGGCGGATGCGCTGGTCGACGTAGAGCAGGACGTTGACGCCCGCCTGCATCGGCATGGTGATGGTCAGGCCGATGACTCCGCTGATGCCCGCGACGATCAGGTAGCCCCAGCTGGTGGCCGCGGTGCCGTCGGCGATGCCTTCGAGGCCGCCGCCGAACAGGAACAGGCCCAGGATCGTCAGCGGGAAGACGATGACCGAGGAGATGAAGCCCGTGATCAGGCTGGTGAGGAGGGTGATGCCGAAGATGCGCCACCAGGAGCCCTTGACCAGCTTCGAGGACCGGGTGAGCGACTTGAGGACCGGCGCCTTCTCCAGCATCAGCGCGGGCGAGGCCAGCGAGAAGCGGACCCACAGCCACAGGAGCAGCCCGAGGGCGACGAGACCGCCGAGGACGGCGAAGCCGGTGCTGCCGGCGAGTGCGCCGGGAAGGACCAGGACGCCGACCAGGAGGGCCGAGCCGAGAGCCAGGAGCAGGGTCAGGCCGAAGAGCCGCGGCAGCTGCGGGCGGGACTCGCGCCAGGCGGCGCCGATCGAGGAGGCGTGGCCGAGGATCGCGCGGCTGAAGACCATGGTGAGCATCGCGGTGGCCGCGACGGTGCCGACGAGCTGGATGAAGATGTCGGCCGAGAGCACCCCCATCGTGGAGCCGAGGGTGTCGAGCTGCTCGTCGAGGGGCGCGCTGTCCGAGGACTCGAGGACGACGTCGCCGAACGCGAACTTCTGCGTGAGCACGGTGGCCAGCTGGACGACGACGGCCACGACCAGGGTGATCGGCAGGACCGCGCGCCAGTGCTTGCGCATGGTGGCGACCGCGCCGTCGAGGATCTCGCCCAGGCCGAGGGGGCGCAGCGGGATCACACCGGGCTTCACCACGGGGGCCTGGTTGCCCCAGCCGCCGGGTGCGCCGCCGTGCGGGGCCTGCTGCCCGCCGCCGTACGGGCCCCAGCCCGCGCCCTGCTGCGGCGCCGCGGGCGGCTGCTGCGGGGTCGGCGGGGTCTGGCCCGCGGCCGGGCTCGACCACTGGCCGGGCGGCGGCTGCTCGGCGGACCACTTCGGGTCGCCGGAGCCGGCGGAGCCGCCGGAAGCCGGCTGCGTACCGTGGGAGCCCTCACCGTCGGACGGGGAGGATCCGGGCGTAGCCCAGCCCGGAGAGTCGTTCATCGTCGCTCCTTCACGTGCACTGCAGGGTGCGGGGCGCTTGGTCCGGCTGCCATCGTGCCATGTGACAACCTCAAACGGACCAGCCGTCCCCGGGATCCCGGGGCGTTCGCGCCTTCATTTGTCGGGTGGATCCGGGGCACACTGGGCGCCCTGATCTCCACACAGGTCCGAGGGACGATTTCCAGCCCCTCCGGCTGTGGGACAGCTCACCGCCGGGTAACGATTAGCTAATGGGATGATGTCAACCATGAAGGGACGCGTCCTTGTCGTCGACGACGACACCGCGCTGGCCGAGATGCTCGGCATTGTGCTGCGTGGAGAAGGTTTTGAGCCGTCGTTCGTAGCGGACGGTGACAAGGCACTGGCTGCCTTCCGGGAGGCGAAGCCGGATCTCGTGCTGCTCGACCTCATGCTGCCCGGACGGGACGGCATAGAGGTGTGCAGGCTGATCCGCGCCGAGTCCGGCGTACCGATCGTCATGCTCACCGCCAAGAGCGACACCGTGGACGTCGTCGTGGGCCTGGAGTCCGGGGCCGACGACTACATCGTCAAGCCGTTCAAGCCGAAGGAGCTGGTGGCCCGCATCCGGGCCCGCCTGCGTCGTTCGGAAGAGCCGGCTCCCGAGCAGCTGGCCATCGGTGACCTGGTCATCGACGTGGCCGGGCATTCCGTCAAGCGGGACGGTGTCTCCATCGCGCTGACCCCGCTCGAGTTCGACCTGCTGGTCGCGCTCGCGCGCAAGCCCTGGCAGGTCTTCACCCGCGAGGTGCTGCTGGAGCAGGTCTGGGGCTACCGCCACGCGGCCGACACCCGGCTGGTCAACGTGCACGTCCAGCGCCTGCGCTCCAAGGTCGAGAAGGACCCGGAGCGCCCCGAGATCGTCGTGACGGTGCGTGGTGTCGGCTACAAGGCCGGACCCAGCTGACATGCAATCCGGCAAGCCCCGTGGAGGCTCCCGGTGGGGAGCCCTGCGGGGTGGCCGGGCACTTCGCCACGTAGCGGACGGAGCACCCGGCGGCCCCGTGCTGCGGCTGTGCGTACGCCTCGTACGCCGGCCGCTGCTCCCGGCTGTCCGGCTCTGGCGGCGCAACATCCAGCTCCGGGTGGTCGCCGCCACCCTGCTGATCTCACTCGCCGTGGTCCTCGCGCTCGGGTTCGTGGTCATCGCTCAGGTCAGCAAGGGCCTCCTCGACGCCAAGGAGGAGGCCGCGCAGAGCCAGGCCGCGGGAGGGTTCGCGGTCGCACAGGAGAAGGCCAACACCCCGTACACGGTGGACGGGGTGGACGCCTCCGACAACAAGGTCGGCCGCGACGCCAGTACGTGGATGAACTCGCTGGTCAAGCAGCTCGCCAGTGGCGGGCAGAGCGCCTTCGAGGTCGCGGCGCTGGGCGCGGGCACCGGTACCGGCGAAGAACAGCCACCCGGCCGGGGCGCGCTCGGTGTCCGGGGTGCCCGGGCCTCGGGCAACGTGGACCCGACCGCCAGCGTGCCGCTGGAACTGCGCCGGGCCGTCAACCACGCCACCGGGGCCTTCAAGACGTTCTCCCTGGTCCGCTACACCGCCGGTGCCGGGGACAAGGCGCCCGAGCCCGCGCTCGTCGTGGGCAAGCGGCTCACCGACATCAACGGCGACCCCTACGACCTGTACTACCTCTTCCCGCTGACCCAGGAGGAGGAGTCCCTCAACCTGGTCAAGGTCACCATCGCCACGGCCGGTCTCTTCGTCGTCGTCCTGCTCGGCGGGATCGCCTGGCTGGTCGTGCGCCAGGTCGTCACCCCGGTCCGGATGGCCGCCGGGATCGCCGAGCGGCTCTCCGCCGGGCGGCTCCAGGAGCGGATGAAGGTCACCGGCGAGGACGACATCGCCCGCTTGGGCGAAGCGTTCAACAAGATGGCCCAGAACCTCCAGAACAAAATCCAGCAGCTGGAGGACCTCTCCCGGCTGCAGCGCCGCTTCGTCTCGGACGTCTCGCACGAGCTGCGCACCCCGCTCACGACGGTCCGCATGGCCGCGGACGTCATCCACGACGCCCGCGCCGACTTCGATCCGATCACGGCGCGCTCCGCCGAACTGCTCGCCGGCCAGCTCGACCGCTTCGAGTCGCTCCTCGCCGACCTGCTGGAGATCAGCCGGTTCGACGCGGGCGCTGCCGCCCTGGAGGCGGAGCCGATCGACCTGCGCGACGTCGTGCACCGGGTCATCGACGCCGCGGAACCGCTCGCCGAGCACAAGAACACCCGGATCCGCGTCCTCGGCGACACCCAGCCGGTGATAGCCGAAGCCGACGCCCGGCGCGTGGAGCGGGTCCTGCGCAACCTCGTCGTCAACGCCGTCGAGCACGGTGAGGGCCGGGACGTGGTGGTCCGGCTCGCCTCGGCGGGCGGGGCCGTCGCCGTCGCCGTACGGGACTACGGAGTCGGGCTCAAGCCCGGCGAGGCCACCCGCGTCTTCAACCGCTTCTGGCGGGCCGACCCGGCGCGGGCGCGCACGACCGGCGGTACCGGCCTCGGCCTGTCCATCGCCGTCGAGGACGCCCGGCTGCACGGCGGCTGGCTCCAGGCGTGGGGCGAGCCGGGCGGCGGCTCGCAGTTCCGCCTCACCCTGCCGCGCACCGCCGACGAGCCGCTGCGCGGCTCGCCCATCCCGTTGGAGCCCGAGGACTCCCGGGCCAACCGGGCCAGGGCCGCGGCCGAGGGCCCGACCGGGCCCGGGCCGTCCCGGGAGCCCGCGGCCCGACCCGCCCGGTCGCCGATACCGCCGAGGTCCCCCGTGGCCGGTGCGATGCCGGTGCCGGCCGATCCGACGGCGCTGCCCGGAAACGGGGCCCGGGTCGTGACCCGGCCCACCGAGCAGGCCGCGGGCGGGGCGGCGGGAACAGCAGACCGAGAGGGTGGAGCGGGTGGAGCGGGTGGAACCGGTGGATCGCATGGGCGCTGAGCCGAGGCAGTCGCGGCGGACCGCGCGCACGCTCAGGGCCTGCGCCCTCGGCGCGGCCGGGCTGCTGCTCGCCGGCTGTGCGTCCATGCCCGACCGCGGCGAGATCCGCCCTGTCCAGGCCTCGCAGGGCGTCGACTCCCAAGTCCGCGTCTTCGGCGTACCGCCGGCCGACCGGGCCAGCCCGCAGGAGATCATCGACGGCTTCCTGGAGGCCATGACCAGCGACGATCCGCAGCTGCAGACCGCCCGCAAGTACCTCACCGAGGAAGCGGCGAAGAACTGGAAGCCCGGTTCGGCGGTCACCGTGCTCTCCGCCGGCCTCGACCGGGTCTCGGTGCCGGGGGAGAAGGATCCCGCGGCACCCCGCTTCCGGGTCACCGGCAAGATGCTGGCGACCGTGGACGAGCGCAGCGCGTACCAGCCGGAGACCAGCGACCGGCGCTACGAGGAGTTCCTGCAGCTCACGCAGGAGGACAAGCAGTGGCGGATCGCGACCCCGCCCAGCAGCCTGGTCCTGAGCGAGTCCGACTTCCAGCGCATCTACATGCCGGTCAACAAGTACTACTTCGCGGGTGCCACGCTCGTCGCCGACCCCGTCTATGTGCGGCAGCGCAGCGACCCGGACTCCCGGATGGACCCCACGACCCAGACCGTCAAATCGCTGCTGGCCGGCCCCTCCAAGTGGCTCGGGCCGGTCGTCACCTCCAGCTTCCCCACCGGTACGGAGCTGCGCGAGGGCACCAAGTCGCTCTCGTACGACGGCCAGAACACGCTGCGCGTGCCGCTGAACGACAAGGCCGACAACGTCGCGGAGCCGGCCTGCCGGAAGATGGCCACCCAACTCCTGTACACGGTCAAGGACCTGACTGGCTCCCGGGTCGACCGGGTCGAACTCGTGCGCGCCGACGGCAAGTCGGTGCTGTGCCAGATCACCGAGGCGGCCGCGGCGGTGGTCGCCAACCGGCCGCTGTCGCCGGGCCACCAGTACTACGTGGACAACGAGAACCGGCTCCAGCGGATGAGTCTGGACCCCAACCGGGAAGAGCAGCAGGACGCGGCGGCGGCGGTCCCCGGGCCGCTGTCCGGGAACCCGCCCTTCAAGGTGGGCTCCGCCGCCGTCGCCTACGACGAGAAGCGCGCGGCGGTCGTCTCCGAGGACGAGCACGGGCTGTACGTCGTCAACCTGACCACCGCCGGACCCATGCCGGCGCCGCTGCTGACCGCCAAGGGCTTCAAGCCGGCCGGGCTCACCGCCCCGACCTGGGACGCGGCCGGCGATCTGTGGATCGCGGACCAGGACCCGCAGAACCCGACGCTGTGGCGGCTGCCCGGCGGCGCCGGGACCCCCGAGCGGGTGGAGGTGTCCGGGCTGAACGGCGCCCGGATCACCGGGCTGAAGGCCTCGCCCGACGGGGTGCGGATGGCGCTGCTGCTGCAGAGCAAGGGCCGCAACAACCTGTTCATCGGGCGGATCGAGCGGCCCGACGCCAAGGGTGACGGATCGGTGGTCTCGGTACGGGAGCTGCGCCCGGCCGCCCCGCAGCTGGCGGACGTGACGGCGATGAGCTGGGCGCCGCGGGGCCGGCTGCTGGTGGTGGGCCGCGAGAGCGGCGGGGTCGTGCAGGCCCGCTACATGCTGGCGGACGGCTCGATGGTCGGCGCGGGGCTGCCCGGGGCGACCGGGCTGGAGGCGGTCGCGGCGAGCGAGGACGAGAGGAAGCCGGTGGTCGCGTACTCGAAGGAGGACGGGATCGTGTGGCTGCCGCCGGGGGCGCAGTGGCGCACGGTGGCGGCGGGCGGCCGGGCACCGGTCTACCCGGGCTGATCCACGGCCCGCCCCCTGCCCGTTTCGGGGTTTTCCACAGGGGTGGCACCGCCGCGTGCCCGCCGGGCAGGGTGGACGCCATGCGGGAGTGGTGGCGGACGCTGACCGGCGGCCCGGCCGGGGCGCTGGCCGGTGAGCTGGCGGGTCTGGTGCTGCCGGTGGACTGCGCCGGCTGCGGGGCAGCGCGGTCCGTGCTGTGCGGAGCCTGTCGCTCGGCGCTCAGTGGGGCCGTGGCGGGCCCGGTACGGCTTTCTCCGCGCCCCGCCGGGCTCCCGGCGGTCCATGCCTGTGCCCCGTACGAAGGGGCCGTACGGGCCGTCCTGCTGGCCCACAAGGAGCGCGGCGGGCTCCCGCTGGCCGGAGCCCTGGGCGCGGCCCTGGCGGCGGCGGTCCGTTCCGGCGCGACCGGCGGCGCCGGGACGGGGCGGACGGGTGGGGCGGGGGAGGTGGTCCTGGTTCCCGTGCCCTCCGCGCGGCACCGCGTCCGGGCGCGCGGCCACGATCCGGCGCGCAGGATCGCGCTGGCCGCCTCGGCGCGGCTGCGGCGGGCCGGTGTGCCCGCGCGCGTGGCGCCCGTACTGCGGCTGCGCCGGGCGGTGGCCGACCAGGCGGGCTTGGGGGCGCTGGAGCGCCGGGAGAACCTCGCGGGGGCCCTGGAGGCCCGGCCGCACGCCGGGCGGGTGACGGCCGGGGCGGGCCGGATCGTGATCGTGGACGACCTCGTGACCACCGGAGCGACGCTGGCGGAGGCCGCGCGGGCGCTGCGGGCCGCCGGGATCGGGCCCGTGGGCGGGGCTGCGGCGGTGGCCGCCTCGGCGGGCTCCTTCGTCCGCCCGGGAGCCTCGAACGGGGCCGGTCGGGGCCGGGCGGATCCGGTCCGCGACACGTTCAGACCCAAAACTCGTGAATAGATTTGGAACTGGAGGGGAAGGCGCATCGTTGCAGGTAGTAAGAGGGAACAGCCACCTGAACGGAGGTACGTTCCGGTAGCGGGTGCCGACAACCGCCATAGAGGGATATGTTCGGTTGTAAGGAACTGGCGAGCCTTGGGCCCCACGCATCGGATCGCATGTTCCGAGCGTTCGTACGTTTCGGAATCTTCGTGTCAGAGGCTGTCTCTCGACTCCGAAGTCGGTGGGGTGTTGATCTTGCCGATGGGGGAGGAGGAGGTGAAAGTCGCCAAGTCCGAGGCTTCGGTGTTCACCGGAGTCTGGTGCGAAAGGGAGACGCTTCGCCCCTGGGGCGTGGCTATCCGGGAACGGAGTTCTGCGTGGACATCGTCGTCAAGGGCCGTAAGACCGAGGTGCCCGACCGGTTCCGCAAGCACGTGGCCGAGAAGCTGAATCCGGAGCGGATCCAGAAGCTCGACGCCAAGGTGATCAGCTTGGACGTCGAGGTGTCCAAGGAGCACAACCCGCGCCAGGCCGACCGTTCCGACCGTGTGGAGATCACCCTGCGTTCGCGGGGCCCGGTCATCCGTGCCGAGGCCGCCGCCGCCGACCCGTACGCGGCGCTCGACCTCGCTCAGGACAAGCTGGAGGCCCGGCTGCGCAAGCAGCACGACAAGCGCCACACCCGTCGCGGCAGCGGACGGCTCTCGGCGGCCGAGGTCGCCGACGCGGTTCCGGACGCCGCGACCCTGAACGGCAACGGCGAGCCGGTCACCGGCGAGAAGGCGGACGCGATTCCGACCACGCGGATCGGATCGCTGGAAGTGCAGGGCGAAGGCCCCCTCGTCGTCCGAGAGAAGACCCACTCGGCCGCACCCATGTCGCTCGACCAGGCTCTGTACGAGATGGAACTGGTCGGCCACGACTTCTATCTGTTCGTCGACTCCGACACCAAGATGCCGAGCGTCGTCTACCGGCGCCACGGCTACGACTACGGCGTGATCCACCTGAACCCGGACGCCTCCGGCTCGGACGAGCTCGACGGCGCGGGAGCGGGCGGCGCGCTCGGCGGCTGAGGCCGCGCGATATCCGGATGTCCGTGCGGTGCCCCCGCGTTCGCTTCGGCGGGCGCGGGGGCACCCGTATGACGGATGGCCGGTAACCGTCGGCCGGTATTCGCCGGACCCCGAATGGTCGCGCGGGCATGGAATCATGTCGGGCAGTCAGCCGTCGGCCGCTCCCGTCGGATTGACCCAGCAGCTCAGCACATGCGGTGCAGGGGGAGGAACGATGGCGGACAGCTTCGGGCCGGTGCGCGATGACGACGGTGCGGGCTGCCGTGAGGAAGACCGGGCCGCAGAGCCGATCCGGGTGCTCGTGGTGGACGACCACGCGCTGTTCCGGCGAGGACTGGAGATCGTCCTCGCACAGGAGGAGGACATCCAGGTCGTCGGCGAGGCCGGGGACGGTGCGGAGGCCGTGGACAAGGCGGCCGACCTGCTGCCGGACATCGTGCTGATGGACGTACGGATGCCCAGGCGCGGCGGGATCGAGGCGTGCACCTCGATCAAGGAGGTGGCGCCCTCCGCGAAGATCATCATGCTGACGATCAGCGACGAGGAGGCGGACCTCTACGACGCGATCAAGGCGGGCGCCACGGGGTACCTCCTGAAGGAGATCTCCACGGACGAGGTCGCGACGGCGATCCGCGCGGTGGCGGACGGTCAGTCGCAGATCAGCCCGTCGATGGCGTCGAAACTCCTCACGGAGTTCAAGTCGATGATCCAGCGGACGGACGAGCGGCGGCTGGTGCCGGCGCCGCGGCTGACGGACCGGGAGCTGGAGGTCCTGAAGCTGGTGGCGACGGGGATGAACAACCGCGACATCGCGAAGGAGTTGTTCATCTCCGAGAACACCGTGAAGAACCACGTGCGCAACATCCTGGAGAAGCTGCAGCTGCACTCCAGGATGGAGGCGGTGGTGTACGCGATGCGGGAGAAGATCCTCGAGATCAGGTAAGCCGTCCACCGTTCCCCGGGCTCGGCCCGGACCCCTCCCGGGGCTCCGCCCTGGCTTCCAGGCGACCCCGCGCCTCAACGCCGGCGGGCCGAGATCGGTCAGAGGGCGGCCAGTTCCGCCGTCACCGCCGCCGCTTCGGCGGGGGACGAGGCCCGCTCGACGCGGACCGCGTCACAGCCGACCCACGAGGCCGCCTCGCGCAGGGCCTGGGCCATCGGACCCGCCGCCTTGGGCGTGGTCAAGGAGAGCTGGCGGGCCACCAGGGTCGTGCCCTCGCGGGCCGGATCGACGCGGCCCTGGAGGTGTCCGCCGGCCAGCAGGGGCATCGCGAAGTAGCCGTGGATCCGCTGGGGCTTGGGGACGTAGGCCTCGAGGCGGTGCGTGAAGCCGAAGATCCGCTCCGTGCGCGGGCGCTCCCAGACCAGGGAGTCGAACGGCGAGAGCAGGGTGGTGCGGTGGCGGCCTCGCGGCGCCGTGGCCAGGGCCGCCGGGTCGGCCCACGCGGGCTTGCCCCAGCCCTCCACCTCGACCGGGACCAGGCCCGAGTCGGCGATCACCGAGTCGAACTGCGCGCCGGTCAGGCGGTGGTAGTCCGCGATGTCGGACCGCGTGCCCACGCCCAGGCTCCGGCCGGCCAGGTCCACCAGGCGGCGCACGCACTCGCGGTCGTCCAGGTCGTCGTGGAGCAGTGCGTCGGGCACGGCCCGCTCGGGGAGGTCGTAGACCCGCTTCCAGCCCCGCCGCTCGGTGCAGAGGACCTCGCCGATGTCGAGCAGCCACTCCACCGCGATCTTCGTCTCGGACCATTCGAACCACTCGCCGCCGTTCTTGGCGCCGCCCAGCTCGGTCGAGGTGAGCGGCCCCTCGGCCGCCAGCCGGTCCAAGGCGGCCTTCGTCGAGCGGTCCTTGTCCCGCAGGACGTGCCAGCGGTGGCCGCGGGCCTTGCGGGCCCGGCGCCGGAAGGCGAAGTGCGGCCACTCCTCGATGGGCAGGATGCAGGCCGCGTGCGACCAGTACTCGAAGGCGTGGTGGTCCGACCAGTACGCCGCCTCGACGCCGGAGCGGCCGACCGCGCCCAGGCGCGCGTACGGGATGAGCTCGTGGGACCGGGCCAGTACGGAGATCGTGTCCAACTGGACGGCGCCCAGGTGGCGCAGGACTCCGCGTACCCCGCCGCGGCGGTCGGGGGCTCCGATGAACCCCTGCGCGCGCAGCGCGATGCGGCGGGCCTCGTCGGCGGACAGGGCGGCGGCCGGTCGCGGCCGGGGCGTTGCGGTCGTCATGACCGCACCCTAGACGCGCCCACTGACAGGCGAGGGCGAGGGCGAGGGCGAGGGCAGGTACGGGAGGCGGGAGGGGAGGCCGAGGTCGGAGGGGAGCACGGCGCCGATCCAGCAGTCCCGCAGGGTCTCGCGGTGTTCCATGGCCGCCCGCTGGACGCCTTCGACGGTGAAGCCGGCCTTCTCGGCGACCGCGCGGGAGGCGTCGTTGCCGATCCCGGCGCGCCAGACCATCCGTACGCAGCCGATCTCGGTGAAGGCCCAGCGCACCACGGCGGGCAGGGCCTCGGTCAGGTAGCCGCGGCCCCGGTGCCCGGCGACGGTCCAGTAGCCGACCTCGTGCGCGTGCGCGCCGGAGGGGACGACCCCGACGCAGGCGACCAGCGGGCCGTCGGCGCCGAGCCGGACCGCGAAGTTGTACTCCGAGCCGTCCTGCCACCCGGCCGGGGCCCTGGACACGAAGGCCTCGGCGTCCGCGCGCCCGTACGGGACGGGTACGGGGATCCAGCGCTGGATGCCCGGGTCCTGGCACGCCGCGTGCACCTCGTCGGTGTCCGTGGCGGCGAGGGGGCGCAGTACCAGGCGCTCCGTGGTCAAGGTGATCGGGTCCATGTGCGGATTCTGCTGCCCCGCGGGGCGCGCGGCGAACACTTTTCGGGAAGAGTGGCCGCCGGTACCGGCACCTTCGGCGCCCCTCGCACGTTCTCATTTACGGGCACTCGTGCCCCGCGGATGGTACGGACCTCCCGACGCGACCGCGTCCTCGCTTACGATGGCCGTTGCGGTGGGGCCCACCCTCCGTGCCCGTGTACGAACCAGTGCCAGGCCCGATCGGCAAGGAGACAAACCTCGGTGTCCGTCTTCAACAAGCTCATGCGTGCAGGCGAAGGCAAGATCCTCAAAAAACTGCACCGCATCGCGGACCAGGTCAACTCCATCGAAGAGGACTTCGTCAACCTCTCCGACGCCGACTTGCGTGCGCTCACGGACGAGTACAAGCAGCGCTTCCAGGACGGCGAGACCCTGGACGATCTGCTGCCCGAGGCCTTCGCGACCGTCCGCGAGGCCGCCAAGCGCGTCCTCGGCCAGCGCCACTACGACGTGCAGATGATGGGTGGCGCGGCCCTGCACCTCGGCTACGTGGCCGAGATGAAGACCGGTGAGGGCAAGACCCTCGTCGGCACGCTCCCCGCCTACCTCAACGCGCTGTCCGGCAAGGGCGTCCACCTGATCACGGTGAACGACTACCTGGCCGAGCGCGACTCCGAGATGATGGGCCGGGTGCACAAGTTCCTCGGCCTGGAGGTCGGCTGCATCCTGGCGAACATGTCTCCGGCTCAGCGCCGTGAGCAGTACGGCTGCGACATCACGTACGGCACGAACAACGAGTTCGGCTTCGACTACCTCCGCGACAACATGGCGTGGTCGCAGGAGGAGCTCGTCCAGCGCGGCCACAACTTCGCCGTGGTCGACGAGGTCGACTCGATCCTCGTCGACGAGGCCCGTACCCCGCTGATCATCTCCGGCCCGGCCGACCAGGCCACGAAGTGGTACGCGGACTTCGCGAAGCTGGTCACCCGCCTGAGCAAGGGCGAGCCCGGCCAGCCCCTCAAGGGCATCGAGGAGACCGGCGACTACGAGGTCGACGAGAAGAAGCGCACCGTCGCCATCCACGAGTCCGGTGTCGCGAAGGTCGAGGACTGGCTCGGCATCGAGAACCTCTACGAGTCGGTGAACACCCCGCTCGTCGGCTACCTGAACAACGCCATCAAGGCGAAGGAACTGTTCAAGGTCGACAAGGACTACGTCGTCATCGACGGCGAGGTCATGATCGTCGACGAGCACACCGGCCGCATCCTCGCCGGCCGCCGCTACAACGAGGGCATGCACCAGGCGATCGAGGCGAAGGAAGGGGTGGACATCAAGGACGAGAACCAGACCCTCGCCACGATCACCCTCCAGAACTTCTTCCGCCTGTACTCGAAGCTCTCGGGCATGACCGGTACGGCCATGACCGAGGCCGCCGAGTTCCACCAGATCTACAAACTCGGTGTCGTCCCGATCCCGACCAACCGCGACATGGTCCGCAAGGACCAGGCGGACCTGATCTACCGCACCGAGGTCGCGAAGTTCTCCGCCGTCGTCGACGACATCGCGGAGAAGCACGAGAAGGGCCAGCCGATCCTCGTCGGTACGACGTCGGTCGAGAAGTCCGAGTACCTCTCGCAGCAGCTCTCCAAGCGCGGCATCCCGCACGAGGTGCTGAACGCGAAGCAGCACGAGCGCGAGGCCTCGATCGTCGCCCAGGCCGGCCGCCGCGGCGCCGTCACGGTCGCCACGAACATGGCCGGCCGCGGTACCGACATCAAGCTCGGCGGCAACCCCGACGACCTCGCCGAGGCCGAGCTGCGCCAGCGCGGCCTGGACCCGGAGGAGCACATCGAGGAGTGGGCGCACGCCCTTCCCGAGGCGCTCACGCGGGCCGAGGCGGCCGTCAAGGCCGAGTTCGAAGAGGTCAAGGACCTCGGCGGCCTGTACGTGCTGGGCACCGAGCGCCACGAGTCCCGCCGTATCGACAACCAGCTGCGCGGCCGCTCCGGCCGACAGGGCGACCCGGGCGAGTCCCGCTTCTACCTGTCGCTCGGCGACGACCTGATGCGCCTGTTCAAGGCGCAGATGGTCGAGCGCGTCATGTCGATGGCGAACGTGCCGGACGACGTGCCGATCGAGAACAAGATGGTCACCCGGGCCATCGCGTCGGCCCAGTCGCAGGTCGAGACCCAGAACTTCGAGACGCGCAAGAACGTCCTGAAGTACGACGAGGTCCTCAACAACCAGCGCACGGTCATCTACGCGGAGCGCCGGCGGGTCCTGGAGGGCGAAGACCTCCAGGAGCAGATCCGGCACATGATGGACGACACGATCGACGCGTACATCACGGCCGAGACGGTCGAGGGGTTCGCGGAGGAGTGGGACCTGGACCGGCTGTGGAACGCCTTCCGGCAGCTCTACCCGATCAAGGTCACGGTCGAGGAGCTCGAGGACGCGGCGGGCGACCGCGCGGGCATCACCGCCGAGTTCATCGCGGAGTCCGTCAAGGACGACATCCACGAGCAGTACGAGGCGCGCGAGGCGACCCTCGGCTCCGACATCATGCGCGAGCTGGAGCGGCGCGTGGTGCTGTCGGTGCTGGACCGCAAGTGGCGTGAGCACCTGTACGAGATGGACTACCTGCAGGAGGGCATCGGCCTGCGGGCGATGGCCCAGAAGGACCCGCTGGTCGAGTACCAGCGCGAGGGCTTCGACATGTTCAACGCCATGCAGGAGGGCATCAAGGAGGAGTCCGTCGGCTACCTGTTCAACCTGGAGGTCCAGGTCGAGCAGCAGGTCGAGGAGGTCCCCGTGCAGGACGCCGGTCCTTCGCTGACCAAGCCGGAGATCCGGGCGAAGGGCCTGGACGCGCCGCAGCGTCCGGACCGGCTGCACTTCTCCGCGCCGACGGTCGACGGTGAGGGCGGCGTCGTCGAGGGCGACTTCGAGTCGGACTCCGGCGACGAGTCCGGGATGACGCGGGCGGAGCGCCGCAAGGCTGCGAAGGCCGCGGGCGGCCGCCGCCGCAAGAAGTAACCCCCGCTGCTCGCAGCATCCCCGCCGGGGCCGGACACCACGCCGTACGTGGAGTCCGGCCCCGGCGGCGTTCGGTGCCGCAGGGGAGCCGGTCACGGGCAGGGCCCTCGGAGTTCGACGGCGGCGCAGCGCCAGCGCAGGTCGGGGCCCTGTTCCAGGCGGAAGGCCATCGCCGTGAGGCGGTCGCCCGTCGCGATGCGGGCGAAGGCTTCGATGACCCCCGGCCCGGGGGTGAAACGGCCGCACTGGCGGATGACGGGGCGCAGGCGGTCGCGTACGGGGTCTTCCCGGCCCGCAGGGTGAGGGGAGGGGTCCGAGGAGGTCAGGCTGATCAGCTGGTCGTAGGCCGGGCCGATGGTGTGGCCCATCAGGGAGTGGACCGGGCGGCGCCCGCTGAGGACCGCGAGGAGCCGGTCGGCGAACCAGTGGTGCGGGCCGCGGGGGGCCGGGGCGGGCGGCCGGCGCCGGTCGTGGCGGCCGGGTGGCCGCGTGGTGTTCCTGGTCAGGGCGGCCTTGGTGGTCGTGGCGGTCATGGCGGTCGTCCCCCGAGAAGTCCGGGCCCGGCGTGAGTACCGGGCGGTAACTTGGTAGGGGACTTCTACGGGCCCGCGAACACGCTCCGCAACGGCCCGCGGAGGCCGCCGGGGCCGTGGCCGCCTTCACCTATCCGGGTGGGGGCCGGGCGGCGCCAGGCCCCCGGAGCCGCCCCGTACGTACCGGGGTGGACGCCTCCCGCACCCGGCCCGGCACCCCGAAGGGGGACGCGGCCCGTCACGGACGGAGTCCGGCCGCCCGCCGGGGGCCGGTCCTCACGTGGTGCGCGGCCGCGGTCGTATCCTGAGGGCGTTTCCGACTACCGAAAGCAGCCGGCCATGCGTGTGTACGTCCCCCTGACCCTTCCCGGGCTCGCCGAGGCGCACGAGGCGGGTGAGCTGGGTCCGGCTCCGCTGCGGGCGTACGCCGTCACGCCCGGGCTGCGCGAGTGGTACGTGTCGGACGACATCGAGGAGCTGGAGTACGCCGCCCTGGGCCGGGCCGCCGCCGCCTCGCTGCGGCTGATCGCCGAGGACGCCTCCGCGCCCCGCAAGCGGGTCGTCGTGGCCGTCGACGTGGACGACAAGGCCGCCACCGCCACCCCCGGGGTCGATGAGGCCGCGCTCGGCCGCGTGTCCCTCGCCGGGGCCGTACGGCTCACCGTGGCCGCTGCCGTGCACGTGGACGCGGAGGATGCCCTGGAGGACGTGACGGCCGCCGCGCTGGCCGTGCCGGCCGCGGACCAGGGGGACGAGGACGCGCGGTTCACCGTCGACGGGGCCGAGGACCACGAGCTGCTCTGGTTCGGGGTGCAGGAGATCGCGGGGCTGCTGAAGTGAGCCCGGTGACACCCTCGATATCCGCGGCGTCCGTGCCCGTGACACCCCTGACCTCGCACATCGTCTGGGACTGGAACGGCACGCTGCTCCACGACATCGACGCCGTCATGGCCGCGACGAACGCCTCCTTCGCCGAGCTCGGCTTCGCGCCGATCAGCCTGGAGCGGTACCGCGAGCTGTATGTCGTACCGGTGCCGAAGTTCTACGAGCGCCTCATGGGCCGGCTCCCCACGGACGCCGAGTGGGTCGTGATGGACGAGGCCTTCCACCGCCACTACTGGGCCGCCGCCGAGGACGCCGGGCTCGCCGAAGGGGCCCGGGAGCTGCTCCGGGACTGGCAGGCGGACGGGCTCACGCAGTCCCTGCTGTCCCTCGCGCCCCACGACAAACTCGTGCCGCTCGTCCGGGCACACGGCATCGACCGGCACTTCCTGCGCGTCGACGGGCGCACCGGGCCCTCCCACACCAGCAAGGCGGGACATCTCGTACGCCATCTGCAGGCCCTGGAGGGGACGGGGGTGACGGCAGGACGTACGGTGCTCATCGGAGACGCCGTGGACGACGCGCTGGCCGCCGCTCACGTGGGCGCGCGGGCCGTGCTCTATACGGGCGGTTCGCACAGCCGCGGCAGTCTGGAATCGGCCGGTGTCCCCGTCGTCGACAGCCTGGCCGAGGCCGTACTCGCTGCTCGCGAGATGGCCGAATAGCGACCGGATCGTGACCGGGCACGCCGGCCCGGGCGCGTCGCTGTCCAGAGTGTCAAAGTTCCACCCCCGGATTTGTACACATACAGCTCATGACGAGTCGGGGGTGGGGCGAGATAGCCTGGTACCCGTGATCAGCGCGATAGTTCTCGGAGGCACTGAAGCCTCCGGCCGGCGCCCGGCGCACGACCGTGCCCGGGCCATCGCTGATCCCCGCCGCCGGGACCTCCTGCCGATCATGGCCGATTCCCTCCCGAGCGGCTCTTTCGACGGCGTAGCGCCGATTCCGAACGGACACCCCGCCTCGCGGTGCTATGCCATTCCTTCCTTCACCTACGTCACGCAATGGCGCGCGACAGGAGCCAGAGGACATGCAGACCAAGCTGGACGAAGCAAAGGCCGAGCTGCTCGCGCGGGCGGCCCGGGTAGCTGAGAACAGCCCGGCCGGGGGGCTACTTCCGACTGGGTCCGAACAGGGGGAGCGTCCCGATCAGGGCGCGATGCTCTCCTACCTCCAGCGCTACTACCTGCACACCGCCCCCGAGGACCTCCTCGACCGGGATCCGGTCGACGTGTTCGGGGCAGCGCTCTCGCACTACCGGATCGCGGAGACGCGCCCGCAGGGCACCGCGAACGTCCGGGTGCACACGCCCACGGTGGAGGAGAACGGCTGGACCTCCAGTCACTCCGTCGTCGAGGTGGTCACCGACGACATGCCGTTCCTCGTCGACAGCGTCACCAACGAGCTGTCACGCCAGGGCCGCGGCATCCACGTCGTGATCCACCCGCAGGTCGTCGTGCGCCGCGACGTCACCGGCAAGCTGATCGAGATCCTCGGCCCCGACTGCGACGCCCACGGTCCCCGCACCGCGCGCCCCCACGACTCCCTCGTCGAGTCCTGGATCCACGTCGAGATCGACCGCGAGACCGACAGGGCCGACCTCAAGCAGATCACCGTCGACCTGCTGCGCGTCCTGTCAGACGTCCGCGAGTCCGTCGAGGACTGGGAGAAGATGCGCGACGCCGCGCTGCGCATCGCCGAGGGCCTGCCCGAGGAGCACACCGCGCCCGACCTGCGCGAGTACGAGCTCGAAGAGGCCCGCGAGCTGCTGCGCTGGCTGGCCGACGACCACTTCACCTTCCTCGGCTACCGCGAGTACAACCTCGTCGACGGCGACTCCCTGGCCGCCGTGGCCGGCACCGGCCTCGGCATCCTGCGCTCCGACCCGCACCACAGCGGCAAGGACGACGGCCACCCCGTCTCGCCGTCCTTCAACCGGCTCCCGGCCGACGCCCGCGCCAAGGCCCGCGAGCACCGCCTGCTGGTGCTGACCAAGGCCAACAGCCGCTCCACCGTGCACCGCCCCTCGTACCTCGACTACGTGGGCGTGAAGAAGTTCGACGCCGACGGCAACGTCATCGGCGAACGCCGCTTCCTCGGCCTGTTCTCCTCCGCCGCGTACACCGAGTCGGTGCGCCGCGTCCCCGTCATCCGCCGCAAGGTCGCCGAGGTCCTCGAAGGCGCCGGCTTCGCGCCGTCCAGCCACGACGGCCGCGACCTGCTGCAGATCCTGGAGACCTACCCGCGCGACGAGCTGTTCCAGACCCCGGTCGACCAGCTCCAGCCCATCGCCACCTCCGTGCTGTACCTGCAGGAGCGCCGCCGGCTGCGGCTGTACCTGCGCCAGGACGAGTACGGGCGCTACTACTCGGCGCTCGTCTACCTGCCGCGCGACCGCTACACCACGGGCGTGCGGCTGCGCCTGATCGCGATCCTGCAGGAAGAGCTCGACGGCATCAGCGTCGACTTCACCGCCTGGAACACCGAGTCGATCCTCTCCCGCATCCACTTCGTCGTCCGCGTCCCGCAGGGCACCGAGCTGCCCGTGCTGACCGACGCCGACGTCGAGCGGATCGAGGGCCGGCTGGTCGAGGCCGCCCGCTCCTGGGCCGACGGCTTCGGCGAGGCGCTCGTCGCGGAACTGGGCGAGGAGCGCGCCGCCGAGCTGCTGCGCAAGTACGGGACCTCCTTCCCCGAGGGCTACAAGGCCGACCACTCGCCGCGCGCGGCCGTGGCGGACCTGTGCCACCTGGAGCGGCTGTCGGCGAGCGACCGCGAGTTCGCGCTGTCGCTGTACGAGCCGGTCAGCGCCGGCCCCGGCGAGCGCCGGTTCAAGATCTACCGCACGGGCGAGCAGGTCTCGCTCTCCGCGGTGCTGCCGGTCCTGCAGCGCCTGGGCGTCGAGGTCACCGACGAGCGCCCCTACGAGCTGCGCCGCTCCGACCGCGTCAGCGCCTGGATCTACGACTTCGGCCTGCGGATGCCGCTCTCGTCGGGCAACGGGGACGCGTACCTCGGCGACGACGCGCGCGAGCGCTTCCAGGAGGCCTTCGCGGCGGTCTGGCAGGGCGACGCCGAGAACGACAACTTCAACACCCTGGTGCTGGGCGCCGGGCTGAACTGGCGCCAGGCCGTCGTGCTGCGCGCGTACGCCAAGTACCTGCGCCAGGCCGGTGCCACCTTCAGCCAGGACTACATGGAGGACACCCTCCGCAACAACGTCCACACCACCCGGCTGCTGGTCTCGCTCTTCGAGGCCCGCATGTCGCCCGGCCGCCAGTCCGCGGGCAGCGAGCTCGTCGACGCGATGCTGGAGGAGCTGGACGGGGCCCTGGACCAGGTCGCCTCGCTGGACGAGGACCGGATCCTGCGGTCCTTCCTCACCCTCATCAAGGCGACGCTGCGCACCAGCTTCTTCCAGCTGAACGCGGCGGGCGAGCAGCACTCCTACGTGTCGATGAAGCTCGACCCGCAGGCCATCCCGGACCTGCCGGCCCCGCGCCCGGCCTTCGAGATCTGGGTGTACTCCCCACGCGTGGAGGGCGTCCACCTGCGCTTCGGCAAGGTCGCCCGAGGCGGCCTGCGCTGGTCCGACCGGCGCGAGGACTTCCGTACGGAGATCCTCGGCCTGGTCAAGGCGCAGATGGTCAAGAACACGGTCATCGTGCCGGTCGGCGCCAAGGGCGGCTTCGTCGCCAAGAACCTGCCGGACCCCTCGGTGGACCGCGACGCCTGGCTCGCCGAGGGCATCGCCTCGTACAAGATCTTCATCTCGGCGCTCCTCGACATCACCGACAACATGGTCGGCGGCGAGGTCGTGCCGCCCAAGGGCGTGGTCCGCCACGACGAGGACGACACCTATCTCGTCGTCGCCGCCGACAAGGGCACCGCGACCTTCTCCGACATCGCCAACGGCGTCGCGGAGTCCTACGGGTTCTGGCTGGGCGACGCCTTCGCCTCCGGCGGCAGCGCCGGCTACGACCACAAGGGCATGGGCATCACCGCCCGCGGTGCCTGGGAGTCCGTCAAGCGGCACTTCCGCGAGCTCGGGCACGACACCCAGACGCAGGACTTCACGGTCGTCGGCGTCGGCGACATGTCCGGCGACGTATTCGGCAACGGCATGCTGCTCTCCGAGCACATCCGCCTGGTCGCCGCCTTCGACCACCGGCACATCTTCATCGACCCGACCCCGGACGCGGCGACCTCGTACGCCGAGCGCCGGCGCCTGTTCGAGCTGCCGCGCTCCTCGTGGGCCGACTACGACACCTCGCTCCTGTCGCAGGGCGGCGGGATCCACCCGCGCAGCGCGAAGGCCATCCCGGTCAACGCGCAGATCCGCGCGGCCCTCGGCATCGAGGCGGGCGTCACCAAGATGACCCCGGCCGAGCTGATGCAGGCCATCCTCAAGGCCCCCGTCGACCTGCTGTGGAACGGCGGCATCGGTACGTACGTCAAGGCGACGGCCGAGACGCACGCGGACGTCGGCGACAAGGCCAACGACGCCATCCGCGTCAACGGCTCCGACGTGTGGGCCAAGGTCATCGGCGAGGGCGGCAACCTGGGCCTGACCCAGCTCGGCCGCATCGAGTTCGCGCGCAGCGGCGCGGGCGGCGAGGGCGGCAAGGTCAACACCGATGCCATCGACAACAGCGCGGGCGTGGACACCTCCGACCACGAGGTGAACATCAAGATCCTGCTGAACTCGGTGGTCGCCGACGGCGACCTGACCGTCAAGCAGCGCAACAAGTTCCTCGCCGAGATGACCGACGAGGTCGGCCGTCTGGTGCTGCGCAACAACTACGCGCAGAACGTGGCGCTGGCCAACGGCGCGGCCCAGGCTCCCAGCCTGCTCCACGCCCAGCAGCGCTTCATGCGCCGCCTGGGCCGGGACGGCCTGCTGGACCGGGGGCTGGAGTTCCTGCCCAACGACCGGCAGATCCGCGAGCTGCTCAACAACGGCAAGGGCCTGACCCAGCCGGAGCTGGCCGTCCTGTTCGCCTACACCAAGATCACGGTGGCGGACGAGCTCATCCACACCGAGCTGCCGGACGACCCGTACTTCGCCCGCCTGCTGCACGCCTACTTCCCGGGCGCGCTGCGCGCGAAGTTCCCCGAGCAGGTCGACGGGCACGCGCTGCGCCGCGAGATCATCACCACCGTGCTGGTCAACGACACCGTCAACAGCGGTGGCTCGACCTTCCTGCACCGCCTGCGCGAGGAGACCGGGGCCTCCCTGGAGGAGATCGTCCGGGCGCAGCTCGCCGCCCGCGAGATCTTCGGCCTGGCCGGCGTGTGGGACGCCGTCGAGGCGCTCGACAACAAGGTCGCCGCGGACGTCCAGACCCGGGTGCGGCTGCACTCGCGGCGCCTGGTCGAGCGCGGCACGCGCTGGCTGCTGAACAACCGGCCGCAGCCGCTCCGGATCACCGAGACCATCGAGTTCTTCGCGGAGCGGGTGGAGCGGGTCTGGTCGGACCTGGCGAAGCTGGTGCGCGGCGCGGACCTGGAGTGGTACGAGGCGGTCATGGGCGAGTTGATCGGCGAGGGCGTGCCGGAGGAGCTGGCGGCCAAGGTGGCCGGGTTCTCCTCGGCCTTCCCGACGCTGGACATCGTCGCGATCTCGGACCGTACGGGCGTCGAGCCGCTGGCCGTCGCCGAGGTGTACTACGACCTCGCCGACCGGCTGGACATCACCCAGCTGATGGACCGGATCATCGACCTGCCGCGGGCCGACCGCTGGCAGTCGATGGCCCGCGCCTCCATCCGCGAGGACCTGTTCTCGGCGCACGCCGCCCTGACCGCCGACGTACTGGCGGTCGGCGACGGTACGTCGACTCCCGAGGAGCGCTTCAAGGCGTGGGAGGAGAAGAACACGGCGATCATCGGGCGGGCCCGGACGACCCTGGACGAGATCCAGGGATCGGACGACTTCGACCTGGCGAACCTGTCGGTCGCGATGCGGACGATGAGGTCGCTGCTGAGGGCGCACAGCTAGTCCCCGCGATGCGGTGAGCGAAGCGGAAGGGGCGGGCCGGGACGGCGGTTTCTAGGGATCGT
>NZ_JAGGOT010000028.1 GCF_018614195.1 Streptomyces sp. ISL-43
CGACCCGCGCCCCGGCCCGGCACCCGGACGGGGCCGGCCCCCCGCCCGACCAGCCCGATGCGGCCCGGAACCCGGGTGCGACCGCAGACCCGCAAGGCAGCGCCCAGCCGCGCACCCGGACCCGTACCGCCCCGGAGGCGACCGCACCCGGCCGGGGATCCGCGAGCACGGCCACCCACAGCTCCGCCGCCCCGGCACCCGAACCGCAACAGCCCCCCGCAGGGGATCGCCGGATCGAGGGGCTGCTCCTCGGCCTCGCCGCCGGCGACGCCGCCGGCTGGCCCGCCGCGCGGCATCGCGCCAGCCGGATGCCCGAGTGGACCCGCCGGCTCACCCGCGAGCTCGACACCTTCGCCGAGCAGAACGCCACCACCACCCTCCCCGTCCCCATCGCCCTCAACCAGCCCCCGGAACCCCTGCGCCTGGGCCCGAGCGACGACGCCGAGTGGGCCGCCTTCGCCGCCGAGTCCGTCCTCAGCGCCGCCGGGGTCCTGCTCAGCGACCTCTCCCGGTCCAGGAGGATGCGCGCCGCCATCGACCTCGCCTGGAACGCCCTGGCCAGCGAGGTCGCGGCGGCGGCGGAGCGCGCGCCCGAAGTCGAGTCCGCCGTCCTCCCCCTGCGCGCCCGGATCTCCGTCCGCGCCGGCCTCGGCAACCTCGCCGCCGGCCTGCGTCCGCCCGCCACCGGCCACGACAACCCGCACTACTTCGACGACGCCGCCTGCATCCGCGCCTGCGTCCTCGCCGTCGTCCACCCCGGCGACCCCCACGCCGCCGCCGACCTCGCCGAGTTCGACGCCCGGTACACCCAGGACGGCGACGGGGTCCACGGCGCCCGCGCCATGGCCGCCGCCATCGCCACCGCCCTCGCCGGCGCGGGCACCGACGCCGCCGTCGACGCCGCACTCGAACAGCTCCCGGAGGCCACCGAGATCGGCCGCAACGCCCGCCACGCCGTCAAACTCGCCCGCGCGGAGCCGACCGGCGGCGCCTTCGCCATCGTCCCGCTCCTGGAACACCAGATCGTCGACCACGTCTACAGCTACGGCATCGCCGCCGCCGAGACCGTCCCCGTGGCCCTCGCCCTCGCCACCGCCGCGCGCGGCCGGGTGTGCGAGGCGGTCCCGGCCGCCGCCTGTCTCTCGCGCGTCGCGGACTCCGCCCCCGCCCTCGCCGGCGCGCTCACCGGCGCCCTCGGCGGCGGCGACTCGCTCCCCGAGGCCTGGCGCGAGGCCTGCCGCACCCTCTCCGGCTGCGCCCTCCCCCGCCTGGCGGGCACCGACCTCGTCGAACTCGCCGCCCTGCTCACCCGTACGGAACTCACGTCTCCGAAGCCCCAAGGAATGACCCGAACATGACGATCGACGACCCCACTCCCACCCTGGACGACAGGATCACCGGCGCACTCGTCGGAGCCGCCGTCGGCGACGCGCTGGGCGGCCCGGTGGAGGGCTGGAGCCCGGAACGGATCGTGGAACGGCACGGCGGCCGCGTGCGCGGCATCGTCGGACCGTGGCACGAGGACTGGCGCACGGCCCGGCCGATCGCCCCGTACCACAAGGGCGACGGCCACGTCACCGACGACACCCTCATGACGCACGCCCTGGTACGGGTCTACGCGGCCGTACGGGACCATCTGGACGCCTACGCCGTCGCCGAGCACCTCGTCCCGGACCTCATGACCACCCCCCGCTGGATCCCCGAACTGGAGGCGGACGCCCTCCCCCTCCAGCGGATCTTCCTCGCCGAGAAGTGGATCGTGACCCGGCTGCACTACGGGCACGTGGACCCGCGCGAGGCGGGCAGCGGCAACATCGTCAACTGCGGCGCCGCGATGTACATGGCGCCGGTCGGCCTCGTCAACGCGGGCAACCCTGCGGGGGCGTACGCGGAGGCGCTGGACGTCACCGGCGCGCACCAGTCCTCGTACGGGCGGGAGGCGGCGGGCGTCTTCGCTGCGGCGGTGGCGGCGGCCTGCGTGCCGGGCGCCACGGCCGCTTCGGTCGTCGACCACGCCCTGTCCCTGGCCAAGGACGGCACCCGCTCGGCCATCGCGGCGGTCCGCGAAGCCGCCGCCGGCCACCGGGACTTCGAGTCGGCCCTGACGCCGCTGCGCGCGGCGGTCGCCCCGTACGACTCGGTGGGCCCGGACTACCGCAAGCCGTCGCTGGGCGCGCGCCGGCCGTCACGCCTGCACTCGATCGAGGAGCTCCCGATCGCGCTGGGCATGCTCCTCGTCGCCGACGGGGCGTACGAGGGTTCCGTGCTCGGCTCGGTCAACTACGGCCGGGACTGCGACTCCATCGCCACCATGGCGGGGGCGATCGCCGGCGCCCTGTCCGGCGAGGCGGCCATCCCGTCGGCCTGGTCCAAGCAGGTCGCGGAGGCCAGCCGCCTCGACCTGCACGCTCCTGCGGCGGCGCTGGCCGCGGTGACCCGGGAGGTCTTCGCCCGTGACCGCTCCCGCCGCCGTGCCCACGAGTCGGCCTTCGCCACCCTGACGGCCCCCCGATGACACCCACCTGCGCGAACCCGGCCGACACCCCCACACACCCGCCGACCACCTGCACGGCCCCGGCCGGCACACCCACCCACCCGCCGGCCACGTGCGGCGAGCCCGTCCGGCTGACCTGGGTCCAGCCGGAGGACCTGGTCGGCCACGAGTTCCGGCAGGCCGAGCAGGACGGCCGCGCGGACGCGGCGGAGCCGCTGCTGCGCGTCTGGCTCGCGGCGGGCGGCCACACCGCCCCGGCCCGGGCGGGCGCCTCCGCCGCCCCGGCCCCGCCGGAACTCCGCGCCCTGGCGGCCGACGTCCTGACGGCCCTGGCGGCCCTGCCCCGCCCCTCGGCCGCCACCGAGCCCGACTCCTGGCCCGGCATCACCGCCACCTGGCCCGAAGACACCGGGCCCGGGCCCGAGGCAGTCGCGGGACCGGCCGCCGCCCAATGGCCCGCCCCCGCGGCCCCGGGTACTACAGCGGCCGGCCCCGCGGGCCCCGGCCCCGACACCCCGCTGCGCCGCAGGCTGGAGGCGGCCTGGGTCGGGCGGGCCGTCGGGTGTGTGCTCGGCAAGCCCGTCGAGAAGCTGCCGCTCGGCGCGATCCGGGCGCTGGCCCGGGCCGCCGGGAACTGGCCGCTGGACGACTGGTTCACCGCCGAGGGGGTCCCCGCGGAGCTCCTCGCCGCGCACCCCTGGAACCGCCGCTCCGCCGCCACCTCCCTCGCCGAGAACATCGACGGCACCCCCGAGGACGACGACCTCAACTACCCCCTGCTCGGCCTGGTCCTCCTGCGGCGCCACGGCAAGCGGTTCACCACCGCCGACGTCGGCCGGCTCTGGCTGGACGAGCTCCCGGCCGGCCGCACCTTCACCGCCGAGCGCGTCGCGTACCGCAATCTGCTCCAAGGGCTGGAGCCGCCGCTCACCGCCACGCACCACAACCCCTTCCGCGAGTGGATCGGCGCCCTCATCCGCGCCGACGTGCACGGCTGGACCAATCCGGGCGCCCCGGCCGCCGCCGCGGCCCAGGCGTACCGGGACGCCGCCCTCACCCACACCGGCAACGGCGTCTACGCGGCCCTGTTCGTCGCCGCCGCGACCGCCGCCGCGGCCACCGGCCGGGCCGACGTACACACCGCGCTCCGGGCCGGGCTGGCCGTCGTACCGCCCCGCTCGCGCCTCGCCGAAGCCGTCCGCTTCGGCATCCGGACAGCCGCGCGGGAGACCGACTTCGATACGGTCGTCGACCACCTCCACGCCCGCTTCGGCCACTACCACTGGGTCCACGCCGTCCCCAACACCGCCCTGATCTCCGCCGCCCTCACCCACGCCGACGGCGACTTCACCCACTCCATCTGCCGTGCGGTGTCCGGAGGTTGGGACACCGACTCCAACGGCGCCACCGCCGGGGCCCTCGCCGGACTCCTGGCCGGGAGCCCCGAGAACATTCCGCACCGGTGGACCGCCCCGCTGAAGGACCGCCTCGCCACCACCGTCCCCGGCTTCGACGGCATCGGCTTCGACACCCTCGCCCACCTCACCGCACAGGAGGCAGCACGCTCATGACGGCCATCGCCGTGCTCGGCAGTACCAACATGGACCTCGTCGCCTACGTCCCCAAGGCCCCCCGGCTCGGGGAGACCGTCACCGGCCGCGCCTTCCGCACGGTCCCCGGCGGCAAGGGCGCCAACCAGGCCGTCGCCGCCGCCCGCGCCGGCGCGGAGGTGGTGATGATCGGCGCGGTCGGGACCGACGAGTTCGGCGTACGGCTGCGCTCCGCGCTCGCGGCGGCCGGGGTGGAGACCTCGGCCCTGCGCACCGTCGAGGGTGCCAGTGGCACCGCGCACATCACCGTGGACGACGAGGGCGGCAACAGCATCATCGTCATCCCCGGCGCCAACGCCCGCGTCACCGGCCTGGAGGCGGGCGACGCCTCCCGCATCGGCGCCGCCGACTCCCTCCTCCTCCAGCTCGAACTCCCCCTGGAGGCCGTGCTCGCCGGCGCTCTGGCCGCCCGCGCCCACGGCGTCCGTACGATCCTCACCCCGGCCCCGGCCCAGCCGCTGCCGGCCGAACTCCTCGCCGCGACCGACCTGTTGGTGCCCAACGAGCACGAGGCCGCCACGCTCACCGGCCTCACCGACCCCCGCCAGGCCGCCGAAGCACTGCTGAACCTCGTGCCGGAGGTGGTCGTCACCCTCGGTGCGGCCGGGGCCCTGTACGCCGCCCGCGGCCGCGAGCCGCTGACCGTGCCGGCCCCCCGCGCGCGGGCCGTGGACACCACCGCCGCCGGGGACACCTTCGTCGGCGCGCTCGCCGTGGCGCTGGGCGAGGGCCGGCCGATGCCGGAGTCCCTGCGCTGGGCCTCGGCGGCGGCCGCGCTGTCGGTCCAGCGGCCCGGCGCGCAGGACTCGATGCCGAGCCGCGCGGAGACCGACGCCGCCTTCGGGGACCTCGCGGATCCCACGGATCCCGCGGACTCCGCTGAGCTGTCGGACTTCCTGGAGCGGGAGGCCCAGGCGTGAAAGGCCCCGCCCCCCTGCGAGGGCTCCGCGTCCTCGACCTCGCCACCCTCTTCGCCGGCCCCTTCGCCGCCACCCTCCTCGGCGACTTCGGCGCCGAGGTCGTCAAGGTCGAGCACCCGCGCCGCCCCGACCCCTCCCGCGGCCACGGCCCCGCCAAGGACGGCATCGGCCTCTGGTGGAAACTGCTCGGCCGGAACAAGCGGACGATGACCCTCGACCTGTCCACCCCCGGCGGCCGGGACACCCTGCTGCGGCTGGCCGCCACCGCCGACGTGGTCATCGAGAACTTCCGCCCCGGCACCCTGGAGCGCTGGGGGCTCGGCTGGGCCGAGCTGTCCGCCGCCAACCCGCGGCTGATCCTGACCCGCGTGACGGCCTTCGGCCAGGAGGGCCCGTACGCCCACCGGCCCGGCTTCGGCACCCTGGCGGAGGCGATGAGCGGCTTCGCGGCGATCACCGGGGATCCGGACGGGCCGCCGACGCTGCCGCCCTTCGGGCTCGCGGACTCGATCGCCGCGCTGACCACCGCGTACGCCGTGATGACGGCGCTCGCCGGCCGCGACCGCACCGGGCACGGGCAGGTGGTGGACCTCGCGATCATCGAGCCGATCCTGACGGTCCTCGGGCCGCACCCCCTCTGGTACGACCAGCTCGGCTACGTCCAGCCGCGCACCGGGAACCGTTCCACCAACAACGCCCCCCGCAACACCTACCGCAGCGCGGACGGGCGCTGGCTGGCGGTCTCCACCTCCGCCCAGTCGATCGCCGAGCGCGTGATGCGGCTCGTGGGCCGGCCCGAGCTGATCTCCGAGCCCTGGTTCACGGACGGCGCCGGGCGGGCCGCCCACGCGGACGTCCTCGACGACGCGGTCGGCGGCTGGATCGCCCGGCACAAGGCGGACGAGGTGGTGGCGGCGTTCGAGGATGCCGAGGCGGCCGTCGCGCTGGTCTACGACGTACGGGACGTGATGGCCGATCCCCAGTACGCGGCCCTGGACACGGTCACCGAGGTCGAGGATCCCGAACTCGGCCCGATCCGCATGCAGAACGTCCTCTTCCGGCTCTCCGAGACCCCCGGTTCCATCCGCTGGGCGGGCCGCCCGCACGGCGCGGACACCGACGCCCTCCTCACCGAACTCGGTCTGTCCGCGGCCGAGATCACCGCTCTCCGCACGGAAGGGGCCCTGTGATCCTGACCTGGCTCTACGTCCCCGGCGACCGCCCCGAGGTGGTCGCCAAGGCCCTGCACGCCGGAGCCGACGCCGTCATCGTGGACCTGGAGGACGCGGTGTCGGCCTCCCGCAAGGAGTACGCCCGCCGCGCCACCGCCGAACTGCTCGACACCCGCCACCCGGTACCGGTCCACGTCCGCGTCAATGCCCTGGACTCCCCCTGGGGCGGCGCCGACCTCACCGCCCTCGCCGGGCTCCGGGGCCTCGCCGGCCTGCGGCTGCCCAAGATCTCCGCGCCCGGGCAGATCGTCGCCACGGCCGAACGCGCCGGCGGGGTGCCCCTGCACGCCCTGCTGGAATCGGCGATCGGCGTGGAACGGGCCTACGAGATCGCCCGCGCGCACCCCGCCCTGCGCGGGCTGTCCCTGGGCGAGGCGGACCTGCGGGCCGACCTCGGCGTCACCTCGGAGGCGGGCCTGGACTGGCCGCGCTCGCGGGTGGTCGTCGCGGCCCGCGCGGCCGGGCTCGCGCCGCCGGCCCAGTCCGTGTTCCCCGACATCCGGGACCTGGAGGCGCTGGCCGCCTCCTGTGCCCGGGGCCGCTCGCTGGGCTTCCTCGGGCGCGCGGCGATCCATCCGCGCCAGCTCCCGGTGATCGAGCGGGCCTACCTGCCCGGCCCGGCGGAGGTCGTGGCGGCCGAGGAGATCGTGGCCGCGGCCCGGCGCACTCCGGGCGCGGTGGCCCTCCCCGACGGCCGCTTCGTCGACCCGGCGATGCTGGCCGGCGCGGAACGGGTCGTCGCCCTGGCCCGCCGGGACGCGCCCGTACTCTCCTGAGCGACGGGGCGTCGGCCGCCCGCGGAAAACGGGAGGGGCGCCGCGCGGATGCGCGGCGCCCCTCCCGTTTCGACCGGAACCCCGGTCAGAGCTTCTTGGCCTCGGTGGCCTCGGCCTTGTCCTTGCCGTCGGCTTCGGCGCCGGCGGCTTCGCCTTCGACCTCGGCCTCGGCGTCCTTCGGCTCGTCCTCGGGCCCGTCCTCGGCCTCGCCGTCCTTCGCCTCGGCTCCACCGTCCTCGGCCGGGGCGTCCCCGTCCTTGGCCCCGGCCACGGCGCCGGCGTTCGGCTCGACGATCTCCTCGCGGCCCGGCCGCAGCTTCGCCGACAGCACGAGGTAGACCACGGCGAGCACGAAGACCACGATCGAGGTCCACACGTTGAGCCGCAGGCCCAGGATGAGGTGGGCCTCGTCGACCCGCAGGTACTCGGTCCAGACGCGGCCCAGGCAGTACGCGGCGACGTACAGCGCGAACGCCCGCCCGTGTCCGAGCTTGAAGCGGCGGTCGGCCCAGATCACCAGCAGGGCGACGCCGACGCACCAGAGCGACTCGTAGAGGAAGGTCGGGTGGTAGGTGCCCGCGACCCGGTTGGGGCCGTCGGTGATCTCCACCGCCCACGGCAGTTCGGTGGCGCGGCCGTAGAGCTCCTGGTTGAACCAGTTGCCCCAGCGCCCGCAGGCCTGGGCCAGCGCGATACCGGGAGCCAGGGCGTCCGCCCAGGCCGGCAGCGGGATCCCGCGCAGCCGGCAGCCGATCCAGGCACCGACCGCGCCCAGCGCGATCGCGCCCCAGATGCCGAGGCCGCCCTCCCAGATCTTGAAGGCGTCGACCCAGTCGCGGCCCTCGCCGAAGTAGAGCTGGTAGTCGGTGATCACGTGGTAGAGGCGACCGCCGACCAGGCCGAACGGCACCGCCCACACGGCGATGTCCGCGACCGTGCCCGGCTTTCCGCCCCGGGCTACCCAGCGCTTGTTGCCGAGCCAGACGGCGACGAAGACGCCGATGATGATGCAGAACGCGTAGCCGCGCAGCGGGATCGGTCCGAGATGGAGCACGCCCGTCGACGGACTGGGAATGAAGGCAAGGTTCATGGCAAGACCCGACGCTACCTTGCCGGACGGTGGGGACGGCAACCCGTCCGGCAAGCTGCTGCCGAATCGAGACGGCCGTCAGTGGTCCATGGGCATCCCGGAGTGCGCCGGGGAGCGGTCGGCGGAGCCCGCGGATCCCGTGGACGTACGCCCGGCCGAGCGCGCCGAAGCGGAGGAGGACGGGGCCGCGGGAGAGGCCGCGCGGCCGGACGAGGCCTTCGCCGAGCCCGATGGGGACGGCGACGCGGAGGCGGACGGGGACGCGGAGGTCTTGGCACCGCCCGTGCCGGCCGCCTCGACCTTCTCCTTCAGCTTCTGCGGGGTCAGCGGGTTGGCCTTGTCCCCGAAGATGTCCTTGCCGTCGAGCAGCACGGTCGGGGTCCCGCGGAAACTCCCGGCACGGAAGGCGTCCTGCGACTTCTTCACCCAGCTGTCGTGCGTGCCGTCCTCGACGCACGTGCGGAACGCCGGGGTGTCCAGCCCGTCGACCTTGCCGGCCAGCTCCAGCAGCTTGGCGTTCTTCCCGTAGGCGTCATCGGTCTCCTCGGGCTGGTTCTCGAAGAGGACGTCGTGGTACGGGGAGAACGTGCCGGCGTCCTGCGCGCAGGCGGCCGCGTTCGCGCTCCTGAGCGAGCCGCTGCCGCCCATGTTCCCGTCGATCAGGGTGACGAGGTGGTACTCGACCTTGAGGAGCCCCTTGCCCTCCAGCTCGTGGACGGTGTCCCGGTAGTTGGTCTCGAAGGACTTGCAGGCCGGGCAGCGGAAGTCCTCCCACACGGTCAGTGTCGAGGGGGCCTCGCTCTTGCCGGTCTGGATGGCGAGCGCGTCGGTGCCGGTGGCCCCCGAGGGGGCGACCAGCGGGCCCCCCTTCGCGGAGGAGCCGCCCTTGCCCGTGTTCGCCGCGATCAGGCCGACGACGGCCGCCAGGCCGAGTACGCCGACCACCGCCGCCGACACGACGAGGGTCCGCCGGCGCTTGTCCTTGGCCTTCTGCCTCTCGCGCTCCAGCTGGAGTCGCTCGCGGGCCGATCGTTTCGTCGCATCGCGGTTCGCACCGTCGTTCATGTCGCTCACGTTCGGCCAAACGAAGCAGGGAGGCACTCTCGTGCCTCCCTGCCCCTACTTCCACCCGATCGGGCTACAGAACCCGCTCAGGGGTCCGCGTCTTTGATCGAACGCGCCGCGATCGAACGCGCGTCAGCTCCTGCGGACGCCCTCCGCCAGCTCGCCCGCCAGCGCCCGTACGGCGGCCAGCCCGGCCGGCAGGTCCGGCGCGTCCAGCAGCAGCTTCACGAAGGCCGAGCCGACGATCACCCCGTCGGCGAAGCCCGCGACCTCCTTGGCCTGGGTGGCGTTGGAGACGCCGAGGCCGACGCAGACCGGGAGTTCGCTGGTGGCGCGGGTGCGGCGCACCAGGTCGGCGGCCTGGTCGCCGACCGACTCGCGGGTGCCGGTGACGCCCATGAGGGAGGCGGCGTAGACGAAGCCGGAGCCGGCCGCCGTGATGGTGGCGAGGCGCTCGTCCTTGCTGCTGGGGGCCACGACGAAGACGGTCGCGAGACCCTGCTTGGCCGCGTGCTCGCGCCACAGCGCGGACTCCTGGACCGGCAGGTCGGGCAGGATGCAGCCCGCGCCGCCGGCCGCGGCGAGCTCGGCGGTGAACCGCTCGACGCCGTAGCGGTCGATGGGGTTCCAGTACGTCATGACCAGGATCGGGGCGCCGGTGGCCTCGTGCGCCTCGCGGACGGTCCGGATCGTGTCCGCGATCTTGACTCCGCCGCGCAAGGCGATGTCGTCGGCGGTCTGGATGATCGCGCCGTCCAGGACCGGGTCGCTGTGCGGGAGGCCGATCTCGACCACGTCCGCGCCGCCGGCGATGACGGCCTTGACGGCCTCGATGGCCCCGTCCACGGTCGGGAAGCCGGCCGGGAGGTAGGCGACGAGGGCCGCGCGGTCCTCGGACTTCGCCTTCGCCAGCGTGGCCGAGAGGAGTTCGATGTTGCCGCTCACTTGGTCTCCCCCTCGGAGTCGTACAGGTTGAAGTAGCGGGCGGCCGTGTCCATGTCCTTGTCGCCGCGGCCGGACAGGTTGACGACGAGCAGCCCGTCCTTGCCGAGCTCCTTGCCCAGGTCCAGCGCGCCCGCCAGCGCGTGCGCCGACTCGATGGCCGGGATGATGCCCTCGGTGCGCGAGAGCAGCCGCAGCGCCTGCATCGCCTGGTCGTCGGTGACCGCGCGGTACTCGGCGCGGCCCGCGTCCTTGAGGTAGGAGTGCTCCGGGCCGATGCCCGGGTAGTCCAGACCGGCCGAGATCGAGTACGGCTCGGTGATCTGGCCCTCCTCGTCCTGCAGGACGTAGGAGCGGGAGCCGTGCAGGATCCCGGGCTCGCCGACGGTCAGGGTGGCCGCGTGCTCGCCGGTCTCCACACCGTGTCCGGCGGGCTCGAAGCCGACCAGGCGGACGTCGGCGTCCGGGATGAAGGCGTGGAAGAGGCCGATGGCGTTGGAGCCGCCGCCGACGCAGGCCGCGACGGCGTCGGGGAGGCGGCCGGCGCGCTCCAGGATCTGGCGGCGGGCCTCGACACCGATGACCCGGTGGAAGTCGCGGACCATGGCCGGGAAGGGGTGGGGGCCGGCGACCGTGCCGAAGAGGTAGTGGGTGCGGTCCACGTTGGCGACCCAGTCGCGGAACGCCTCGTTGATGGCGTCCTTGAGGGTCCGGGAACCGGACTTCACGGAGATGACCTCGGCGCCCAGCATGCGCATGCGGGCCACGTTGAGGGCCTGGCGCTGGGTGTCGACCTCGCCCATGTAGATGACGCATTCGAGGCCGAAGAGGGCGCAGGCGGTGGCGGTGGCCACGCCGTGCTGGCCGGCGCCGGTCTCGGCGATGACGCGGGTCTTGCCCATGCGCTTGGTGAGCAGCGCCTGGCCCAGCACGTTGTTGATCTTGTGTGAGCCGGTGTGGTTCAGGTCCTCGCGCTTGAGGAAGATCCGCGCGCCGCCGGCGTGCTCGGCGAACCGGGGCACCTCGGTGAGGGAGCTGGGGCGGCCGGTGTAGTTGACCATCAGGTCATTGAGCTCGGCCGCGAAGGCCGGGTCGCCCTTGGCCTTCTCGTACTCGACGGCGACCTCGTCCACGGCGGCGACGAGCGCCTCCGGGATGAACTTGCCGCCGAAGTCGCCGAAGTAGCCCTCGGCGTTGGGGATGTGACCCTCGGGGTCCGGGATGAAGAAACTGCTGGCGCTGGACATGCCCAGGTACTCCTACGGATGCGACGCGGATGTCTTCACCGTATTGCGCCGCCCGCCCGCGACGCGCACACCCCGCTGGGGCGTGCAGAACGTACGGTACGGGGCGGTCCGCGCCGGAGCCGGCGGCTCGGGCGGCAGACCGCAAGGGGACGCCGACGGACGCGGTGCAGATGTACACCGTCCGGGGCGGCCTCGTTACGACGCGACTCCGGGTCGCCATCGCATGCCGTTGACCTGACCGGGCTCGGAGCCGATCACGTACCGGACCCGTCGCCCGTGCACGCGCCGGGCCGGGGCACGGCAGCCGCGAGGGCGGCAGCCGCGCGCCAGGGGCGCGTGCGCCGTCGGCACTCCGGCCAGGCGGGAGCCGGGCCGGGTGCGGACGGAGGGGCGGTCGTGGGTCATGGAACGGTCAGCTCCGCCCGTGGCGCAGGGCGGGGTGGGCGCCGGCGGCGACGAGGTCGGCCACGGCCGCCTTCGGGTCGCGGCCGGTCACCAGGGACTCCCCGACGAGGACGGCGTCCGCGCCCTCGTTGGCGTAGGCGATCAGGTCGTGCGGCCCGCGGATGCCGGATTCGGCAACCTTGACGATGTGGGCCGGGATCTCGCCGACGATCCGCTCGAAAGTGGAGCGGTCGACCTTGAGGTCCTTCAGGTTGCGGGCGTTGACGCCGATGATCTTGGCGCCTGCCGCGACCGCACGCTCGATCTCTTCCTCGTCGTGGACCTCGACGAGCGGGGTGAGGCCGATGGACTCGGCCCGCTCGATGAGGGAGACGAGGGCCTCCTGCTCCAGGGCCGCGACGATCAGCAGCACGAGGTCGGCGCCGTAGGCGCGGGCCTCCCACAGCTGGTACGCCGTGACGATGAAGTCCTTGCGCAGGATCGGGATGTCCACGCGGGCGCGGACGGCCTCCAGGTCGGCCAGCGAGCCGCCGAAACGGCGCTGCTCGGTGAGGACCGAGATGATCGCCGCACCGCCCGCCTCGTAGTCGGCGGCGAGCCCGGCCGGATCGGCGATGGCGGCCAGCGCGCCCTTTGACGGGCTGGAGCGCTTGACCTCGCAGATCACCTTGACGCTGTCGCCGCGCAGGGCAGCGACGCCGTCCTTGGCCTGGGGCGCCTTGGCGGCACGCTCCTTGAGCTCGTCGAGGCTGACGCGAGCCTGCCGTTCGGCAAGGTCTTCGCGGACCCCTTCGATGATCTCGTCGAGCACACTCACGCGAGCGGCCCCCTTCCGGGTCGATGACGGTCGGCCGCCTTGCAGACACGTACAACTGCAAGGTCAGCACTTCAAATGGTATCCGCAGGACGCCCCGCCCTCCGCACGCGATGGTCGGCGTCCCATTAAGTGGACATACGGAATCTGACCTTCACCTGCAGGTCAGGGGGCCAGGAACGACCCTGCGGGCAGGTTCCGGACAACCGAGAAGACGAGCGCCACCGCACCGGTCCCCCACCAGTACAACGGCCTCATCGCGAGCCTCGGGGCCGGTCCGCCGCGATAGGCGCGAACCAGCCACAGGACCATGAAGCCCGCGAAGACGAAGTAGCCGACGACCGCCAGGGCATTTGCCCCGAAAGCTGTCGCGAGATCGCCGTGGGCGAACGCGTGTGCGCTGCGCAGCCCGCCGCATCCCGGGCACAGGACCCCGGTCAGCCGGAACAGCGGGCAGACCGGATAGTGGCCGGGCTCGTTCGGGTCCACGGTGCCCACGTACGCGAGCGCCGCGGCGGCCGCGGCCAGTGTGAGCGCCGGGGTGGCGAGGCGCCGGGCCCTGGAGGCGGGCACGGCGGGGGGACCGCCCCGGGGCGTCACCGCGGGCACGGCGGGCTCCGCGGGCGCCGGGGGCGCCGGGGGCGCCGGGGATGGCGCGGACGGCGCGGACGGCGCGGACGGCGCGAGTTCGGGAGTGCGAGAGGCGTCCACCCGCTGATTCTCTCCGCTCATGACAAAAGGCGCAGCCCGACAGGGCCGCGCCTTTCGGTGCCTACGGTCCGGCTCAGACCTTGGCGGCGAGGCGGTTGGCGGCGATGACCTCGGAGAGGTCGGTGCGGGTGGCCTTCGGCGCACCCATGCCCGCGGCCTTCATCGCCATGCCCACGACACCGCCGAGCGCGACGACGACGAGGCCGGCCCAGAAGCCCCACGGGTTCGCCAGCACCATGAAGGCGCCGGAGACGCAGAAACCGATGAAGGCGATGATGACACCGGTCCAGGCGGCCCGGGTGTGTCCGTGGCTAGTGCCCGCCATGAGTTGCTCCTCGTTGCTCTGTCGCACGTCGCACGTGCTGTGTCGAACGCTCGATGGTCATTGTCCCGCACCAGGTGGCAGCGGTGTTAACGGGGGTCCGCCCGGCCGCCCCGGTGGGGCTCCCGGCGGGCCTGGGCGGCCCCTAGAGGGCCTTGTCCCGGCCGGTCGGGTCCTCGCCCCGGTCCAGAGCCTTCCACAAGTCCTCGGGCCGGTCCGGGTCCACCACGGCCGCCTTGCGGGGCCGCGGGCCGCCGTCGCGCTCGTAGCGGCCGCCCATGGCGGGCCAGGCGTGGCCGAAACGCAGGGCCAGCAGCCCCGCCACCAGGATCAGGGCCGCGGCGGCGGCCGTCACGTAGGGCCAGGCCGTCTGGGTCAGGCCCGCCACGTGCGCGGCGGTGTCCGCCGTCGTACGGGCCGCCTCCGCGTCCAGAGCCCGGCGGCCGTCGGCGTTGACCAGCGCGGCCGCCCCGGCGCCCAGGCCGCTCAGCGCGAGCAGCGCCGACACCAGCAGCCGGCTCTTGCCGCGGACGGCGAAGACGGCCACCAGGGCGGCGAGGCCCACGATGGCCAGCGCGGCCGGCAGGCCCGTGACGGCCCGCCCGTCGACGCTCAGCGGCAGCGATCCGCCGCCGACGGCGGCGACGCCCCGGGCCCACACGCGGCCGGAGGCGAGCAGGACGACGGTGGCGCCGAGCGTGCCGAGCAGCAGGGCGACGGCCACGCTGCGGCGGCCGCCGCCCTGTTCTCGCCCGGCCTCGGGGTCGGGCCCGGGGGCGGCGTCGGCGTTGTCGGTCCGGGGCGGGGGTACGGCACTCACGTACCCCACTATCCCCTACGGGCTCAGGCGCCGTGGAGGCGGTTCGCCGCTCCCACCGCGCGCAGCACCGCCGCGGCCTTGTTGCGGCACTCGGCGTCCTCCAGCGCGGGCACCGAATCCGCGACGACCCCGGCGCCCGCCTGGACGTACGCCTTCCCGTCGCGCAGCAGCGCGGTGCGGATGGCGATGGCGGTGTCGGAGTCCCCGGCGAAGTCGAGGTAGCCGACGCATCCCCCGTACAGGCCGCGGCGCGTGGGCTCCAGCTCCTCGATGATCTGCATGGCGCGCGGCTTGGGCGCGCCCGACAGGGTGCCGGCCGGGAAGCAGGCGGTGAGGACGTCGAAGGCGGTCTTGCCCTCGGCCACGCGCCCCGTCACGGTCGAGACGATGTGCATGACGTGCGAGTACCGCTCGATGTTCATGAAGTCGACGACCTCGACGGAGCCCGGCTCGCAGACCCGCCCCAGGTCGTTGCGTCCCAGGTCGACGAGCATGAGGTGCTCGGCGCGCTCCTTGGGGTCGGCCAGCAGCTCCTCGGCGAGCTCGTGGTCCTGCTGCGGGGTGGCGCCGCGGTGCCGGGTGCCGGCGATGGGGTGGACCATGGCCCGGCCGTCCTCGACCTTGACCAGCGCCTCGGGGCTGGACCCGACCACGTCGAAGCCGTTCTCGAAGCGGAAGAGGTACATGTACGGGGACGGGTTGGTGGCCCGCAGCACCCGGTAGACGTCGAGCGCGGAGGCCCGGCAGGGGGTCTCGAAGCGCTGCGAGGGCACCACTTGGAAGGCCTCGCCGGCCCGGATCCGCTCCTTCACGTCCTCGACGGCGGCCTGGTACTTCTCGCCGCCCCACAGGGCCGAGAACTCCGGCAGCTCGGAGGCGGGCAGCGGCATCGGCGCGTACGGGGCCGGCCGCGCGAGGTCGGCCTCCATCGCGTCGAGGCGGGTGACGGCGTCCGCGTACGCCTCGTCCACGCCCGCGTCGAGGTCGTTGTGGTTGATCGCGTTGGCGATGAGCAGGACCGTGCCGTCCCAGTGGTCCAGGACCGCCAGGTCGGAGGTGAGCAGCATCGTCAGCTCGGGCAGCCGCAGGTCGTCCTCGGTGTGCTCGCCGATGCGCTCCAGGCGGCGCACGATGTCGTAGCCGAGGTAGCCGACCATGCCGCCGGTGAACGGCGGCATCCCGGAGGCCAGGTCGCGCGGGGTGTGCAGGGCCTCCACGGTCTGCCGCAGGGCCTCCAGGGGGTCGCCGGAGGTGGGGACGCCGACGGGCGGGGTGCCGATCCAGTGCGCCTGGCCGTCCCGGACGGTCAGGGTCGAGGCGCTGCGGACGCCGACGAAGGAGTAGCGCGACCAGGAGCGGCCGTTCTCCGCGGACTCCAGCAGAAACGTCCCAGGACGTTCGGCGGCCAGCTTGCGGTAGAGCCCGACGGGCGTGTCCCCGTCCGCCAGCAGCTTGCGGCTCACGGGGATGACGCGGCGGTCGGCCGCGAGCTTGCGGAACGTCTCAAGATCCATTGCGTGGCACCTTACCTATTCGGCTTCGGCGGTGGGGCCGGTGGAACCGGCCAGGGGCAGGACGTCGGCATCGAAACACGTACGGGCACCGGTGTGGCAGGCCGCCCCGACCTGGTCCACCTGAACGAGCACGGTGTCGGCGTCGCAGTCGAGGGCGACGGACTTCACGTGCTGGAAGTGGCCGGAAGTATCACCCTTCACCCAGTACTCCTGACGGCTGCGCGACCAGTACGTGCAGCGGCCGGTGGTCAGGGTGCGATGAAGGGCCTCGTCGTCCATCCAGCCGAGCATGAGCACCTCACCGGTGTCGTACTGCTGGGCGATGGCCGGGACCAGACCGTCCGCGGAGCGCTTGAGGCGGGCGGCGATGGCGGGATCGAGGGAGGACGTACTCATGGACGCCATTGTGCCGCGCCGGGGGGACGATCATGGATCCCTGTCCGCCTGATGAGCAGGCACGGGGCGGGTTCCAGCCGTAGGCTTGCCTCCATGTCTACCCATGCGAAGCGTGAACGACTGCTGCTGGCCGATCTGTTGGAGTCCGCGGGTCCGGAGGCGCCGACGCTGTGCGACGGCTGGCGGACGCGCGAGCTCGCCGCGCACGTGGTGGTCCGGGAGCGCCGCCCGGACGCGGCGGGCGGGCTTCTGCTGAACGTCCTGAAGACCCGCCTGGACAAGGCGATGGAGGAGTACGGGGCCAAGCCGTACGAGGAGCTCATCCAGCTGATCCGCACCGGGCCGCCGAAGATGTCGCTGTACTCGGTGAAGCAGATCGACGAAGTGACGAACGCGGTGGAGTTCTTCGTCCACTCCGAGGACGTCCGCCGCGCGCAGCCGGACTGGTCCCCGCGGACGCTGGACCCGGTCTTCTCCGACTCCTTGTGGGCCCGCCTGGAGAAATTGGCCCGCCTGACGGGCCGCCGCTCCCCGGTGGGCCTGGTCCTGCGCCGCCCGAACGGCCAGACGGCCGTGGCCCACAAGGGCGCGCCGGTGGTGACGGTGACCGGCGAGCCGGGCGAGCTGACGCTGTTCTGCTTCGGCCGCCAGGCCGCTGCCGCGGTGGAACTGGACGGCCCGAAGGAGGCCGTCGCGAAGCTCACGGTGGCGAAGCTGGGCATTTGACCCGCGCCCGAAGCCGGTAAGGCCCGCCGGGACCGAGCCGCGCGAGGGACGCCTCAAGAGGAAAGCGCCTCAGGCGAAGGCCAGCTCCGCGCGGCGGACCGCGGGGGCCGACGTCCCGACGATCGCACCGGCCATGCTCACCGCGGCGCCCGCCAGGAAGACCGGCGTGACCCCCCACAGGCCCGCCGCGAAGCCGAAGAGCGGATACGCCAGCGGCGCCAGCCCGACCGCCGTGAAGGCCATCACCGAGCTGACCCGGCCCAGGTACGAGGGATCCGTGGCCGTCTGGATGAGAGCGACCGCCAGGCCCCCGCAGATCCCGCAGACCAGCCCCGTCAGCACGGCCAGCGCGACCGCGACGGGCAGGCTCGGCGCCAGGACCAGCCCGCCGATGCCCGCCGAGCCGGCGATCAGGGTGAGGTTCTGGACCGCCCCGGCCCGGGGGAAGCGCGGAATCAGGGTCAGCAGCAGCGCGCTCGCCGCCGCGCCCACGCCCATCCCGCCGACGATCCAGCCGACCCCGCCCGGGCCCCAGCCCCGCTCCCCCGCGACCAGGATCAGCCCCAGCGTCATCGGCGCGGACGTGCCGAGCTGGCTCAGCGCCCCGGACAGGACCAGCGGCCCTATCAGCCCGTGCCGGCGGATGTACCCGAGACCCGACCTGAGCTGTCGCCAAGGCGTCTCGGCGGTCCCGGCGCCCCGGGGTGTCCCCGCCGAAGCCACGGATTCCGCAGGCGGGGAGATCCGTACCGCCACCAGCAGCACCAGCGACAGCCCGAACAGCGCCGAGGCCACCCCGAACGCCGTCGCCGGCCCGCCGAGGCCCATCGCCAGGCCCGCCACCGGCGGCCCGGCCGTGTGGCCGACGCGTTCGGCGACGCTGCGCAGCCCCTGGACCCGTACCAGCTGCCGCGGAGCCGCGATCCGCGGCGGCAGAGCCCCGACGGCCGGCATGAACAGCGCGTCCACGACGCCGAAGACCAGTGCGACCAGGACCAGCGCCCACAGGCCCGGGGAGGTGAGGGCCGCCAGCAGGGCCAGCGCCAGGATCACCGCGCAGCGCACGGCGTCCGAGGAGATGACGACCAGCCGCGGGCCGAAGCGGTCGGCGACGACCCCGCCGCCCAGCATGAGCAGTGCGCGCGGCACCGCGCCGACGGCCATGACCAGGCCGACCTCGGCCGGGCCGGCGCTCTGGGCCGCCGCCCAGCCGAGGGCGAGGAAGTAGACCCCGTCCCCGACGAGCGACGACCCGTAGGCGGCCAGCCAGCGCAGCACGTTGGCGTCCCGCCAGACGTTGCCGCCGCCGCGGTCTCCCCCGCCCTCACCCTTGCCTCTCCCGTTCAACCCGCCCCCAGGTGGAACCTCAGCGGACCGGGTGGCCCGCCTCGCGCAGCGCGTCCTTGACCTGACCGATGCGCAGGTCGCCGAAGTGGAACACCGACGCCGCGAGCACCGCGTCGGCGCCCGCCGCGATCGCCGGCGGGAAGTGCGCGAGCTTGCCCGCGCCGCCCGAGGCGATCACCGGGACCGTGACGTGCTTGCGCACGGCCGCGATCATCTCGGTGTCGTAGCCGTCCTTGGTACCGTCCGCGTCCATCGAGTTCAACAGGATTTCCCCGGCGCCCAGTTCGGCCGCCCGGTGGGCCCACTCGACGGCGTCGATGCCGGCGCTGCGCCGGCCGCCGTGGGTGGTCACCTCGAACGAGCCGGAGGCCGTGCGGCGCGCGTCCACGGACAGGACGAGCACCTGCCGGCCGAAGCGCTCGGCGATCTCCTGGATGAGCTCGGGCCGTGCGATGGCGGCGGTGTTCACGCCGACCTTGTCGGCGCCGGCCCGCAGCAGCTTGTCCACGTCGTCGGCGGTGCGTACGCCGCCGCCGACGGTCAGCGGGATGAAGACCTGCTCGGCGGTGCGGCGCACCACGTCGTAGGTCGTCTCCCGGTTCCCGGAGGACGCGGTGATGTCGAGGAAGGTCAGCTCGTCGGCGCCTTCGGCGTCGTAGAGCTTGGCCATCTCGACCGGGTCGCCGGCGTCGCGCAGGTTCTGGAAGTTGACGCCCTTGACGACCCGGCCGTTGTCGACGTCAAGACAGGGGATCACCCGTACGGCGAGGGTCATGCGGAGCCTCCCGCGACGGGGCCGAAGGCCTCGACCTCCACCTCGACGACCATGCTCGGGTCGACGAACCCGTTGACGATGATCAGCGTCGAGGCGGGGCGGATCTTGTCGAAGAGCTCCTTGTGGGCGCGGCCGACCTCGTCGACGTCCCGGGCGTGCGTGAGGTACAGCCGGGTGCGGACCACGTGCTCGGGGCCGAGCCCGGCCTGCTCCAGCGCCTTGAAGGCCACGCCCAAGGCCTTGACCGTCTGGTCGTACGGGCCGCCCGCGTCGGCTCCGGTGCAGCCGGAGACCAGGACCAGCCCGGTGGGGAGCTGCACGGCGCGCGAGTAGCCGAGGACGTCCTCGTACGCGCCGCCGGAGGAGATGCGCCGGATGCCGGAGCTCGTCGTGGAACTCGTCTCGGAACTCATGCGGAGACCACCTTCAGGGCTTCTTCGAGCGTGAACGCCTTGGCGTACAGGGCCTTGCCTACGATCGCGCCCTCGACGCCGGCCCCGACCAGGGCGGCCAGCGCGCGCAGGTCGTCGAGGGAGGAGATGCCGCCGGAGGCGACGACGGGCCGGTCGGTGGCGGCGCAGACGTTCTTCAGCAGCTCCAGGTTGGGGCCGGTGAGGGTGCCGTCCTTGCCGATGTCGGTGACGACGTACCGGGCGCAGCCCTCGGAGTCCAGGCGCGCGAGGGTCTCGTAGAGGTCCCCGCCCTCGCTGGTCCAGCCGCGGCCCTTGAGGGTCGTGCCGCGTACGTCGAGGCCGACCGCGATCTTGTCGCCGTGCTCGGCGATGGCCTTGGCGGCCCACTCGGGGGTCTCCAGGGCGGCGGTGCCGAGGTTGACGCGGGTGCAGCCGGTGGCGAGGGCCGCGGCGAGCGTGGCGTCGTCGCGGATGCCGCCGGACAGCTCGACCTTGATGTCCATGGCGCCGGTGATCTCGGCGACGAGCGCGCGGTTGTCACCGGTGCCGAAGGCGGCGTCGAGGTCGACCAGGTGCAGCCATTCGGCGCCGGAGGCCTGCCAGGCGAGGGCGGCCTGGAGCGGGGAGCCGTAAGAGGTCTCGCTGCCGGACACGCCGTGGACGAGGCGTACGGCCTGGCCGTCGCGGACGTCGACCGCGGGGAGCAGCTCGAGCTTCTTCGAGGTCGTCATCACAGGGTCTCGATCCAGTTGGTGAGGAGCTGGGCGCCGGCGTCCCCGGACTTCTCGGGGTGGAACTGGGTGGCCCACAGGGCGCCGTTCTCCACTGCCGCGACGAACCGCTCGCCGTGCGTGGCCCAGGTGACCTTGGGGGCGCGGATCAGCGGGTTGGTGACTTCCAGCGACCAGTCGTGGGCCGCGTAGGAGTGCACGAAGTAGAAGCGGGCGTCGTCGTCCAGGCCGGCGAAGGCCTGGCTGTCGGCCGGTGCCTCGACGGTGTTCCAGCCCATGTGGGGGACGATCGGGGCCTTGAGCGGGCCGACCGTGCCGGGCCATTCGTCGAGCCCCTCGGTCTCCACGCCGTGCTCGATGCCGCGCTCGAAGAGGATCTGCATGCCGACGCAGATGCCCATGACCGGGCGGCCGCCGGAGAGCCGGCGGCCGATGATCCAGTCGCCGCGGGCGTCCTTGAGGCCCTTCATGCAGGCCGAGAAGGCGCCGACACCGGGGACGAGGAGTCCGTCGGCGTCCATGGCCTTGTCGTAGTCGCGGGTGATCTCCACGTCCGCGCCGGCGCGCGCGAGGGCGCGCTCCGCGGAGCGGACGTTGCCGAAGCCGTAGTCGAAGACGACGACCTTCTTGGTGGGGCTGGCTGCGCTCATTCCCAAATTCCCTGGATCCGCAGGACTCCGGCGACGAGACACATCACGGAGCCGATGGCGAGAAGGACGATGACCGACTTGGGCATCTGCTGCTTTTGGAAGGAGTAGACGCCGCCGGCCAGGAAGAGGCCGAGGACGATCAGGATCGTGTTGAGCCCGTTCACGCTAGAGGGCGCCCTTCGTGGAAGGCAGGATCCCTGCCGCGCGCGTGTCGAACTCGGCGGCGTAGCGCAGGGCCCGGGCCAGCGCCTTGAACTGGCACTCCACGATGTGGTGGGCGTTGCGCCCGTACGGGACGTGGACGTGCAGGGCGATCTGGGCCTGCGCGACGAAGGACTCGAAGATGTGCCGGGTCATCGTCGTGTCGTACGAGCCGATCATCGGCGCCATGTTCTCGGGCTCGGTGTGCACGAGGTAGGGGCGGCCGGACAGGTCGACGGTCACCTGGGCGAGGGACTCGTCGAGCGGCACGGTGCAGTTGCCGAAGCGGTAGATGCCCACCTTGTCGCCGAGGGCCTGCTTGAAGGCGGCGCCGAGCGCGAGCGCGCTGTCCTCGATGGTGTGGTGGCTGTCGATGTGCAGGTCGCCCTCGGTCTTGACCGTGAGGTCGAAGAGGCCGTGGCGGCCGAGCTGGTCGAGCATGTGGTCGTAGAAGCCCACGCCCGTCGAGACGTCGACCTTGCCGGTGCCGTCGAGGTTTATCTCGACGAGGACCGAGGTCTCCTTCGTCGTCCGTTCGACCCGTCCGATGCGGCTCATGCGTGCTGCTCCTTCTTCAGTGCGCGAACCGCTTCCAGGAACGCGTCGTTCTCGGCCGGGGTGCCGGCGGTGACCCGCAGCCAGCCCGGTACGCCGTTGTCCCGGACCAGGACGCCCTGGTCGAGGATCTTCTGCCAAGCGGTGTGGGAGTCCTCGAACCGGCCGAACTGCACGAAGTTCGAGTCGGACTCGGTGACCTCGAAGCCGATGCCCCGCAGCTCGGCGACCAGGCGGTCCCGCTCGGCCTTGAGCTGCTCGACGTAGCCGAGCAGGGTGTCGGTGTACTCCAGGGCGGCCAGCGCGGTCGCCTGGGTGACGGCCGACAGGTGGTACGGCAGGCGTACGAGCTGTACGGCGTCGACCACGGCCGGGTGCGCGGCCAGGTAGCCCAGGCGCAGGCCGGCCGCGCCGAAGGCCTTGGACATGGTCCGGGAGACCACCAGGTTCGGGCGGCCCTCGATCAGCGGGAGCAGCGAGTCCCGGTGGCTGAACTCCACGTAGGCCTCGTCGACGACGACCAGGGAGGGCCCGGCCGCCTGCGCGGCCTCGTAGAGGGCCAGGACCGTCTCCGCCCCGACCGCGGTACCCGTGGGGTTGTTGGGCGAGGTGATGAAGACGACGTTGGGCTTGTGGGCGGCGATCGCCTGCTCGGCGGCCTCCACATCGATGGTGAAGTCCTCGCGGCGCGGACCGGAGATCCACTCCGTCCCGGTGCCGCGCGCGATCAGCGCGTGCATCGAGTACGAGGGCTCGAAGCCGATCGCGGTGCGCCCGGGCCCGCCGAAGGTCTGCAGCAGCTGCTGCAGGACCTCGTTGGAGCCGTTGGCGGCCCATACGTTCTCCCGCGCGACCGGGTGCTTGCCGGTACGGGTGAGGTAGGCGGCCAGCTCGGTGCGCAGCTCGACCGCGTCGCGGTCGGGGTAGCGGTTGAGGGTGCGGGCGGCCTCGGAGACGCGCTCGGCGATGCGCGCGACGAGCCCTTCGGGGAGCCCGTACGGGTTCTCGTTGGTGTTCAGCTGGACGGGCACCTCCAGCTGCGGGGCGCCGTACGGGGTCTTGCCGCGCAGCTCGTCCCGGATGGGGAGGTCGTCGATGCCGATGCCGTCGGCGGCGGCGGCGGAGCTCATGCTGCCGCTCATGACTGAGGGACCTTCCATCCGAAGCGCGCCTTGAGGGCGGCGCCGTGCGCGGGCAGGTCCTCGGCTTCGGCCAGCGTCACCACGTGGTGGGTGACCTCGGCGAGGGCGTCGCGCGTGTAGTCGACGATGTGGATGCCGCGCAGGAAGGACTGCACGGACAGGCCGGAGGAGTGGCAGGCGCAGCCGCCGGTGGGCAGCACGTGGTTGGAGCCGGCGCAGTAGTCGCCGAGCGAGACCGGGGACCACGGCCCGACGAAGATCGCGCCGGCGTTGCGGACGCGGGCGGCCCAGGCGGCAGCGTCGGCCGTCTGGATCTCCAGGTGCTCGGCGCCGTACGCGTCGACGACCTTGAGGCCGTCCTCCAGGGAATCGACCAGCACGATCGCGGACTGGCGGCCGGCCAGCGCGGGCTTGATCCGGTCGTCGACGTGCTTGGAGGCCGCGACCTGCGGCTCCAGCTCCCTCTCGACGGCCGCCGCGAGCTCCTCGGAGTCCGTCACCAGTACGGCGGCGGCCAGCGGGTCGTGCTCGGCCTGGCTGATCAGGTCGGCGGCGACGTGGACCGGGTCGGCCGTGGAGTCCGCGAGGACCGCGATCTCCGTCGGGCCGGCCTCGGTGTCGATGCCGATCTTGCCGGTGAAGTAGCGCTTGGCCGCGGCGACCCAGATGTTGCCGGGGCCGGTCACCATGTTGGAGGGCAGGCACTCCTCGGTCCCGTACGCGAACATCGCGACGGCCTGGGCCCCGCCGGCCGCGTACACCTCGTCGACGCCGAGCAGCGCGCACGCGGCGAGGATCGTCGGGTGCGGCAGGCCGTCGAATTCCTTCTGCGGCGGGGACGCCAGCGCGATGGATCCGACGCCCGCCTCCTGGGCCGGTACGACGTTCATGACGACGGAGGACGGGTACACCGAGCGGCCGCCCGGGGCGTACAGCCCCACGCGCTCCACCGGAACCCACTTCTCGGTCACCGTGCCGCCGGGGACCACCTGGGTGGTGTGCTCGGTGCGGCGCTGGTTGCGGTGCACGATCCGGGCGCGCCGGATCGACTCCTCGAGGGCGGCGCGGACAGCCGGGTCGAGCTCGTCGAGGGCGGTCTTGAGGGCCTCCGCGGGCACCCTGACCTGCTCGAGCTTCACCCCGTCGAACTTCTGCGCGTACTCGATCAGCGCCGCCGTCCCACGATGATGGACGTCCTCGCAGATGGGCCGCACCTTCTCCAGGGCGGCTTCCACGTCGAACTCGGCACGGGGCAGCAGATCGCGCAGGGCGCCACCCTCGGGGAGGGCGTCACCGCGCAGGTCGATACGAGAGATCACCTGCCAATTCTCTCAGACCGCCTCGCGCGACCGTTCGCCTGTATCACTGGCTGATACACGCCCCGGACGTTCCCGGATGCCACAGAGGCCGTTTAGCGTTCGTACTACACGCGGTGGCATCCGCCGTGACAGCGGAGGGGGACCGCCATGGCCGAAGCACGCGCGGGCGAGGAACCGGCCGATCTCACCGATCCCGAACGGCGCATGTGGAGCGCCTACCGCACGGGCAGCGTCTGCGACCTCAGCGCCCGCGCCGCGAACCGCGACGATCCGCACGGCGACACGGTCTGGGGGCCCGAGCGCAGCGTCCGCGCGCAGGTCGTGGCGCTGCTGCTGCTCCACGGGCCGGCCCCGGTGCCGGGCCGGGTGGCCTCGCTGAAACTGCGCGGCGTGCGGATCACCGGCCGCCTCGACCTCTCCGGGGGCACGGTCTCCCCGTACATGGAGCTCCAGTCCTGCCGCTTCGACGGCGAGATCCAGCTCTCCGAGACCCGCTTCGGAACCCTGCGCCTGGTGAACTGCGCGATACCCCGGCTCGACGCGGCCCGCCTGCACACCGAGGGTGACCTGCACCTGCCGCGCTGCCGGGTGGCGCGGGGCATCCGGCTGACCGACGCGCAGATCGGCACGGACCTGCTGATCAGCGAGGCGGTGGTGCAGCGCGACAGCAAGGGGCGGGCCGTGGCCGCCGACGGGCTGTCGGTCGCGCAGGACTTCCAGGGGGAGCTGCTGCAGACGTACGGGGAGGTGAGCCTGCGCGGCGCCAAGGTCGGCGTGTCGATGAACCTGCGCGGGGCCCGCCTGCGCAACCCGTACGGGCGGCGCGCGCTCAACGCCCCGCAGCTGACCGTCGAGCGCACGCTGTACCTGACCTCGATCGCGCTGGACTACGCGCAGGGCGACTCCGACTCCTCCACTCCCCCGTACGGCTTCGGCCGGACCCCCGCCCGGGGCCAGCGGGCGCAGCGCTTCGAGTGCCGGGGCGGCCTGCGCCTGGACGACGGCCGCTTCGGCGACGCCGTCGACTTCTACGGGGCGAGGTTCACCCTCACGGACGACCAGGAGGTCTCGCTGCGCCGGATCCACACCCCGGAGCTGCGGTTCGTGGGCGAGCGGCCGGAGCTGGGGCGGGTGGTGCTGTCGGGGGCCCGGGTGGTCAAACTCGTCGACACCTCCGCGAGCTGGCCCGGCCCGGGCCGGGTCTCGATGGAGGGTTTCGGCTACGAGAGCCTCGCGCCCCGGGGTCATTTCCCACTGGCACGCCGACTGGAGTGGGTCGAGGCGGCCACCCCGGAGTACTCCCCCGAACCGTACGAGCGCCTCGCCGCCGTGCTGCGCGCCTCGGGGGAGGACGCGGACGCCCGGGAGGTGCTGCTGGCCAAGCAGCGCCGGCGGCGCACGACGCTGCCCCCGGCGCTGCGCGCCTGGGGCTACCTCCAGGACTGGACGGTGGTCTACGGCTACCGGCCGGGGCGGGCGGCGCTGTGGATGGCCGTCCTGTGGGCGGCGGGGGCCGTGCTCTTCCACCTGCACGGCGAGCCCGACCCGATCAAGGCGGAGGAGCATCCGGTCTGGAACCCCTCGCTGTACGCCCTGGACCTGCTGCTTCCGGTGATCGACCTCGGCCAGCAGGACCAGTGGAAGCTGACGGGCGGCTGGCAGTGGGGCGTGGCGGGGCTGGTCGTCGTGGGCTGGATCCTGGCCACGACGGTGGCGGCGGGCGCGTCCCGGCTGCTGAGGCGGGGGTGACGGTCGGGGGTGACGTCGGGGGTGTCCCAGGGATCAGGCCGGGCCCGCTCTGATCCCTGGGACACCCCCGAGCGCCGCGGCCACTACCCTGTGCCACGTGACCACCGTTCGCCTGCCACTCTTCCCGCTGAACTCGGTGCTGTTCCCGGGACTCGTCCTCCCGCTGAACATCTTCGAGGAGCGTTATCGCGCCATGATGCGCGAGCTGCTGACAGCGGGCGAGGACGAGCCGCGCCGTTTCGCGGTCGTCGCGATCCGCGACGGCCGGGAGGTCGCCCCGACCGCGCCCGGTCTGCCGGACCAGACGTCCCTGCCCGAGCGCGGCCCGGCCGCGGGCTTCGGCGCGGACCCGGTCCAGGCCTTCCACCGGGTGGGCTGCATCGCGGACGCGGCCTCGATCCGGGAACGCGAGGACGGCAGCTTCGAGGTGATGGCGACCGGCACGGTCCGGGTCCGCCTGCTGTCGGTCGACGCCTCCGGTCCGTTCCTGGTGGCGGAGCTGGAGGAGCTCCCGGAGGACGCGGGCGACGGCGCGGGCGCACTGGCCGAGGGCGTGCTGCGGGCGTTCCGGAACTATCAAAAGCGCCTGGCGGGGGCCCGCGAGCGGTCCCTGACCAGCATGGACCTGCCCGACGAGCCGTCCGTGGTCTCGTACCTGGTCGCGGCGGCGGCGGTGCTGGACATCCCGGCGAAGCAGCGCCTGCTCCAGGCCCCGGACACGGCGACCCGCCTCGCGGAGGAGCTGAAGCTGCTGCGCGCGGAGACGGCGGTGATCCGCCATCTCCCGTCGCTCCCGGCCGTGGACCTGACCCGCGCCCCGACGAGCCCGAACTGACGGAGTACCGATGGCGAGGAAGAAGCCGGCGGGCACCCCGGCGATCGTGGCCCTGACGGCGGCCGGCGCCGATTTCACCGTCCACGCCTACGACCACGACCCGGCGCACCCGTCCTACGGCGAGGAGGCCGCGCAGGCCCTCGGGGTCTCGGCCTCGCGGGTCTTCAAGACGCTGCTGGCCGATGTGGACGGCTCGCTCGTGGTGGCGGTGGTGCCGGTCTCGGGCAGCCTCGACCTGAAGGCCCTGGCCTCCGCCGTCGGCGGCAAGCGGGCGGCGATGGCCGACCCGGCCCTGGCGGAGCGCACCACGGGCTACGTGCTGGGCGGGATCTCCCCGCTGGGCCAGCGCAAGCGGCTGCGCACGGTCCTGGACGCCTCGGCCGCGGAGTTCCCGACGATCTGTGTGTCGGCGGGCCGGCGCGGCCTGGAGGTCGAACTCGCGCCCTCGGACCTCACCGGCCTGACGGCGGCCTCGCTGGCCCCGATCGCCCGCGTGTAGGAACCCGGGTCCATCGGGTCAGGGGCGCGGGGGCTCCTCGGCGGACGGGTCCGCCGCCGGGGCCGGGAAGCCGGGTCCGGAGCTCGTGGCGGAGCCCGTGGCGTCGGGCGCGGTCCCGGGCGCGGCGTAGTACCCCGCGGCGGGCCAGGCCGGCGCCGGCGCCGGGTCGCGCGGGCCCCACAGGGCCGTCAGCGCCAGGTGGACGATCACCGCGGCCATCGGCCAGACGAGCAGCGTCCCGTGCGCCATCAGTTCCAGCGGGGCGTCGAAGGGGACTCCCTTGCCCGCCCGCCGGGCGACCGCCGCCAGGTCCGAGGAGGGGCCCAGCCACAAGCCGACCCGCCAGCCCACCAGCGCGGCGAAGGCGGACCCGACCACGAGCCCGACCACCTGCGGGACTCCCCCCGCCCTGCGCCACAGGAAGACCGCCACGGCGCTCAGTACGCCGAGACCGGCCGACAGCAGGAAGAACGTTCCGTCCGCCCCTATGCGGGCCTCGCTCTCGGTGTTCCGCAGGAACACCGCCTCGCCGTTCGAGACGTACTGCACGCGCGGCGCCAGCCACGCCCACAGCACCCCGAGCAGCACACCGGCCACGCCCACGACGAGGGTGATGGCGGCGCCGTCACGGACGTCGGCCGGGGAGACGACGGGCTCGGGCGAAGGCTCGGGGAAAGGCGAGGGCGACGGCAGCGGCGGCTGGTCGGCCTTGTCATAAGGGGTCACGGCTTCGGTCACCCCCACATCGTGCCAGTTCTCGAACGCGTGGGGGCCGGGCGCCCCCGGCGTCAGCGGACCGCCGCCCGCCGGTACGCCCAGGTTGCCACGGCCAGGGACAGTACGCCGACCGCCGCGCACACGCCGAGGTCGAGGAGGACCGCCGCCCAGTCCGGGTGCGGTTCGAAGGTGCGGGCGAAGGCCTCCACGCCGTATGTGGACGGCAGCAGGTCCCGCGCCCACACGATGACGTCCGGCATCCGCTCGGGCGGCAGTACGCCCAGCAGCAGCGCGGCGGACATGCCGAGCTGTCCGGCGAGCGTGGCCAGCTCCTGCCTCGGCGCGAGCAGTCCCAGCGCCGCGCCGAGACCGGCGAGCGCGGCCCCGGCCAGCGGCACGACGGCCGCCAGGATCCACAGTCCGCTCATGGGCAGCCCGAACAGCACGCACCCGAAGGCGGCCGTGACCAGCGTGCCGGGCAGCGTGAAGGAGGCGTACGCGGCCGCCGCGCCCAGCACGACCGACGCGGGCGGCACCGGCAGGGTGGCGTAGTGGTCGAGCCCGCCGCTCGCCCTGAGCTGTCCGAAGTACTGCGCGAGCAGGTTCAGCGCGACGAAGGCGACGACCAGCACGGAGGAGCCGGCGACGACGGCCCGCGCCTCGGAGCCCCCGTCGACCACTCCCCGCATCAGGATCATGATCCCGACGGACTGGAAGGTGGCCACGAAGAGAAGCGGGATCCGCGAGACCCGGGCCCGGGACAGCTGCGCCCGGTAGACGGCGGCGAGGGCCGGGAAGAACCGGGCGCGCGGAGCCAGTACGCCCACGGCGGCGGCCGCGCCGGCGGCCGTGGCCGTGGCCGTGGCCGGGGCAGCGCCCGTGGCAGTGGAGCTCACGCCTTCACCAGTCCCTTCGACGTACGCCCGCCCAGTGCGAGGTACACGTCCTCCAGGCTCGGCGTCGCCAGCGTGAAGTCGTCGAGGGCGGCGAAGGCCGGGCCGCCGGTCACGGCGGCCACCGCCGTCCGCGCCTCGTCCGGTCCGAGCCGCAGCACCCAGCGCCGCCCCGATCCGGTGGCCGACGCGGCCAGCGCGGCGACCTCGGGGATCTCCAGCGGCGGCGCGGTGCGCCAGACGAGTTCCAGGCGGACCTCGCCGGAGACCTCGGCCTTGAGCCCGGCCGGGGTGTCGCAGGCGATGACCCGGCCCTGGTCGATGACGGCGACCCGGTCGAGGACGGTCTCGGCCTCGATGACGTTGTGGGTGACCAGCAGCACGGTGGCCCCGGTCTCGGCGCGGCGGCGGTCGACGGCGGTCCAGACGGCCCGCCGGGCCACCGGGTCCATGCCGGTCGTGGGCTCGTCGAGGACGAGCACGGGCCGCTCCCCCACCAGCGCGGCGGCGAAGCACGCGAGGCGCCGCTGTCCGCCGGAGAGCTTCTTCAGGGGCCGCCCGGCGATCTCGGTCAGTCCGAGCTCCTCCAGTACGCAGTCCCGTGCGGCCCGCGCGGCCCGCAGGCCCAGTCCGCGCAGCCGGCCCGTGGTCTCGGCGGCCAGCGACACCGTGAGCTCGTCGAGTGCGGTGGACTCCTGTCCGAGGTAGGACAGCAGCCGGGCCGCCCGCTCGGGGTGGCGTACGAGGTCGTGGCCGAGCAGGGTCACCGAGCCCGAGTCCGGCCGCATCAGCCCGGTGAGCTGGCGGACCAGGGTGGACTTGCCGGCGCCGTTGGGGCCGAGCAGGCCGAAAATCTCGCCGCGCCGCACGTCCAGGGAGATCCCGTCGGTCGCGCGGGTCTCGGGCAGAGAGGGGGCCCCGCGCCGTCCCCGGACCGCGGGGTACGTCTTGACCAGGTCACGCACCGCGCAGACCACGTCGGGGGCCGCTCCCGCGGCCGCTGCCGTGCCCGTATCAGCTTGTGCTGTGCCCGTACTCACGAGGGAGCAGCCTACGGGGTTCCGGCTCCTACTCGGCTGCCGGGGCCGTCGGGGCCACCCCGGCCGGGGCCGTCGGGGCCGCGGAGGGCGCCGGGACATGGGCGGAAGCCGCACCGGAGGCGGCCACGTGTTCGGCGGCCGCCCGCACGTCGATCTCGCGCCAGAAACCGGCCCGGATGGCGTAGCGGTCGTGCTCGTCGATCTGGTCGTCCTTGTGGGCGAGGAGCCCGAACCGGGCGGCGTAGCGCAGCAGCTCCCCGTCGATCCGGTGCGGGATCCGCGGGTACATCGTGGCGAGCTTCTGCAGGTGCACGGTCTCCGGGAGGCGTTCCATCCAGCGCCGGGCGAACACCTGGCCGACCTCGAACGGGTCGCCGCCGACGGTGGTGATGTCCTCCTCGCGGTCCGCCCAGCGCTGCTCGGCGGAGGTGAGCTGGGCGAGGGTGGGCAGCGAGGCGGTCTCGGCGGGCTCGCCGAGCGGCCCGGCACGGTCGATCCAGCCCTTGTCGGAGGACCAGCGCAGGGCGCTGCCGGCCGGGGCGGACCCGAGGGCCTGGGCCGCCGTGGGCGCGGGCCCGGTGGCGCCGGGGGCGCGCAGGGCGCCGGCGAGGTCCTTCGGGGTCGGGACGGTCTTGCCGTTGGCGGCGGCGGGCGATGCCGCGGCGGGTACGCCGCCCTCCTCGGGCTCCACGGGCGCCGGGGGGCGGTTTCCGTTGCCGTTGCCGCGCGCGGCCTCGGCGAGCGCGGCCTCGGGCAGCGGGGCGGAGAGGATGGCGGCGATCTCGGGGCGCGGGGCCGGCGGCGGGGCGCACAGTCCGGTGAGGTCGCGGGCGCGGACGGCGCGGGTGATCCAGGTGCGGTCCAGGACGCGGCGTTCGTCGGCTTCGGCGACGAGGTCCTCGGACTGGTTGTAGTCGCCGTCGGCGGCCTGGACGGCCCACAGGTGGACGGCGACCCCGTGCTCCTTGGCGGACATCAGCCCGGGCAGCAGGTCTCCGTCGCCCGTGACGAGTACGACGTCCGAGCAGGCGCGGTTGCGGGCGAGCTCGGTGAGCTCCGCGTGCATGGCCGCGTCGACGCCCTTCTGGGCCCAGCGGCCGTCGCTTCGGGTCAGGGCGCCGAGCCGGACGGTGACGCGGGGCATGACGCGCAGCCGGCGGTGTTCGGGCTGGGGCACCCGGTCGGGTGCCCCGTCGAACCAGTAGATCCGCAGGAGCGGCTGCTCGGTGTCGGCCTCGGCGCGCTCGCGCAGGCCCTGGATGAGGGCGGCATGGTCGACGGTGATCCGGGAGCGCGAGGGCTCCCCCGCGAGGAGGCTCGCGGCGGCGCCCAGCAGATAGCCGGCGTCCACCAGGACGACGCAGCGGTCCACGCGTACCACCCTCTTCCCTGGGGGTCCTCTGGTGTGTTTCTCGGCGAGTCCCCCGAGTCTGCCCGACCACAAGGGCGTTGACGGCCGGAACTCGATCATCGGCGTGGCGGATCTCCCGGGCGCCCGGGGAGGGCCGCCGACTACGCGGGGTAATGATCCAAAATGCGGCGTATGCGGCGTTGTGTGAGTGTGAAGGCGGCCCTGGCCCCTACAACCCCCACGGAGGCTTCCCATGGCCAAGAACAAGAACCGCCAGCAGCCCGCCAAGTCCCAAGAGCGCTCGGCTTCGCAGGATCCGGCGAAGACCTCGATGGAATCGGCGCCCACGCCCTCACCGTCGGCGGCGCCGAGCCCGCTGCACATGGCAGGCAAGCGCAAGGAAAAGAAGTTCGGCCACAACTGAGGCCTCCCCGCATGCGCGAGGGCCCGCCCCGGTCGACCGGGGCGGGCCCTCGCGCGTGCGGGGGTCCGTACGCGCAGGCGCACGGACGGCGGTACTAGCCGGCCAGGCAGGACGGGCCGAGCAGCACCTTGAGGTCGCCGAAGAGGGCGGGGTCGGGCTTGACCCGGTGCTTGTCGAGGCGGAGCACGGTGGTGGTGCGCGGCCCCTGGAGCTTGATGCGCACCTCGCTGTTGCCCTGGTGGTGGCGCAGGATCTCGCCCAGTCGGGTCACCATCGGCGGGGTGACCTTGACGGTCGGGATGGTGAGGACGACGGGGGCGTTGGTCCCGGCGGAGGACAGGTCGGGGACCATCATCTCCATCGCGACCAGCCGGGGGACGTCCTCGCGCTTGTCGAGGCGGCCCTTGACGAAGACGACGGTGTCCTCGACCAGCTGGGTGGAGACGAGCTGGTAGGTGGCCGGGAAGAACATGCACTCGATGGAGCCGGCCAGGTCCTCCACGGTGGCGATGGCCCAGGCGTTGCCCTGCTTGGTCATCTTGCGCTGGAGGCCGGAGATGATGCCGCCGATGGTGACGACGGCGCCGTCGGAGTGCTCGCCGCCGGTGAGCTGGGAGATGCCGGCGTCGGTCTTGTCGGAGAGGACGTGCTCCAGGCCGAAGAGCGGGTGGTCGGAGACGTAGAGGCCGAGCATCTCGCGCTCCTGGGCGAGCAGGTAGGACTTCTCCCACTCGACGTCGGAGAACTCGACGTCGAGGCCGAAGCCGGGCTCGTCGCTCGCGCTCTCGTCACCCATTCCGCCGAAGAGGTCGAACTGTCCCTCGGCCTCCTTGCGCTTGACGGCGACCACGTTGTCGATCATCGGCTCGTGGTGGGCGACCAGGCCCTTGCGGGTGTGGCCCATCTCGTCGAAGGCGCCGGCCTTGATCAGGGACTCGACGGTGCGCTTGTTGCAGACGACGGCCTCGACCTTGTCCAGGAAGTCGGGGAAGGTGGAGTACTTCCCCTTGGCCTTCCTGGTCTTGATGATCGACTCGACGACGTTCTGGCCGACGTTGCGCACGGCGGTGAGGCCGAAGAGGATCACGTCGTCGCCCTGGGCGGCGAAGTTGGGCTCCGACTCGTTCACGTTCGGCGGGAGCACCTTGATGCCCATGCGGCGGCACTCGTTCAGGTAGATCGCGGACTTGTCCTTGTCGTCCTTGACCGAGGTGAGCAGGCCGGCCATGTACTCGGCCGGGAAGTTGGCCTTGAGGTAGGCGGTCCAGTAGGAGACCAGGCCGTACGCGGCCGAGTGGGCCTTGTTGAAGGCGTAGCCGGCGAAGGGGACCAGGACGTCCCACAGCGCCTTGATCGCCTGGTCGCTGAAGCCCTTGTCCTTGGCGCCCGCCTCGAAGATGACGAAGTTCTTCGCCAGTTCCTCGGGCTTCTTCTTGCCCATCACGCGGCGCAGGATGTCGGCCTCGCCGAGCGAGTACCCCGCGATGATCTGGGCGGCCTTCTGGACCTGCTCCTGGTAGACGATCAGGCCGTAGGTGACCGCGAGCACCTCTTCGAGCGGCCCCTCCAGCTCCGGGTGGATCGGGGTGATCTCCTGCTGCTTGTTCTTGCGCAGCGCGTAGTTCGTGTGCGAGTTCATGCCCATCGGGCCCGGCCGGTACAGGGCCGAGACGGCGGAGATGTCCTCGAAGTTGTCGGGCTTCATCAGGCGCAGCAGGGAGCGCATGGGCCCGCCGTCGAACTGGAAGACGCCGAGGGTGTCGCCTCGGCCGAGCAGTTCGAAGGTCTTGGGGTCGTCGAGCGGCAGGCCGAGGAGATCGATGTCGATCCCCTTGTTGGCCTTCACCATCTTGACGGCGTCGTCCATGATCGTGAGGTTGCGCAGGCCGAGGAAGTCCATCTTCAGCAGGCCGAGCGACTCGCAGCTCGGGTAGTCCCACTGGGTGATGGTGACGCCGTCGGAGTGGCGGACCCAGACCGGTACGTGGTCGGTGATCGTCTCGCTGGACATGATCACGCCGGCCGCGTGCACGCCCATCTGGCGGACCAGGCCCTCCACGCCGCGGGCGGTGTCGATGACCTTCTTGACGTCCGGCTCGTTCTCGTACATCCCCCGGAGCTCGCCGGCCTCGCCGTAGCGCGGGTGCTTCGGGTCGAGGATGCCGGAGAGCGGGATGCCCTTGCCGAGGACGTCGGCGGGCATCGCCTTGGTGAGGCGGTCGCCCATGGCGTAGGGGTAGCCCAGGACGCGCGCGGAGTCCTTGATCGCGTTCTTGGCCTTGATGGTGCCGTACGTGCCGATCATGGCGACCTTGTCGGCGCCGTACTTCTCGGTCACGTACCTGATCACCTCGACGCGCCTGCGCTCGTCGAAGTCGATGTCGACATCGGGCATGGAGACGCGCTCGGGGTTCAGGAAGCGCTCGAAGATCAGGCCGTGGGTGATCGGGTCGAGGTCGGTGATGCCCATGGCGTAGGCGACGATCGAGCCGGCCGCGGAGCCTCGGCCCGGGCCCACCGCGATGCCCTGGTTCTTGGCCCACATGATGAAGTCGGCGACCACGAGGAAGTAGCCGGGGAAGCCCATCGAGATGATCGTGTCCATCTCGTACTCGGCCTGCTTCATCCGGTCGTCCGGGATGCCTCCGGGGTAGCGGCGGTGCATGCCGCGCATGGTCTCCTCGCGGAACCAGGTGACCTCGGTGTAGCCGTCCGGGATGTCGAACTTCGGCATCAGGTTCCGGAACGTGAACATGCCCTCGGTGTCGATCTGCTCCGCGACCAGCTTGGTGTTGGCGCAGCCCTCCTGCCAGGCGTCCGAGGAGTCGATGGCGTACATCTCCTCCGTGGACTTCAGGTAGTAGCCGGTGCCGTCGAAGCGGAAGCGGTCGGGGTCCGAGAGGTTCTTGCCGGTCTGGATGCAGAGCAGGGCGTCGTGGGCGCCGGCCTCGCTCGCGTACGTGTAGTGGGAGTCGTTGGTCACCAGCGGCGGGATGCCGAGCTTCTTGCCGATCTCCAGCAGGCCGTCACGGACCCGGCGCTCGATCTCGATGCCGTGGTCCATCAGCTCCAGGAAGTACCGGCCCTTGCCGAAGATGTCCTGGTACTCGGAGGCGGCCTTCAGGGCCTCGTCGAACTGGCCGAGGCGCAGCCGGGTCTGGAGCTCGCCGGAGGGGCAGCCGGTGGAGGCGATCAGACCCTCCGACCACTTGCTGATGGTCTCCTTGTCCATGCGGGGCCACTTCGTGAGCCAGCCCTCGGCGTAGGCGTCGGAGGACAGCCGGAAGAGGTTGTGCAGGCCGGTGGCGTTCGCCGCCCAGATCGTCTTGTGGGTGTAACCACCGGAACCGGAGACGTCGTCGCGCTTCTGGTGGGGCTGGCCCCACTGGATGCGCCGCTTGTTGCGCCGGGACTCGGGGGCGACGTACGCCTCGATGCCGATGATCGGGGTGATTCCGGCCTTCTGGGCCGTGTGGAAGAAGTCGTAGGCCCCGTGCAGGTTGCCGTGGTCGGACATGGCGATGTGCGTCATGCCCATCTCGTTGCACGCGTTGAACATGTCCTTGAGCCGCGCGGCACCGTCCAGCAGGGAGTACTGGGTGTGGACGTGCAGGTGCGTGAACGGCGTCTTGGTCACGGTGGGGGCCTCCGGCGGGGAGAGAGGGGCGGCAGCTCTGAATCCTACGTCTCCCGGGTGACAGATCACGGGCACTGACGGGTACGGTCATGCGTTGCACGACCAACGGCACGTCCGACCCCTCGTGATCGAAAACGTGATCCACCCAGCGCCACCAGGAGGCACCCGCCATGGCGGTTCCCGAAACGACCGACGAGCAGCGCGCCGAGCAGATACTCGACGTGTTCGACATCGCGTTCGGTGAGCTGCTCACCGCCGACCCCGCCGCCTTCCAGGTCAAATTCCGGAAGATGGCGGCCTCCGCCTTCGCCTTCTACCGGGGTACGGCCTGCCTCTTCTACGCCGACCTGGAGCACGAGCGCCACGGCGGCCCCTACCTGGACGAGCGCACCGGCCGGGTGTGGATCCACGGCGATCTGCACGCCGAGAACTTCGGCACCTACATGGACTCGAACGGCCGGCTGGTCTTCAACGTCAACGACTTCGACGAGGCGTACGTCGGCCCCTTCACCTGGGACCTCAAGCGCTTCGCGGCCTCCATCGCCCTGATCGGCTACACCAAGGCGCTCGGCGACGAGCAGATCAGCGAGCTGGTGCGGACCTACGCGGCCGCCTACCGGGAGCGCGTGCACGCCCTGGCGACCGGCGCCAAGAACGAGGAGGTCCCCTCCTTCACCCTGGACACCGCCGACGGGCCGCTGCTGGACGCCCTGCGCGACGCGCGCCGGCGCACCCGCTTCTCGCTCCTCGACTCGATGACCGAGATCCGCGAGTTCGAGCGCCGCTTCTCCCCCGGCGCCGGGACCATAGAGCTGGACGCGGCCACCCGGTACAAGGTGCTCGCCGCCTTCGACGGGTACCTGGAGACCCTCCCCGACGAGTCCCTGGTCCGCCCGGACTCCTACCGCGTCAAGGACGTGGTGGGCCGCCGGGGCGTCGGGATCGGCTCGGCGGGGCTGCCCTCGTACAACATCCTGCTGGAGGGGCACAGCGACGCCTTGGAGAACGACGTCGTGATCTACCTCAAGCAGGCGCAGACCCCGGCCGTGTCCCGGCACGTCACCGACCGGGCGGTGCGCGAGTACTTCCGGCACGAGGGGCACCGCACGGTGATCTCGCAGCGGGCCCTGCAGGCGCATGCCGACCCGTGGCTGGGCTGGACGGAGCTGGACGGGGCCGGGCAGCTCGTGGCGGAGGTCTCCCCGTACGCGGTGGACCTGGACTGGTCCGACCTGGACGACCCGGAGGAGATCGCGGCCGTGGTCGCGGACCTGGGCCGGGCGACGGCGACCATGCACGGTGCGGCGGACGAGCAGCAGAGCGGCCAGACGTTGGTGCCCTTCTCCACCGAGCGGGCCATCGACGCGGCCATCGCCGCCGACGAGGAGGGCTTCGCGCAGCTGCTGGTGGACTTCGCCCACGCGTACGGGGCCCGGGCGCGCGCCGACCACCAGATCTTCGTGGACCTCTTCCGCAACGGGCGGATCATGCCGTAGCCGCGGGCCGTCCCCGGCCCCCGGCGCCCCTCGTACCCGGCTCCCGGCGCTGTCCGATTCGGGACCTGCGGCCCGCATCCACAGGGTCGCATGGCACACTCGCGGCGATGGACATATCCGGGGTAGGGCTACGAGGGCTGCGGGCCGCGCTGTTCAGCGCGTTCGTCGTGCTGCTCTCGGCCGGCTCGCACGTCCTGATGTCCCGGACGCCGCTGCCACCCGCCCTGGTGGGCGGGGCCTTCGCCGCCGTGTTCGCGATCGCCTACGCCCTGGCCGGGCGGGAACGGGGCCTCGGCCCCATCGCCGGACTGCTCGTACCGCTGGAGCTGGCCGCCGACACCGCCTTCACCGCCGGCCAGCACCTCTGCTACGGGCCTTCCGGCGGGCCCGTCTCGGGCCCGCTGCGCGCCCTGGGCCTGACCGCCCTGTGCGGCGGCCCGCCGGTCGGCGGCCCGCTGGCCGAGGCGGGCGGGCCCGCCGCCGACCCGGCGCTGCTCCTGGCCGCGACCGAACCCTGGACGCCCTGGCTGCTGCTGGGCGCGCACGTCGTCGTCGGACTGCTCGCCTCGGTGTGGCTGCGGCACGGGGAGCGGGCGCTGGGCCGGCTGCTGGGCGCGGCGGCCGCCTGCGCCTTCCGGCCGGTGCTGCTGGCCTCGGCCGGGGTGGCGGCGGCCTTCGGCCCGGCGCCCCTGCGGGCGCCCGGCCCGGCTTCATCGGGCACGCGGGCCCGTACCCGCTTCCCGGCACATTCCGTGGGACGGCGGGGACCCCCTCGCGTACACGGCGCGCTCGCTCGCGCCTGACGTACGCAGGCAGTCCCCCCTTCCATCCGGCTTCCCTCCGAAGCCACACCCCACGGAGATCACCATGAGCGCACGCAACAGCCAGGCGAACAAGGCTGCGGCCCGCGAGAAGCTGCGCGCCGAGCGCGAGAAGCAGGCCAAGAAGGCCAGGGCCCGCCGCCAGGTGCTCGTCGCCGGCGGTGTCGCGGCCGCCCTCGCCCTGGTCGGCGGCGTCGGCTACCTGGTCGTGCGGGCGAACGAGCCCGGCGAGTGGGACAAGGCCAAGGACACCGCCCTGGTCGCGCCGAAGAACACCACGGGCGAGAACGGCACGACCGTGATCGTCGGCAAGGCCGACGCCAAGAAGACGCTGGAGCTGTACGAGGACGCGCGCTGCCCGATCTGCGCGACCTTCGAGCAGTCCGTCGGCCCGCAGGTCAAGAAGGACCTCGACGCCGGCAAGTACAAGGTCCAGTACGTCGGCGCCACCTTCCTCGACAAGGGCTTCCCCGGCAGCGGCTCCAAGAACGCCCTGAGCGCGCTGGGCGCGGCCCTCAACGTCAGCCCCGAGGCCTTCCTCGAGTACAAGACGGCCCTCTACTCCGCGGCGAACCACCCGCAGGAGAAGGACGACAAGTTCGCCAAGGACGACTACCTGCTGACGATCGCGGACCAGGTTCCGGCGCTCAAGGACAACGCCGAGTTCAAGAAGGCCGTCGAGGACGGCACGTACAACCGCTGGGCCCTGGAGATGTCGAAGACCTTCGAGAAGAGCGGTGTGACGGGTACGCCGACGCTGAAGATCGACGGCAAGAAGATCGACCCGCTGCCGCAGACCCCCGAGGCGTTCACGGCGGCGGTCGACAAGGCTCTGGCGGGCTGACGCGCCACCACCGGCCGGCCCACAGGCCGAAACCCATCGGCCGAACCGCACCGGTCGAACCGCACGGGCGGGCGAACTCTCGGAGTTCGCCCGCCCGTTGCTTTCCCAGGGCTGTTCCGGAGTCGATACCCGTCGGTAATATGATGATCCGTGACCAGTCAACTCTCCTCTTCCGTACCGGATTCGGCGTCCGCGCCGACCCCGCGCCGCCGCACGGTCGTGCTGGCCGCGGCGGCCACCGCCGCGCTCGCCCCGATGTCCGCGCTGGCCGCCGGCCCGGCCCACGCCGCCACGAGCGCGGCCGCCGCCCCCTCCTTCGTGCACGGCGTCGCCTCGGGCGACCCGCTGCCCGACGGGATCCTGCTGTGGACCCGCGTCACCCCGACCCCCGAGGCCGTGCCGGGCTCCGGCGCGGGACCGGCCCTCCAGGTGGGCTGGGAGATCGCCGAGGACAAGGCCTTCTCCCGGGTCGTCGCGAGCGGCTCCGTCGCCACCGGCGCCTACCGCGACCACACCGTCAAGGCCGACGTGCGCGGGCTGCGGCCGCAGACCGCGTACTGGTACCGGTTCACGGCCGGCGCCGCCGTCTCCCCGGCCGGGCGGACCCGTACCGCTCCCGCCGCCGAGACCACGACCCCGGGGGTCCGCTTCGGCGTGGTCTCCTGCGCCAACTGGGAGTCGGGCTACTTCTCGGCGTACCGCCACCTGGCCGCGCGGGCCGACCTCGACGCGGTCCTGCACCTGGGCGACTACATCTACGAGTACAAGACCGGCGGCTACCCCGAGGCCAAGTACGTCGTACGGCAGCACGAGCCGGCGCACGAGATCCTCACCCTGGCCGACTACCGCACGCGCCACGGCAAGTACAAGACGGACGCCGACCTCCAGGCCCTGCACCTGACCCACCCGATCATCGCGATATGGGACGACCACGAGATAGCCAACGACACCTGGTCGGGCGGCGCCGAGAACCACGATCCGGCCACCGAGGGCGACTTCGCGGCCCGCGCGGCAGCCGCCCGCCAGGCGTACTTCGAGTGGATGCCCGTCCGCACCTCCACCGAGGGCACCGTCTACCGCAGGCTGCGCTTCGGCACCCTCGCCGACCTGCACCTGCTGGACCTGCGCAGCTTCCGCTCGCAGCAGGCGGGCATCGGCAGCGGCAAGGTGGACGACCCGGAGCGCACGCTCACCGGCCGGGCGCAGCTGGACTGGCTGAAGGCGGGTCTGGCGGGCTCGCAGGCGACCTGGAAGCTGGTGGGCACCTCGGTGATGATCTCGCCGGTGGCCTTCGGCTCCCTGCCCGCGCACCTGCTGGAGCCGCTCGCGGAGCTGCTCGGCCTGCCCAAGGGCGGCCTCGCGATCAACGTGGACCAGTGGGACGGCTACACGGACGACCGCCGGGAGCTGCTGGGCCACCTGACGGACCGGTCCGTCCGCAACACCGTCTTCCTGACCGGTGACATCCACATGGCGTGGGCGAACGACGTCCCGGTGACGGCGGCCACGTACCCGTGGTCGCGGTCGGCGGGCGTGGAGTTCGTGGTGACCTCGGTGACCTCCGACAACATCGACGACCTCCTGCACGTCCCGGCGGACACCGCTTCCCTGGTCGCGGAGGCGGCGATCAAGGCGGCCAACCGGCACGTGAAGTGGCTGGACATGGACGCTCACGGATACGGCGTACTGGACGTGACGGCCGAGCGGTCGCAGATGGACTACTACACGGTCTCCGACAAGCGGCGCCAGGACGCCACGGCCGCCTGGCAGCGCTCTTACCGGACACTGAACGGCACCCAGAAGGTGGAACGGGCCGACCAGCCGGTTCGCTGACATACCGTCAAATTTGCTGTTCTAGGGGGTGCCTGGTGCAGACCAGGCGCCCCTTCGGCATCAAAAGCAACAAATCTTTTACGTAAGACCCTTGACCTGTTTATGACATGCGCACGTAAGCTTCGCGCCAGTCGGGAGGAGATCCTTCCCGTCATACCCCCACTCGCGAGGAGCACACGTGCGCGCTCTTGCCCGCATATCCCCCCTTCTTCGCCGCCGCCTGATGGGTACGGCCGTGCTGGCCGGAACCCTGGCCTTCACCCCCCTCGCCACCCCCACCACGCTCGCCGCCGCCAAGACCGGCGCCGAGGTGTGCGCAGAGGAGGCCGGCGCGGCCAACGCCCGCGTGGCGCGCCCGAAGGACCAGCACGCGGCCGAGCCCAACGAGGTCACCGAGGTCCAGTCCAAGGCCATGGACGCCGACCTCAAGGCGAAGCTGGACAAGTCCTCGAAGGAGCCGCGCAGCCTGCGCGTCGCCGAGGCCGTCACGAACATCCCCGTGTACTTCCACGTCGTCCACTCCGGCACCACCGGAAAGCTGACGTCCACCGACATCAGCAATCAGCTGGCGGTCCTCAACGCGGCCTACGCCGGCCAGGGCACCGGAAACGTGGACACCACCTACCAGTTCACCCTGGCGGCGACCGACTACACGGACAACGCGAGCTGGTACAACCTGGCTTCCGGCTCCACGGCCGAGAAGACCATGAAGAACACGCTGCGCAAGGGTGGCCCGGAAGCCCTCAACTTCTACACCGCCAACCTCTCCGGCGGGCTGCTGGGCTGGGCCACCTTCCCCAGCTCCTACGCCTCGCAGCCGATGATGGACGGCGTGGTCGTCCTGGACACCTCGCTGCCGGGCGGCTCCGCCGCCAACTACAACGAGGGCGACACCGCGACCCACGAGGTCGGCCACTGGATGGGGCTCTACCACACCTTCCAGGGCGGCTGTAACGGCAGCGGCGACTCCGTCTCGGACACCCCGGCCGAGAAGAGCGCGGCCTTCGAGTGCCCGACCGGTCGTGACAGCTGCGCCAGCAAGGCGGGCGTCGACCCGATCCACAACTTCATGGACTACACGTACGACTCGTGCATGTACCAGTTCAGCGCGGGCCAGGTGACCCGCATGAAGAGCATGTGGACGGTTTACCGCGCCTGACGCTCTGCCTCGCTGACGCGCTGACGCGCTGACGCACATATGACGACGGGGCCCCACGTCCGTGGGGCCCCGTCCGCGTTCTCCCCTACAGGCTGTCGAGGAAGCCGAGGGCGACCGTCCAGGCCTGCTCGGCGGCCTCGGCGTCGTAGTCGTCCAGCCCCGGGTCGGTGAACAGGTGCCCGGCCCCCGGATAGCTGTGGACCTCCACGTCCGCCCCGGCCCGCCGCATCCGCAGGTACCAGGCCGTCAGCCAGTCGTGCGGCTCGAAGGGGTCCGGGTCCGCGATGTGCAGCTGCACCGGCAGCTCGTCTACCGAGACGCCGTCCGCCAGGTCGGCCGTCCCGTGCAGGAGCAGCAGCCCGCGCGCCTTCTCGTCGGCGAGCGCCAGGTGCTGGGCGATCGAGCCGCCGAAGGAGAAGCCCGCGTAGACCAGCCCGTGGTCGGAGTAGGGGGCCGAGGCCAGCACGGCGCGCTTGAGCAGCTCGTCACGGCCGATCTCGTCCTGGTGGGCCATGCCCTCCTCGACGGTCTCGAAGGTGCGTCCCTCGAAGAGGTCCGGCACCTGGACCTCGTGTCCGGCCGCGCGCAGCCGGTCGGCCGCCTCCCGCACCGCGGGCCGCAGCCCGTAGGTCGAATGGAAAAGCATGATGTTCATGCCTCCATCGTGCCAGCTCCCCAGGACGCCGTCCGGCTACGGTTGACGTCCATGGACACGGACTCGTTCCTGCGCCCGACCGCGGCCGTCGCCGGCACCCTGGCCGTCACCCTGCTCGCGGGATGGCTCTTCGACCTGCTCCTGCGCCGCGCCGACGCCCGGCACGGCGAGACCCCGCTGTGGGGGCTGCTGCGCCGCTGCCGCCCGCCGTTCCTGGTGGTCCTGGCGGCCTCACTGCTCCAGGGCATGCGCCGCCGCGCGGACGGCGCGGGCCACGTGCTGACCCTCGTCCTGATCGCCGCGGCCGCGTGGCTGCTGGTAGGGATCGTCACGGCGATCGTGGATTCCACCTACGCCCGCTACGCCGCCGACAGCCCGGACGACGCGCGGGTCCGCCGCGTCCGCACCCAGGTCACGCTGATCCAGCGGGTCGCCACGGCGGCCGTCATCGTGGTGGCCTTCGGGGCGATGCTGCTCACGTTCCCCGAGATGCGGACGGTCGGCACCTCGATGCTGGCCTCGGCGGGCGTCCTCGGCATCGTGGCGGGCATCGCGGCCCAGTCGGCACTGGGCAACCTCTTCGCCGGACTCCAGATCGCCTTCGGCGACACCGTCCGGATCGGCGACACGGTGGTGGTGGACAAGGAGTGGGGCACGGTGGAGGAGATCACCCTCACGTTCCTCACCGTCCGCACCTGGGACGAGCGCCGGATCACGATGCCGGTGTCGTACTTCACGAGCAAGCCCTACGAGAACTGGTCGCGCGGGGGCGCGCAGATGACGGGCACCGTGTTCTGGCACCTGGACCACAGCGCTCCGGTGGACCTGATGCGCGAGCAGCTCCGGCAGATCCTGACGGACATCCCGGAATGGGACGGCCGCACCGGCTCCCTCGCCGTCACGGACACCACCCCGCACACGATCCACGTCCGCGCGGTGGTCACGGCGAACAACGCCGACGACGTCTGGACCGTGCGCTGCGCGGTCCGCGAACGCCTGATCACCTGGCTCCTCACCCACCACCCGTACGCCCTCCCCCACATCACGACGACCGAGGCACCCCCACGACCGCCGGCGTAACCCAGCCCCGCCGGCGTCTGAGGCGCGGGGGTCCGGGGGCCGGCCCCGGCAGCGGCGCCGCACGCGGCACCGCACTCTCACTCGCCCGCGCCGAACGTGAGCCGGAACATCGCACCCCCGCCCGGAGCGGCTTCGGCCGTCAGCTCGGCCCGGTGCGCCCGCGCGATCTGCCGCGCCATCGCCAGCCCCAGCCCGGACCCCGGCAGGGCCCGCGCCGCCCCCGCCCGGTAGAACCGGTCGAAGACGTACGGAAGATCCCCCTCCGCGATCCCGGGCCCGTGGTCCCGCACGGTCACCTCAGCCCCACCCGCACCTCCACCCGCACCCCGCACGGTCAGGTCCACCTCCACCTCCGCCCCGGCCGGGCTGAACTTCGCCGCGTTGTCCAGCAGATTCCCCAGCAGCCGGCTCAACCGCGCCGGCACCCCCGCCACCACGACCTCCTCCTGCGCCCGCACCCGGAACTCCACCCCCGGCCAATGCGCCCGCGCGGCCCCCACGCAGTACTCCACCAGCGGAGCCAGCCGCACCTGTTCCACCAGCAGCTGCGGCTCCTCGTCCCGCGCCAGCTCGATTAGGTCGTTGACCAGCCCCGTCACCTCCCGCAACTGCCGCCCGAGCGCCAGCGAGGCCCGCTCGCGCTGCCCGGCCGTCAGCCGCTCACCCCGCGCCAGCAGCTCCGCGTTCGTCCGCAGCGCCGTCAGCGGTGTCCGCAGCTCGTGCGAGGCGTCCGCGACCAGCCTGCGCTGCGCGGTCACGGACTGCTCCAGCTCTCCCAGCATGGTGTTGAAGCTCCCGGCGAGCCGGGTGACCTCGTCCTCCGCGCCGCGCCCGGGCCCCGGCGGCGGCAGCTCGATCCGGTGCCGGGGATCCCGCGTCGCCGCGATCCGCTCGGCGGTGGCCGTGAGCCGGGTGACCGGTGCCAGGCCGGTCCGCGCGACCCAGTAGCCGAGCAGCGCGGCCAGCAGCATGCCCGCCGCCGCCGTCAGCGCCAGCCACCACGCTGCCTCCTCGATGCCGTCCTCCACGCTGTCCGCCCGCAGGGCCACCTGCAGCGCCCGCCCCTTGGTGTAGTCGGTGGTCAGCATCCGCGCCGGGTGCCCGGCGTGCACGATGCTGGTGTAGTAGGGGGCCTTGGTGCCCGCCGCGACGGCCCGCGCGGCGGGGGCCACCGGCAGCAGGTACGGCGCGGCGGGGTCGCTCGCCGGATCCGCCGGCACGACCTCCGCGCAGGCCGGCGCCGCCAGGAACCGGCACTCCCCGCTCAGGGTCCCGGGTCCGGAGTCCGGGTTGCGCTGGGCGGCGAGGCGGGCCGACTGGGTGAGGTTGAGGTCGAGCTGGCGGTACAGCGCGCCGCGCACGACGAAGAAGGCCGCCGCGCACACGCCGACGGCGACCAGCGCGACCGCCGCCGTGGCCGCGAGCGCGAGCCGGGTCCGCAGCGGCCGCCTGCGCCGCCACGGCACTGCGAGCCTGCGCCCGCCCGCAGCGCGCGTACCGCCCGGACCACGCGTACCGCCCGCGCCGCTCACGCGGCGTCCAGCCGGTAGCCGACCCCGTGCACGGTGTGCACCAGCCGGGGCTCGCCGCCGGCTTCCAGCTTCCGCCGCAGGTAGCCGACGTAGACGGCCAGCGAGTTGGAGTCCGGCCCGAAGTCCCGCCCCCACACCAGTTCCAGGAGGAGCTCGCGCGGCAGCACCTGTCCGGGGTGGCGCAGGAGCAGTTCGAGGAGGGCCGCCTCGGTGCGGCTGAACTCCAGCGGCCGCCCGCCGCGCCGCCCGGTGCGGGTCTCCGGGTCGAGGACAAGGTCCCCGTAGGAGAGTTCGGGCGCGGACCCGGCCGGTTCGGGGGCGGCCCGGCGCAGGAGCGCCCGTACCCTCGCCACGAGCTCGTCGAGCGCGAACGGTTTGACCAGGTAGTCGTCGGCCCCGGCCTCCAGTCCGTCGACCCGGTCGCTGACCGCGCCGAGGGCGGTGAGCACGAGTACGGGCGTACGGTCGCCCACCGCGCGGAGCTGCCGGCAGACACCGAGCCCGTCCAGCACCGGCATCATCACGTCGAGGACCAGCACGTCGGGCTGCCAGAGCGCCACCTCGGACAGCGCGGCCAGTCCGTCGGCCGCGCCGCGCACCTCGTACCCCTCGACGGCGAGGCCGTCCTCGACGGCGGCCCGCACCTCGGGCTCGTCGTCCACCACCAGAATCCGCTGCATGCCGCAAAGCCTGCCAAACGGTTCGCGGGGAACCTCTTAGAACCTTCTTAGGACGCACCGCGAGTGTGCGTCCATGACCACCTCACCCACACCTTCACCGCTTTCCGTCGTGATCGGCGCGGGCGGCACCGGCGGCCACATCTACCCGGGGCTGGCCCTGGCCGAGGCGCTGCGCGCCGCGGTGCCCGGCGCCGTGGTCTCGTTCATCGGGACCGAACGCGGCCTGGAGACCGAGCTGATCCCGGCCGCCGGCTACCGGCTGCACACCGTCGACATGATCCCCTTCGACCCGGCGCTGGGCGCGGCCCGCTACCTGCTTCCGGCGGCTCTGCTGCGCTCGGCGGGACAGGCGCGGGCCGTGATCCGGGCGCAGGGCGCGCACGTGGCCGTCGGCATGGGCGGCTATCCGAGCGCGCCCGCCGTGCTCGGGGCCCGGATGGCGGGGCTGCCCGCGGTGATCCACGAGTCCAACGCGGTGCCGGGGCGGGCCAACCGGTTCGCGGCCCGCCTCACCCCGCACATGGCGGTGGCCTTCGACCGCAGCCGGCCGCATCTGGCGGGCGGGGCGCGGGCGCTGACCACCGGTATGCCGATCTCGGCGGCGCTGGCGGGGCTCTCGGTCCTGCCCGCCCGCGAGCGGGCGGCGCTGCGCGCCGAGGCCCGGCGGGAGCTCGGGGTGCCGGACGGACGGCGGCTGGTGGTGTTCAACGGCGGCAGCCTGGGCGCCGTCCGCCTCACGGAGGCCGCGGCCGCACTGGCCGCCGCCTGGCAGGCGCGGGCCGACGTACAGCTGCTGATCAAGACGGGTCCGGCCGTGCTGGCGGACACGGTGGCACGGCTGTCGGCCTCGGGCGGGCAGCGGATCGCGCGGGCCGTGCCCTACCTGGACCGGATGGACCTGGTCTACGCGGCCGCCGACCTGGTGGTGTGCCGGGCGGGCTCGGCGACGGTGGCGGAGCTCGCCGCGACGGGCGTCCCGGCCGTCCTCGTCCCGTACCCGCACGCCCCCGGCGACCACCAGACCCACAACGCCCGGGTGCTGTCCGACGCGGGCGCGGGGCTGCTGCTGGCGGACGAGGACGCGACGGCCGGCCGCCTCGCCGATCTGCTCGCCCCGTTGCTGGCCGACCCGGCGCGGCTGTCCGCGATGGCCGGCGCGGCCGACCCCGGCCCGCACGCGCGGGCCGCCGAACTGCTGGCGGCGCAGGTGCTGCGCGTCGCCGGCTTCCCCTCCTTCTCCCCCTCTCCCCTGGAGTTCGCATGACCACGCCGATGTCCACGCCGATGTCCGCCCCCGCCTCCTTCGACTGGACGGGCCGCACGGTGCTCGTCACCGGGGCCGAGGGATTCATCGGCTCCACCCTCGTCGACCTGCTGGTGGAGCGGGGCGCGAAGGTCCGCGCCTTCGTGCACTACAAGCCGTACGCGGAGAAGGGCCACCTGGCCCGGTACCTGGCCGGCCCGGCCGGCGCCGACGCCCCGGTCGAGATGTGGGCGGGCGACATCCGCGACGCGGGCCGCGTGAGCGACGCCGTGGCCGGCTGCGACACGGTCTTCCACCTGGCGGCGCTGATCGGCATCCCGTACAGCTACGCCTCGCCCGGCGCGTACGTCCAGACCAACGTCACCGGCACCGAGAACATGGCCGAGGCCTGCCGCCGCCACGGCGTGCGCCGCCTCGTGCACACCTCCACCAGCGAGGTCTACGGGACCGCCCTGACGGCCCCGATCTCCGAGAGCCACCCGCTCCAGCCGCAGTCCCCGTACTCCGCGTCGAAGATCGGCGCGGACATGATGGCGCTGTCGTTCCACCACGCCTTCGGGCTGCCGGTGACGGTCGTCCGGCCGTTCAACACCTACGGCCCCCGCCAGTCTGCGCGCGCGGTCATCCCCACGATCCTCGCCCAACTCCACTCGGGCGCCCGGGAGGTCCGCCTGGGCTCCCTGACCCCCACCCGGGACTTCACGTACGTGACGGACACGGCGGCGGGCTTCCTGGCGGTCGCGGAGTGCGACCGGGCGCTGGGCGAGGTGGTCAACCTCGGCGCCGGCGAGGAGATCTCCATCGGCGACCTGGCCCGGGCCCTGATCGCCGCGTCGGGCCGGGACGCGGAGATCGTCGTGGACCCGACCCGGCTGCGGCCCTCGGGCAGCGAGGTCCAGCGCCTGTTGTCGGACAACACGCGCGCCCGCGACTGGGCCGGCTGGAAGCCCGAGGTCTCCCTCCGCGAGGGCCTGACCCGCACCTCGGACTGGATAGCCTCCCACCTCCACCTCTTCGCCCCGGACCGCTACCAGGTATAGGGGGCGCCCCTCCTCCCCACGCGCCACACGCCCCGCCGCTACGGGCTGCGCAGGCTGCGGACGTCCAAGTGCCGGAGCACCCGGTCGACGATCTCCGGATCGGCGCCGGGTTCGCTCCGGGCGGCCAGTACCTCGTGGCGGGCGGCGGACATCATCTCCCGCTGGACGCGCTGCACGTCGCGGATCCGCTCCACCCGCTTCGCGTACGCCTCGCGCCGCTCCTCGTCGACCATGTCGGGGCTGATCCTCGCCCCCACGTCGTACGCCCGCCGGTAGAGGATCTCCACCAGGTCCTCGGGGAGGTCCTCCGCCTCCTCGATCTCCTTCAGCCGCCGCTTGGCGGCCTTGGCCGCGCGGATCGCGAGGGTCCGCGCGATCTCCGCCTCCGCGTCGGTATCGGCCTCCACGCCGAGCCGGCGGACCAGCCACGGCAGGGTCAGCCCCTGGACCACGAGGGTCACCATGATCACGGCGAAGGCGATGAAGATCATCTGGTCCCGACCGGGGAACGCCTCCCCGGCGTCCGTCCGGAACGGGATCGCCAGGGCCAGTGCCACCGAGGCAACGCCCCGCATGCCCGCCCACCACATCACCACGGACTCCCGCCAGCTCAGCGGGATCTCCTCCTCGTAGTCGCGCCGCGAGTGCAGCCGCTTCGCCAGCCAGCCGGCGGGCAGCAGCCACACCAGCCGTACGGCGATCACCACCGCGACCACGGCCGCCGCCCATCCGGTCATCTCCCACTCCCGGCCGCGGGCGACGCCGAACACGTTGTGCAGCTCCAGCCCGATCAGGCCGAACGCGACGCCCGTGACCAGCATGTCGACGACTTCCCAGAAGGTGTGCCCGGCCAGCCGGCCCAGGACGTCGTCGGCGTCGGACGCGTACTCGGCGAGGAACAGCGCCGTGGTCAGCACGGCCAGCACGCCCGAGCCCTGGAACTCCTCGGCCACCACGTACGCCACGAACGGCACCAGCAGCGTCAGCCCGATCTGGAGCGTGGCGTCGCCGAGGCGCCCCATGAGCCGGTTGGCGGCCCAGCCCAGCGCGAGCCCGACGGCCACGGCGACGACGGCGGAGAGCACGAACTCCCCGAGCGCCCCGGGCCACGAGAAGCTCCCGCTCACGGCGGCGGCGATGGCCACGTGGTAGAGCACGATGGCGGTGACGTCGTTGAAGAGCCCCTCGCCCTCCAGGATCGACACCATCCGCCGGGGCAGCCCGAGCGACCCGGCCACGGCGGTGGCGGCGACGGGGTCGGGCGGCGCGACGAGCGCGCCCAGCGCGACGGCGGCGGCGATCGGCAGCCCGGGCACGACGGCGTGCGCCACTGCGGCGACGGCGGCGGTGGTCACGAACACGAGCGCGACGGCCAGCAGCAGGATGGGCCGCACGTTGGCGGCGAACTGGCGCCAGGAGGTCCGCTGCACGGAGGCGTAGAGCAGCGGGGGCAGCACGAGCGGCAGGATGTACTCGGGCGGGATGTCGACGTTGGGCACGGCGGGCACGAGCGCGAGCCCCACCCCGCCGAGCGTCATCAACACCGGCGCGGGCAGCCCCAGCCGGTCCCCGAGGGGGACTGTCACCACGGCCCCGAGCAACAACACGAACAGCAGAGCTAGCTGATCCACTCCCTCACCCTGCCACCCCCGGCCCCGTAGGCGTTCGAGGCGCGGGGCCGGGCGGAGCCCAGAGAGCGGTCGAAGGACGGCAAGGGGCGAGCCCCGCGGGGCCACGCCCACTCCCGGCCGGGGTTACGGCAGAGCTCGCCGCATCGACCGGTGCGGGATGCCCGCGTCCTCGAACTCCGGCCCGTAGGCCACGTACCCGAGCCGCTCGTAGAAGCCCAGCGCATGCGTCTGCGCGCCCAGGTCGACGGCCGCCAGGCCGAGCCCCGCCGCTTCCGCCTCGATCGCCCGCACCAGCGCGACCCCGACGCCGAGCCCGCGCGCGGACCTGGTGACGGCCAGCCGGCCCAGCGAGCCGACGTCCGGCGATCCCGTCTTGCCCAGGGCCTCGGGCCCGTGCAGCAGCCGGCCGGTCCCGAGCGCGACGCCGTCCGGCCCTTCGGCCAGTACGTGGACCGCGATCGCGTCGTACGCGTCGTACTCGATCGACTCGGGCACGGACTGCTCGACCACGAACACCTCGGTCCGTACCGCGAAGCAGGCCTTCATGTCGGCCTCCGTGGAGGCCACCCGCACCGAGACGGCAGGGGCGTCGGTCACTCGCTTTCCTTCCGGATCACGTCCAGCGCGTGCTGCAGGTCCGCCGGGTAGGTGCTCTCGAACTCCACCCACTGGCCGTCCGACGGGTGCTCGAAGCCGAGGCGCACCGCGTGCAGCCACTGCCGCGTCAGACCGAGCCGCTTCGCGACGGTCGGGTCGGCGCCGTAGGTCAGGTCGCCGACGCACGGGTGGCGGTGCGCGGACATGTGCACGCGGATCTGGTGCGTACGCCCGGTCTCCAGCTTGATGTCCAGCAGCGAGGCGGCGCGGAAGGCCTCGATCAGGTCGTAGTGGGTGACGGAGTCCTTGCCGTCCTTCGTCACGGCCCACTTGTAGTCCGCGCTGGGGTGCCGGCCGATCGGCGCGTCGATCGTGCCGCTCATCGGGTCCGGGTGGCCCTGGACCAGCGCGTGGTAGCGCTTGTCGACGATCCGCTCGCGGAACTGGTTCTTCAGAGAGGTGTAGGCGCGCTCCGACTTCGCGACGGCCATCAGGCCGGACGTGCCGACGTCGAGGCGGTGCACGATGCCCTGGCGCTCGGCGGCACCGGAGGTGGAGATGCGGTAGCCGGCGGCGGCGAGGCCGCCGATGACCGTGGTACCGGTCCAGCCGGGGCTGGGGTGGGCGGCGACGCCGACCGGCTTCATGATGACGACGATGTCGTCGTCGTCATGGACGATCTCCATGCCGGGTACGGGCTCGGCGACGAGCTCGACCGGGCGCGGCGGCGCGGGCATCTCGACTTCGAGCCAGGCGCCACCGTGCACACGCTCGGACTTCCCGACGACACTGCCGTCGACCGACACCTTCCCCGCGGCCGCGAGCTCGGCCGCCTTCGTCCGGGAGAAACCGAACATACGGGCGATGGCGGCGTCGACGCGCTCGCCCTCTAGGCCATCGGGAACGGGCAGGGTGCGGATCTCGGGAATCGTACTCACCTGTCGAGTATGCAGGACCGGACAGACGCCCGGTCCCGCGATCTCTCCCGCGAACGGCCCCGCGGCCCTTCCCGGTCAGTCCTTGTGGACGGTGCCGTCCGGGTCCAGGCCCCGGAACGACAGCAGGACGATCAGGATCCCGCCGCACACGATCGCCGAGTCCGCGAGGTTGAAGACGGCGAAGTGGGCGGGTGCGATGAAGTCGACGACCGCCCCCCGGAAGACGCCCGGCGAACGGAAGATCCGGTCGGTCAGATTGCCCAGCGCACCGCCCAGCAGCAGGCCGAGCGCGATCGCCCACGGCAGGCTGTACAGCTTCCGCGCGAGGCGCACGATCACCAGGATCACGGTGGCGGCGATGCAGGTGAAGATGATGGTGAAGGCCTCGCCGAAGCCGAAGGCGGCGCCCGGATTGCGGATCGCCTCGAACTTCAGCAGGTCCCCGACGATGTGGATCGGCGGCTGGTGCTCCAGCTTCGCGACGACGAGCATCTTGCTGCCGAGGTCCAGCAGGTAGGCCAGCACCGCCACGACGAGCAGCGCGACGATCCGTCGCCGTCCCTTGGGCGCGGCGGACTCCGGCCGGGTGCCGTCTTCCCCGGCCTCCGGCGTACCGATGATGCGCTCCGCCTCTGTCACGTGAGTCCCTCGAACTAGCTCGAACCAGGTTGCCGACCGCCCCGCCAGGTTCCTGGACCCTGACGAGACACGAGGGTACGTCAGGGCACCCGCCGGCCGCCGCCCGGCGTCGACACCCGCCCGCCCGCCGCCGCCTAGTGCCGCCGCTCCTGCTTCTGCTTGCAGTCCACGCACAGGGTGGCCCGCGGGAAGGCCTGCATCCTGGCCTTGCCGATGGGCTGGCCGCAGTTCTCGCAGATCCCGTAGGTGCCCGCCTCCAGGCGTTCCAGGGCCCGCTCCGTCTGTTCCAGCATCGAGGTGGCGTTCGCCGCGAGCGCGAGCTCGGACTCCCGGGTGATGTTCTTGGTGCCCGTGTCGGCCTGGTCGTCGCCCGCGCCGTCGCCCGAGTCCCGCATCAGGCCCGAGATGGCGACCTCGGAGGCCTCGAGTTCGGCGCGCAGCCGCAGCACCTCGCTCATCAGCTCGCTGCGGGCCTCGACGACCTCCTCCTGGGTCCACGGGTCCTCGCCGGGCCGTACGGCGAGCTCGCCCGGCGAGCCCACCGCCGTGCCCCGAGCCTTGGGCAGCCCGCTCGTCGCTGTCGCGGCCGTCTTCCTGGCCGTGCCGGTGCTCTTCTTGGCGACCACTTTCCGGGCTCCCGTCTGTCGCGCGGCGTGCGCCGCCCCCTCGGCCCCGGCCGTCTTGGCCGTGGCCTTCTTCGCGGCCGTCTTCTTGACGGCGGCCGTCTTCGTGGCGGCCGTCTTCTTGACGGCAGCCTTCTTGGCGGGCGCCTTCTTGGCGGGCGCCTTCTTGGCGGGCGCCTTCTTGGCGGGCGCCTTCTTGGCGGGCGCCTTCTTCGCCGGCGCCGTCGCCGGCGCCTCGACGGCGTCCGCCTCCTCCGTCACGGCAGCCTTCTCCGCAGCCTTCTCAGGTGTACTCCCGGCGGTCTTCTTCGCCACCATGGCCGCGGCCCCTTCACATACTGTGATCATTGCTCGCGAATCGTGCCGGAACGATAAATCGACTCCGGCCCCGCGGCAACGGGGCACGCGTCCATCGAGGTCAACCTGCATCCGTTGTGCCCAGCCGGGGGCCCGGTAATCCGCCCCTCCCGCCCCACCGCACCCCGGAGCGCCGCATCGGCCCATTCGGGTCATCCCCGCCCGCTCCGCGGCCCCCTCTGCGGCGCCCTGCGCAGGCCCCTCCGCGGGGCGCTCCCGCACCCCCGCGCCACGCCCCGTAAACCGGTCTGCCGAGCCGCGCCCCGGCCCGTACACTGGGCCCAGCGAGAGGCATGGATGGGGACGAGTAGCGTCGGACGCAGCCAGGAGCGACCCGGGGACGGTGAGAGCCCGGGGGCGAGCGCGATGCGAAGGATCACCCCGGAGCCGCCGGAAGAAAGCCGTAGGGAGCCCGCACGGGCCCCGTACGGACCGTAGAACCGGCTTCGCACCCCAATGAGGGGGCCCCCGGACCACACGTCCGGAGGCCAAGGAGGGTGGTACCGCGGGAGCGCACGTCGGCTCTCGTCCCTCCGGACGGAAGTGACACCCCGCCGGAGGAAGAGTTCAGCCTCATGACCACACCGCCGCAATACCGCCCGGTACCCGCCCAGGTCGACCTGCCTGCCCTCGAGCACGCGGTCCTCGACTTCTGGCGCGAGAGCAAGACCTTCGCCAAGACCCTGGAGCAGTCCGAGGGCCGCCCCGAGTGGGTCTTCTACGAGGGCCCGCCCACCGCGAACGGCATGCCCGGCGCGCACCACATCGAGGCCCGCGTCTTCAAGGACGTCTTCCCCCGCTTCCGCACCATGCGCGGCTACCACGTGGCCCGCAAGGCCGGCTGGGACTGTCACGGCCTGCCCGTCGAGCTCGCCGTCGAGAAGGAACTCGGCTTCAACGGCAAGAAGGACATCGAGGCGTACGGCATCGCCGAGTTCAACGCCAAGTGCCGCGAGTCCGTGACCCGCCACACCGACGCGTTCGCCGAGCTCACGACCCGCATGGGCTACTGGGTCGACCTGGACGACGCCTACCGCACGATGGACCCCGAGTACGTCGAGTCCGTGTGGTGGTCGCTGAAGGAGATCTTCAACAAGGGCCTGCTCACCCAGGACCACCGCGTCGCCCCCTGGTGCCCGCGCTGCGGCACCGGCCTCTCCGACCACGAGCTGGCGCAGGGCTACGAGACGGTCGTGGACCCCTCGGTCTACGTACGCTTCCCGCTGACCTCCGGCCCGCTGGCCGGCCAGGCCGCGCTGCTGGTCTGGACGACGACCCCCTGGACCCTGGTGTCCAACACCGCGGTCGCCGCGCACCCCGACGTCACGTACGTCGTCGCGCGCCGTACCGGCGTCGAGGACTCCGAGAAGCTGGTCGTCGCCGAGCCGCTGCTGGAGAAGTCCCTCGGCGAGGGCTGGGAGGCCACCGGCGAGTCCTTCACGGGCAAGGAGATGGAGCGCTGGACGTACGAGCGCCCGTTCTCCCTCGTCGAATTCCCGGAGCCCGCCCACTACGTCGTGAACGCCGAGTACGTCACGACCGAGGACGGCACCGGTCTGGTCCACCAGTCCCCCGCCTTCGGCGCCGACGACCTCGCGGTCTGCCGCGCGTACGGCCTGCCCGTCGTGAACCCGGTCCGCCCCGACGGCACCTTCGAGGAGGATGTCCCGCTCGTCGGCGGCGTCTTCTTCAAGAAGGCCGACGAGAAGCTGACCGCCGACCTCGACGCGCGCGGCCTGCTCTTCAAGCACATCGCCTACGAGCACAGCTACCCGCACTGCTGGCGCTGCCACACCGCGCTGCTCTACTACGCGCAGCCGTCCTGGTACGTACGCACCACCGCCGTCAAGGACGCGATGCTGCGGGAGAACGAGAAGACCAACTGGTTCCCGGACTCCGTCAAGCAGGGCCGCTTCGGCGACTGGCTGAACAACAACATCGACTGGGCGCTCTCCCGCAACCGCTACTGGGGCACCCCGCTGCCGATCTGGCGCTGCGAGGAGAACCACCTCACGTGCATCGGCTCCCGCGCGGAGCTGAGCGAGCTGACGGGCACGGACCTCTCCGGCCTGGACCCGCACCGCCCGTACATCGACGACGTCACCTTCACCTGCACGCACGAGGGCTGCTCCCTGGAAGCCGTCCGCGTGCCGGAGGTCATCGACGCCTGGTACGACTCGGGCTCGATGCCGTTCGCGCAGTGGGGCTACCCGCACAAGAACAAGGAGATCTTCGAGAAGCGCTACCCGGCGCAGTTCATCTCGGAGGCCATCGACCAGACGCGCGGGTGGTTCTACACGCTGATGGCGGTCGGCACCCTCGTCTTCGACAAGTCCTCCTACGAGAACGTGGTCTGCCTGGGCCACATCCTCGCCGAGGACGGCCGCAAGATGTCCAAGCACCTGGGCAACACCCTGCAGCCGATCCCGTTGATGGACCAGCACGGCGCGGACGCCGTTCGCTGGTTCATGGCGGCCGGCGGCTCCCCGTGGGCGGCCCGCCGCGTGGGCCACGGCACGATCCAGGAGGTGGTCCGCAAGACCCTCCTCACGTACTGGAACACGGTCGCCTTCCAGGCGCTCTACGCCCGTACGTCGAACTGGGCGCCGTCCGCCTCGGACCCGGCCCCGGCGGACCGCACGGTCCTGGACCGCTGGCTCCTCTCGGAACTCCACACCCTCACGACCGAGGTCACCGAGGCCATGGAGGCGTACGACACCCAGCGCGCCGGCAAGCTCCTCTCCTCCTTCGTGGACGACCTCTCCAACTGGTACGTCCGCCGCTCGCGCCGCCGCTTCTGGCAGGGCGACGCGGCCGCGCTGCGCACCCTGCACGAGGTCGTGGAGACGGTCACCCGCCTGCTGGCCCCCCTCACCCCCTTCATCACGGAGCGGGTCTGGCAGGACATGATCGTCCCGGTCACCCCGGACGCCCCGGAGTCGGTGCACCTCTCCACGTGGCCGGCCCCGGACGCCTCGGCGATCGACCCGGTCCTGTCCCAGCAGATGCTGCTGGTACGCCGCCTCGTGGAGCTGGGCCGCGCCACTCGGGCCGAGTCGGGCGTCAAGACCCGCCAGCCGCTGTCCCGCGCGCTGATCGCCGTATCGGGCTTCGAGTCCCTCTCCCCCGAGCTGCACTCGCAGATCACGGAGGAGCTGAACGTCTCCTCGCTGGCCTCCCTCTCGGAGGTGGGCGGCTCGCTGGTCGACACGACGGCGAAGGCGAACTTCCGTGCGCTCGGCAAGCGCTTCGGCAAGGGCGTGCAGGACGTGGCCAAGGCCGTGGCCGTGGCGGACGCGGCGGCGCTGTCGCTGGCGCTGCGCTCCGGCGAGGCGTCGGTCGAGGTGAACGGCGAGAGCGTCGCCCTCACCCCGGAGGAGGTCATCATCACGGAGACCCCGCGCGAGGGCTGGTCGGTTGCGTCCGACTCCGGCGCGACGGTCGCGCTGGACCTGGAGATCACTCCGGAGCTGCGGCTCGCGGGCCTGGCGCGTGACGCGATCCGCCTGATCCAGGAGGCCCGCAAGAACTCCGGCCTCGACGTGGCGGACCGCATCGCCCTGCGCTGGACCTCGGAGTCCCCGGAGGTCGTGCAGGCCCTGACGGACCACGCGGCCCTCATCGCGGACGAGGTCCTCGCCACGGACTACGCGTCCGCCGAGGCGGACGCCACGTACGGCGACCCGTTCGAGGACGAGCCCCTCGGCCTGACGTTCCGCCTGCGCAAGGCGTAGCCGCCCGGCCCCAGCGGCCCGCGTCCCCCTGCCCGGGGGCGCGGGCCGCTTCGCTGTTCCGCCCGCCCTTTCACCGTTTCCCGCGACCGCGCCCCGGGCCCCGTACGGGCTGAGGATCAGCCCCGCCGGCGTCCGAGGCCCGGGGTCTGGGCGGAGCCCCGGGAGCCCGGGTACGCAAACGGGCCGGGCCCGGTGCCCCCGAAGGGGAACCGGGCCCGGCCCGACCGTCTGCCGACGGGTTACCGCTTAGTTGTCGTCCTCGTCGATCAGGAAGCCCCGCATGGGAGACGGCGCCTGCTGCATCGGCTGCGGAGCGGCAGGCCGCACCGGAGCCATCGGCTGCGTCATCGCCGGGGACATCTGCTGCTGGCCGCCACCGTAGGACGGGGCCATCGGCGACGGACCGCCCATCGGCGAGGGGCCACCCATCGACGGACCGCCCATGGAGTGCATCGCACCGGCCGGGGCCATCGAAGGAGTCGGCGACGGCGGCAGCGCGGGACCGGCGGGGTTCCGCGGCGGAGCCAGCGAGTCGTCGGCCTGGGTCTCCAGCTGGCGCAGCTGCGACTCCAGGTAGGACTTCAGACGGGTCCGGTACTCGCGCTCGAAGCCCCGCAGGTCCTCGACCTTGCGCTCCAGCGTGGCGCGGGCGGACTCCAGGGAGCCCATCGCGACGCGGTGCTTCTCCTGCGCGTCCCGCTCCAGCGCGTCGGCCTTGGCGCGGGCGTCCCGCTCCAGGCCCTCGGCGCGCGACCGGGCCTCGCCGACGATCTTGTTGGCCTCGGAACGGGCCTCCGCGATCGCCTGGTCGGCGGTCTGCTGCGCGAGCGACAGGACGCGGGCGGCACTGTCGCCACCGGGGCCCTGCTGCGGAAGCTGCTGCGGCTGCTGGTGCATCTGCTGGCCCATGGGCTGCATCTGCTGGCCCATGGGCTGCATCTGCTGCCCCATCGGCTGCATCTGCTGACCCATCTGCTGGCCGAGCTGGTTCTGGCCGCCCATGGACTGCTGCTGCATGGGGTTGCCCATCGGGCCGGGGCCCTGCTGGCCCATGCCCTGCTGGCCCATCTGCTGCTGGCCGCCCATGGTGTGCTGCTGCATGGGGCCGCCCATCGGGCCCGGACCCTGCGGTCCGTGTCCGCCGGGGCCGGCCGGCAGCTGGGGCTGGCCGCCCGGAAGCTGCGGGGGACCCATCTGGGGCTGCTGCTGCTGCGGCGGGCCGGATATGGCCGCGGGCACGGGGGCGCCGGGGCCACGCTGGTCCTGGGGTTCCGGCTTGCGCATGCCCTGCTGCTGCTGGTTCTGCGCGGCGGCACGCGTGGCGGCAGCGAGCTTGGCGCGCAGGTCCTCGTTCTCGCGCAGCAGACGCGTCAGCTCGGACTCGACCTCGTCGAGGAAGGCATCGACCTCGTCCTCGTCATAGCCTTCTCGCAGGCGGACGGTCGTGAACTGCTTGTTCCGCACGTCCTCGGGAGTCAGCGGCATGTCTTCTTCACCTCTACGTAGTCGTCGGCAGTCGGCAAGACCGTATCGGGACTGTCCCCGCGCCTGCGGGGAAGCTCATCGTTCACACGCTTCTCGCAGCGGTGCTCACGAAACTGATGAGGATGTAAACGATGATCATCAGAACGAAGAAGGACAGGTCGAGTGCCACGCCCCCGAGACGCAACGGCGGGATGAGCCGCCGGAGAAGCTTGAGCGGTGGATCGGTGACAGTGTAGGTGGCCTCCAGAACGACCACCATCGCCTTGCCGGGTGTCCATGAACGTGCGAACTGGAACACGTAGTCCATGACCAGTCGGAAGATCAGCACGATGAGGAAGCACATCAGCGCGATGTAGACCACTTGCAGTGCGACGCCCATCCCGCGCTTCCCTCTCCCCTGCTCCCGCTCTGTTCCCGGTCCCGTATCTGACGGATCGGTCTAGCTTTGGTTGAAGAACCCGCCCTCCGCGATGCGGGCCTTGTCCTCCGCCGTGACATCGACGTTAGCAGGCGACAGCAGGAACACCTTCTGTGTCACGCGTTCAATGCTGCCGTGCAGGCCGAACACGAGGCCGGCGGCGAAGTCGACCAGACGCTTCGCGTCCGTGTCGTCCATCTCCGTGAGATTCATGATCACCGGAGTGCCCTCGCGGAAGTGTTCCCCGATGGTACGGGCCTCGTTGTAGGTCCGGGGGTGGAGCGTCGTGATGCGGTACGGCTCCCGCTCGGAGACGACCTTGGGCATGATCACGGGGGCGTTCTTCTCCAGATTCGAGCGGTCGGGTGTGATGGATGCCACGGGGGCGATTCGCGCAGGACGTCCATTTTCAACCGGCATTGGGAGGGGTTCTCTTGGTGCCGGAGGCTGTGCAACTCGTACCGGTTCGTCCGATACGGGCGATTGGTGCGAAACGGGTTGCTGTCGCCGACGCTCCCGTTCCGGTTCCGGCTCGGGCTCGAACTCGTCGTCGGGGTCGTACCCCGGGCTGTCGTACCGGTCGTCCTCCACGAGGCCGAGGTAGACCGCCATCTTGCGCATCGCGCCGGCCATTCTCTGAGTCCTCCGCTCTGTGGTGGATCGCCCTGTCGCAGGTGTCTCGCCGTGTCACGAATGTCACCAACTGCCCGCGATCCACGTGGTCCGTCCGCTCATCTGCGGAAATGACCATATTTTCTGCTGTGGTCCGACTTTCTTCGCGACGTTACCCGAGCCGGGGTCTCGCGCCGAGTACCGCAGTGCCGACGCGTACATGTGTCGCACCGGCCGCAACAGCCTCTTCCAGGTCCGCGCTCATCCCGGCGGACACCATCGTGGCAGCAGGATGGTCCCCGCGCAGGCGGGATGACAATTCCATCAGCCGCTCGAAGGCCGCTTGTTCGCGTCCCGCGTAGGGCCCGGCCAGCGGCGCGACCGTCATCAGCCCGTCGAGCCGCAGTCCGGGCGCCGCCGCCACGAGGTCCGCCAACTCGGCGAGCTGCTCAGGCGCGGCGCCGCCGCGGTCCCCTCTCCCGCCCGCCTCGGCGTCGAGGGCGATCTGCACCAGGCAGCCCAGTTCCCGTCCGGCGCCCTCCGCGGCCGGCGAGAGCGCGGTGACGAGCTTCGGCCGGTCGACCGACTGCACGAATTGCGCGTATCCCGCCACGGAACGGACTTTGTTCGTCTGCAACTGACCGACGAAGTGCCAGCTGAGCGGCAGATCCGCGCAGGCCGCGGCCTTGGGGGCCGCGTCCTGGTCCCGGTTTTCCGCCACGTGACGGATACCCAGGTCCGCCAGCAGTCGTACGTCGCTCGCCGGGTAGGTCTTGGTGACCACGATGAGGGTCACCTCTTCCCTCTTGCGCCCGGCGGCCGCGCAGGCGGCGCGGATGCGTTCCTCCACGCGCGCGAGGTTCTCGGCCAGCTCGGCCTTACGGTCCGTCATTCGTCAGTCCAACCAGACATATCCGGCAAGCCGCCCGGTCACCCGGTCGCGGCGGTACGAGAAGTGGTCCCGCGACTCCAGTGTGCAGACCGCGGATCGGCGCGAGTCGGCCACCCCCGCCTCTGCCAGCTGCGCGTGCACTGCGGCGACCACGTCGACGGCGGGTGTCCCCCAGCTGGTCTCGGCGTACGCGGCCGGAACCACCTCGGTGACGGCGGCCCGCATCTCGGCCGGGACCTCGTAGCAGCGCCCGCACACCGCGGGTCCGGTACGGGCGACCATGCGCGCGGGGTCGGCGCCCAGCGAGACCATCGCCTCGACGGTGGCGCTCACGACTCCCGCGACCAGCCCGGGCCGCCCGGCGTGGGCGGCTCCCGCGACTCCGGCCACGGGGTCGGCCAGCAGGACGGGCGTGCAGTCGGCGGTGAGGACCGCGAGGGCGAGCCCCCGACGGGTGGTCACCACCGCGTCCACGGAGGGGACGGGGGCGCCGGCGGCCCACGGGCCGTCGACCACCGCCACGTCGCGGCCGTGCACCTGGTTCATCCAGACCACCAGGTCCGGGTCGATGCCCAGGGCCTTGGCCGCGGCGGCCCGGTTCGCGCGAACGGCGGCCGGGTCGTCTCCGACCGCGCCGCCGAGATTGAGCTCTTCGTACGGAACGGCGCTCACCCCGCCCCACCGGTCGGTGAAGGCGAAGTGGGCGCCGCTCTCGCTGTGCTGCTCCAGGGTCACTTCAAGAAGTCCGGGACATCCAGTTCCTCGGCCGGGCTGTCCTGGTACGGCCGGGCCGTCGGGACCTGCGGCGCGGGCGCCTCGGCGACCGGGACCGGCTCGGCACGGACCGGCTCCTCGCGCGGGGTGACCGAGCCGAGTCCGCCGAAGGCCGGGCGGACCGGTTCGGCGGAACGGACCGGAGCCGGGGCCGGCTCCTCGCGCTTGGTGGACGCCGCGCCGATGACGTTGTCCCGGCGGGCCGGGGGCTGTCCGCCGTCGAACCCGGCCGCGATGACGGTGACCCGCACCTCGTCGCCGAGCGCGTCGTCGATCACGGCGCCGAAGATGATGTTCGCCTCGGGGTGCGCGGCCTCGCTCACCAGCTGCGCGGCCTCGTTGATCTCGAAGAGACCGAGGTCCGAGCCGCCGGAGATGGAGAGCAGCACACCGCGGGCGCCGTCGATGGACGCCTCGAGGAGCGGCGAGGAGATCGCCATCTCGGCGGCGGCCACCGCGCGGTCGTCGCCGCGGGCCGAGCCGATGCCCATGAGGGCCGAGCCCGCCTCGGACATCACGGACTTGACGTCCGCGAAGTCGAGGTTGATCAGACCCGGGGTGGTGATGAGATCGGTGATGCCCTGGACGCCGGAAAGCAGGACCTGGTCGGCCGACTTGAAGGCGTCGAGCACGCTGACCTGGCGGTCCGAGATGGACAGCAGCCGGTCGTTGGGGATGACGATGAGGGTGTCGACCTGCTCGCGGAGCTGGGCGATGCCGTCCTCGGCCTGGTTCGCGCGGCGCCGGCCCTCGAAGGTGAACGGCCGGGTGACCACACCGATCGTCAGGGCGCCCAGCGAGCGCGCGATGTTGGCGACGACGGGTGCGCCGCCCGTTCCGGTGCCGCCGCCTTCACCGGCGGTGACGAAGACCATGTCGGCCCCCTTGAGGACCTCCTCGATCTCCTCGCGGTGGTCCTCTGCCGCCTTGCGGCCGACATCCGGGTTGGCGCCGGCGCCAAGACCCCGGGTGAGTTCCCGGCCGACGTCGAGCTTGACGTCGGCGTCGCTCATCAACAGCGCCTGGGCGTCCGTGTTGATGGCGATGAACTCGACGCCCTTGAGACCGACCTCGATCATTCGGTTGATGGCATTGACACCACCGCCGCCGACACCGATGACCTTGATGACTGCGAGGTAGTTCTGCGGTGCTGCCACGTCGAAGGCCTCTCGCCTCGAGTTACGTGTCGTTCGCCTCGCGGGCCTGCGGTGCGACGACTGATGCCGAAATTGGGACGGTCCGTACACGCCGACCCGAACCCTAACCCTGAAGTTTAGGGTTATGAGTGTGTCTGTTCCTTGGACTCTTCCGAACAGGACACTAAGTCGACAAGTAGCGCGTGTTCAACGAACACGCCGAACCTCCCGTTTTTCTTTTCACCCTATGTGATCACCCGTATCGCTGGCCAACCAGGGTGCGATGGTGTTCGACCTGACGTCAACTACCGGACACCGCTGGGGCGGTGGGGACGCTCACGTCAAAGTGGTCAGCCTTGGGCGAGGCCTTCAGGAGCGCCGTCAGAGCTCGGCCCTTCGCCTCACCCTGTTCGCCGCTCCCCCAGACCACCGACCGGCCCCGCGTCAGCTCCAACACCACGGAGTCGTAGGACCGGACCTTGACCTGCACGGTCTCCGTGCGGACGGCTTCCGGGAGGTCGCCGGCGACGCCGACGGCCTCGCGCAGCAGCCGTTCCTCGTCGAAACGGCGGCCGCTCGGGGACTGCCCGGCGCTCAGGTCGAGGACCGGAACGCCTTCGGGTGCTTTCGCGACAGTGTCGAATCGCACACCGGAAGCGTCCACTTCCACGAACTCCGCGCCCTTTTCGATGAGCAGAACCGGCTTGCGTTCCGTCACCTTCAGCCCGATGCCGTGCGGCCAGGCCCGCACCACGTCGACCGAATCGACGCGGGGCAGCCGGGCGCGGAGCCGCGCTTCGATCTCGTCGGTGTCCACGGACACCATGGGCGCCCCGACCGGCACGGCCGCCGCGAGGCGCACCTGCTCCGGGGTCAGGACCTCGGTGCCGCCCGCGGTGACCTTCTCGACCCGGAGCCAGGAGGACCCGTAGAACACCCACGTGAGGCCCGCGGCCAGGAGCAGGACCAGGACGAGCCCGGCGACCAGGACGGGGCCCCGGCGCGGGCCGCGCGGGATGCGCGGCCCGCCCGGGCCGGATCGCCGGGGCGGCTTCGGCGACTTGGGGGTCCGGGGCCGGCCCGAAGAGCCGGCCCCCTTCCCCGCGGCCCCGGGACTGCCGCGCTGTGCGGTGCTCGCTCCGGCCACTCCTGTGCCTCCTGCGTCAGTGCTTCCTGTTGGCGGCGACCGCCTCGTACACCATGGCGACCAGCAGTTCGTCCGCGTCCCGGCGGCCGAACTCGGCGGCCGCGCGGGACATCTCGTAGAGGCGGTGCGGGTCGGTGAGGACCGGGACGACCTGGCCCAGCACCCACTCGGGCGTCAGTTCCGCGTCGTCCACGAGCAGGCCGCCGCCGGCCTTGACCACCGGCTGGGCGTTGAGCCGCTGTTCGCCGTTGCCGATCGGCAGCGGTACGTAGGCGGCGGGGAGCCCGACGGCGGAGAGTTCGGCGACGGTCATCGCGCCCGCGCGGCACAGCATCATGTCGGCGGCGGCGTACGCGAGATCCATCCGGTCCACGTACGGTACCGGCACGTAGGGCGGCATCCCGGGCATGTTGTCGACACGCGGCAGTTCGTTCTTCGGCCCGACCGCGTGCAGGATCTGGATCCCGGAGCGCTGGAGGGTCGGCGCGACCTGCTGGATCACCTCGTTGAGGCGCCGGGCGCCCTGCGAGCCGCCGGAGACCAGCAGCGTCGGCAGGTTGGGGTCCAGGCCGAAGGCGGCGCGCGCCTCCGGGCGGACCATGGCCCGGTCGAGGGTGGAGATGGTGCGGCGCAGCGGGATGCCCACGTAGCGGGCTCCGCGCAGTTTGCTGTCGGGGGTGGAGACCGCGACGGCGTGCGCGTACCGGGAGCCGATCTTGTTGGCCAGTCCGGGCCGCGCGTTGGCCTCGTGGACGATGATCGGCACCCCGAGGCGCTTGGCCGCGAGGTAGCCGGGCAGGGCCACGTAGCCGCCGAAGCCGACGACGCAGTCGGCCTTGGTGCGCAGGAGGATCTCCTCGGCGGCCTTGATGGTGCCGCGCAGCCGTCCGGGGACGGTGATCAGCTCGGGCGTTGGCCTACGGGGCAGCGGGACGGCTGGGATCAGTCCCAGCTCGTAGCCGCGCTCCGGCACCAGGCGGGTTTCGAGTCCGCGTTCCGTGCCGAGGGCGGTGATGCCCACGGAAGGGTCCTGCCTGCGCAGGGCGTCCGCGAGGGCGAGCGCCGGCTCGATGTGGCCGGCGGTCCCCCCACCGGCGAGTACGACATGCACCGAAATTCACCGCTCTCCGGACGGACGCTTCTTGACGCGCCGTCTCATCGACTTCCATCTCTGCCCGGTCCGCGGACGGCCGTTCTTCGGCTTCCGCATCGCGAGCGCCGCGCGTGCCGCCGGCTCCTCACGCGCGAACGCGATGAGCAGTCCGACCGCGAACATGGTCGGCAGCAGGGCCGACCCGCCGTAGGAGAACAGCGGGAGCGGGACCCCGGCGATCGGCAGCAGACCGAGCACCGCACCAATGTTGATCACGGCCTGCGCCGTGATCCAGGTGGTCACGCCTCCCGCGGCATACCGTACGAAGGGGTCCTCCGTGCGTCCGGCCACGCGGATACCCGCATAGCCTAGGGCCGCGAACAGGGCGAGTACCGACAGCGTCCCCGCCAGCCCCAGTTCCTCGCCGGTGATGGCGAAGATGAAGTCGGTGTGGGCCTCTGGCAGTTGCCCCCATTTTTCCACACTGGCACCCAGACCGGAACCGAACCATCCGCCGGAGGCGAGTGCGTAGATTCCGTGGACCGCCTGCCAGCACAGGTCGTTCTTGCCCGGCTCGGTCGCGCCGATGCACTCGAGCCGGTCCATGCGGTGCGGGCTGGTCTTGATGAGCAGGACGACGAGCACGCCCGCGACGGCCAGTACCCCCGCGAACATCCGCGTGGGCGCCCCGGCCAGCCACAACAGGCCGAACAGGATGGCCCCGAGGATCATCGCGGTTCCCATGTCCCCGCCCAGCATGATGAGCCCGAGCAGCAGGAAGGTGACCGGGACCAGCGGCACCAGCAGGTGCTTCCACTGGCTCAGCAGGTCCTTCCCGCCCTTGCGCGCCAGCAGGTCGGCGCCCCAGAGGATGAGTGCCAGTTTGCCGAACTCGCTGGGCTGGAGCATGAACGGACCGCCAAGGGAGATCCAATTCTGGTTGCCGTTGATCGATACGCCTATCCCCGGGACCTGGACCAGGACCATGAGGAAGAGCGTGCCGGCGAGCACGGGATAGGACAGCGCCCGGTGCAGTTTGACGGGCATCCGGGAGGCGAGCAGCAGCAGTCCGGTGCCGATCAGGGCGGCGAGGAACTGCTTCTTGAAGAAGTACGCGTCGCCCAGGCCGAGCTGGAGCGCCTTGATCATCGAAGCGGAGTAGACCATCACCAGGCCGAGCACGGTGATGAGCAACGAGCTGCCGAAGATCAGGTAATACGCCGTGAGCGGCCGGTCCCAGGCCCGGCGCAACTGCCGCTGCGTACGCCGCAGACCGGCGAGCGGCCCGCCCGTGGCGGGCCGCTTCACGCGCGCGGCGGGGCGGACCAGGCCCGATGTCCGGTCGGCCTTGGCGGCCTTGGGAGCTCTGACGGCCTTGGCGGCCTTGGCGGTCTTGTCCGCGGACGGCCGCCGCCCCGGCAGCATTTGCTTGGCCGGCATCTGTGATCTTCCCCTCCACTCGTACGAGGCGAGCGGCCGGTCGGCCGGAGTGAACCGGCCCTGGATCGAGCCGGCCCTAGGCCTTCTCGGCGGCCAGTTCGCGCACCGCGTCGGCGAACGCGTCCCCACGCTCGTTGTAGTTCGCGAACATGTCCATCGAGGCGCAGGCGGGTGCCAGCAGAACCGTGTCGCCGGTCTCCGCGAGCCGGGCCGCTTCCCGGACCGCCGCGAGCATCGCCCCAGTGTCGGTCTGCCCGAGGTCCACGACCGGGACCTGCGGCGCGTGTCGCGCCAGTGCCTCGGCGATCAGCGCCCGGTCGGCGCCGATCAGCACGACGCCGCGCATCCGCTTCGCGGACTTCTGCACGAGCTCGTCGAAGGTGGCGCCCTTGGCGAGGCCGCCGGCGATCCAGACGACCGGCTCGAAGGCGGCCAGGGAGGCCTCGGCGGCGTGGGTGTTGGTGGCCTTGGAGTCGTCGATGTAGGTGACCCCGTCCACCTCGGCCACGTGGCTGACGCGGTGGGCGTCCGGCCGGAAGGCGCGCAGCCCGTCGCGGATCGCGCTCGGCTTCACGCCGAAGGCGCGGGCCAGGGCGGCCGCGGCGAGGGCGTTGGCGATGTTGTGCGGGGCCGGCGGGTTGACGTCCGCGACCGCGGCGAGCTCCTGGGCGTTCTTCTGCCGGTTCTCCACGAAGGCGCGGTCGACGAGGATCCCGTCGACGACGCCGAGCATGGAGGGGCCGGGGGCGCCGAGGGTGAAGCCGATCGCCCGGCAGCCCTCTTCGACGTCGGCTTCCATGACCAGGTTCTCGGTGGCCTTGTTGTCGGCGGCGTCCGCGTTGTAGACGCAGGCCACCGAGTTGCCCTCGTAGATCCGGCCCTTGTCGGCGGCGTAGGCCTCCATCGAGCCGTGCCAGTCGAGGTGGTCCGGGGCCAGGTTGAGGACGGCCGCGGAGTGGGCGCGCAGCGAGGGCGCCCAGTGCAGCTGGTAGCTGGAGAGCTCGACGGCGAGGACGTCGTACGTCTCCTCGCCGATCACCACGTCGATGATCGGGGTGCCGATGTTCCCGACGGCCGCCGTCTTGAGCCCGGCAGCCTTCAGGATCGAGGCGAGCATCTGGGTGGTGGTGGTCTTGCCGTTCGTCCCGGTGATCGCGAGCCACGGCGCGGCATCGGGGCCGCGCAGCAGCCAGGCGATCTCCACGTCGCCCACGACGTCCACGCCGGCCGCGGCGGCTGCCGCGAACAGCGGGCTGTCGGGCTTCCAGCCCGGCGAGGTGACCACGAGGTCCGTGCCCTCGGGCAGGACCTCGCCCGCCCGGGCGCCGCCGTCCAGGCGGCCGAGGCGGACCTCGATGCCCAGCTCCGCGAGCTCGGCGGCCCGCGCGCGCTGGGCATCGCCGTCGCCGTTGTCGACGACGGTCACCGAAGCGCCGAGGCCGGCCAGGGCGCGGGCGGCGCTGACGCCGCTCACGCCGAGACCGGCGACGGTGATGTTCTTGCCGTGCCAGGCGGTCACTTGTCGGCTGCCCATCCCGCGTAGAAGAGTCCGAGGCCCACGATCACGCACATGCCCTGGATGATCCAGAAGCGGACCACGACAAGGACTTCGGACCACCCCTTGAGCTCGAAGTGGTGCTGGAGTGGCGCCATCCGGAAGACCCGCTTGCCGGTCATCTTGAAGGAGCCGACCTGGATGACGACCGACATGGTGATCAGGACGAAGAGGCCGCCGAGGAGCGCCATCAGGAACTCCGTGCGGGAGCAGATCGCGAGGCCGGCGAGCGCGCCGCCGAGGGCCAGCGAGCCGGTGTCGCCCATGAAGATCTTGGCGGGCGAGGTGTTCCACCACAGGAAGCCGAAGCAGGAGCCCATCAGGGCGGAGGCGACGACCGCGAGGTCCAGTGGGTCCCGTACCTCGAAGCAGGCGGCCGGGTTGGTCAGGGTCTCCGCGTTGATGCAGGACTCCTGGTACTGCCAGACGCCGATGAAGGTGTAGGCACCGAAGACCATCACGGCGGCACCGGTGGCCAGGCCGTCCAGACCGTCGGTCAGGTTCACGCCGTTGGACATGGCCAGGATCATGAACAGCGCCCAGACCACGAACAGCACCGGGCCGATCGACCAGCCGAAGTCCGTGACGAACGACAGCTTGGTGGAGGCCGGGGTCAGCCCTCGCGAGTCCGAGAACTGAAGGGCGAGCACCGCGAAGGCGGTGCCGACGATCAGCTGGCCGGCCATCTTCGCCTTGGCCCGCAGTCCCAGCGAGCGCTGCTTGACGATCTTGATGTAGTCGTCGAGGAACCCGACCAGACCCATGCCCGCCATCAGGAAGAGGACGAGGACACCGGAGAAGGAGGGATCGCTCGAGGTGATCACCTTGGTGAGGGCGTACGCGATCAGCGTGGCCAGGATGAAGGAGATGCCGCCCATGGTGGGCGTGCCCTTCTTCCCCGCGTGGCCACGCGGGCCGTCGTCGCGGATGAACTGGCCGTAGCCCTTGCGGGCCAGACCCTTGATCAGCAGCGGGGTGCCGATGAGCGTGAGGAAGAGTCCGATGACTCCGGAGAACAGGATCTGCCTCATCGGCCGGCGACCTCGCCCTCGCGCTCCAGCAACGCCAGCGCGACCCGCTCCAGACCGATGGACCTGGAAGCCTTCACCAGCACGACGTCACCCGGGCGCAGTTCACTGCGCAACAGGTCGACCGCCGCCTGCGCGTCGGACACGAGCACCGACTCCTCACCCCACGAACCCTCGTTATATGCGCCCAGTTGCAGCCAGGACGCTTCCCTGCCCCCGACTGCGACGAGCTTGCTCACGTTGAGCCGGACGGCAAGCCGTCCCACCGCGTCGTGCTCGGCCAGCGACGCGTCACCGAGCTCGGCCATGGGACCGAGCACTGCCCACGTACGTCCCCCGTTGGCCCTGGCGGCGCCGCCCATCGCGGCAAGTGCGCGCAGAGCGGCCCGCATGGACTCGGGGTTCGCGTTGTAGGCGTCGTTGACGATCGTGACGCCGTCCGCCCGCTCGGTGACCTCCATCCGCCACCGGGACAACGTGCCCGCCCCGGAGAGCGCGGTGGCGATCTCGTCGACGGACATGCCCAGTACGTGGGCGACGGCGGCCGCGGCGAGCGCGTTCGACACGTGGTGCTCACCGTACAGCCGCAAGGTCACATCACTGCACCCGGTCGGTGTGTGGAGTGTGAAGGAGGGCTGTCCCCCCGGTGTCATCCGCACCTCGGTGGCCCGCACTTCGGCGTCTTCGGCCTCCCCGAAGAGGACCGTACGGGCCTTCGTGCGGGCGGTCATCGCGCGCACCAGGGGGTCGTCGGCGTTCAGTACGGCGACTCCGCCGTCCGCCTCGGCCGGCAGGGCCTCCACCAGCTCGCCCTTGGCCTGGGCGATCTGCTCCCGGCCGCCGAACTCCCCGATGTGGGCGGTGCCGACGTTCAGGACGAGGCCGATGCGCGGCGGCGTCAGACCGGTGAGGTAGTCGATGTGGCCGATCCCGCGGGCACCCATCTCCAGCACCAGGTGCCGGGTGTCCTCGGTGGCCTTCAGCGCGGTGAGCGGCAGGCCGATCTCGTTGTTGAGGGAGCCGGGCGTCCACACGGTGGGCGCGTGGGTCTGGAGCACTTGGGCGATGAGGTCCTTGGTGGACGTCTTCCCGGCGGAGCCGGTCAGCGCCACCACGTCGGTGCCCAGGCGTTCGACGACGGCCCGGGCGAGGGCGCCGAGCGCCTTCTCGACGTCGGGGACGACGACGGCCGGTACGCCGACGGGCCGGGCCGCGAGGACGGCCGCGGCGCCCGCGGCGACCGCGCGCTCGGCGTAGTCGTGGCCGTCGACCTGCTCGCCGGCGAACGCGGCGAAGAGGCTGCCGGGCTCCACCTGGCGGGAGTCGATGACGACGGGCCCGGTGATGCGTACGGACGGATCCGGTATGTCGTGGGGCCGCCCGCCGGTGATTTCGGCGATCTCGGCGAGGGAAAGGGCGATCACTACTGGTTCACCTCGGCCTGTCGGGGACTTAGGCGCGCTTGGTTCTCGATGGCCGCGCGCAGGACCGCACGGTCGTCGAAGGGTCGTACGACGCCCGCGGTGTCCTGGCCCTGCTCGTGGCCCTTGCCGGCCACCAGCACGGTGTCGCCCGCCTCGGCGCGCGCGACGGCGGCGGCGATGGCCGCCGCCCGGTCGGCGTCGACGAGGACGGCGCCCCGCTCGGCGGGGGGTACGGACACGGCGCCTCGGAACATCGCGGCGAGGATCGTGAGGGGGTCCTCGGAGCGCGGGTTGTCGGAGGTCAGCACGGCGGTGTCGGCGAACCGGGCGGCCGCGGCGCCCATCGGGGCCCGCTTGGTGGTGTCGCGGTCGCCGCCGCAGCCGAGCACGATGTGCAGCTTGCCGGTGGTGACCTCGCGCAGGGCGCGCAGGACCGATTCGACGGCGTCGGTCTTGTGCGCGTAGTCGACGACGGCCAGGTACGGCTGTCCCGCGTCGACGCGCTCCAGCCGGCCGGGGACGCCGGGGACCGCGGCGACGCCGTCGGCGGCGCTCTGCGGGTCGAGGCCGGCCGCGGCGAGCGTGACGATGGCGGCGACGGTGTTGGCCACGTTGAACGGGCCGGGCAGCGGGGCGGTGGCCCGTACCCGCTCGCCCTGCGGACCCACCAGGGTCAGGGTCGAGTCCATGTGGCCCGAGACCACGTCCTCGGCGCGCCAGTCGGCGGCAGGGTCGCCGGTGGCGGAGAAGGTGACGACCGGGATCGGCGACTCCTTGGCGAGGCGCCGGCCGTACTCGTCGTCGACGTTGACCACGCCGAGGCGGGCGCGGCGCTCGGTGAAGAGCTGCGCCTTGGCCTGGAAGTAGTCCTCCATGTCGGAGTGGAACTCCATGTGCTCGGGGCTCAGGTTGTTGAAGACGGCGACGTCGAAGACGCAGCCGTCGACCCGGCCGAGCACCAGGGCGTGGCTGGAGACCTCCATGGCGACGGCGTCGACGCCGCGTTCGCGCATGACCGCGAGGAGCGCCTGCAGGTCGGTGGCCTCGGGGGTGGTGCGCTCGGACTTGATGCGCTCGTCCCCGATGCGCGTCTCGACGGTGCCGATGAGCCCCGTCGTGCGTCCGCTGCCGCGCAGGCCGCCTTCGACGAGGTACGCCGTGGTGGTCTTGCCCGAGGTGCCGGTGATGCCGATCTGGAGGAGGCCGGTGCCCGGCCGTCCGTAGATCGTGGCGGCCAGTTCGCCCATCCGGCCGCGCGGGTCGGCGACGGTGAGGACCGGGAGTCCGGTGGCTTCGGCGCGCTCGGTGCCGGCCGGGTCGGTCAGCACCGCCGCGGCGCCGAGGGCGGCCGCCTGCGCGGCGAAGTCCGCGCCGTGCAGCCTGGCGCCCGGCAGGGCCGCGTACAGGTCTCCGGGGCGCACGGCACGGGAGTCGTGCGTGATGCCGGTGATCTGCGGCGGCGCGCCGGGGGCTTCGATCCCCAGCAGGCCGGCCAGCTCGCCGAGCGGGATCGGGCGGGCGGACGCGGGGCGTGGCGCTCCCGGCGGCGCTGCCGGGGCGTCGTTCTGGGTGGTTCTGGGCTGTTCAGCGTGGGGCACGGCGGTGAGCGTACCGGGCCCGGCGGGCCGCTCGCGAAGTGAGGGACCGGCCGCGGAGCCGGCCGTCGTCTGGTTCCCGGGTTCCGGGGTGATCGTTGTCACTGGTGGTGCCTCACGCGTTTCTGGGCGGGCCGCTGGGGGGAGGGTCACTGGCCGGGCTGCGGGCTCGGCTGGGGGCCGGGCTGCGCGCCGGATTCGTAGGTGACCGGGAGCCCGGCGGGGGCGGTTCCGGTGGGGGCGACCTGGAGGGTCTTGAGGGCGAACTCCATGACCTTCTTGTAGATGGGCCCGCAGATCTGGCCACCGAAGTAACTGCCCTTGATGGGGTTCTGGATGGCGCAGTAGACGGTGATGCGGGGGTTGTCGGCGGGCGCGAAGCCCGCGAAGGAGGCGGTGTAGCCCTTGTAGCGGCCGGTGGCCGGATCCACCCGGTTGGAGGTGCCGGTCTTGCCGCCGACCCGGTAGCCGGGGATGCGGGCCCTGGTGCCGGTTCCCTCCTGGTCGTCGACCACCGACTCCAGCATCTCCGCGAGGGTCTTGGCGGTCTCGGGGCTGACCACGCGGTGCTGCGCGGGCGCCGGGGCCGGGGTGAACCGGCCGTCGGGGCCCTTGGTGCCGCGGACCAGCGTGGGCTGGACGCGGACGCCGCCGTTGGCGATGGTCGAGTACACGGAGGCCGCCTGCATGGCGTTGAGGGACAGGCCCTGGCCGAAGGGGATCGTGTACTGCTGGGAGGTGGACCACTTCTCGGGCTTGGCGAGGATGCCGCGCGACTCGCCCGGGTAGTTCAGGCCGGTGGGCTGGCCGATCCCGAACTTGTCCAGGTACGAGTACAGGACCTTGTTGGCCTCGGGCTGCGTCGGGCCGAGCTGGCCGGTGGCCAGGATGGTGCCGATGTTGGAGGACTTGGCGAGGACCCCGTTGAGGGTCAGGTACCAGGTCGGGTGGTCGATGTCGTCCTTGAAGAGGCGGTCGCCGCGGTGCAGCCGGTTGGGGACCTCCACGTGGGTGTCGGCGCCGGCCTTCTTCTCCTCCAGCACGGCGGCCATCGACATCACCTTGGCGGTGGAGCCGGGCTCGTAGACGTCCTGGAGGGCCGCGTTGCCCATGGCGGCGGAGCTGGCCTTGGACAGGTCGTTGGGGTCGAAGCCGGGGGCGTTGGCCATCGCGAGGACCTCGCCGGTGCGGGTGTCCTGGACGATGACGTACCCGCGGTCGGCCTCCGACTTGGCGACCTGCTCGGTGATGGCGCTCTGCGCGGCCCACTGGATGTCGCGGTCGATGGTCAGCTCGATGTCCTGGCCGGGCACGGCGGGCTTCTCGCTGGAACCGGCGGTCGGCACGCGGCGGCCGCCGGACTGGGCGTAGGTGAGCTCGCCGTCCTTGCCCGCCAGCTTCTTGTCGAGGGAGGACTCCAGTCCGCCGCCGCCCTTGCCGTCGGCGTTGACGTAACCCAGTATCCCGGCGGCGAGGTCGCCGTTGGGGTACACGCGCTTGCTGCTGTTCTCGTTGAACACGCCGCCCAGGACGTTGGCGCCGGGGCCGTTGTTCTTCTTGTCGGCGGCCGCCTTGTCGGCGAAGACCTTCTTGAGGTCCTTGATCTGGTTCCAGACCTGCGGGGTCTGGCGGCGGGCGAGGACGACGTAGCGGGTGTTCCTCGTCTTCAGGCGCTCGGTGAGCTCCTTGGCGTCCTTGCCGATGATCGGCGCGAGGAGTGCGGCCGCCTGCTCGGGGGCGTCGGGGGCCTTGCTCTCCTGCGGGGTGAACATGTGCGGGTCGGCCGTGATGTCGTACGCGTCCACGCTGGTGGCGAGCGCCACGCCCTTGCGGTCGGTGATCTCCCCGCGCTCGGCGGCCAGGGTGTAGCTGGCGAAACGGTTCTCGGAGGCCTTGGCGGAGTACGCCGACGCGTCGACGGCCTGGACCTGGAGGAGCCGTACGACGAACGCGAGCATGACGAGCGTCAGCCCCACGCTGACCAGCCGCAGGCGGGGCTTGGGGGCGCCGAGGCGGATGGTGTGGGGTGTGCTCGCGGGGGCGGGCCTGCGGGTGGCGGGCCTGGAGGCCGGCCGGGCCGTGGCCCGTGCCCGGTCCCCGCCGGGCCTGCCCCGTCCCGGCCCGGGCACCCGCCGCCGCGGCGGCTCCTGCGGGCTCACGCGGCGGCCCCCCGGGGGGCGGTTGTGGGGGCGGTTCCCGCAGGGGTACGCGTCACGACGTCACCGTCCAGGGGTCTGGGAGGGCTGGGAGGCTCCGGGCGAGGCCGGCGGGGCGGCGGGCACCACGGGGGTGGCCGAGCCCGAGGGAGCCGGGGCCGGGGAGCCGGCCGGGCTGGGGACGGCTCCGCCGGGCGGAGCCGCGGACGGCGGCGGGGAGGGCGGGGGCGGCTCCGCCGCGGCGGACGCGGTACCGGCGACCTTGCCGTCCGGCCCGATGAAGACCGGGCTGCCTCCGGGCACCAGGCCCAGCTCGTGCGCCCGCCGCTGCAGCGCGTCGGGCGCCGAGTAGCCGTCCACGTCCCGCTGCAGCGCCTGCTCCTCGTCCGTCAGCACGGTGGTCTCCTTGCGCAGCTTGCTCAGCTGGAAGGAGCCCTGGTTCAGCGCCGAGTTCAGCAGCAGCAGGCTGATCAGCCCGCCGCCGAGCAGCGCGACCACCAGCAGGACGAACGGCATCCTCGCCGCCTGCCCGGCCGGGCTCCCGGCAAGGACCCGCCCGAAGCGTCCCCCGCGTGGACTCACAGCCGCGCCTCCCGGATCCGTTCCACCCCGCGGAAGCGGGCCGGCGCCGCACGCCGGTTCTCCGCGATCTCCTCCTCCGTCGGCAGTTCCGCGCCGCGCGTGAGGAGCTTCAGCTTCGGCTGGTACTTCTCCGGTACGACCGGCAGCCCGGGCGGGGCCGTCGAGGTCGCGCCGGCCGCGAAGACCTGCTTGACGAGGCGGTCCTCCAGCGAGTGGTAGGAGAGCACCGCGATCCGGCCGCCGACCGCGATCCGGTCCACGGCGGCCGGGATGGCCCGCTCCAGACCGGACAGCTCGCCGTTGACCTCGATGCGCAGCGCCTGGAAGGTGCGCTTGGCGGGGTTGCCGCCGGTCCGCTTCGCCGCCTGCGGCAGGGAGTCGCGGATCAGTTCGACCAGGCGCGCGCTGTTGGTGAAGGGGTCCTTGTCCCGCTCGCGCACCACGGCGGAGACGATCCGCTTGGCCTGCTTCTCCTCGCCGTACTGGCGAAGGATCCGGACCAGTTCGCCGGGCGGGTAGGTGTTGAGCACCTCGGCCGCGCTGATGCCGGTCGTCTGGTCCATCCGCATGTCCAGGGGCGCGTCCTGCGCGTAGGCGAAGCCGCGGTCGGCCTCGTCCAGCTGCATGGAGGAGACGCCGAGGTCGAAGAGGATGCCCTGGACGGTGGGGATGCGCAGGTTGTCCAGTACGTCGGCCAGGTCCGCGTAGATGGCGTGGACGAGGGTGGCCCGGTCTCCGAAGGGCGCCAGGCGCTCCCCGGAGAGGCGCAGGGCCTCCTTGTCGCGGTCGAGGCCGATCAGGTGGGCCTCGGGGAACCGGGTGAGCAGGGCCTCGCTGTGGCCGCCGAGGCCGAGGGTGCAGTCGACGACGACGGCCCCGGGCCTCTCCAGCGCCGGGGCCAACAGGTCCAGGCACCGCTGGAGCATCACCGGGACGTGTCGGGACTCGCTAGTCAAAGCGCCCTCTCAGATAACGGCGCGGCAGGCATACGCCGCGCCGCGCACGCGGAGTCTTACCAAAGTGGCCGGGCGGCCGGTCAGGGCCGGGCTCCGGCCGGTTCGCGTCACTTTAGTGCAACGGTCGCCGCGGTCAACGAACCGCCCCGCGCGCCGTGCGGCCCTCTCCCCACGAACCGGCAAATGCCCCGAATCACCCGGACGGCCGCCTGTGCCTCACCCCTGTGGGTTAGCTCACAACAGGTTGTCGTGACCTTCTTTGTCCACCCTCACTCAATGCCTGGACGTGCTGTGACCACTAACGTCGTATCCATGACGACTTCCGTACCCGTGCCCGCCGAGTCCGCCCCCGAGACCACCGGCGGCCGCTCCGTCACCGACAGGCTGGTGGAGTCAAACCACGCATACGCCGCGAAGTTCACCGACCCCGGCATGGACGCCCGTCCGGTCCTCCAGGTGGCCGTCGTGGCCTGTATGGACGCCCGCCTCGACCTGCACGCCGCCCTCGGCCTCGAACTTGGCGACTGCCACACGATCCGCAACGCGGGCGGAGTGGTCACGGACGACACCATCCGCTCGCTCACCATCAGCCAGCGGGCGCTCGGCACCCGCACGGTGATACTCATCCACCACACCGGCTGCGGTCTCGAAAGCCTGACCGAGGACTTCCGCCACGAGCTGGAGGACGAGGTCGGGCAGCGTCCCGCCTGGGCCGTGGAGGCCTTCCGGGACGTCGACCAGGACGTCCGCCAGTCCATGCAGCGGGTTCGTACGAACCCGTTCCTCCCCCACAAGGACGATGTGCGAGGCTTCGTCTTCGACGTGCACACCGGGCTCCTGCGGGAGATCGACCCCACCTCGTGAGTGACACAAGGCCGCAACGCCGTCAAGAATGCGGGGAGACGTCACCCGGAGGACCTCCGGGCCGGTGTCCGCACTCTCGCTTTTGAGGTGTTTCGGGGTGGGCCGCTCCGCGTCATGCGCGTCGGCCCTGGGATTGGGTCGAGGAGAACCAGGTGACCACGTATGACGACCGAGCGAGCCTCGCGGATCTGACGAGCACGGTGCAGCGGGTGCGGGATTCGGTCGAGAGCGTGATCGAGGGCAAGCCGGAAGTGGTCCGCCTCGCGCTGACCGTCCTGCTCGCCGAGGGCCACCTGCTGATCGAGGACGTGCCGGGCGTGGGCAAGACCATGCTGGCCAAGGCGCTCGCAAAGTCCATCGACTGCTCGGTGCAGCGCATCCAGTTCACGCCCGACCTGCTGCCCTCCGACATCACGGGCGTCAGCATCTACGACCAGCAGCGCCGGGAGTTCGAGTTCAAGCCGGGCGCGATCTTCGCGCAGATCGTCATCGGCGACGAGATCAACCGCGCCTCCCCCAAGACCCAGTCGGCGCTGCTGGAGTCGATGGAGGAGGGCCAGGTCACCATCGACGGCACCACCTACACGCTGCCGAGCCCCTTCATGGTGGTCGCCACCCAGAACCCGGTGGAGATGGAGGGCACCTACCCGCTCCCCGAGGCCCAGCGCGACCGCTTCATGGCCCGCGTCTCCGTCGGCTACCCCAGTCCCGACGCCGAGCTGCGCATGCTCGACGTGCACGGCGGGCTCTCCCCGCTCGACGACCTGACGTCCGTCGCGCACGCCCACGACATCGTCAAGCTCATCGAGGCCGTCCGCGAGGTGTACGTGGCCGCACCCGTCCGGCGCTACGTCGTCGACCTGGTCTCCGCCACCCGCAGCCACCCGGACCTGCGTCTGGGCGCCTCGCCCCGCGCCACCCTGCACCTGCTGCGCGCCGTGAAGGCCTCCGCCGCCCTGGCCGGCCGGGACTACGTCCTGCCCGACGACGTCCAGGCGCTGGCCGGCCCCGTCCTCGCGCACCGGCTGCTGCCCACCGCGCAGGCCCAGCTGAGCCGGCGCAGCGCCGAGCAGGTCGTCGCCGACATCCTGCAGCGCACCCCCGTACCGGCCGCGCACGCGCGCGGCGAGATGCCGCCCGGCGCGGGCATCCGGGGCTTCTGATGAGCGCCGGCGCACCGCACGGCGCCGGCGGACCGGGCGCGGACGACGGCGGCGGTTTCCGCGCGTCGCTGGCCGGCCTGACCACCCGCGGCCGCTCCTTCCTGGCCGCCGGGATCGCCGCCGCGCTGTGCGCGTACGTCCTGGGCCAGTCGGAGCTGCTCCGGGTCGGGCTGCTGCTCGCCGTGCTGCCGCTGATCTGCGTCCTCGCCCTGCACCGCACCCGCTACCGGGTCTCCGGAACCCGCCGGCTGACCCCGGTGCGGGTGCCCGCCGGCGCCGAGGCCCGGGTGCAGCTGCGCATCGACAACACCTCCCGGATGCCCACCGGCCTGCTGATGCTCCAGGACCGGGTGCCCTACGTGCTCGGGCCCCGGCCCCGCTTCGTCCTGGACCGGGTGGAGCCGGGCGGCCGCCGCGAGGTGTCCTACCGGGTCCGCTCCGACCTGCGCGGCCGCTACCCGCTGGGCCCGCTGCAGCTGCGCCTCACCGACCCCTTCGGACTGGTCGAGCTGACCCGCTCCTTCTCCGCGTACGACACCCTCACGGTCATCCCGCGCACCGAGGCCCTGCCCGCGGTCCGCTTCACCAGCGAGTCCTCCGGCTACGGCGACGGCAGCCGGCGCTCGCTGGCCCTGGCCGGCGAGGACGACGTGATCCCGCGCGGCTACCGGCGCGGCGACGACCTGCGCCGCGTGCACTGGCGCTCCACCGCCCGCTACGGCGAGCTGATGGTGCGCCGCGAGGAGCAGCCGCAGCGCAGCCGGGCCACCGTGCTGCTGGACACCCGGCACCTCGCCTACGAGGGCGCCGGCCCCGACTCGGCCTTCGAGTGGGCCGTCTCGGGCACCGCGTCGGCCCTGGTGCACCTGCTGGAGCAGGGCTTCTCGGTGCGGCTGCTGACCGACACCGGGGACTGCGTGCCCCGCGAGGGCGGCGGCTTCACCTCCGGCGGTCAGGAGTCCGCCGAGGCCGCGGGCCTGATGATGGACACCCTCGCGGTGGTCACCCACTCCGACGGCGCCGGGCTGTCCCGGGCCTACGACGCGGTACGGGGCAACGGCATCGGCAGCGGCTTCGGCGGAGCCGGCGGTGACGGGCTCCTCATCGCCTTCTTCGGAGACCTGGACGACGTACAGACGGAACTGGCGGCCAAGATGTGCCGGCGCAGCGGGGGCGCCGTGGCGTTCGTACTGGACTCCGCGGACTGGTCCGGGCGGCCGCCGGGGCTGGCTTCCGTGATGTCGCGGGGGCTGCCTCCGCTGGAGGAGCGCCTGGGCAGGCTGCGCGACGCGGGCTGGACGGCGCTGGCCGCCCCGCCCGGGGTGGCCTTCGGGGAGCTGTGGCGCCAGGCCGGCCACGCCCCGATCGGCACGGGTACCGGTTCGGGTTCGGCGGGGGGCTGGGGATGAGCGGGCGGGCGAGACTGACGGTCTTCGCGGCTCTGGCGACGCTGTTCACCGCCTGGTCGCTGAACTCTCTCGTGGAGACGGGCAGCTGGCTGCCGCAGGCGGCGCTGCTGCTGGCGCTGCAGAGCGCCGTGGGCGCCGGGGCGCGGCGGGTGCCGCTGACACGGTCGCTGACCGTGGCGGCGCAGCTGCTCGTGTCGCTGCTGGCGCTCATGCTGCTGTTCGGCGGGAAGGCGCAGTCCTCGACCGGCGACGGGCTGCTGGACTACCTGGTGACGGACTTCGGCGCCCTGTTCGGCCAGGGCGTCCGGGACGTGAACGAGTTCGCGATCCCGGCGCCGCTGACGGACGGGATCCGGCTGCTGCTGGTGTGCGGGGTGCTGCTGATCGGGCTGCTGGTGGACCTGCTGGCGGTGACGCTGCGGATGGCCGCGGCCGCCGGGCTGCCGCTGCTCGCCCTCTACTCGGTGGCGGCGGGCCTGTCCGGCGCCGCCTCCGGCTCCGGCGGCGCCTCCTGGTTCGCGTTCGTGCTGGCGGGCTGCGGCTATCTGCTGCTGTTGCTGGCCGAGGGCCGTGACCGGCTCGCCCAGTGGGGCCGCGTCTTCGGCGCGGCGCCGCGCGGGCGGGTCGCCGCCGGCTACTCGGGCAGCGGGCAGGCGCTCGCCCCCGTGCGCACCGGGCGCCGGATCGGCGCTCTCGCGCTGGGCCTGGCACTGGCCGTTCCGGCGGTGCTGCCCGCGCTGGGCGGGGGCGTGCTGGGCACGGGCGACGGGGGCGGCGGCGAGGGAACCGGCCTCGGCCCCTCGATCCAGGCGGTCAACCCGCTGGTCTCGCTGCAGTCCAGCCTGAACACCCAGGACAACCGGGTGGTGCTGAAGTACCGCACGAACAACCCGGACCTGAGCGAGCAGTACCTGCGGATCCTGGCGCTGGACGAGTTCAACGGCGTCAAGTGGGAGGCCTCCGGGCGGGCCCTGACGGACGTCCCGAAGCGGCTGCCGGATCCGCCCGGCGTGAGCGGCGCGGTCCTGCAGGGCGCGGTCGAGGTGGTCACCAACGTCTCGTCGGCCCAGACCTACGCGCAGCGCTACCTGCCGATGCCGTATCCGGCGACCCAGGTGGACATCGGCGGCAAGTGGCGGTTCGAGCCGGTCGGGCGCACGCTCGTCGGGGACCAGCTGGGGAAGGACAAGTTCCAGAACGCCCAGGGCGCCCAGTACACCGTGCGGAGCCTGCTGCTGAAGCCGACGGCGGCGCAGCTGCGCAAGGCGCCGCCGCCGAACGAGGCGATCAGGGCCGAGTACACGAAGCTGCCGGAGAACCTGCCGGAGATCGTCGTCAAGACGGCCCGCGAGGTCACGCGGGGCGCACAAGACGACTACACGGCGGCGGTGAAGCTCCAGGACTACTTCGCGGTCAGCGGCGGCTTCCGCTACGACACGAAGGTGTCCTCGGGTACGGGCTCGAACGCCATCGCCCGGTTCCTCGAGGACAAGGAGGGCTTCTGCGTCCACTTCGCCTTCTCGATGGCCTCGATGGCGCGGTCGGTCGGGATCCCGGCGCGGGTCGCGGTCGGGTTCACCCCGGGTGAGAAGCAGTCGGACGGGAACATCAACGTCTCGATGCGGGACGCGCACGCGTGGCCGGAGCTGTACTTCGAGGGCGTGGGCTGGACCCGCTTCGAGCCGACGCCCCGGTCGGGCATCACGGTGCCGGACTACAGCCGGTCCGAGGCCCCGCGCAACGAGCCGGCGGCGCCGACGGCGGCCCCGTCCGCGAGCACGGCGCAGCCCTCGGCCGCGCCGTCGGCCGATGAGGACTGCCCGCCGGACCAGAAGAGGCTGGGCGAGTGCGGGCCGACCGCGCCGAACCAGAACGCGGGTTCGGGGGGCGACGGACCGTCGGCGGCCACCGTCCTCGCCTGGACGGCCACCGCTCTGCTGGTACTGGGGCTCCCGCTGCTGCCGTTCCTGTGGCGCGGCCGGCTGCGGGCCCGGCGGCTCGCCTCGGGCGATGTGCTGTCCGCCTGGCGCGAGCTCGGGGACGCGGCGTGGGACGTCGGGATCCCCCCGGACGAGGCGCTGTCCCCGCGGGGGGTGGCGGACCGGGTGGTGGAGCTGGGCCGGCTGGGGCCGGAGGCGGCCGATGCCGTCCTCCGGATCTCGGGCGCGGTCGAGCGCGCGCTGTACGCCCCGCCGGGCGCGGAGCCCGCGTACGGCGCCGCGGGGCCGGACGTCCTGCTCGCGCGGGCCGGCCTGCTCGCCGGCGTCTCCCGGACGACCCGTCTGCGCGCGCTGTTCCTCCCGCGCTCGGGAGCCCGCGTCCGCTGGGCGGCCTCGTCCCGCTGGGCGGCGCTGACCGAGCTGGTCTCGGCCGCCGTCTCCCGGGCCCGCACCCGGATCCCGCTACGGGGCCGCGGCTGACGGTGCCCGCACCCGGCAACGGCGCGGTTACCCGCAAAAAAAAGCGGCCGGCGCTAGGGCTCGATCCCCCCGAGCCCCGCGCCGGCCGCTTCCCATCCCACCGGTCAGAGAGACCCGGTCCACACCTGCCGCCCCGTGTCGGCGGTGCGAACCGGGTCCCTGTCCGTTGCCCCCAGTCTGGCGTGCCGCGGGTCGGGGCCCATCCGCGCGCGTACTCATTTCCGCGCCTAGGTACGGATACTCAGCCGCCCCACCAGTTCTACGCGCCCGCCGCGTCCCAGCGGCACCGCCGATCGGGCGTACCCGTCAGCGGTTGCCGCTGACCCGTCCCCGCAGCAGAAGCGACAGCGCCGAGTGCACGTCGTCCAGCGACCGCTCGCTCTGGAACGACTGCCAGTCCAGCGCCGCCACGAGCACCATCCCGACCAGTGCGGCGGCGGTCAGCGGCACGTCGATCTCCGCGCTCAGCTCCCCCCGCTCCACGCCTTCGCGCAGCACCGTCTCGACGACGGCGACCGCCTCCCGCCGGACGACCATCAGGGTCGACTGCCAGGTCCGGTTGGTCCGCCACAGCTCGGCGACGTAGAGCTGGGTGAAGGCCGGGTACCGGTCGATGAACACCAACCCGGCCCGGATCATCTCGTCGAGCGCCTCGACCCGGCTCCCGCCCCTGGCCTCGGTCGATTCCGCCGCCGACCGCAGGGACTCGGTCAGCAGCCCGACCCCGTGCCGCAGCAACTCCTCGAAGAGGTCGTTCTTGCTGGCGAAGTTGTAGTAGACGGTGCCCTTCGCAACGCCCGCCCGCTCGGCGATCTCGTCGACCGTGGTCGCCGAGAATCCCTGCTCCGCGATGAGGGTGACGGCGGCTTCGTAGAGCTTCTGCCGTGTGGCCTGGCGGCGGCCGCCGCCCGCGGCCGTACCGGTGCTGCTGCGTTCCATGGCGCTGATTCTCACAGGTCGGCCGCTCTCCACCGGCTACAGGCTCAGTTCGGGATGCAGCCGGTCCATCGTCCACACCTGCTTGCCGCGGGCGGCGAGCGCGGTGAGGGCGAGGGCGCCCGCGGTGAAGGCGGCCAGTACGGCGCAGCCCTGCCAGACCGGGGCGAGGTCGCCGCCGGTGATGAGGCGGCGCAGGCTCTCGACCACGTACGACATCGGCAGGTAGGGGTGGATGGCGTTGAAGAACCCCGGGCTGGTCTGGACGGGGTAGGTGCCGCCGGCCGAGGTCAGCTGGAGCATCAGGACGGCCAGCACCAGGATCCGCCCGGCGGCGCCGAACTTGGCGTTGAGCCACTGGACGATCGCGGCGAAACAGCCGGTGACCAGCATCAGGAAGGCCACGGTGAGCGCCGGCCGGGCCATCTGCAGGCCGAGCCCCCAGTGGAGTACGGACATCAGCGCGGCCACCTGCGCGGCGCCGAGCCCGGCCACGGGCAGCCAGCCGGCGAGGGCGATCCGCCAGGGTGAGGCGCCGGCGGCGAGCGCCCGCCGGTTCAGCGGTGCGATCAGCATGTAGGCGACCATCGCGCCGACCCACAGGGAGAGCGGGATGAAGTAGGGGGCGAAGCCGGTGCCGTAGTTGGGCGCCTTGTGCAGGGACTGGTTGGCGAGCTGGATCGGGTCCGCCATCACCTCGGTGCGGGTGTCGCGCTGCTGCTGGTCGTAGTCGGGGATCTTGCCGGCGCCGTCGTGCAGTCCGCCGGCGAGTTCGCCGTTGCCGTCCACGAGCTTGACCAGGCCGCCGTCGAGGCTGTGCGCGCCGTCGCCGAGCTTGCCGACGCCCACGCCGAGGGCGCCGGAGCCTTCGGTGGCGGTGCCGATGCCGGTGTGCAGCTTGGCCATGCCGGTGGCGACCTTGTGGGCTCCGTCGTTGAGGGCGTTCACCTGGGCGACGGCCGAATCGAGGTCGGCGGAGAGGCCGGGGGCCTTGGTGGCGAGCTTGCGGGCCTCGCGCTCCAGGTCGGAGAGCTGCGTGCGGAGCGTGCCGATGTCGCCGCCGGTGTCCTTGACGAGCGTGTTGACGTCGCCCGCGAGCTCGGCTCCCTCGGCGGCGTCGTCCTTGAGCTTCTTGAGCTGGGGGCAGGTGGCGGGCAGCGGCTTGGTGCCGGTGGTGCAGGTCTTCGCGTAGACGTCGGCGGCGCCGGTGGAGACGCGCTGGGTGACGGTGGCGGCGGCGGGAGCCGCCTTGGTGAAGGTCTCGAGGTGGTTGCCCACGACCTTGGCGGTGTCGGCGACGAGCTCGGCGCTGTCCGCGAGCTGCTTGGGGTCCTTGAGGAAGGGGCGGGCCTTGTCGGCGGCGCCGCCCACCTTGTCGGCGAGCCGCTGGGTACCGGCCGCGATGTCCTTCGTACCGGTCTCGAGCTGTCCGGCGGCGCCGTTCAGCTTCTTCAGGCCGCCGGTGATCTCGCCGTTCTTCTCCTTCGCCGTCTCCAGGCCCTCCGCGAGGTCCTTGGCGCCCTTCTGGGCCTTGCCGGCGCCGTCGGTGAGCTTGTCGGCCCCGTCGGCCGCCTCGGCGGTCTTGTCGTGGAGGTCGGAGAAGTTGACGAAGATCTTGTCGAGGAAGCCGCGGGAGGCGTTGGTGGACGCCGCCGAGCGGACCTCGGAGAAGACGGTGCGCGAGATGGAGCCGACGATGTAGTTGTTCGCGTCGTTCGTGCGGACCTGGAGGGCTCCGGTGGCGGGGTCCTCGCCGGAGCTGGAGGCGATCTTCGTGCTGAAGTCGGCGGGCATGGTGAGGGAGAGGTAGTACGTACCGTCCTCCAGCCCCTCGGCCGCCTCCTCGGCACTGACCTCGCGCCAGTCGAAGGTCTTGCTGTCGTGCAGCTTGCGGGTGATCTCGTCGCCGGCGTCGATGCGCTTGCCGTCCACGGTGGCGCCCTGGTCGGAGTTGACGAGGGCGACGGGCACCTTGTCGAGGCGGCTGTAGGGGTCCCAGAAGGACCACAGGTACAGCGCTCCGTAGAGCAGCGGCAGCAGGAGCAGTGCGACGAGCGCGGCCCGGGGCAGCTTCCCCCGCCCGAACCGCTTCAGCTCAAGCGCGGCCAGCTTCGGTGAGCGCATCGTCGTCCCCCTTCGTCTCGTCGGTGTCGGTGGTGCCGGTGCCCTCGGGGGAACCCCAGGTGATCTCGGAGTCCATGGGCCGGGGCACGGCGGCGGGCTCCGCGGCGTCCGGGTCGGCTTCCGGGTCGGCTTCCGGGTCGGCGGCGGCGTCCGCGACCGTCCGCAGCACCGTCGCGTCGGCCGGGGCCTCGCTGCACACAGCGAGGACGGTCGTGCCGCGGGCGGCGAGCGAGCGGAGCAGGTCCCAGGCCTCGGCGCGCTCGGCGTCGGAGAGCTTGAGGTCGAGGTCGTCCAGGGCCAGCAGGCGCGGTGAGCCGAGCAGCGCGATGGCCACCGACAGCCGTACGGATTCCAGCCGTTCCAGGTCCCGTACGGAGGTCCGCGGGCCCTTGGGCAGGGTCGCGAGGTCCAGTCCGGCGGCGGCCAGCGCGGCGGCGATCCGGGCCGCGGTGGAGCTGCGGCGCTCGCCGCGCGGGCGGAGCAGGGCGCGGACGGGGCCCTCGTAGCGGCGCTGGAGCAGGGCGCCCTCGCGCAGCTGCTCGGCGACGGTGAGGGCCTGGTCGAGGTCGTTGACCCCGGATACCGGGCCGAGGGCGGCGACGCGGCGGACCGCGGCCATCCTCTTCGGCAGCCGGTGACTGCCGATCTCGGCGTGTCCCTCGGTGGGCTTCATCCGGCCCGTGAGGGCGAGGAGCAGGCAGGTCCGGCCGCTTCCGGAGGGGCCTTGGACCGCGATGAGCGAGCCGGGCGCCGCGTCGATCCCGACGCCCCGGAAGACCCAGCCGCGCGGGCCCTTGAGTCCGAAGCCCTCGGCTTTGACGGCCGCGCCGTGCGGGCTGTCCACGCCGTCCTCCTTCTTTTGAACTGACCAGTCAGTTCAAAAACTAGCATCCTTGGCGGCATCCGGTGCGCACCGGGGGGAAGTTGCCCGGGCAAGGCCCCTGCCGATGAGGCGAAAGCGCAGGTCAGCGCGATTGTCAGTGGCGGCCTTCACGATGGGGACACGCACGGAACACGCACAGCACGGCACCGCACGGAGCCACACCAGGCAGCGCGAAAGCGCACGCAACGACAGGAGGTTCGTCATGGCCACACCGTCCCCGTCCCCTGTCCACCCCGTCCCGCGGAAGTCGGCGGCACCACCCGCCGCACTCGATCTGCTCGTCAAGGCCCACGAGGGCCTGGCCGAAGCCGCCCGGCTGACCCGGTCCAACGAGCGGTACGCCACCGCCCACCTCGCCGCGCTGCGCGCCGCCGCGGCCGTGCTCGCCGCGCGCGGGCGGCCCGAGCCGGTGAACCCGCGGCGCAGGCCGCGCATCCGCAGCGCGTGGGAGGTGCTCCCGGAGATAGCGCCCGAACTGACCGAGTGGAGCGCGCTCTTCGCCTCCGGCGCGGCCCGCCGGGCGCGGGCCGAGGCGGGGATAGCGGGCGCGGCGACCAACCGGGACGCGGACGACCTGGTGCGTGAGGTGGCGATGTTCCTGCGCCTGGTGGAGCGGATGCTCGCGCTCCGGCCGATCACGCCCGCCGGCCCGTCGCAGGGCCTGCCACTGCCACGGGCGGAGCGTCCCGACGCGGGATGACCTGCCCGGCAGCCGAAGGCCATAGGGTGGGCACGAACCGCTCGCCCAAAACGCGCCGAGGAGCCATCAGCCGTGTCGGACACTTCCCGCCCCCGCGCCTCCCTCCGCACCGCCGTGGTGTGGGAGGTCCTCAAGGAGGCACTCGACCGCCGGGTGAAGGCGACCGGGCGGGACGTGCTGGACGTGCTCGACACCGGTGGCGGCACCGGCAAGTTCGCCGTGCCGGTGGCCCACCTCGGCCACCGGGTCACCGTGGTCGACCCCAGCCCGAACGCGCTGTTCGGACTGGAGCGCCGGGTCGCCGAAGCCGGTGTGGCAGACCTCGTCCGCGGGGTGCAGGGCGACGCCCAGGGCCTGCTCGAGGTCGTCGAGCGCGACGCCTACGACGTGGTGATCTGCCACGGCGTGCTGGAGTACGTGGACGACCCGGCCGAGGGCGTCGCCAACGCGGTGGCGGCCCTGCGCCCCGGCGGCATCCTCAGCCTGCTGGGCGCCGGGCTCGGCGGGGCCGTCCTGGCCCGCGCGCTCGCCGGGCACTTCACGGAGGCCCGTACGGCGCTCACCGACCCGGCCGGCCGCTGGGGACCGGGCGACCCGGTACCGCGCCGTTTCACCGCCGAGCAGCTCGCCGCGCTGGTCGGCGACGCCGGTCTGACGGTCGGCTCGGTGCACGGCGTCCGGGTCTTCGCCGACCTGGTTCCGGGTGGCCTGGTGGACACCGAGCCCGGCGCGGTCGAGGCCCTGCTGCGCCTGGAAGAGGCCGCCGCGGAGCTGCCCGCCTTCCACGCGGTCGCCACCCAGCTGCACGTCCTCGGCGAGAAGCCCGCCTGATCTGCGAACCTTCCGGGAACGCGGTGGGCCACTCACCCTCCGAACCGGCGCCGTGACCCGTATGATCGGGGTCAGTGACCGGCATGCCGCGCGGACCTCTGGGGAATAACGCCCTCAAGGACCGCTCGCAGGGTGGTCCGGCTTCGCGCAACACTCGTTTGTGACAGCACCGTCTTCAAGACGGCACTGTGCTTTCCTCGGTACTTTCCAAGGGCAGTGTTTTTAGAACGTGGCGTAGAGGGCGGGTATCACGGGGGCGATTCCCCGCCTATCCTGAAGGGGACCCCTGGTCGCTACCCCCCGCGACCGACGGATGAGGAGGACTCCCGTGCCGCTCTCGGAGCACGAGCAGCGAATGCTCGAGCAGATGGAGCGAGCGCTGTACGCCGAAGATCCCAAATTCGCTACAGCGCTTGAGGGAAGCGGACTGCGCACGTACACCCGGCGACGGGTCTACCAGGCAGTCGCAGGCATTGTGGTGGGTATCGCGCTCCTCATGACCGGTGTGATCGTGCCGAACGTGCTTTGGATCAGCGTGGTGGGGTTCCTCGTCATGCTGAGCTGCACGGTTCTCGTGGTCACCGGTTGGCGCAAGGCACCCAAGCCTGGTGAGCAGCCCGCCTCCGGTAGTGCAGGCGGTTCGGCCCATGGCCAGAACCGGCAGCGTCGGTCGATGATGACCCGTATCGAGGAACGGTGGCAGCGCCGCCGTGACGAACAGGGGCAGTAGGCCCCGCCGACAGACTCGGGTGAGGGGACGGCCGCCGGAAGGCGGCCGTCCCCTCACCGCTGTGTCCGCCGCCCCGCCGGATCGCCCCCCTCCCCCGGCCCCCGGCCCCCGGTCTCCGGCCGAGAGACACCCCCGTACGGCATGATGATCGGGTGAGTGTCCTCCCCCTGGTCTTCACCAGCGGCTGGGCCAGCGGGATCAACGCGTACGCGGTGGTCCTCCTGCTCGGCATCTTCGGCGCGACCGGCCTGACCGACGACGTCCCCGCCTCCCTGCAGCGCACCGACGTGCTGATCGTCGCGGCGGTGCTCTTCCTCTGCGAGGCGGTGGCCGACAAGATCCCGTACGTGGACTCGCTCTGGGACACCGTCCACACCGTGATCCGCCCGGTGTCCGGAGCGGTGGTCGGCGCGCTGCTGGCCGGGCAGAGCGGCTCGCTCTCCGACATCACCGCCGGCGCCGTCGGCGGCTCCACCGCCCTGGCCAGCCATTTCGTCAAAGCCGGCACCCGCATGGCCATCAACACCTCGCCCGAGCCCTTCAGCAATGTCGTCATGAGCACCGCCGAGGACCTCGGCGTGGCCGGGATCGTCACCTTCGCGATGTTCAACCCGGAGGCCGCCGCGATCATCGCGGCCGTCCTGCTCGTCACCGGACTCGCCCTGCTGATCTACCTCTGGGCAAGGATCCGCCGCTTCCTGCGCCGCCGGGCCCAGCGCCGCGAGGAGAAGCGGCTCGCCGCCGAGGTCGCCCGCGTCGCTCGATAGGCTCAGCCGCATGGCACGAATTGCGGTGATCGGCGCCGGGATGGGCGCGATGGCTACGGCGGCCCGGCTGGCCGTGGCGGGGCATCAAGTGACGGTGTACGAGCGCGGGGAGACCTACGGCGGCGCCGTCGGCCGCTACGAGCGCGACGGCTTCGCCTTCGACACCGGCCCCGGGCTGCTGCACCTGCCCGCCGTGTACCGCGATCTGTTCGTCAAGACCGGCAAGCGGCCGCTGGAGGAGTGCGCCGAGCTGGTCCAGGCCGACCCGGCCGTCCGTCACGTGCTCGCTGACGGCCGTACGGTCACCCTCCCGGGCGCATCGCACGGCGGTGCGGCGGCCGTCCTGGACGAGGCCTTCGGGTCCGGTGCGGGCGACCGCTGGAGCGCGGTCCTGGGCCGCGCCCGGGACGCCTGGGACGCCACCCGCCGCCCACTGCTGGAGGAGCCGCTGCGCCCCGACCACCAGGCACTGGGCCGCGATCCCTATCCCGCGCTGCGCGGGAGCGGGCTGCTGCGCCGCCGGCCGCCGACGCTGGCCGAGGTCGCCGCGCGCGAGCTCGGCGGCGACGGCCTCGGCGAGCTGCTCGCCGAGCGAGTGCGCGCCTACGGGATCGATCCGGCGACCGCGCCCGCCTCCGCGGCGGTGCTGCCCTACATGGAGCAGACCTTCGGCAGCTGGTACGTGCGCGGCGGGATGCGGGAGCTGGCCACCGCCGTGTACGAGCGGTGCCTGGAGCGGAAGGTCGGCTTCGTCTTCGGCGCCGAGGTCCGGGAGGTGCTCGTACGGGAGGACCGCGCGGCCGGGCTGGTGCTCGCCGACGGAGACGTGGTGGAAGCCGATTCCGTGGTCTGCGCGGCCGACCCGCGGCGGCTGCGGATCCCCTCGGGCCCGGGCGCCGCGCCCGCCCGCCCGGAACCCGCCCGCTGGTACACCCTGTTCGCCGCGCTGCGCGGGGCCCGTGACGGCGACGCCGCGCACCGCACGATGCCGGCGGCCCTGCGGCCCCACCGGTCCGTCACCGTGCTGCGCCCCGACGACCCCGCCACCCGGCCCGACGCGGACCACGAGGCGGTCACCGTGCACGCCGTGGTGACCGGCGGGCCCGCGCCGTCCGCCGAGGAGCTGCTGGCCGCGGCCGGCCGCGCGGTCCCCGGGCTGCGGGAGCGGCTGCTGTGGCACGAACTGCGCACCCCGGCCGACATCGAGGCGGCCACCGGCGCCGTGGGCGGCGCCGTGCCCGCTCCCTCGCTGGCCGGGGCCGGGGGCCGGCTGCTGCATCCCGCGAACACCACCGCCCTGCCCGGGCTCTACCTCGCCGGTGGCTGGGCGCATCCCGGCGGCGGGCTGGCGCACGCGGGGATGACGGGGGCCCTGGTGGCCGGGCTGATCGTGGAGGGCGCGGACTTCCGCGGCTCGCGGTAGGCGGTCTGCTGGGGACCCGGCCTCCCGGCCGGGCCGGCGGCGCTCCAGGCCCAGTCGTCGAAGTGGCGCCTGGGCCGCTCCACTGTGACGACAGGGCCTAGTAGCGGTACTGCTCGTACTCGCCGGTGCCCTGGTACGGGTACTGCTGCTGCTCGTCCACCGGGTAGGGCTGGGCGCCCCCGTCGGTGGAGCGCTGCTGCGGGACCCAGACCCCGCCGGGCGGGGTGTCCATGGAGTACTGCTCCTGCTGCTGCGCGGCCGCGTAGGGGTCCGGGGCGTAGTCGCCGTACGGGGCATAGCCGTACGGCTGCTGGGGGGCGACGGCCCCGCCGGTGCCGATGTAGGGGTCCGAGTAGGCGGCGTAGACCTGCTGCTCGCCGGGGGCCGGGTAGCCGGTGGTGTAGTCGTAGCCGCCCTGGACCTGCGGGTCGTAGTACGCCGCGTACTGGTGGGAGTCCTGCTCGGCCGTGGTGAAAGGCGAGGCGAAGGCGCCGGTGCTCTGGATGCTCTGGATCCCGTACGAGCCCGTCTCCTCGGGCACCGGCTGCACGGCGTAGAAGTCCTGGGCCCCGGCGTGTGCGGAACCGGAGTCGGCGAACGCCGCGGAGTCCTCGTCCTCGTCGGCCGCCACCGCCTCGGGGCCGTACTCCAGGGCCGTCACCTGGAGCGCGGGCTCCTGCCGCGGTCCGCCTGCCCGGCGGCGCCGGCTCTGCGGCGCGGCGGGCGCGGGCTTGTCCCGGCGCAGCGCCCAGCCGGCCACGAAGCCCTTGCGGAAGGAGAGGGTCACCAGGGTCTGGCCGATCGCGAACGCGACCGCGCCGGCGCCGATGACGAGCACGGACGGCAGTACGACGCCGGCGACGACGCCGAGGAAGCCGGCGAAGGCGAGCAGACGCCAGCGCAGCCGGGCCTTGTACTGCATCAGGACCTCGGCAAGCAGCCACAGCGCGACGAATCCGAACGCGATGTAGAGGACCGTCATTCCCATGCGTGGCCCCTCTCGGTGCGGCCGACCGCCCAGGGAACGGGGGGCCCGCCGGTCAGGCCCGCTGGTGCAGGCCCAGGTTCTCGTAGATCTCGAGAGTCGCCGTGGAGTTGTTCAGCGTGATGAAGTGCAGTCCCGGGACACCCTCGGACAGCAGCCGCGCGCAGAACTCCGTGGCGAACTCGATGCCAATGGAGCGTACAGCGGCGGGATCGTCCTTGACGGCGAGCATGCGCTCTTTCACTGCTGCGGGGAAGACCGCGGTACTGAGTTGCGGAAGCCGGTCGAGCTGCTTGATGCCCACAACAGGCATGACCTCGGGGATGATCGGGGTCTCGCAGCCCGCCTTCTCGACGCTGTCGCGCATCCTCAGATAATTCTCGGGGTCGAAGAACATCTGGGTGATCGCATAGTCGGCGCCCGCGCGGCACTTGTCCACGAAGTGCCGGATGTCCGTGTCCCAGTCCTCCGAGCGCGGGTGCATCTCGGGGAAGGCCGCGACGCCGACGCAGAAGTCGCCGGACTCCTTGAGCAGCCGGACCAGGTCGGCGGCGTAGTGCACGCCCTCGGGGTGCGCCACCCACGGGCCCATCGGGTCGCCCGGCGGGTCTCCGCGCAGGGCGAGCATGTTGCGGATGCCGGCGTCGGCGAACTGGCCGATGACGTGGCGCAGCTCGGCGATGGAGTGGTCCACGGCGGTGAGGTGCGCGACGGGGGTCAGCGTGGTGTTCGCGGCGATCTGCTCGGTGGCCCGCACGGTCCCGCCTCGGGTGGAGCCGCCGGCCCCGTAGGTGACGGAGACGAAGCTCGGGGCCACCGCCTCGATCCGGCGCAGGGCGTTCCAGAGGTTGCGCTCGCCCTTCTCGGTCTTGGGTGCCCAGAACTCGAAGGAGTACGAGCGCCCGGACGCGAGGAGGTCTCGGACCGTGTGTGCACGGTCCGACCAGGTGGAAGCGGTACCAAGGGCCATACGGGCAGGTTAGACGCGGTCCCGTGGACACCGAAGCGGTGTCCACGCATTGGACATGGAAATGAGACAGCCGGTCGGTGGAGCGTCGGGAGGGTGACAGCCCTTAGGCGAGCCGGGCGCGGACGCGCTTGGCCAGGTCGGCGGCGGCGGCGCCGGGGTCGGAGGCCTCGGTCAGGGCGCGGACCACCACGACGCGGGAGGCGCCGGCGTCCAGCACCTCGTCCAGATTCGATGCGTCGATGCCGCCGATGGCGAACCACGGCCGGTCCTGCGCGAGCGAGGCCGCGTGGCGCACGAGCGCGAGTCCGGGGGCGTGGCGGCCGGGCTTGGTGGGGGTGGGCCAGCAGGGGCCGGTACAGAAGTAGTCGACGCCGGGCTCGGCGGCGGCCGCGTCGGCCTCGGCCTCGGAGTGGCAGGAGCGGCCGATGAGGACCTCGCGGCCGAGGATGGCGCGGGCGGCGGGCACCGGGATGTCGCCCTGGCCGAGGTGCAGTACGTCCGAGCCGATGGCGTGCGCGACGTCGGCGCGGTCGTTCACGGCGAGCAGCCTGCCGTGGCGGCGGGCCGCGTCGGCGAAGACCTGGAGGTGCTCCAGCTCCTCGCCCGCCTCCATGCCCTTGTCGCGGAGCTGGACGATGTCGACGCCTCCGGCGAGGACGGCGTCGAGGAACTGGGGGAGGTCGCCCTGCCGCTTGCGGGCGTCCGTGCACAGGTAGAGCCGGGCGTCGGACAACTGGGCGGCGATGGCGGACATGGGTACCCCCGGGGTGGTGTGTCGTACGTACGCGGTGTGCGGGCCCCGGGAGGGGCCCGCACACCGCGCGTGGCGTTGCACTGCGTGTACCTCGTGAGAGGCGGAGTCAGGTCAGATGGCGAGCGCCTGAGCGCGGCGCTTCACCTCCGTGCCGCGATTCTCGCTCAGCGCCTGTACCGGGGTGCCGGGCAGGGTGTCGTCGGCGGTGAACAGCCATTCCAGGATCTCCACGTCGGTGAAGCGGTCGTCGCGGAGCACGGTCAGCAAGCCGACCAGGCCCTTGACGATCTTGTCGCCGTCGATGAAGGCGGCGGGGACCTGGAGGGATCGGTTCTCGCCGCGGCGCACCGCGAGCAGCTGACCCTCCTTGACCAGCTGGCGAACCTTGGTCACTTCGATGTCGAGCATCTCCGCGATGTCGGGGAGGTACAGCCAGGCGGGAACAAGGGCATCGATCTTTGCGTCAATCTCGGTCACGGGCACAAGCCTGCCATCTCGGACTCGCTGCCGGTACCCGAGCGGCCCCGTCCGGGGTCCGGCCGGTGTCCGGCAGGGCGCCCGCGCCCCTCGCGCACCTCCCCGGCCGCCCCTCCTCCGCGACCTAGACGGTCGTCGACTTCAGCGCGGTCGCGGGGTCGGCGACCTTGGCCGGGTCCACCTGTGCGCCCGATTCGACGAGGCGGCGGCCTTGGGCGAGGTCGCGGGGTCGGCCCACCGCGAGGACGGCGACCAGCCGGCCGTCCCGCAGCCAGCACACCGACCAGGTCGCGGCCGCCGGGTCGCCGCGCCACACCAGCGTGTCCGCCGCGCCGTGGTGGCCCGCGTACTGCACGAAGCGGCCGAACTGCTCGGACCAGAAGTACGGCACCGGGTCGTAGCGCTGCTCCGCGTCCGCTCCCGCATCCGCTCCCCCGGAGCCCGCGGCCAGGATGTTCGCCGCCACCACCCTCGGCCCCTGCAGCGCGTTGTCCCAGTGGTGCACCAGCAGCCGCGCCCCGTACCGCCCGGAGGGGAACGACGCGCAGTCCCCCACCGCGTACACCCCGGGCACCGAGGTGCACAGGTGCTCGTCGGCGACGACCGCCCCGTCCGGGCCCAGCTCGACGCCCGACCCCGCCAGCCAGTCCGTCGCGGGCCGGGCGCCGATGCCCACCACGACCGCGCCGGCCGCCAGCTCCCGCCCGTCCGCCAGCAGCACGCGGCCCTCCTCCACGGAGGCCACCCGCGCGCCCGTCAGCAGAGCGGCGCCCGCCTGGGCGTACCAGCGGCCCATCGGCTCGGCCACCTCCGCCGGAAGCGCGCCCGCCAGGACCCGGTCGGCCGCCTCGACCACGGTCACCTCGCAGCCGGCCTCGCGCGCCGCCGTGGCGAACTCCGCGCCGATCCACCCCGCGCCGACGACCACCACCGCCGAGCCCGCCGCGAGCACGGGCCGCAGCCTGGCCGCGTCGTCCAGGGTGCGCAGCAGGTGCACGCCCGGGACGCCCTCCGCGCCGGGCAGGGTCAGCGGCCGCGCGCCGGTCGCCAGTACGAGGACCCCGTACGGGACCGGGCCCGCCTCGGTGTCCACCTCGTGGGCCGCGGGCCGCAGGCCGGTGACCTCGACGCCGAGGCGGAGCTCGATGTCCAGGCCCTCGAAGTCGACGTCGAAGGCCGAGTCCTCGGCTTTGCCGAGGAGCACCGCCTTGGACAGCGGGGGCCGGTCGTAGGGCTGGTGGGGTTCGGCGCCCAACAGGGTGACGGGGCCGGTCCAGCCCTGTTCCCGGAGGGCGACCGCGGTCTGGACCCCGGCCATGCCGGCGCCTACGACGACGACTCCGCGCCGCGTGTGTTCCGTCTGTTGCGTCTGCTCGCTCACGCGGCCCAGCCTAATCATCTGACGGTCCGTCAGGAATAGCGGGCGCGAACACTGCGCGGACCCGGCGCGGACCGGGAGCGGGGAGGCAGCCTTACCCGCCGTCGGGCTCGGCGTTACTCTGGCCACCGAACCTATCGCGGGAGTCCGGGCGCACCGGGCTGAGAGGGAGGCTGGCCGGCCTCCGACCGTACGAACCTGATCCGGGTCATGCCGGCGAAGGGAGGGGCTGGACGCCCATGCATTCATCCAGGAAGAGCCGGAGTCCCGGCTACGACGTCCTCGTCATCGGGGGCGGCATCATCGGCCTGGTCACCGCCTGGCGGGCGGCCCGCAGCGGGCTGCGCACCGCACTGGCCGACCCGGCGCCCGGCGGCGGCGCCGCCCAGGTCGCGGCCGGCATGCTCGCCGCCGTCACCGAGCTGCACTACGGCGAGGAGACGCTGCTCGGGCTCAATGTCGCCTCCGCCGCCCGGTACCCCGAGTTCGCCGCCGAACTCGCCGAGGCCAGCGGCGGCATGGACATCGGCTACCGGGCCTGCGGCACCCTCGCCGTGGCCCTCGACTCCGACGACCGCCTCCACCTGCGCGAACTGCACGCCCTCCAGCGGCGCTGCGGCCTGGAGTCGGAGTGGCTGACCGGGCGCGAGTGCCGCCGCCTGGAGCCGATGCTGGCCCCGGGCGTACGCGGTGGCCTGCGCGTGGACGGCGACCACCAGGTCGACCCGCGGCGGCTCGCGGCCGCGCTGCTGGCCGCCTGCGAGCGGGCCGGAGTCGCCTTCCACCGGGCGAAGGCCGCGCGGCTGCTGACCACCGCCGACCGGGCCTCGGGCGCGGTCCTCGACGACGCCGACGCCACGGAGCTGCTCGCCGACCAGGTGGTGCTGGCCGCGGGCTCGCTCAGCGGGTGCCTGGACGGCGTACCGCCGGGGGTCGCGGCCCCCGTACGGCCGGTGAAGGGCCAGGTGCTGCGGCTCGCGGTGCCGCCGTCGTACGCGCCGTTCCTCTCGCGGACGGTACGGGCCGTCGTGCGCGGCAGCCACGTGTACCTGGTGCCGCGCGAGAACGGCGAGCTCGTCGTCGGCGCCACCAGCGAGGAACTGGGCTGGGACACCACCGTCACCGCGGGCGGGGTCTACGAGCTCCTGCGCGACGCCCACGAACTGGTACCCGGCATCACCGAACTCCCGCTGGTGGAGACCCGGGCGGGGCTGCGGCCCGGCTCGCCGGACAACGCCCCGCTGCTCGGCCCGACCGACCTGCCGGGCCTGCACCTGGCCACCGGGCACTACCGCAACGGGGTCCTGCTGACCCCGCTGACCGGAGACGTCATGGCGGAGCTGCTGACCACCGGCCGACTCCCGGAGATCGCACGCCCCTTCACCCCCCGTCGATTCGCCCTCACGCGTCAGGAGTCGTACGCATGACCATTTCCGTCAACGGCGAGCAGCGCGAGATCGCGGCCGGAACCACGCTCGGCGCGGTGGTCGCCACCCTCACCCAGGCCACCAAGGGGGTCGCGGCAGCCCTGAACGAGACGGTGGTGCCGCGCGGCCAGTGGCCCTACACCTCCGTGCGGGACGGCGACCGCGTCGAGATCCTCACCGCTGTCCAGGGAGGCTGAGCACCATGGCGGACGACGTTTTCACCCTGGGCGGCCGGACCTTCTCCTCGCGCCTGATCATGGGCACGGGCGGGGCGCCGAGCCTGGACATCCTGGAACGGGCGCTGGTGGCCTCCGGCACCGAGCTCACGACCGTGGCGATGCGCAGGCTGGACCCGACGGTGCAGGGCTCCGTCCTGTCCGTCCTGACCAAGCTCGGGATCGCGGTGCTGCCGAACACCGCGGGCTGCTTCACGGCGGGCGAGGCGGTGCTCACCGCCCGCCTGGCCCGGGAGGCCCTCGGCACGGACTGGATCAAGCTGGAGGTCGTCGCGGACGAGCGGACACTCCTCCCGGACGGCGTGGAGCTGCTCGACGCCGCCGAGATCCTGGTGGACGAGGGCTTCACGGTCCTGCCGTACACGAACGACGACCCGGTGCTCGCGCGCAAGCTGGAGGACGTGGGCTGCGCGGCGATCATGCCGCTGGGGTCCCCGATCGGCTCCGGGATGGGCATCCGCAACCCGCACAACTTCGAGCTGATCGCGGAGCGGGCGGGGGTCCCGGTGATCCTGGACGCGGGGGCCGGCACTGCCTCGGACGTGGCCCTGGCCATGGAACTGGGCTGCTCGGCCGTGATGCTCGCCTCGGCGGTGACCCGCGCGCAGCTGCCCGTACTGATGGCGGCGGCCATGCGGGACGCGGTGACGGCGGGCCGCCTCGCGTACCGCGCGGGCCGGATCCCGGAACGCCGCTTCGCGGAGCCCTCCTCCCCCGTGGAGGGCCGCGCCACCCTCGACCCGGAACGCCCGGCGTTCTGACCCCCGGCGGGGCTGGAGGATCCAGCCCCGCCGGGGGTCGAGGCGCGCGGGTCCGGGGGCCGGGCTCCCGGGAACGGTGCCGCGGGCGGGCGGCCGCGTCACAGCTGCGCTGCAACGAACGGCACCCTGGTCGGACCCGAGCCCGGCCCTCGTAGAATCGCCGGGTGGACACGACCATGGACGACCCTCTCGTCGGGCAGACGCTCGACAGCCGCTACCGCGTGGACGCCCGTATCGCGGCCGGCGGCATGGCCACGGTCTACCGGGCCGTCGACACCCGCCTCGACCGCGTGCTCGCGCTGAAGGTGATGCACCCGGCGCTCGCCGCCGACGGCGCCTTCGTCGACCGGTTCATCCGGGAGGCGAAGTCCGTGGCCCGCCTCGCCCACCCCAATGTGGTGGCCGTCTTCGACCAGGGCACGCACGGCCCGTACACGTACCTCGCGATGGAGTACGTCTCCGGCTGCACCCTGCGCGACGTGCTCCGCGAGCGCGGCGCGCTGCAGCCGCGTGCGGCCCTCGACATCCTCGAGCCGGTCCTCGCCGCCCTCGGCTCCGCGCACCGGGCCGGCTTCGTGCACCGCGACATGAAGCCCGAGAACGTGCTGATCGGCGACGACGGCCGCGTCAAGGTGGCCGACTTCGGGCTGGTCCGGTCCGTCGGCTCCGTCACGAACACCACCGGCTCCGTCCTCGGCACCGTCTCCTACCTCGCCCCCGAGCAGATCCAGAACGGCGTCACCGACACCCGCGTGGACGTCTACGCCTGCGGTGTCGTGCTCTACGAGATGCTCACCGGCTCCAAGCCGCACACCGGCGACAATCCCGCCCAGGTGCTCTACCGGCACCTCGGCGAGGACGTCCCGCCCCCGTCGGCTGCCGTCCCCGGACTGCCGGCCGTGCTGGACGAGCTCGTCGCCCAAGCCACCGCGCGCGACCCCGGGCTTCGGCCCTACGACGCCGCCGCCCTCCTCGGGCTGGTCCTGGACGCCCGCGCGCAGCTCGGCGAGGCCGAGCTGGACCTCGTACCGCCGCAGGCGCGCGCCCAGGAGCGGACCGCCGCCGAGGACCGCACCAGCGTGATCCCGCGGCCGGTTGCCCCGCACTCCGCGCCGCTGTCCCACACTTCCCGGCTGGCGGCTCCGCCGCTGCCCCCGGCGGGTCCCCGGCGGCCGCGCCGGCGCGGGCTGCTGCTCGTCGTCGTCGGCGTACTGCTCTCCCTGAGCCTGGGCACCAGCGTCTGGTACATCAGTTCCGGGCAGTTCACCAAGGTCCCGAACCTGCTCGGCAAGACCGAGGTGGATGCCAAGTCCCGGCTGTCGGACGCCGGTCTCGGCGTGAAGCGGGTCGACCGCAAGTTCAGCGACTCCTTCGCCAAGGGCACGGTGATGAACACCGATCCATCGGGCGGCAAGCGCATCCGCGGCAACGGCGCGGTGACGCTCACCATTTCGCGCGGCCCCGAGGTCGTCGTGGTGCCCGACCTGAAGGGCAAGCCGCTGGAGGCGGCGAAGGCGGAGCTCGCCTCGGCCGGTCTGGCCGCCGGGGCGCTCACGCAGGCCTTCAGCCAGGACGTCGCCCAGGGCTCGGTGATCAGCACGGACCCGCCGGGCGGCCAGAAGCGGCCCCTGGACACGGAGGTCAAGCTGCTGGTCAGCAAGGGCCGCCCGGTGCCGGTGCCGAGCGTGACGGGCAAGCCCGTGGACCAGGCCCGTTCCATCCTGGAGGACCTCGGTCTGAAGGTGGCGACTGCCCCCGAGCAGGTCAACTCCCCCTCCCCCGCGGGCGCGGTGGCCAACCAGTCGATCGGCGCCGGCACCCAGGCCGCCACCGGCGACACGGTCACGCTCACCGTGTCCAAGGGCCCGCGCCAGATCCCGGTCCCGGACGTCACCGGCCAGGAAGTGGACGCGGCCAAGAAGACCCTGGAGGGGCTGGGCTTCAAGGTGAAGGTCGACAGGCCCTTCCTCTCCTTCAGCAACACCATCGACTCCCAGTCGGTGCCCGCCGGCCAGAACGCCGCCGAGGGCAGCACGATCACCATCAGGACCAAGGGGCTTTGACAGCACGTGATACGCAATCCAGTGGGCGGGCACGTCCCCGTAGCGGGCGGGCTCGCCTCGGTCGGGCTGGCCTACGCCCGTGAGATGGGCGCGGAGGCCGTGCAGGTCTTCGTCGCCAACCCGCGCGGCTGGGCCACCCCGGCCGGCAACCCGGCGCAGGACGAGCTGTTCCGCGAGGCGTGCGCGGCCGGATCGATCCCGGCGTACGTCCACGCGCCGTACCTGATCAACTTCGGCTCGCACACCGAGGCGACCGTCGAGAAGTCGGTGGAGTCGCTGCGGCACTCTCTGCGCCGGGCCCGTGCGATCGGGGCGCTCGGGGTGGTCGTGCACACCGGCTCGGCGACCGGGGGCCGCCCGCGCGAGGCGGCGTACGCGCAGGTCAGGGAGCACATGCTGCCGCTGCTGGACGAGCTGACGCACGACGACGACCCCTTCCTGCTGCTGGAGTCCACGGCCGGGCAGGGCTCCTCGCTGTGCTCGCGGACCTGGGACTTCGGCCCGTACTTCGACGCGCTCGACCACCACCCGAAGCTCGGGATCTGCCTGGACACCTGCCACATCTTCGCGGCCGGGCACGACCTGGCGGAGCCGGGCGGGACGAAGCAGACGCTGGACCTGCTGGTGGACACGGTGGGCGAGGGCCGGCTGAAGCTGGTGCACGCGAACGACTCCAAGGAGGGCCTGGGCGCCCACAAGGACCGGCACGAGAACATCGGGCAGGGCCACATCGGCCGGGACGCCTTCGCCGAGCTGTTCACGCATCCGGCGATGGACGGCGTACCGCTGATCACGGAGACGCCGGGCGGCAAGGAAGGCCACGCGGCGGACGTGGCACTGCTCAAGGAGCTCCGCGGGCTCGGATGACCCGTTGAGGAATACCCCGGGGGGGTATACGGTTCTGTCATAGCGACAGAGCCGCTACTCGGGTTTTCCCATCAGGGGGTCGTCATGGAGCACGCACACGCACACCACGCACACGCACACCACGCACACGAACACCACGGGCACGACGGGCACGACGGGCACGACGGGCACGACGGCGGAAAGGTCACCTGGGCCGCCGCGGCGCGGGCCACCCTCCACTGCCTCACCGGATGCGCCATCGGCGAGGTGCTCGGCATGGTCATCGGCACCGCGCTGGGCTGGGGGAACGTCCCGACGATGGTCCTCGCGATCGTCCTCGCGTTCTTCTTCGGCTACGCGCTCACCCTGCGCGGGGTCCTCACGGCCGGCGTGGACCTCCGTACGGCCATCCGGGTGGCGCTGGCCGCGGACACCCTTTCGATCGCCGTCATGGAGCTGATCGACAACGGGGTGATCGTCCTGTGGCCGGGCGCGATGGACGCGATGCTGTCGGACGCGCTGTTCTGGATCGCTCTCGCGATCTCGCTCGCGGTGGCCTTCGTCGTCACGACGCCGGTCAACAAGTGGATGATCGGCCGCGGCAAGGGGCACGCGGTCGTCCACCAGTACCACCACTGAACAGGGACGGAGCAGGAGGGACGGGACGGGCGGGCCCTACAGCTCGGGGCCGTCCCCGGGCTCCTCCTGGTAGGAGTAGCGCTGCTCGCGCCAGGGGTCGCCGATGTTGTGGTAGCCGCGCTCCTCCCAGAAGCCGCGGCGGTCGGCGGTCATGTACTCGACGCCGCGGACCCACTTGGGGCCCTTCCACGCGTACAGGTGCGGGACGACGAGCCGCAGCGGGAAACCGTGCTCGGCCGTGAGGAGTTCACCGCCCTGGTGGGTGGCGAAGACGGTCCGCTCGGAGGCGAAGTCCGCGAGGCGCATGTTGGAGCTGAAGCCGTACTCGGCCCACACCATCACGTGCGTGACCTGCGGGGACGGCGGGGCGAGGTCGAGGATCGTGCGCGCGAGCACACCGCCCCATTCGGCGCCCGGCATGCTGAACTTCGTCACGCAGTGCAGGTCCGCCACGACGGACTCGAACGGCAGCGCCGCGAACTCCTCGTGGTTCCAGCAGTGCTTGTCACCGTCGGCCGTCGCGCCGAAGACGCGGAACTCCCAGCGGTCCGGCTTGAACTTGGGGACCGGCCCGTAGTGGGTGACCGGCCAGCCTCGCTGCAGCCTCTGCCCCGGGGGAAGCTCCAGTTGCTCTGATCCCGGAGATTCCCGGCTTTCCGGCTGACCCATACCTCCATGGTGACAGACTTGGCAGGGTGGTCATGACCAGGTACGGGTTGATTCGGGCAAGTCACGGTAACTCCCACTAAGGAGGCACTTACTGGACGACCACCTGTGGCGGTGCAAGGATGCGCGCACCTGCCCCGTCACATTGCTGACATTGCTTGGAAGGAGCCCTCTGCGATGCAGGGCGACCCCGAGGTCCTCGAGTTTCTCAACGAGCAGCTGACCGGCGAACTCACGGCCATCAACCAGTACTGGCTCCACTACCGGATCCAGGACAACAAGGGTTGGACGAAGCTCGCGAAGTACACCCGTGCCGAGTCCATCGACGAGATGAAGCACGCGGACAAGATCACCGAGCGCATCCTGATGCTCGACGGTCTCCCGAACTACCAGCGCCTCTTCCACGTGCGCGTCGGCCAGACGCTGACGGAGATGTTCCAGTGCGACCGCCAGGTCGAGGTCGAGGCGATCGACCGCCTCAAGCGCGGCATCGAGGTCATGCGCGGCAAGGGTGACGTCACCTCGGCGCGGCTCTTCGAGGAGATCCTGGAGGACGAGGAGCACCACATCGACTACCTCGACACCCAGCTGGAACTCATCGAGTCCATCGGCGAGCCGCTCTACATCGCGCAGCTCATCGAGCAGCCGGAGAGCTAGCCGCCACGAGGGGGCTTGCGGGGCCTACGCGGCTTCGACGAGCTCCGCGCCGACGGACACCAGCGGCTCCGCGGCGAGTACGGCGGCGGCGTCGCCCTTCTCCAGCAGCTCCCGGCGCGGGCAGGCCCCGCGGCCGAGGAGGCCCTGGATGGTGCGCACGCAGGAACCGCAGTCGGTGCCGGCCTTCGTGGCCGAGGCGATCTGGCGGGGGGTGCAGGCCCCGGCAGCCGCGTGGTCCTTGACCTGCTTGTCGGTGATCCCGAAGCAAGAGCAGACGTACACGCGGTTCACCTCCCTGGCAGGAATGGTCGGCCAGCCCCTCCCCTATTCGGTGAGGCTTACCTAACCATACCCAAACTTAGGGTCCCCTAAAAGAGCTGGATACGACGATGGGGCGCGGATCACATTCGATCCGCGCCCCATCGTCATGAGGTGCTCACACTGAGCTTTCCCGCTTACTGGTCGCGGTACATCTCGGCGACCAGGAACGCCAGGTCCAGGGACTGGCTGCGGTTGAGGCGGGGGTCGCAGGCCGTCTCGTAGCGCTGGTGCAGGTCGTCGACGAAGATCTCGTCGCCGCCGCCCACGCACTCGGTGACGTCGTCACCGGTGAGCTCGACGTGGATGCCGCCCGGGTGGGTGCCGAGGCCCTTGTGGACCTCGAAGAAGCCCTTGACCTCGTCGAGCACGTCGTCGAAACGGCGCGTCTTGTGGCCGGAGGCCGCCTCGAAGGTGTTGCCGTGCATCGGGTCGGTGACCCAGGCGACGGTCGCGCCGGAGGCGGTGACCTTCTCGACGAGCTCGGGGAGCTTGTCGCGGACCTTGTCGGCGCCCATGCGGACGACGAAGGTCAGCCGGCCCGGCTCGCGCTCGGGGTCCAGGCGGTCGATGTAGGTGAGCGCCTCGTCCACCGTGGTGGTGGGGCCGAGCTTGATGCCGATCGGGTTGGCGATCTGCGAGCAGAACTCGATGTGCGCGTGGTCCAGCTGGCGGGTGCGCTCACCGATCCAGACCATGTGGCCGGAGGTGTCGTAGAGCCGGCCGGTGCGCGAGTCCGTACGGGTGAGGGCGCCCTCGTAGTCGAGCAGCAGCGCTTCGTGGGAGGCGTAGAACTCGACGGCCTTGAACTCGGCCGGGTCGGTGCCGCACGCCTTCATGAAGTTCAGCGCGTTGTCGATCTCCCGCGCGAGCTGCTCGTAGCGCTGCCCGGACGGGGAGGACTTCACGAAGTCCTGGTTCCAGGCGTGCACCTGGCGCAGGTCGGCGTAACCGCCGGTGGTGAAGGCACGCACCAGGTTCAGCGTCGAGGCGGACGCGTGGTACATGCGCTTCAGCCGCTCGGGGTCCGGGATCCGGGCCTCTTCGGTGAAGGGGAAGCCGTTGACGGAGTCGCCGCGGTAGGTCGGCAGGGTGATGCCGTCGCGGGTCTCGGTGTCCTTGGAGCGCGGCTTGGAGTACTGGCCCGCGATGCGGCCGACCTTGACGACGGGCACGGAGGCCGCGTACGTCAGGACGGCACTCATCTGGAGCAGCGTCTTCAGCTTGGCGCGGATGTGGTCGGCGGACACGGCGTCGAAGGCCTCGGCACAGTCGCCGCCCTGGAGCAGGAACGCCTCGCCCTTGGCGACGGCTCCCAGACGGGCGCGCAGCTGGTCGCACTCACCCGCGAAAACGAGGGGGGGATACGACTCGAGGTCCGCGACGACAGCGCGCAGGGCCTCGGCATCGGGGTACGAGGGCTGCTGCGCCGCGGGAAGGTCTCGCCAGGTCGCCTTGGAGGCGGGGGCTTGGGTTTCAGCGTTCACGGTCACCCCACACACATTACGGCGTCACACGGCACGTCCGGCCCGACGACCACTACGTGAGATGGATGTCTCTCCCTGTGTTACTCACCCGTTCACCACACCCTGTGGGCTAGGGTTCACCGCATGTACGCGCACTCCAACAAGAACTGGTGGTGGCCCGCTCCCGGCGGCCCACCTCTCGCGCGTACCTGAAGACACGAGCGAAGCGAAGGCCGCCCCGAGGGGCGGCCTTCCGCGTTTTCCGCTGGAACACCGGGCCGTCCCACCCACCGAAACCGGATAGGACGCCCACTCCATGCAACTGAGCCGACTGCTCGACGACACCTGCCCGCCCTTCGCGCTGCTGCGCCGCCGCACCCCCGGCCGCGACCACGACACCGTCGAGGTGCTGATCGGCCCGGTCCACGAGGCCGAGCACCTCGCCGACCTGCCCGTCGGCGAGCGGCCCGCGCTGGCGCTCGTCCCCTTCCGGCAGATGCGGGAGCGCGGTTTCGACGTACGCGACGACGGGACGCCGCTGAGCGTGCTGGTCGCCGACGAGGCGTACGAGATCCCGCTCGCCGAGGTGCTGGCGGCCCTGCCCGCCCACGAGGTGCGGGTCGACGACGGCGCCTTCGACGTCCCCGACGAGCAGTACGCGGACACCGTCCGGCGCGTCATCGAAGACGAGATCGGCCGCGGCGAGGGCGCGAACTTCGTCATCCGGCGCACCTACGAGGGCCGGATCGAGGGCTTCGGCCGCGCCGACGCGCTCGCGCTGTTCCGGCGGCTGCTGGAGGGCGAGCGCGGCGCGTACTGGACGTACGTCGTCCACACCGGGGAGCGCACCCTCGTCGGGGCGAGCCCCGAGGTGCACGTGCGGATGTCCGGCGGCACGGTCGTGATGAACCCGATCAGCGGTACGTACCGGTATCCGGCGGAAGGCCCTTCCGTGGAATCCCTGCTGTCCTTCCTCGGGGACCGCAAGGAGACCGAGGAGCTGTCCATGGTCGTGGACGAAGAGCTCAAGATGATGTGCACGGTCGGGGACATGGGCGGGGTCGTCGTCGGACCCCGGCTCAAGGAGATGGCGCACCTCGCGCACACCGAGTACGAGCTGCGCGGCCGGTCCTCGCTGGACGTGCGGGAGGTCCTGAAGGAGACCATGTTCGCGGCGACGGTGACCGGGTCGCCGGTGCAGAACGCCTGCCGCGTCATCGAGCGGTACGAGGCGGGCGGGCGCGGCTACTACGCGGGCGCGCTGGCGCTGCTGGGCCTCGACGCCGCGGGCGCGCAGACGCTGGACTCGCCGATCCTGATCCGTACGGCGGACATCGCGGCGGACGGCGCGCTCCGGGTGCCCGTCGGGGCCACCCTCGTGCGGCACTCCGACCCGGCGGGCGAGGTGGCGGAGACGCATGCGAAGGCCGCGGGCGTGCTGGCGGCGCTGGGCGTCCGCCCGGCGGCCCGGCGGGCGGCCCGCGCCGTTCCCGGCCTCGCCGCCGACCCCCGGGTGCAGGCGGCACTGGCCGCCAGGCGCGACGACCTGGCGCCGTTCTGGCTGCGGATGCAGGAGCGGCCGGCGGAGGCGACGGGCCACGCGCTGGTGGTGGACGGCGAGGACACCTTCACCTCGATGCTGGGGCACGTGCTGCGGGTGGCCGGGCTGGAGGTGACCGTACGCCGCTACGACGATCCGGGCCTGCGGGCGGCGGCCCTGGCCTGGGACGGGCCGATCGTGCTGGGTCCCGGGCCGGGGGACCCGGCGGACGCCTCCGATCCGAAGATCCGGATGATGCGCGGGCTGACGGCGGAGCTCCTGGCCTCGCACCGGGGCGGGCTGCTCGGGGTCTGCCTCAGCCACCAGCTGCTGGCGGCGGAGCTGGGTCTCGCGCTGGTGCGCAAGGCCGAGCCCGCGCAGGGGGCGCAGACGCGGATCCCGTTCTTCGGGGCGCAGGAGGTCGTGGGCTTCTACAACACGTACGCGGCCCGGTGCTCCGCGGAGCAGGCGGAGTCCTTGGCGCTGCGGGGCATCGAGGTCTCGCGGGACCCCGCGACGGGTGAGGTCCACGCACTGCGCTCTGCCGCCGGCGGGTTCGCGGGGGTCCAGTTCCACCCGGAGTCGGTGCTGACCCTGCGGGGTGCGGAGCTGGTCCGCGACCTCCTGGCCGGAGTCCGGGCCGCCGCCGCCGCCGCGTAGCCCGCCGGGTGGGTGGGGGCCGCTGCGCGGGGCGCTCAAGAAGGCGAAAGGGTGTTCTCCGAGCGGCGGCCCGCCAGGTAGTCGGCGACGTTGGCGACCGTGGTGTCGATGATCTGGCCCACCGCGTCGTGGGTGTAGTACGCCTGGTGGGAGGTGACGACCACGTTCGGGAAGGTGATCAGCCGGGCCAGGGTGTCGTCCTCGATCGCCTCCAGGGACTTGTCCAGGAAGAAAAGGCCCGCCTCCGCCTCGTACACGTCCAGGCCCACCCCCGCGAAGCGACCCGTCCGCAACTCCGTGACCAGCGCCTCCGTGTCCACCAGGCCGCCGCGGCTGGAGTTCACCAGGATCGCGTCGTCCTTCATCGTCTTCAGCGCCTCGGGGCCGATGATGTGGTGCGTGGACTCAAGCAGCGGGACGTGCAGGCTGATCAGGTCCGAGGACGCGAACAGTTCTTCCTTGTCCACGTACTTCATGCCCAGCTCCACGCACGCCGGGTTCTGCGCCACGTCCCAGCCCAGCAGGTTCATCCCGAAGCCGTGCGCGATCCGGGTGAACGCCTCGCCGATCTTGCCGGTGCCGAGGACGCCCACCGTACGGCCGCGCATGTCGCGGCCCATCAGGCCGTTCAGGCGGAAGTCGAAGTCCCGCGTCCGGTTCGAGGCGCGGACGATCCGCCGGTTCACGGCCATGGCCAGGGTCCACGCGAACTCGGCCACCGAGTACGGGGAGTAGGAGGAGACCCTGCTGACCGTCAGTCCGAGCCGGCGCGCGACGTCCAGGTCGATGTTGTTGAAGCCGGTGGAGCGCTGGGCGATCATCTTCGTCCCGCCCGCCGCCAGGGTCCGCAGCACCCGCCCGCTCAGGTCGGCGTTCACGCTCGACGAGACGATCTCGTACCCGGCCGCGATGGGGGCGGTGTCCTCGCTCAGGAAGACGTCCAGGCAGCGCACCTCGTGCTGTCCTTCGAAGGCCTTCTCGATGAGCGGTTTCTCGTCTCCCTGCACGCCGAATGCCAGGATTTCCACGTTCGCTCCCGTACTGCGCGAAAGATGTCGGACCATGGGCCGTTTGTCACCTTACGACCCATGGTCCGCCTCCGCGCCCCGGCTCAGCCGAAGAACACCCCGGCCTCCGCGTACAGCGCCGGGTCCACCGTCTTGAGCTTCGCCGTGGCCTCGGCGATCGGCACCCGCACGATGTCCGTCCCCTGCAGCGCGACCATCTTGCCGAAGTCCCCGTCACGCACGGCGTCGATCGCGTGCAGCCCGAACCGGGTCGCCAGCCAGCGGTCGAAGGCGCTCGGCGTGCCGCCCCGCTGGATGTGCCCGAGCACCGTCGTACGGGCTTCCTTGCCGGTCCGCGCCTCGATCTCCTTGGCCAGCCACTCGCCCACGCCCGACAGCCGGACGTGCCCGAAGGAGTCCTTCGTCGCGTCCTTCAGCACCAGCTCGCCGTCCTTGGGCATCGCGCCCTCCGCGACGCACACGATCGGCGCGTAGCTCGCCTTGAACCGCGAGGTGACCCAGGCGCACACCTGGTCCACGTCGAAGCGCTGTTCCGGGATGAGGATGACGTTGGCGCCGCCCGCGAGTCCCGAGTGCAGGGCGATCCAGCCGGCGTGGCGGCCCATCACCTCGACGACCAGGACGCGCATGTGCGATTCGGCCGTGGTGTGCAGCCGGTCGATGGCCTCGGTGGCGATGCCGACGGCGGTGTCGAAGCCGAAGGTGTAGTCGGTGGCCGACAGGTCGTTGTCGATGGTCTTCGGGACGCCGACGCAGGGGATCCCGTACTCCCCGTACAGCTTCGCGGCCACGCCCAGGGTGTCCTCGCCGCCGATCGCGACGAGGGCGTCGACCTCGTACTTGGCGAGGTTCTCCTTGATCCGGCGGACGCCGTTGTCCTGCTTGAACGGGTTGGTGCGCGAGGAGCCGAGGATGGTTCCGCCGCGCGGCAGGATCCCGCGGACGGCGGAGATGCCGAGCGGGACGGTGTTGCCCTCGACGGCGCCGCGCCAGCCGTCCCTGAACCCGATGAAGTCGTAGGCGTACTCCTGGACGCCCTTGCGCACGACGCTGCGGATCACCGCGTTGAGTCCGGGGCAGTCGCCGCCGCCCGTCAGCACTCCGACCTTCATGGAATTTCCCTTCGCCACAGGGCCCGCTGAGGCCGCAGGGCCGCATGACGGTCACGCTAGTGGTGACTCAGGTCACAGCAAGGTGCCGGGAAGGGGCAATTCCGGTGGAATTACGGGGCGTTGCGTACGCCTGTTCACTCGTACGGGGAACCGGTTCCCCCGTACGCGCCTCACTCGTCGTCGAGGCCGCGCTCGATCGCGTACCGGACGAGCTCGACCCGGTTGTGCAACTGGAGCTTGCCCAGGGTGTTCTGTACGTGGTTCTGCACCGTGCGGTGGGAGATGACGAGGCGCTCCGCGATCTGCTTGTACGAGAGCCCCTTGGCCACCAGCCGCAGCACCTCGGTCTCCCGGTCGGTGAGCTGCGGGGCCTTCGGCTCGTCGGAGGCGGCCGGCGCGGGGTCGGTGGCCAGGCGCCGGTACTCGCCGAGGACCAGGCCGGCCAGGCCCGGGGTGAAGACGGGGTCGCCGGCCGCCGTGCGGCGGACGGCGTCGATGAGCTCCTGGGCACCGGCGGACTTCAGCAGGTAGCCGGTCGCGCCGGACTTCACCGCCTCCAGGACGTCGGCGTGCTCGCCGCTCGCGGACAGGACCAGGACGCGCAGCGCCGGGTCGGCGCCGACCAGCTCCTTGCAGACCTGGACCCCGGGCATGCCGGGCAGGTTGAGGTCGAGGACCAGTACGTGCGGGGCGGCCGCGCGGGCCCGGCGCAGCGCCTCCGGGCCGTCGCCCGCGGTGGCGACCAGGTCGAAGCCGGCGGCGGCCAGGTCGCGGGCGACCGCGTCCCGCCACATCGGGTGGTCGTCGACGACCATGACCTTGATGCCGGCCATGCCGGCGGCGCCGGTGCGATCCGTCGCGCTGTGCTCGTTCACTGGGTGCTCCCCCTCGGTACTTTCAGTTCCACTTCGGTGCCCTGTCCGGGGACGGACACCAGCTCGGCGCTGCCGCCGAGGTCCCGCAGCCGGCCCCGGATCGACAGGGCCACGCCCATCCGGCCCTCACCCTCGGCCTGGTCGAGCCGGCCGGCCGGGATGCCCGGGCCGTCGTCGCGAACGGTCACGATCACCTCGTCGCCCCAGTCCTCGACCAGGATCCAGGCTCTGGCCCCCTCGCCCGCGTGCTTGCGCACGTTGTCCAGGGCCGCTCCGACCGCCGCGGCCAGCTCCCTCGCCGCGGGCACCGGGAGCGGCACCGGGGTGCCCGGCTCCGCGAAGCTCACCCGGGAGCCGGCGTGCGGGGCGAGGAGGGTCCGCAGATCCAGCTCGCCCTCGTCGGCGCCGGGTTCCTCGTCCTCGTACGCGGCCACGAGCGCGCCGAGCGACTCGTCGCGTGAGATCCGGGAGGGGCGCGCCAGCCCGCTGGAGACCAGGGTGCGCAGTGCGACCTCCTGGTCCCCCGCCATCCGGCCCAGCTCCGCGGCCTCCCCGCCCAGTTCGGTGCCGCGCCGCTGGACCATGGCGAGGACTTGGAGGACCCCGTCGTGGATGTCGCGGGCGAGGCGTTCACGCTCGCGGGTGGCGGCCTCGATCTCCAGGGCGCGGGCGAGGGTTGCCTCGCTGGCCCGGGCGACCTCGACGACGTAGCCGATGGCGATGGAGGCGACCCAGACCAGCAGCACGTTGTGCAGGGTGTCCCGGGTGGGCTCGCCGCGCTGGACGAGGTTGGCCGCGGCGACGAAGGTGGAGGCGAAACAGGCCCAGCGCCAGCCGCCCTTGATGGCGAAGGCGAGGACGGCGCCCGCGGTCCATATGGACGGCAGGGTGGGGCCGCCGGCCGCGATCCGCTCGTGCGTGTCCGCGAGCGGGGTCAGCAGGATCCCCACGCAGGCGACGGTGAGGTCGGCGCACAGGAACCGCTTGGTGCAGCTGGCGGCGTTCGCCACCTTGGGGAGGGTGGCCAGGGTCCAGACGACGAGGACGGCGAGGTAGCCTGCCGCGACCCAGGGCCGGTCGAACTGCTTGTGGGCGAAGGCGAACAGCAGCACCGCGTAGACCATGGTGAGCAGCCGATAGGCCGTCAGGGCCCGCCACAGCGGCTGCTCGACCGACATGCGTACGACGCGCTCGCGCTTCGCCATCTCCCCCACCCCGTACGGGCGGTCCGCGCCCGCGTGCTGCTACTTGTCGGTGTCCGCGGCCTGGTCGGCCTTCTCGGACTTGTCCGCCTTCTCGATCTTCTCGCTCTTGGCCGCGGACTTCTCCGCGTCGGCGATCTGACGCTTGGCGGCCGTCGCGTAGATGTCCACGTACTCCTGGCCGGAGAGCTTCATGATCTCGTACATGACCTCGTCGGTCACCGAGCGGAGGATGAAGCGGTCCCCGTCCATGCCCTGGTAGCGGCTGAAGTCCAGCGGCTTCCCGATCCGGATACCCGGACGCATCAGCTTCGGAACCACCTTGCCGGGCGGCTGGATCTTCTCCGTGTCGATCATCGCCACGGGGATGACGGGCGCGCCGGTGGCCAGCGCCACGCGGGCCAGGCCGCCGGGCTTGCCGCGGTAGAGCCTTCCGTCGGGTGAACGCGTCCCCTCGGGGTAGATACCGAACAGCTCTCCGCGCTCGATGACGTCGATGCCGCTCTTGATCGCGGCCTCGCCCGCCCCGCGCGCACCGGAACGGTCCACCGGGAGCTGGCCGACGCCCTTGAAGAAGGCGGCCGTCAGCTTGCCCTTGACGCCCGGGGAGGTGAAGTACTCCGCCTTCGCGATGAAGGTCACCTTCCGGTCCAGCACGGCCGGGAGGAAGAAGGAGTCCGAGAAGGACAGGTGGTTGCTCGCGAGGATCGCCGGCCCCTCCGCGGGAATGTTCTCGAGGCCCTCCACCCACGGCCTGAAGGCGAGCTTCAGGGAACCGCCGATCGAGAACTTCATTGCGCCGTAGATCAACTCGAAAGCCTTCCTGTGTCTGTCGAACAGACCTTAACCGGTCCCGGCGGTGTTGGCCGCTGTCGGCCGCAGCGCCGTAAACCGGACTGGCCGGTTGTCTCCCCGAACGGTGGAGGTGGCCGGCGTCGAGGTCCACGGCCAGGAGCCGGACGCCGGTCGCGGCCGGCTCGGCGGGGGTCGGGAGGGGCGGTGCCGGCCGCCGACCCTGGTCGGTGCCACCCCCGTCGCGTACGGTGAAGTCACACAGCGCTACGCACCCCCCACCCCCTTTGAAGGAGACCCTGGTGCCCGTCCTCCCTGGAGCCGAGCCGTTCCGCCACGAGGGCGGAGAGGTCGGCGTCCTCCTCTGCCACGGCTTCACCGGTTCCCCGCAGTCGATGCGCCCCTGGGCCGACCATCTGGCCGCGCGAGGACTGACGGTGTCGCTGCCCCTGCTCCCCGGGCACGGGACGCGCTGGCAGGACATGCAGCTCACGGGGTGGCAGGACTGGTACGCCGAGGTGGACCGCGCGCTGCGCGAGCTGCTCGACAGCTGCGAGCAGGTGTTCGTCTTCGGGCTGTCCATGGGCGGCGCGCTGACGCTGCGGCTGGCGGCGAAGCACGGGGACTCGATCAGCGGGATCGTTCTCGTCAACCCGGTCAACAAGGTCCACGACCCGCTGGCCGTGGCCCTTCCGGTGGTCAAGCACTTCGTCCGGTCGACGCCGGGCATCGCGAGCGACATCGCCAAGCAGGGCTCGGAGGAGGTCGGCTACGACCGGATCCCGACCCGGGCCGCGCACTCGCTGCGCAAGTTCCTGCAGATGCTGGACACCGAGCTGCCGCAGGTGACGCAGCCGCTGCTGCTCCTGCACAGCCCGCAGGACCACGTCGTACGGCCGGCCGACTCGGCGCGGATCCTGTCGCGGGTCTCCTCCACCGACGTCACCGAGACCCTGCTGGAACAGAGCTACCACGTCGCGACGTTGGACCATGACGCGGAGCGCATCTTCGCGGACAGTTACGCGTTCGTCGGTCGACTGGCGGAGAGCGTGGGCAGGGAGGGGGCGGCCAGCGGTGGCTGAGCACGAGGAGTCCCCGGGGGGTGTCCCCCCGCTGGACGAGGAAGCGGCGTGGGCGGCGATCGTCGCCGGGTACGGCCAGGAGCCCGCGGACCCGCCGGGGTCGAGACCGTTCCGGCCGATCGAGAACCTGCTCCTGCCGGAGGAGGACGTCCAACCGCTCCCCGACGCCCCGGGGAAGGCCGACGAGCCGAAGGCTCCGGAGCCCCCGGCGGCGCCCCTGGGCAGTTCGGTGGTGTTCGCCCCGGGCGTGGGCGTGAGCGGCCCGCGCGACCACTCGCTGGCGGACCCGGACGAGGGCCCCGACGGCGCCAAGGACGAGGGCCACTTCGTGCCCCCCGAGCCGGAACTGCCGGAGGCGGACGCGACGTCGAAGTTCGCCTGGCTCGCGGTGGTGGGCGGACCGGTGCTGCTGCTCCTGGCCGTGCTGCTCCAGTGGGAGATGACGTGGTGGCTGACCACGCTCGGCATCGGCGGCTTCCTGGGCGGTTTCGCGACGCTGGTGGCCCGCATGTCGCAGGGTGACGACGAGGACGACGACCCGGGCCGCGGCGCCGTCGTCTGATTCCTTACGGGACTTCCTTGCGGGACTTCCTTACGGGACCAGGAGCCGCGGGTCCAGGTCTCCCCTCGGCCCGGCGCCGATGCGGCCCGGCGTACGTCAAGAAGGCGTCGCCGGGAGGCGCAGCGCCGCCAGGACCGGGAGGTGGTCGGTCGCCCGGGCCAGGTCGGCGGAGGAGATCCCGGCCAGCCCCTCGGGGACACCGCAGGCCAGCACCTCCACCCCCGCACTCGCGAAGACCGCGTCGACGCGGCGCGGCGGCTCCGAGCGCGCCCACGTGTGCTCCCCGCCCCACGGCGCCACCGCCCAGCAGTCCTGCAGGGCCGACGCCAAGCGGCGGAAGGCCGGCCCCGACGGGCCCTCGTTGATGTCGCCCGCCGCGATCGCGTACGGCACGTCCATCGCGGAGAGCCGGCCGAGCAGCAGCTCGGACTGGGCCAGCCGCTCGGGCCCGTCCAGCGACAGGTGCGCGTTCAGCACCCCCAGCCGGACCCCGCCCACGCGGACGACCGCGGTCGCGAAGCCCCGCCGGTGCAGCCCGGGCGTGAGCGGCAGCAGCTCGTCCCGCGTGCTCTCCACGAAGGCCCGTAGGGAACACAGGAGCAGCGGCCCGGCCGCCGGCGCACCGCCCGACAGGACCACCAGATCGCACTTCGCCGCCAGCCGCGCCGCGTGCTTGCGCCACCGGAAGAACCGTGGCGCCTCCTGTACGAACACCAGGTCCGGCGCGCACGCGCGGATCACCCGGGAGAGGGCCTCTTCGTCGTCGCGCAGTGAGCGGACGTTGTAGGAGAGCACCCGGATCACGGCGGAACCATCAGGTTCGGTACGGGAGTTCGGCAGCTCGGCGAGTTCCATACCCGGCAACATAACCAGACTGCCCGCCGTACCCCAGAGGGCGCGGCGGGCAGCGAGGCGAACGGAACGGTGGCTCAGCCCTGGCGGGCCAGGTCCGCCGCGCCGACCAGGCCGGCCCGGCCGCCGAGCTGCGCGGCGAGCACCTGGGCGTGCGGCCGCCAGGCGCCGCCGATCAGCCAGCGCTTGAAGGACTTGCGGATCGGGTCGAGGACCAGGTCCCCCTCGTCGGAGACGCCGCCGCCGACGATGAACGCCGAGGGGTCGAAGAGCGAGGCCAGGTCCGCGAGGCCGGCGCCCGCCCAGCGGGCGAGCTCGCGGAAGGAGTCCACGGCCACCAGGTCGCCCTGGCGGGCGGCCTGGCTGATGTGCTTGCCCTCGATGCCCTCGGGGGTGCCGTCGCCGAGCCCGAGCAGGATCGCCGCGTTCTCGGGGGTCGCGTTGGCGCGCTGCTTCGCGTACCGGACGAGGGCGCGCCCGGAGGCGTACTGCTCCCAGCAGCCCTGGCTGCCGCAGCCGCACAGCAGGCCGTCCGGGACGACCCGGATGTGGCCGAACTCGGCTGCGACGCCGAAGCGTCCGCGCCGGAGCTTGTTGCCGATGATGATGCCGCCGCCCAGGCCCGTGCCGAGCGTGATGCAGATGACGTCCTCGTGGCCCTGGCCGGCGCCGAAGCGGTACTCGCCCCAGGCCGCGCAGTTCGCGTCGTTCTCGACGACGACGGGGAGGCCGATGCGCTGCTCGACCTTGTCCTTCAGCGGCTCGTGGCGCCAGTTGATGTTCGGCGCGAAGAGCACGGTCGCGCGCTTGTCGTCCACGTATCCGGCGGCGCCGATGCCGACGGCGTCGATGGTGTGGTTGCTGCTGACCTCGGACACGGCGGCGCAGATCGCGTCCGTCACTCCGTCCGGGGTCGGCGGGGTGGGCACCTTGTACGTCTCAAGGATGGTGCCGTCTTCGTCGACCACGCCGGCCGCGATCTTCGTGCCGCCGATGTCGACGCCGATGGTGAGTCCCATTAGTCCCTCGGTTTCCGGTCAAACCCCGCCGTCGCCAACGGTACCCGAGTGGGGAAGAGGATCAGTCGAGATCGATCCGCTCGGTGGGGGCGCCGCCGCCCTCGCCTTCGTCCTTGCCACCGGGCCGGTCTTCGGGCCGGCCGGGCCGGTCGCGGGGCTCGTCGCGCGTCCACCGGCGCTCATGGCCCTCGACCGCCGAGCGGTAGGCGGCGAGCAGCTCCGAGCCGGCGGCCGCGAGGTGGTCGAAGACCTCGGGATTGCGCTCGACGACGGGCTTGGCGGCGGTCTTCGCCTGGTTGACGAACTGCCGTACGGCGCCCTGGGCGGCGACGCCGAACAGTGGGTTGTTCAGCGCGGAGACCTTGTCGGCGACGGCCTCGAACAGCTTGAAGAGCTCGTCGGCGGCGGTCCCCGTGCCGGCGCCCTGCTCGGACCTGCGGCGCTCCTTCTCGGCGGCGAGGTCCTCGGCGCAGGCATCGGCCCAGGCGTCGTCGTCTGCGGAGGCGTCGGTGGGTCGGTCGGTGGCCTCGCTCATGGCGGACTCTCCTGCGGCGGCAGCGGCTGGGCGTGCGGTACGGACTACTACCTTCGACGTTACCCGAACGGCGGTACGGCGAGGGCGTCCCCCCAAGGGCTGCCCCCCCAAGCGCCCGCCGGGGATTGCGGGGCAGCCCTCAGGCCGCCGTCCGGGGCCACAGGCCCGGGTCCGGGGTGAAGCGGATGCGGAGCTCGCCTGCGGTGAGGGCGGCGCCGGAGACCGTGCAGCGGCGCAGCACCGCGGGCAGCGGAACGATCCTGCGGTACGGGCCCACCGTGAGCAGCAGCTCGTCGCCGCGCCGGATCAGGTCGAGCTCCCGCTTCTCGGCGCGGGGCAGCGGAACGCGCCAGAGCAGCACCCCGTCCTCGGCGATCCGGTCCTCGACGGCCCAGTCCGGGCGCGGCGCGGTCGCCGGGGCCGGGGCGGGGGCCAGTGCCGCCAGGTCCTCGGGGCCCTGCGGGTCCCGGCCCAGGTGGGGCACGGGCAGCACCGGGAGGTCTTCCTCACCGGCCCACCGGGCGGCGTACTCCTCCCGCTGGGCGGCGAGTCCCGCGAGCCACGGGTCGGCGGATCCTCCGGGCAGCATCCGGTTGGCCACGAGCGCCGAGACGGGCAGCTGCTGCAGGGCGAGCCCGAGCCGGCCGAGGCGCAGCGCGGCGTCGGCGGCGGGTCCCGGTTCCGCGACGAGCCGTATCGAGGTGGTGGGGGCCTCGATGACGGCCTGGACGGCCGCCAGCTCCTCGTCCCAGCGGGCGGCGGCCTCGTACAGCCACTGCGCGGGCATGGGCACCCCGGCGAGCTGGGCCAGTACGGGCCGCAGGGCGCGGGCGGCCTGGCGCTCGGCGGGGAGCAGCCGGGCGAGGTAGCGGCGCAGCTGGGCGGGGAGGGCGAGGGTGGCGACGGCCTGGTGCAGCGGGGGCATGTCGACGACCACGAGGTCGGTGCCGGGCTCGGCGGCGGCCCGCCGCAGGGCGCGGAGCAGGGCGAACTGTTCGGCGCCGGGCAGCTCGGTGAGCTCGTCGGCGACCAGCGGCCGGGCGCCGAGCATCCCCAGGAGCGCGGAGCCGCGCTCCTGGAGAGAGACGAGCTCCTGGCGGAACTCCTCGCCGGAGTCGACGCGGGCGAAGCGCAGGCCGCCCTGCGAGGCGACGGGCGGGTCGCCCGAGTCGGCGGAGAGCAGCAGTACGCGGTGCCCCTGCCGTGCGGCGCCGAGCGCGGTCGCCGCCGCGACGGTACTGCGCCCCGCGCCTCCGGGGCCGGTGACGAGGAGGGTGTGCATGGTGCTCCTAGCTGCGCGTTGCCGTGTGCGGCGCCGTCCTCCGGGGCCGGCCCCCGGACCCCCGCGCCTCACACGCCGGCGGGGCTTGGATCTTGCTGACCCCGGCGCCACGCCGAGCCGCGCGAGGGGCGCGTCGAGAAGGGGCGCGCTAAGCGGAAGCGGGGCTCTCCACCCGCTTCTTCAGGCCCGCCAGCGCGCGGTCGATGATGACCTTCTCCGCTTTGCGCTTGATCATGCCGAGCATCGGGATCTTGACGTCCACGGTCAGCTGGTAGGTGACCTCGGTCCGCGTCCCGTCCGCCAGCGGCGCGAGCCGGTAGGACCCGTCCAGCTGCCTCAGCATCTGGGACTTGTCCAGCGTCCAGCTGACCTCGTCCGCGCCCTTCCACGTGTACGCCAGCGTGTGGTCGTCCTTGATCGCGCCCGCGTCGAGCAGCAGGCGGACCTTCTCGGCCCGGCCCTCGGCGTCGGTGCCCAGCACCTCGGCCTCCTTCACCTCGCCGGTCCACTCGGGGTAGCGGGCGAAGTCGGCGATCACGGCCATGACGTCGGCCGGGGACGCCTCGATCGTGATGCTCGAGCTGGTGTGTTCCGCCATCGCGGTCGCTCCTCCGGGGAGTGTTCGAGGAAGTGTGCGGACGGCCTGGGCCGCCGCGTGAAGGCTATCGCGCGTGCGGGGCTCACCACTCCAGGGCCCACGGCCGTCCGGTGGCCGCGAAGTGGCCGACGTTCACGCACTCCGTGGAGCCGATCCGCATCCGGCGGGCCAGCGGCTGGTGAACGTGGCCGAAGAGCGCGTACCGGGGCCGCATCCGGCGGATCGCGGCGAGCAGCGCGCCGCTCCCCCGCTCGAAGCGCCGGGCCACGGTGTCGTAGCAGAGCTCGGGGACCTCCGGCGGGATGTGCGAGCACAGCACGTCGACGTCGCCCAGCGCCTCCACCTTGGCCGCGTACTCCTCTTCGGGCACCTCGTAGGGCGTGCGCATCGGGGAGGGCAGCCCGCCGCCGACGAAGCCGAAGACCCGGCCGCCGATCTCCGTACGCTGCCCGTCGAGCACGGTCAGGCCGGGGCCGGCGTACTCGGGCCACAGGCCCGGCATGTCGACGTTGCCGTAGGTGGCGTACGTGGGCCGGGGGAAGGCGGCGAACATCTCGGCGTACTGGCGCCGGACCGCGCCCTCGACCAGCCGCTCCCGGTCCAGCCCGGCCCACAGGCCGCGGGCGAACTCGCGGGCCTCCTCGAAGCGGCGCGCGGTGCGCAGTTCGACGATGTGGTCGGCGTTCTCGACGCCGAAGAGGTCGGGGAAGATGCCGCGCGAGTGGTCGGCGTAGTCGAGGAAGAGGACGAGGTCGCCGAGGCAGATCAGCGCGTCGGCGCCTTCCCCGGCCCGGGCGAGGGCCTCGGTGTTGCCGTGGACGTCGCTGACGACATGGACCCGTGTCCGACTCTTCTTGCCACCCATGGCGCCACCCTAGGGGCGCTTGGCCACCGCCGGTAGGGAATCGGGTCAGGCGGCCGGACCTGCGGTTACTTCCGAGTCGCAAACAAGGTCGACTACTGTCGGTAGGACAGGACCGTGGCATGTGACGCAGAGAACAATGGCCGGTTCCCTCTATCCGGAACCCACTACCGGTGGGTAACGTCCGGTCGGTCCACATGGTGGCGATGGCGCCCAGAGGAGCAGCAGTCTTGCGTGAGTTCAGCCTTCCGGCCCTGTACGAGGTCCCGTCGGACGGGAACCTGACGGATCTCATCCGCCGCAACGCCGCTCAGCATCCCGACACGGCCGTCATGGCCCGCAAGGTCGACGGCAGCTGGCAGGACGTCTCGGCGACCCGGTTCCTCGCCGAGGTCCGCGCCGCGGCGAAGGGCCTGATCGCGGCCGGCATCCAGCCCGGCGACCGGGTCGCCCTGATCTCCCGCACCCGTTACGAGTGGGTGCTGATCGACTTTGCGATCTGGAGCGCGGGCGCCGTCACCGTCCCCGTGTACGAGACCAGCTCCCCCGAGCAGATCCAGTGGATCCTCGGCGACTCCGGCGCCGTCGCCGTCGTCACCGAGCTCCCCGGGCACAGTGCGGCCGTGGCCGCCCTGCGCGACCGGCTGCCGGAGCTCCGCGAGGTCTGGGAGATCGAGCAGGGCGCGCTGGAGACCCTGACGGCGGCGGGCGCCGAGGTCACCGACGCCGAGGTGGACGCGCGCGGCGCGCTGGCCGGCGCCGACGACCCCGCCACCATCGTCTACACCTCCGGCACCACCGGGCGCCCCAAGGGCTGCGTGCTGACCCACCGCAGCTTCTTCGCCGAGTGCGGGAACATCGTGGAACGGCTGAGCCCGCTCTTCCGGACCGGCGAGTGCTCCGTGCTGCTCTTCCTGCCGGCCGCGCACGTCTTCGGCCGCCTGGTGGAGGTGGCGGCCGTACTGGCGCCGATCCGCCTGGGCTGCGTACCGGACATCAAGAACCTCACGGACGAGCTGCAGTCCTTCAAGCCCACCCTGATCCTCGGCGTGCCGCGCGTCTTCGAGAAGGTCTACAACTCGGCGCGCGCCAAGGCGCAGGCCGACGGCAAGGGCAAGATCTTCGACTCGGCGGCCGAGACCGCGATCGCGTACAGCCGCGCGCTGGACGCCCCGGCCGGCCCGTCGCTCGGGCTGCGGATCAAGCACAAGGTGTTCTCGAAGCTGGTCTACAGCAAGCTGCACACGGTCCTCGGCGGGCGCGGCGAGTACGCGATCTCCGGCGGGGCCCCGCTGGGCGAGCGGCTCGGCCACTTCTTCCGCGGCATCGGCTTCACGGTGCTGGAGGGCTACGGCCTGACCGAGTCCTGCGCGGCCACGGCCTTCAACCCGTGGGACAAGACGAAGATCGGTACGGTCGGCCAGCCGCTCCCGGGCTCCGTGGTGCGCATCGCCGACGACGGCGAGGTGCTGCTGCACGGCGAGCACATCTTCAAGGAGTACTGGAACAACGAGACGGCCACCGCCGACGCGCTGACCGACGGCTGGTTCCACACCGGCGACGTCGGCACGCTCGACGAGGACGGCTACCTCACGATCACCGGGCGCAAGAAGGAGCTCATCGTCACGGCGGGCGGCAAGAACGTGGCGCCCGCGGTGATCGAGGACCGGATCCGGGCGCACGCGCTGGTCGCGGAGTGCATGGTGGTCGGCGACGCGCGGCCGTTCGTGGCCGCGCTGGTCACCATCGACGAGGAGTTCCTCGGCCGTTGGGCCGCCGAGCACGGCAAGCCGGCCGGTGTGACGGCCGCGGAGCTGCGCGAGGACGCGGACCTCATCGCCGCCGTCCAGAAGGCCGTGGACGACGGCAACGCGGCGGTTTCCAAGGCGGAATCGGTGCGGAAATTCCGCATTCTGCCCTCCCAGTTCACGGAGGAGTCGGGGCACATCACGCCTTCGCTGAAGCTCAAGCGGAATGTGGTGGCGAAGGACTTCGCGGACGAGATCGAAGCCCTCTACCGGGGCTGACGGGCCTGACGGTCCGCGGCCGGAGGCCGCTGATCAGCGCGGGTCCTCGGCGAGGACTCTGGCCATGTTTCGCTCCGCGAGCGCGGTGATGGTCACGAAGGGGTTCACGCCGAGCGATCCGGGCACCAGCGAGCCGTCGATGGCGTACAGACCCTGGTAGCCCCTGACGCGGCCGAAGTCGTCGGTCGCGTCGCCGAGGACGCAGCCGCCCAGCGGGTGGTAGGTGAAGTTGTCGGCGAAGTTCTTGTTGTCGCCGAAGAGGTCGTACCGGTAGATGGTGAAGTTGGCCCGGTTCACCCGGTCGAAGAGCTTCTTGGCCGACTGGACGGACGGGGTGTTCTGGTCCCGGGTCCACTGGAGCTTCGCCGAGTCGCTGGCGGCGTCGTAGGTGAACCGCCCGCGCTCCGGGTTCTTGGTGATGGCCAGGTACATCGAGATCCAGTGCTCGATCCCCATCGGGAGCGGGGCGATCTCGGCGAAGACCGGGTTCGAGGCGTTGTCCCAGTCGTCGATGCCCAGGGCGGGCATGGTGGCCTGGTTGGCCCCCACGGTGTCCCACAGGTGGTTGGCGCGGGCGGTCATGACGTTGCCGTTGGGGCCCCAGCCGAGCCCGACCTTGTCGTTCAGGGCGGGCAGCGTGCCGGTCTCTCGGGCCCGCAGCAGGATCTCGGTGGTGCCGAGGCTGCCGGCGCCGAGGAAGAGCTGCTTGCAGCCGAGTTCGCGGACCTGGGTGACGCGGCCGGCGAGGTCGCTGGTCCGGACGGTCAGGACGTAGCCGCCGGCCGGGTCCTGCCGTACGCCGACCACGCGCTGCATCGTCTCGATGGTGACGTTGCCCGTGCCGAGGGCGGCGGCGAGGTAGGTCTTGTCGACGCTCTTCTTTCCGTGGTTGTTGCCGTAGATGACCTCTCCGGCGAGCGCGGACTTGGTCGCGGTGCCGGCTGCCTCGCGCTTCATGTACTCGAAGTCGTAGACGTTGGGGACGAAGGTGGTCTTCAGACCGGCGTTGTGGGCGTGCTTGCGGGAGATCCGGGCGAAGCGGTACCACTCCGTGGACTCGAACCAGGCCGGGTCGATGTCGTTGACCCCGAGCATGGCGCGGGCGCGGGGGTAGTACGTGCCGTACATCTCGTCGGCGTCCACCCGGGGCATGACCTCGGTGAAGTACGAGCGCCTCGGCGTGGGCGCCATGCCGCCGTTGACGAGGGAGCCGCCGCCGACACCGCGGCCCACGTACACCGACATGGCCCCGTAGTTCACGCGGTCCAGGACGCCGGGGTACGGGCTGATGTTGCGGTTGACCACGTCCAGCCAGAGGAACTGGGCGAGCGGGGCCTCGGTGCGGTTGCGGAACCACATGGAGCGCTGGTCGGGTGCGGAGGTGGAGGGGAAGATCTTCCCGTCGGACCCGGGGGTGTCCCAGAGCCGGCCCATCTCCAGCACGACGGTCCGCACTCCGGCCTGTCCGAGGCGCAGCGCGGCGACGGCGGAGCCGTAGCCGGAGCCGACGACGATGGCGGGGGCGTAGCTCGCGGCCGCCGGTTCGGCGGCGGCCGCGGACTGCAGGCCGATGCGGGTGAAGCCGAGGGCCGCCGCCGTCTGGAGGGCGCCGATCCCCAGCAGGTGACGACGCGTCAGTTTTGGTGTCATGGCGGCATGATGGGGCGGATCGCCCCATACCCACAGAGTCCGTATTGACACACATCTGAGTGACAGTCAGAGGCGTCGTCCGCCGGGGCCGTGGGCAGGGGCGGACCGGGGGACGGGGTCAGAGCAGCTCGCGCAGGCGGTCCGCCAGCAGGTCCCAGCGCCACTTCTCCTCGACCCAGGCGCGGCCGCGCTCGCCCATGCTGCGGCGCAGGTCGGGGTCCCGGAGCAGGGCGACGACGCGGTCCGCCGCGTCCGCCGGGGCGCCGCCGGGCACCACCCAGCCGGTCTCCCCGTCGAGCACCGCGTCCGGGGCCCCGCCGGAGTCGCCCGCGACCACCGGCAGGCCCGTCGCGGAGGCTTCGAGGTAGACGATGCCCAGGCCCTCCACGTCCAGCCCGCCCCGCCGGGTGCGGCACGGCATCGCGAAGACGTCCCCGGCGCCGTAGTGGGCGGGCAGTTCCGACCACGGGACCGCGCCCGTGAAGACGACCGACTCGGCGACCCCCGTGGAGGCGGCCAGCGCCCGCAGGTCCGCCTCGTACGGTCCGCCGCCCACGATGAGCAGTACGGCGTCGGGTACGGCCGCCAGGATCCGCGGCATCGCCTCGATCAGCGTGTCCTGGCCCTTGCGGGGGACGAGGCGGGAGACGCACACCACCACGGGCCGGTCCGACAGCCCCAGCCGGGCCCTGATCTCGTCGCCGCCCGACCCGGGGTGGAAGGTCTTCTCGTCGACTCCGGGCGGGAGCTGCGTCATCCGCGCCGCCGCCCGGTCCGTCACGGCCGAGGCGATCCGCGAGCGCGTGTACTCGCCCAGGTAGGTCAGCGTGTCCGTGCCCTCGCCGATCCGCCGCAGCAGCTGCCGCGCGCCCGGCAGCTGGGCCCAGCCCGCCTCGTGCCCGTGCGTGGTCGCCACGATCCGCTGGGCGCCGGCCCGGCGCAGCGCCGGGCCCATCAGGCCCAGCGGGGCCGCCGCGCCGAACCACACCGACTCGCAGCCGTGTTCGCGCAGCAGGCCGACCGCCCGGCGGGTCACCCGCGGGGTGGGCAGCAGCATCGTCGTACGGTCGCGCACGACCTGGAAGGGCTGCTCCGCGTCGAAGGCGGCGGTTGCTTCCCGGCCCTCGGCGGAGTTCTTCCAGGTGGAGGCGTAGACGACGACGCGGTCGGGGTCCAGCCGCAGTGCCATGTTGTGGAGGAAGGCCTGGATGCCCCCCGGTCGCGGCGGGAAGTCGTTGGTCACGATCAGCGTCTTGTGCATCGCTTCGCGACCCTACCGGAGCTCGCGGCGCAGCTCCTCCCTCCAGGCCCGGGTCAGTTCCCCGCCGTCCGTGCCGAGGGCCTCCTCCAGGGCCGCGGGCAGCGACTCGCGTCCGGCCCTCTCGTACAGATCGACGAGCGCCGCCTCGCCCCACTTGTCCGCGATGAGCCGGCAGGCCAGCCAGGAGCCCTCGTACGACCGCGCCAGCGCGTCCGCGTCCCCGCCGAAGGCGAAGGCCTCGTTCGCGGGGAGCGCGCCCGGCACGTCGCCCCGGCGCACCGCCCTGGCGAGCGCCGGGGCGGCCTCAGCGGGGGTGCGGCGGCCGCCGCGGTACGCCGCCCAGTCCGCGAAGCCCTCGGAGAGCCACAGCGGGGTCCGGGCGGTCGTCGCGGCGCGGGTGGCGACGTGGGTGGTCTCGTGGGTCAGGATGACCTGGCGGCCCTCCGCCGTGAGCTGCGCGTACCCCTCCGGGTTGACGACGACCCGGTCGGCGGGGGCCGGACCCGGGCCGGTCCGCCCGGTGGTGACGGCGCCCAGGCCCCGGTACTCGTCGGCCGGCCGGCCCAGCAGGGCCGCCATCGCGTCCAGCGATCCGGGGACCAGCACCACGACCCGGCCCGCCCAGCGACCCGGCCACGCGGCGCTCGCGGCGGGGACCGCGACATCGGCCTCGGCGGCGACCGCGGACAGGGCGGCGGAGCTCTGGCCGGCCCCGCCGAGCACCAGGGCGCGCGCCCCGCGCTCCACGGTCACCGTGCCCTGGTCCCACAGCTGCGGCGGCGCGCCCGGGGCGGGCCGGTCGGCCACCACGCTCCAGGTGCCCGTGTCTCGGGCGAGTTCGACCTCGCGGGCCGATCCGGCGGGGGCGGCGACGTCGTAGCCGGTGAGCCGGTAGCTCAGCCGCGCCCGCGCGAAGGCCCGTACGCCTTCCTCGCGGACCGAGGAGACCTCGTAGGACCAGCCCTCCAGCGGGATCGCGGAGAGCCGCTCGGGAGGGGCCGCCGCCCAGGCGGCGACGGCGCCGCGGACGTCCCGTTCGGTGGCGCTCACCGGGTGCGAAGCGGAACCGGAAGCGGAACCGGGAGCCGAACCGGCCTGGCAGCCGGCGAGCGGCGCGCACAGCAGTACCAGCGGCAGTGCGCGCGGAAGGAGACGGCGCGGACGGCGGAGAAGACCCAGGCCCGGGAACATCACCCGATCGTACGCAGAAGCACCCTCAGGGCCGTGTCACCGAGGACACCGGCATCATCCCGACCGGGTCGTAGCGCACCCGCGCCCCCGGGTACGGGGCGTGCACCACCTGGCCGTTGCCCACGTACATGCCGACGTGGCTGGCGTCCGAGCGGTACGTCACCAGGTCGCCCGGGCGCGCCTCCGAGAGCGGGACTCGGCGCCCTGCGTGCCGCTGCGCCTGCGAGGTCCGCGGCAGCGCGACGCCCGCCTGGCGGTAGGACCACACCATCAGCCCGGAGCAGTCGAAGCCGGTGGGGCCGGTGGAACCCCATACGTAGGGCCGCCCGACGGCTGAGCGGGCCGCCGTCACGGCGGTCGCGGCGCGGCCGGAGGAGGGGCCCAGGGAGGACGCGTCGGAGAGGTCGGGCAGGCCCTCGGGGCGGCCGTCGGAGCGCGAGGCCCGCTCGAAGTCGGCGCGCTCCTGGGTGGGCATCGCGTTCAGCAGCCGGCGGGCGGCGGCGAGCTTGGCGGTGACGGCGCGCTTCTCCTTCGCGACGTCGGCGCGCAGGGCGTCGAGTGCGGCGAGTTTGCGGGTGGCCTCCTCGCGCTCTTGGCCCAGCCGGTGCTGCTCGGAGTGCAGTTCGTCGAGCTGCCGGGCCTGGCGGCCGGTCAGCCGGTCGAGGGCGGCGGCCTTGGCGAGGTAGTCGTCGGGGTCGTCGGAGAGCATCAGCTCGACGGCGGGGTCGATGCCGCCCGCCCGGTACTGGGCTCCGGCGTAGGCGCCGAGCACGCCGCGCATGGTGTTGATGCGGTCCTGGCCGCGGGCCACCGCGTCCTGGACCCGGCCGACTTCGATGCGGAGCTTGTCGGCCTTCTCGCCCGCCTGGTTGAAGCGCTCGGTGGCCTGCTCGGCCTCCTCGAAGAGCCGGTCGACCTGGGCGCGGGCGCCGGCCGAGGGCTCGTACGGAAGTCCTGGGGCCGCGCTCGCGGGTGCGCCCGTCATGGCGACCGCGGCTCCTGCCGCGGCGGCGGTGAGGACGGTGACCTTCGTGTTCCGGTCGAGGCCGCTGGGCCCGGGCCGGCGATGGGACGCCACGTGAAACCGCTCCCTTCCGCTGCGCGGGACCGGGTCCGTCCCCCGTGGACGGACGTGTGCCGGGTTCCGCGCTGGCAGACAGTAGCGGCGCCGACGGGCACCGGCCAACGACCTCCGGCGGGCACACACAGTGACGCCCCGCCGGAGACGCAGGTCACCGGCGGGGCGTGTGGTCAGAGCGGGGCCCGGGAATTCGCCCGGATGGGCGGTGTGCGGCGCGCCCGGTCGGGTCCGGGGGCGTCAGCCGCCGACGCGGACCCCGTATGCGAATCCGCTGAGGGAGCCGTACAGGACGCCGGCGCTCGGGTTGGCGGCGTGGAAGACCTTGCCGTTGCCCGCGAACAGCCCGACGTGCTGGAGGTTCGAGTAGAAGACCAGGTCTCCGGGCTGGAGCTCGCTCAGGCTGACCTTCCGGCCGTTCTTGACCTGGTCGAAGGTGGTGCGCCCGATGGTGATCCCGGCCTGCTTGTAGGCCCACTGCGTGAGGCCGGAGCAGTCGAACGCGTTCGGGCCGGTGCCGCCGCGGACGTAGGACATGCCGTTCTTGGTCACGGCGGCCCGCAGCGCGTCCGCGGCCCGGCCGGAACCCTTCACGTTGCTGAGCTCGGCCTGCTCGGCCGCGCTGCCGCCCGCCTTCTTGGCCTCCTCCTTGAGCTGCGCGCGCTCCTGCGCGGTCAAGGTGTTGAGGAGGGCCTGGGCCTCGGCGAGCTTGTCCGTCGAGATCTTCTTCTTCTCGGCCAGCTCCTTGCGGGTGGCGTCGAGGTCGGCGAGCTTGCCGGCGGCCTCCTGGCGCTGCTGCGCGAGGCCGCGCTGCTTGGCCTGGATCTTCTGGACCGCCTCGACCTGCTTGCCGCTCAACTGCTCAAGCGTGGAGGCCTTGTCCAGGTAGTTGTCGGGGTCGGCGGAGAGGAACAGCGCGAGGGACTGGTCTATGCCGCCGGTGCGGTACTGGGCGTTGGCCATCGAACCGATGGTGCCGCGCAGGGTGTTGAGATCCCCCTGGCCGCGGGCGACCTGGTCCTGGAGCTGCCCGATCTCCTTCTCGAGGCCGTCCTGGCGCGTCTGGGCCCCGTTGAACTTCTCGGTGGCCTGCTCCGCCTCTTCGTAGAGGGCGTCGACCTTCGCCTTGACCTCGTCCTTGCTCGGCTTGGCCGGGGCGGCGTTCGCAGCCTGGCCGGAGAGGGCTACGGCCGCGGCCGCTGTAACGGTAAGCACGGTCACGCGAGTGCGGGTCGGCTGCTTGGGTCGACGGTGGGACGCCACGAAGGCGAGCTCCTTCTTCCTAGAGCCGCCGAAGAACGCAAGCTCGGCGACACCTTCGCTGCCACCCCGAATGAGTGAACTACCGCACGAAGGTTTGACCTGACACTAGTGACCTCTCTGTGATCAGTTCAAATCCTGTCGGGAAAAAACTCGCCCTCCGACCAGCTTCTTTACCTACAGTGCACGCTCTGTGCCGACGACTTGACGGTCCGTCCTCCCGATCGCATGCCAATTCCGGCATACCGGCCGACGGTTACGAAACGCGCGAAAGCCGCTTCAGCAACAAGGCGGACGTCACCGGCCGCGCCCCGGCCTTGGCCACCCCGTCGGCGACCTCGCGGTCCGTGGAGACCACGACCACCGGCCGGCCCGGCGGCTCGGCGCGCACCAGCTGGCGGATCAGCTCGTCCGCCGTCACCCCGGCCTTCGAGAACAGCACCCGCACCCCGCGCGGCGGCGCGAGCAGCACGGGGGCCGCCAGCTCCGCCCCGTCGAAGACACAGGTCATCTCGGCGCCCGTCTGCGCGGCGAGCATCGACAGCCCGCCCAGCAGCCGCAGCCGCTGCTTCTCCAGCGGCATCGTCGGGTAGCCGGTCTTGGTGACGTTGTAGCCGTCGACCACCAGATGCGCCTGGGGCAGCGCCAACAGCTGGTCCAGCAGCGCCGGGTCGGTCTCCGACAGCGCGCGCGCCGCGATGTCCTTCGGGGTCATCCGGCCCGGCTCCACCGCCTCCACCGTGTCGGCGGGCCGCGTGGACACCGGCGGCAGCGCGAGCTCCCGGCGCAGCCCCGCGGCCGCGTCCAGCACGGTGTCCAGCAGCAGCCGCAGCCGCATGTCCTCGATGCTGCGCCCCTCGCGGGTGGCCCGGCGCGAGGTCTCAAGCGCCGACTCCACCTCCGCGAGACGGGACTTGAGCCGCCGGGTCTCGCTCTCGGCCGCGGCCACGCGCGCGGCCGCCTCGGCGCGAATGCCGTCGACCTCGGCGTTGACCTTGCGCAGGGCCGCGTCGCCCCGCTTGACGTCGCTCAGGGCGCTGCGCAGCTTGCGCTGAAGCGATTCCGCTTCCTTGCGGGCCGTCTCCAGCTCGGCCCGCACCTGGTCGCCGCCCGCGCGCTGCAGTTCCCGTACGTGGGCCAGCTCCTCGCGCAGGCGCTCCATCTCCCGGCGGGTCTCCTCGCCGACCCGTTCGGCGTCGGCGCGCTGCGCCTCCTCGCCGGCGGCGGCCACGAGCTTGGCCCAGCCGGCCGGCCGCAGGACGTACGCGGCGGCCGCCACGTCCAGCGGGTCGGCGGCGGCGGGCGGGGCGCCCGACTCCAGCGCCCCGGCCAGGTCGGCCTGCGCCTCGCGGAGCTTCTCCGCGACCCGGCCCCGGAAGACGGGGTCGCTCTCCACGGCCGTCGCCATGGCGTTGCCCGCGAACTTGGCGCGCCGCGTCGGGGTGAACCGCGCGTACTGGCGCAGCTGTGCCGGGAGGTCCGCGACCGTCAGTCCGCCGAAGGCGTCCGAGACGAGCGCGACGACCCGGCGCCGCACGCCTTCCGGCAGCGGGCGGTCGAGCACCTCGGCGGCGTCGCCGGCCGCGTCGGCCGGCTCAGCGCCGCTTGCTGGCTCCACAATCCGTCACCCCTACCGTCATTCACCTGCGGGCGGGGCTCCGTCAGGAGTCCGCGCCCGGCCTGTCCACGAGCTCGATCTGGTCCACCGCGTTGCACCAGCGGCAGCGCACCGACTCGATGGTCTCATTGACCACCTCGCGCTCCTCGACCTTGGGCTCCCCGGCGAGGTCCAGGTGGACGTACTCGACGACCTTCGACGAACGGGTGACGTCGAAGCGCGTCAGGTTGCCGCACAGGGTGCAGCGCCACCGGGTGGTGTCGGTCGGCAGGGGAACCGTCATCAGGCCGCTCTCTCCTTCTATGTCGTACACGACTGTGCAGTACAGATACGTGCGTAGCTCGTTACCCTACGGCCTGCCGCACTCGCGGGCGGGTCCGGCTGGGTCATGCTCGGTCGCATGATCGTAAGGTGGCAGGCCGTACGCGAGGCCTTCCGGGGACCGGTGGTCACCCACGCGCTGATCGCGAGCTGCTGTGTGGTGTTCCTCCTCAGCCCGGCGTCGGGGCTGAACCCGGTCTACGGGTCGGGCGATCAGCTGCTGACGACGGGAACGGCCTACTTCCGGCGCTGGGGCGTGGTCCCGGACGAACTGTTCGCCGGCAGCGGCCGGGCGCTGCTGACCCCGCTGACCGCCCTGTTCGTCCACGGCAGCTGGCTCCACCTGCTGGGCAACATGCTCTTCCTCTTCGTCTTCGGGGCGATGACGGAGCAGCGCATGGGCAGGGCCGGGTTCCTCGTCTTCTGCGTCTGTACGGGCTACATCGCCCTGGCGGCGTACGCGGCGGCCAACGCCTCCTCCGACCAGACCCTCGTCGGGGCCTCCGGGGCGATCTCGGCGGTGCTGGGGGCCTTCATGTGCCTGTTCCCCAAGGCGCGGGTGACGAGCCTGTTCCCGTTCCTGTTCTTCCTGCCGCTGCGGTTCCCGGCGTGGATCGTCCTGATGTTCTGGTTCGCCCTGCAGTGGCTGGCGGCGCACCGCGCGGGAAGCGGCCCGGGAGTCGCCTATCTGGCCCATGTGGTGGGCTTCTCGGTGGGCTTCCTCTACGCGTGGGTGCGCTACAGGCGTGGGGCTAGAGTGAGTCGACCAGTGACTGCCGGCGAGGGAGACAGCCAACCGTGATCACCGCGATCGTGCTCATCAAGACCAGCGTGGACCGGATCCCCGAGATCGCCGAGGCCATCGCCGCGCTGGAAAACGTCAGCGAGGTCTACTCCGTCACGGGTACGTACGACCTCATCGCGCTGGTCCGCGTGGCCCGCCACGAGAACCTGGCGGACATCATCCCGGGCCGCATCAGCAAGATCCCCGGTGTCGAGGCGACGGACACGCACGTCGCGTTCCGTACGTACTCCCAGCACGACCTGGAAGCGGCGTTCGCGATCGGCCTGGACGCCTGAACCCCTCGGGTCCATGTGACCCGGGTCACAGATTCTGTGTCGCGTGGTGCGATGAGTTCTCGGCAGGGCGGCGGTCTGTACTGCCGTAGACCGGGCGCGAAGACCGTGCCCGAGCCCGATATCGAGGAGAACACCCCATGCGCATCGTCATCAGCGAGTTCATCAGCCTCGACGGTGTCGTCCAGGCACCCGGAGGCGCGGGCGAGGACAACGACGGCGGATTCGCCCACGGCGGCTGGTCGCACCCGTTCTTCGACGCGGAGGTGGTGGGCGGCGCCTTCGCCGAGGTGACCGCCAAGGCCGAGGCACTGCTGTTCGGGCGCCGCACGTGGCAGACGATGGCGGCGGCCTGGCCGGAGCGGGCCGGGGACCCCTTCGCCGATCAGATGAACGAGATCCCCAAGTACGTCGTGTCCGCCACCCTGGGCACCTCTGACCTGACGTGGAACAACACCACGCTCGTCCCCGGCGCCGAGGCCGTCGCCCGGATCCGCGAGCTGCACGCGGCCGACGGCGGCGACCTCGTGGTCATGGGCAGCCCCACGCTGGCGCGGACCCTGCTGAGCGAGGGCCTGGTCGACGAACTGCGGCTCATCGTCATGCCGGTCCTGCTCGGCGGCGGCAAGTCCATCTTCCCGGCGGACGGCGGCCTGCGGACCCTGGAACTGGTCTCCTCGGTCACCGCGCCCACGGGCGCGCAGGTGTGCACGTACCGGCCGGCGGCCCGGGCCTGACGCCCGGACCCTCCCGCCCGGCCCCTCCCGCACCGTCCGCTCGGTCCCGGCTCAGACGGCCGGGACGCAGCGGCCCTCTTCGGTGCGGTACTGCCACTTCGCACCGTCCGCGACGAGCTCCTTGACCGCGCGGACGAACCGCTCGACGTGCTCGTCGGGGGTGCCGGCGCCGAAGCTGACGCGGATCGCGTTCAGCGACCGCTCCCCCGGCGCCGCCTCCGGGGCTCCGCACTCGCCCTGGGCCTGCGGCTCGCTGCCCAGCAGGGTGCGGACCAGCGGGTGGGCGCAGAAGAGGCCGTCGCGCACGCCGATCCCGTACTCGGCGGAGAGCGCGGCCGCGAAGTGGGAGCTGTTCCAGCCGTCCACCACGAAGGAGATGACGCCGACGCGCGGGGCGTCGTCGCCGAAGAGGGACAGGACGCGGACCGCCGGGACCTCGGCGAGGCCGCCGCGGACCTTGGCGATGAGGTGCCGCTCGCGGGCGACGAGGCTCTCGAAGCCGGCCTCGTTGAGGGCCTTGCAGGCGGAGGCGATGGAGTAGACGCCGATGACGTTCGGGGAGCCGGCCTCGTGGCGGGCGGCGGTGGTGTGCCACTCGACGTCGACGCCCCCGTCCTCGCGGCGGGCCACCTTGCGGGAGGCGCCGCCGCCGGCGAGGTACGGCTCGGCCTCCCGCAGCCAGTCCGCGCGGCCGGCCAGCACGCCCGAGCCGAACGGCGCGTAGAGCTTGTGCCCGGAGAAGGCCACCCAGTCCACGTCGAGCTCCTGCACGGAGACGGGGTGGTGCGGGGCCAGCTGGGCGGCGTCCAGGACGATGCGGGCGCCGTGGGCGTGCGCGGCGGCGGCGAGCTCCTTGACGGGCCACAGCTCGCCGGTGACGTTGGAGGCGCCGGTGACGCAGACCAGGGCCGGCCCGTAGGGGTCGCGGTCGGCGAGGGCCCGCTCCAGGGTGGCGACGGCCTCGCCCGGGGTGCGGGGGGCGTTGAGGAAGGTGACCTGCGCGTTCGTCCAGGGCAGCAGCGAGGCGTGGTGCTCGGTCTCGAAGACGAAGACCTGGCAGTCGGCCGGCAGCACGGCGGCGAGCAGGTTGAGGGAGTCGGTGGTGGACCGGGTGAAGATCACCTGGTCGGACGCCCGGCAGTCGAGGAACTCGGCGACCGTGACGCGGCTCTGCTCGAACAAGTCCGTGGAGAGCTGCGAGAGGTATCCGGCGCCGCGGTGCACGCTGCCGTAGTACGGGGCGTAGGCGGCCACGTCGTCCCAGACGCGCTGCAGGGCGGGGGCGCTCGCCGCGTAGTCGAGGGCGGCGTAGGTGACTTCACCGCCGGTGACGAGCGGCACGGTGACGTCGCGGCCGAGGACCGGCAGCGGCTCGGCACAGGCGGGGTCGGCGGCGGCGGTGGCAGCGGTGGTGGCGCCCGAGTTGGCGGACGCGGACAGGGTCGCGGACATGGCGATATCTCCCGGCAGGCAGGTCTGAATGGCTTCGGAGTGCCCGTACGCGGGTACGACGCTGCGGCCGTCCGGGGTACGGGAATGCCTCGGCGTCGGGGTGGCGTACTCGGGGTACGCGGAAGTGACCCTGTTCCGAGGGTTGAAGAAGGGGCGGAGTCGCCCTATCGCATTCGCTTGCTCACGGAAAACGCTCCTCGAGAGACCAGGACCCCTGGTGATTCGAGGGATCCGCGCTTGCCGTAGACCTCACTGCCTACGACCTGGTCATCACCCGGGGCACCCCGCCACGGAAGGAGGGTTGCCGGACAGCGAGCCGGGGCAAAGCGCTGTCACTCGTGACCTGCTGAGCATCCTGCCACAAGATCCCCCGGACGCAAGACCCCGGTCCACATGGCGGACCGGGATCCCGTCCGGATCTTGGCTGGATCCAGTGCTGCGACGGTCAGCTGTTGCTGGCCGCCACCCACCGCGCGAGCGCCGCCCGGGCCGCACCCGAGTCGATCGCCTCCGCCGCCTTCGCGATGCCCGCCGCGAGCTGCTCCTCCAGCGTGCCCGTACCCGGGTCGAGGGCGACCAGGGCGGCCGCCGAGTTCAGCAGCACCGCGTCGCGGACCGGGCCCCTCTCGCCGGCCAGGAGGCGGCGGGCGACGTCCGCGTTGTACGAGGCGTCCTCCCCGCGCAGCGCGGAGACGTCGACCAGCGGGATGCCGACGTCGCGCGGGTCGAAGCCCTGCTCCGCCACCTTGCCGTCGCGCACCCACCAGACCCGCGAGGTCGACGTGGTGGTGAGCTCGTCGAGGCCGTCGTCGCCGCGGAAGACCAGCGCCGAGGAGCCGCGCTCGGCCAGCACGCCCGCCACGATCGGGGCGATACGGGCGTCGGCGACACCGGTGGCCTGCGCCCGGACCTTGGCCGGATTCGTCAGCGGGCCGAGGAAGTTGAAGGTCGTCCGGATGCCCAGCTCCTTGCGGGCCGCCGCCACGTGCCGCAGCGCGGGGTGGAACTTGACCGCGAAGCAGAAGGTGATCCCGGCCTCCTCGACGACCTCGGCGACCCGCGCCGGGGTGAGGTCGAGGTTGACCCCCAGCTTCTCCAGGACGTCCGAGGATCCGCTCGCCGAGGAGGAGGCGCGGTTGCCGTGCTTGACCACTTTGGCGCCCGTACCGGCCACGACGATCGCCGACATCGTGGAGATGTTGACCGTCTTGGCGCCGTCGCCGCCGGTGCCGACGATGTCCACCGTCCGGCCCGGCACCTCGATCAGGTTCGCGTGCGCGTACATCGCCCGTACGAGGCCGCTGATCTCCGCGACCGTCTCCCCCTTGGCCCGGAGCGCGACCGCGAAGCCGGCGATCTGGGCGTCGGTGGCCTCTCCCCGCATGATCCGGTCCATCGCCCAGGCCGTGTCGTCGGCGCCGAGGTCCCGGCCGGACAGCAGGGCGTCGAGGACACCCGGCCAGCCGCGGGCCGCCACGCTGTCGCCGCCTGCCGGGGTCACAACGTTCATGGTCCGCTCCTGATGGTCCACGCGAATGGGAAGGCCTTCAGCCTATCCAGCCGCGGAGACGGCAAAGAGCCCCGTCCCGAGGGGCGGACACGGAAGATCGGAACTGCGCCATCGCACGCGTGCGCGAGCCGGTCCCCGTTCTCCGGGGCCCGGCTCGCCGTACCGCAGCGCGATCAGCGCGGCTCCACCCGCATGGGCAGGGGCCCGGTGGAAAGGCTCATGTGCGGTCTCGGCGTGACGCGCGTACCCGGCAGGGGGCGCAGCCGCCACCGGGAGGCGATGGCCGCCAGCGCCAGGGTGGCCTCGGTGATCCCGAAGACGTCGCCGATGCACTTGCGGCTGCCCGCGCCGAACGGCACGTAGGCGCCGCGAGCCACGTCCTTGGCCCGGTCGGGGAGCCAGCGGTCCGGATCGAAGTGCTCCGGGCGGGCGAACAGCTCGGGGATCCGGTGCAGTACGTACGGGCTGATGATGATGTCGTCGCCCGGCTGGAGCCGGGCGCCACCCAGCTCGGTGGCCGTGGTCGTGGTGCGGGTGTAGAGCCAGGCGGGCGGGTACAGCCGCAGCGTCTCGGTGAAGACCCGCTGCGTGTAGCGCAGGTCGGGCAGGTCCTTGTACTCGGGGGACCGGTCCCCCAGCACCTCGTCCACCTCCGCGTGCAGCCGCGCCTCGGCTTCCGGGTTCTGCGCGAGCAGGTGGAACGCCCAGGTCAGGGCGGAGGCCGTGGTTTCGATACCGGCGAGCAGCAGCGTCATGACCTGGTCGTGGATCTCCTGGTCGGAGAGCTTCTCGCCGCTCTCCGGGTCCTCGGCCGCGAGCAGGGCCGACACCAGGTCGCCGCGGTCCCGGTCCGCCGTGCGGTAGTCCTCGACGATCCCGTCGATCAGCCGGTGCATCTGCTCCAGCGCCCGCTTGAACTCCCGGTTGGCCGGGGTCGGCAGCTTCGCCAGCAGGCCCGTCGGATCCACCGCGTTGCGGTAGGCCCCGCGGACGATGACCGGCAGGCAGTGCTGGATGACGGCGACCGCGTGCGGGGCGATGTCGAGGGCGAACAGGGCCCGCGCGGTGATCCGGGCGGTCAGTGCCTGGGTCACCTCGTTGACGTCGACGACCTGCCCGGCCTGCCACGTGCCGGCCTGCGCCTGCACCTCCTCGTGCATCACGTGCGCGTACGTGGCGATCCGGGCCGGGTGGAAGGCCGGCTGCACCAGCCGGCGCTGGCGCTTGTGGTCGGTCCGGTCGGAGGTGATCAGGCCGTTGCCCAGGATCGGCCGGGCCTTCTCCTTCATGGGCCCGCCCGTGTCGAAGACGCGGGCGTTCAGCAGCACCTGCTGGACGAGCTCGGGGTGGCAGGGCAGGAAGGTCCGCTTGCCGCCGATCCGCAGTTCGACCAGGTCTCCGTGGCGCGGCAGCGAGGACAGGAACCGGACGGGGTCCCTGCCCATGGACAGCGCGTTGCCGAGCAGCGGGAGCATGCCCGGCGCCCGGGCGACCCGCCACTCGCGGGTCGCCGTCTTGTCCCGCAGCGTTTTCATCCGTCCGTGTCCTTCGTCTTGCGGTGGCGCGGTTCGCACCTCATGGGCAGGGGCCCGGGCTCCAGCGTGGCCTTGGGCTGTGGCCGCAGTTGCGTACCGGGTACGGGGCGCAGCCGCCAGCCGCCAGCGATCGTGCTGACGATGAGCGTGGTCTCGGCCAGGGCCAGGACGTCTCCGATGCACTTGTGGGCGCCGTGCCCGAAGGGCACCAGCGCGCCCCTGGGGACTTCCGCGAGGCGGGGCGGGAGCCAGCGCTCGGGGTCGAAGCGCTCCGGGTCGGGGAACAGCTCCGCGTTGTGGTGCAGCGCGTAGGAGCTGTACATGATCATCGTTCCCTCGGCGATCCGGTGGCCGCCGATCTCCACGTCCTCGGCGGCCACCCGCATCGACAGCCACGACGGCGGGTACAGCCGCAGGGCCTCGGTGATGACTCCCTTGGTGTACGGGAGGTCCTGCAGGTCGTCGAAGACGGCAGGCCGGCCGTCGAGGACCCGGTCGATCTCCTCCTGCATCCGCCGCTCCGCCTCGGGATGGCGGCCCAGCAGGTGGAAGACGAAGGCGAGGGTGGAGGCGGTCGTCTCGCTGCCCGCGACGAGGAAGGTCACCACCTGGTCGAGGATCTGGGCCTCGCTCAGGCGTTCCCCGGTCTGGGGGTGCTCCACGTTCAGCAGGATGGAGAGCAGGTCCTCGTCACCGCCCTCGTGGCCCCTCCGCGCCTTGATCATCTCGTCGACGATCTCCCGGAGCCTGCGGTTGGACTCGTCGTAGCGGCGGTTGCCGGGCGTGGGGAGTTTCTCCATGACGCCGACGGGCGCGACGGTCCGCTTGTAGATGCCCTGGGACACGGTGCGCAGGCACTCGCGGGCCTCGTCCGTGGTGCTGTCGTCCAGCCCGGCGGAGAACAGGGTCCGCGCGGCGACGCGCATCAGCAGGACGTGCATCGCGTCGGAGACGTCCAGTACCTGGCCGGGCTGCCAGGAGCCGATGGTCCGGGCGGTGTCCGCTGCCACCGAGTTGGTGTAGGCGGCGAGCTTGGCCGGCTGGAACGCGGGCTGGATCAGCCGGCGCTGGCGCCGGTGCTCCTCGCCCCGGGAGACCGAGAGGCTGTTGCCGAGCAGCTGCCTCGCCTTGTCGAACACGCCTCCCTTGTCGAACTTGCGGGGGCTGAGCAGGACGTGCCGGACGAGGTCGGGATGGCACGCGAGGTAGGCGCGCTTGGGGCCCAGCCGCAGTTCCACCAGATCCCCGTGGGCGGGCAGCGACGCCAGGAAGCCGAGCGGGTTCTTCCAGAGCGCGAGGGTGTGCCCGAGCAGGGGGACGGCGCCGGGCGCCTTGGCCACGGTCCAGCCGCGCGTGTCCGGCGCGGACACAGGGGGGGCCGAGGCGAGCATCTGGTCGCCTTTCACTGGATCCGCGAGTTGACGTCGTTGACGGCGGCCTTGTAGCGCTTGTTGCTGGTCGTCCAGATGAAGTTGCCGTAGATGAGGTCCAGCATCACGTCGCGGGAGATCGGGTCGAACTCCTTGATGCACCGGACGTCCTCTTCGATGTCCGCGAGCCGGGCGTCGAAGAACTCCTTGAACTCTCGCTCGTCGGAGACGTCGCAGAGCCGGAAGCAGTTGGTGACCTGCCCGAGGGCGATTTCCCTGTCGTACGAATAGAAGTCGTTGACGATCGCCAGTCCGCGCGTGGTCATCCGGGCCGCGAGGCCGCTCTTGGCGTGCTCGGAGAAATCCGCGTGGCGGTAGATCTGGTAGGACATCTTCATCCAGAAGTCCACGCCGACGTCGGTCACGCGGAATCGGAAGTACTGCTCCGGGGACGTCTCGCAGAGCACCTTCTTGATTTCCGAGTCCCGGAACATGTTGTCGCTCACCACGAAGGCGCGGGCCGCCTCGTACGCGAACCAGACCTCGTCCGCCTCGTAGTAGTGCTCGCAGATCTTCCGGATCTCCGGCAGGAAGGCGTCGAAGTCGTGGAGGGCCGGGTCCATGTCGTCCCACACGAAGGTCACGCAGTTGAGGATGCAGACCGCCTTGAAGGCTTCCATGTCCTTCACGTGGCGGGCGCTCTGGGACCAGCGGACCACGTCCATGTACGAGATCCAGCGCTCGTCCGAGATGTTCTTCCCGAGCGGCGCCACGGCGCGGTTGCACGCGTCGATGACCTCCCGCAGCTCCGCCTCGTCGAGCACGCACATGGTGGGCTCGTGGGGGAAGTCGCGGGTGAAGAGGTCGCGGAAGCGCTCGGTGCTCTCCGCCCAGTAACGCATCATGCTGGTGGTCGTCATGAGTTCCTCGCAGTGGCCGTACCAGCGATGTCCGTCAGGTCGCGGATCGCCTCCTGGGTGAACGGAGATCCTTCGAGGGCGCCGACCGCCCGCGCGCGGCGCTCCTCGATCATCCGCTCCACGCCCTCGCGGGCACCGGTCGCGGCGAAGAGCGCGCGCACTTCCTCCGCGTCCGTCTCGTCGAGCAGCGGGTTGCCTATCAGCGCCCGCAGCCGGGTCTCCTGCCCGGGGTCCGCGGCGCCCAGCGCGAGGGCGACGAGCGTCGTGCGCTTGGCTTCGCGCAGGTCGTCGAGCCGGGACTTGCCGGTCAGCCGCGGGTCGCCGTACACGCCGAGGAGGTCGTCGCGCAGCTGGAACGCCTCGCCGAGCGGGAGGGCGTAGCGCGTGAAGGCCTCCATGGCCTCCTCGTCCGCGCCGGCCAGGGCCGCGCCGATGTGCAGGGGACGCTCGATGGTGTACTTCGCCGTCTTGAAGCGGTTCACCACCAGCGTCGCGTCGACGTCGTCGCTCAGTTCACCGGTGGCCCGCAGGTCGAGGTACTGGCCCAGCATCACCTCGGTGCGCATCTCGGCGACGACCCGCAGTACGGGCAGCAGCCGGTCCTCGGCCGCCGCGCCCTTGAACAGCAGCTCGTCGGACCAGATCAGGGCCAGGTCGCCGACGAGGATCGCCGCGTTCTCCCCGAGCCGGTCGCGCCGGCCCGGTTCCCGGTCGCCGTGGCGGGAGGCCAGGGACTGGTGGATGGTGGGGCGCCCTCTGCGGGTGTCGCTCTGGTCCATCACGTCATCGTGGATCAGCGTGAAGGCGTGGAACATTTCCAGAGAGGCCGCGACGCGGAACAGCGATTCCGTGCCGGCACCGCCTCCGACAGCCTGCCAGCCGATCGCGCAGAGCAGCGGGCGCAGCCGCTTGCCTTCGGAGGTGAAGTCCCGGAGCAGCTCCGCCAGGCTGCGCAGTTCCGGTCTGTCGTTGGCGATGCCCTTGGCGGTGAGGAAGTCCTCCAGGACTGCGCCCACCGCCTTGCGGACCGTATCCGCGCTCATGGGCGTGTCGATGGCTATCGGAACAGTGATGGGACTGCCCCCTCTCGTGTCTTGGCAATCGAGTGCCAATGAGCAGCGTGAGGGAAAGCGCTAAAGCGCCGACGAAGTCATGACGCGGAGAACGGAAAACACGCGTGCCCCGCTGGAAACCAGCGGGGCACGCGTATGTCTGTGGCGACTTGGGGAAATCAGTGGTGGCCGTGGCCGCTCTGGATCTCCTTGTACTCCTCCACGGTGGGCTTCTGAATCTGGTTGCCCTCCGCGTAGAACCCCTTGCTCAGCTTGGCCTTGAGCTTCTCCAGCGGCTTCACCTTGCGCTCGACGCCGTTCTCGTCGACCGTCGGGCCGATCTCGATCGGCTCGTACTGGTCGTGCGCGGTGAGCTGGTGCAGCTTGCCCTGCGAGAGCGGCTCGTGGACCTCGACGAACTCACCGTGCGGCAGACGCTTGATGACGCCGGTCTCGCGACCGTGCAGCACCTTGTCGTGGTCCCGGCGCTGCAGGCCGAGGCAGATCCGCTTGGTGACGATGAAGGCCAGCACCGGGACGACGAAGAAGCCGATCCGGACGAACCACGTGATCGAGTTGATCGACATGTGGAAGTACTGGGCGAACATGTCGTTGCCACCGCCGATGAGGAGCACGATGTACTCCGCGATCCAGGCGACACCGAAGGCCGTACGGGTCGGGACGTTGCGCGGGCGGTCCAGGATGTGGTGCTCGCGCTTGTCCCCGGTGACCCAGGACTCGATGAACGGCCAGACGGCGATCGAGCCGAGCACCAGCGGGAAGAGCATCAGCGGGATCAACACGCCCAGGACGAGCGTGTGGCCCCACAGGTTGACCTCCCAGCCCGGCATGGCACGGACCAGGCCTTCGGGCATACCCATGTACCAGTCGGGCTGCGCACCGGTGGACACGTGGTCCGGGCGGTACGGGCCGATGGCCCAGATCGGGTTGATCGACGCGATCGCCGAGATGGCCGCGATGAGGCCGAAGTTCAGGAAGAAGAAGCCTCCGGCCTTGGCCGCGTAGACCGGCAGCAGCGGCAGGCCGACGACGTTCTTCTCGGTCTTGCCCGGACCCGCGAACTGGGTGTGCTTGTGGTACACGACGAGGATCAGGTGGGCCACGATCAGGCCCATCATGATGCCCGGCAGCAGGAGGATGTGGACCGAGTAGAACCGGGCCACGAAGTCGCCGCCCGGGAACTCCCCGCCGAACAGGAAGAACGACAGGTACGTGCCGACGACCGGCACGGACAGGACCGCGCCCTGCATGAAGCGGACACCGGTGCCCGAGAGCAGGTCGTCCGGCAGCGAGTAACCGGTGAAACCGGTGAACATGCCGAGGACCAGCAGCAGGAAGCCGAAGATCCAGTTGATCTCGCGCGGCTTGCGGAACGCGCCGGTGAAGAAGACGCGCATCATGTGCACGATCATCGCCGCGACGAAGATCAGCGCCGCCCAGTGGTGGATCTGCCGGATGAGCAGACCGCCGCGGCGTTCGAAGCTGATGTCGAGCGTCGAAGCGAAGGCCTCGGACATCATTACGCCCTGCATGGGGACGTACGAGCCGTGGTACACGACCTCGTTCATGCTCGGGTGGAAGAACAGCGTCAGGTACACACCCGTGAGGATGATGATGACGAAGCTGAACAGGCAGATCTCACCGAGCATGAAGGACCAGTGGTCCGGGAAGATCTTGCGCAGGCCGGCCTTGCCGAGGCTGTGAATGCCCATGCGGCCGTCGATCCAGTCGGTGACACGCTCACCGGCCGGAGCCTTGCGTTCATTGGTTTCTGTGGCAGTGCTCATCCGCGCTCCCAGAATGCAGGACCGACGGGCTCTTCGAAGTCGCCGAGCGCCTCGAGGAAACCTTCGTCATTGACGCCGATCCGCAGCTGCGGGAGCGCGTGACCAGCCGGGCCGAAGATGACTCGGGCGCCGTCGGAAAGGTCGAAGGTGGACTGGTGGCACGGGCAGAGCACGTGGTGCGTCTGCTGCTCGTACAGGCTGATCGGGCAGCCGACGTGGGTGCAGATCTTGGAGTAGGCCACGATTCCCTGGTGGGACCACTCCAGTTCCTGCTTGTCCTTGATGTCTTCCGGCTGGATGCGGACGATCATCAGGGCGGCCTTGGCGATCTCCTTCTGGAAATCGTGCTGGTCCTCCTCCAGGCCTTCCGGCATGGCGAAGGTCAGCGAACCGACGGGCACGTCCTCGGGACGCAGCGGCTCCATCGTGTTCTGGTTGATGAGCAGCTTGCCCTTGGCCCAGATCGTCTTGCGGAGCTTGTCCTCGGGCAGCGGGCCCAGGTCGCGCAGGATCACGACGGCGGAGAGCGGCAGCAGGGCCAGCGCACCGAGCAGCGTGTTGCGGATCAGCGGCCGGCGGCCGATGGACGACTCGCGGGCGCCGTCCTTGAAGTTCTGCTTGGCCTTGGCCCGGGCTTCGGGCGTCGCCGCGATGTTGTGGCGCTCTTCGGCGATCTCCACGTCGGACATCAGGGTGCGGGCCCAGTGGACCGCTCCCGCGCCGATGCAGAAGAGCGCCGTGCCCAGGGTCATGCCCAGGGCGAAGTTGAGCCCGCTCACCTTCCCGATGGGGAAGATGTAGACGATCTTGTCGACCGGGATGGACACGAACGAGGCGATGAAGCCGATCGTGGCCAGCATCGACAAGGTGAACAGCATGGCCACCGTGCGCTCGGAGCGCTTCGCGGCCTGCTCGTCGATGTCCTGGATGCGCGGCTTGTGAACCGGCAGACCCGGGTCTGCGAACGGGTCGTCCGCCACTGCCACGCCACCGTGGTGCGCGTCGCCCTGCTCGCTCGGCAGGTGCTTCTCTTCGGGAATGTCTTGGCTACTCATGACTTCTTGGCCTTAGCGGTGTGGGCCGCGACCCAGACGGCGACAGCGATCAGCGCACCCAGAGCGAAGATCCAGCCGAACAGGCCCTCGGAGACGGGGCCGAGGCCACCGAGCTTGAGGCCACCGGGGCTGGTCGACTTCTCGCCGTTGACGTTCTGGAGGTACGCGATGATGTCCTTCTTCTGCTTCTCCGGCATGGTGCTGTCCGGGAAGGAGGGCATGTTCTGCGGGCCGGTGAGCATGGCCTCGTAGATGTGCTTCGGCTCGACGCCCTCGAGGTTCGGGGCGTACTTGCCGTTCGTCAGTGCGCCGCCCTCGCCGGTGAAGTTGTGGCACTGCGCGCAGTTGTTGCGGAACAGCTCACCACCCTTGGCGATGTCGGCGCCCGCCGGGTCGTACTGCTTCTCGGTCGGCGTGGTCGGGCCGGCGCCGAGGGACGCGATGTACGCGGCCAGCTGGTCGGTCTGCGCCTGGCTGTAGATCACGGGCTTCTTCGGCACCTGGGCGCCGGGCTGCTGGGCGGGCATGCGGCCCGTGCTCACCTGGAAGTCGACGGCTGCGGAGCCGACGCCCACCAGGCTCGGGCCGTCAGAGGAACCCTGACCGCCGGTTCCGTGGCAGCTTGCGCAGCCGACGGCGTAGAGCTTCTTGCCCTCCTCGATGGCGAGGGACTGGGCGGTTTCGTCGGCCTGCGCATTGCCCGCGGGCGCGAAGGCGGCGTACAGCCCCCCAGTGACCGCCAGCGCGAAGAGTAGAACGACGACCGCCGCCAGCGGATGGCGTCGTCGTGCGGAGAGCTTTTTCACGGATTACCCCGGGTGTCAGGATCTTCTGCGTCGGTGTTTCTGGATGGAGTGCCGGGACGGGCCCGGCGACGTGTTCGCTACTTGATCAGGTAGATCGTCGCGAAGAGGCCGATCCAGACGACATCGACGAAGTGCCAGTAGTAGGACACGACGATGGCCGACGTGGCCTGTTCGTGGGTGAACCTCTTGGCCGCGTACGTCCGGCCGAGGACCAGCAGGAAGGCGATGAGACCGCCCGTCACGTGCAGCCCGTGGAAACCGGTGGTCAGGTAGAACACCGATCCGTACGGGCCGGACGAGAGGCTCAGGCCCTCGTGCTTGACCAGCTCGGTGTACTCGAACACCTGGCCGCCAATGAAGATCGCACCCATGACGAACGTGATGATGAACCACGTCCTGAGCTTCTTCACGTCACCGCGCTCGGCGGCGAATACGCCGAGCTGGCAGGTGAGCGAAGACAGCACCAGGATCGTCGTGTTCGTCGCCGAGAAGGGAAGGTTCAGGAAGTCAGCCTGTTCCTTCCAGTACTCGGCGCCTGTCACGGATCGCAGGGTGAAGTACATCGCGAAGAGGGCCGCGAAGAACATCAGCTCGGAACTCAACCAGATGATGGTTCCGACGCTGACGAGGTTCGGCCGGTTGACCGTCGGGTGCGCGTGCCCGGTATCTACTGTCGTTGCTGTCGCCACGACCGACATTATGTCGGTCCCTTATCCCGCCCTCACCCCGGGGGGTGCCGTTCGGAGTGTCAGGGCCGTGTGCAAGGCCCGAACGGCCCATCAGATGGGCCCGCGCGCGTCTCCGGGAGATCGGCGGGCGAGGCTGTGCGAACCGATGTTGACACCGGCCCGGACGGAGTAGCATCCCGCGCAACATCAGCGTTTTTCACGGGACACGTGGAGGAACGAAATGCGGGCGACTGCGCGGGTTCTGGTCTACAGCGACGACGCGGGCACCCGGGAGCAGGTGCGGCTGGCGGCCGGGCGCAGGCCGGCCTCGGACCTGCCGCCGGTGGAGTTCCTGGAGTGCGCGACGCTCCCCGCCGTCCTCAAGGAGCTGGACGCGGGCGGCATCGACGTGTGCGTGCTGGACGGCGAGGCGGTTCCGGCCGGGGGCATGGGGGTGTGCCGGCAGATCAAGGACGAGATCTTCCGGTGTCCGCCGGTCCTGCTCCTGATGGGCCGTCCGCAGGACGCCTGGCTGGCCACGTGGAGCCGCGCGGACGCCGCCGTCACCCTTCCGGTGGATCCGGTGGACTTCGCGGAGGCCCTGGCGGGTCTCCTGCGTACGCGGCTCTCTCCGGCCGCGTAACGGCCTGGGGCCGCCTGTGGGGCCCGTAGGGGCCGTACGGGCGCATTCCGGGGCACGGGAGCCCCTGCGGACTCCCACGCCCCGGTGGCGGCCCCTGGGGGCGCTCCAGCCCCGGTGGTTACACCTGCGGGCGCAGCCGGGCGTGGTCGATCGGGCTGCGGCCCTCCTGGGTGCCCTTGAGGAGGGCGCTGCCCTGGCGCCAGTCCTTCCAGTCGATGTTCCAGTCGCCGTAGCCGTTGCCGAAGTTGTCCATGTCGTCGCCGATGCTGTTGATCACCTTGACGATGTCGCCCTCGGTGATGTTCTCGTAGAACCAGGCGGCGTTGCCCGTGCTCATGCCGGTGCAGCCGTGGCTGACGTTCTCGTAGCCCTGGGAGCCGACGGACCACGGCGCGGCGTGCACGTATTCACCACTCCAGGTGACGCGAGTCGCGTAGTAGACGGGCAGGTTGTAGTACTCGCTGCCGCCGATGCCGACGGTGTCGCCGCGCATCTGGACGTAGTACTGCTTGCCGAGCACCACCTTGACGCCGTTGCGGGTGGAGAAGCCCGGCTTTCCGGTGGTCACCGGAATGGTGTTGATCACTTCTCCGTTGCGCGTGAACGTGAGGTAGTGCGAGGAGGCGTCCGTGGTGACCTCGACGCGGTCGCCGATCTCCAGCTTCAGCGGCTTGGCCGCGGCCCCGTAGAGGTCATCGGTAATCTTGATGCCCTCCAGATTGCTCCGGACGGACACGCTGGTGTTGGCCGGCCAGTAGTCCTTGGGCCGGTAGTGGAGCGTCTTGTCGTCCACCCAGTACCAGGCGCCCACGACGTCGGGCGGGGTGTCGACGACCAGGCCCCGTTCGATGACGGCACGGGCGGCCTTGTCCTTCACGGGCTCGTTGAGTTCGGCCGTGAGGGGCTGTCCGACACCGTACTTGCCCTCCTCCGGCCCGAATTCGACCTTGAGGACGGTCTTGGCGGGGGTGGTGTCGAACGACATCGTGCGCTGCCCGGGGGCGCCCCGTTCGTCCTCGGTGTTCACGGTGACCGTGTACCGGACTCCGGCGGCCATCGGGACGGTGCTGTGCCAGCGGTCGCCCGCGGCGGAGAGCTCGCCCGCGAGGCGTCGGCCGTGGGTGTCCGTGGCGGTCACGTCGGTGATCCGGCCGTCGCCGCTCTTGGCGGTGACTTCCAGGGGCCGGTCGGGATCGACGGGGCGGCCGCCCGAGGACTGGTTGAAGGCGACTTGATCGCCCGCGTCGTGAGGGCGGGCTGACAGCGGGTTGTCATCGGACCCGCATGCGGTGGCGCCGGCCCCGAGGGACGCGACCAGCAGGGAGCAGCCGATGACCGTCCAAAGACGCGGTGAGTGCTTCATGGAGCCAACGCTATGAAGGTATGACAATTACGGCGCGCGGGGTGACTGCAAACGAGGGGCCCGGACTCCTCCGTTAGAGGTGTCCGGGCCCCAAGTGTCAGGCTGCGGCCGCCACCGGAAGCGGCGGCGCGGGTGCGGCTACTGGTTCTGGTTCTCGCCGCGGTAGTACTCGTACACCCAGCCCCACAGGCCGAGCAGGATGACCGGGGCCGAGAAGTACATGAGCCACCATCCGAAGATGACGCCCATGAAGGCGAGCGCGCCACCGATGGCCAGCGAGAGCGGCTGCCAGCTGTGCGGGGAGAAGAACCCCAGCTCGCCCGCCTCGTCGGCGACGTCGGCCTCCAGGTTGTCCTGGGCCATCTCGTCCACGCGCTTGGCCGTGAAGGCCAGGTAGTAGCCGATCATGACGGTCAGGCCGAAGGTAAGGAACAGCGCGGTGGTGCCTACGGGCTCCTTCGACCACACGCCGTACACGACGGCCATGATCAGGACGAAGAAGGAGAGCCAGAGGAACATCTTGCCCTGGATCTTCACTTGCCGGCCTCCTTGCCGCCGGTGACTGCCTGGGTGCCGGCGCCGTGGTCCGCGAGGTGGTCGAGGGCCGCGATCTCCGGGTGGTGCAGGTCGAACGCCGGGGATTCGGAACGGATCCGCGGCAGGGTGAGGAAGTTGTGCCGCGGCGGCGGGCAGGAGGTCGCCCACTCCAGCGAACGGCCGTAACCCCACGGGTCGTCGACCTCGACCTTCTTGCCGTACTTCGCCGTCTTCCAGACGTTGTACATGAAGGGCAGCATCGACAGGCCGAGCAGGAACGAGCTGATCGTGGAGATCGTGTTCAGCACGGTGAAGCCGTCGGCCGCGAGGTAGTCCGCGTAACGACGCGGCATGCCCTCGACACCCAGCCAGTGCTGCACCAGGAAGGTGCCGTGGAAGCCGGTGAACAGCGTCCAGAAGGTGATCTTGCCGAGGCGCTCGTCCAGCATCTTGCCCGTCATCTTCGGCCACCAGAAGTGGAAGCCGGCGAACATCGCGAAGACCACGGTGCCGAACACGACGTAGTGGAAGTGCGCGACGACGAAGTACGAGTCGGAGACGTGGAAGTCCATCGGGGGCGAGGCCAGGATGACGCCGGTCAGACCACCGAAGGTGAAGGTGACCAGGAAGCCGATCGTCCAGAGCATCGGTGTCTCGAAGGACAGCGAGCCCTTCCACATGGTGCCGATCCAGTTGAAGAACTTCACACCGGTCGGTACCGCGATCAGGAAGGTCATGAAGGAGAAGAACGGCAGCAGCACACCGCCGGTGACGTACATGTGGTGGGCCCACACCGTCACCGAGAGACCGGCGATCGAGATCGTCGCGGCGATCAGACCGATGTAACCGAACATCGGCTTGCGCGAGAAGACCGGGATGACCTCGGAAACGATTCCGAAGAACGGTAGCGCGATGATGTACACCTCTGGGTGTCCGAAGAACCAGAAGAGGTGTTGCCACAGCAATGCGCCGCCGTTGGCCGCGTCGAACACATGCGCACCGAACTTCCGGTCGGCCTCCAGCGCGAAGAGCGCGGCGGCCAGCACCGGGAAGGCGAGCAGGACCAGGACACCGGTCAGCAGCACGTTCCAGGTGAAGATCGGCATGCGGAACATCGTCATGCCGGGAGCGCGCATGCAGATGATCGTGGTGATGAAGTTGACCGAGCCGAGGATCGTACCGAAGCCCGAGAAGGCCAGACCCATGATCCACATGTCGGCGCCGATGCCCGGCGAACGGACGGCGTCCGACAGCGGGGAGTAGGCGAACCAGCCGAAGTCGGCGGCACCCGAGGGGGTGACGAAGCCGGCCACCGCGATGGTCGAGCCGAAGAGGTACAGCCAGTACGCGAACATGTTCAGCCGCGGGAACGCCACGTCGGGCGCGCCGATCTGCAGCGGCATGATCCAGTTCGCGAAGCCCGCGAAGAGCGGGGTGGCGAACATCAGCAGCATGATCGTGCCATGCATGGTGAACGCCTGGTTGAACTGCTCGTTCGACATGATCTGCGTACCCGGACGGGCCAGCTCGGCGCGCATGAAGAGCGCCATGATCCCGCCGATGATGAAGAACACGAACGACGTGATCAGGTACATCGTGCCGATGGTCTTGTGGTCGGTAGTGGTCAACCACTTCACGACGACATTGCCCGGCTGCTTGCGCCGCACCGGCAGCTCGTTCTCATACGAGTCGGCGGCGGCACCCTGAGATTCGTTGAGGATGCTCACAGTTTGTTCGTCTCCGCATTCCGGGCCGGGTCGGTCTGCTTGATGCCGGCCGGGAGGTAGCCGGTCTGCCCCTTCTCCGCCAGCTCCTTCAGGTGCGCCTGGTACGCCTCCGGGGAGACCACCTTGACGTTGAAGAGCATCCGGGAGTGGTCGACACCGCAGAGCTCGGCGCACTTGCCCATGAAGACGCCTTCTTCGGTCGGGGTGACCTCGAAGACGTTGGTGTGGCCCGGGATGACGTCCTGCTTGAACAGGAAGGGGACCACCCAGAACGAGTGGATGACGTCGTTCGACGACAGGATGAAGCGGACCTTCTCGCCCACGGGCAGCCAGAGGGTCGGACCCGGGTTGTTGGTCTCCGGGTTCCGGTCGCTGGGGACGCCCTTGGTGTAGACGCCTTCGGCGCCCTTGGGGAAGTCCTTGGTGAAGCGGTCCGGGATGGAGGCGAGTTCCTTGGGAACCTCGCCCGCCTTCGGGGTCGCCGCGTCGCCGTCGACGTTCTCGATGTAGTTGAAGCCCCAGCTCCACTGGTAGCCGACCACGTTGATCGTGTGCGTCGGCTTGGCGGAGAGGGAGAGCAGCTTCGACTCGTCACGCGCGGTGAAGTAGAAGAGCACCGAGACGATGATGAGCGGGACCACGGTGTACAGCGCCTCGATGGGCATGTTGTACCGGGTCTGCGCGGGGACCTCGATCTTCGTCCGGCTGCGCCGGTGGAAGATGACGCTCCACATGATCAGGCCCCACACCAGGATGCCCGTGATGAGCGCGGCCGCCCAGGAGCCCTGCCACAGGGAGAGGATGCGCGGCGCCTCCTCGGTGACCGGAGTGGGCATTCCGAGGCGGGGGAAGCTTTTCCAGTTATACGAGCAACCAGTGGCGGTCGCCAGAACCGCGCCCGCAGTCAGCGCCTGCAGCAGCTTCCGCCGCATCGGGCGCCGCGGCGAGCGGTCGGAGCCGTAGGGACTCACGTAGCGCCTTCCCGAGAGTCTCGGCCCGCGCGGCCGGCCGCGGCCGTATTCAGGTCGGTCGCCGGCCCTGACGCAGGCAGGGGTTTGGATGTTTATGCGGACCAAACCCTACTGGACGCTATTTGGGGTCGCGCGGGGAGGGTGCCCAACGCGCCGCTACTGACCCCGAAGGGATGGATCCGCCGTACGGGGGACGGCCCAACCCGCCCCGAATGGCGGCCTCCCGACGACATCTGACGCCCCCTGACCTCGGCCGGGCGCCGCGTCCGCGCGCCCGCCGGTTAGCGTGACCGGATGCCGTACTTCGACACCGCGTCCGCCGCCCCGCTGCACCCCGTGGCCCGGCAGGCGCTCCAGGCCTCCCTTGACGAGGGCTGGGCCGACCCGGCCCGGCTGTACCGCGAAGGGCGGCGGGCCAGGCTGCTGCTGGACGCGGCGCGGGAGGCGGCGGCGGAGTCGGTGGGATGCCGCCCGGACGAGCTCTCGTTCACTCCTTCGGGGACGCACGCGGTTCACTCGGGCGTGGCGGGTGTGCTCGCGGGACGCCGGCGCGTCGGCGGACATCTGGTCGTATCGGCGGTCGAACACAGTTCTGTACTGCACGCGGCGGAGGTTCACGCGGCGGGCGGCGGGACGGTCGAGGAGGTCCCGGTGGACCGCTTCGGCCTCGTCTCGGCATCCGCCTACGGGCAACTCGTGGGCCCGTCCACGGCGCTGGCCTGCCTCCAGTCGGCCAACCACGAAGTGGGCACGGTCCAGCCGGTGGCGGAGGTCGCCGAGGTCTGCGGCTCCGCCGGGGTCCCGCTGCTGGTGGACGCGGCGCAGTCGCTGGGCTGGGGGCCGGTTCCCGGGAACTGGTCCGTCCTGTGCGCGAGCGCCCACAAATGGGGCGGCCCGCCCGGGGTGGGTCTGCTGGCGGTCCGCAAGGGGGTCCGCTTCGCCGCCCAAGGCCCCCTCGACGAACGGGAGTCGGGCCGCTCCCCCGGTTTCGTCAACCTGCCGGCGGTCGTCGCGGCGGCGGCCTCGCTGCGGGCGGTGCGCGCCGAGGCGGACGCGGAGGCGGCCCGCCTGCGGATCCTGGTGGACCGGCTGCGCCGGCGGGTGGCCCGCCTGGTGCCGGACGTGGAGGTGGTGGGACACCCGGACCTCCGCCTCCCCCACCTGGTCACCTTCTCGTGCCTGTACGTCGACGGCGAGACGCTGCTCCACGAGTTGGACCGGGCGGGCTACTCCGTCTCCTCCGGCTCCTCGTGCACCAGCTCGACGCTGACCCCCTCCCATGTCCTGCGGGCCATGGGGGCGCTGTCGGAGGGGAACGTACGGGTGTCCCTGCCGGCGGGCACGACGGCGGCCGAGGTCAACGGCTTCCTGGAGGTCCTGCCGGGCCTGGTGGCCGGGGTCCGGGAACGGCTCGGCGCCGTGGAGGCCGAGCCCGCCGCCCCCGACGCCGAATCGCTGGAACTGGACACGCTCGGGCTGCGGTGCCCGCAGCCCGTGATCGAGCTGGCGCGGGCGATCGGGCGGGTGCCGGTGGGGGGCACGGTGACGGTCCTGTCGGACGACGAGGTCGCCCGGCTGGACATTCCGGCGTGGTGCTCGATGCGGGGCCAGGTCTACGTGGGCGAGGCCCCGCGCGGGCAGGGCGTCGCCTACACGGTCCGCCGGGCGGTATGACCCCGCCGGGGCTCCGCCCCCGCCGCCGGGGGCGGAGCCCCGGCGGCTGGCCGTCGGCTACGCGGCGAAGTGCGCCTGGACCTCCGCCGCGGCGGAGTCCCCGTAGGCCTTCGTGAAGCGCTCCATGAAGTGCGCCCGGGCCAGGGTGTACTCCTGCGTGCCCAGGGTCTCGATGACGAGCGTCGCCAGCATGCAGCCGACCTGCGCCGCACGCTCCAGGCCGACGCCCCAGCCCAGGCCCGTCAGGAAGCCCGCGCGGAAGGCGTCGCCGACGCCCGTCGGGTCGACCTTCGCCGTCTCCTCGGGGCAGCCGACGACGATCGGGTCGTGGCCGACCCGCTCGATCCGGACGCCGTTCGAACCCAGCGTGGTGACCCGGGTGCCGACCTTCGCCAGGATCTCCGCGTCCGTCCAGCCGGACTTCGACTCGATGAGGCCCTTCTCGTACTCGTTGGAGAAGAGGTACGTCGCACCCTCCATCAGGGTGCGGATGTTCTCGCCGTCCATCCGGGCGATCTGCTGCGAGAAGTCCGCCGCGAAGGGGATCCCGCGCGTGCGGCACTCCTCCGTGTGGCGCAGCATCGCCTCGGGGTCGTCCGCGCCGATCAGGACGAGGTCCAGGCCGCCGACCCGGTCCGCGACCGCCTTCAGCTCGATCAGGCGGGCCTCGCTCATCGCGCCCGTGTAGAAGGAGCCGATCTGGTTGTGGTCGGAGTCCGTGGTGCAGACGAAGCGCGCGGTGTGCAGCACCTCGGAGATGCGCACGGACTGGGTGTCGACGCCGTGCCGGTCCAGCCAGGCGCGGTACTCGTCGAAGTCGTAGCCGGCCGCGCCGACGAGGATCGGGCGGGTACCGAGCTGCCCCATGCCGAAGCAGATGTTCGGGCCGACGCCGCCCCGCCGTACGTCGAGGTTGTCGACGAGGAAGGAGAGGGAGACCGTGTGCAGCTGGTCCGCGACCAGCTGGTCGGCGAAGCGGCCGGGGAAGGTCATGAGGTGGTCGGTGGCGATGGAGCCGGTGACTGCGATGCGCACGGCGTGGATGCTCCTGCGGAGGACGGCGAGGGGACATTCAAAACTACCCGGTCGACGGCGTGTGGCCGACCGGCAGAAACTACCCCGTAGTAGGCCTTTCTTCGCCCGCCGTGCCGTGCTTACCGTGCCCCATGACCTACACCGATGGCTTCGGGTACGCCGATCCCGCCGACGCGCGCCCCGGTTTCGCCCGGCTGCTGGGCGACTGCGCCCGTATGGCCCCGCACTGGCCGGTCCCCGCCGACCCCCGTCCGGACCGGGTGGCGCCCTCGCAGATCCACGGCATCCGCGTCCCGGCGGCTTCGGCCCGCCTGATCGCCTCCACCGCGGCCTACGGCGACTAGGCCTTCTCGGCCCTGAAGGGACCGGAGCCCGGGGCTCCGGGGGAACCGGATCCGCGCCTGCCGCGTCACACCCGCATCACCCACGGCGGGACGGGCAAAGGAGCGAAGCGGTGACCAGCGAACAACCCGGCACATCCGACACAACCGATACCTCACGCGCCACACCACGGCGGCCGGCCTGGATCGTCGGCTCGATCGCCGCAGCCGTCCTGCTCACCGGCGGCGGCACGGCGTACTGGGCGTCGACCGCGCACGGGGAAGGCGGTACGGGGGACAGCGCGGCCTCCGCGCCCCGCGTCGCGCCCGCTCCGACCGGGCCCGGCATCGCGCCCGGCGAGCCCGACCCCTCCGGCGGCGGGGTCACGTACACGGCTGACGTCCCGCTGCCCGACGGTCCGGCGACCGCGCCCGCCTTCGCCGCGCGCGGCGAGGTGACCTCCGCCGAGGTGGCCCGGCTCGCCGCGGCCCTCGGCCTCTCCGGCGCGCCCCGGCTCACCGGTGAGCTCTGGCAGGTCGGGGAGAGCGCGGACGGCTCCGGGCCCCTGCTCACGGTGAACCGCAAGGCTCCCGGAACGTGGAACTTCTCCCGCTTCCAGGTGGGCGGCACCGGGGACGACTGCCAACGCGGCAAGGACACCTGCGGACCTGCCACGCTCCCCGGGAACGGCGCGGCCGACGCCTCCGGCACGGCGGCGGGCAAGCCGGTCTCCGAGGAGGCCGCCAAGGCCGCCGTGGCGCCCGTACTGGCGGCGGTCGGCCAGGGCTCGGCCAAGCTCGACGCCCGGCTCCTCCAGGGCTCGGTGCGCGTAGTGAGCGCCGACCCCGTGATCGGCGGACTGCCCACGCAGGGCTGGTCCACCCGGATCGGCGTCGGGGCGGACTCCGCGGTGGTGTCGGGCAGCGGCGAGCTGACGGCTCCCGTACGGGCCGCCGAGCAGCCGGTGATCGGCGCCGTCGACGCGCTGGCCCGGCTGAACGACAAGGCGAGGGGGTCCGACGGCACCGGGCCCGGCCCGAGCGGCTGCGCCACCAGCGTCCCGCTGACTCCGGACCCGCCGGACGGCGCCACGGACACGCTGCCGTGCAACCCGGAGCCCCGGCCGATGAAGCCGCCGCGGACCGAGTCGGTACGGGGCGCCGCGCTCGGGCTGGTCCCGGGCACGGTCGACGGGGCCCGGGGCCTGGTCCCGGCCTGGCTGTTCGAGGTGGCGGGCAAGGGCGACGGCCCGGGCCGCACGGTGGCCCAGCCGGCGGCCCCGGCCGAGGATCCCCCGGCGCCGGCCTCCCCGCCCGCGAAGGGGCTCACCGTGCCCGGATTCTCGTACTCCGAGGCCGACCGGACGCTGACCGTGAACTTCTGGGGCGGGGTGTGCAGCACGTACGCCCTGGAGGTCCGGGAGCAGCCGGAGTCGGTGATGACGAAGATCACGGACACCCCGAACAAGCCGGGTCAGGCCTGCATCATGATCGCGCAGGAGATGACGGTGACGGCCAAGCTCCAGCAGCCGCTCGGCGACCGGAAGGTGATCGACGCGACGACGGGCAAGCCGCTCGCCCGACAGTAGGAGCCCTTCCGCACGAGGAGGGGCCCGCACACGAGAGGGGCCCGCCACCGGATGTCCGGCGGCGGGCCCCTCTCGCGGTCCTGCAGGCTTAGCTGAAGGAGTCGCCGCAGGCGCAGGAGCCCGTGGCGTTCGGGTTGTCGATGGTGAAGCCCTGCTTCTCGATGGTGTCGACGAAGTCGATCGAGGCACCGTGCAGGTACGGGGAGCTCATCCGGTCGGTGACGACCTTGACGCCGTCGAAGTCCTTCACGACGTCGCCGTCGAGGGAGCGCTCGTCGAAGAAGAGCTGGTAGCGCAGGCCCGAGCAGCCACCGGGCTGGACGGCTACGCGCAGGGCCAGGTCTTCACGGCCTTCCTGCTCCAGCAGGGTCCTGACCTTCTCGGCGGCGGCGTCGGACAGGAGGATGCCGTCGCTCACGGTGGTCTTTTCGTCCTGTACGGACATCTGCATTCACTCCCGAAGTGGGCGGCTCCCCGCGCGGGTGCGGGGAAACGTCGGACTCTTGCCGTCGGTGGCAACGAGCGGGACCGCGGATTCATTCCGGGGCCCGACGCTTGTCTCAGATATTCCATGCTCGCACACCGCCGTGCGGAGGTGACCCCTATCGCGGACGGGCCGCCCCTACCCGGCGCGGGCGAATTCGTCACATCGACACTATCGGCATCGTCAAAGTGACGTGAAGCGGTTATGATAGATAGCGTCAAATAGACGAGAAGTCGAAGCAATGTCTTCAGAAGTCCCTTGTCGCAGAACAGAAAGGGTGCGTGTCGTGACCACCGCCCAGCCTTTGGACGTCCAGCCGACGCCCCTTGCCTTGCTGCTGCTCGGCCGCGAGGCCGACCCCAAGAGCGAGCGCGGGGTGGAGTGCCCCGGCGACCTGCCCTCGCCGTCCGACCCGAACCTGGTGGAGCGCGCCCGCGCCGCCAAGGAGAAGCTCGGGGACAAGGTCTTCATCCTCGGCCACCACTACCAGCGTGACGAGGTCATCGAGTTCGCCGACGTCACCGGCGACTCCTTCAAGCTCGCCAAGGACGCGGCCGCCAAGCCGGAGGCCGAGTACATCGTCTTCTGCGGCGTCCACTTCATGGCCGAGTCCGCGGACATCCTCACCTCGGACGACCAGAAGGTCGTCCTGCCCGACCTCGCGGCGGGCTGCTCGATGGCCGACATGGCCACCGCCGAGCAGGTCGCGGAGTGCTGGGACGTGCTGACCGAGGCCGGCATAGCCGGCAGCACGGTCCCCGTCTCGTACATGAACTCCTCGGCCGACATCAAGGCCTTCACCGGCAAGCACGGCGGCACCATCTGTACGTCGTCCAACGCCAAGAAGGCCCTGGAGTGGGCGTTCGAGCAGGGCGAGAAGGTGCTCTTCCTCCCGGACCAGCACCTCGGCCGCAACACCGCCGTCCGCGACATGGGCATGTCCCTGGACGACTGCGTGCTCTACAACCCGCACAAGCCGAACGGCGGCCTGACCGCCGAGCAGCTGCGGAACGCAAAGATGATCCTGTGGCGCGGGCACTGCTCCGTGCACGGCCGCTTCTCGGTCGACTCGGTCAACGACGTGCGCGCCCGCATCCCCGGCGTCAACGTGCTGGTCCACCCCGAGTGCAAGCACGAGGTCGTGGCGGCCGCGGACTACGTCGGCTCCACCGAGTACATCATCAAGGCGCTGGAGGCGGCCCCTTCCGGCTCCAAGTGGGCCATCGGCACCGAGCTGAACCTCGTACGCCGCCTGGCGAACCGTTTCGCCGCGGAGGACAAGGAAGTCGTCTTCCTCGACAAGACGGTCTGCTTCTGCTCGACCATGAACCGCATCGACCTCCCCCACCTGGTGTGGACCCTGGAGTCCCTGGCCGAGGGCAACCTCGTCAACCAGATCCAGGTCGACAAGGAGACCGAGAGCTTCGCGAAGCTCGCCCTGGAGCGGATGCTCGCGCTTCCGTAGCCCTCCTCCCCCGTGACGCCCGAAGGGCCGCCCCTCCTGGGTGGCCCTTCGGCGTGTGCGGGTGGCGCGTCAGACCTTGACCGGGCTCTCGTCCTCCGAGGAGGCGGACGGCGAGGGGACCACGGTCAGGCGGGCCGTCTTCTTCGCGCGGCGGCGCTCCTTGCGGAGCTCCAGCATCGTGTAGAGCGTCGGCACCAGGAGCAACGTCAGCAGCGTGGAGCTGATCAGGCCGCCGATGACGACCACCGCGAGCGGCTGCGAGATGAAGCCGCCCTCACCCGTGACGCCCAGCGCCATCGGGAGCAGCGCGAAGATCGTCGCCAGTGCCGTCATCAGGATGGGGCGCAGGCGGTGGCGGCCGCCCTCGACGACCGCCTCGACCACGCCGTAGCCCTGGGCCCGGTACTGGTTGATCAGGTCGATCAGGACGATCGCGTTGGTCACCACGATGCCGATGAGCATCAGCATGCCGATCAGCGCCGGGACGCCGAGCGGGGTGCCGGTGACCAGGAGCAGGCCGAGCGCGCCGGTCGCCGCGAACGGGATGGAGACCAGCAGGATCAGCGGCTGGACCAGCGAACGGAACGTCGCCACCAGCAGCATGAAGACGATCGCGATGGCCGCGAGCATGGCCAGGCCCAGCGAGCCGAAGGCCTCGCTCTGGTCCTGCCCGACGCCGCCGATGCGGGCCGTGGCGCCCGCGGGCAGGTCCAGGGCCTTGATCTTCGACTGCAGGGTGGCGCTGACGGCGCCGGTGTTGTCGCCGATCGGCTTCGCGGTGACGGTGGCGGCGCGGGCGCCGTCGATCCGGGTCATCGCGACCGGGCCGGGGACCTCCTTGACGTCGGCGATGTCGCCGAGCTTGACGGGGCCGACGGGCAGCGCCTGCAGCTGGGCCAGGGTGGCGGCCGGCTGCGCGGACTTGATGACGATGTCCCGCTCGGTGTTGTCCAGTACGGCCTTGCCCGCCGGGTTGCCCCGTACGGCCTGGCCGACGATGGCGCCGAGCGCGGCCTGGTTCAGGCCGAACTCCGCCGCCTTGGGGGTCGCGGTGACCGAGATCCGGGGCACGGACTGGGACAGGTCGCTCTGGACGTCGGTGACGTCCTCGAGCTTGGCCACCTCGGCGCGGACCTGCTCGGCGGCCTTGGCGAGGACGGCCCCGTCACCGGCCTTGACGACGACACTGAGGTTCTGGCTGCCGAAGCCGTCGCCCGCAGCGATGGTGGTGTCGCCGATGCCGTCGAGCCCCTTCAGGGCGGTCTCGATGTGCTTCTTCACGGCGTCGGCGTCGTCCGAGCTCTCCAGCGTGACCGCGTACGAGGCCTGGTTGGAGCCGGTACCGCCGCCGAAGGCGGCCAGGAAGCCGGAGGAGCCGACGGTGACCTGGTAGTCCTTGACGCCGTCGGTCTCGGACAGGACCTTCTCGACCTTGCGGCTCGCCTCGTCGGCGGCTGCCAGCGAGGTGCCGGGGGGCAGCTGCTGCTTGACGGACAGGACTTCCTGCTCGCCCTGGTCGAAGAAGTTCGTCTTGAGCAGCGGGGTCATGCCGAGTGTCGCGACGAGCACCACGACGGCGACGGCCAGGGTGGCGAGCCGGCGGCGGGTGACCAGTGCCAGGGCCCGTACGTAGAACCGCTGCAGCTTGCTGCGCGACTCCTTCTCCTCGGCCTCGCGGCGCGCCCGCTCGACGCTCTCGGCGTCCCCCGCGCTCACGCCCTCGGGCGCGCGCAGGAACCAGTACGAGAGGACCGGCACGACGGTCAAGGAGACGATCAGCGAGGCCAGCAGGGACGCGGCGACGGTGATCGAGAACGGGCCGAAGAACTCGCCGACCATGCCTCCGACGAAGGCGATCGGCAGGAAGACGGCGACGGTGGTGAGCGTGGAGGAGGTGACCGCGCCGGCCACTTCCCTGACCGCGGTGATGATCGCGCTCTCGCGCTCCTCGCCGTAGCCGAGGTGGCGCTTGATGTTCTCCAGGACCACGATCGAGTCGTCGACGACCCGCCCGATGGCGATGGTGAGCGCGCCGAGCGTCAGCATGTTGAGGGACAGGTCGCGGGTCCACAGCACGATCAGCGCGAGGACGACGGACAGCGGGATGGAGACCGCGGTGACCAGCGTCGAGCGCAGCGAGCCGAGGAAGACCAGGATCACGATGACCGCGAAGAGCAGGCCGAGCAGGCCCTCGGTGGTCAGGCCCGAGATGGACTTGGCGACGGCCGGGCCCTGGTCGCTGACCACGGTGAGGTCGGCGCCGGAGCCGAGGGTGGAGCGGAGCTCGGGCAGCTTGTCCTTGACCGCGTCCGAGATGGCGACGGCGCTGCCGTCCTTGTCCATCGTGAGGACCAGGGCGAGGCTGGGCTTGCCGTTGGTGCGGGTGATGGAGTCGGCCTTGGCGGGCTCCTGCTTCACGCTCGCCACGTCACCGAGGCGGACGGCCGGCTTGCCCGGACCGGCGGTGAGGCGCAGCTCCTCCAGCTGGGCGAGCGAGGTGTAGCCCGAACCGACGCGCACGGTGCGGTTCTTGCCCGCCTCGTCGAAGGAACCGGCGGGGACGGTGGCGCCGCCCGCCTGGAGGCCCTGGGCCAGGGCCGCGCCGTCGAGGCCGGCGGCGGCGAGCCTGGTTTCGTCCGGGGTGACGGTGACCTGGAGGTCCTGGACGCCGTTGACGCTGACCTGGCCGACGCCCGCGATGTCCTCCAGGACGGGGACGACGGACTTGTTCAGCTGGTCGGCGAGAGCCTGCTGGTCCTTGTCGGAGGTGACGGCGAGGACCACGGTCGGCATGTCGTCGGTGGATCCGGCGATCACCTGCGGGTCGACCTCGGAAGGCAGCCGGACGCGGGCCCGGTTGACGGCCTGCTGCACGTCGGCGACGAGCTGCTTGGTGCCGGTGTCCCCGTAGTCGAAGGTCGCCATGATGACGGCGTTGCCCTCGCTGGCGGTGGAGGTGATGCCGGTGATGCCGTCGACGCCCTTGAGCATGGCTTCGATCGGTTCGACGACCTGCTTCTCCACCACGTCGGGCGAGGCGCCCTGGTACGGCGCGAGCACGGACACCATCGGCAGATCCATGGAGGGCAGCAGCTGCTGCTTGAGCTGCGGGATGGCTATGGCACCGAAGAGGAGCGCGACGATCGACACGAGGCCGATCAGCGCCCTTTGGGCCAGGCTGAAGCGGGACAGCCGGAACATGGGTATGGGGATCTCTCTGCAGTGACGTGGGTGACGTCTACGTAGTCATGCCGTCGGGCACACGCGAGGCACCTTCAGCCTGTCGTGTGCGCGGGCACCGCAGCGTCGGCCCCAAGTCCCGTCCTTACCCCGGGCATACCGCGTCCGCAGTAGACGGGCCTACTCTGCCCTGGGCCGGACTAGTCCCGATTCGTAGGCGATGACCACCAATTGGGCGCGGTCACGGGCGCCCAGTTTGGCCATGGCCCGGTTCACGTGCGTCTTGACGGTGAGCGGGCTGACTTCCAGCCGGCCGGCGATCTCGTCGTTGGACAGGCCCGCCGCGACGAGGACGAGGACCTCGCGCTCGCGTCCGGTCAGCGCGGCCAGGCGCTGCGCGTGCGCGGCGGTGGCGATCGTGTCGGCGGCGCCGCCGCCCTGGGCGAGGAAGGTGGCGATGAGCCCCTTGGTGGCGGCCGGGGAGAGCAGCGCGTCGCCGGCGGCCGCGACGCGGATGGCGTTGAGCAGCTCGTCGGGTTCGGCGCCCTTGCCGAGGAAGCCGGAGGCGCCCGCCCGCAGGGCCGCCACGACGTACTCGTCGACCTCGAAGGTCGTCAGCATCACCACGCGCACGTCGGCCAGCTCGGGATCGGCGCTGATCAGGCGGGTGGCGGCGAGGCCGTCGGTGCCGGGCATCCGGATGTCCATGAGCACGACATCGGGCCGGACCCCGCGCGCCAGCTCGAAGGCCTGCGCTCCGTCGGAGGCCTCGCCGACGACCCGCATGTCGGGTTCGGAGTCGACGAGCACCTTGAACGCGCTGCGCAGCAGCGCCTGGTCGTCGGCGAGCAGCACCCTGATGGGTGTCGGGCCGGGGGTCGCGGTCTCTTCCACGCCCCGACCCTACGTCGTCCCCGCGCGGCGCGGATCAGCCCGCCGGAGCCGGAACGGTGGCGGGGAGGGGGAGGGGGAGCCTGCGGGTCACCTCGATGCTGACGTTGTCGTAACCCGCGGTGAAGAAGACGGTCGCGGCCAGTTCGGTCCCCGAGGCGGGGTCCTGGTGGACCACCCGCGGCCGGCGCGCCGTCCGGTCGAGCCCGGGTGCCGCGTGGCGCCCGAGACGGGCCGGGCGCATCACGCCGTCCGTGCGGACGTTGAGGAAGAGGTCCCAGGTGCCGGTGGGGATCGGCCCGCCGCCGACGGACGCGAGGTCCACCTCCACCTCGAAGCCGGAGAGGATCGGCTCGCCGCCGACGGACGCGAGGTCCACCTCCACCTCGAAGCCGGAGAGGATCGGCTCGCCGTCGACGGACGCGGGGTCCGTCACCACCTCGAAGCCGGTCGGGCCGGCCGGGCCGCCCACGGAGTCGGACGAGGGGCACGCGGTGACCGGGACCAGGTACTCCACCCCGGTCTCGCGCTGCCGCAGCGCCAGTTCGGTGGTCATCCGTCCGGCGCCGAGGGAGGTGATGTACCCGCGGCCGGTGAGGCGCATCCTGTTGCCCTTCCACGCCAGCGAGTCGAGCCGGTGCACCACCTTGAGGGTGTCGGTGATCTCGAAGAGGCCGTCCGGGAGTCCGACGGCGGGGTCGCGGAAGAGCGGGAAGGGGCGGTAGACGCGGCCGTTGTCGACGATCTGCCCGGGCGGGGCCTTCTCCGGGTTGTACGCGGCGAGCTGCTCGAAGGCCTCCATCGCCCCGTACAGGAAGCAGTACATCCGGATCCGGTCGATGTGCGGGAGCTCCCCGTACATGTCGGATGTCCAGTACGCCTCGCACATCGCCTTGCAGCGCCAGTACACCTCGGCGGCGTAGTCGGGCCGGCTCGCGCGCGCCCGCGCGGCCGCCGTCATCCTCTGCATCAGGGCGCGGAAGTGGCGCCCCAGCATGCGGCGGCGTCCCACCGGGTCCCGCACCGCGTCCGAGACCATCCGCATCGTGCGGTCGATGGACTCGACGTTCTCCCACGCGGTCCTGGGCCGCGAGGTGATGTTGCCGCCGTCCTCGCGCTTGCGCAAGAAGTAGCAGTCGTAGTCCCCGACCACCGATATCTTCCGGGCGGCGAGGTACGCGGCGGTCATGAAGACCTGGTCCTCGCCGTACCAGAGGTCTTCCGGGTAGCGGATCCGGTTGTACTCCAGGACCGCGCGCCGGATGAGCTTGAAGCTCCTCAGCGACCGGTACACCTCTGACGTGTAGAGGTCCGCGCGTTCGGCGTGCCGGTACGCCTTGTCCGAAACGACCCGGCCGAGTCCGACCTGCTTGCCGAGGACCACGTCGCTGTCCTGGCTGTCGGCCATCCCCACCAGGCGCCCCAGCGCCTCCGGGCCGAGGTAGTCGTCGGCGTCGACCACGTACACGTAGCGGCCCCGGGCCATGTCGAGGGCGCGGTTGCGGGGCGCGCTCGCGCCGCCCGAGTTCGCCTGGTGCACGACCCGCATCTGCGGATGGCGGGCGGCGTAGCGGTCCAGCTCGGCGCCGCTGCCGTCCGTGGACCCGTCGTCGACCGCGATCACTTCGATCCGCTCGATGCCGATGCTCTGGTTCACGACCGAGTCGAGGCACTCCACGAGATACGGCATCGCGTTGTAGACGGCGATGATCACGGATACGTCGGGGATGTGCTCGCGCTGCATGACGCGAAACTATATTCGACCTCGTGGGACCGCCTTCCGGCCTCCCGAACCGGCCCGGCTCAGCCCAGTGCGAGCACCACCAGGGCGGTCGTCGCCGAGACCTCGGCCAGGGCGCCGAACACGTCGCCCGTGACTCCGTCGAAGCGGCGCACGCAGCGGCGGAGCAGGAGCTCCGACGCCAGCAGGGCCGCAAGGACCGCCGCCGCGTACTGGCCGGCGTACGGCAGGCCCAGCGGCAGCGCGGCGGCGGCCGCCAGCACCACCGTGACCGCGGCGATCGCGGCGGCCGCGCCGCGCGGGACCGCGCCGGCTACGGCCGCGCCCAGCCCCCCGGGGCGGGCCGGCGGTACTCCGTCGCGGGAGGCCAGGGTCATCGCGAGCCGGGCCGTGACGGCGGCGAGCACGGCGGCGAGGGCGCCGCGGATCCAGCTGTCGGCGTACGCGTTCGACAGCGCCGCGACCTGGACCAGCAGGACGATCACCAGCGCCACCACCCCGAAGGGGCCGATGTCGGACTGCTTCATGATGCGCAGCGCGGCCTCGGCCGGCTTGGCGCTGCCCAGTCCGTCGGCCGTGTCGGCGAGGCCGTCCAGGTGCAGGGCGCGGGTCAGGGCCGCCGGGACGGCGACGGTGACGGCCGCGGCCAGCAGCGGGCCGCCCCCGCACAGCAGCAGGAGCACGCCGGGCACGGCCGCGAGGAGTCCCACGACGAGCCCGGCGAGCGGGGCGCAGGCCATGCCGGTCCGGGCGGCGGGGCGGTCCCAGCGGGTGATCCGCGCGGGCAGCACGGTGAGCGTGCCGAAGGCGAAGCGCACCCCGTCGAGCAGGGAGGCCCGCTCCGGGGGCGGCGTCGGGGGCGGCGTCGAAATCGGGCCATCGTACGAATCAGTCATCGGCGCGAACGCTACCCGCTCACGGTGGACGGTAAGTTACCCATTACGGACCAAATCGGGAGCTGCCGAACAGAAAGTCTGCGGTATGGGTCACTGGTGGTATCGAAACATCATGGAACCGGGGAAGCTCCCCCTGCTCCTCGCCCTGGTCTCCTTCGTCCTGTCCTTCCTGGTCACCCGTGTGATCACCCGGATGATCCGGGCGGGGCGGGGGCCGTTCAAGAACGTCACCCCGGGCGGGATCCACGTCCACCACGTGGTCCCCGGCGTGATCCTCGTGATCATCGGCGGTTTCGGTGCGATCGGCAGCAGCCGGCACAGTTTCGGGGCGGGACTCTCGGCCGTGATCTTCGGCCTGGGCGCGGGCCTGGTGCTGGACGAGTTCGCGCTGATCCTCCACCTGGACGACGTGTACTGGAGCGAGCAGGGCCGCAAGAGCGTGGAGATCGTGGTCCTGACGGCGGCGATCGTGGCCCTGGTCCTGGGCGGATTCCTGCCCTTCGGGGTCAACGACCTCACCGAGGCGGAGCGGCACAACCGCGGGCTCGTCGCCATGAACACGGCGACCAACTTCTTCCTGGCCCTGATCGCCCTGTGGAAGGGCAAACCGCGCACCGCGTTCTTCGGCACGGTCATCCCCTTCGTCGCGCTGATCGGCGCGATCCGGCTGGCCCGGCCCGGTTCCCCGTACGCGCGCAGGTTCTACGCGAACCGCCCGAAGGCCCGGGCCAAGTCGGGGCTGCGCGCGTTCCACCACGACCGCAGGTGGGCGGCGCCGCGCCGCAAGTTCGAGAACTTCATCGGCGGGACCCCGGACCCGGAGCGGGCCTCGGAGAACGAGTTGCGTCGACCCTGACCACGTGGACCGCGTGAAAGGGCCCGCCCGTCGGGGGCGGGCCCTTTCACGTACTTCCTTCGGCGTCCGTCAGCCCGGGATCAGGCCGTCGTCGCCGAGCAGCTCCTTGACCTCGTCCAGCGTGGCCTCCGGCGCCGGCAGGATCAGCTCCGACGGCTCCAGCGCCTCGTCCGGAAGCGGCTCGCCGAGCCGGCGCACGGCGTCGAGCAGTGCGCCCAGCGTGCGCCGGAAGCCCTCCTCGTCACCGCTCTCCATCTCCGCGAGCAGCTCGTCGTCCAGCTTGTTGAGCTCGGCGAAGTGACCGTCTGCCAGCTTCCACTGGCCTTCCCCCATGATGCGGACAATCATGACGGGCCCCGTCCTACTGCTTGTCGAACCGGTGCTGGGTCTGCGACGGCTGGCCGGTGCCCGGGGCGCCGCCCTCGATGGCCTGCTGCGGGGCGGAGGTGCCGCCCGCCAGCTCGGCCTTCATCCGCTGGAGCTCCAGCTCCACGTCCGTCCCGCCGGAGAGGCGGTCCAGCTCGGCCTGGATGTCGTCCTTGGAGCCGAGGCCGCTCTGGTCGTCGAGCGCGCCCGAGGCGAGCAGTTCGTCGATCGCGCCGGCGCGGGCCTGCAGCTGGGCCGTCTTGTCCTCGGCACGCTGGATGGCGAGGCCGACGTCGCTCATCTCCTCGGAGATGCCCGAGAAGGACTCGGCGATCCGGGTCTGCGCCTGGGCCGCCGTGTACGTGGCCTTGATCGTCTCCTTCTTGGTGCGGAAGGCGTCCACCTTGGCCTGCAGCCGCTGCGCGGCGAGGGTCAGCTTCTCCTCCTCGCCCTGAAGGGTCTGGTGCTGCACCTCCAGGTCGCTGACCTGCTGCTGCAGGGAGGCCCGGCGGGACAGGGCCTCGCGGGCCAGGTCCTCGCGGCCCAGGGCGAGGGCCTTGCGGCCCTGGTCCTCCAGCTTGCTGGACTGGCCCTGGAGCTGGTTCAGCTGCAGTTCCAGCCGCTTGCGGGAGGTCGCCACATCGGCGACGCCGCGGCGTACCTTCTGCAGCAGTTCAAGCTGCTTCTGGTACGAGTAGTCGAGGGTCTCGCGCGGGTCCTCGGCCCGGTCAAGGGCCTTGTTCGCCTTCGCGCGGAAGATCATCCCCATACGCTTCATGACACCGCTCATGGGCTTCGCGCGCCCCCTTCTAGACGGACTTCGCTCCGGTCACCGACAGTCGCGATCCCCGGTCACCCGAGATGATCGCCACAGAACCCACAGTACGGGCCCTGTCTCCATTACCGCACTGTTCGAGTGCGGATGCGCTCCTCCTCCAGGACGACTACTCCGCCGCCGTGTCAGGCGTAAGGAGTAGGTGCTCCCCTCACGGCCCGCTCGCGGGTCCGCAACTAGAAGGACGCCCGCCGTTGCCGGATCGTTCCCCGCCGGGGTGGGGCCCGTGCCCATGACCACGTACCCTTGGGTTTTGTGTTTGGTAGCCGCTCCTCCAAGGAAGAGAAGGCCGCCGCCACCGACAAGGTGAGCGCCGACCTCTCGCAGTCCCGTGACCCGCAGGCCCCGAAGGGCCGCCCTACGCCGAAGCGTGCTGTGGCCCAGTCGCAGCGCAAGGCCGTGGTGGCCTCGACCGGCAATCGCAAGGAGGATGCCAAGCGAGCCCGTGAGCGCCGTCGAGTCGAGATGGCCAAGCAGCGCGAGGCTCTCGCCAGTGGCGACGAGCGTTATCTGCCCAACCGCGACAAGGGCCCCGTCCGCCGCTACGTGCGCGATTTCGTGGACTCCCGCTTCTCCGTCGCCGAGATGTTCCTGCCCCTGGCAGTGATCATCCTGGTGCTCAGCATGGTCCGGGTGCCGTCCATCCAGAACGTCGCGCTGACGCTGTGGCTCGGCGTGATCGCGCTGATCATCCTCGACTCCATCGGCATGTTCATCCGCCTGCGCAAGGCCCTGAACCAGCGCTTCCCGGACGAGCCCAAGCGCGGCGCCGTCGCGTACGGCCTCATGCGCACCCTTCAGATGCGCCGGCTCCGTCTGCCGAAGCCGCAGGTCAAGCGCGGGGAACGGCCCTGAGCCGAGGGACGCCCGGAGCGTTCGGCGGGGGCGGGTTCGCGGACGGGGCCCGTTTGTGGCTGGAGGGCCTGGGCGGACTGCGCAACGCCGTCCGCCAGGAGCTCGTCGGCCGCCAGGTCGACGAGCAGATCGCGCACCGCTTCCCCGTCGGGCAGCGGCTGCGCGTCCTCGACGTCGGCATGGGCCAGGGCACCCAGGCGCTGCGCCTGGCCCGCGCCGGGCACAAGGTGACCGGCCTGGAGCAGGACCCCGACATGCTGGCCGTCGCCCGTGAGGCGCTGGCCGCCGAGCCCGCCGGGATCCAGGACCGTGTCCGCCTCATGGAGGGCGACGGCCGGGAGACCGGCGCGCACTTCCTGCCGGGCAGCTTCGACGTCGTGCTCTGCCACGGCGTCCTCATGTACGTGCCCGAGCCGGACGCCATGCTCGCCGGGCTCGCCCGGATGCTGGCCCCCGGCGGCCTGCTGTCCCTGCTGGTGCGCAACGGCGACGCGCTCGCCATGCGGCCCGGCCTTGACGGCGACTGGCCTGCCGCGCTGGCCGCCTTCGACACCGTCGGCTACACCAACCGGCTCGGCCTGGACGTACGCTCCGACCGGCTGGCCGCGCTGACCGCGACCCTGTCCGGCATCGGCGCCCCGCTGCAGACCTGGTACGGCGTGCGCGTCTTCACCGACGGCACCGAGGCCGGGGAGGAGCTCCCCGCCGACGAGGAGCTGGAACGCCTCCTCGCCGCCGAGGACCGCGCCGGGCGGACCGACCCGTACCGCGGGATCGCCGCACTGCTGCACCTGTGCGGCGTACGCGGCTGAACCCCGCCCCGCGACACACCGGAGCCCGGACCCGCGGACGGGCCCGGGCTCCTCGCCATCCGGCTCAGGCGTCCAGCGCCTCGCTCAGGCTCATCGTGTAGAGCTCGGTGCCGCTGTCGTCGGACAGCTTCACGTTCTCGGTGCCACCCTCCAGCAGGTCCTTCCAGTACTCGCCGATCCACGACTCGGCGTCCCCCTGCGTGGTGAACTCCTCGGGCACCACCGACGGACTCGTCTCACTGCCGTCCGCCGTCTCGAACCGCCACGTCCACGCCATGTCCGCCTCCGTTGCTCGTCCGCCACTCGCACGCTTCTCGCCTTGAGTGTGCCCGCAGACTAACCGGGCGCGCAGCAGTCTCGGCGACGCGGGAGGATCATCCTGTGGAACTCACTCTGCTCGGCACCGGCACACCCGAAGGACTGCCCCGCCCCGGCTGTCCCTGCGCCGCCTGCGCGGTCAGCGTCGGCCCCCGGGCACGCGCCGCCACGGCCGTACTCGTGGACGGGGCGCTGCTGCTCGACCTGACCCCCGGAGCCGTGCTCGCGGGTGCGCGCGCGGGGCACTCCCTGGCCGCCGTACGGCAGGTCCTGCTGACCCATCCGCACGACGGACCGGCCGTCGAGCTGCCGCCGGGGCTGCCCGCGGCCGGGCGGGTGCCGGACGGGCGGGAACTCGCGGTGATCTCCGGGCACCGGGTGCGGGCGGTGCCGATGGACTCGCCGGGCACCGGCTACGAGGTGACCGGGCCGGACGGCGGCCGGGTGCTGTACCTGCCGCCCGGCGGCGCGCCCGCCGGAACCGACGGCACGAGCGGGCGGCGCCCGTACGACGTGGTCCTGGCCGACGTGCTCGGCCGGCCCGAGGCCATGGCGCGGCTGCGGGCGAGCGGGGCGGTGGGCCCGGCGACGGACGTGATCGCCGTCCACCTGGACCACGACACCCCGCCGGGCCCGGAGCTGGAGCGCCGCTGCGCGGCCGCCGGCGCGCGGGCGGTGCCGGACGGGACCACGGTGACGGCCGGGGAGTACCACGCGCCGCCGGCCGTGCCGCGCCGGACCCTGGTCCTGGGCGGGGCCCGCTCGGGGAAGTCGTACGAGGCGGAGCGCCGGCTGACCGGCTACCCCGAGGTCGTCTACGTCGCCACGGGCGGCACGCGGGACGGCGACGCGGAGTGGTCGGCGCGGGTCGGGCTCCACCGGGAGCGGCGGCCGGCCTCCTGGCGGACGGTGGAGACCTGCGAGCTGGCCCCGCTGCTGGCGCAGGAGGGCCCGCCGCTGCTGATCGACTGCCTGTCGCTGTGGCTGACGGACGCGATGGACCGGGTGGGTGCCTGGGACGACGCGGTCTGGACGAACGGCGGCGCGAAGGAGCTGCGGGAACGGACCGCCGAGCTCGCGGCCGCCGTCCGCGCGACCCGTCGGACGGTCGTGCTCGTCAGCAACGAGGTCGGCTCCGGCGTGGTCCCCGCGACCGCGTCGGGACGGCGGTTCCGGGACGAGCTGGGCCGGCTGAACGCGGAGGTCGCGGGCGAGTGCGAGCACGTGCTGCTGGTGGTGGCGGGGCAGGTGGCGGTCCTCAAGGAATAGCCCCGCGGCCCGGGCCGATCCGGACCGCCGAGGCCGGTCGGGCGCCGCGGGGCTCGGCTGTACGCTCTGGCAGATGACCACGCTGAATCTCGACGACTTCTCCGATCTGATCGAGCGCCCCGACGGGGGCGTGCGGCGTGATGCCGAGGAACGCCGTGAGCGGCTGGCCGTGCCGGTCGGTGCGCTGGGGCGGCTCGACGAGCTCGCCGAGTGGCTGGCCGCCGCGCAGGGGCGGGTGCCGGTCGCGCCGATCGAGCGGCCGCGCGTCGTACTGTTCGCCGCCGACCACGGGATCGCCGCCGAGGGGGTGTCCGCACGGCCCGCCGGCAGCGCCCACGAGCTGGTGCGGGCCGTGCTCGACGGGACGAGCCCCGTGGCCATCCTGGCCGGGCGGCTCGGCGCCTCCGTACGGATCGTCGACGCGGGCCTGGAGTGCGACCCCGCGCTGCTGCCGGAGGAGATCACCAAGCACCGCGTACGCAGCGGCAGCGGACGGATCGACGTGGAGGACGCGCTGACGGCCGAGGAGGCCACGGCGGCGCTGCGGCTCGGGATGCGGATCGCCGACGAGGAAGCCGACTCCGGGACCGACCTGATCGTGCTCGGGGATCTGAGCGTCGGCGGGACCACCGTCGCCGCGACGCTCGTCGCCGCCCTGTGCGGCACCGACGCCTCCGTCGTCACCGGCCGCGGCGGCGTGCCCATCGACGACCTGGCCTGGATGCGCAAGTGCGCGGCGATCCGCGACGCGCTGCGACGCGCCCGGCCCGTCCTCGGGGACCAGGTCGCGCTGCTCGCGGCCGTAGGCGGCGCGGACGTCGCCGCGATCACCGGTTTCCTGCTCCAGTGCGCGGTCCGCCGGACCCCCGTCATCCTCGACGGAGTCGTCTCGGCGGCCTGCGGACTGGTGGCCCAGCGGGCCGCTTTCCGGGCCCCGGACTGGTGGCTGGCCGGACAGGCCAGCGGGGAGCCCGGCCAGGCCAAGGCCCTGGACCGGATGGCGCTCAACCCTGTACTCGACCACGGCGTCACTGTGGGAGAAGGAACCGGGGCATTGCTGGCTCTTCCCCTCGTCCAGGCGGCCGCCGCACTCGCGGCGGAACTCCCGGAGCGGGCGGCCGAGCCGAAGGAGTGAGTCACCGGGGCCCGCAGTCCTGACCAGGCCGCGGTCCTCCGGACGCCGAGCACGGACTGCGACGCCCCATATCATCGCTTTTTATGGGAGAGGTCCGTTTGACCAGCGCAGAGACCGAACGGAAGACCGACCGAGGAACCGGTGGGGATCCGAACGGCAACGGCAAAACAGGGGGCGGCCGGGAAACCGGCCAGGGGAACGGCCCCGGCAACAGCCGGGAGGGCGGCAGGGGAAGCGCCCGATCGCGGCGCGGCGCCGCCTTCGCGGTGTGGTACTTGCGCGCCGTCACCTTCATCAACTTCCTCAGCGCGGTGTGGGTTTCGCTCGGCCAGGACCTGCGCCGGCACAGCACCGCCGATTTCTACACCCCGTACCTGCTCACGGCGGGCTTCGCCTCCGCGGCCTTCTCGCTGCTGCTCACCGTCACGATGGGCCGCCGCAAGCGGGCCGCCTGGATCCTCAACCTCGTACTGAGCGGGCTGACGCTGCTGGCGTTCCTCGTGGCCGCCGTCGCCTCCTTCACCCCCTGCTCGGGCGTGACCGACGACTTCTGCTACCCGGAGTTCCGCAGCCACGCCCAGAACTGGGTGGCCTTCGCGCTGACCGCCCTCTTCGTCGGCGCCCTGCTGCTGGGCCGCCGGGAGTTCTACGCCAAGGGCGACCGCTCCAACCCGCTGCTGGCCAGCCTCGTCGCCTCCATCGGCCTGCTGGTGACCTCGCTCGTCGCCGCCCTGCTGGTCGGCGCGACCAACACCGACCCGGACGCCGGCGACGCACCGTTCCTGGCCCGCTGGCGCTACGGAGTGATGCGGCTGATCACGCTGGCGCCCGACGGCAAGGCGTACAACGCGATCACCACCCCCGGCTGGGTGGACGTCACCATCAACGTCATGTCGACGGTGCTGCTGCTCGCCGTCCTGTTCGCCGCCTTCCGCTCGCGCCGCGCCGTCGACCCGATCGGCGAGCACGACGAGGAGAAACTGCGCGCGCTGCTCGCCAAGCACGGGGACCGCGACTCCCTGGGCTACTTCTCGCTGCGCCGAGAGAAGTCCGTCATCTGGTCCCCCACCGGCAAGGCCGCCGTCACCTACCGCGTCGTCGGCGGGGTCTCGCTGGCCTCCGGCGACCCGATCGGCGACCCCGAGGCCTGGCCCGGCGCCATCGAGCCCTGGCTGGCCGAGGCCCGCGAGCACGGCTGGGTCCCCGCGGTGATGGGCGCCAGCGAGGAAGCCGGGCAGATCTACGCCCGGCACGGACTGGACGCGCTGGAGCTGGGCGACGAGGCGATCGTCGAGACCGCCGAGTTCACCCTGGAGGGCCGCGCCATGCGGACCGTCCGGCAGGCGTACAACCGCGTCAAGCGGGCCGGATACACGGTCCGCATCCGCCGCCACGCCGACATCCCCTCCGACGAGATGGACGTGCTCCTGCTGCGCGCCGACGACTGGCGGGACGGCGCGACCGAGCGCGGCTTCTCGATGGCGCTGGGCCGACTGGGCGATCCCGGCGACGGCCAGTGCGTGATGCTGGAGTGCTTCGACGGCGACGGCGCACTACGCGCCGTGCTGTCCTTCGTGCCGTGGGGACCCAAGGGCCTGTCGCTCGATCTGATGCGCCGTGACCGGGATTCCGAGAACGGTCTGATGGAGTTCATGGTCATCGAACTCCTGGAGCGCTCAAAGGAGATCGGCGTCACACAGGTCTCGCTCAACTTCGCGATGTTCCGCTCCGTCTTCGAGCGTGGGTCGAAGCTCGGCGCCGGTCCGGTGCTGCGCATGTGGCGCTCGCTGCTGAGCTTCTTCTCGCGCTGGTGGCAGATCGAGTCCCTCTACCGGGCCAACGCCAAATACCGGCCGATCTGGGAACCGCGGTTCATGCTCTTCGAGAAGAGTTCGGACCTGCTGCGGATCGGTATCGCGGCGGGCCGGGCCGAGGGGTTCCTGGAAGCCCCCGGCCTGCCGAAGTGGATGCACCGCAGACATCTGGAGAGCAAGCGTTGACGACTGCCTCACTGCGGCGGTTCGCCCGCCGCGAGTGGGGGCCCCTGTACCGGACGATCCGGGACGCGCTCGTCCACGACAAGTGGCGGGCGATCCCGATGACGATCGGCGCGGTCTGTCTGACTTCGGTCTTCCAGATCGTGCAGAACACGTCATGGGGCTTCCAGCCGGTCCAGAACCTCGGGTCGGTCAAAGCCGTCGACCCGCTCTGGCTGGCCCTGCTGCGGACCCCCCTGTCGCTGTTCGTGCCCGCGCTGGACCTGCCGGTGTGGGGTGCGCTCGCCCAGATCCTGCTGGTCTTCGGGATCTCGGAGATCTGCATCGGCTGGTGGCGCACGCTGGCCATCGGCTACGTCGCCACGCTGGCCGGGACGACGTACGCGCGGATCGGGCTCTCGCTCGGCGCGGACCACCCCTTCGGGCTGCCGGTGTCGGACCGGATCGTCAACGACACCGGGCCCTCGGCGGCGGTGGTCGGGCTCGCGATCTACGTCTGCTGGCGCTACCGGGCGTACGTCACCGGATCCGTCGTCATCGTGGTGATGATCGGCGAGCTGCTGTTCAAGGACAACCTGGCGGGCAAGGAGCATCTGGCGGCCATCGCCTCGGTCATGGTGCTCTGCTATGTGCGCGCCAAGTGGGGTCCGGAGCGCTCCCGCACTCCCCTCGGCCTCCACCCGCCGGCCCCGCCGCCCCGGAGCTCGCACAGGGCATAGGGGTGGGGTACGGGCAGGCCGTACCGTATCGGGGTGACGACTAACCCCGGACGCTTCGGCTCCGCCCGGCAGTGGACGCGGGACCATCCGCTGGCCAGCGACGCCGTCCTCGCGCTCGGGGCGCTCGTCGCCATGGTCGTCGGCTCCTTCGCCAACCCGCACGGGATCCACGGCCCGACCTTCGGGACCCGTACCCCCGAGACGCTCTCGCTGGTGCTGATGGTGCTCGGCGCGGCCGCCCTGGTGCTGCGGCGCAGGCGGCCCCGCGCCGTACTGGCCGCGACCATCGGGCTCTCGCTGCTGGAGCTGACCACCGGGGAGCCGCGGGCGCCCGTCGCCATGTGCGCGGTGATCGCCCTGTACACGCTGGCCTCCCGCAGCGACCGGCCCACCACCTGGAAGGTCGGCCTGGTCACCATGGCCGGGCTGACGGGCGTGGCCATGCTGGCCGGTCCGCTGCCCTGGTACGCGCAGGAGAACCTCGGGATCTTCGCCTGGACCGGCATGGCCGCGGCCGCCGGGGACGCGGTGCGCAGCCGCCGGGCCTTCATCGACGCCATCCAGGAGCGGGCCGAGCGCGCCGAGCGGACCCGGGAGGAGGAGGCCCGGCGGCGGGTCGCCGAGGAGCGGCTGCGGATCGCCCGGGACCTCCACGACGTGGTGGCCCATCACATCGCCCTGGTCAACGTGCAGGCAGGGGTGGCCGCGCACGTCATGGACAAGCGCCCGGACCAGGCGAAGGAGGCCCTCGCCCACGTCCGCGACGCCAGCCGCTCCGCGCTGAACGAGCTGCGGGCCACCGTCGGGCTGCTGCGCCAGTCCGGCGATCCGGAGGCGCCGACCGAGCCCGCGCCGGGGCTGGCCGTGCTGGACGACCTCGTGGACACCTTCCGGCACGCGGGGCTCCCGGTGAAGGTGATGGTCCAGCTGGGCCGCGACCGCGACCCGCTGCCGGCCGCCGTGGACCTGGCGGCGTACCGGGTGATCCAGGAAGCGCTGACCAACGTGCGCAAGCACGCGGGCCCGGGTACGGACGCCGAGGTCAGCGTGGTCCGGGTGGGCGGCTCGGTGGAGGTGACCGTGCTGGACGACGGCGGCACCTCGGCCGACTCCGCGCCGCGGCCGGTGGACGCGGGCGGCGGGCACGGCCTGCTCGGGATGCGCGAGCGGGCCGTCGCCCTGGGCGGCTCCTGCTTCGCCGGCCCCCGGTTCGGGGGCGGCTACCGGGTCCACGCGATCCTCCCGGTGGGCTAGGCCTTCTCTTTCGGATCTTGCCGGGCCCGCGGATCTGCCAGGGCCTACCGGCAGACCCGGCGCCAGACGCCGAGGTCGTACTTCTTCTGCAGCGAGCTGAGCTTGGCCTCGCGGGCGCGCGGGCACCACTGCGCGAACGGCTTCTCGTACTCCACGTGGAAGACCGCCTTGCCCGCCCGCACGAAGGGGGCGAGCTTGTCGCACTCGTCGTACTGCATGCACTGCTCGTTGACCGCGAAGTCGAACTCGCCCAGCAGCTGCGGGATCTGGTCCAGGTCGTTCTTCAGGCCCACCGCCAGCCCCCGGTCGTGCGCGAGCTTCGCGATCAGCCGGTTGTACCTCAGCTGGTCGTCGGCGGTGAGCGGGAAGCCGGATGTGTTGCGGTAGGCGTCCATGTTGTCCGGCTCCACCGCGTCGAAGCCCTTGTCCCGGCACATGTCGAACCGCGCGGCGATCAGCGGCTCCAGCTCCGCGAGCCGCCGGATGTCGAGCCAGCGCTCGCCCTCCCAGCCGTTGCCCTCGCCCCGCAGTGCCGGTGGGAAGGCGTCGGCGTCCGGCCGGAAGTCCTCCCAGGCGCCGGTGGAGAGGTAGCAGACGGTCCGCCGGCCGGCCGCCTTGAGCCCGGCGACCTGCTCCTTGGTGGTGGTGAACCCGTCGACGTCGTAGACGGCCGCCTTCACGGAGGTGTCGAGCTTCCCGGTGAGCTGCCACTGCCAGCTGACGCCGGGCGCGGGCTGCCAGCGCTCCCCCGGCGCCGGGGCGGGCGAGAGGTCGTCCGCCCGCTCCTCCTCGTCCGGCGCGGAGGTGCAGGCCGCGAGCAGCAGCAGCGGTACGAGCAGCAGCAGGCGCCGGCGTGCTGCTGCGAACGGGCGTCTCATCCCGCGGCCTCCAGGGCGTACGGGAGGGTCCCCCACGGGTGCGCGCCGGTCCCGGGGACCGCGCAGTGCACCCCCGCCCCCCGCTGGGACGCCAGTTGCTCGGCGAGTGAGGCCGGGGCGCCCGGCGGGACGGCGTACACGAGGTGGCAGAAGCGCTGGGCGGGGTGGTCGGCCGTCCACGGCGGTACGGCGGCCGCGTCCCGGTAGGCGTCCCAGGGGCCCTCGAAGGTGACGAGCAGGTCGGCGAGTTCGGCGTAGCCGGGGTGCGGGTGCACTCCGTGGTTGAGGACCACCGTACGGGCCCCGGCGGCCCGCGCGGCGACGCCGAGCCGCCCGTAGTGCGCCAGGAACTCCGGGCCGGCGGCCGCCTGGTCGAGGAAGGCCCCGTCGGTGGCGTACCAGTCCCGGTGGCGCAGCAGGTCCTGGACGACGGCGGCGTGCGGGCGGCGCCCGTAGTCGGTGTCGGCGTACCCCAGGACGGGCACCCCGGCCTCGCGCAGCCGCTCGGCGACGACGGCGAACCGCTCGTCGGGGGCGTCGCCCGGCCCGCTGTCGGGGTTGAGCACCACCGAGTGCAGCCGGGGGGCGGCGCGGATGAGCAGCTCCCAGTCCTCGGGCCGGTCGGCGGGGTGCTCGTAGAGGGGCACCAGCAGCATGGGGTCCTTCTTCTCGTACGGGGTCACGTGCATCAGCGGTGGGCCGTCGCGCGGCCGAGCAGCAGGCAGACGAGCGTGCCCAGCGCGAGGGCCGCGGCCCCGGCGACGGCCAGCTGTACGGTGCGCGGCTGCCCCACCCCGAGGAGCAGGGCCAGGCTCTGCCCGACGGCGGCCGAGGCGACGACCACCGCGGCGGGCCGCACCGCTCCGAAGGACTGCAGGAGCAGCCCGGTCCACATCACGGCGCCGAGCAGCAGCAGGGTGGCGGTGCGCATCCCGGTCAGGCTGGGCGCGCCGGGCCAGAGCAGGGTTCCGGTGAGGCCGAGGGCGAGGAGCACCGCCAGGTAGGCGGCGAGGCACTGGGCCAGGGTGGCGACCATCCGCAGCCTGAACTGCCGGGGCGAGCGGGCCGCGCGCAGTCCGGCGAGGCTGCCGCTGCGGAAGCGGTAAAGCAGCCATTCGGCGGGGCCCATGCTGAGGGTGAGGGCCACCGCCGAGGGGGCCGCGACCGCCTCGGCGGGGCCTCCCGCGAGTACCTCTCCCAGGGCGGCGTACAGCACGAGCAGGCCGGTGCCCAGGCCGAAGACCCCGTAGGGGACGGAGTCCGCGAGCCGGGGGCCGCGCGGCGCGTACTCCTCCTCGGCGCCGCGCAGCATCTGCCAGCGGACCGGGCCCCGTTCGCCCGGCCGGCGCTCGCTCCAGCGGCGGATCCGGAGCACGAGGGCCCGTACGCCGTCGGCCACCGGGAGTTCGCGCAGGGCCAGCGCGCAGGCGGCCAGCAGGGAGAGCGCCAGGAGGCAGACCCGCAGCGGAACGGGCAGTTCCACCAGGAGCGTGAGCACCGCCCCGCAGGCCATCGGCGCGAGCGCGGCGAGCAGCACCCGCTCCCGCCCGAGCACGAGCAGCACGGTGGCGGCCCCGACGTACAGGGCCTGGCCGGCGGCGAAGGCATAGGAGAACGGGGGCCCGCCGGGCACCGACAGCGCGGCGGCCATGCCGAGCAGGGCCCCGGCGGGGGCGCCGAGCAGCAGGGTCCGCCCGGCGGCGGCCCGGTCGCCGAGGCCGAGCCAGGAGTAGGCCCGGTGGGACAGGGTCTGGTCCCAGACCCAGCCGATGAGCGCCCCGGCGAGCAGGGTCAGCGTCCCCGCGGGCAGCCCCAGCCGGTCCTTGGGGCCGTCCAGGAGTGGCGCGCCCAGCAGATAGGCGAGGCCGGGCAGGGCGAAGATCACCCCGCGCAGGAGGCAGGCGGTGAGGGAGACCTTCCAGGGGTCGGGCACGCGGTCGGGCTCCGGGAAGGAGCGTGGGACCCGGGCGTAGAGCTCCTCGGCGAGGCCGAAGGAGTCCTGGCGCCCGTAGGTGAGCCGGATGTGCTCGTCGGTCATCCCGTCGGATTCGAGGATCGCCGCGATCTCGTCGGGGTGGACGGCGGCGGCGATGAAGACGTCGAGGCGCTGGGCGAGTTCGTCCATCGGGTCCGCGGCGGGCGCGGCGCCCCGCCGCGGCCGCGGGATGGCCGGAAGGGTGTCCCCACCGGGGACCTTCAGCCAAAGTGATCCGCTCACCACAGGCTCCCGTCGGCGGCCAGTTCCTTGTACCAGGGGTCGGCGAGCCGCTGGGTCCATTCGTCGCCCACGTGGACGGGCAGGACGGGCTGGCCGGAGAGTTCCCGGTAGATGTGCCGGAAGCCGTCGACGGACTGGTGGAGGGTGAACTTCTCGACCACCCGCTTGCGCGACATCCGTCCCAGCTCGGCGCGGCGTTCGTCGTCGCGGAGCAGGGCGAGGGTGGCACGGGCCATCGTCTCGGGCTCGCGCGGCGGAACGACGAGGCCCGTGTCGCCGACGGCCTCGCGGACCCCGCCGACGTCGGTGGAGACGGTGGTGCGGCCGCAGGACATGGCCTCGATGATAGAGAAGGGGAAGCCCTCGCTGATGGAGGAGAGCATCACGATGGAGCCGGCCGCGTAGGCCTGGGCGACCTGCTCGATGCGGCCCTCGTACGAGATCCCGTCGGTCACCCCCAGCTCGGCGGCGAGCTTCTCCAGCTTGAGCTTGTACTCCTCGCAGCCGGCCGGGACCGGGCCGAAGAGACGCAGCCGCAGGGCGGGCAGCTCCTCGCGCATGAACGCGTAGGCCCGGATCAGGGTTTCGAGGTCCTTGATCGGGTCGATCCGGCCGCACCAGCTGAGGGTGGGGACCTCCGGTTCGGGGCCGGCCTCGGGGAAGGCGTGCGGGTCGACGCCGTTGTAGACGGTGCGGATCCGCTCGGAGTCGGCACCCCCGCGCTCCTCCCAGCGGCGGTTGTACTGGTTGCACGGGGTGATCAGGTCGGCCTGCCGGTAGCCCTCGGTGTTGAGCTCGCGGTAGAAGCCGAGCATCAGGGCCTTGACGGGCCAGCGCTGTTCGGCGCTGCGGTAGCCGAGGTAGCGCTCGCGCAGGTAGATCCCGTGCTCGGTGAGGAGGAAGGGGACCTCGTCGTGGTACTTGGCGGCGAGCGCCGGGAGGGTGGCCAGTCCGCTGCTCACGGCGTGCGCGACGCTGTCGGGCGGGATCCGCACGGACAGCGGACGCAGCGCGTGTTCCAGCAGGTCGGTGGCGGTGAGCGCGTCGTGGATGGTGGGCTCGGCGTCGGCGGTCGCGAGGCCCGGGCGGGTCCAGACGGTCATCAGCAGGCGCAGGACCGATTCGGAGCGCATGGCCGGGGCGAGCCGGCCGCAGCGGGCCAGCAGGGCCAGTTCGCGCAGGGCCTCGGAGAAGCCGCGCGCCGAACCGCCGGGGGCGGGGTCGAGCAGGGAGAGCAGGAAGGTCTCGTAGGTCTCGGTGAAGCGGCGCCGCGCCTTGCCTCGCAGGCCGGAGCGCATCCTCCTGGCCGGCGGAGGCCCCCAGAGCGGAACGGCGGTGTGGCGGTAGACGTTGCGCGGCAGTTCCCAGGTGACCGGCTCGCGTCCGGAGCCGGTCAGGGCTATGACGTTGAAGTCGATCTCCGGCATACCGCGGACCAGTTGGTCGCACCAGGTGCTGACGCCCCCGTGGACGTGCGGATAGGTGCCTTCGGTGAGCATGGTGACATGGCGCCCATGGCTCATGCGGTGTGTCCCCCCAAGGACGGAAAAGGGGCCGGCGCCCGTGGTTCGCGGAGCGCCGGCGCTAGGTGGTACGTGTGGCTGGCTCGGACGTGCTGCCCGACGGTCAGGGCATGTGGAGCGTGACGGCGCTCTGAAGCAGCTCGGGGGCCGTCCAAGTGGACCGGGACCCGGCGTAGGCGGTGCCGAAGTCGGCGGTTCCGAGCAGGAGCTGCTTCTTCGTGCCGGCGGGCGCGGTGACCGGGGCGACGACTCCGGAGGGCGCCTTGACGGTGACGTCCTTGCCGATGCGGTAGGCCGTGACCTGGTTGGCGGCTACCGCGGCGTTCCAGGCCGCACGGCGCTGGAGCTCGACGCCGGTCTCCTTCATGCTCTGGTTCACGATCGGCGCGCTGGGCGCGTAGAGCGTGCGATAGGAGTCGAGGACCTGGTTGAGGACCGGGTAGAGGGTGCGGTCCTCGGCGAGGTTGCTCTGGTGGACGTAGTGCGGGCGCGGGTCGTTGTTCAGGACGTGCCGCATGGCGGTCCTGGCCTCGGCCGGGACGATGTAGCCCAGGTAGCCGGTGTTGGCGTCGAGCGGGGCCGGGAGGCAGGTGGAGGTGCCGGGGTTGTCCTCGCAGATGCCGCTGCCGCCGTGGGCCCGGCTCGTGTAGATCCAGTTGTACTCGTCGGCCATCTCGGCGTTCGTGCCCGTGTTGTAGTACACGTTCATCGGGTACCGGGGGACGGTCAGCGCGGCACCCACCGGCCGCTGAACGGGCTCGCGGGAGTTGTCGCTGCCCGCCCATTTCACGCCGTTGTCGGCGAGCGCGCCGGCCAGATTGGGGTTGTCCTGGCCCTGCTGCGGAAAGGTCTTGAGGCCGGAGTGCTCACCGGTGACCAGCTCGGAGCGGTCCGTGGTGATGCCCTTGGAGGCGGCCCAGTTGTTGTTGTCCCGGATCTGCGCCGAGATCTCGGCGCGGCTCATCCAGTTGACGGCGCCCTGGGCGTTCTTCGTGCAGGTCCACGGGCTGGTGGTGGTGTCCTGGACACAGCCGAGGAACGGGTGGGTGTAGGTGTGGTTCATCCACCGGTACTTCGCCTTGTCGGCGATCAGCTGGGCGGTCAGGGCGTCGGTGTTGCCGTGCTCCGTCTTCCACTCCTCCCCCGCGCCCGCGTTGAAGAGCAGGTCGAGCTTGAAGTTCTTCGACGTCTGCCACTGCGCCAGGTACTGGGCGTCGGCGGCCGTCATCCGGATGGTGGACTCCTGGCCCTCGCCGCCCGCGCAGGCGTAGTCGCCGGGGGTGCAGTTCAGCTCCTTGCTCCAGCGGGCGTCCGGGGCGAAGACGTCGTCGACGTGGACCGCGAAGTAGTTGCGCTCCTGGCCGAGGTGGACGCCCTGGGTGACCCATTCGACGATGCCGCGCGCCAGCAGCCGGAACTGCTGCTGGTGCTGGTTGTAGCCGAAGGTGACGACCAGTTCGCTGCGCCCGTCGTGGGTGTACTCGCCGACGAGCGAGGCCCGTCCGGAGCCGACCGGTGCGTCGACGTAGCTGGTGTAGCCGGGCCTCGGCTTGGCCATGAACCCGTAGCTCTCCGGGATCAGCGCCGAGTTGTCCTCGAAGGCGACCTGGCCGCCGAGGTAGGCGAAGGGGCCCGCCTTGCCGGCCGCGGTGACGGCGGCCTGGGTGCCGTCGAGCGTGCCGCTGTAGCCGCCGTTGTCGGTGTACTCCAGGCCCACACCCGGGTGCGCCCAGGTGTACGCGTCCACCTGACGGATTCCGTACGTCGTCTCGTACGCGGCGAGCGCGGCCATCTCGGCCGAGCCCGCGCCGAACGGGTTCTCGTTCGGCAGCACCACGCCCTGGAACTTGGCGCGCGGCCGCCCGTCGACCGTGTCGGCGAGGAACGCCGCGTTGACCACCGGGCGGCTTCCGCTGCCCAGGTCGACGCGGGTGAACGGAACCCCGGTGTCGCGGAGTTCCGCCGTGATCGCCTCGACCGAGCTGCCGCCGTCGTCGACGACGAGCACCCTCAGGTCGATGCGCGGAGCAACGGCCGCCTGAGCCGTCGCTCCGGGTACCGCGACGGATGCTATGGCAGCCGCGAAGCATACGGCGGCGATCCTGTTCATCCGGTCTTTCTTCGTGACCATTTCGGCCTTTCCCCCCGCAGGCGTCCTCGACTTCGGCCCGTGGCGTGAGGCCGGGCCGGGGAGGCTCTGTGGAAATGATGCAAAGGAACCCCGCGTCCCCTTGCGAGAGTGGCCCGAGTCTCACGGACCTCGTCAGGTCTAAGGGGCAAACCTGGAACAGAGGCCACAGATGGGTGAACCTGGCAGTCTCTTGATCGAACAACTTGCCAAACCTTCGAGTGGCGTGCGGACGACATCGTGCGCGTAGGCTCATTTCCGGCGGCCATCGGGCCCGAATACGATCGCTACGGACGGCCGGCCACCCACTCGGCCCACACCACCAAAACGGAAGCGAGACTTCACCACCGTGACTGCTCTGACTCTCAGCACTGCCGGACCGGCGACGCTGCGCGCCGACGCCCTCGTCGTCGGCGTAGCGAAGGGCCCCAAGGGCCTCGTCGTGGCCGCGGGCGCCGAGGCCGTGGACAAGGCGTACGACGGAAAGCTCGCCGCCGTGCTCGACGCGCTCGGTGCCACGGGCGCCGAAGGCGAGATCACCAAGCTGCCGGCCCCGGACGGCCTCAAGGTCCCGGTCGTGCTGGCGGTCGGGCTGGGCCCCGTCCCCGAGACCGACGAGTCGTACGACGAGGAGGCGCTGCGCCGCGCCGCCGGCGCCGCCGCCCGCGCCCTGCACGGCTCCAAGAAGGCCGCCTTCGCGCTCCCCCTGGACGACGCCTCCGCCGTCACCGCCGTCGCCGAGGGCGCGCTGCTGGGCGCGTACGCCTTCACCGCCTACCAGGGCGGCGAGAAGAAGGGCGCCAAGAACGGCGGCCCGAAGCTGCCGCTCACCGAGGTGGCCCTGCTCGGCGCCAAGCCGCGCGACAAGGACCACAAGGCCGCCGCCGAGCGCGCCATCGTCGTCGCGACCGAGGTCAACATCGCCCGCGACCTGGTCAACACCCCGCCGAACGACCTCACCCCCGAGGCCTTCGCCGCCGTCGCCTCCGCGACCGCGAAGGAGAACGGCATCAAGGTCCAGGTCCTGGACGAGAAGGCCCTGGTCAAGGGCGGCTACGGCGGCATCATGGGCGTCGGCAAGGGCTCCGAGAACCCGCCGCGCCTGGTGAAGCTCTCCTACACCCACCCCAAGGCGGAGAAGACCCTCGCCTTCGTCGGCAAGGGCATCACCTACGACTCCGGCGGCATCTCCCTCAAGCCGGCCGGCCACAACGAGACGATGAAGTGCGACATGGCCGGCGCCGCCGCCGTCTTCGCCTCCGTCGTCGCGGCCTCCAAGCTCGGCCTCCAGGTCAACGTCACCGGCTGGCTCGCGCTCGCCGAGAACATGCCGTCCGGCTCCGCCACCAAGCCCGGCGACGTGCTGCGCATGTACAGCGGCAAGACCGTCGAGGTCCTCAACACGGACGCGGAGGGCCGCCTGGTCCTGGGCGACGCGCTGACCAAGGCCTCCGAGGACAACCCGGACGCGATCGTCGACGTCGCGACCCTGACCGGCGCCATGATGATGGCCCTGGGTGACCGCACCTTCGGCATCATGGCCAACGACGACGCCTTCCGCACCTCGGTCCACGAGATCGCCGAGGAGGTCGGCGAGGCCTCCTGGCCGATGCCGCTCCCCGCGGACCTGCGCAAGTCCATGGACTCCCCCACCGCCGACATCGCCAACATGGGTGTCCGGATGGGCGGCGGCCTGGTGGCCGGCCTCTTCCTGCAGGAGTTCGTCGGCGAGGGCATCACCTGGGCCCACCTCGACATCGCGGGTCCCGCCTTCCACGAGGGCGCCCCGTACGGCTACACCCCCAAGGGCGGCACCGGCTCGGCCGTGCGCACCCTGGTGCGGCTGGCCGAGCGCACGGCCACGGGCGACCTGGGCTGACGCGTCCGGCGTGGGGCCGCGGCACAGCGGCGGCCCGCGGGCCCCGACCTTGATCAGATTTTCTGATCGGGGTCGGGGCCTGTTCACTGTCAACGAAATCCGTAGGTTTCTACGCTGCGGTAACCCCCGGTTCAGGCAGATCGACCTGTCACAGGGCGGGCCCGCCGTCCCGCGTTCCGCCGACAAATGCGAAGATGGGTTCTCGGCAGGACAGGGCCCCCACCACAGGGCCGAAGAAACAAGCGGCCGATTACCAGCCGCCGCCCGGTCACAGAGGACCGGTGCTCGGCGCACATGCATGGAGGACGTGACGTGGCGAACGACGCCAGCACCGTTTTCGACCTAGTGATCCTCGGCGGTGGCAGTGGCGGTTACGCCGCGGCGCTGCGCGCATCCCAGCTGGGTCTGGACGTTGCCCTGATCGAGAAGAACAAGCTCGGCGGCACCTGCCTGCACAACGGCTGCATCCCCACGAAGGCTCTGCTGCACGCGGGCGAGATCGCGGACCAGGCTCGCGAGGCCGCCCAGTTCGGTGTGAAGGCCACCTTCGAGGGCATCGACATCGCGGGTGTGCACAAGTACAAGGACGACATCATCGCGGGCCTGTACAAGGGTCTGCAGGGTCTGGTCGCCTCCCGCAAGCTGACCTACATCGAGGGTGAGGGACGCCTCTCCTCCCCGACTTCCGTCGACGTGAACGGCCAGCGCATCGAGGGCCGCCACGTGCTGCTGGCGACCGGCTCCGTGCCGCGCTCGCTGCCGGGCCTGAACATCGACGGCAACCGCATCATCTCCTCGGACCACGCGCTGGTCCTGGACCGCGTGCCCGAGTCCGCCATCGTCCTGGGCGGCGGCGTCATCGGCGTCGAGTTCGCCTCGGCGTGGAAGTCCTTCGGCACCGACGTCACCATCGTCGAGGGCCTCAAGCACCTCGTGCCGGTCGAGGACGAGAACAGCTCGAAGCTGCTGGAGCGGGCGTTCCGCAAGCGGGGCATCAAGTTCAACCTCGGCACCTTCTTCGACAAGGCCGAGTACACCGAGAACGGCGTGCGCGTCACGCTGGCCGACGGCAAGACCTTCGAGGCGGAAGTGCTGCTGGTCGCGATCGGCCGCGGCCCGGTCTCGCAGGGGCTGGGCTACGAGGAGCAGGGCGTCGCGATGGACCGCGGCTACGTCCTGGTCGACGAGTACATGCAGACCAACGTGCCGACCATCTCGGCCGTCGGCGACCTCGCCCCGACCCTCCAGCTCGCGCACGTCGGCTTCGCCGAGGGCATCCTGGTGGCGGAGCGTCTGGCCGGTCTCAAGACCGTCCCGATCGACTACGACGGCGTCCCGCGCGTCACGTACTGCCACCCCGAGGTCGCGTCCGTCGGCATCACCGAGGCCAAGGCCAAGGAGATCTACGGCGCGGACAAGGTCGTGGCCCTCAAGTACAACCTGGCGGGCAACGGCAAGAGCAAGATCCTGAAGACCGCGGGCGAGATCAAGCTCGTCCAGGTCAAGGACGGTGCCGTGGTCGGCGTCCACATGGTCGGTGACCGGATGGGCGAGCAGGTCGGCGAGGCCCAGCTGATCTACAACTGGGAAGCCCTGCCGGCCGAGGTCGCGCAGCTCATCCACGCGCACCCGACGCAGAACGAGGCGATGGGCGAGGCGCACCTGGCGCTCGCCGGCAAGCCCCTGCACGCACACGACTAATCGTCACTGGGCGCGACGACCACTTCCGCACTTTCGTTAGGAGCAACAGAAACCATGTCGGTTTCCGTAACCCTTCCGGCGCTCGGTGAGAGCGTCACTGAGGGCACTGTCACCCGCTGGCTGAAGGCCGAGGGCGAGCGCGTCGAGGCCGACGAGCCGCTGCTCGAGGTCTCGACCGACAAGGTCGACACCGAGATCCCGTCCCCCGTGTCGGGCATCCTGGCCTCGATCAAGGTCGCCGAGGACGAGACCGTCGAGGTCGGCGCCGAGCTGGCCGTCATCGACGACGGCTCGGGCGCGCCGGCCGCGGCCGCCGCTCCGGCCGCCGCCGCGACGGTCGTCGCCGAGGCTCCGGCCGCGCCGGCCGCGCCGGCTCCGGTCGCCGAGGCCCCCGCGGCCCCGGCTGCCGCGACCCCGGCTGCCGCCGGTACCGATGTCGTGCTCCCCGCCCTGGGCGAGTCCGTCACCGAGGGCACCGTCACCCGCTGGCTGAAGCAGGTCGGCGAGTCCGTCGAGGCCGACGAGCCGCTGCTCGAGGTCTCGACCGACAAGGTCGACACCGAGATCCCCGCCCCGGTCGCCGGCGTTCTGCTGGAGATCCTGGTCGCCGAGGACGAGAACGCCGAGGTCGGCGCCCGTCTGGCCGTCATCGGCGCGGCCCCCGCTGCCGCCCCGGCCGCCGCCGCGCCGGCTCCGGTCGCCGCTGCCGCCCCCGTCGCCGCTCCGGCTCCGGTCGTGGCCGCCCCCGCGGTCGCCGCTCCGGCCCCGGTCGCCGCCCCGGCTCCCGTGGCCGCTCCGGCTCCGGTCGCCCCCGTGGCCCCGGCCGCCCCCGCCGCCCCGGTTTCCGCCGGTGACGAGGGCGCGTACGTGACCCCGCTGGTGCGCAAGCTCGCCTCGGAGTCCGGCGTCGACCTGTCCGCGGTCTCGGGCACCGGTGTCGGTGGCCGCATCCGCAAGCAGGACGTCCTGGCCGCCGCCGAGGCCGCCAAGGCCGCCGCTGCCGCTCCGGCCCCGTCCGCCGCTCCGGCCGCGAAGGCTCCGGCCGCCGCGGTCTCCGAGCTGCGCGGTCAGACGGTCAAGATGACCCGCATGCGCAAGGTCATCGGCGACAACATGATGAAGGCCCTGCACTCGCAGGCGCAGCTCAGCTCCGTGGTCGAGGTGGACATCACCAAGATCATGAAGCTGCGCGAGAAGGCCAAGGCCGGCTTCCTCGCCCGTGAGGGCGTCAAGCTGTCCCCGATGCCGTTCTTCGTCAAGGCCGCGGCCCAGGCGCTGAAGGCCCACGCGGTCGTCAACGCCCGGATCAACGAGGACGAGGGCACCATCACCTACTTCGGCTCGGAGAACATCGGCATCGCCGTGGACTCCGAGAAGGGCCTGATGACCCCGGTCATCAAGGGTGCGGGCGACCTCAACCTGGCGGGCATCTCCAAGGCCACCGCCGACCTGGCCTCCAAGGTCCGCGGCAACAAGATCACGCCGGACGAGCTGTCGGGCGCGACCTTCACCATCAGCAACACCGGCTCGCGCGGTGCGCTGTTCGACACGGTCATCGTGCCCCCGAACCAGGTCGCCATCCTGGGCATCGGCGCGACGGTCAAGCGCCCGGTGGTCATCGAGACCGCCGAGGGCACGAACATCGGCATCCGCGACATGACGTACCTGACCCTGTCCTACGACCACCGCCTGGTGGACGGCGCGGACGCGGCCCGGTACCTCTCGGCCGTCAAGGCGATCCTCGAGGCCGGCGAGTTCGAGGTCGAGCTCGGCCTGTAAGGCTCTGCGCGACAGCGCGACGGACTCCGTCGCGTACGGCGCCCCCGCCCGGACACAAGTCCCGGGCGGGGGCGCCGTCGTCGTACGCTGGGCGGCCCTGGTGGGGGCCCTGTAACCAGCCTCACCCTGCGCCCCCGACCCGGAACGCATCGCGACGACCGGAGCGGCCGTATTGTCTACGCATCAGGCCCCGCATGACCCTGCACACCCACCAGGAGATGAAGCCCCGATGATCACCCCACCCGTCGTGCACTCGCTGCGCGAGCAGATCCGCGAGCACATCGTGGAGGGGATCGTCAGCGGGCGCTGGAAGCCCGGTGAGCGGATCGTGGAGCGCCGCATCGCCGTCGAGCTGGAGGTCAGCCAGACGCCCGTGCGCGAGGCCCTGCGCGAGCTGGAGACGCTGCGGCTGATCGAGTCGGCGCCGAACAAGGGCGTACGCGTACGGAACCTCTCGGCGGCGGACCTGGAGGAGATCTACCCGGTCCGGGCGGGCCTGGAGCAGATCGCCGCCGAGTTGGCGGCGCCCCGGCTGGCGGCCGACTGCTCGGCGCTGGAGCCTCACGTGGCGGCGCTGTGGGAGGCCGACCGCACCGAGGACGGCACGGCGCAGGTCCGGCACACCGTGGGCTTCCACCGGGAGATGGTGCGGGCCGCCGGGAACAGCGTGCTGCTGCACACCTGGGAGTCCCTGGGCATCGAGGTCTTCACGGCCCTGTCCATCCGGTGGCTGGGAACCGTCCAGAAGTCCTACGCGGAGGAGCACGAGGCCCTCGTGGAGGCGTTCCGCAATCAGGATCCGGACATCGGTCTGCTCGTGAAGCGGCATGTTCTGGGGTGCGCCCCGCGCGCCTGACGGCAGCCTGATGGCAACCTGACGGTCACATTGCCCCCATTTGCCCGGCACCGGGTGCCTATTTCCCTGGCACCCGGTGCCGACTTTTGTCGTATGGACGTTTCTTCGTCACTTTTATTTGATCGATCATCGATCAGCGATTTACAGTCGTCACGGACCTCAACCAGGTCCATCGACCCTGTCCTGCCCGTCAGGGATTTCTTCACCACCTCTCCTTGTCCGGAAGGCGGCGCACACCGATGTCCGACCCCGTAGGAAAGCTTCCGAGCGAGCTCGACCAGCTCCCGGACCGCGACACCGAGGAGACCGCCGAATGGGCGGCCTCCCTCGACGCAGTCGCCAAGGCCGCCGGTACGCGCCGCGCCGAATACCTGCTCCGTCGCACCCTCCAGCACGCCGAGGCCGCCGGCCTCGCGCTGCCGAAGCTGCTCGAGACGGACTACGTCAACACCATCCCCACCGCCGCGGAGCCCGAGTTCCCCGGTGACGAGGAGATGGAAGCCAAGATCACCGCGTGGAACCGCTGGAACGCGGCCGCCATGGTGACCCGCGGCTCCAAGTACGGCGTCGGCGGGCACATCGCCACCTTCGCCTCGGCGGCCTGGCTCTACGAGACCGGCTTCCAGCACTTCTTCCGCGGGAAGGAGGCCGACGGATCGGGCGACCAGCTCTACATCCAGGGCCACGCCTCCCCCGGCATCTACGCCCGCGCGTTCCTCGACGGACGCGTGTCCGAGCAGCAGCTCGACAACTTCCGCCAGGAGTCCGGCGGCAACGGCCTGCCGTCCTACCCCCACCCGCGGCGCCTGCCGTGGCTGTGGGAGTTCCCGACGGTGTCCATGGGCCTCGGCCCGCTCTCCGCGATCTACCAGGCGCGCTTCAACCGCTACCTGCAGAACCGGAGCATCAAGGACACCGCCAACTCGCACGTCTGGGCCTTCCTGGGCGACGGCGAGATGGACGAGCCCGAGTCGACCGCCGCCCTGGCCCTCGCCTCCCGCGAGCAGCTCGACAACCTGACCTTCGTCATCAACTGCAACCTGCAGCGCCTCGACGGTCCGGTCCGCGCCAACTTCCGCGTGGTCCAGGAGCTGGAAGCCCAGTTCCGCGGCGCCGGCTGGAACGTCATCAAGTCGCTGTGGGGCTCCGCCTGGGACGAGCTGTTCCAGCTCGACACCACGGGCGCCCTGGTACGCCGCCTGCGCGAGGTACCCGACGCGCAGTTCCAGACGTACGCGACCCGCGACGTGGCCTACATCCGCCAGCACTTCTTCGGCGCCAACGCCGAGCTCGTGCAGCTGGCCGGCGTGCTCTCCGACGCGAAGATCGCCGAGTGCTTCCACACCTCGCGCGGCGGCCACGAGCCCCGCAAGGTCTACGCCGCGTACAAGGCCGCCCTGGAGCACAAGGGCGCGCCGACGGTCATCCTCGCGCAGACCGTCAAGGGCTACACGCTGGGTGCCGGGTTCGAGTCGAAGAACGCGAACCACCAGATGAAGAAGCTGACGATCGACGAGTTCAAGGACATGCGCGACCTCCTTGGCCTCCCGATCCCGGACAGCGCCTTCGCCGACGGCCAGGTCCCGTACGGCCACCCGGGCGTGAACAGCCCGGAGGTCCGGTACCTCAACGAGCGCCGCGCGGCGCTCGGCGGCCCGGCCCCGGCCCGCAAGGTCAAGCACGTGGCCCTGCCGGCTCCGGCGGACCGTTCCTTCGCCCCGCTGCTCAAGGGTTCCGGCAAGCAGGAGATGGCCACCACCATGGCCTTCGTCCGGCTCGTCAAGGACCTGATGCGGGACAAGGAGACCGGCAAGCGCTGGGTGCCGATCGTCCCCGACGAGGCCCGCACCTTCGGTATGGAGTCCCTCTTCCCGTCGGCCGGCATCTACTCGCCGCTGGGCCAGACGTACGAGCCGGTCGACCGCGACCAGCTCATGTACTACAAGGAAGCCAAGGACGGCCAGATCCTCAACGAGGGGATCACCGAGGCCGGCGCCATGGCCGACTTCATCGCCGCCTGCACGTCGTACGCGACGCACGGCGAGCCGATGATCCCCTTCTACATCTTCTACTCGATGTTCGGCTGGCAGCGCACCGCCGACCAGATGTGGCAGCTCGCCGACCAGCTCGGCAAGGGCTTCATCGTCGGCGCCACCGCCGGCCGCACCACCCTGACGGGTGAGGGCCTGCAGCACGCGGACGGCCACTCGCACCTGATCGCGTCCACGAACCCGGCGTCGCTCAACTACGACCCGGCCTTCGCGTACGAGATCGCGGTGATCGTCAAGGACGGTCTGCGCCGGATGTACGGCGAGAAGCCCGAAGACGTCTTCTACTACCTGACGGTCTACAACGAGCCGAAGCCGCAGCCCGCCATGCCGGAGGGCGTGGAAGAGGGCATCCTGCGCGGCCTCTACCGCTTCAACACGGCGGCGGACCTGGCGGAGGCGGCCCCGGCCGCCGACGCCCCGAAGATCCAGCTGATGGCCTCCGGTACGGCGATCCACTGGGTGCTCGACGCGCAGAAGCTGCTCGCCGCCGACTGGAACGTGGCCGCCGACGTCTGGTCCGCCACCTCCTGGGGCGAGCTGCGCCGCGACGCGCTGGAGTGCGACGAGGCGCTGCTGCGCGGCGAGATGCGCACCCCGTTCGTCACCCGCGCGCTGGAGGGCGTCACCAGCCCGGTGCTCGCCGTCTCCGACTGGATGCGTCAGGTCCCGGACCAGATCAGCCAGTGGGTCGAGCAGGACTACACCTCGCTGGGCACGGACGGCTTCGGCCTGTCCGACACCCGTGAGGGCGCCCGCCGCCACTTCGGTGTCGACGCCCAGTCGATCGTGGTGGCCGCGCTGGCCCAGCTCGCCCGCCGCGGCGAGGTACCGGCGTCCTCCATCAAGGAGGCCCGGGAGCGCTACGGGCTCTGAGCCCAGCCGTACGCGACTGACGCGCCGAAGGCCGGTGTCCACCCTCCAGGGGGTCGGACACCGGCCTTTGGCCGTATGCGCGGTGGCGGCGCGGGGGTCGACCCGTGATGCTGGAGCGGTGATGGACGAGACGGAATTCTGGGAGATCGTCGACCGTACCCGCGAGGCCGCCGACGGCGACCCCGAGGAACACGCCGAGCTGCTCGTGGAGCGGCTGGCGCAGCTCGACCCGGACTCCGTCCTGGACTTCGCCCGGCACTTCGAGTCCCGGTACAACCGGGCGTACACGTGGGACCTGTGGGGCGCGGCCTGGGTGCTGCTCGACGGGGCGAGCGACGACGCGTTCGACTACTTCCGGTGCTGGCTGATCGGCCAGGGCCGGGAGGTCTTCGAGGGCGGGGTGCACGACCCGGACCACTTGGCGGAGCTCCTCGGCGAGTTCGACGAGGAGATCGACGGGGACGGCGAGGAGCTCGGGTACGCGGCCGACGAGGCCTACGAGCAGCTGACCGGGTCGGTCGCGCCGGAGCTGGGCGTCCCGCTGCAGGCGGCGGAGCCGGAGGGCGCTCCGCTGGACTTCGAGAACGAAGCCGTGCTCGCGGAGCGCTTCCCCCGGCTGTGGGACCGCTTCAGGGGCTGACGCCGCGCCGCCTAGTAGTGCGTACCGCCGTCGATGCGGATCTCCGTGCCGGTGATGAACGCGCCGTCCTCGGAGCCCAGCATGGCGACGACGCCGGCGACCGTCTGCGGGCCGGCGAAGCCCTGGCCGAGGGCCGGGGCGAGCTTGGCGAACAGGCTCCAGTCGGTGTCCTCGGGCAGGCCGGGGCCGTTGCCGGTGGTCATGCCGGACTCGATGGAGCCGGGGGCCACGGAGACGAAGCGCAGGCCCTGCTTGCTGTACTCGGCGGCCAGCGAGTGGGTCATGGACTGGATGCCGCCCTTGCTGGCCGCGTAGGCGGACATGTAGGGGTGGGCGAAGGTCGCCGAGGTGGAGCTGAAGTTGACGACGACCGGCTGGTCGCCGGCCAGCAGTGCCGGGAGCGACTCGCGGATCATCAGGAAGGTGCCGGTCAGGTTGACCGCGATGACCTTGTTCCAGAATTCGAGCGTCGTCTGGTGGGTGTGCGCGGAGCGCAGGATGCCCGCCGCGTTGACCAGCACGTCGATGCCGGTGAGGGCGTCCACGGCGGCGGCGACGCCGGCCTTGACGGCTGCCTCGTCGGATATGTCGAGGACGGCCGTGGTGAGGCGGTCGGCGTGCCCGTCGGCGGCGGCCTGCCCGGCGGTCGCCTTCAGGCCGGCTTCGTCGACGTCCACGGTGTGGACGCGGCCGCCCTCGGAGAGGATGCGGTGGACGGTGGCCTGGCCGATGCCGGAGCCGCCGCCGGTGATGAGGACGCGACGTCCTTCATAACGGTTCATGGGAGGGAGCGTACTCCCGCCATGACACGTTTTGCCAGCCTGTCAAAACATGCATTCGCGTCCTTCCGGCCAGGGTATCCTTCCCACCGTGAGATCCCCTCGTCCGTACTCTCCCCAGGCCGGCCCCGGAGCCCAGTCGCTGAACGAGCGCCGCAAGGCCGCCACCCAGCTCGACATCGCCCGCGCGGCCTGCGAACTCTTCGCCGAGCACGGCCCCGACGGCACCACCGCCGAGGACATCGCCCTGCGCGCGGGGGTGGCGCTGCGTACGTTCTACCGCTACTTCCGCAACAAGCAGGAGGCCGTCGCCCCCCTGCTCGCGGGCGGCGGCGACGCCTGGCGCGCGCTGCTCGCCGAGGAGGATCCGGGGACCCCGCTCGCCGAGGCCCTGGAGCGCGCCGTCACCCGCTCCCTCACCGACCCCCAGGCGCTCGACGAGGGCCTGGAGGTCACCCGCGGCCTGCTGCGCGCCGCCGCGACCGACGAGGCCCTGCGGGCGGTCTGGTACCGGGTCAACCAGGAGTCCGAGGAACGCCTGGTCCCGGTCATCGCCCGGCTCGCCGGCCCGGAGGCCGAACTCCTCGCCATCCGCCTCCTCGCGGCGGCGGCCACGGACGCGATCCGCATCGCCCTGGAACTCTGGTCGGCCGCGGAAACCCCGCCCTCGGGCCCCGGCTCCCCCTCGGAACTGGCGATCCGCTGCCTGCGCGACCTGACGGGCGCGATGCCCCTCCTGCGCTGACCCGGACAGAACGGGGCCTCAGAGGAACCGCTCGGACTTCGCCCGCAGATGCTCCGCGAGGAAGGCCGGAGCGTCGGGCCGCATGCGCGCCAGCGCCACCATCGCGGTGATGACGACGTCGGCGACCTCCGCCTCCACGTCGCTCCACGTGTGCGAGTCGCCTTTACGGGGATTCGTGCCCTTGGCCCCGATGACGGCCTGCGCGGCCTCCCCGAACTCCTCGCCGATCTTCAAGATCTGCAGCGTCACGCTCTCCTCCGGCGCCACCCCGCGCTCCCTGTCGTGCTCGTCGAACCGCGCCGCGAGCGCCCCGATGGTCTTCCACACGTCGTCCATCCCCCGAAACTAGCGCCAAAACGACGGAGCCCCGCCCCCTCCGAAGGAAGGGGCGGGGCTCCGGGCGATCAGTGCGTCAGCACGGCACGGCTTAGAGGTCGAAGTAGAGCTCGAACTCGTGCGGGTGCGGGCGCAGGGCGATCGGGGCGATCTCGTGGGTGCGCTTGTAGTCGATCCAGGTCTCGATGAGGTCGGGGGTGAAGACACCGCCGGCCAGGAGGTACTCGTGGTCCTCCTCCAGGGCCTTGAGGACGTCCTCGAGGCTGGTCGGGACCTGCGGGACGCTCGCGTGCTCGTCCGGGGAGAGCTCGTAGAGGTCCTTGTCGATCGGCTCCATCGGCTCGATCTTGTTCTTGACGCCGTCGAGGCCGGCCAGCAGGAGGGCCGCGAACGCCAGGTACGGGTTCGAGGACGGGTCCGGGGCGCGGAACTCGACGCGCTTGGCCTTCGGGTTCGAGCCCGTGATCGGGATGCGCATGGCGGCGGAGCGGTTGCGCTGCGAGTACACCATGTTGACCGGCGCCTCGAAGCCCGGGACCAGGCGGTGGTAGGAGTTCACCGTGGGGTTGGTGAACGCCAGCAGCGACGGGGCGTGCTTGAGGATGCCGCCGATGTAGTAGCGGGCGGTGTCCGAGAGGCCCGCGTAGCCGGCCTCGTCGTAGAACAGCGGGTCACCGTTCGCCCACAGCGACTGGTGCACGTGCATGCCCGAGCCGTTGTCGCCGAAGATCGGCTTCGGCATGAAGGTCGCGGTCTTGCCGTTGCGCCAGGCGACGTTCTTCACGATGTACTTGAAGAGCATCAGGTCGTCGGCCGCGGCGAGCAGCGTGTTGAACTTGTAGTTGATCTCGGCCTGGCCACCGGTGCCGACCTCGTGGTGCTGGCGCTCGACCTGGAGGCCCTGGGCGTCCAGCTCGAGGGAGATCTCGGCGCGCAGGTCGGCGAAGTGGTCGACCGGGGCGACCGGGAAGTAACCACCCTTGTAGCGGACCTTGTAGCCGCGGTTGTTCTCCTCGGAGCCGGTGTTCCAGGCGCCGGCCTCGGAGTCGATGTGGTAGAAGCTCTCGTTCGCGGTGGTCGCGAAGCGCACGCTGTCGAACACGTAGAACTCGGCCTCGGGGCCGAAGTACGCGGTGTCGGCGATGCCGGTGGAGGCGAGGTACGCCTCGGCCTTCTTCGCGATGTTGCGCGGGTCGCGGCTGTAGGCCTCACCCGTGATCGGGTCGTGGATGAAGAAGTTGATGTTGAGCGTCTTGTCCTTGCGGAACGGGTCCAGACGCGCGGTGGTGATGTCGGCACGCAGCGCCATGTCGGACTCGTGGATCGCCTGGAAGCCGCGGATCGAGGAGCCGTCGAAGGCCAGCTCCTCGTTCGGGTCGAACGCCCGCCCCGGGATGGTGAAGTGCTGCATGACACCAGGCAGGTCGCAGAAGCGGACGTCGACGAACTTGACGTCGTTCTCCTCGATGTACGGCTTCACTTCGTCGGCGTTCTTGAACATCCAACTCCTCCTACTCCCGACCCCGGGGCAGGGGCGGGCTTTATAGCTAGTGGTGCGTCAGTGCGGTGCCGCACGCTGACCCGACCATAAGCAGACGGGGTTTCTCAAGCATGACCCATTTGTTTCGCACAAGTTAACCAGGGTCCGGCCGGAACGGCGGGAAGCAGCACAGGTACCGTGTTCGGGTGGACAAGAGGCAAGCAATCGGATCCTGGCTCTCCGGCCCCCGCGAGACCGCCGAGCAGATGGGCGTCGACTTCGGGTATCCCGGCAAGCAGCTCGGCCTGCCGCAGCAGGGGCCCGGCTCGGTCGCGCGTTTCGGCCGGCGCTTCGGGGCCCTGCTCATCGACTGGCTGGCCTGCCAGCTGATCGCATACGGGCTGATCACGGGCCGCGACTGGACCGGCGCGGGCAACTGGACGCTGGGGCTCTTCGTGGTCCTGAGCATCCTGACCGTCGGCACCGTGGGCTTTACCCCCGGGAAGCGGATCCTGGGAATCCGGGTCATCGACCAGGACGGCAGCCGGCTCGGCGTCGGGCGCGTGATCCTGCGCACCCTACTGCTCGCCCTGGTCATCCCGGCCCTGGTCTGGGACCGGGACGGCCGCGGCCTGCACGACCGCATCAGCCACGCCGTCCAGGTTCGTATCTGAGGCGTCGGATCCGAAGCGCCGGATCCGAGCCGGACAACCGCATACGCACGGGCGCCCCGAGCCATCCGGCTCGGGGCGCCCGTGCGTTGTATACGAAAAACTGGTCAGCGCATCTTTCCGCCGCGCGGCATGCGCATCCCCTTGGGCATCGGGCCCTTCGGGATCGGCATGTTGCTCAGCAAGTCGCCCATGGCCCGAAGCTTGTCGTTGACCTGGGTGATCTGAGGGCCGGAGAGCACGCGGGGCAGCTTCAGCAGGGTCGTACGGACCTTCTTGAGCGGCACCTCGCCCTCGCCCGTGCCCACGATGAAGTCGTGGACCGGGATGTCGGGCATGATCCGGGCCAGCTTCTTCTTCTCGTTCGCGAGCATCGGCTTCACCCGGTTCGGGTTGCCCTCGGCGATCAGGACCACACCGGCCTTGCCCACGGCCCGGTGCACGATGTCCTGCTGCTTGCTCATCGCGACGGCGGGGGTGGTGGTCCAGCCCCGTCCCACGTTGTCCAGTACGGCCGCGGCCGCGCCCGGCTGGCCCTCCATCTGCCCGAAGGCAGCCTGCTCGGCCCGCCGTCCGAAGACGACCGCCATCGCAAGGAACGCCACCAGGAAGCCCAGGATGCCCAGGTAGACCGGGTGGTCGATCAGGAAGCCGATCGCAAGAAAGACACCGAAGGTGACGATTCCCACGCCCGCGACGATCAGACCGACCTTCGGGTCGGCCTTGCGCGTCATCTTGTACGTCAGGGCGATCTGCTTCAGTCGCCCGGGGTTCGCAGCAGTCTCTGCGTTTGACTTCCTCGCCATGCAGGGAAGTTTACGTGGCCTTCTCGGTCCGGGTCGCCGCGGCCTCGAGTACGTGCTCGGTTTCGACGCGGTCCTTGGCCCTGCGGCGGTCTTCGAGGACGGCCGTCCAGGCGTTGCGGCGGGCGCCGCTCATGAGCAGCGACTCGATGCCCCGGAAGGCGTCGGTGAAGGACGGGATGGCGATGGCGCGTACGGGCGCGGCCTGCATGATGTCGATCCCTTTCACGGAGCTCACGTCGGGGTGTGACCAGAGGTGCGTGCTGTGCGTCGACCAATCGTCACTCACTGGTGTTACCAGGGCATGACCGGTCGGTCAAATGTGATGGACACGTTGCAAACGCCGACGCGACCCGCCGGGCGCTTCCGGAGAAGAGCCTAGGGGCCGCGTCGATGCGGTGTTACCTATCGGTAAGACTTTGTGCGTGAATTCACACAGTCCGCTCGGACCGTGGCTCGGTCCGTGCTCGGACCACGTGCTCAGACCGTGGCGCGCTTCTCCATCGCCTGCTTGTACAGACGACCCGCCCGGTACGAGGACCGGACCAGCGGGCCGGACATGACACCGGAGAAGCCGATCTCCTCGGCCTCCTGCGCCAGCTCCACGAACTCGGCCGGCTTCACCCAGCGCTCGACGGGGTGGTGCCGCGACGAGGGCCGCAGGTACTGGGTGATGGTGATGAGCTCGCAGCCCGCCTCATGGAGGTCCTTCAGCGCCTGGCTGACCTCCTCGCGCTCCTCGCCCATGCCCAGGATCAGGTTGGACTTGGTGACCAGGCCGTAGGCCCGCGCCCGGGTGATCACGTCGAGCGAGCGCTCGTAGCGGAAGCCGGGGCGGATCCGCTTGAAGATGCGCGGCACCGTCTCGACGTTGTGCGCGAAGACCTCGGGGCGGGAGGCGAAGACCTCCTCCAGCAGCTCCGGGACCGCGTTGAAGTCGGGAGCGAGCAGCTCGACCTTGGTGTGGCCGCTCTCGCGGCCCGCCGTCTGCTGGTGGATCTGGCGCACGGTCTCCGCGTACAGCCAGGCGCCGCCGTCCGCCAGGTCGTCGCGCGCGACGCCCGTGATGGTGGCGTAGTTCAGGTCCATCGTGACCACGGACTCGCCGACGCGGCGGGGCTCGTCCCGGTCCAGCGCCTCGGGCTTGCCCGTGTCGATCTGGCAGAAGTCACAGCGCCGGGTGCACTGGTCGCCACCGATGAGGAAGGTGGCCTCGCGGTCTTCCCAGCATTCGTAGATGTTCGGACAACCGGCTTCCTGGCACACCGTGTGCAGTCCTTCGCCCTTCACCAGGGCCTGCATCTTGGTGTACTCGGGACCCATCTTCGCCCGGGTCTTGATCCACTCGGGCTTGCGTTCGATGGGGGTCTGGCTGTTCCGGACCTCCAGGCGCAACATCTTGCGCCCGTCGGGTGCGACTGCGGACACGACCGGCTCCCTGTGACTTCGATTCTTCGGCGCCCACCAGGGTACGCCCGTAATTTCATACGCTCTTACGTCGGCCAACCTGCGGGCCGCCGGTCCCATTCCCAGCCGCTACGAGCCCACCGCGGGCTCTATCTCGCGGGGCCGCAGCTCCGCCTGCTCCAGTACGTCCTTCAGGTGCCCCTCGATCACCGGCAGCACCTCGGCGATGGTGATCTCGCGGCCGAGCTCGTAGGAGAGCGAGGTCACACCGGCGTCGCGGATACCGCAGGGGACGATCCGGTCGAACCAGGTGTTGTCGGGGTTCACGTTGATCGCGAACCCGTGCATCGTGACGCCCTTGGCGACCCGGATGCCGATGGCGGCGAGCTTGCGGTCCTCGCGGCGCTGGCCGGCATTGGACGGCGCGTACTCGGGGCCGTTCAGGCGCGGGTCGAACTCCTCGTCCGCCAGCCGCGGGTCGAAGTCGAGGGAGAGGCCGCCGATCTTCGGGCGCTCCTCCACCGGGTCGCCGAGCACCCAGACCCCGCTGCGCCCCTCGACGCGGGTGGTCTCCAGGCCGAAATCGGCCGCCGTGCGGATCAGCGCGTCCTCCAGACGGCGCACGTGGGCGACCACGTCCACCGGGCGGGGCAGCTTCATGATCGGGTAGCCGACCAGCTGGCCGGGGCCGTGCCAGGTGATCTTGCCGCCCCGGTCGACGTCCACGACGGGCGTGCCGTCGAGCGGGCGCTCGCTGTCGGCGGTGCGCCGGCCGGCGGTGTAGACCGGCAGGTGCTCCAGCAGCAGGCAGGTGTCCTCGATCTCGTCCGCGAAGCGGGCCGCGTGCACCCGGCGCTGCTCTTCCCAGGCCGCCGTGTACTCCACGGCATCCGGTCCGAAGCCCAGATGGACAAACCCAAGATCAGCCACCGCGGCGCCTCCTCGTCGAACCTGCCGTCGAACTTGCTGTGTGCACGTATCGCACCAAGCAAGGGTACGGCGACCCGCTCGCGGCCCGTCAGCCGCCCGTCGGGACCTGTGGAGAAGTCCGCGGCGGACCCGCGTCCGGAGGCCCCGGCGGCGGTCCCGCGGGAGGTCCCGGAGAAAGCCCTCCAGACGGTCCTTCAGCGGGTCCCGGCAGTTGTCGCGGGCGGCGCCGGCGCCCCTTCGCCGGCCGGTCCGGGTCCTCGTCCGCCCGGGGCAGCCTGCGGTGCCCCTCGGAGTGGTCGTTCACCCAGCCGCATACCCCGCACGCGTACCGCCCGTCGAGACCGGCGATGTACGTCCCGCAGCGCCGGCACTCAGCCTCCGTCAGCTCGGGCGCGGGGAGCGGGGCCGTGGCGGACTCCGCGCGGTCCTCGCAGTGCTCGGGGGGCTGTTCCCCGGTGGTCCGGCGGCTCATGGGCCGCAGCGTACGCGGGTGGAGGGGGTCGGTCCGTAAAGAGCCCTACCGGTTCTCCACACGATCGGATGAATGTGGGACAGAGGGGGCGGTGTTGGCGAAGTTCGCCGCTACATTCACGCCGTTCACAGGGCCGGGACTCCGGTCCGTCACGTCAGGAAACCGTGGAGCCGATGACGGAACGACCTGCCCAGCGCGTCCCCAACCGGCAGCTCGCGGCACTGATCGCCGAGGCCGGGTTCTCCAACGCCGGGCTCGCCCGCCGCGTCGACCAGCTCGGTCTGGAGCACGGTCTCGATCTGCGGTACGACAAGACCTCCGTGACCCGCTGGCTGCGCGGGCAGCAGCCGCGCGGGACCACCCCGGCGCTGATCGCCGAGGTGTTCACCCGGCGCCTCGGGCGGCGCCTGTCGGCCCAGGACCTGGGCCTGGACGCCTGCGCCCCCGTGTACGCCGGGCTGGAGTTCGCGGCCACCCCCGAGGAGGCCGTCGACATCGCCGGCGGGCTGTGGCGCAAGGACTCCGGCTCGCACGCCGAGCTGCGCAAGATCGCCTTCACCCCGGCCGGGCTGGTGGTGCCCAGCCGGGACTGGCTGATCGGGCGGGCCGACGAGCGGGTCGGCCGGGGGGCGGAACAGGCCGCCCCGCGCGTCCCCGAACAGAGCCGTCCCGTACAGGGCCGGTCCTCGGTGCCCCGGCAGCGGCAGATCGACCGCGGGCCCGGGCAGCGGGTGACGGGCGGTGACATCGCGGCGCTCAGATCGGTGAGCGAGCTGTTCCGCACGCTGGACCACGCCTACGGCGGCGGCCATGCCCGCCAGGCCCTGGTGCGCTACCTGGAGCACGAGGCGGAGCCGATGCTGCGCGGCACGTACGGGGAGACGACCGGGCGCCGGCTGTTCTCCGCCGCCGCCGATCTGACCCGGCTCGCGGGCTGGACCTCGTACGACATCGCCGCGCACGGGCTCGCCCAGCGGTACTTCGTGCAGGCGCTGCGCCTCGCCCAGGCCGCCGGGGACCGGCCGTACGGGGCGTACGTGCTGGTCACCATGAGCCGGCAGGCGGTCTACCTCGGCCACGGCCGGGAAGCGGTGCAGCTGGCCCGCGTCGCCCAGCAGGGCGTCGGCTCGGGCCCGCCGCCGGTGGTGCAGGCGCTGCTGCACTCGGCGGAGGCGCGCGGGCACGCGGTGCTCGGCGAGGTCAGGGCGGCGACGGCGTCCCTGGTGCGGGCCGAGCGTGCGCTGGGCGCGGCGCGGCCCGGTGACGACGTACCGCACTGGGCGCGGTGCTACGACGAGGGGCAGCTCGCCGACGAGTTCGGGCACTGCCACCGGGACCTGCAGCAGTACCGGGCCTCGGCGCAGCACGCGGAGCGCTCGCTCCAGCTGCGGGCGCCCGGGTACGCGCGCTCGCGGCTGTTCTGCCGGGTGGTGCTGGCCACGGCCCGGCTGGGGCTGGGCGAGCTGGACCAGGCGTGCGCGCTGGGCGCGGAGGCGGCGCAGCAGGCGATGGAGATGCGGTCGGTGCGCGCGGTGGAGTACGTACGGGACTTCGAGCGGCGACTGGAGCCCTACCGGGACGCCTCGGCCGTGCGGAGCTACCGGGACCGGGTGGCAGCGCTGTCGTGACCCCGCGGGCCGGCGCATCCGGGGCTCTGGAAGCCGCGCCCCGAGCGCCGGCGGGGCTGGAAGCGCCCAGCCCCGCCGGCCTGCGTGGGGTGTGGCTCAGGCCGCCACCGGAAGCGCCGCCTCCGGGGCGGCCGGGAGCGGGATGCCGAAGTCGCGCAGGACGGCTCCGGCGGCGCGGCGGGCGGAGCGCAGCGCGCCCTCGACGGTATTGGTGTCGCGGTGGTCCCCGCACACGTACAGCCCGGCCAGGACCCTGACCGTGCGCCGGGTGTCCAGCGGCGGGGGCATGGCGGGGACGGCTTCGGGGGTGTGGTGGACGGCGAGGAGCTCCCACTCGCGGGTGGAGGTCTCGTAGAGCCGGGCCAGGCGCGCGGCGACGGTGCGGGCGGGCGGCGGCGGGCCGAGCACGGTGGTGGTGACCAGGCTGCGGCCGGCGGGGGCGCGCGTCGGGTCGACGGAGCTCATCACTGCGGTGTGGGCGACGGGCCACTTGGGGTCGCCGTCCAGGAGCAGCGAGCCGTCCCAGGGCAGCGGGGCGGGGGTGGCGTGGTGGATGACGGTGACCTGGTGGAACTGCGGCACCCGCAGCCCCGGGAGCAGTGCGGCGGCGGCCCTCGCCCCGGTCGCGAGCACGGCGGAGCGGCAGCTGAAGTCGCCGTGTTCCTCGGTGGTGACGAGGTTGGTGGCCACCGACCGGACCCGGACCCCGGTGCGTACGGTGCCGGGCGGCAGCCCGGCCGCGAGCAGACCGGGCAGGGTCGCGGCGCCACCCTCGGGCACGGCGAGCCGGCCGCGCGCGAAGGTCCGCAGGGCCAGGTCGGCGACGCGGCTGGAGGTGGTCAGGGCGGGGTCGCGCAGGAGTGCCGCGAGGAGCGGGCGCAGCGTCGTACCGAGGCCGCGGGAGCTCAGGGCGGCGTGGGCGGTGCGCTCGGGACGGGCGAGGATGCGTTCCTCCGGCAGGGCGGCGAGGCGCCCGAGGGCAGCGCCGATCCGGGCCTGGTCGAGGGAGCCGCTGGTCAGGGCGCGGGCGGGGGTGAGCGCGCCGGCGCGCAGCGTTCTGCCGTCGGTGTGGACGAGGGCGCCGGGCGCGAAGGGCCGCAGGACCAGGTCCGCCAGCCCGGGGGTCCGGGCCGGCTCGGTGTAGGCGGTGTTGAGGAGCTGGCCGATCCGGTCGAGGCGGAAGCCGTCGACGGTCTCGGTGGCCATCCGGCCGCCGGGGTCGTCGGCGCCCTCCAGGACGATGACCGTGACTCCCGCCGCGATCAGGTGGTGCGCGGCCGTGAGTCCCGAGACTCCGGCTCCTACGATGATCACGTCCGCATGGTGTGCGTGTGCGCTGTTGAGCACGTGCCCCTCCCCGAGGTCGGCCCGGCTGTGTGGGGTCCTCCTTCCCCCAACCCGCTCCGGCGGAACCCGAGTCGGGCGGACTATTGCGGGCCGCGCGGTCAACTCCGGTCGCACGGCGGTCGCATTCGGGTCACGTACGGTCGCACACGAAACGGCGGTGCGCTCCCCCCGGGTGCGCCCCCTCGGCTGCTCCGCTCGGGCGCACTCCCCGCTCAGGCCTCCAGCGCCGCCCGGATCGAGTCGTCGATCCCCGGGTGGCGGAAGACGAAGCCGGACTCCAGCAGCCGGGCGGGACGCACCCGCTGACTGCCCAGCACGTCCTGGGAGAACTCCCCGAGCACCACGCGCATGACCGGAGCCGGCACGGCGAACACCGCCGGGCGGCGAAGGACCCGGCCCATCGCGGCCGTGACCTCGCGGTTGGTCAGCGGCTCGGGGGCGGTGAGGTTCACCGGGCCGCTCACCGAGGGCGTGTCGACGAGGAACCGCAGGGCGGCGATCTCGTCGTGCATCGAGATGTGCGACCAGTACTGGCGGCCGTTGCCGAGCCGGCCGCCGATGCCGGCCTTGAAGATCGGGAACAGCTGCCCCCAGGCACCGCCCTCGGCCGCGACCACCAGCCCGGTACGGGCGAACACGGTCCGGACCCCGGCCTCCTGGGCGGGTGCGGCGGCGGCCTCCCAGTCGACGCACACCTCGGGGAGGAACCCCTCGCCCGCCGGGGCGTCCTCGTCCACCGCGCGGTCGCCCGTGTCGCCGTAGTACCCGATGGCGGTTCCACAGACGAAGGCCGCGGGCGGCTCGGCCATGGCGGCGACGGCACGCGCCATGGCGGCCGTGCCCTTGACCCGGCTGTCGCGGATCTTCCGCTTGTACTCGGCCGTCCACCGGTGGTCTCCGACCCCGGCCCCGGCGAGGTGCACGACGGCGTCGCAGCCGGCGAGCCCGGCCGGATCGACGTACCCCCGCTCGGGATCCCACGACGCCTCGTCGGCGGCGGCCGGCTCCCGCCGCACGAAGCGGACGACCTCGTGTCCGTCGGCCCTCAGGGACCGCCCGAGGGCACTGCCGATGAGCCCGGTCGCGCCGGTGACTGCGATACGCATGCCGTCATCCTCGCAGCCGCGGGCGGAACGCACTCGCGACCGGTCAGGTCAGGACGCGCCCAGCCACGTACCCACCGCGTACGTCACGGCCATCGCCAGCGCGCCCCCGGCGACATTGCGCAGCACGGCCCGCCCCGCCGGTGCCCCGCCCAGCCGCGCGCTGAGCACCCCGCACAGCGTCAGGGCCACCAGCACCGCGACCACCGTCACCGGCACCCGCCCCGAGGCCCCCGGCAGGACGATCGCCAGCAGCGGCAGCAGCGCCCCCACCGTGAAGGCGACCAGGCTCGCCAGCGCCGCGTGCCAGGGATTCGCCAGCTCGTCGGGGTTGATCCCCAGCTCCACCCGTGCGTGCGCCCGCAGGGCGTCCCGCTCCGTCAGCTGCTCCGCCGCCTCCCGGGCCACGTCCGTACTCAGCCCGCGCTGCACGAGCAGCCCCGTCAGCTCTTCCAGCTCCTCCACCGGCGACTCCGCCAGCTCCCGCCGCTCCATGTCCAGCGCCGCTTTCTCGGAATCCCGCTGGGAGCTCACCGACACGTACTCCCCCGCCGCCATCGACAGCGCGCCCGCCAGCAGCCCGGCGACGCCCGCCGCCAGGATCGAGGAGCGCGAGGTCGTCGCCCCGGCTACACCGACGACCAGGCCTGCCGTCGAGATGATCCCGTCGTTCGCGCCGAGCACGCCCGCGCGCAGCCAGTTCAGCCGTGTGCTGATCGCCGCGCTCTGCGTGCCGCTCTCCGCTTCCGTCACGCCCCCACTGTCGCGGTCCGGGCCATGAGGGGCCACCCGGCGTGCGCACCCCCGGCGCCGGTACCAGGGTGGAGGGGTGAGACGCCGACGCGAGGACCCGGGCTGGCTGGGCGGGGCGCCGCCACCGCGCTGGGCCCGGTTCGCGCCCGCGGTGGCCCTGGTCGTGCTGGTCTGCGCGCAGCGCGCCACCCCGGGCGACGTCGAGCTCGGCTACTTCCTGGCCGGACTCCCCCCGGTGGCCGCCTTCGCGTACGGCGCCGCCGGGACGGCCGTCTTCGCCGGCTTGGTCCTGCTCCTCCTCGGCCTCCCCGAGATCGGCATCGCGCACGCCCGCGGCTCCGACCTGGCCACCGTCGCGGCGATCTGCCTGCTCAGCGTGGTCGTCGCCTGGGTCCGAAAACACCGGGACGCGCAGCTCGTCAGCGTCCGCACCGTCGCGGAGGCCGCGCAGCTCGCCGTCCTGCCGCCCGTCCCCGAGCTGGTGGGGGACGTCCGCTGCGAAGGCCTGTACCGGGCGGCCCAGCGCGGCACCCTGGTCGGCGGCGACCTGTACGACGTACGGGTCGGGCCCTTCGGCGTGCGCGCGGTGGTCGGCGACGTCCAGGGCCACGGCCTCGCCGCCGTGGGCACCGTGGCCTCGCTGCTCGGCGCCTTCCGCGAGGGCGTCCTGGACGACGCCGAGCTCACGGCGGTGGCGGCCCGGCTGGACCGGCGGCTGCTGGCGGACTCGGCGGCCGAGTCGGTGGCGCACGCGGAGCTGTTCGCGACGGCGGTGCTCCTGGAGTTCCCGCCCGGGCTGGACCTCGTACGGATCGTGTCGTGCGGGCACCCGCCGGCGCTGCTGCTACGGGACTTCGCGGTCTCGGAACTCGACGTGGAGCCGGGCCCCCCTCTCGGCCTGGGCCTGGCCGGCCCGCCCCCGGCGGCCCCGACCGAGCTCCAGGTGCGGCCCGGGGACCGGGTGCTGCTGTACACGGACGGGGTGACGGAGGCGCGCGACGCGACGGGGCACTTCTACCCGCTGGCCGCACGGGTGCCCGTACTGGCGACGGACCCGGCGGGGCTGGCCCGGGCGGTGTGGCGGGACTTGGCGTCCTTCAGCGGGGGCGGGCCGCGCGACGACGTGGCGCTGCTGATCCTGTCCCTGGACGAGGAGCCGGACGGTGGCGGCGCACGATGAGGACGCCGGCCACCCATTCGGCCCTCGGAAGGCTTCGGAAAGGTTCGGAAGGGCTTCGGAAAGCCGCGGCCGCGGCCCGAGGAACAGGGCCACGGCTACGGCTACGGCTTCCCGAAGCTCCCGAGGCGTGACCGGCCGCGGCCGGCCGCGGCCGGCTACTCGGCGTCGCGGATGAAGGAACGGACGAGCTTGCACGTGACGTTGGACGGCCGGCGGATCCCCGTCCGGACGGCCATCGTGCGGATCTTGCGGTTGGTGGCGCGCTGAGCGTCATACGTGCCCGAGTCCAGCAGCGATATCGCGAGCCGCATCGCCTTCAGGTGCCGGTTGTGGCTCTCGTACCACTCGCGGGGCAGCCCCGCCGGCAGCGGCTTCTTCTTGACGGGCTCGACGGCGTGAAGGGCCATGGCAGTGGCCATCTACAGCCTCCCAAACGGTAGTTGGCTTCCTGTCGTTCTCCCTCGATTTTACCGGCGACCACTGACAAAGGACCTGGCCAGGCGCCGCCTCGCTAGGCTTTCGGGCATGGAGATCTGGATCAACCCCGCCTGCTCGAAGTGCCGCGGCGCACTGACCCTGCTGGACGCGGAGGGTGCCGAGTACACCGTCCGCCGCTACCTGGAGGACGTCCCTTCCGAGACCGAGATCCGCGAGGTCCTGGCCCGCCTGGGCCTGGCGCCGTGGGACATCACCCGCACCTCGGACCCGCTCGCCAAGGAGACCGGTGTACGGGACCTCCCGCGCGAGGAGACCGACGAGGCCCGCGACCGCTGGATCAGCCACCTGGCGGCCCACCCGAAGCTGATCCAGCGCCCGATCATCACGGCCCAGGACGGCACGGCGGTCGTGGCCCGCACGGAGGAGGCGGTGCGGGACGCCCTGTCGCGGAAGGGGTAGGGGCCGGGGGGTGCGGGGGGCCTGGGGTGCGGGGGGCCTGGCGTGCGGGGGGCCTGGGGGCGGCGTTCCGGACACCGCCCGCTCACCCGGACCCCACGTCGCACCCCCTACGCTGGCCAGAGCCATCCCAAATGGGTACAAACCAGCTCCAAGGACCAGCCTCCGTGACCGAACAGCCGCCGCAGGCCTCACCACAGCCCCCGCAGCCCGCCTCTCCGCTCCCCCCGCCCAGGCGGGGGGCCGACTGGATGTTCGGCGGCGTCTACGGGACGGTCCTTGCCAGCGGCCTGCTTGCCGCGCTCGACCAGAAGGGCGGCGAGTACACGCCCTTCTACGACGCCAGCTGGGTGCTCGTCACCGCCGCCACCGCCGGGCTCGCTCACGGGTACTCCCACCACATGAGCACCCACCACGACGGCTCCGCCCGCCATCGGTGGCGGCTGCTCGCGCGGGCGCTGTGGAACGAGTGGCCGATGATCGCGGCCACCCTTCCCACCGTCCTGCTGCTGCTCGTCGCCGGGCTCGCCCACTGGGACTCGCACGGAGTCACCGCCATCGGGCTCGGCCTGAACACCGCGCTGCTGTTCGCCTGGGGCTCCTTCGTGGCGCTCCGGGTCGGCTACAAGGTCCGCTCCGCGGTCCTGATCGGCGTCGCGGACGCCACCATCGGGCTGGCGATCATCGTGGCCAATGCCCTGATCAAGTAGCCGTGATCACAGCGGTCACCGGCCCGAACGCACGTCAGCCCGGGAGCTGTCCCTCCGCCTCCGCCAGGATCTCCGTCAGCCGGGCCCCGAACTCCGCCCCCCGGTCGTCCGGGACCCCCGTACGCGCCGCGGTGAGCAGCGCGTCCAGCGCGCGGCCGTAGGCGGCCGGGACGTTGCTCCACTCCGGCAGGCCGAAGACGCCCGCGGCGCCGCGCAGCTCCAGGCCCACTCCGGCGGCCGCACGCGGGGAGCTCAGACTGAGGACGGCGGTGCTGGCCGCACCGGAGGTGTGACGCAGGGCCAGTTGGACCATGTCGGACGGGCCGCGGGTGGCGCTGACCGAGGTGACGTCGCCGAGGACCGGGATGAGTACGGACAGGGCGTGCGGGCCGACGTCCCACAGCCCGCCCTTGGCCTTGCGCCAGGGCGAGTCCGCGTAGGCGCTGGGTTCTCCGTCGGGCGGGAAGACGGCGCCGAGCCAGTGCGCGGCGGCGGTGAACCAGCCCGAGCGCTCCGCCTGCTCCGCGACCCAGCCGGCGGTCGGCTCGGCGAAGCGGAGGGTGAGGAAGACGACGGAGGCGACCTCGTGCGCGACGACGGCGTCGGCGATGGCGCGGGCGGCGGCGGGGGTCGTGGCGACGGGCTTGTCGAGCAGCAGATGGCATCCGGCGGCGGCCGCGCGCACGGCGAGCGGGGCCTGCACGTCGGGCGGCAGGGCGAAGGCCACGACGTCACAGTCGGCGAACAGCGCGTCGGGGTCTTCGTACACCTTCACGCCGTACTCGCGGGCGAGCTCGGCCGCGGCATCGGGCCGCCGGCCCCAGACGCCGGCGAATTCGGAGCCGGGGTGCGCGGCGAGCGCGGGGGCGTGGGTGCGGTGGGCCCAGGGGCCGGTACCCAGCAGTCCGACGCGGGGGCGGGGCCCGGGAGCGGCCTCTTCGGCGGCATCTCCGGCGGACTTCACATCGTACGAAATGCTCACCTGCCCAGTCTGCCCCACCCGGACGGGTGTCCGGACGCCAACCCGCACAGCCGCTCCCACCTGCGGCGTAAACCTCGGTAACACGGGGTTCACACACGGGCAACGGAAGAGAAATCGCGAGCGGGCACGCTGCGGTCTACACCGCAGAACGAATGCGCAGCACGTGACCGCAGCACCCGCAGAGTCTGCGCCGGAGCGACGCACCGAAGGATGGGGCCCGTGAGCTACAAGGCTGAGTACATCTGGATCGACGGAACCGAGCCGACGGCGAAGCTGCGCTCCAAGACGAGGATCCTGGCGGACGGCGACGCGCTGCCGATCTGGGGCTTCGACGGATCGAGCACCAACCAGGCCGAGGGCCACGCCTCCGACCGCGTGCTCCAGCCGGTGTTCTCCTGCCCGGACCCGATCCGCGGCGGCGACAACGTCCTCGTCATGTGCGAGGTCCTGAACATCGACATGACCCCGCACGAGTCGAACACCCGCGCACTGCTGCGTCCGATCGCCGAGAAGTTCGGGGCGCAGGCCCCCATCTTCGGCATCGAGCAGGAGTACACCTTCTTCGACGGCACCCGCCCGCTCGGCTTCCCGGTCAACGGCTTCCCGGCCGCGCAGGGCGGCTACTACTGCGGCGTCGGCTCGGACGAGATCTTCGGCCGCGAGATCGTCGAGAAGCACCTGGACCACTGCCTCACGGCGGGCCTGGCGATCTCCGGCATCAACGCCGAGGTCATGCCCGGCCAGTGGGAGTTCCAGGTCGGCCCGGTCGGCCCCCTGGAGGTCTCCGACCAGCTGTGGATCGCGCGCTGGCTGCTCTACCGCACCGCCGAGGACTTCAACGTCTCCGCGACGCTGAACCCGAAGCCGGTCAAGGGCGACTGGAACGGCGCGGGCGCGCACACCAACTTCTCCACGAAGGCGATGCGCGAGGACTACCGCGCGATCATCTCCGCGTGCGAGTCGCTGGGCGAGGGCAGCAAGCCGCTGGACCACGTCAAGAACTACGGCGCGGGCATCGACGAGCGTCTGACGGGTCTGCACGAGACCGCCCCGTGGAACGAGTTCAGCTACGGCGTCTCGGACCGCGGCGCTTCCGTCCGCATCCCGTGGCAGGTGGAGAAGGACGGCAAGGGCTACATCGAGGACCGCCGCCCGAACGCGAACGTGGACCCGTACGTGGTGACCCGTCTGATCACGGACACCTGCTGCGCCGCCCTGGAGAAGGACGGCCTGGTCTGAGACCAGCCGCTCCCCAGTACGCCCCGACGCCCGCCGAGCCCCCGTGGCCCGGCGGGCGTCGCCGCGTCACCCGGCAAGGGCCGCCGGCGGTGGGGCTGGAGCGGCTTTGGGACGGATCCGACCAGGATGCGATACGGGTGGCCGGCCCGGACGGGCGGAGGCGGCCGGCGGGGTGACGGTTTGTCGGGATTGCAACGGTCCGTTCATGGCATGATCACGGAATATGAGATTCCGCTCCATGGACTGAGACGGAGTCTGCCCGGGCGCCCGCGCATCTGCTTGAATGGGGCCATGGCCGGCTACTCGCACACCTCGACAGGTCGCAGCGACCTCGAGCCGTTCTGGCCTTCCCGTCAGGACCACGATTTCGACCGGGCGTGTTGCCGCGCGAAGAACGCGCCGGCCCTCTAAAGCCTCCGGGACCTCCCGAACGACCTTCCCCGAGGCCTTCGGTCTGCGCGGTACGACACAAGACGACGCCTGTACGTACGTCTCCTGCCGACCACTCCGCGTGAAAGAGCTGACCACTCATGCCGAACACCCGTTCCTTCGTTTCCGCCTCCGCTGCGACCGCTCCCCTGACCTACCCGACCTTCCCGCCCAGTCCGCGCCACCGCCTGCGGTCCGTGGACCGGGACGAGGCGGCCCGTGTCGTGGACTTCCTCCCGCCCGGCGCCACCTGGCTGCCCGCCCCCGCGCACACCCTGCCCACCCTGCCCGGGCAGCCGCCGATGGTCGGCTACCTGGTGCTCGTACCGGCCGACCAGCAGCCGCCGATCGCCTTCTCCCCGCAGTCCGTTCCCGCCGCCCCGGCCCCCGAGGCGGCGGCCCTCACCGGTGACTCCCTGGTCCGCATCGACCCCGCCCGGCGCACCGCCGAGGTGGACGGGCAGGTCCTGGACCTGACGTACCTGGAGTTCGAGCTGCTGGCCCACCTGGTCGCACACCCGCACCGGGTGCACAGCCGGGACCAGCTGGTGACCACGGTCTGGGGCTACGGGCACGTCGGCGACGGCCGGACCGTCGACGTCCACGTCGCGCGGCTGCGCCGCAAGCTGGGCGCCTCCCACCGCGGTGCGATCCAGACCGTGCGCCGGGTGGGGTACAAGTACGCCCCCTGAGCGCACTTATGACGGATCGGCACACGTGATGACATGACGGCGGGCCCGTACTCACGAGGGGGAGTACGGGCCCGTTCTCACGTGACCTGGCGGGCCCGGGCCGACCTAGAGCGACCTGGAGCGGCGCGACGCGGCGAAGCCCAGCGCCAGGTCCGCCGCCAGGAACACCAGCAGGCTGATCCCGAGCAGCGGCAGGAACCAGCCCACGACGGCCGTCACGGCGGCCGGCGGGAGCAGCACCGTCACCGGGAGCTTGCGCCACGCCCCGCGCGGCTGGGGGCGGCCGACCGAGAGCCGGCGGTCCTTGGTCGGGCGGCGCAGCCACCACATGCGGTAGCCCCAGACGACCATGAACATCACCAGGACCGCCAGCGCGGCCAGCGCCAGCTGGTTGGCGAGCCCGAAGGTCAGGCCCATGTGCAGGTCGATGCCGTAGCGGGTCAGCTTGGCGGGGAGCGGGTGGTCGGCGAAGCGGAGTTCGTCCATGACCCGGCCGTCGGCGGGGTCGACGGAGACCGCGTCCAGATGCACCGGCACCTGCTTGTCCTGCTCCTTGACCACGTACCCCTTGCCCTTGGCGGGCAGGGTGATCCGGAGGTACTCGGTGACCCCGGCGGCGCGCGCCGCCGCCACCGCGCCGTCGATGCCGATGGCGTCGGCCGGGGTGGGCGGCGCCGCCTGCGCACCGTCGGCCGCGCCGTGCCCGGCGTGCTCCCCGCCCGCGTCGGCGGCCGGGGCGCCGCCGACCTTGGCGGAGACGGCCGGGGTGGCACCGCCGAGGCCGTCCTTGAGTTCCCCGATGTTCTCGCCGGCGTACTTCGACCAGGTCAGGCCGGTGGCGGAGAGGCCGACGAGGCCGATGGCGATCCAGACGCCGACGGAGCCGTGCCAGGACAGGGTCCCCCGCCGGCCGGAGGCCTTGCGGTCGGGTACGACGAGCGCGGCCCTGCGGGTGCGCCGGCGGCCGATCCACAGCGCGAGCCCGCCGAGTACGACCACCCACAGCCAGCTCGCGGCGAGCTCGCTGTAGTTCCGGCCGGACTCCCCCAGCTGGAGGCTGGAGTGGAACTCGCTCAGCCACGCCCGCAGCGGCAGCGCGTCACCGACGGTGGTGAGCTTCCCGCGGACCTCGGCCGTATACGGATCGACGAACACGGTGAGGGTTTCGCCCTCGGCGAGTCCCGGGCTCTCCATGATCACCCGAGTGGTGGCGTCCGCCTCGGGCGCGGGCCACACGGACGACACCTCGCCCTGGGGCGCGGCGTTCTTGGCCGCGTCCACCTGGGCACTGAGCGGCAGCGCGCTCGCGCCGACGCGGTCGACCGTCAGCTCGTCGGAGTAGAGGATCTTCTCGGCCTGCCAGGAGCCGGCGTAGAGCAGCCCGGTGGTGGCGGCGACGAACAGCAGCGGGGCTATCAGCACCCCGGCGTAGAAGTGCAGGCGCAGGAGCAGCGGGCGTACGGCGGCCCAGGTGCCGCCGCTTCGGGCGGGGGTCGCCGCGGAGCCCGCGTCGGTTCCGGCTTCGGTTTCGGTTGCGGCTTCGTTTTCGGTTGCGGCTTCGGTTCCGGCTTCGGTTTCCGGTGCTTCGGGGTCCGCTGGGCGGGCTTCCCGGACGTCGTCGAGAGACATGGGTGTTCCTAGGTGTTGGCGAAGACATGGGTGACCGGCCCCAGGTCCCGCCTCCTCACCGAGGAGTGCGCCGTTCGGTCAGGCGCGGGCGCGACGGCCGGGGGCCGTGATGCGGATCCGTCCGCGCGCGGGCGGCCCGCGCCGCTCGGCGGTGTGCGCGTGCACGGCCCCGCGCAGGGTGCGCGGCCGCTCGTGGGCGGCGGGGCGCCCCGCCGGCGCCGGTGCCACGGGAGTCCCGCGCGTCCACAGCAGTGCGAGGACGCGGGAGAGCGGCCGGGCGGCGAGCAGCACCCCGGCCGCGAGAGCGGCGGCGAGCCGGAAGACGGCGGCCTCGCCCCCGGTCAGCCAGAGCGCGCAGAGCAGCCCGGCGAGGACGTGCGCGGCGATCATGCCGAGGCCGTCGTGGGCGTGGCCGGCTGCCATGCCGCCCATGCCCGCGCCCATACCCGCCATACCGCTCATGGCGTCCGTGCCGGCCGTCGCGGCCATGCCCGCCATGCCCGCCATGTCTGCCATGTCTGCCATACCCGCCATGGACGGCGACCCGGGGCCGGCCGTGTGGGCGGCGTCCGCCCCCATGTCCGCGCCGGCCGCGTGGTGGCTGCCGGCGGAGGCCGAGAAGACGAGGTGCAGGGCCGCTTGTACGCCGAGCACCGCCGCGGTGATGGAAAGCGGGCCGCGCCGCCGCCCGGCGGCGAGCCAGGCGAGCCCTCCGGTCAGCCCGAAAGCGGACAGAAGCCCCAGCGCGGGAATGTCCGTACCGGACATGTACGAATGCCCCGCCGCACCCAGTGCGACAGCCACCGCCGCGAATACCGCGGCCCGCGTGGCGCGCAACGGCGCGGGGCTGTGTGACATGACCTGGGCATGCTGCCACGGGACCCCGCCTCGCTCAACGCCGCCCCGTGGCCGATCATGTTCCGATGAACCCACTGCCGTTGACAGTGCCGTTGAGCGCGGTGTACGCGGGCGGGGTCCAGCTGGGGGCCTACGCCCTGGAGCGGCTGGATCCTGCGGCGCGGGAGCACCTGCTGCGCAGGTGCTCGACCAATGCCGACAACCTCGACGCCGGCCGCTGGGAGACCCTGCCGGTCAGCGCGTTCCTCGTCGAGGAGCCGATGTCGCTGCCGTACGCCCTGCTGCTGACGGCCGTCCTCGGATACGCGGAGTACGCGTACGGGGCCTGGTGGACGGCCGCGTCCTTCCTGTTCGGGCACACCGCGGCGACCCTGCTGGTGTACGGGGTCCTGCGCCGCACAGCCGACACGCGGACCCGGCGGGCGGTGGACGTCGGCGCCAGCTACGGGTTCAACACCGTGCTCGGCGCCCTGACCTCGGCGCTGCCGCGCGGGCCGGTGCGCACCGCCGCCCGGGTGGGGCTGCTGGCCCTGGCCGTACGGCCCGTGCTGCGGCGGGAGCGGACCTTCACGGATGCCGGGCACCTGGTCGCACTGGGCCTGGGCCTGGGGGTCTCGCTGGCCGCCGATTACCTTTCCGGGGCGAAATCTCGGAAAATCATAGGGATGACACGCGTAACCCAGCGCATGTCACCCCTGGCCGCTTAGTCCTTCGATCATTCGGTTCTTCGATCATTCGAATGTCGAATGTCACCGCCGAAGTCACCGCCCATGCCACCGCCACCGCTGGAGCCGCCACGATGACCGTCACTTCCGCCACGACCGTCGCCAACCTCCGCGACCTCGGCGACACCCCTCTCTCCGGCGGCCGCACGGTCCGCTCCGGGCTGGTCTTCCGCTCCGGCCAGCTCGACCGGCTCGACCTCGACGTCGACCGGGCGGTGGCCGCGCTGGGGTTCCGTACGGTCATCGACTTCCGGACCGACGTCGAGCGCGCCCAGCACCCCGACCGGATGCCGGACGGCGCCCGGCTGCTCATAGCCGACGTCCTGGCCGACAAGGTGAACGCGGACAGCGGCGACGGCGAGGGGCCCGGGAAGATACCCGCCGCCCAGCTCAAGGACCTGCTGTCCGACCCGGTGGTGGCCGAGCAGCACTTGGGCGGCGGCAAGGCGCAGGCCTTGTTCGCCAGCGTCTACCGCTCGCTGGTGAGCTCCGGCTCCGCGCAGTCCTCGTACCGGCTGCTGCTGACGGAGCTCGCCGATCCGCAGGCGGGTCCGCTGCTCTTCCACTGCACGGCGGGCAAGGACCGCACGGGCTGGGGAGCCACCGTGATCCTGTCGCTGCTGGGCGCGGACGACGAGACGCTGATGAGCGAGTACCTGTCGGTGAACCCGGCGGTGCGGATCGCCTTCGCGTCGATGATCGAGGGCTTCACGGCGGCCGGCGGGGACCCGGAACTCGCACTGGCACTGATCGGCGTCTTCCCCTCGTACCTGGAGGCCGCGCTGGACGAGGTGAACACGCGCTACGGCTCGATGGAGAAGTACGTGCGCGAAGGTCTCGGCGTCCCCGACGAGACGGTCGAGGCGCTGCGCGCCCGCCTCGTCGCCTGAGCGCGCACGCGTCCCGGTACCCCGGGGTCCGAACACCCGAACACCCGAGCAAACGAACGCCGCTCGGCCGACGGGTAGTTGACCCGGGGGGTACCTCCCGGCGGTAGCCGGGGAGTGTGCACCGCGCACGGGTGACCATTCGACCATTCGCTCGTTCTGCTGAATGTGACTGCGCCGGATACCGCCACCCGCCTCCTCTCGCCCGACGTCGAGCAGGCCGAGGCCGCCATCGTCGAGCACTATCCGCGGCTGGTGCGGCTCGCCTACCTGGTGCTGCCGCCCTCCCTCGGCCGCAACCGGCGGGTCCTCACCGCCCATTCGCTGGCCCAGCGCGCCCTGCCGCGCGGCCGGCGGGAGGCGGCCGGAGCGCAGGGCGGGGTCCCGGGCCAGCGGGGCGGGGCGGGTGCCGAGTCCGGTTACGCGTACGTACGCCTGCGCGTGCTGCGCTCCGCCCTGGAAGCCGGGATCCCGCTGAGCTTCCGCGCCCTGCCCCGGCGGGCCCAACTGCCGCCGCTGCTCCCCCAGGTGTGGGGGCTGCGACTGTTCCCGCGCTCCGGCGGCGCCGAGGAGCTGGCGCTCGACCAATGGCTGGCCACCCTCGACGGGCCGGGCCGGGCCGCGTGCGTACTGCGGGCGCTGGAGCGGCTGCCCGAGCCCGAGGTGCTGCGGGTGCTGACCGAGGCCGGAGTCGTGAATCCGACCGCGGCCGTCGCGGAATCCGGGGATCCGTCGACCGACGAGCTCTTCAACTCCCCCGAGTTCGACCCGTGCGTGCTCCAGGCGCGGCCCACCGACCTGCTGCGCCGACGCCGGCTGACGCGGGCCGCGATCGCCGGCGGCGCCGCCCTCGCCGTGTGCGGGGCGCTCCTCGCACTGCCCGGTGGCGGCTGGGGAGCCGACGGGGCGGCGGCCCCCCTGTACGCGAAGAACGCGGCGGCCGAGCAGGCCCTGGACCCCGGGCAGCTGGTCCGGGTCGCGCCCACGGTCTGGCGCACGTCCTCGCGTACCGACTACTCCGGCTGGCCCGCCCGCGGGGACCGGGTCGACGACACCGCCCTGCTGCGGCGGGCGCTGGCCGTCTGGGCCCGGCCCGGCCGCTCGGTGGTCGTCTCGGCCACCCCCGGCACCCCGTCCGGGCCGCCGATGGGGCCGCCGCAGCTGCTGTTCGCCGGGACAGTCGACCAGGCCGTCGTGGTCCTGCTCTACGACGGCCTGCGCGTGGCGCGGTACGCCGAACCGCGCTCCGGCACCGAGGTCGCGGCCCTCGACTTCGCCCGGACCGACGGCGCGTCGGCGGACACGGCGATGGCCCTGGTGCTCAGCCGGGTCGACGGCAACGTCCGCTACCTGACGGCTCCGTGGGTGACGGGCGCGGCGGTGCGGGACCTGCTGAAGCCCGGCGAGGCCCCGGCGGATCTGAAGCTGACGCCGGAGGGGATGACCCCGCCGGTGCCGAGCCCCGCCCCGGACGGCACCTGCGCCGGTTGGAACGCGCTGGTCCTGGCCGGCGACGGCGCGACCCGGCTGATCACCGACCTGGGCGAGCTGACCCCGGCGCGGCTGACGTCGGGCGCGCCGGGCGCCGAGCGGAACGTGACGGACGGCGCGGAGCTCGGCGAGTGGTCGCGGATCGCCTGCCTGCTGCCGTCGGTGCGCTCGCACGGGGTGCGGACGGTCAACGCGTGGACGTACGCGAAGCAGCCGCTGCCCGAGGGCGACGGTACGGCGACCTGGCTGTGCACGCGGGCGGAGACCTGGCAGGGCACGGCCGACCGGGTGCAGGCGCAGTTCCTGGCCCCGGGGGCGCCGCTGGCCGCGCAGGCGGCGAAGGCGGAGGGCACTGCGGCGTGCGGGCCGCGGGAACCGCGGGTGCTGGCCGGGGTGCTGTGGAAGTCGAAGGCCGGCCAGTGGTACGTGCTGGCGGCGGGCAGCGCGCAGTTCGCCTCGCTGACGGTGGGCGGTGGCCAGGTGAGCGGGGTCGCGGTCGGCAACCGGCTGGCGGTGAAGGCTCCGGCGGGCGCGCAGGTCGAGCTGTCGGGCAAGCTCACGGACGGCTCGAAGGCGGGGGTACTGCGGTAGCCCTGGCCGGGCGGGGCGGCGGCGAGCGGCGGCAGGAAGTGGCGGCAGAGGGGTTTCCCTCCCTTGTACCCATCAGTACATTGACGCCATGTCTAATACGCCGCCCGCGCCCGCCTTCGTGGCGTCGGAACACATAGACCTCAAGGCCCGGAACGTGTCCTTCTCCTGGGAGGACACCCCGCTCCACTGGCTGCCCGGCGACCCCTTCGCCAACCACACCATCAACGTGCTGCACCTCCTGCTCCCGGCGGGCGAGCGCTGGTTCGTGCACGTCTACAAGCAGGTGCTCCCGTACATCACGGACGAGGCACTGCGGGCGGACGTCGTCGGGTTCATCGGCCAGGAGGCCATGCACGCCACGGCGCACGACGACGTACTCCCCCACCTCAAGCGGCTGGGCCTGGACCCGACCCCCTACACCGCGCAGGTCGACTGGCTCTTCGAGAAGCTGCTCGGCGACCGGACGCTGCCGCCGGGCAAGGCGCGCAAGTGGTGGCTGATGGAGCGGGTGGCGATGATCGCGGCGATCGAGCACTACACGGCGTTCCTGGGCAACTGGGTCCTCAACGCGGACGAGCTGGACCGGCGGGGCGCCGATCCGATGATGCTGGACCTGCTGCGCTGGCACGGCGCGGAGGAGGTCGAGCACCGCTCGGTGGCCTTCGACCTCTTCATGCACCTGGACGGCAACTACCGCCGCCGGGCCAGGACTTGGGCCACGGCATTCACAGCACTGGTCTTCCTGTGGCAGCGCGGATCGCGCTACTTCATGGAGCACGATCCCGAGCGGCCCGGATCCAAGGCCTCGCTCGGCCAGTTCTACCGCGCGGGACGCAAGGGCACCCTGCCCTCCACGGGCGCGATGCTGAAGTCGATCCCGACGTACCTCTCCCGTACGTACCACCCCTCACAGGAGGGCTCGACGGCCCAGGCCGTCGCCTACCTGGCCTCCTCCCCCGGCGCCAACGGAGGTGCCCGGGCATGAGGCGCACCACTGCGGTGACGGTGGCGGCGCTGGCGGGCACGGCGTGGCTCGCGAAGCGGGCGATCGGCAGCCGCATCGACGGCGGATCACCCCTGTGGCCGCTGCCCGCACTGGAGACCCCGGTGTCGGGCTACTCGCCGCGCCGGTGGATCCCCGCGCTGATCGCCTCCCGTACGGAGCCGGCGCAGGGCGTGCTGTCCCTGGTGCTGGAATCCCCGGAGCTTCCCGCCTGGACCCCCGGCGCCCACGTGGACGTGACGCTCCCCTCGGGCCTGGTACGCCAGTACTCGCTGTGCGGCGATCCGGCCGCCGAGGGCCGCTACGCGATCGCGGTCCGGCTCGTCGAGGACGGCCGCGGCGGCTCGCGCGAGGCGCACGCGCAGCTGGTGGAGGGCGCGGAGCTCACGGTCCGCCCTCCGCGCAACCGCTTCCCCCTCCAGCCGTCCCCGTCCTACGCCTTCGTCGCGGGCGGCATCGGGATCACGCCGATCCTGCCGATGCTGCGGGCGGCCACCGCCGCGGGCGCGGACTGGACCCTGCTGTACGGCGGCCGCTCGCGCGCCTCGATGCCGTTCCTGGCGGAGCTCGCGGCGTACGGGGACCGGGTCACGATCCTCCCGGAGGACGAGGCGGGCCTCCCCGACCTGGCCCCGCTCTCCGGGAGCCGCCCGGGCACCCTGATCTACTGCTGCGGCCCGGCGCCGCTGATGGCGGCGGTCCAGGCCGCGGCCCCGGAGGGTGTCCCGGTCCACCTGGAGAGGTTCTCCCCGGCGGCCGGGACGGGTGACGCGAAGCCCTTCACGGTGGAACTCCACCGCTCGGGCCGGGTCGTCGAGGTCGCGGCCACGGAATCCACCCTGGCCGCGGTGCGCCGGGAGCTGCCCAACACCCCGTACTCGTGTGAGCAGGGCTTCTGCGGAACCTGCCAGCACCGGGTCGTCTCGGGGGAGATCGACCACCGCGACACCCTGCTCACGGACGGCGAACGCGAGGACTCGATGCTCCTGTGCGTGTCCCGCGCGGCGTCGGAGCGGCTGGTCCTGGACCTGTAGGAGCCCGGACAGGGACACCTGAACGCGGGAAGGCCCCGGAGACCGAAGTGACGCTGTTGGTTAATTCGGG
>NZ_JAGGOT010000002.1:0-92477 GCF_018614195.1 Streptomyces sp. ISL-43
GCTCAGTCTCTAGGAACGGTTGTGGGCGTAGACCAGCCGGCGCCCGGCGTGCTCGGTGGCGAAGACACCGCTCGACCAGCCCGGGCCGGAGCCCGTCTTGCCCCAGACCGTGGTGCCGGCCGTGTCGAAGCGCATCAGGCCGCCCGCGCTGAAGCATGCCTTCGGTGACAGGCAGGTGTTCTGCGGGGCGTTCGGCACGTCGGGGACCTCGTACAGGTGCCGCTGCTGGGCGGGGGGCAGCAGCCGGCCGCCCAGCAGCGCCGTGATGAAGCGGTCCAGGTCCGCCGCGGTCGAGACCAGGCCGCCCTCCGCCCAGAACCAGGCCATCCTCGGATCCGCCGACAGCCGGGTCTGGCGCAGGCCCAGGGGGCGCAGGACGTGGCGCTGCAGCTCCTGCTCGTAGGTCCGGCCGGATATCCGCTCCACGAGCAGGCCGGCGACGAAGCTGTTCAGCCCGTTGTACTGCTGGACGGTGCCGGGGGCGGGTATGCGGTCCGGGCGGGTGGCCGCGTCCGCCGCGAACGAGGCGAGCAGCACGGCGCGCGGCTCGGCTGGGCCTCCCTCGACGGGCGGCAGGTCACTGGTGTGGTCCATGAGCTGCCGTACGGTCACTTCGGCGTACGCGGCGGGGATCAGGTCGGGCAGATAGCGGCGCACCGGCGCGTCGATCGCTATGCGGTGCTCGGCGGCGAGCCGCAGCACCAGGGTGTTGGTGAATATCTTGGTCACGCTGCCGACCGGCAGCTCCGCGTCCGCGGCCACCGGCCCGGCGGTCCCGGTCCACGGCGTGCGCAGCCCCTCACCGGACACCCGCGCCAGGGCCCCCCGCGAGACCTCGTCGGGCAGCCGGGCCAGCAGCGCCCGCAGGGCGGCGGGGTCGTGAGCGGCCGCCCGCTCGGCGCGGGCCGAGGACGCGGCGGACACGACGGGCGCGGCGAAGGCGGCCGGGGCGCCCACGCCGACGGTGAGAGCAGCCAAGGCGATGCCGGCGACGGCGATCCGGTGGACGGTGCGGGGACGTGCGTTCATCGGTGGCTCCTGGAGAAGGACGACTCGGCGGGCTCTGACACCAACTCTCCGCCACCCTCCGGACGTTGCCCATCGGTGATCACCCTGACCGGACCCCGAAGCCACCCCGACGCGGACCGCCCCGACCCTGGGGGCCTCCCCGTCAGGGCTCCCCCGGGCCCCCCGGGCCCCCCGGGCCCCTTGGACCCCCGGCTCATTCCGCCGCACCCGCCGGTCGCACCCGGCCCGCCACCCACGACCCGCCACCCACTACCCACCCGGCGCGGCTACAGGTACTCCCGCGCGAACTCCACCGCCCACTCGACCGCGGCCACGGGGATGGAGCCCGAGTGCGGGTCGACGGTGAGGCGGGCGGACTCCCAGTCCTGCTCGCGGTGGATGACGAAGACGGCCGGCGCCTCGGCGCCCTGCGGGGTGGCCAAGAACTCGATCGCCCGGTCGTCCCCGTCCGAACCGAGCGCCTCGATCACCATGTCCCCGACCGTGAACTCCACTGCCCCACCCCTCACGTCCTCGCGCCCTCGCGCCCTGATCGGTTCCGGCGCGGCGTCCCCCGGACGCGTGCGCACGCACCACCCTCCATCGGGGCGGGCCGCGCCGCATGAGTGCGCGTACTCAGGCCCGTACTCACGCCCGCGCCGGGGCTCCCGCCAGTGCCCATGCCGTTCCCCGCCGTACCGTCCGCCTGCCGCGCCCCCGCCCTCCTTGATCACCGTCAGGCGCCGCGCACGCCGTACGCCGTCCGGGCAGGACCTGGAATCCGACAGGGTGACGAGCGCAACACCGGTCCGGCCACCTCCCGCACCCCCACCCATTCCGCAGGCCGGAGCCACGCGCCGGCCCCCGTTTCCAAGGGCACTCGGCGCCCGCACCCAAGCATTACGCGAAAGGGGACATATCGGTCCACCGTCCACTCCTCGGATCCGGGGCAAATACCCGAGCGCGCCCGCATCCGGCCCCGTAAGCTCCCGTCATGCAGGTGATCCAGTCAACGAAACTCGCCAATGTCTGCTACGAAATCCGCGGCCCCGTGCTCGAAGAGGCCATGCGACTCGAAGCAGCAGGTCATCGCATCCTCAAGCTCAACACCGGCAACCCCGCGGCCTTCGGCTTCGACTGCCCGCCGGAGATCCTTGAGGACATGCTCCGCAACCTGGGCAACGCCCACGGCTACGGGGACGCGAAGGGGCTGCTCTCGGCGCGCCGCGCGGTGATGCAGCACTACCAGACCAAGGGCATCGACCTGAACGTCGAGGACATCTACCTCGGCAACGGCGTCTCCGAGCTGATCCAGATGTCGATGCAGGCGCTGCTCGACGACGGCGACGAGGTCCTGGTGCCCGCACCGGACTACCCGCTGTGGACCGCCTCCGTATCGCTGGCCGGCGGCACCGCCGTGCACTACCGGTGCGACGAGCAGTCCGACTGGATGCCGGACCTCGCGGACATCGAGCGCAAGGTCACCGACCGCACCCGCGCGATCGTGATCATCAACCCGAACAACCCGACCGGCGCCGTCTACGACGACGAGATGCTGCGCGGGCTGACGGACATCGCCCGCCGCCACAACCTGATCGTGTGCTCGGACGAGATCTACGACCGGATCCTCTACGACGGCACCACGCACACGAACACCGCCGCCATCGCCCCGGACCTGCTGACGCTCACCTTCAACGGGCTGTCCAAGAACTACCGCGTCGCCGGCTACCGGGCCGGCTGGATGGCGGTCTGCGGCCCCAAGAAGAACGCGTCCTCGTACATCGAGGGCCTGACGATCCTGGCGAACATGCGGCTCTGCGCCAACATGCCCGCCCAGCACGCCATCGCCACCGCCCTCGGCGGCCGGCAGTCGATCGTCGACCTGGTGCTTCCCGGCGGGCGGTTGCTCGAGCAGCGCGACACGGCCTACGACCTGCTGACCCGGATCCCCGGCATCACCTGCGTGAAGCCCAAGGGCGCGCTGTACCTCTTCCCCAAGCTGGACCCGTCCGTCTACAAGATCAAGGACGACCGGCAGATGGTCCTCGACCTGCTGCGCGAGGAGAAGATCATGGTCGTGCACGGCACTGGCTTCAACTGGCCCGACCCCGACCACTTCCGGATCGTGACCCTGCCGAACGCGAAGGACCTGGCCGACGCGGTGACCCGGATCGGGAACTTCCTCGACGGCTACAGCCAGCCGTAGGGGGCCTCGCGACGCCCTAGGGGTTGCGTCGACACGCACGAACAGGAATCAGCTCAACTTTAGAACGGATCCAATGTAGGATGGTCTCCTGACCACGCAGGAGGCCTCCGCATGTACGAGCCGATTCGCACCAAGTCGGTCGACCCCCGCATGGGCGGCCACCGCACCGACTACCCCCGCAGCAGCCGTTCCGAAGCGCTGGACATCCAGCTCGCCGGTCACCTCGCCGCGCTGCTCACCGTCACCGACGAGCTCGGCCTCGACGAGGCCGCGGCCCGTATCGCCGTCGAGGTGGCCCGCCTGCGCGGCGCGCAGCCCACGCGCGCGCCCCGGAGTCCCGGCCACGACGCCGAGGCCGCCTCCTCGCTGCACCAGCGCGCCCACGACCTCGCCGCCCGCGCCCTGCTCGTCGCCGCGTCCCGCGCCGACACCACGGTCGCGATCCTCGCCGCCGAGCGCATGGACGCGCACGCCGCCGCGCTCGACCTCGTCGGCGCCCACTGACGGCCCCGGTCCGGGGCCGCGGAGGCTCCGGACCGGGTGCCCTTTCCCCGCGGCGCCGAAGCCGCGACGCACCACCGCCCTGCGGCGCTGAACCCGCACCCGCCCCTGCCCCGCGGCGGCGAAGCCGCAACCCGCCTCACTCCCCCGCCCGGCGGATGAACCCCGCGCGGCGGGGCCTGGCGACCTACGGGGCCAGGGTGAAGTCGGCGGCGGCGATACCGCACCAGGGGACCGTGGCCGGGGGCCAGACCGGCCCGAGTGCCTCGGCGCGCTCCGTCGCGGCCGGGGGGACACCAGGGATCCTCACCAGCGCCTGGGGGCCCCCGGCGACCGAGGCCGCCGGGCCCGGGGTCCGGCCCGCCCCAGCCGGATCCGCGTCCGGCTGCTCGCGGAACTCCACCGTGACGACGTAGGCCCCCTCGCCCGGGAAACGGTTCACCGCCTCGACCGAGGCCGTCACCCGCCGACTTGCCGGATCGATTCGGCAGTCCGTGATCCGTACGTCCTCCCACGCGGCCCCGGCCGGCCGCTCGGCCGGCGCGCCGCCGGCCCATACGTACAGCCCCAGCGGGGCGAAGACCAGCAGTCCCGCCACGACCACCAGGGCGACCAGCCAGCCCTGCCATTTCAACGCACTCACGCCCATGGCACGATCCTCCCGGCCGCCCGCTCCGCTCACCAGCACCCACGGGCCCACACAGCATTTCGAAGTGGGACCGCCTGGTCACCTCCCGTTCACTCAACTCGGCGCGGAATGTGGGTTTCCGCGAGCACTCTGCACCCGTGAGACGCATCCTAGGAATCGCCCTGGCGGCCCTCCTGATCGGCGGCGTTACAGCCGTCATCGTCATGGGGGGCAAGAAGCCGGAGGGCACGGCAACGAAGACCGTGCGTGGCGTCATCGGTTCGGAGAAGTCCGAGTTCTTCCGCGACCCCGACGTCGTCAAGGCCCTTGCGGACAAGGGCTACACCGTGAAGGCGGAGACCTCGGGCTCCTGGGCGATGGACCAACTCGCCCTCAAGGAGTTCGACTTCGCCTTCCCCAGCAGCAGTGAACCCGCCAAGGAGATCGAGACGGCGGCCGGGGTGAAGGGAGCCCAGAACACCAAGCCCTTCTTCTCCCCGCTCGTCGTCATCGCCCGCTCCAACGCCGCCAAGGTCCTCGCCGACCACGGCCTCGTGAAGATGACCGGCAAGAACTCCGGCACGCTCCTCCTCGGCCCCTACCTGAAGGCCGCCGGCGAGGACAGGAAGTGGCAGGAGCTCCAGGGCGGGACCACCGCCTACCCCGAGCTGACCGGCACGGTGTTCATCAAGACCACCGACCCGGCCACCTCCAACTCGGGCGCGCTCTTCCTCGCCACCGCCTCGAACGTGGCCAACAACTCGACCGTCGTCTCCGACGACGCCGGCATCGAGCGGACCGCGCCCCTGATGCGCAAGCTGATCTCCGTGCAGGGCGCCCTGGAGCCGAGCACCGACGACCCCTTCCGGGCCTTCATCAGCGGCAGCGGCGAACCGCTCATCCTCGCCTACGAGTCCCAGGTGGCCAGCCTGCTCCTGCAGAAGCAGCCGCCGGACGACATGGTGGTCCTCTACCCGGACACCACCGTCAACTCCCCGCACACCTTCGTGCCGATCAGCGAGAAGGCCAAGGAGCTCGGCGGCCTGCTGGCCACCGACCCGAAGCTGCGCGAGCTCGCGATCCGCCACGGGTTCCGGCCGCAGGAGGGGGTGGCCGAGTTCACCGCCGCCACCGCGCCGCAGGCCGCGTACCTCAACCCGGGCCTGACCGGCATCCGCCAGGTCGGCGCGCCGACCGTCAAGATCCTGATGGCGCTGGCCGCGCGCGCCAAGGGATAGGGGGACCACATGATGACACCGACACCACCGCAGGACGGCCCGCTCGTCCTCACCGCTCCCGAGCCCGTCGCCCCCGTCAAGCGGGAGCAGGCCGCCGGCCTCGTACCGCTCCAGGACGGGGTGCGCGAGGAGATGGCCCGCCGGGCCGGGGAGTACGTCGGCTCGCTGGCCGGCATCGACAGCCGCTCCCCCGAGTTCGCGACCCGGATCGGGGAGATAGCGGGCCTCGGCTCCGCCGACATCCGGGGCGCCGCCCAGCAGTCCAACCGGATGCTGGAGCGGGCCGTACGCTCCCTCGGCTCGGACGGCGGCGGCGACGCCCAGGCCCGCGTCGCGACCTCACTGGTCGAACTGCGGCGCACCGTAGAGGACTTGGATCCGCGCGACACCCCGGCCAAGGGGGTCCGCAAGTTCCTCTCCAAGCTGCCAGGCGGCAACAAGCTCCAGGACCACGTGGCCAAGTACGCCTCCTCGCAGACCACCCTCAACCGGATCGTCGGCGCGCTGCGCGGCGGCCAGGACGAACTGCGCCGTGACAACGCCGCCCTGCACACCGAGCGCGCCCGCCTGTGGGAGACCATGGGCAAGCTCCAGGAGTACGCGGTGCTCACCGAGGCCCTGGACGCGGCCGTGGAGCAGCGGATCGCCGGGCAGGCCGACGCGCGGCAGGCGGACGCGCTGCGCGTGGACGTGCTGTTCCCCGTGCGGCAGAAGCACCAGGACCTGCTGACCCAGTTGGCCGTCTGCGCGCAGGGCTACCTGGCGATGGACGTGGTCCGGCGCAACAACGACGAGCTGATCAAGGGCGTCGACCGGGCCGCGACCACGACGGTGTCCGCGCTGCGGATCGCCGTGATGCTGGCCTCGGCGCTCGACAGCCAGAAGAAGGTGATCGAGCAGATCAACACCCTGCGCGACACCACCGAGGACCTGATCCGGGGCAACGCGGAAATGCTGGCCACGCAGAGCGGGGAGATCCAACGGATCGCCGCCGACCCGGCGGTCGGGGCGGAGACGCTGCGGACGGCCTTCGCCCAGATCTACAAGACGCTGGACGCGATCGACACCTTCAAGGCGCAGGCCACCGAGAACATGGCGGCCACCGTGGAGTCCCTGACCGGCGAGCTCCAGAACGCCTCGGCCTACCTGGCGCGCACCCGCACCGCGAGCGCCCTGGAAGGCGGCGACCGATGAGCATCCGCAGCGCTGTGATCCGCAGACGGCTCGCCGCGGCGGTGGCGCTCGCCGCCACCCTGCTCGGGGCGAGCGCGTGCATGGCCCAAAAGCATCCGGACCGGCCGGAGCGGTCGGTGTACCAGGAGGGCAAGCTGCGCGTGCTGGCCTCCAGCGAACTGTCCGACATGGACGAGGTGTTGAAGGCGGCGAAGACCGCCACCGGGGTCGGCGTGGAGCTGACCTTGTCGGGCACCCTCGACGCGGTCGAGCAGATCGCCTCCGGCAAGGCGGACGGAAAGTACGACGCCGTCTGGCTCTCCTCCAACGACTACGTGCGGCTGCGGCCCGAGGCGGCGGGGAAGCTGTCGAGCGAGACCCCGGTGATGTCCTCGCCCGTCGCCGTCGGCGTGAAGCCGCAGGCGCTGGCCCGGCTGGGCTGGAAGCCCGGGGAGGTCACCTGGTCGGCGGTGCACGAGGCCGTGGCCGCCGGGAAGCTGACGTACGGGATGGCCGATCCGGTGCGCTCCAACTCCGGCTTCTCCGCGCTGATATCCGTCGCCTCGGGGCTCTCGGGGGCACAGGCGGCGCTGACCGACGCGGACGTGGCGAAGGCGCAGCCGAAGCTGAAGGAGTTCTTCGCCGGGCAGAAGCTGACCTCGGGCTCCTCGGGCTGGCTGGCGGCCGCGTACACCAAGCGCGGGGACGTCGACGCGCTCGTGAACTACGAGTCGGTGCTGCTGTCCATGAACCGGGACGCGAAGACGGACCTGACGGTGATCCGGCCGCTCGACGGCGTGGTCACCGCCCACTACCCGCTGACCCTGCTGACCTCGGCCCCGGCCGGGGCCCGCGAGTCGGGGCGGGTGCTGACCGACCACCTGCGCGGCGCCGAGGCCCAGAAGGCGATCACCGAGAAGACCTTCCGGCGGCCCGTCGCGGCCGGGGTGACCCCGGCCGCCGGGCTGAACGCGGACAAGCGGCGCGAGCTGCCCTTCCCGGGCACCCGGTCGGTCGCGGACGGGCTGCTGGCCAGTTACGAGAACGAGCTGCGCCGGCCCTCGCGCACGGTGTACGTCCTGGACACCTCGGGCTCGATGGCCGAGGGGGACCGGATCGGGCGGCTGAAGGCGGCGCTCACCGACCTGACGGGGAGCGGGACTTCGGGGACCGGGCACCGGTTCCGGGACCGCGAGGAGGTGACGCTGCTGCCCTTCGGCGACAAGGTGAAGAAGGTACTGACGCACGTGGTCGAGCCGGGAAATCCGGGACCGGCCCTGGACGCGATCCGGGGTGACGTGAAGTCGCTGCAGCCGGAGGGGGGTACGGCCGTGTACGGCAGTCTGAAGGCCGCGTACCAGCACCTGGGGCAGGGCAACGGGGACGCCTTCACCTCGATCGTGCTGATGACCGACGGGAAGAGCGGCGACCGGGCGAAGGACTTCGACGCCTTCTACGCGGGGCTGCCGGAGGCGCGGAAGCGCACGCCGGTCTTCGCGGTGCTGTTCGGCGACTCGGACCGCGAGGAGCTCACCCACATCACCGAACTGACCGGCGGCCGGCTCTTCGACGCCACCGACGGCAACGGTTCCCTGGACGGCGCCTTCGAGGAGATCCGTGGCTACCAGTAGGACGGCCGGGAGGGCGCTCGGCGCGGGTCTGCTCACGTACCTGGAGTCGAAGAAGAACCTGGCGGGCAGCGCCTGCGGCGTGATCGGGGTGGGCCTGACGCTGACCGGGGTGGCCGGCACGTACTGGCCGGCCGTGATCGCCGGGCTGTACGCGGCGGGCGCGCTCATCGCCCCGCCGGACGTGCCGCCGCCCCCCGCGGTCCCGGAGCCCGCCGAACAACTGGGCTTCGTACGGGAGGACTTCGCGCGGCTGCGGGAGTACGTCGGCGAGGTGGACCTGCCGTCGGAGCCGGCCGGGGTCCTGGCCGGGCTGCTGGAGCTGTACGCGGCGATGCTGGAGCCGGGCTGGGTGGCCGGCGTACTGGCCACCGAGCCGGAGGCGGTGCACGCGCTGACGCGGGCGATCCGGACGGACGTCCCGGAGTGCGTGGACGCCTACAACCGGACCCGCTGGTGGACCCGGCTCACGGCGGGCGGGGAATCGCCCGAACGCCATCTGGAGCGGCAGCTCTCGCTGCTGCGCGAGGAGGCGGAACGCGTAACGGCGGGCCTCCGTGAAACGGAGGCCCGCCGTCAGCAGACGCACACGACCTATTTGGAAGGTCGTAGGGAATCCTAGGTCGGGACATCCCGCGTCGTTCCTACGGCCGGGGACAGCCGGCCGCCGGTTCTTGGGGGGCTGGGGTCAGCCCAGGCGCTCGACGAGCGCGTCGTACTGGTCCCACAGTTCCTTCGGCGTGTGGTCGCCGTAGGTGTTCAGGTGGGCGGGGACCAGCGAGGCCTCGTCGCGCCAGACCTCCTTGTCGACCGTGAGCAGGAACTCCAGGTCGGCGGCGGGCAGGTCCAGGCCGTCGGTGTCCAGGGACGCGACGGTCGGCAGGATGCCGATGGGGGTTTCGACACCCTCGGCGGTGCCCTCGAGGCGCTCGACGATCCACTTCAGGACGCGGCTGTTCTCGCCGAAGCCGGGCCACACGAACTTGCCCGCGTCGTTCTTGCGGAACCAGTTCACGTAGTAGATCTTCGGGAGCTTGGCCTGGTCCTTGCCCTTGGCCACGTCGACCCAGTGCCCCATGTAGTCGCCCATGTTGTAGCCGCAGAACGGCAGCATGGCGAAGGGGTCGCGGCGCAGCTCGCCGACCTTGCCCTCGGCGGCGGCGGTCTTCTCGGACGCGATGTTCGAGCCGATGAAGACGCCGTGGTTCCAGTCGAAGGACTCGGTGACCAGCGGCACGGCGGAGGCGCGGCGGCCGCCGAAGAGGATCGCGGAGATCGGGACGCCCTTGGGGTCCTCCCACTCGGGGGCGATCGTCGGGCACTGCGAGGCCGGGACGGCGAAGCGGGCGTTGGGGTGGGCCGCCGGGGTCTGCGACTCCGGGGTCCAGGCGTTGCCCTTCCAGTCGACGAGGTGCGCGGGCGCCTCTTCGGTCATGCCCTCCCACCAGACGTCGGAGCCGTCGGGGGTGAGCGCGACGTTGGTGAAGACGGTGTTGGCGTACATCGTCTTCATGGCGTTGGCGTTGGTGTGCTCGCCGGTGCCGGGCGCGACGCCGAAGAAGCCGGCCTCGGGGTTGATCGCGTACAGGCGGCCGTCCTCGCCGAAGCGCATCCAGGCGATGTCGTCGCCGACGGTCTCGACGGTCCAGCCGGGGATCGTGGGCTCCAGCATGGCGAGGTTCGTCTTGCCGCAGGCGGAGGGGAAGGCGGCGGCGATGTACTTCGACTCGCCCTGCGGCGGGGTGAGCTTGAGGATCAGCATGTGCTCGGCGAGCCAGCCCTCGTCGCGCGCCATGACGGACGCGATGCGCAGCGCGTAGCACTTCTTGCCGAGCAGGGCGTTGCCGCCGTAGCCCGATCCGTAGGACCAGATCTCGCGGGTCTCGGGGAAGTGCGAGATGTACTTGGTGGTGTTGCAGGGCCACGGCACGTCGGCCTCGCCCTCGGCGAGCGGAGCACCGAGGGTGTGGACCGCCTTGACGAAGAACCCGTCGGTGCCGAGCTCGTCCAGGACGGGCTTGCCCATGCGGGTCATGGTGCGCATGGCGACGGCGACGTAGGCGGAGTCGGTGATCTCGACGCCGATCGCGGAGAGTTCGGAGCCGAGCGGGCCCATGCAGAAGGGGACCACGTACATGGTGCGGCCCTTCATGGAGCCGCGGAAGATGCCGCCCTCTTCGCCCTTGCCGGCGAAGAGCTCCTTCATCTCGGAAGGGGCCTTCCAGTGGTTGGTCGGGCCCGCGTCCTCCTCCTTCTCGGAGCAGATGAAGGTCCGGTCCTCGACGCGCGCGACGTCGGAGGGGTCGGATGCGGCGTAGTACGAGTTCGGGCGCTTGGCCGGGTCCAGCTTCTTGAAGGTGCCCTTGGAGACGAGCTCCTCGCACAGGGCCTCGTACTCGGCCTCCGAGCCGTCACACCAGACGATGCGGTCCGGCTGGGTGAGGGCCGCGATCTCGCCGACCCAGGAGACGAGCTCCTGGTGGTTCGTCGGGACGTCGGAAGTGGTGGGAGCCGCGTTGTCGCGCGCCACGATTGCTCCTTGTTAATGGTTTCGTTTGGTTTTGTGCCCCGTGGGGGCTGCGACCCGGACGCTTCGCGCTCCGCTCATCCGGTGCCGACCGCACTCATCTGATCATCCGGTGCGTGTGCGCATATGTCCAGGGGGCCTCTCACGTGAGCATTGCCACTCCGGTCAATCTTCCGTAAAGCGCACTAACGGAAACCTACGCAACCGTAGGTAGCATGGTCGGCATGACTTCTGACGCCGCTGCCGTGGCCGCTCCGGTGGTCGAACCGGCCGATCCGGAGGCCAAGCCGCTCATGCGCGGCTGGCTGCACACCGGCATGTTCCCCGCCGTGGTGATCGCCGGTCTCGTCCTCATGGCCTTCACCGACTCGACCCGGGCCCGCGTGGCGTGCGGGGTGTACATCCTCACCGCGTGCCTGCTCTTCGGCGTCAGCGCCGTGTACCACCGCGGTACGTGGGGCCCTCGCGGCGAGGCCGTCCTGCGGCGGCTCGACCACGCCAACATCTTCCTGATCATCGCGGGCACGTACACACCGCTGACGGTGCTGCTCCTGCCGGATTCCAGCGGGCGGACCCTGCTGTGGGCGGTCTGGATCGCGGCCGCGGCCGGCATCGCCTTCCGCGTCTTCTGGGTCGGCGCCCCGCGCTGGCTGTACACGCCCTGCTACATCGCGATGGGCTGGGCGGCGGTCTTCTTCCTCCCCGAGTTCATGCGGACCGGCGGGATCGCGGTCCTGGTGCTCGTCATCGCCGGCGGCCTCCTCTACAGCGCGGGAGGGGTCATCTACGGCATGAAGCGACCCAACCCCTCCCCGCGCTTCTTCGGCTTCCACGAGGTCTTCCACTCACTGACGCTCGCCGCGTTCGTGGCCCACTACGTCGGCATCTCGCTGGCCGCGTACTCGCACTGAACCCGGCGGGGTCCCCGCCGGGTTGGCCCGCCGCCGCCCCGGACCGGTCAGGGGCGGGCCGGGCCCAGCTGTCCGGCCAGCTCGGCGGGGTCCGTCGTGGGGCGCGCGCAGACGAAGTGCCGGCACACGTACGCCGCCGGGAAGCCCTCCACGAGGGTGCGGTCGGCCAGGAGGGGGAACTCCCCGCCGCTGCCGTCCGCCGCGCGCGGCGGACCGGTCGCCACCACCGCCCCGGGAGCCGTCCCCAGCAAGGCGGTGCGGTGCAGACCCGCCGTCGCCGGATCGTCCGGGTGCCCGACGACGGCGACCTCGCGCGGGCCGTCGACGAGCGCCTCGGCCACCGCCAGCCCGTGCCCGATGAAGCGCGGAGCGCGCGGACCGAGCGCGTGCACCACCGCGAGCGCCCGCTCGGCCGCCGTGCGGTGCGGCTCCGAGCCGGTGTGCGCGGCGTACGAGAGCAGCGCGCCGGCGGCGGCGGTCCAGCCGGAGGGGGCGGCGGTGTCGGTCGGATCCTGGGGCCGGCGGATCAGCCGTTCGGCGTCGTGCGCGGTGTCGTACAGCGATCCGTCCTCGGCGGTGAACCGGTCCAGGACCAGGTCGACGAGGAACCCGGCGAATTCCAGCCAGACCCCCTCGCCGGTGACGGCGGCCAGCGCGAGGAAGCCCTCGGCCACGTCCCCGTAGTCCTCCAGCACCCCGGCGTTGGCCCCGACGTGTCCGTCCTTGCTCGTCCGCGCGAGGCGGGCCCGCCCGGCCGCCGCGTCGAAGTGGACCCGTACCAGGAGGTCGGCGGCCTCGGTGGCCCGATCGACCAGATCGGGCCGGTCGAAGAAGGCCCCGCACTCGGCGAGGGCGGCGACGGCCAGCCCGTTCCAGGCGGCGACGATCTTGTCGTCCCGTCGGGGCGCGGGCCGCCCGGCGCGGGCGGCGAGCAGCCTCTCCTTGATGCCGGTGAGCCGCTCCGGCTCGATGTCCGGCCCGTCCGCGGGGAGTTGCAGTACGGACGTCCCGTGCTCGAAGGTCCCCTCCTCGCTCACCCCGAAGCAGGCGGCGGCCAGTGATCCGTCCTCCTCGCCCAGCACCTCCCGCAGCTGCGCGGGCGTCCAGGCGTAGTAGGCCCCCTCCACGTGCTTCCCGGTGACCTGGTCCTCGCTGTCGGCGTCGAGCGCGGAGGCGAAGCCGCCCTCGCCGGTGCGCAGTTCGCGGACCATGAAGTCGGCGGTCTCCAGGGCCACGCGCCGGGCGAGCTCCGATCCGGTCGACCGCCACAGGTGGGCGTAGACCCGGCACAGCAGCGCGTTGTCGTAGAGCATCTTCTCGAAGTGGGGTACCAAAGGCCCATCGCTCTTCGCGCGCAGCACATAGCGATGGAACCCGCCTCCCACCTGGTCGAACAGGCTCGATCGCACCATGGCCTCGCAGGCGCCTTCCGCCATCTCCCTGGCACCTTCGGAGCCGGTCCGGGCATGGTGGCGGAGGAGGAATTCGACGACCATGCTCGGCGGGAACTTCGTATCACCTCCGCCGAACCACCCGCTCGCCGGGTCGTAGTCCCGGGTCAGCTGAAGGAGGGCATTGCCCTGGGACTCGGCGGTCGGCAGGCCCTCGCCCCCTGCTCCGAGTGCACGGCCGGCGAGGTCGCGGGTGATCTTCTGCGCGACCTCGGCCACCTCCTCACGTCGGCCGACCCACGCGGTCCGTACACCTTCGAGCACCTGCATGAACGAGGCCGTCCCGTGCCGGGGCTCGGGCGGGAAGTAGGTACCGAAGTAGAAGGGCTCCCCCTCGGCCGTCATGAAGACGGACATCGGCCAGCCCCCTTGCCCTGTCGCCGCCTGGACCGCCTCCATGTAGACGGCGTCGACGTCCGGCCGCTCCTCCCGGTCCACCTTGATGTTCACGAAGTGCTCGTTCATGTAGGCGGCCGTCAGCTCATCCTCGAAGGACTCGTGCGCCATCACATGACACCAGTGGCACGAGCTATAGCCAACACTCAGGAACACGGGAACACCGCGCCGCCGGGCCTCCTCGAACGCCTCGGCCTCCCAGGGCCGCCAGTCGACGGGGTTGTCCGCGTGTTGGAGGAGATACGGGGACGTGGCCTGCGCAAGTCGGTTGGACATCCCCCCATCCTTGCGCACCCGCCTCCGCCCCGCCCAAGCGCCACGGGGCAGCGCGCGGGTGGGGCTCTGGAGGAGCAGCGTCGACAGGATGGCCCTCTGGACTCCGGCCGGTCAGGCCCAACCGACCGAGAGAGGCCCCAACAGGACCACCTGGATAACGTTGTCCCGGGCCAAGGGGTCAGCTGCCCGCCTCCACGGGATACAACGTCTCCGCCCCCGAAAGGGTCGGCAACGGGTCGCACTACCGCCTCGTGCCAGCCGTCGTGTCCGGGTTCCCGCAGGCACTCGACAGAGTCCCGAGGGGGCCCGTGTACCTGGGCTCACCCCAGAGGCCGCGCCTTAGCGCCCCGATGTGCCCAATGCCCAGGAGCGCCCAGGCTCCGCAGTGGGTTCGTTCTGTCCGGCGGGCAACAAGGGGCACTGCCACTTCGGGACTCCCGTTCCTGGTAGCACCACTTCGAGCATGTGCCGAAGCGTCCGGACGCTGACACCGACCCGTACGGCGATCTCCTCGTGCGTCTCACCGTCCGCCAGGCGCTGCCGGAGCTTCAGTTCATGGCTCCCGATGTACTGGCGCGCCTCCCACGCCTCCCGCGCGCTGAGCCTGGCCATTCGTCACCGCCTCCGCTGACGGGTCAAGACTTGCCGCCACTGCCGTCAGCAGGCCCGGAAGCGCCTGGATGACAGCAGCGGTCAGTTCGTCGTCCGCTCGTACGCCTGCCGTCTGACTGAGGTCCGGGGTAGGGCCGAACCGGCGGGCCAGGATGCGCGTGAGTCCCTCATCGAGGAACGCACGCTCCTTGGGGCCCCACTCCGGGACAGTGCTCACATTCGCTCCGCCGCGAGCTCAACCCAAACCGTCTTGCCGACGACCCGGTCGGTCACTCCCCAATCGGCGGCGAATGCCGTGATGAGCTGCAACCCGTAGCCGCTCTCCCCGGCGCCGGACGACTGGATACGCGGGAGCCTCTCGCCCCGCGCGTCCGTTACCTCCAGACGGAGAACGTCACCGGACATGGCCATGCACAGCTCGAAGTCACGCCCGGAAACGTGCCCGTGCCGCACGGCGTTCGACGCCAGTTCCGCAATGACCAGCCCGGCCGTATCCGAGGCGTCAGAGCCAAGGGGAATGCCCCAGTCAGCCAACTCGATCAGCGCAAACTGCCGGGCGAGGCGGGCACCCCGCGCGGTCGCGCTGAATCGCTGAGCAAAGCCCGTACCAGCGGCAGTCATGGAGCCGTCCCCCTCACGTGGTCCGATGCCGAACACGCTAGGGAGACTGGTCTCACACACTCAAGGAACTTGCATGAGCTTGCACACCAATTTGCTTGGTCTATACGGGTATTGACGCTGCTGCGACAGGTCAGCCAAGCTCGTGCAAGCCCAAGCAAGCACCTCGACCAGGGAGCCGGCCATGGCCGTAGAGTTCGTGGGAATCGACCCCAACACCGACCGGGATCACTGCCCCACCGTATGGGCCGACACGGAAGCTCAGGAGATCCTTTTGCAGGGGTGGAAGCCGAGTCCCGAGACTCAGACCGAGTGCGAGGAAAACAGCCCAGCGAACGGCTCCGTACCGGAGGGTGAAGCCATCGTCAGGATTCCCGCCCGGATGATTCCGATGATCAGGGAGGCGTGCGATGCCGTCGAGCGTGCCCAGCTTCGCTGAGCTGCTTGGCCGGTGCGAACGATCCGCCGTTCACCTGGAGTTGCGCGACTCCTACATGCCGACGGACAGGTTCGAGGCGTGGAAGCGGGGCGAGCGGATCAGGTGGGACGACCGCGCATCCTGGTGGCACCCCTACGATCAATTGATCATGGACACCGTGACTCGGGGCGTGTCGATCCGCAGGGCCCGGGTGGTCTCCGAACCCGTGTCCGAGTACATCCGGTGGGAGCACTACGTCACTCACGCCAACGTCACAGCGGGTGAAGAGGTGCGGTGGCTGCCACGCCGACGCGCTACGGGCATCCCCCTGCCAGGGAATGACTTCTGGCTCTTCGACGGCACGTTGCTCCGGGTCCACCACTTTTCCGGTGACGGTGTGGTGGTCGAGGATGAGATCACGGACGACCCAACGACAGTGAAGCTGTGCTCCACCGCCTTCGAGGCGGTCTGGGAGCAAGCGCTCCCGCATCACCTGTACGAAATCTGACGAAGGCCGGCTCCTTGCCCCCCCATCCCTCTTCGAATGTCCAGAAGGCCCGCGAGGATCTGGCGAGTCGCCTGCGCGAGATCCGGAAGGACGCGAGGATCACCGGACGGGAGCTGGCCGTCCGGTGCGGCTGGTCGGAGTCGAAGTCCTCCCGCATCGAGCACGCCAAGACGCCACCCTCGGACGCGGACATTCGGGCGTGGTGCCGAGCCTGCGGCGGTGACGACCAAATCTCCGACTTGATCGCGGCGAACAGGCAGTCTGACGACGCACACGTCCAGTGGAAACGACTCCAGCGGAGCGGGCTCCGCCGCCTGCAAGAGTCCACAGAGGACCTCTACCGGCAGACCCGCATATTCCGGGTCTACGTCTCGGACGTGATCCCTGGCTTTCTCCAGACACCCGGATACGCCACCGCGCTGCTGTCCTCCATCGCGGACTTCCGGGGGACCCCGGACGACGTGAGCGATGCCGTAGCGGCGCGCATGCGGCGCAACGCGGTGGTGAGAAACAGCGCTCACCAATTCTCCTTCGTGCTGGAGGAGTCGGTGTTGCGGTACCGACTGTGCAGCGCCGAGACCATGGCGGCACAGCTTGGCCACTTGCTCGGAGCCATGGACCTTCCGAACGTCGCCGTGGGCATCATCGGGTTCTCGGCGCAACGGACCGTGTGGCCCATGCCAACCTTCACGATCTTCGACGACACCAGGGTTCACGCCGACTCTCTGGACGCTGCCTCCACGCTCACCCAGCCGAGCCAAGTCGAGCTATACACCCGAGCTTTCGATCGGCTCTCGCACGGCGCGACTCGGAGCGCGGCGACGCGTTCCCTCATCGCAAGTGCACTGGCAGCCCTGGACTGAACGATAGCCGTGACGCCAGGTCGTTTGTCTGGGCTCTCCCTTCGGGACACGTTGACACCAATTTCCGGGCGCTTACGACCCCCTCAGCGGCCCCTATCTGACGCATCCGAAGCGGGGTTTCCCCAGTCGCCCCAGGGGGCGCGTACCCAAAAATGGAGCCGAACCCAGCGCGCGTTCCCCGAGCTGGGGACGGGATCGCCACGAGGAACGCGCAGGAACTTCCGGGCCGCCCCCGCTCGCCGTGAGAGCGGCGGGAAGCGCGAGCGGTCACGGAGTGATGAAGTGGCCCTGAATCCGGGTTACCTCTTATAGATGGTGTTTTTAGTTCTATGCATGGAATAGAAGCAAACCGTCATTCCGTCACTTCGTCACCACGTCGAGAGGCAGGGGGCCCGTCCGCCGGGCCCTAAGGCCTGGCCTTCCGCTTCGAACTCACTTCTCGGTGGTGGTGTCCTTCTTCGACAGCCAGCCGAACTCAAGCCGTTCCAAGATCGGGGTGTGGTCCCCCTGTCGCGCGGCGGGCCTGACCGTGATGCCCTTCTTCCCAAGGGCGCACTTCAGAAGCATCCGCTTGTCCGCCATGTCCGCCGCTTCCCACGCCTCACGCAGGGTGTCGATCTGCGTGAGGGGCGAGAGGTCTGCCTCTGCGTCCAGCGCCTCAAGGGTCGCGGTGGTGCTCTCGATAACGGCGCGCTGCCCCTCGCTCAGCTCCTCGAAGCGCTCTTCGTCCATCTTCCCGTACACGTAGAAGTCGTCTTCGAGCTTCTTCACGCGTCTCAGGGCGGCCTCAAGGGCCTTCTGAGCCTCGTCCTTCATCGCCTGCGTTTCGGGGTCCGCGAAGGCGAGCCACCGGCGGGCTATCTCTACGACCACCGGGTCACCAGGTTCAAGGGCCGTGATGTGGTGGACCCAAGCCTGTCCAACTGCGTGGTCGATGCGGTCGGCAAGGGTCACCACCCCCTCACAGATGGACTTGCCCCGCGTCTGGCGGACCTCACACCGGTAGCGTCCGCCACGGTGACTCATTGACCCACCGCACGATTCAAGCTCTCCCGTGCCCCTCTTGTCCCGCAGACGTCCGCATCGGTAGCTCCCGGTGCCCAGGTACTTCGCTTCCGGCTTCCCCTTCGCCCATCGTTCATCGGTCCGCTCGGCGATGAGTGCCTTGATCTTGAACCACTCGCCTGGCGTCACAACGCCCGTGCCGCACCTGATGGCTTCGCCCTCCTCGTTGCGCAGAGGCTCGCCGTACCCCTCCCAGACGTCCAAGGGGTTGCCGTGCTCGTCCGTCTTGCGCCGACGGATCGGGACCATGCCCGCGAAGAGCGGGGACTGAGCCAGCTTGCTCACCGCCGTGGGCGACCAGGTAGCACCGCTCCGGGTCCGGTGGCCCTCCTCATTGAGTTGATGGGCCGTGTCCTTCGTCGTCTTCTTGTCGAGCAAGAGGTCCGCCAGCCTGCGGGCTGTGCCGTACTCATCGGGATGGGGTTCGACCTTCCCGCTTCCGGGCGCGCTGTAGAGACCGAACGGGGGTCTGCCCGTTCCCCTTCGGCCTTCCGCCTTGTGCGAATCGTGGCCGATCTTCACGCGCTTCGCGATGTCCCTCGCTTCCTCCCTGGCGCGCTCGCTCAGGATCGCGAAGACCATGCGACCGCCCTGTGCCGAGTCCAGCCCTTCGGAAACAGAGACGAGCCGCGATTGCCGGCGGTCGAACTCGTCGAGCATCCGGCCTACCGCCCCCATGCCGCGCCGGTCGAAGCGGTCGGTCTTCCACACACCGAGCGTCTTGGACCTGCCGTCCATGACCGCTTGCGTGGCCTTCTCGAACTCCCGTCGTCGCACGTGCGTCTTGGATGCCGAGAGCTGTTCGAACCAGACGTGTCGAATCTGAAGTCCGTTCGCCTGCGCCCAGCGCGCCACGTCCCGCAAGTGTCCCCGCAGCGTGGCCAGGTCTTCCTTCCTGTTGCTTCGTCGCAGGTAGGCGTCCATGAGTCCGGACGGCTTCGCCGTCGCGGGCTTGCCCAGTCCCAGGGCTTCCAGTTCCTCGGGGCTGAGCCCCAACCCGACCAGCGTCGAGTGATCCTCGCGCACCACAACCCCCTCTGCTCTCAGGGAAAGGGTACGGAAACGATGGACCTTAGACCGCTACTTTCTCGAAGTGCGGTACGACCCACTCCCGGTCCACGGAGTACCGCGCGAACCCGCCGCCGAGCTGGTCGTAGATCCCGCCCCGGGCCATGGCCTCGCACGTCTCGGCGGCCATCTGCAGCGCCCCCTCGGCGCCGGTCCGGGCGTGGTGGCGCAGCAGGAACTCCAGCACCATGGACGGCGGGAACTTCGGCGCACCGCCGAACCCGCCGCGCACGGCGTCGAACTCCCGCGTCAGGCCCAGCAGTGCCTGCGCGAGCTCCTCGGGGCCGGGCGTGCCCGCCTTCCCGTAGTCGAGCTTGCGTCCCGCGAGGTCCCGTACGATCCGCTGCGCGACCTCGGCAACCTCCTCGGGCCGCCCCACCCACGCGGTCCGCACGCCTTCGAGGACCTGCATGAAGGAGGGCATGCCGTGCTTGGGCTCGGGCGGGAAGTAGGTGCCGAAGTAGAAGGGCTCGGCGTCGGGGGTCAGGAACACCGTCATCGGCCAGCCGCCCTGCCCGGTGGCCGCCTGCACGGCCTCCATGTAGACGGCGTCGATGTCGGGGCGCTCCTCGCGGTCCACCTTGACGTTGACGAAGTGCTCGTTCATATAGGCGGCGGACAGTTCGTCCTCGAAGGACTCGTGCGCCATGACGTGGCACCAGTGGCAGCTCGAATATCCGACGCTGAGCATCACCGGCACCCCGCGCTCCCTCGCCTCCGCGAACGCCTCGGGCGACCAGGGCCACCAGTCGACGGGGTTGTCGGCGTGCTGGAGCAGGTACGGCGAGGTCTCGTTCGCGAGGCGGTTCGGCATGGGGACATCCTGCCGCACGGGGTCACCGCGCCTCACGACCCGGCGCCGGTGTCCCGTCGTGGGTCCGGCCCCCTGTGTCATCGCCGCAGGAGCGGGGCCAGGTCACGGGTCCAGGTGTCGCGGGTGCCGGCCCAGGTGGCGGCGCAGTCCGAGCGCGCCGGGGTCGCCAGGTCCTTGTGGCGGTCCGGGGAGTGGCCGTAGACCGCGCAGCGGTGGGACTCGGCGCGGACGGCGTCCGGGGCGTGTTCGTCCGACGGGTCGGGCTCGCGCTCGGCGGCGGCCGCCCGTTCGTAGGCCCGGGCCGCCACCAGGAGGGTGTCGTCGCCCTCGGGGTCGCGGAGCAGCATCACCTGGGCGAAGCGGTCGGCGGCGTCCTCCTCGGCGCGGCCCTCCTCGGTCGGGAGGTCCAGCGCGTCGATGAGGGCGTGGCCCGCCTCGTGGTACAGCGTCTCGCGGACGATCTCGGCGAGTCCCTCGCTGCCGCGGGTGACCAGCTCACTCTGCTCGGTCAGATCGTCGTAGCAGAGCTCGATGCGGCGGGCGTCCGGGTCGTAGCCGGTGCCCTCGCCGTGGCAGGACCGGGCGACGACGGTGACCAGGTGGGGGAGGTCGACGTACGCGTTGAGGTCGGCGACGACGAGTCCGGGGAGGTTCCAGTCCCTCAGGAACCGGTAGTTGAGCTTGTCCGCCGCCACGGGCTTCTCGTAGCGGAGCCCGAAGCCCCGTTCGGGCAGCGGTTCTTCCGGCAGCGACCCGCATCCGGCCACCGCCGGCAGCAGCAGCGCCACCACCACACACGGTCCCGCAGTCCCCCGGAGTCTGCCCACCGGGTCACCCTATGCGACCGGTTGCGCGTCAACTCCCTCTGAACTAGCTCAGATTCCCTCGCGCTCGCGACCGTACCGAAGGACACTTGTGACACGTTTCCGGAACTCTCTGAGGGGGATGCCGATGCGGGACAGCCATCGCGGTGAGGCCGAACGGATGCTGGAACGGGCCGTGGACGAGGAGGCCCGGCGGGGAGCGGGCGGGGCCGCCGGCACTCCGGAGGCCAAGGCGGCGCTGCTCGCACGCGGCAAGGAGGCCCTGGACGCGCTCGCGGCGAGCGCGGCCGCCGAGTACGAGGCGTACGTGCGGGCCCTGGACGAGGCCGCGGCCGGGGACGAGTCGCTGGGCGAGGCCTTCCGGCGCGCGAACACCTCGACGGCGCTGCTGGTGACGGCCGTCGCGGCGGCCGCCGCCATCGGCGCCGACCTGGCCTTCGGCGTGGAGCTCGGCACGGCGCTGACCGCCGGGGCCGTCGCGGGCGTGGCCGGGGCGACGGCGACCGTGGCCAAGGTGACCGCCCTGCACCTGCCGGCGGCGAACCGGCGCGCCGGGGAGCAGGGCCGCCCGGGCGGTCCCGAGCAGCTGAAGCTGACGTGGCTGTCGGCGCTGGAGGTGCGCGGGATACGGCCGTTCCTGGAGCAGCAGCGCAAGATGGCCGCGGCCGCCCGCAGCTCCCTCACCACCCACACCGCGCACACCACCGCGAACGGGAGTGGCGGCGGCGTCCTGCTCCAGACCCGCGCCACCAACCGCAGCGCCGAGGCCCGCCGGCGGAGCATGCTGGAGCAGTCCTTCGGCCAGCTCCCCGAGCTCGACGGGGTGTTCGTGGGCCGGCGGGCCGAGCTGACCCGCATCGCGCAGTGGGTGCAGAGCGCCCGGGCCAGCACCGAGACCCGCCCGGTGGTCGTGGTCCTGCACGGCGAGCCCGGGGTCGGCCGCACCACGCTGGCGCTGCGCGCCGCGCACGCGCTGCGGGACCAGTTCAAGGGCGCCTGCGTGGTGGACCTGCGCGGCGGCGCGGCCGAGACCCCGCTGCCGACCCGCGAGGCGCTGCTGCACCTGATGAACCGGCTCGGTGCCCCCCGCGAGCAGCTGCTCTTCCGGGAGGGCTCCTCGGCGGACCAGCAGGTGCGCAGGCTCGGCGAGCTGTACCACCAGCACTTGCAGGGCACCCCGGTGACGGTGGTCCTGGACGACGCGGTCGATGCCGCGCAGGTACGGATGCTCGTGCCCGAGCGCTCCGAGAGCCTGGTCCTGGTCACGGCGCGGGAGCCGCTGGACCTGCCCGACGATCCGGCGGCCTGGGTGTACCAGCTGCCGGTGTCCCGGCTGACGGAGGAGACCGGCGCCGGGCTGGTCCGGGCGGGCGCGGGGGCCGCGGGGGCCGCGGGGGCCACAGTGACCTCCGGGGCCGCGGGGACCCCGGAGCCCGCCGGCGCCGAGCCGGACGCGGCGGGCGCCGACGGGGCCGCGTACCGCGAGGAGACCTTGCGGGGGCTGCTCGCGCTCGGCGCCGGCCTGCCGCTGGCCCTGCGCGTACTGGCCCCCCTCGGGGCCGGGCGGCGCCCCGAGGGCCTCGGCGCCCCCGAGGACCCCGCGGACTCCTTGGACGCCGCGCTCGACCTCGCCTACGCCGCCCTGCCCGAGGAGCGGCGCCGACTGCTGCGCCGGCTCACCTTGGCCGGCCGGGCCTCGCTCGGAGCGGCCGCGGCCGCGGCGCTGATCGACGCGGACCAGGTGGAGGCCGGGCGGCTGCTGCGCGAGCTGGCCGGGGCCGGCCTGCTGGACCACGTACGCGGGGACCGCTTCCGGATGCACGACGCGGTGCGCTCGTACGCGGCGGCCCGGCTGACGCGGGACGAGGACCGGGCCGGGGCCGCGGCGGCGCACGAGCGGCTGATCCGGACGTACGCGCAGCTCGCCGACTCGGTGATCCGCATGGTCGACGGGAAGATGTCGACGCGCGCCAACCACTTCGGGAGCCACGGCTTCGCCTCCCTCGACGCGGCGCTGCGCTGGCTGGACGAGGAGTCGAGCTTCATCACGGCGGCGCTGCGGCACTCGGAGGGCGTGGACCAGCAGGCGGTGCTCGACCTGCTGGGCGCGCTGTGCGACTTCTGCCTGCTGCGCGGGGACCTGTACCGGCTCGGCGAGATCAACGAACTGACACAGGCCGTCGAGGCGGGGCAGCAGGCACAGACGGGTCAGCAGGGACAGCCCGGGCGCATGGTCCGCTCGGTGCAGTGGCGTACGGGTATCGCGGCCCGCCAGCTCGGCGAGCTCGACAAGGCCCGCACCACCCTGACCTCGCTCGTCGACCAGTACATGGAGGCCCACCAGGAAGCCGGCGCGGGCATGGTCCTGGTCTCGCTCGGCATCACCCTGCACCACCAGGGCAACCTCCCCGAGGCCGCGGCCCGCATCCGCGAGGCGCTCGTACTCCAGGCAGCGGACGAGCTGGCGGGCGACCGGGCGTGGGCGCTGCACGCGCTGGGCGCGGTCGAGCGCGATCGCGCGAACCTCGCGGAGGCGCTGCGGCTGCTGCGGCAGTCCCTGGTCCTGCACCGCGAGAGCGAGAGCGTGCACGGCGAGGCCTGGGCGCACCTCCAGCTCGGCCAGGTGTACCTGCGCCTGGGCGAGGTGGGGCGCGCGGAGGCGGAGCTGCGCCTGGCCCTGGAGCTGTACGGGCGCACGCGCGACGACCGCGGGCAGGCCTGGGCGCTGACCCAGCTGGGCCGGGCCCGGGTCGTCGACGGGGATCCGGGCCCGGCGCTCGAGCGGCTGCGCGACGCGCTGGCCCGGCACCGGGAGGCGGAGGACGCGCGCGGCGAGGCCTGGACCCTGTACTACCTCGGGCAGGCGCTGGAGGAGGCCGGGGAGCGCGACCGGGCGGTGCGGGAGCTGGAGCGGGCCCGCACGATGTTCTCCCGGATGCGGGACGTCTACGGGCTCGCGCACGCCCGCCACCACTCGGGCCGGGTGACGCGCGACCAGCGGGCGGCGCAGACGGGGAACCTGCGCAACTCCGGCTTCGCCCGCCAGCTCCTGATGGACGCCCGGGCGGACTTCCGGAGGATCGGGCTGGCCCACGGGGAGGCCTGGACCTGCCTGGAGCTGGCGGTGGTGGACGCGGGCAACGGACGCGTCGCGCAGGCGGTGGGCCTGTGCGAGGAGGCGGTCCGGCTGTTCATCTCCTACGGGGACCGGCGCGGGGAGGACTGGGCGCGCTTCCTGCGCTGCACGCTCCTGCCGTACGCGCTCCCGGGAGCCGCGGACGAGGCGCGGACGGAACTGTCGAGGCTGGCGGCGGCCCCGCACCCGATGCGGGACGGGCGGCTGGAGGACTGTCTGGAGTCCTACGCGGTGATCCTGGCGCGCGGCGTCGACCCGTCGGAGGGCTGGCAGGCGTGGCGGCTGTCGCTGGTGCCCGATCCGCAGTCGCGGGAGATCATGGGCGTCTCGGTCCCGCTTCCCCCGCACTAGGCGGCGGCTTCCCCGCACGGCGGGCGCCGCCCGGCGGCCGGGGCGCGTGCGAAATCCCGCCGCCCCGCCGTTTCACGGCTGGGCGGCGGTCGCACGAAGCGGCGTAAGGGGGTCGTGGGCCCCTACGGGGCGCGCGTACCGTCCGCCGGGGTGGGCTCGGGGGCTTCCTTGAAGTCGACCCGGCCCATGTGCCGGCTCATCGACTTCATCAGGCCCCACACGCCCAGGGCGAGGGCCGCGAACACGATGAAGCCCAGGATTCCGGGGGTCACCTTGTTCTTGTCGAAGGTGTCACCCGCCAGCGGAAGAAGCTCGTTCAGTGCTGCCTGCGTAGCGCTCATAGCTACGCATTCTCCCGGATGCCCGCGAAGAGGTCGGACTCGGGGAGGGAAGTGTCCACGAGCGACTTCGCCAGCTCGTACTCCTCGGTCGGCCAGACCTCCTTCTGGATCTCCATCGGCACGGTGAACCAGCCGCCGTCCGGGTCGATCTGCGTGGCGTGCGCGATGAGCGCCTTGTCACGGATCTCGAAGAAGTCGGCGCAGGGCACGTGCGTGGTCAGGGTCCGCTCGGCGCGCTGGAACTCCTTCCACCGCTCCAGCCACTCGCCGTAGGGGGACTCCAGGCCGCGCGAGAGGAGGGCCTCGTGCAGGGCGATGGTGCGCGGCTTGTTGAAGCCCTGGTTGTAGTAGAGCTTCTGCGGCTGGTACGCCGGGCCGAACTCGGCCTCCGGGTACTTCTCGGTGTCGGCCGCGCCTTCGAAGGCCACCATGGAGATCTTGTGGGTCATGATGTGGTCGGGGTGCGGGTAGCCGCCGTTCTCGTCGTAGGTGGTGATCACCTGCGGCCGGAAGGCGCGGATCTTGCGCACCAGGCTGCCGGCGGCCTCGTCGAGGTCGGCCAGGGCGAAGCAGCCCTCGGGCAGCGGCGGCAGCGGGTCGCCCTCGGGCAGGCCGGAGTCGACGTATCCCAGCCACTCCTGGTCGATGCCGAGGATCTCGCGGGCCTCGTCCATCTCCTTGGCGCGCACCTCGTGGATGTGCTCCTCGATGTACTTGTCGCCCTGGAGCTTGGGATTGAGGATGGAGCCGCGCTCACCGCCCGTGCAGGTCACCACCAGCACGGACACCCCCTCGGACACGTACTTGGCCATGGTGGCCGCGCCCTTGCTCGACTCGTCGTCGGGGTGGGCGTGGACGGCCATCAGTCGAAGCTGCTCGGTCAAGACAGGATCCTCTTTGAGTCGTCAGGGCGTACGCGTCCTATAGTGACCGAATCGGGGGGCGGAAAAATTCCGGGGGGTCGCCCCGGGATTTCCGGTGTTCGCCCATCTCGAAGGGAACGATCGATGAGCGCGGTGCGCGAAGGACTGCCCGAGGGCCGCTACGGCCGGTCGGCGGACGAGCGGGCCGATCGCAAGCTCAAGATCGTCGGTTCGGTGCTGGGCGTCGGGCTGCTCGGTGTGGTCGGCTGGATCGGCTGGGACTACGTCGCCGGGCAGAGCGTCAGTGCCGAGGTCATCAAGTTCCAGGTGGTCTCCGACAGCGCGGTCGACGTGCACCTGGAGATCCGCAAGGACGCCTCGGTCACCGGGGTGTGCACGCTCAGCTCGCAGGACGAGGAGCACGGCGAGGTGGGCCGCGCCGACTTCACCTTCGCGCAGAAGGACAAGCGCGTGGACGAGCTCGTCACGTTGAAGACCACCGGCCGGGCCACGATGATCGAACTGATCGGCTGCCGGGCGGCCGGCTCCGCGAACTGAGGGGCAACACGCCGGACGGCGGAGTGGTTCCTTCCGGCGGATCCCCGTTTCCAGGCTTCGCCGCCGCGCTCTGACGCACTTCACACACTTCGTGTCCTCCCCCTTCCCTTCCCGAATTGTTAGGCTCGTGGTTTCGTCCGCCGCTGGCGGCTTTTGTAGTCCCCTGTACCGACGAGGAGCACCCGTGACCCAGACGAGCGAAAGCGTCACCTGGCTGACCCAGGCGGCGTACGACCAGCTGAAGGCGGAGCTGGACTACCTCTCTGGTCCCGCACGCACGGAAATCGCGGTCAAGATCGCGGCCGCCCGCGAAGAGGGCGACCTGCGTGAGAACGGCGGTTACCACGCGGCCAAGGAGGAGCAGGGCAAGATGGAGCTCCGCGTCCGCCAACTGACGCAGCTCCTGGAGAAGGCCAAGGTCGGCACCGCGCCCGCGTCCGAGGGCGAGGTCGCCCCCGGCACGCTCGTCAAGATCGCCTTCGACGGCGATGTGGACGACACCATGGAGTTCCTGCTGGCCTCGCGCGAGTACGCGTCCTCGGACTTCGAGACCTACTCCCCGCAGTCCCCGCTGGGCACCGGTGTGATGGGCAAGAAGATCGGCGAGGACGCCGAGTACGAGCTGCCGAACGGCAAGAGGGCCTCGGTCAAGATCCTTGACGTCAAGCCCTTCACCGGCTGATCACCCCCCTTCGCAAGATTTCGCCCCGCCGGGCTGCTGCCCGGCGGGGCGAAGCGCTTTTCCGCTCCTGCGGACCGTGCGGTCAGGAGGTCACGCGGTCGCCGAGCGGTACTTGCGCACCGCCAGGGTCCGGAAGACCACGATGATCAGCACCGACCAGAGGATGGACGCGATGACCGGGTGCTGCATCGGCCAGGCCTCGGGGACCGGGTAGCCCGGCGGCAGGTTGCCGAAGAGCTGGCGGGCCGCCTGGACGGTGGCGCTGAAGGGGTTCCACTCCGCGATGTGCCGCAGGAACGTCGGCATGTTGTCGGAGGGGACGAAGGCGTTCGAGATGAACGTCAGCGGGAAGAGCCAGATCAGCCCGCCCGAGGTGGCCGCCTCCGGGGTGCGCACCGACAGGCCGATCAGGGCGCCGATCCAGGAGAACGCGTAGCCGAGCAGGAGCAGCAGGGCGAAGCCGGCGAGTACCTCGCCGATGTTCGTGTGGGTGCGCCAGCCGACGATCAGCGCCACGACCGCCAGGACGACGAGCGTGAGGGTGGTCTGCACGAGGTCGGCGAGGGTGCGGCCGGTCAGGACCGCTCCGCGGGCCATGGGCAGGGAGCGGAAGCGGTCGATGAGGCCCTTGTGCATGTCGTCCGCGATGCCCGCGCCCGCGCCGGCCGTGGCGAAGGTGACGGTCTGGGCGAAGATGCCCGCCATCAGGAACTCGCGGTAGGCGGCGGGCGAGGTGTTGCCGCCGACGGATATGGATCCGCCGAAGACGTAGCTGAACAGGACGACGAACATCACCGGCTGGATCACGCCGAAGATGATCATCTCGGGGATGCGGGACATGCGGATCAGGTTCCGCTTGGCCATGACCAGGGAGTCCTTGACTCCCTGGACGATCCCGCCGCTCGGTCGGGGTGCCAGCGGCTCCGGGGTCGTGGAGGTGAGGGTCATTTCGTCGCCTCCTTACGGGCCTTGCGGCCGCCCTTGGGCTTCGCGTCGGCGGGGCCCTCGCCGTTCTCTTCGGCCGCCAGCTCCGCCGCGTGGCCGGTCAGCGAGATGAACACGTCGTCCAGGGTCGGCCGGCGCAGACCGATGTCGTCGATCTCGATGCCGCGCCCGTCCAGCTCGCGGATGACCTCGGCGAGCAGCTTGGCGCCGCCGGAGACCGGCACGGTCAGCTTGCGGGTGTGCTCCTCGACGGTGGTCTCGCCCTTGCCGAATCCCGCGAGGACCTCACGGGCGCTCGCTATGTGATCGCGCTCGTGCACGACGACCTCGACGCGCTCGCCGCCCGTCCGGGCCTTGAGCTGGTCGGAGGTGCCGCGCGCGATGACCTTGCCGTGGTCGACCACGCAGATGTCGTGCGCGAGGTGGTCGGCCTCCTCCAGGTACTGCGTGGTGAGCAGCAGGGTGGTGCCGCCCGCGACGAGCTCCTGGATGATCGCCCACAGTGCCTGGCGGTTGCGCGGGTCGAGGCCGGTGGTGGGCTCGTCCATGAACATCACGGGCGGGCTGACCACGAGGGCCGCCGCGAGGTCGAGGCGCCGGCGCATGCCGCCGGAGTACGTCTTGGCGGTGCGGTCCGCGGCGTCGCCGAGGTTGAAGCGCTCCAGCAGTTCGGCGGCACGGACCTTCGCGGCCTTGGCGCTCATCTGGTAGAGCTGGCCGACCATTTGGAGGTTCTCACGGCCGGTCAGATATTCGTCCACGGCGGCGAACTGGCCGGAGAGGCCGATGGCGCGGCGGACTTCGTTGGGGTGCTTGAGGACATCGATGCCCGCGACGACGGCCTTGCCACTGTCGGGCTGGAGGAGGGTGGTCAGGACGCGCACGGTCGTGGTCTTGCCCGCGCCGTTGGGGCCGAGCAGGCCCAGGACGGTGCCTTCGGGGACATCTAGGTCCACGCCGTCCAGAGCCCGTACATCGCCGAAGGTCTTGACCAGACCTTCGGCGTAGATGGCGCCTGGCATATGGATTCTCCCAGTGTGGATCGGGCCAGCAGAATCGGTGCATTCCTACGCGAATCTTATGAGCGCGGGCCTGGGCCCGCCGTCCGGGCGACACCGTAATGCGCTATATCGCGTGCCGCTACGGAATTTCCCGGGCCGCGCGGAGGACCGAGGACCCGCCGGGATTCGCGTGCCCCGACCAGTACTAGCTCATGACCCTGTATCCCGCGCTGTGCAGCGACCGCGCGACCTCCGCGCAGTGCTTCGGCCCCTTCGTCTCCAGGTGCAGCTCCACCTCCACCTCCGTGAGCCCGAGCCGCGGGTCGGTCCGCACGTGGCTCACGTCCAACACGTTCGCATCCACCACTGACAACACCCCGAGCAGGCCGGCCAGCGCCCCCGGCCGGTCGGTCACGCGCAGCCGCAGGGACAGGTAGCGGCCGGCCGCCGCCATGCCGTGGCGCAGGATCCGCTGGAGGAGCAGCGGGTCGACGTTGCCGCCGGACAGGACGGCCACCACCGGGCCGCCGCCGTACAGTTCGGGCTCGCTCAGCAGGGCGGCCACCGGGCTGCACCCGGCCGGCTCGACGACCAGCTTCGCCCGCTCCAGGCAGAGCAGCAGGGCGCTGGAGAGCGCGTCCTCCGACACCGTACGGACGTCGTCGAGCAGCTCGCCGATGATTTTGAAGGGGATGTCGCCGGGCCGCCCGACCCTGATGCCGTCCGCCATCGTGACCGGGTTGTCGATCGACACCGGGTGCCCGACCTTGAGCGAGGGCGGGTACGCGGCCGCGCCCGCCGCCTGTACGCCGATCACCCGGACGTCCGGGCGCAGCGCCTTCACCGCGACCGCCACACCGGCCGCGAGCCCGCCGCCGCCGATGCCGACCAGGATCGTGCGGACCTCCGGGCACTGCTCCAGGATCTCCAGGCCGACCGTGCCCTGGCCCGCGATGATGTCGCGGTGGTCGAAGGGGTGGATGAACACCGCTCCGGTGCGGTCCGCGTACTCCTGGGCGGCGGCCAGCGTCTCGTCCACGACCTGCCCGTGCATCCGCACCTCGGCGCCGTAGTCCTGGGTCGCGGCCACCTTCGGCAGCGGCGCCCCCATCGGCATGAACACGGTCGAGCGGACCCCGAGGAGCGAGGAGGCGAGCGCGACGCCCTGCGCGTGGTTGCCCGCGCTGGCGGCGACGACGCCGGCGGCGCGCTGCTCGGGGCGCAGGCCCGCGATGCGCACGTACGCCCCGCGCAGCTTGAAGGAGCCGGTGCGCTGGAGGTTCTCGCACTTGAAGTGCACCGGAGAGCCCGTGAGCGAGGAGAGGTACCGGCTGCCCTCCATCGCGGTCACCCGGGAGACGCCGGAGAGCATCTTCTGGGCCCCCCGGACGTCGTCGAGGATGACCTGCGGCACGGGCTGCGGCACTCGGTAGTTCATACGGCCAGTCTCTCAGCCCGCGCGGATCGCGGCGCAGGGCGAAAGCCCCGGAGGACGGGCCCGGGCGGTCGATATCCGGCCATCCGGGACGGCCTCTGTCCGGGCTCCCGCACCGGTCGTATCAGTTCTCGTACGAGGAGTACGAGCCGCCGCACGGCCGCGTACTCTGTCCCCCATCCTTGTCGGCCCCATGCGAAGAGAGCTCACGGCCATGCCCTCCACCTCGGCCAGTTCCGACCTGCCCGCGCCGGCCGGCGCGCCCGCCGAAGCCGGTCTCCTCGACGCGCTCCAGCACCAGGTGGCGGTCTTCGCCCGGCGCGCGGAGCAGACCCGCCTGGGCGGGGTCGGCCAGGCCCGCAATTCCATGGACCGGGCCGCGTACCTGCTGCTGAACCGTCTCGACCTGGAAGGTCCGATGGGCGTCAAGGCGCTCGCCGGCGGCATGGGCATCGACTCCTCCACCGTCACCCGGCAGGTCGCGCCGCTCGTCGACAGCGGCCTGGTCAAGCGGACTTCGCACCCGGAGGACGGGCGGGCCGTGGTGCTCGCCCTCTCTCCGCGCGGGCTCGCCCGGCTGGAGGAGGTCCGCTCCTCGCGGCGCGAGCTGATGGCCCGGGTGACGGACGGCTGGAGCCAGGACGAGCGCGAGGCGTTCACCGGTCTGCTGACCCGTTTCAACATCTCGCTGTCCGAACTGATGTCGGCGGGCTCCGAGGCCGGCCCCGCCTCCTGATCCGGGTGCGACCGACCCCTTGACCGGGATGGTCCCGCAGACCGCACTATGTGGACTGTGGACCAAGGGCCGGGCCCCTACGCCGAGTTCGAAGCCTTCGTCGCGGGTGCGGCGGGGCGGCTCCTGCGCGTCGCGATCCTGCTCACGGCCGAGCCTGAGGAGGACGCGCCCGCCGCACGCGGGCTCCTCGGGAGCGCGCTGGCCCGTACGTACGCGAACTGGCGCAGGCTGCGCGGGGACGATCCGTACGACTACACGCGCCAGGAGCTGTGCGCCGCCTTCGCCCGCGCCGGCCGCCGCCACCACGGCGGCAGCGGGGTCCTGGCGCGGCTGGGCCCGCTGGAGCGGCTCGTCCTGGTCCTGCGGATCTACGAAGGGGTCGCGGAGGAGGTCACGGCCGCGCAGCTGGGGCTGCCGCCCGAGCGGGTGCGGGCGCTGTGCAACCGGGCCGTGGCCGGGCTGCGCCCCCGGCACGCGGGCGTACTCGACTCGGGCTCCGACGCCCGGACCGATCCCCATCGGCGGGAGGCCGCATGAGCCGTCCGGATCCCAAGGAAGTCCAGGTCAGGCAGCTCATGGAGGGCCCGTACCCGACGCTGCCGACCGGGTTCGCGGCGGGCGCGGCAGCGCGCGGCGACAAGCTGCTGCGGCGCCGCGCGGTGGTGCGCAAGATCGGCTGGACGCTGCTGGCCACGGCGGTGGTGGCCTTCGTCGTGTGGGCGTCGCTGACGCACGCGTGGACGACTCCGTCGAGCGAGGTCTCCCCGCCCTGGCAGGACTGGTGACGCGGCGCCCTGGCGAAAGACGGACGCCGCCCGGCCGCTCCCCGCAGGGTGCGGCCGGGCGGCGCCGACTACCGGCCGGGGGCCGCTAGCCCAGCGCCTGCGTCAGGTCCGCCAGCAGGTCGTCGACGTTCTCGATGCCGACCGACAGGCGGACGAGGTCCGCCGGGACCTCCAGGGCGGAACCGGCCACCGAGGCGTGGGTCATGCGGCCCGGGTGCTCGATGAGGGACTCGACGCCGCCGAGGGACTCGCCCAGGGTGAAGAGCTTGGCCCGGTCGCAGACCGCGACGGCCGCGTCCTCGCCTCCGGTGACCTGGAAGGAGATCATGCCGCCGAAGTTGCGCATCTGCTTGGCGGCGATCTCGTGGCCCGGGTGCTCGGGCAGGCCCGGGTAGAGGACCTTGTGGACCTTGGGGTGGCGGGTCAGCAGTTCCGCGACCTTCGTGGCGTTCTCCGCGTGCCGGTCCATCCGTACGGCCAGCGTCTTGATGCCGCGCAGCACGATCCACGAGTCGAAGGGGCCGGCCACGGCGCCCATCGCGTTCTGGTGGTAGGCCAGTTCCTCGCCCAGCGCCGCGTCGGCGGTGACGAGAGCGCCGCCGACGACGTCGGAGTGGCCGCCCATGTACTTGGTCAGCGAGTGCACGACCACGTCCGCGCCCAGCGCGAGCGGCTGCTGGAGGTAGGGGGACGCGAAGGTGTTGTCGACGACCAGCTTCGCGCCGGCCGTGCGCGCGATGTCGGCGACGACGGCGATGTCGGTGATGCCGAGCAGCGGGTTGGAGGGGGTCTCGACCCAGATGACCTTGGTCTTCGGGGTGAGGGCTGCCCGTACGGAGTCCGGGTCGGAGGTGTCGGCCACCGACCACTCGACACCCCAGCGGGAGACGACCTTCGCGAAGAGGCGGAAGGTGCCGCCGTAGGCGTCGTTCGGGATGACCACGTGGTCGCCCGGGGAGAGCAGCGTACGCAGCAGGCAGTCCTCGGCGGCGAGCCCGGACGCGAAGGCGAGGCCGCGCCGGCCGCCCTCCAGCGCTGCGAGGTTCTCCTCGAGCGCGGTGCGGGTCGGGTTGCCGCTGCGGCTGTACTCGTAGCCGCCGCGCAGGCCGCCGACGCCGTCCTGCTTGTACGTGGAGACCTGGTAGATCGGGGGCACGACCGCGCCGGTCAGCGGGTCCGCCGTATTGCCCGCGTGGATGGCACGGGTCTCGAAGCTCTGGTGCTCGTGGCTGTCGTCGCTCATGGCCCGATGCTATGCCCCGTCCGGGCCCCGCGCGGCCCTGTCCCCACCATCCCGCCCGGCCCCCTATTGGCCTTTGCGCGGGTACGTCTGGTTCGCTGGGGGCATGGAGATTCTGTGGTTCCTGCTCGCGGTCGGCCTGCTCGTGGCCGTCGTCGGACCGTATGTACGGCGCAGGCGCGGGGGCCTGCGCCTGGTCGCGCCCGGCAGCCCCGACGCCGCCGACCCCTCGGACTACGGATTCGCCCGCCAGGAGGACCTCGACATCCGGATTCCCGGCCCCGACCATGACCTGATGGACGCCCTGGCCCATGTGCAGCACACCGGGCAGTGGCAGGCCGCCTCCCAGCTGCTGGCCGGCACCCCGAAGGAGGGCGAGGTGCGCTGGCAGCGCGTCCAGGCCTTCGCCGGCTCGGCGGCGCTGGAACTCGCCCGGGAGCCGGGGGCGGGCGCCCGGTGGCTGAAGGCGTGGCGGCTGGAGGCGCCGAAGGACGCGGGCGGCGCGCAGGTGCACGCCGAGCTGCTGGCGCAGCAGATGTGGAGGCGCCCGGAGGGCATGAGCGACGCCGACGTCCGGATCGTCGCGGAGGAGGCCCGGGAGTCCTGCCGCACGGCCGCGCTGCTGGCCCCCGGCGACCCGGTCCCGTACATCGTCGAGCTGGCCGTCGCCCGGATGCTGCACTACTCGGAGGCCGAGTACGACGCGCTGTGGGCGCAGGTCATGGACCGGGCGCCGCAGCACATGGGCGCGCACCTGGCCGCGCTGAACTACTGGTGCGAGAAGTGGCACGGCTCCCGGGAGAAGGCCGACGCCTTCACCCACCACGCGGCCGCCCGCGCCCCGCAGGGCTCGCTGCTGGCGGCGCTGCCGCTGTTCGCGCTGTACGAGCACGTCCCCGACGTCGTCCTGATCAGCAGCTTCCACCGGAGCGCGGCCGTGACGCGGGCGGTGGAGGGCGCGCTGTACGCCGTCCACAGCGCGCGGCCCGACGACCCGATGCTGGCGCACGTGCGCCACCTGCTGCTGCTGTTCCTGGTCGGCGGCGAGCGCTGGGCGGAGGCGATGGAACAGGTCCGCCACATCGACGGCTACGTGGGCGCCCTCCCCTGGTCGGCCGACCCGGACCCGGCGGCCTCGTACGCGGTCTACCGCGCCCTGGCGGTCGCCGGCTACGAGGCGAACGGCGGCTCCCCGGCGACCCTGCCGCACTGACGGCTCCGCGCTGTCCAGCGGTTCTACGGCGGCGGCCGCCCCTCCGATGGAGGGACGGCCGCCTTCATGCTGTGGTGGTGCAGGAGGTAGTGGCTGGTCAGGGCGCCGCGTCGAGACTCGGCAGGGGCAGGGGCGCGGTGCCCAGGGTCATGACGGTCCAGCGCTGGGCGCTGGAGGGGTTGCAGTCGAACAGCCAGAGCTGTCGGCCCGGAGTGGTGTCGAAGTTTCCGAGGTCCACGCAGCGACCGGAGACCGGGTTGTAGATCGAGCCGTCGGCACGGGGCAGGAACTTCTGAGCCGGGGTCGGACCGTTGCAGGTCCTCAGTTCGAGCGGGGTGGTGTTGACGGTGCCCGCGTTGGTCGCGCTCACGCACTTGCCCTGGATCCGCAGGGATCCGTCGGCCTTTACCTCGAAGCTCTGAGCGGTGGTGCCGTTGCAGGTCGCGATCTGGATCTTGTTGCCGTCCTGGGTGCCGGCGTAGTCGTTGTCCGCGCACATGCCCGGGGCCTCGGTGAGCGAGATTCGACCCATGGCCCCGGGGGCGGTGGGGGTGGCGGCGTACGAATAGGAGGCGAAGTTGCTGACGCCGCCGTTGAAGACGTCCGAAACCTGCCCGGCGACCTTGTACCGGCCGAAGACGATCGGACCGCTGGGCACGGGGCTGGACGCCGCCGGATGATGGCCGGTGCTGGCGAGGACGCCGTTGACGTAGAGGCTCATCAGGCCGCTGCCGGCGTTGTAGACGGCGGTCAGGCGGGTCCAGGCATCAGGGGTGAACCGGGCCGCCTGATTGGCCACGCCGGTGTGGTCGAAGGGCCACGCGCCGCCCTGGGCGCTGGCCAGGGCGAAGTGCCACTGACCGGTCTTGTGGTCGGCGTAGATCATGAAGGAGCTGTTCTGGGTGCCGTCCTGGCTGACGACCAGGCTGTTCTGGTTCGCCGGGGTCGTGGCAGAGCGCTTGGCCCAAGTGGTGAGGGTGAAATCCTGGCGGGTGTCGATACCCGGACCGCTGGTGGTGATGGTCGACCCGGCGCCCTGGAACGCCGCGTACGTCGTGCTACGGCCTTCGATGGTTCCGGTGGGCCAGGTGATGCCGGCGGTGGTGGCGGGGTGGTTGGTGCCGCCGGCGCTGGGTGTCGTGTTCGTGGTGCCCGTCAGGCCGGTCAGCTTCCACTGATACGTAGGGGTGTTGAGGTTGCCCTGGAGGGTGAAGGTGGGGGCGATGCCGGTGACGGTGGGGTAGGGGATCGTGGTGCCGTTGGGGGCGGTGCCGATGCCGTTGAAGACGACGAGCTGCTGATCCTTGTCGACGGCCCAGAGGTCAGGGATGTTGTCGCCAGTGAGGTCGCCGTCGGAGCCGACGCGGGAGTAGCGGATCCGGTCGATCTTGCCGTCGAAGAGACCGGCGGACGGGTCGGTGAACCCGGTGAGCACGGGGGCCTCAGGGGTGCCCTTGATGCTGAAGGCGTGGAGGGTGCCGTCAGTCTTGGAACGGGCCCACAGAGTGGGAAAGTTCGTGCCCTGGGCCCGGCCGGGGGTGATCAGGTCGTAGCCGTCCCAGCGAGTGTCGTTTGCCGAGAGCAGGATTGCCGTGTCATCGAGCCTGTTGGGTTTGATGCCGGGAAGAGCCAGCCACAGACGCCCGTTCTCCACGAACAGGAGGGAGGTCTGGGGGAGGGAGTTCGGGCTCCCGGGGACGCTGTCACCGGTGAGGGAGCCGAATGCGGCAATCTGAGTGACCTTGCTCCAGTCAGCGCCGAAGTCGTGGGTGGAGCAGGTAATGGCTTTCGCGTCGGGGCCGACGCAGCGGGTGGGCTTGACCACGTTGGTGGGAGCCTGTCCGTCGACCAGTCCGGTGCCGTTGTTGGTGAAGACGTAGAGGTTGGGCTTGGCGGGTTCATGTGCGAAGAGGTCGTCGACGGGCTTGTCGCCGAGGTTTCCGCGGTGGGTGAGCTGGATGCCGCTCCAGCCGTTGCCGCTCAGGCTGGAGCGGGCGAGAGCGACGGGCGAGGTGGCGGGGTCGCCGCCGCCGTTGATCTGGCGAATGTTGCCGGCGGCGTCGGCGAGGACGACGTCGGCCTTGCTGTCGCCGTTGATGTCACCGAAGATCGGGGCGGGGCTCTTGGGGTTGGACGGGACGTAGAAGCTGTAGGCGACCGGCTGGGACATGTTGCCCGCGTTGTCCTGGGTCTGCAGGTAGAGGTAGTTGGTGCCCCAGGCCTGCGGGGTGAAGTTGACCGTCGCCTTACCACCGGTGAGCTTGGTGATCCGGCTGTCGGTGTCGGAGCAGTTCCAGTCGGAGGCGGCCTTGACCGGGTCGGTCGTCCAGCGGGCGCAGGCCAGACCGGAGCTGCGGGTACTGCCGTTGATGGGGGCGTTGTCCGCACCGGCGAGGGTGAAGGTGCCTGGCTCACCCACACGCTTGGGGTGACCGCCGGTCGTACCGGAGGCCGGGAAGTCGACGGAAGTCACAGCCGCCGACGGCGGCGTCCCGTCGACCCGGAAGTAGCAATACGAAGTCTCGGCACTGACCAGAGTCCCGTCCGTGGCGACGGAGGTCCAGCCGTACTGGTGACCGTCGATGAGCTTTCCGACATCCACGACAGCGTCGCCGGAGGAGCCGTTCCAGCCGGTCTGGCTCCACGTGGCGGTTCCCGCGTCGTCGTCCCAGAGCTTGAACGTCGTCTGGAGCTGGCGACCGGTGGCCGAGTTGGTGGCAGACGTCAAGTGGACGTTGGTGTTGGCTCCGAGCCAGCCCGGATTGTCGGAAGGGTTGGTCGTACCGGGAGTGCGGCAGGCGGAGTAGGCGCCAGTGCCGGCGAAGCCGGGGGTGGGGCTGGTTCGGGGGTTCCCGACGGTGGGAGTGATGTCGTACGTGACGACGATGTGGGGGGTGTTGCTGAACCGCTGCCGGTAGTGCATGTTGCCTTCGTCGTCCGGCGCGAAGCCGAAGGTGAAGGTCGGCCAGCGGTTCCAGGCAGCGCTCTTCATCTGGGTGGTGACGTCGTACTCGATTTCACCGGTGCCCGAGATGCTCGCGCCGCCGATCTTGGCGCAGCCACCCATGCGCGAGGCCCGGTCGCAGGGCTGGTTGTTCCACGTAGTGGGATTACCGATCCCCGTGGGGCTGTGGTATAGACCCATCGGCGTGGCCGTGCTCGGACTGGATGAGGAAACGACCGTGGCGTGGAGCCGGGCGTCGATGACCTCGGTACCGTGGATGGTCGAGTTGATCCCGACCTGGAAGTAGGCGCGCTCCCGACCCTTCTTGGTACAGGTCGAGTAGCCGCAGTAGCCGGCGGCCGGCGTGTCCTGGCCGTCCGAGGTCCCGTTGAACTCATTGGTGTCGCTGTAGGCCTCCTGGACCTGCGCCCACGCCTGGTTGGCGCTGTCGGCCGAGGGGTTGACGCCGGGGTCGATGTACCAAGGGCCGGTGCCCTGGCCGAGCAGAGCTGTGTCGGGGATCAGCTCGATGGCGGTCGCGTCGGCCTTGACGGCGAGCGGCTTGACGTTGGCGCCCTCGCCCGGACCATCCGCGCTGGAAACAGCCGGCCGATCGGTGGCGGGTGCCGCGGACCACGCGCTGTCCACGCTCGCTGACTTGCCCGCGAGCGCGGCCGCGGGCGCGGTTGCTGCGGAATCCCACATGAAGGAGGTGGGGCTTGAGAAACGCGCCGTGCCCTGGGCGTCCTTGAAGATGATGTTGCCCGCGGCGTCGGCGGAGGTGCTCAGTGCCGGCGCATCGACATCGAGGCGGATCGTCTTCAGGGCCGGGTTCGCCGCAGCTTCGGCCGTACGCACGATGAGTACCTGGCTCCAACCGCCCAGCTGCGTGGCGCTCAGGCGCAGGTCCACGTCCGGCATGACGTTCTTGTAGAGGGCGTCGTTGCCGTCGAGTGTCGGTTTGGGGAGTGGGAAGGGGGCTTTGACGGCCAGCTTCTTGCCGTCGGCCGTGGTCATCGTCGCCATCGGGCCGGTGCCGCCGCCCGATATGGTGAGCGGGGAGGGAACGGCCCTCGGGGACAACGTGCCGTCGGCGTTCACACTCAGCGCGGTGTCGACCCCGCGCCAGGAGCCGTCCGCCTGCTTGACCCGCTCCGGAGCGGGACCGGCCTCAGTGGTGAGCGTGCCGCCCGGGTTGGCGAACGTCTGCGAGTTTCCAGTCGTCAGGCGGTCGATGGCCACCGGCTTCCCCATGGCCCTGGCCTGCCAGAGCGCCTCGTCCACGGCCTTCTCCAGCGCAGAGGGGGCGGGCTTGGCGGTGGGGGCCGGCCAGCCCTGCGCGGCAGGCTCGTTCCCCGCGAAGGCGGGAGGGGCGACGACCAAACCCGCCGCGAGCGACAGCACAACAGCGCCTATCGCGGGGAGCATCACGGTGACGGATGCCCGACGACGCCGGGGTGTACCCGGCCTGGGAATGAGTGATGAAGATTCTGGCCCCATGGGCGGAAGTCCTCGCAATGCGTCGCATCAGTTAACGGGTAGTCAGCCGCACGTTCCTTGGCGTCCGCAAACTTGTCAACATTTTATAAGATCCATATGTCCCATTCGCCACGCGAACCACCACATTGCCCGACGGGTGACATTGATCATGTGATGGAATGTCAGAAAATCCTGCGCGAATAGACCCGTCCTCCTTAAGGTGCGCTTGATCCGGACCCCTGTCGGTCCGGACTCTCTCGTTCCTTTCCTGTGGGGGGATTTTGTTGTCTCGTCGGAGTCGGTTCCTAGCGCGTTCGCGCGCAGGCCGACCACGTATAGCGATGGTCGCCGCGCTCGCGGTGCTCGTCTCCGGCCTGGGATTGCCCATGGCCGAAGCGGCGGCGAAGCCGCCGAAGGTGTGGGTGCCGCCGAATACGGCACTGCCACAGACAAAGCCCGTCAAGGGTTCGAACACCAAGCCGGACGGCACTAAGGCACCGACCAGTAAGCCGTGGGTCCCCGACGCGAAGGCGAAGGCACCGTCGGGCGTCGCGACGGTCTCGATCGATTCAACTGCGGCCACACGAACTTCCCCTGACACAAGAGGAATTCAAGCCAGCGGACTACCCGTCTGGGTCGCTCCGGCAAATGGAGCGAACTCCTCAGCAAAGCTGTCCGAACTCGCGACCGCACCTTCCGCCGGCAACGACAGCAGAACGTTGCGGGTCGAAGTGAAGGATGCCGAGAAGACCCGCGCCGCCGGGGTCAACGGCGCACTCGTCGCGCTGACCGGAATCACGGGCGGCGCCTCCCCCGGCAAGGTCGAGCTCGGTTTCGACGTGTCGGCGTGGACGAAGGTGACCGGGGCGAACTGGGCCGACCGCGCCCGCGTGGTGCGTCTCCCGAACTGCGCCCTGACCACCCCCGGCGCCTCAGGCTGCACTGCACGCACCCCCGTCGCCTCGCACCGGGACGCATCAGGCAGGCTGATCGCCGAGGTCGATGGCCCGAAGAGCGCTACGACGACCAAAAGCGCCCTGGCCCCCGGGACGAAGTCCACGCCCGAGGCCGCACCGCAGGTCCTGGCCTCAGACCCCGTCGTACTCGGCGTGGAGGCCGGTCCGTCGGGTCCGAGCGGTGACTTCAGCGCAACTCCGCTACTTCCTTCGTCCTCTTGGCAGGCCGGTTCGAACGCGGCGAACTTCACCTACGGCTACACGATGGAGGTTCCGTCTTCCATCGCCGGTGCGGGCCCGAGCATGGGTCTGGGTTACGACTCGTCCTCGATCGATGGCCGGACCGCGTCGACGAACGCGCAGTCGAGCGGGTTCGGCGAAGGCTGGGACTGGAGCCCAGGATCGATCTCCCGCTCGTACAAGGGCTGCAAGGACGCGGGCATCGCGGACTCGGGTGACGAGTGCTGGGCCGGAGACATCCTCTCCCTGAACCTGGCGGGCCACGCCGGCCAGATCGTCCGCGACGACGCCACGTGCGTCTACCACCTCCAGGGTGAGGACGGCACCAAGATCGAGCGCCTCACCGACCAGCGCAATGCGGCTTGGAAGGGTGAGGGCTTCAAGGTCACCACGACCGACGGAACCCAGTACTACTTCGGCTCCAACCGCCTGCCGGGCGGAGACGGCACCGACACCCCGGCCCAGTCCGTCTCCACTGTTCCGGTGTACTTCAACAGCGGCCAGGACAAGTGCCTGGGTGCTGCCACTCCCGCGAACGGCACGTGGCAGCAGCTGGGCTGGCAGTGGAACCTCGACTACGTCGTGGACCCGCACCAGAACCTCGTCTCCTACCGCTACGCGCAGGAGGACAACTACTACGGCCGCGGCGGTGGCCAGAACAACGGTGTCGGTACACCGGAGAAGTACCAGCGCGGCAGCTACCCGACCTGGATCGGCTACGGCCAGCGCCTGCCCGAACAGATCGCGGCGAAGGGTACCGCCAAGCCTGCCGCCCAGATCGTGATCAGGAACGCGGAGCGCTGCGACCCGATCGGAGCCGTCACCTGCACGGACACCGCTCAGCGGATCCCGGCGAACGCCAAGTCCTGGCCCGACACCCCGCTCGACCAGGAGTGCGCGGCAAGCGGACAATGCCTCAACCTCTCGCCGACCTACTTCACGACGAAGAAGTTCACCCAGATCGCCACGGGGGTGTGGTCAGGCACGGCGTGGCGAACTGTCGACACGTACAACTTCAAACACTCCTTCCAGGCCCCGGGTGATGGTTCGTCTCCGACCCTGTGGCTCGACTCGATCGAGCGGATCGGCACCAACGGCAAGACAGCGGCCAAGGTACCCCTGGTCTCGTTCACGCCGACGCAGATCCCCAACCGAGTCGACGGCGTCGTCAAGCGCCCCAACGGTACGGTCGCCACGACCTCCAGTTACCGGCGCCCGCGCATCCAGACGATCACCACCGAGACCGGCGGCCAGATCAACGTCGCTTACAAGGCCCCCGAGTGCTCGCGCCTGAAGGGCACCATGCCTTCCTCGGCGGACACCAACACGATGGCGTGCATGCCAGTCAAGTGGTACCTGCCCGACCAGTCCTTCCCGGATCCTGTGGACGACTGGTTCAACAAGGTCATCGTCGAGTCCGTCACACAGCAGGACATGGTCGGCGGTCAGGTCACCGCGGTGACCGACTACGAGTACGGCGGCGGCATCGCCTGGCACCGCAACGACTCGGAGTTCGCCGACCCCAAGACCCGTACCTGGGACCAGTTCCGCGGCTACTCGACGGTCACCACCCGCACCGGCAACGGCAACGCCGCCGAGGCCCCGCGTACGAAGAGCGTCACGACCTACCTCCGCGGCATGGACGGCGACTTCCTCGCCGACGGCAAGACCAAGCGCAGCGTCACCGTCCCCGACACGCAGGGCGGCACCATCAAGGACGAGAACGTCCTGTCCGGTTTCGTCCGCCAGAGCCAGACCTACGACCGCGACGGCGGCGTGGTGGTCTCCGACGAGGTCACCACACCGAAAATCGGCAAGGTCACCGCAACCCGCGCCCAGGCCGGCGGGATGCCTGCCATCACCGCCCAGGCGGTGAACACCGACAAGGTCACCACCCGCTCCAAGCTCGCCAACGGAACCTGGCGTACGAGCCAGCGTTCCTCCACCTACGACGACACCCTCGCGACACGCCCGATCACGGTGGACGACAACAGTGACGTGTCGCGCACCGACCAGCGGCTCTGTACCACGTTCGAGTATCCGACCGGACCGGGCGGTGCGATCGCCGAGATCGCCTCGCGCACTCTGGTTCTGTCCGGTGCGTGCGGGCAAACCCCAACGGCAGCGAACACGGTCGGGGACACCCTCTCGCTCTTCGACAATCTGCCCCTGGGCCAAGTCGGAGCGACCGCCGACGGTACCGGAACCAAGGTGCTGGAGAAGTACGACGCCGTCGGCAAGGCCGTCTACCGCCTCAACTCCACTTCAACGTATGACGCCTACGGCCGTGTCACCAGCAACACGAACGCGACCCGCAAGGACGCCGCCCACCCCGCCGGCGCCGTGACCAAGACGGAGTACACCCCGGCCACGGGTGTGCTGCCGACCTCGGTGACCCATACCAACCCGCTGGGCTGGAAGTCGGTCACCACTCTCGACTTCGGCCGCTCGCAGCCGCTGAAGACGACCGACGAGAACAACCACGTCGCCGAACGCGTCTACGACTCCCTTGGCCGCGTCGTCTCCATCTGGCAGCCCGGTCAGGACTCCACGAAGGACCTGCCCGTACGTAAGTTCTCGTACGCGATGAACGGCACCAGCGCGCCGTCATCGGTTCTGAGCCAGGCGCTCATGAACGACAAGTCGTACACCTCCAGCTACTCCATCTATGACGGGCTCGGCCGTGTCCGTCAGACCCAGGCCACCACTCCCTCGGGTGTGGCCGGCCGGATGATCACGGACGCGCTGTTCGACTCCCACGGCTGGCAGGTCAAGACCAGCTCCGCCTACTACACGGACCAAGGCTCGCCGTCTGCGGCGCTGTTCCTTCCCAACGGTGGGGTCAATCCCGACAGCAAGATCCCGTCCCAGACCGTTCGGGTCTTCGATGGTCTCGGCCGCACCACCGCCTCCATATTCCAGTCGTTCGGCGTGGAGCAGTCCCGCTCCAAGACCGAATACCCCGGAGCGGATGAAGTCCGTCAGACCCCGCCGGCCGGCGGATTCGCCACGGCGACCATCACCAACGGCACCACCTCGATCCTGCGTCAGTACAAGGCCAATACGCCGACCGGCGCCTACGACGAGACCACGTACCTGTCCAACACCCAGGGCCAGGAGCTGTCGCGTAAGGACTCCGCCGGCAACGAGTGGACGTTCTCCTACGACCTCCTCGGCCGCTCGGTGAAGACCACCGACCCCGACTCGGGCACCAGCACCACGGTCTACGACGACGGCAAGAACCTCGTCACCGCGACGGACGCCCGCGGCAAGAGCGCTACCTCGGTGGCCGACATCCTCGGTCGGACCGTCGCGACGTACGAGGGAACGGCTGTCGACCCGGCCAAGCAGGTCGGCGCGTTCAACTACGACACCAAGATGCTGGGCAAGCCCGACACCACCACCCGCTACGTGGGCGGCAAGACGGGCAGCGCCTACGTATCCGAGATCACCGGCTACGACGGCGGCTACCGCCCGCTCGGCACCAAGGTCACCATCCCTGCCGTCGAAAAGGAACTGGCGGGCACCTACGAGACCACCAACACATACGATGCCTACGGGCAACTGGAGACGACCGTCCTTCCCGGCATCCCCAAGGCCGGTCTCGGCACGGAAACGTTGGGGATCGGCATAGATGTCGCCGGCAACTTGACCGGATTCGCCGGGAAGATCGGACTCACCCGAACCCCGTACCTCGCGGACGTGCGCTACGACCCCTACGGGCGGGCGATCCGCAGCACCGTCGGCGGGTCCGGCATGCAGGTCGTCTCCACTACTGACTACGACGCCGGCAGCGGCCGTCCGGTCCGCTCCACCCTGGACAAGCAGACCGCCGCGACCGCGAGCGTCGATGTCCTGGACTACACCTACAACAAGGTCGGTCAGCTCACCTCGATCGGTGACACCCAGGACGGTGCGGGCCGTGACCTGCAGTGCTTCACGCACGACTACCTGGGTCGCCTCACCCAGGCCTGGACTGACACCGGCACCCAGACCACCGCACCGCAGCCCAGCGTCCGCGGTATCGGCAGTTGCACCAACGCCGGCGGCCCTGCCGTCGACGGCACCGGCAAGCCCAGCGTCGGCGGCAGCGCCCCGTACTGGCAGCAGTACACATACGACAACCTCGGCAACCGTACGAAGCTCGTGAGGAAGGACGTCAAGGGCGCCACCGCCAAGGACGTCACCGTCACCCAGACGTTCGGCCCGAAGACCAACACCCCTTCCACCGACCCGAAGACCGGCGGCGGCACGGGTGGTCCGCATGCGCTGATGACCTCGACCGAGACCGGCCCGGCCGGCACCAAGGTCACCTCCTACACCTACGACGCCGTCGGCAACACGGCGTCCATCACCAGCACTCCCGGCACAAAGACCCTGACCTGGAACGGCCAGGGGAAGCTCGACAAGATCGTCGGTACCGGCGAGAGCGCCGGTACCAGTTACCTGTACGACACGGGCGGCAACCAGCTCATCCGCCGCGACCCCACCAGCACCACGCTCAACCTCGGTACCGACCAGATCACGCTGGACACCGCCAGCGGCAAGGTCTCCAACGTCCGCACCTACGCGGCCCCCGGCGGTCTCTCGATCACCCGCACCACGACCGGAGGCACCTCCACCCTCACCTACCAGGCCTCGGACCACCACGGCACGGGCGGTGTCCAGTTCAAGGCCACCGACCTCGCCCACGTCCGACGCGCGAGCGACCCGTTCGGAAACGAACGCGGCACCCAGCCCGCACCCGGCGCCTGGGCCGGAGACAAGGGCTTCATCGGCGGCACGAAAGAGAAGTCCACTGGCTTCACCCTCCTCGGCGCCCGCGAATACGACCCCACCACGGGCCGCTTCATCAGCCCCGACCCGATCATCGATGCCGGCGACCCACAGCAGTGGAACGCATACGCCTACTCCAACAACGATCCGATCAACAAGTCGGACCCGAGTGGCCTCGCGTGGGAGTGCGGTCGTGGTGAAACCGGTTGCACCCACACCCCCACCGGAGAGGCTCCCGCTAGCAAGACCACCGCTCCGCCGACCGACGGTCCGGACGCGACGGATCTGAACAACGCCAATGCCAAGGTCGATGAAGCCAAGAAGAAGCGCAACAAGCTCATTGACGAAGTCGTCGACATGGTCGGCGATCTGATCGGCTACAACGACGCCCGAGACTGCTTCACCAAGGGCGACGTCATGGCCTGCATCAATACGGCCCTGAACTTTGTCCCCTGGGGCAAGCTCTTCAAAGCCATCAAAATCGGCATCAAGGCTTTCAAGATCTACAAAGAAGTAAACAAAGCCTATGACGCCATCCATGAAGCAGAACGCGGAGCCGCAAAAGCCGCCGAGGCTTACAGCAGCGCGAAGAAGGCGCTAAAAGAAGCCCGCGACGCCGAGGCCAAGGCTGCCAAATCGGCATCAGAGCAAACTGGCAAGGAATCCGTTGAGGACGCCGCCGGCACGGAAAGTAAAGCAGCCAGAGAGACCAGCGGAGCAGAGTCATCGAGTGCTGGCGAAGCCTGCCTGACGAACAGCTTCCCCACCGGCACTCAGGTACGCATGGGCGATGGCAGCTCCAAGAACATGGAGGACGTCCACGTCGGCGATACCGTGATGGCCACCGACCCTCAGACGGGCGAAACCCGCCCACAGAGGGTCACCGACACCATCACGACCCCCGACGACAAGGAATTCACCGACCTCACCCTCACCGATGAGGCCGGCCCTAACGGCTCGTCTGCAAAGATCACCTCCACCTACCACCACCCCTACTGGAGCGAAACCCGCCACCAGTGGGTCGACGCTGGCGAACTCACCGCCGGCGAACAGCTCCGCCAGCCCGACGGGACCACTCTCACGGTCGAGGTGACGCGCAACTACCCCTACGCCGTCACCACACACAACCTCACCGTCGACGACTTCCACACGTACTATGTGCTGGCGGGCGCAACTCCGGTCCTCGTCCACAATTGCGGTACGGTTTATCGCGGCGATTCGCGGTCGCCTATCGAGATCGAAGAGGCTGGTGGGTTCATGCCTCACGACCCGGACGCGGGCACAACTCTCGGGGATTACGCAGAGAACAACACTCACAGCCGTTACGTTGGGACATCTAGGCACAATCAGACTGCTACCGAATTCCCCCAGGGAAGTCGAAGTGGTTACGTCTACGAAATTCGTGGGGCGCCAGGCGGAATCGACGTCAATGCGAGAATGGGCGGCATGAACCCGAACGCCCACGAGGCAGAAATAGCCTTCGACGGCGGAATCCCGTGGGAGTATGTGACTCGAGTCTGGAAGAAGGACGAGTGGGGTGAGATCGACTTCGACTACGATGAGCCAATTTGGCAGAGGTAGCAGTCCATCCCGGTCGATTGGGGAAGAACTTGAAAGATTCAGAGGCCCAGAGACGACTGCTGCGCTACGGCCGTGACATCACTCTTGGCGATGTTACGCGTCTGGAATCGTTCCTCAAGGCGCGAACTGCGCGACTTGCCCAGGCAGAGCGTGGAACCGACGAGCGGCAAATGGCACGCGCCATCAGAACTACCCTGCATCACCTCGTCGTCACACTTCAGCATTCCCTATCTTTTTCGGATGGGGGCAATGAAGCCCAACCGATGGCGCGCTTGCAGGTCCACGTGTCATGGAATGCCTTGTGGGCTCTGGTCTCTTCATGGCGGTGGCATGGAGAGTACGATCAAGAGCGATGGCGTTCTGTCAAGTATTGGGATGAGGGCCAAAAAGAAGAATTCGAAAACCGCCTGGCTAACGAATTCTCCAAGAGTCGACACCCCGACGCCTCCGAGAGTGATGGTAAATAAACTCTGAAGGCGCCACAGCTGTTTAGCTATTAAATCCCGCAAATTTCCCTCAGCTCTGACCAGTGGTGAATTTCAGAAGCCCCGCCGGGTCCGATTCCGGCGGGGCTTCTGCGCGCTTGACGGCAGTAGCTGACGGCAACGTCAGCGGACGGCCAGTGCGCAAGACGGTGGGTCGCCACTGGCATCTGGACCGGTGGAGTTGTGGAGCGTGCGGCCCAGGAGGTCGATGGCGTCCCGCTGGAGCCGGAGCCTTACGTGGGCGTAGACGCTGGCTGTGACGCCAATGTGGGCGTGGCCGAGGAGTTCTTTGATCACGATGAGCTCGACGCCTTGCTCCAGGAGCAGGGTGGCGGTGGAGTGCCGAAGGTCGTGGAAGCGGATGCGGCGGAGCCTGGCCCGGTCTAGGAGAGCGCGGAAGTGGCGATTGAGGTTCGCGGGATCTATCGGCCCTCCCGTCGGCGTTGCGAAGACGAGGCTTCTGCCCTTCCAGCCTTCCGCTGCCGCCTCACGTTCTGCTTCCTGAGCTTCACGGTGTTCTTTCAACGAGTGGATGCACTCGCTGGGGAGAGCGACGCGTCGTTCGGATGCGCGGGTTTTGGTGGGCAGGGCTGTCAGGCCGCCGGTCTGGGTGCGCTGAAGTGTGCGGCGGATGCTGGCAGTGCCGACACTGAGGTCGAGGTCTTCCCACTGAAGGCCGAGAAGTTCGCCCTTGCGGAGGCCGGTACGGAGGGCGAGTTCATACAGCGCGTGCAGGCGGTCGCTTCGGCCGGCGGTGAGGAACTGTCGGGCTTCATCGACGGTGAGGGGTTCGAAGCGCCGAGGTCTCGGGGTGCCAGTGCGGACGTTGCGGGCGACGTTACGCGTGATCTCTTCCTCGCGGACGGCGTGTTCCAGGGCGGACTTGAGGACGGAGTGGATGTACGCCAGCGTCAGCGGTGAGAGCCGCTTGGAACAGCACGTTCCGGCGGCGCAACAGCGGGCCTGATCGCGGCGGGCGTCGATGCCGCGTGCGCAGCACTGGCAGGTGGTGCGGAGCTGGTTGAGCCAGGTACGGACGTCTTTGGCGGTGAGCTTGGCGAGCTTCTTCTTGCCCAGGCCGGGGACGAGGTACTGGTTGACGCAGGCGGTGTATCGGGTGTGGGTGTTCTCGCGGAGTTGATGGACGGCGACCGCCTCCAGCCAGTACGTCAGGTACACGCTTACGCTGCCCTGCGCGGACGGCACAGGGACGCCGCGGTTGCTGGCGGCGATGCTCTCGGTGAGCTTGGTCAGAGCTTCGGTGCGGGTGGTGCCGTAGACACGGACGCGCTTTCGGGTGTTGCCCGGGGCGAGGACGTAGCCGGCGGCTTCCCAGCGTCCGTCTTTGCGCTGGTAGACGGTCCCGTCGCCGTTGGCGCGGACGCGGCGGGAGGGGCTGGGGTCGCGGGGCGTGGTCATCAGGCGGCTTCCTCGTCGAGTCGGGCGTGGATGAAGTCGGTGAGGGCATGGGTGGGGATGCGGCGGGCGCGTCCGAGGGTGATCGAGGCGAGCTGTCGGGTCCGGAGCAGGTCGTAGACGGCGGAGCGGCCGAGCTGGAGGCGGACCATAACCTGGGGCACCGTCAGCAGTTCCTGAGACGTACTGGGCGCAAGGTGGGGCGTGGTGGGCTGGTACGAGGCCATCAGTAGCCCTCTTCCGCTATGAACTGCCGTTCCAGTTCCCTGCGGTGCCAGACGGTGGCAGCGAGGAGTCCGGCGCCGGGGCCGTAGCCCGAGCCGTGGTAGGCCCAGTGGCCGACGATAAGGGTGGTGGTCGGGTCGAGGTCAGGCAGCCCGGCTTGGGCGCGGGCCTGGTCGGTGCGCCAGGCGCGGCGGGCGTCGCGCAGCGCGCCGAGGGTGACGGAGTAGCAGCGGGACTTGGTGGAGAAGTGGCCGCGGAAGCCGAGCATGTGCGCCCACTTCCAGAGCTTCAGGTGTGCGAACTCCGCCAGCTTGCCCAGCTCCCAACACGTGCGGATCATCTGCCGTACGTGACGGGCGACCGCGAGCCGGGGCAGGGGCCGGGCCTGTCCGGTGCCGCCGCAGGCAGTGCATGGGAGCGGGGTCCCATGGGGCAGGAGGGTTGCGCCGCGTCCCTGGCAGGGGCGGCAGAACAGGGCGCGGTCGAGAGTGCCAGAGGCGTCGGCGGACTTGGTGGCGTACTTGGCCACGTACGAGGCGACGGCCTGGTCGGTCAGTTCGGCGTCCGTGCCGAAGGCTGCGATCTCGCGTACGTCGAGCTGTTCGCCCCAGACGAGTTCGCGTTCCCCGACCGCGTCCGACTCGATCGTGACCCGGGCCCGTGAGGCGGCGGCCCGGATGGCGTCGGCGAGCACGGCGACGGTGGCGTACGAGGGTGGGGGCTGGGTATTGCCGTCGGGGCCGTCGAGCCGGATGACGGCGTGGAAGTGGACCAGGCCGCGCTTCTGGTATTCGGCGACCTTGGCGAAGGAGACGCGCAGGACGGCGCGGGCGGCTTTCTGGGTCATGCCGAGTCGGGCGGCGATCTCACGGCGCAGGTAGGTGGTGAAGCGGGCCCACAGTGCGGAGGCATGGGCGTTGAACAGGACCGCGCCCGCGTAGTCGTACGTCGCCGGGTTCAGCGGCGTTCCCAGGAGGGTGTCCGTGGGTTCGTGGAACTTGCGGCAGCGGCAGGGCTGGACATCGCCGCCCGGAGTGGTGGGACGGTTGTGGACGGGGCCGAAGGACGGGGCTGTGAGGGTGGCGAAGACGCGGGGGTGGGTGCGGACGGTGTCGGGGACGGTCTTGCCGCCGGTCAGGCCGGCGCGGATGAGGTGGTAGGTGTCGGCGGCGTAGATGCGGGAGCAGGCCGGGCAGCGGGAAGCACGGCGGTTGCCGCACCCGGTGAGCAGGCTGCCCGTGGGTTCGTCGGACGTGGTGTAGGAGCGCAGTACCTCACCGGTCGTGGTGTCGACGGTGGTGGTGTGGCCGGTCAGGCGGACGGGTTCGGTGCAGCCGCCGAGGTGTTCGATCTGCTGGTGTGCACGGTCGAAGTCGGGCTGGTTGACGAGGTGGAGGAGGTCCCGTACGGCGGGGCTTGCCACGTGGGGCAGGTCCAGGGTGACCATGTCGGGGCGTTCCCTTCTGTCGGGGTGGGTGGCCCCGAGCAGCAACCGGCCAGCGAGGGGGCGGTTGGTGCTGCTCGGGGCATGACGAACCGGGCCCATTGGTGGGCGTGGGGTTGAGGTGGGGTGATCCGGCCGGCGGCTGGAGAGGCTCAGAGCTGAGCGAGCGCGGCGGTTGCTACCGGCAGGGCGACGCCCATGCGTGTTGCCAGCTGGGCGGCGGTGATCGATGTTCCGTGTTCCGCGTCGTGGGTGTCCGCGATGTGCCGGGCTGCGTCGAGCAGTACGGCAGACAGGGAGGGACGGGAGCCGGTTACGGCCGTCTTTGAAGCCGAGGCCGGGGCCGGTGTGGGTGCCTCGATCGACGAGGGCACGACGGCCGGGGCCGGAACGGCCGTGGCGACGGGGAGCGGCTCAAGGGCCGGGTTGACGGGAGCGGCGGGGGCCGGAGCGGGTGCCGGGTCGGGTTCCGGCTCAGTTACGGGGGCTGGTGTGCGGATGGACGTGGTGGTGGCCTCCTGGTGTGGGGTGGGATGGGTCGCGGTGTGGAACTGGGCCAGGAAGGCCGGGCCGACTCGGCCCCAGCCCAGGAGCAGCAGCGGGGCGACGGTGTCGAGGCAGGCACGCCCGTAGTGACCGGTCAGCAGCGGTTCGGCGGTGTTCAGCGCGAGGGTGAGTACGCCGCACAGGTGTAGCAGGCGGGTGCCGGCCTTCAACTCCTGCGCGGGGATGCCGCGCAGGGCCAGGAACCGCAGTACGACCAGGAGTCCGACGACGGACAGGTCCACCATGGGGGCGATCAGAGGCGCGATCGGGCGGGGCACGCCGAGCCGCAGAGCGAGGGCCCATACGTTGCCGAAGGAGAAAACGAAGGCCAGGGCCGCGATGATGGCCATGACCGCGGTCACGGTGTGGCGGGTGAACCGTTCCTCCGCCATGTGCGGGCCTCCTCTCAGGCGCGGGGATCGGGGGCGCTCAGGGCTTGGACGGTGAGACGGGGCCGTCCGGATCGTCGTCGCCGGAGGCGGTCCGGCCGGTGGCGTCGAGGAGGGCGTCCAGGCACAGGGCGGGGTCGGCGGTCAGGTGGGAGGTGGCTTCCGCAACGCGGGCCGCGTCGGCGTCGGAGACGTACGGGGTGCGGATGCGGGTGTAGCCGGGGCGGCCCTGCATCGCCATGACGGCGACGCCGACGTAGGCGGGGTCCTGCAAGGCGACCGGGCTGGCGTCGGGCCAGTTGCGGATGTCGTCGCCCAGCGCGGCCACTGCGGCTTCCACGGTCTTCTGCGCGAAGGATAGTCCGATGGGGCATACGTCGCGGATGAAGGTGGGGATGGCGTCACCGGTGGTCTTCTGGCTGATCAGGATCACCAGGATGCCGACGCTGCGGCCCTTCTTGACCAGGTCCTCCACCAGCCGGGCGTTCTCCGCCGTCAGCGCGGCCAGCCGTTTGGTGGTGGCGTCGCTGCCCTTGTATTCGCGGAAGTACGTGTGCGCCTCATCGATGATCAGGACCGTGAGCGGCCACTCGGGAGAGGGGCCGACGTGCCACATGTTCTTCACGCCCAGCACGTCACGGATGGTCGCCGAGCGCCGCTTGCGCAGCTTTACCAGGCGCTTGAACAGCGCGTTCACTTCGTCCAGGTCGTCCCCACAGAACGCGAACATCCGCTTGACCAGGTCGGCGTAGTCGCCCTCCGAAGCACGTGACACCTTCCCGTCCGCAGTCGCGATCTGCACGGCCGGAGAGGGTGCGAAGTCGCAGACGAACTTGTTGACCCCCGAGGTCTTGCCCGCACCTGGAGTGCCGGCCACGGTCACCCCGGGCACGTTGGCCAGGGACACGCACACCCGGGCGGCGTACTCGTCCACACCCAGCTCCCAACGCGTCAGATCCGCAGGCGGGCGACCGGTGGGCCGGTGGGTGGTCGGCGTGGTCAGCGGGTCGGAGCGGACGCCCCGGATCACCACCTTGCCGGGGCCGTCCGGCAGCACGGAGACCCGTGTGCACCGCCAGGCATCCGCCAGGAACCGCGCCGACTTCTGGTACTCCTCCAGCCCGACCTGCGGGAGCGTCCGCGCTCGTACGATCACCCCGAACTGGTCAGCCTTGACCTTGATCCTCGGAGTCAGCACCCGAGGTGCGGGGGTGGGGCCGTCCTTCTGGGCGGTGATCTGCGCGAGCAGCCCCGGGGTCTTGTCGGTGACCGTCAGCCCCGCCATCCGCGCGAGCCGTACCCAACCCCAACGCACCCGCACGGCCTGCCGCATGCTGACCCGCGTGCCCCCGTCGGCCCGCACGTAGCGCACCACGGTCATCAGCAGCCACGCGCTGACTAGCACGGCGGCGACCAGCAGTGCGTCCGGCGCGTATCCCGTCACGGCTTCCACGTCACGCCCCCTCTTCGCGTATCAGGCGGAGCATGTGGCCCAGGTCGAGGCAGGCCGCGTGCTCCGGGCTCAGGCCGAGCAGATCGAGCACCGCCGCCGAGGCGGCGAACGTGGCCTTGCCCTCGGTCCCCGGCAGAGGCCGGAGCGGGTACAACTCCCGCTGCCGCGCGGAGTTTTCGAAGTGGATCACTGGGCCGCCTCCACCATCACCAGCTCCAGGCGGGCGGCCCGGTAGGCGACGCCGTCGGAGAGCTGACCGTTGAAGATCCGCGCCCACGGGGTGGCGAACAACTCCACCGGCCGCACCATCGCACCCGGCTTGAGCCCGGCCGCCAGGCCCGTCTCCGGGACCGTGATCTTCAGGACCTCGGCCCGGCGGTCCTCCATGAGCATCACGGTCACCGTGTACAGCGGCGCTCCGGTCTCCCGGTCGGTGGCGACCTCCCCGGTCTGCTGGTCCTTGATCTTCAGTACCGGCTCGGTGCCCGCGATGCATACCGCCGACGGCAGCAGGGCAACACGGATTCGAGTCATGGCCATGCCATCACATCCTCGTTCGATGGAGTCGCTTGATCGACCCGCCATGACCATAGCGCTACGCCCGCTACACCCGCAACACTCGATTCGTATCGCTACACACGTGGGCTGAAACGCCGAGGACGCCCGGGTGTGCCCTGAGTGCTGACGCCGCTACCCTCATGCCATGAAGCTGCCACTGGGAGAGGACCCCCGGCCGCCGTACGTCCAGGCCGCCGACGTCCTGCGCGCCGCCATCCACGACGGCGAGCTGCGCCCAGGCGAGCGGCTCCCTGCCGCGCGCGATCTGCAACGGCGCTTCGGACTCGCCAGCTCCACGGTCCAAAACGCTTTGCGGCTCCTCAAGGGCGAGGGGCTGATCTACTCCGTCCTCGGCCGAGGCAGCTACGTGCGCGCGCAGGAGGCGCCGTCCGAAGGGGAGTCGGAGGCCACAGCGGAGGGCGACGAGCCCGATTCCGGCGAATCCGATCCCGCGTACACCGGTCTCGGCGATCTCCAGCGTGGTTGGCAAACCGCGCCCGCCGACGACCCCCGCCCCCCGTACGTGCAGACCGCGGACGCACTCCGCAAGCAGATCCAGGACGGCCGGCTCGCGCCGGGAGCCAAACTCCCATCTGCCCGCGACCTGCAATCCCAATACGGCATCGCCAACTCCACGGCGCAGAACGCCCTGCGGGTCCTCAAGGAGGAGGGGCTGATCTACTCCGTACAAGGCAGGGGCGTCTTCGTCCGCCAGCTCAGCCCGCGCGATCAGTTCCTCAAGCGCTACAACGAGACGCTGGAGGAGATGGCGGCCCAGCATCGGGCCGACGAGGAAGCGGTACGGCTCAGCGGCAAGACTGACGACGAGGTAGCCGCCGAACTCGCCGCCGCCGAGGAACGGTTCGCCAAGGCCAGCACCGAGTTCGAAGCCGCCACCGCCCACCGCGACGCCATGCGCGCCGTCATGGACCAACGCAAGCGCGTCAGCGGCAACTACACGCCCGAAGAGCAGGCCGCCAGCATCCAGCGCCTGCACGACCGGCTGAACGAAGGCAGACGCCGACGCTGAACGCGCCGCACGCGACGGAGCAGCAGGACACACAGTACGAGGCGAGCTGTTCAGAGTTTCTTTACTTGATCAAGGCGGCCCGCTGACGCGGGCCGCGCGCGCTTCGGCCCCTCGGGGCCGCCGCCCGCTCCTGTCTCCGCCCCGCTTGCCGGCTGCCCCGCTGGTCCGGGCGCGCAAGACCACCAGCAGGCACTGTTCTGGGGCTCTGCCCCAGGCCCCGGCCCTCTCTCCGAGGGGGAGGAGGCCGAATGAGGGTGCGGCTCCGTCGTGGTGATGGGTGGTCGGGTCGCGAGAGGGGGCCCTCGTCGCCCGGTCACCGGAGGCGTACCAGGAACCCCCGGGGGCCGCCAAGGCCGAGCGCAAGCGTCACGAGGTGAGCCTTGGCGGCCCCCGGAGAACCCTGGTACGGCGAAGCTGCCCGACCGACGAGGGACCCCTCCCGCTCAGGCCCCGATCCTGCCGGGGCGCCGGCCCTGCACCGTCCGGCCACCTGACCAGCACGGAGCGCGATGGTCAGTCACCGCTTCGGGCGGGTATCTGCCGGATAGCCCTCGGTTGACTCGTCGGACCGGCGTACCGTGGCGCTGGAGGTGGTCAGCATGACTACGGAACTGGCGGACAACGTCCGTAAGTACCGGCGTCGGGCCGGGATGAGCCAGGAAGAACTGGCCCACGCCGCAGGCGTCTCGCCGGGGACGGTGCGCAAGGTCGAGCAGGGTGGCACGGTCCGCATGGAAACCCTTCACGCCCTCGCCCGCGCGCTGAGCGTGACAACGGCAACGCTTCTGGCGCCGGATGCTCCGGAGCCCGTGGGTCGTTCGGAGGACCCGAACCGCGTCAACCTGATCCAACTCCGCGCGGCCCTCACCCCACCAGTGGGACTCACCGACTCGGACGGCGAGAGCGTAGACGAGGAGCCGAACCTGCGCCGCTTCCGCCGAACGGTCCATGACGGTGCGGTGCTCTACCACTCCGACAGCTACAAGAGCGTCGCATCCCAACTGCCAGCGCTCTTGCGGGACGCGAACAGCGCGGTCGCGCACTTCGACAGCGGCGAGGAGCACAGTCAGGCGCTCCTGGCCCGTGCCGAGGCATTGCAGCTGGCCGGGCGGTACCTGACGCAGGTACGGCAGTACGACCTCGCCTACACCGCCCTGGCCGGCGCGATCACCGACGCACGCCAGGCTGGCGACACACTCACCGGGGCATCCGGCGTGATCGGAATGTGCTGGCTACTCCTGCGCCAGGGCCGGCTGGACGAAGCCGAACAGCTCGCCTCCCAGACCGCCGACCTCATCGAACCGAGACTGTCCCGAGCGACGCCGGACGAATGCGCGGCATGGGGATGGCTGGCGCTGCGCGCCGCGGCTGCCGCAGGCCGCAACAACCGGCCCCAGGAAGCCCGCCACTACCACCGCGTCGCGAGCACGGCCGCATCCGCCGTGGGACGGGAGTACACCGGCTCGTTCTTCCGGCACTGGACGACCTTCGGGCCGCTCACCGTCGGCATGAAGGGCGTGGAAGACGACATGATCGTGGGAGACGCTCGCGCAGTCGTTCGCAAATCCGGCGAGGACGCCATGTCACCCAAGGCGTGGAAGAGCACCGGGCGGCCGAGCGGCGAAAACTGGAACCGCCACCGCCTGGACGTGGCCCGCGCCCACGCCCGGACCAACGACCTGTCTGCGGCGATGGATGAGCTGACCGGAGTCCGCCGGGCATCCCCGGAGTGGCTGAGGCATCAGCGGATGGCCGCCGAGACCATGCAGGAGATCCTGAAGAAGCGCAAGCGCACCCTCACCGCCGAGATGCGCGACATGGCCTCCTACCTGGCTGTCGTCGGATAGGTGCCACGCAGCGCGATACTTCCGACACCCTTCGTCACCAACTGGCATGCCTCATAGTTGGAGTGACGGACCGTCGCCCCCTACGGTCGCCGTATTCCATTCGGCGACCCAGGTGGGGGTGCACGGTGAGCACATCCAGGACCGACGCGGACCGCATGCGCCGCAGAGAGCTGCACGACGCGGCAGCAGGAGTGACCGGCCCGCGCTTACTGCCGTGGACGACTCAGGACGGGAACCCCTGCTACCTCAGCACCAACGGCAGGGGCTACCTCTCCTCCCTCGCCGACAGCATCGAAGAAGTACAACTCGACATGGGCGAGGAACTCCTCGGGTACGCCCGCCAGGTCGTGGCCCCCGGAGCCAAGGAACTGTCGGCCGTCGAATACCGGTGGCTCGCCTGCCGGCTGACCGAAGCCCTCACGGACGCGCTCCGGGTCGCCGAATCACGCGGCGACCGCATCCCCGACCCGTCAGAGCCTCCTGGCCTCTGACGGCAGTAGCGACGGCAACAACCACGGATTCCAGCACACAAAAACGGACTCCGACGGACGCCCAAACCCCTCCCCACCTGCATAGAAGCAGCTGAGGGAGGGGCAGCCAGCACACGTACTATGTGCTCGCTGGCAACGCCCCGATCTTGGTCCACAATTGTGACTTGAATACAGACGGGTATCTGTATCGCGGTCTCGGTAAGGGCCACCATAGTTATGATGCTGCCACTCAAGGCCGCGCAGTGCCCCTCGGAACCCGCTCAGACATATCTGATCACGTGGGAGGAGACAACACGGACACCATCTTCACGTCTTGGTCGGACGCTCTCGAAGTTGCCGAAGACCGCGCCCATGAGCTGAACGGAAAATGGGTTGATGAAGGTGTCATAATGCGCATCAGGGTGGCAGACATAGATCCACTCGTGGGCCCGTCGAGGAACATTCAAATCCATGACAGCCAATGGGATAAGTCATTCTTCGAAGATGAGCACCTCCTTGTCGGGGAAATCCATGCCCCAGAAATCAGCTTTGACTTTGGGGAAACCTGGACAAGAGTTGCGGGTGGGTGAGATGGACGAGGTATCCGCAAGCGACCTGCTAGCCGCATTCAAGTTCGACTCTGAGGCCAGCAGTCGGGCCAAGAATGCACTACTTTCAGGAGCACATTTCGACGTCTGGCTCGATCCGGTTCCAGCGGCGAGGCTCCTGGGCATCTGCCGCTCGAGGCTGAGGACCTTGCAGCGGCGCGGCAAGCCGACTGTCGGCGCCGCGGAATGCCTTACGGGCCTTGCTGAAATTGGCGAGAGGGGTCTTCTTGTGGCCTATGTGGACGATCGCAAACGAGCTGGATACTATTTTCGGCTCTACCTCGACCCGCACCCGCTTAAAGTAGTCGGATGCTTCGGAGTCAACATCTCCCCCGAAGATGACCCCATCGCTGATCCCGAATAGGGGGCGGCAGGCGAAGTTGAGGGTGCGCTCTGGATCTCCGCTCTGCAGGGAATGAAGCATTGTCAACCGTCGCATCCTCACAGTGCCCCAGCGGCCCCACCGGATCTTTTCCCGGTGGGGCCGCTGGGGTGTTTGACGGCAGTGGTTGACGGCAACGTCAGCGGACGGCCGTAGCGCCAAGCGGTGGGCCGGTGCTGGCGTCTGAACCGGTGGCGGCTTCGGTGGGGTTGTGGAGAGTGCGGCCGATGAGGTCGCCGGCGTCCCGAGCCGAAGTGAGCACCACGACGAGCTCGACCGAGCTGGCGAGGCGTACCAGGAAGCAGTCAACAAGGGCCGGAAGATCACCAGGGAGCTAGCCCACCGTGGCCAGGTTGGACCCCCTCTCCAGATGACCCGGCAGCCGCTCGCAAGGAGCTGGAGACCAAGCTCTCCCAGGCGAAGAAACGCCGCTGACTCGACAGCGGATCCCAGAATGCTTACGGGCTCAGTCGTCAACGTTGGGTGAGATGTTCAGAGCTTCTCTACTTGATCAAGGCGGCCCGCTGACGCGGCCCGCGCGCGCTCCGGCCCTGCGGGGCCGCCGCCCGCTCCTGTCTCCGCCCCGCTTGTCGGCTGCCCCGCTGGTCCGGGCGCGCAACAGCCAGTAGCGGGGATTGTTCTGGGGCTCTGCCCCAGGCCGCGGCCCTCTCTCCGAGGGGGGAGGCCATTTGCGGGTGCGGCTCCGTCGTGGTGGTGGGTGGGCGGGGTCCTACGCAGGCCGTCTCCTACGGGAGGCCGACCGCGGGGCCAAACCCCGTACGCAGCGGTGGTTGCCGGCCGGCGGGTATCTGCCGGATAAGCCCAGTTGATAGGCCCTTCCGGCGTACCGTGGCGCTGGAGGTGGTGAGCGGACGGCTACGGAACTGGCTGACGACGCCCGCAAGTACCGGCGGACGCCGGGATGAGCCAAGAGGAACTCGCCCACGTACACAGGCGTCTCGTCGGGCACGGTGCACAAAGTCGAGCAGGGCGGGACGATCCGAATGGAGAACCTTCACGCCCCTGGTCCGCGCGCTGGCGTGACCACCGGCGCATGGATGTCGTCCGACGCCCTCGAAACCGTGGCAGCGTTGGAACCGAACCTGCGCGCCTTTAGCCGGGCAGTGGGAGACGCGTGCGGGTCCTGCACTTCTCCGACAGCTACAAGAGCGTCCCGGCCGAACTACCAGATCTGGCGCGAGAAGCCATGAGGGCTGTTGCCTATGACGACAGCGGAGACGGGCTCCGGCAGGCGCTACTGGCCTACGCCGAGGCGCTGCGTCTGGCCGGTACCTCCTCACCCAGGTTCGGCAGTACGACATCGCCTACCCCGCCCTGGCCGGTGCGATCACGGATGCCAGGCAGGCCGGGGACATGCTCGCGGCAGGCACGGCGGTCGACGGTATGTGCTGGCCGCTGGTGCGGCAGGGGCGGCTGGACGGGCGGATCGCCACCCAGAGCATGGCCGCGGTGGAACCGAGTCGATCTGGTTGCCGACGCCGTCCTTACCGCAGCCACCCTCACATACGTCGACGGACCGGACCTCGACCGCCGCACCTCCCCCTTCGCCGCGTCGGCCGGCGTCTCGGGCGTGGCCCAAACGGGCGGTGGGCTGCAGTTGCCCTTGGGGCCGTCGAGGCGGAGCACGGCGTGGATGGGGATCAGCCCGCTCGCTGGTACTCGGCGACCTTGGCATACGAGACCCGGGCGTACCTGGGGAGCAGGCGCTGGGGGGTGCCTGCTGCTGCGGCGCGGACGAAACATGAGGCGGGCCCACAGGGGCTGGTGCGTGGGCGTCCGAGTGCGTGGGCGTCCGAGGCCGGGTCGTCCTCGGTGTGGACGTGTCCGCAGCGGCAGCGTGCGGAGGCGCTGGAGCGCCGGCCGTGGACCGGGCCGTACGAGGGCGGTACTGGTAGCGGACACCCGAGCGGCGGGCGGGGGAATCCCGGCCCGCCGTTCGCCGTTATCGGTAGACCACAAGGAGGGAATCCATGTTCTCGTACCGCCGCACGCCCGAGCTCCCCACCCGCGAGGAAGCCCTGACCGGCCGCGCGGAGCCGCTCTTCGCCCTGCCCGCCGTCCACACCGTGCTGGGCAACCCCCTCGCGGGCCCGTACCCCGCCCACCTGCAGGTCGCGGACTTCGGCCTCGGCTGCTTCTGGGGCGCCGAGCGCAAGTTCTGGCAGACCCCGGGGGTCTGGACCACCCTCGCCGGCTACCAGGGGGGCTTCACCGAGAACCCGACCTACGAGGAGGTCTGCTCGGGGGGCACCGGCCACACCGAGGTCGTCCGGGTGGTCTTCGACCCCTCCCTGGTCTCCTACGAGGCCCTGCTGAAGCTGTTCTGGGAGTCCCACGACCCCACCCAGGGCTTCCGCCAGGGCAACGACGTCGGCACCCAGTACCGCTCGGCGGTCTACACCCACTCCCCCGCCGACCAGGCCACCGCCGAAGCCTCCCGCGAGGCCTACCAGTGGGTCCTGGCCTCCTCCGGCTACGGCGAGATCACCACGGCCGTCCTCCCGGCGTCGGAGCGCCCCTTCTGGCCCGCGGAGGCACACCACCAGCAGTACCTCGACAAGAACCCCGGCGGCTACTGCGGCATCGGCGGCACGGGCGTCTCCTGCCCGATCGGCGTGGCCCGCGCCGACGGCTGAGCCGCGACGGCGAAGTCCCGGCCCCCGCTCGTCGCGGGGGCCGGGGCTTCGGCGTTCTCGGGCCGGGGTCAGCCCTGGGTGAAGTAGCCGAGGAGGTCGGTGATCACGTGGTTGCCGCCGCCGTAGCTGTTGAAGATGTTGACCTTGCCCGAGGCCACCGGGGTGGTGACGTGGTTCGGGACGGTGGCGCCGGGGAGCGTGTTGAGGCTGCTGGCCGCGGGGAGCGTGCCCCCGAAGGCGTACGCCGTCAGGAACCCGGGGGCCGTGGTGTCCGTGGCGGTGATGTTCAGGACCGCGCCGAGGGCGTTCGCCGGGAGACCGGAGACCGTCGTGGTCGCGCCGGGGGCGAGCTTGCCGGTGGTGCGGGTGTCGGCGAGGCGCTTGGGGACGACCGGGGTGAAGAGGGCCTTGCCGTCCTTGCCGTAGTAGCCGACCGCGTCCAGGATCAGGTGGGTAGAGCCCGAGTTGGTGTACAGGGTGATGGTGCCGTTCGGTCCGACCGGGACGATGGCCTGGTTGGACTTGTCCTTGCCCGGCTCCACGTTCAGGTTCGACGTGGTGGGGCGCTTCGCCGGGTCCGGGTAGGCGATCACGTGCGCCTGCTCCGACGCGCCCGTGCTCGTGAGGTTCAGGGCGACCGCGGTGGCGTCGGCCGGGATGCCGTTGACGCCCGCGACCTTCACCGTGCGGGTCTTGCCAGCGGACAGGACGCCGCCGGTCGTACGGGTGTCCATGACCCGGGTCGGGGCGAGCGGGGAGAACCGCTGCCCGATGTTGGGCTGGTAGTAGCCGACGAAGTCCACGATCAGCTCGGCCTTGCCGGAGCCCAGCTGCGCCTGGACCATCCCCAGCACACCGGCCGGGACCGTGACCGTGTTCGACGAGGTGCCGCCCGCGCGGACGTTCACGTTCGAGGTCGCCGGACGCGGCTGGCCCGACGGCCACACGGTGAGGTGGGTGTCCTCCGTGGCGCCGGTGACGGTCACGTTGACGACCGCCGAAGCCAAGCCGGCCGACACGGGGTGGTCCGGTATGTGCGAAGCCGTCGGCAAGGTCACGTCCACCGGCCGGCCGCTCAGGACGGGGGTGCCGTCGATGCGCGAGTCCTTGATGCGGAACGGCTCCGTGGCGACGTACCCGGACGGGGCGTAGTCGACCTTCACGGTCTTGCTGACCGTGGACTTCGCGCCCTTGGAGTCCGAGAGGGTCAGCGTCACCTTGTAGTCGCCGGGAGATGCGTAGGAGTGCTCGAAGGAACGCAGCTCGCTGCCGTGGGCCGTGTTGCCGTCGCCGAATTCCACGTCCGCGCTCAGCACCGGCCAGGGCGCCGCGGTGAGCTCCGTGGGGTCGACGACAACGGTCAGAGGGGAGATCCCCATGACGTTCGGGTCCGACCCGGTGGGCAGGGGTTGCTCGACGGCGAAGGCCGCGCTCAGCGGACCGGCCGGGGTCACCTTGGCCGGGGCGTAGGTGGACCAGACCCGCTCTCCCACACCGTTGACGGCCGTCACCTGGGCCGCGTAGCCGCCCGGCGCGCCGTAGACGTGCTCGACGCTGGACTGCTTGGTGACGACCGGGTCCGTGCCGTCCCCGAAGTCGAAGTGGTAGGTGATGCCGGCCCACCAGTGGCTGTCCGCGACGGCCGTCGCCTTCACCCGCGTACCAACTGGCGCCCAGCTCTCGCTCAGCGAGAGGGTAACGCCGCGCAGGTCGTCCTGGGTCTCGTGCGCGCCGCGGTCGATGTACCCGCCGTTCTTGCCCGTGTTGGGGACGCGCGGGTCGTCCGCGATCGGGTCCCCGACCCAGTCCAGGGGAATCACCCCCGGGGCCGTGGGGTCGCCCGAGTCGACGGTGGGCGATTCGTCCCACGGGCCGATGCCGTCGAGGGACGGGCTCAGGAGGTCGTGCGCACCCTGGCCGCCGGCGGCCAGGAACGCCGCCACCGTCTGGTAGTTGGTGCCGGCCCAGTTGTAGGGGGAAGCCACGGTGCCGGGCTGGCCCGCGATGAGGTTGTAGTCGACACGGGTGCCGGCCGTCGCGATCTTCGCCACCGCGATGCCGACCCGCGGCTCGGCGGCCGCGCACGTGCTGGGGGTGCTCCGGGTGTGGACCACGTTGTTGAACAGTGCCGAGCCGGTCGAGGTCCCGCCGACCGACACGGCCGCCCCGCATCCGCCGAGGATGGTGTTGTTGGTGAGGACGGTGCCGGGCGCGTCCAGCACCGTCGCGGCCGCCCGGCGGTCGTCCTCGATCATGTTGCGGCTGAGGACGGTGCGCTGGGCGCCTCCCTCGATCCGGACGGCGTCGAGCGTGCTGCGGATGACCCGTACGTCCGTGCTCGCCCCGCCCACCACGAGGGCGGCGGGTTGGGGGCCGGAGACGCCGAGCTTCTCCAGCACGACATCGTGGGAGGCGCCGATGCGCACCCCTCCCTCGACCTGGAGTCCGCGGACCACCACGTGGGAGGCCCCGCTGATGGTGAGGCCCTTTTCCAGGAAGGCCTGGTAGCCGACGACCCCTTCCTCGCCGAAGGCGAAGGTGATCGGCTTGCCCGGCTCTCCCGAGCGGTCGATCGTGACCGCATCGGGGTAGCGCGTCTGCGGGGCGATCCGCACGGTCTGGCCCGGCTTGACCACCTTCGCCGCCGCCGTGATCGTGCAGTACGGGGCGGACCGCGAACCGGCTCCGGCGTCGGAGCAGGAGCCCGAAGTACTGTTCACGAACAGGTCGGTCGGGGTCTCGGCGGCGGCCGCGGTGGCCGGTATGCCGAGAAGGGTGACGAGGCCTGCGGTGAGCAGGACCGTCGCACGAGTAGGACGCACCAGCGGAATTCCTTCGACACAGAAGCGGCGGGGTACGACCGGGGCGCGGCGCCGCGCGACGTCGCCCGACCGCTTCCCCCTTGCGACGGTCGGGCACACACGGAACCCAGGTTCTGCGGTCATCATCACACTGGCCCGGTGCGGGCGTAGGACCGGGGCACGGGTCGCGTGGGCGTCCTGCGCCGGACGTGCGACGGCCCCCGGTGCGCGCTCGTGGCGCGCCGGGGGCTGTCGGTGGGACGGGGCCCGACGGCCGGGGCCGTCAGGTCATCGGATCGTCGAGGTGTCGATGACGAAGCGGTAGCGGACGTCGCCCGCCTGCACGCGCTCGTAGGCCTCGTTGACCTCCTCGGCCCGGATCACCTCGATGTCCGCGCCGAGCCCGTGCTCCGCGCAGAAGTCGAGCATCTCCTGCGTCTCGGCGATCCCGCCGATCATCGAACCGGCCAGCGTCTTGCGGCCGCCGATGACGGAGAACAGGTTCAGCGAGACCGGCTCCTCCGGGGCGCCGACGTTCACCAGCGCGCCGTCCACCTTCAGGAGCCTCAGGTAGGCGTCGAGGCCGAGCGGCGCGGAGACGGTGGACACGATGAGGTCGAAGCGGCCGGCCAGCTCGTCGAAGGTGGCCTCGTCGTTCGTTGCGTAGAAGTGGTCGGCGCCCAGCTTCAGCCCGTCCTCCCTCTTGCGCAGGGTCTGCGAGAGCACGGTGACCTCGGCGCCGAGCGCGTGGGCGATCTTGACGCCCATGTGGCCGAGCCCGCCGAGGCCGACGACCGCGACCTGCTTGCCGGGGCCGGCCTGCCAGTGCTTCAGCGGGGAGTAGAGGGTGATGCCGGCGCACAGCAGCGGGGCGGCGACGTCGAGGGCGAGGGCCTCGGGGATGCGGACGGTGTAGTTCTCGTCGACGACCACGTGCGTGGAGTAACCGCCGTACGTGGGCTCGCCGTTCTTGTCGAGGGCGTTGTACGTGCCGGTCATGCCCTTGGCGCAGAACTGCTCCTGGCCGGCGAGGCACTGCGCGCACTCGCGGCAGGAGTCGACGAAACAGCCGACGCCCACGCGGTCGCCGACCGCGAACTTGGTGACGTCCGGGCCGACTTCGGCGACCACACCGGCGATCTCGTGCCCCGGGACCATCGGGTAGATGCCCTCGCCCCAGCCGTCCGTGACCTGGTGGATGTCGGAGTGGCAGATGCCGGCGAACTTGATGTCGATGAGGACGTCGTGCGCGCCGACCGGGCGGCGCGGGACGGTGGTGCGCTCCAGCGGGGCCTTGGGGGCGGGAGCGGCGTAGGCGGCGACCTGGGTGACGGACACGGTGGGGCTCCTCGGAAGACTGCTGTGCGGGACTGCTCGCCAGCTTGCCCGCCCGCGCGACGGACACCCATCCCCCTGTCCTGCCTAGGACTGGCGAACCTACCCTTGGCGGGGTCAGGCACAGCCCCCCGGCCTGTCCGCGTACCCGGGGATACTGGGGTAATGGACCAGCTTGATCAGCGAGCCGAGCTCGGCGAGTTCCTGCGATCCCGGCGCGCCCGGCTGCGCCCCGAGGACGTGGGTCTGCCCGACTACGGCCGCCACCGCCGGGTCCCGGGGCTGCGCCGCGAGGAGCTGGCGCAGCTGGCGGGGGTGTCGGTGGCGTACTACACGCGGCTGGAGCAGGGCCACGGGCAGAACGTGTCGGCGGAGATCCTCGACGCCATCGCGCGGGCGCTGCGCCTGGACGGCACGGAGCACGCGCACCTGAGCCGTCTGGCCGCCCCGAAGCCCCGCAGGCGCCGCCAGGCGGAGCGCCCGCAGCAGGTCAGGCCGGAGCTGCGGACGCTGCTGGACGCGATGGACGGCGTACCGGCGTACCTGGTCGGGCGGCGTCAGGACGTCATCGGCTGGAACCGGCTGGCGGCCGCGGTCTTCGGTGATTTCGGGGCCCTGCCGGCGCAGGAGCGCAATCTCGTCCGACTGGTGTTCCTGGACCCGGCGACGGCCGAGCTGTACGCGGACTGGGAGTGCCGGGCGTGCGAGGTCGTGAGCAATCTGCGCCTGTACGCCGGCCGGTACCCCGACGACGAACGCCTGACGGCCCTGGTCGGGGAGCTGTCCGTGAAGAACGAGGAGTTCCGCCGGCTGTGGGCGGCGCACACGGTGGCGGACGACAAGACCCACGGCCTCAAGCGCCTGCGCCATCCCCTGGTCGGCGAGCTCCTGCTCTCCTTCGAGACCCTGGCCCTGCCGGACGACCCGGCGCAGTTCCTGGTCACCTACCACGCACCGCCGGGCTCACCCTCCGCCGACGCCCTGCGCCTGCTCTCCTCCTGGTCGGCGCCGGGGCCGGCGGCCCCGGCGTCCGCCCCGTACAAGGCCCCGGCCTCCGGTCAGTGAGGGCTCACCGGCTCACCCCTCCAGCTGCAGCTGGAAGTACCCGGCGGCGCGTTCGCGGCGGTAGCCGAGCGCGGTGTTGACCGCGATCATCGGCGTGTTGTCGTCCGCCACCGACGTGTCGATCCGGCGCAGGGCCGGGTGGCGGGTCGCCGCCTCGGCGAGCATGCGGAGCTTGACCGCGCGGCCGAGGCCGCGGCCGCGGTGGCCGGGCAGCACCGCCGTGTCGTACTGGAGGGCGCGCGGGCCCTCGGGGTCGGTGAGGACGAGCTCCGTGTACGCCGCCACCTCGCCGTCCGGGGTGACCGCGGCGACCGTGGTCAGCGCGCCGCCCCGGGCCAGGATCAGCCGGTGGGCGGCGTGCAGGTGCTCCGCCGCCCAGGTCTGGATCTGCTGGTCCAGGTCCCCGTTCGGCGCGTCGTCCATCGCACCGTGGGCGGCGGCCGCGGCCCCCGCCCAGGCGTCGGGCACGAGGCCGGGCCAGCACAGCAGCTCGTAGCCGGGTGCGGGCGCGGCACCGCCGAGCCGCTCCCGGGCCTCCTGGACGTCCTGTACGTACCAGGCCATCGGCAGGACGTTCTCGAAGCCCAGCGACTGAGCGAACGCCTGGCCGGGGCCGCCCAGGTCCACCTCCGCCGCGACCGAGGTCCGGCCCTGGGCGAGCAGCTCCTCGCGGACCCGCTGCCACAGGGCCGAGCCCACGCCCCGCCGGCGCGCGGCCGGCTCCACCGTCAGCACGTCCAGGAAGGCGGTGTGGTCGTTGCTGCCGTCCGTGAAGAGGAGCAGGGAGGCGACCCCGCCCTCGGTGGCCCAGTGCACGGACCGCCCCCGCACCGGCGGCACCCGCAGCCGTCCGGCCACCTCCCCGGCGGAAGGGGCCGCGAGCTGCGGCAGGTCGGCGTCCCGGGCGGCGGCCAGGACCGCCCGCCAAGCCTCCGCCTCCGCGTCGGACGGGGGTACGGACAGCTCGGTGACCTGCTCGGCGTTCGTCATGATCCGGACCCTAGACGGGGACCCGGGCCCGGCGCTCACACGTTTTCGGTGATCGTCACCCGGCCCCGCCGGATCGTCGCCAGGCGCGGTGCCCGCTTCGCCAGCGCGCTGTCGTGCGTGACCATCACGAAGGTCAGGCCGTGCTCCTTCCACAGCCCTTCCAGCAGGTCCATGATCTCGTCGCGCATCGATTCGTCGAGGTTGCCGGTCGGTTCGTCGGCGAGCAGCACCTTGGGCCGCTTCACCAGCGCCCGGGCGATGGCGACGCGCTGCTGCTGGCCGCCGGACATCTCGCCGGGCAGGTGGCCCATCCGCTCGCCGAGGCCTACGGAGTCCAGTGCCTCGGCGGCCCGCTCGCGCCGGTCGCGCGCCTTGAGGCCGAGCGGGACGAGCGCCGTCTCGACGTTCTCCTGCGCGGTGAGCGTCGGGATCAGGTTGAAGGACTGGAAGACGAAGCCGATGTTCTCCGCCCGGACCCGGGTGAGGCGGGCCTCGGAGACCGTGGCGAGGTCGAGCCCGTCGAGGATGATCTCTCCCGCCGTCGGCCGGTCGAGGGCGCCGAGCATCTGCAGCAGGGTGGACTTGCCGCCGCCGGTGGGACCCTGGATGACGAGCCGGCCGCCGTCCTCGATGGTCAGGTCCACGCCGGCCAGCGCGTCGATGGATTCCTTGCCGCGCCGGTAGCGCTTGGTGACACCGGTGAGTTGGTACATGTCGTTCCTTCGCTCGCTCAGAAGTACGTACGGTCGGCCGCGCGGGCGGCCGGACCTGCGGTGCGGACCCGCAGGCCGGGCCCGCGGCGCGGACGGTTATTCGACGCGTCGCAGGGCGTCCGCCGGCCGCAGCCGGGAGGCGCGCCAGCCGCCGAAGCCGCCCGCGATCAGTCCGCCCGCGACGGCGAGTGCGACGGCCAGAGCGATGGTGGAGAGCGAGACGGGCGCGGTGAGCGCGATGTCGAGGGCCTTGCCCGCGCTCTGCCGGGCGGAGCGCATCATCCCGCCGCCGCCACCTCCGCCGGCGCCGCCGCTGCCGCCCGCGAGCTGCGCGGTGAGCTTCGGGCTGATCGCGGTGATGGCGTAGGCGGCGCCGAGCCCGAGGCCGATGCCGAGCGCCCCGCCGATCAGGCCGTTGACCAGGGCTTCTCCGGCGACCTGGCGGGTGACGCGGCCGCTCTTCCAGCCGAGCGCCTTGAGGGTGCCGAATTCGCGGACGCGCCGGGAGACGGCGGAGGAGGTCAGCAGGCCGGCGACGAGGAAGGCGGCCAGCAGGACGGCGTAGGAGAGCCACTTGCCGACGGTGGAGGCGAGGGAGGCGGCGGTGGAGAGCGAACCGGAGACCGTGTCGGCCAGGTCGGCCGAGGTGGTGACGGTGGTGTCCGGGACGTTCTTCTGGATGGCCTGCTTCACGGAGCCGATCGCCTGGGAGTCCTTGGCCTGGACGTAGACCGTGGTGATCTTGTCCGGGGTCCCGGCGAGGGTCTGGGCCTGCTTGAGCGGGACGTAGACGTTGGCGGCCGCGTCTGCGCTGTCGGCGGTGGCGATGCCGACGACCTTGAACTTGGCCGTCTTGATGGTCACTTCGGAGTCGACGGCGAGCTTGTTCTTCGTGGCGTAGGCGCTGTCGACGACGGCGACGGCCGCGTCGGTCTCGCCGGCCTGGAAGCCGCGACCCGAGGTGATCTTCGAGGTGGTGAGCGGGCCCAGTTCGGGCCGCGTGACGTCCGCGCCGTACACGGAGAAGGAGTTGACGTCGAAGTCGGCGCCGCCGCCCTCGACCTTGCCCGTCGTGCCGCCCGCGGCACCGCCCGTACCGCCGCCGGTGGCGCCGGGCTTGGCGGCGGCGCCGCCACTCGCGGCGCCCTCCGCCCGCTTGAACTCACCGCGCTTGAACTGCCCGTTGACCTTCATCACCTGAAGGCTGAGCCCGCCGACGGCCTGGGCGACGCCTTCCTGGCCGGACACCTTGGCCACGGTCGCGGCGTCGAGCGTCTGGAAGCCCTGCGGCATGACGAGGTCGCTGCTCTGCTCGGCCTCGGCGTCCGTGTCGCCCTCCCCCTTCGCGTCGAACTGGAACCGGGGGCGGGCGGCCGTGTCGCCCTCGGCCGGCGGGGTCTGGGCCTTGGTGACGGTCATGTCCGTCCCGAGGCCGTAGAGCGACTGGAGGACCTTGCCCTGCGCCTGCGCCATCCCGGCCGAGACCGAGGTGACGACGATGACGAGGGCGATGCCCAGGGCGAGTCCGGAGGCGACGACGAGCGCCGCCTTCCTGCGGCGGCGCAACTCGCGCCGGAGGTAGGTGAAGAACATGCGGCCGAACCTAGGCAGCACCTCTGATCGCCGGATAAGCCGCGGGTAAGAGTCGGATGAGAAGACGAACGGCGGGGAGCCGCGCCGGGTTTCACCCCGGGGGCTCCCCGCCGTCGTCGCGAGGGTTCCGTTCTATCGGCGCGTCAGAGGGCCGCGCCGGCCTTCCAGTCCGCCCAGCTCATGTTCCAGCCGTTGAGGCCGTTGTCCGGCTTGATGGTCTTGTCCGGGGAGTTGACGACCGTGACGACGTCTCCGATGAGGGAGTTGTCGTAGAACCAGGCCGCCGGCTGGTTCGGGTCGTTCGCACCCTTGGCATCGTTCAGGCCGACACAGCCGTGGCTGGTGTTGACGCTGCCGAAGATCGAGTCCGAGCCCCAGTAGTTGCCGTGGACGAAGGTGCCGGAGTTCGACAGCCGCATCGCGTGCGGAACGTCCTTGATGTCGTACTCGCCCTTGCCGTCGTCGTCGGTGAAACCGACGGTGGCACCGTTCATCCGGGTCTCCTTGAACTTCTCGGAGATCACCATCTGGCCGTTGTACGTCGGGTTCTCCGGGGAGCCCGCCGAGATCAGGATGGTCTTGAGGACCGCGCCGTCCCGGGTCACCGTCATCTTCTTGGTCTTCGCGTCGACCGTGGAGACCTGGCTACGGCCGATCTTGAAGGTGACGGTCTTGTTCTGCACGCCCTGGATGCCGGGGCCGCCCTGGACGCCGTCCAGCGCCAGCTTCAGCGTGACGGTGGAGTTCGCCTGCCAGTACTTCTCCGGGCGGAAGTCCAGTCGCTGCGCGCTGAACCAGTGGCCCACGACTTCCTGGCCGCTGGTGGAGGTGACGGTGATGCCCGCCTGGACGGCCTTCTTGTCCTTGATCGGCTTGTTGAAGGTGATCGAGACCGGCATGCCCACGCCGACGGTCTTGCCCTCGTCCGGTATGAAGGAGCCGACGAAGCTGTTCTCCGGGGAGACGGTGGTGAAAGAGGCGTTCTCGTGCGCCTCGCGGCCCGCCTCGTCCTTCGCGGTCGCCGACAGCGCGTACTTGGTCGAGCGCTTCAGCGCACCGTCCGGCTTCCAGCTCTTGCCGTCGTCGGCGATCTTGCCCGCCACCGCGGCGCCGTCGCTGGCCTTCAGCTCGACCTGGGTGAGCGTGCCGTCGACGACGGTCACGTTCGCGGCGTCGTTCAGGCCGACGTTGGCGGCGCCGTCCTTGGGAGTGATGGTTATTCGCGCCTTGGAGGCGTCCTTGGCCGCCGCCGCGTCGACATCGGCCTTGGCCGAGGCCTCCCCGTCGGCCTTCGGCGCGTCCCCCCCGCCACCCGCGTCATTGCATCCCGCGAGCACCAGTACGCCACCGAGTACGGCGGATATGGCCACCAGGGACCTTCTCCGACGCTTGCTGTCCGTCCTCACACGCCACTCCATCGTTGCGGAACCCCGTTCCCCGGACAGGGGGGCATGACCCCCCTGCCTCGTCCTGACAACGCGTTGACACCCCGAGTCGCTTCCACATCCCATTCGAATGTGGTCAACCCCACCGTCAGACGCTGTCAGCCTCTTCGTCGATGTCCCCATCTTCCTCGTCCAGGTCCCACTCCATGGACTCGGGGTCGTATTCCACGGGCTCGCTGCTCCAGGAAGCCTGCGCGAGCTCCACTCCGGGGATATCCGCGACCAGGTCGGTCGGGTCCACCAAGTAGGCCAAAGCCTCCGATTCGTCCTCCCGGACCGCGGCCTCCGCGTGGGCGCGCTCCTCGTCCGGCATGAACTCGTCGGCCTTGATGTGCGCGAGCGCGGCTCCGGTGAGCGCGTCCACGTCGGGTACTTCGAGTACCAGATCCACCCGAAGTCGTACATAACGTGATGTCTCAGAAGGGTTCATACGACGGAGGGTAATCCCGCGCAATCCCCGGGTTTCCCACGACCCGCCCCTTTCCCCGACATCCACGCACCCGGCGAGCGGGGCATTTACTCCTGATGTCCAAAAATGAGCGATATTCACCGAGATGGGGCCGACCCCCCTCCCACCGGCGCCTTCCCGCCGGCTTCTTCGCCACCGGGCCGAAGCCCGGAGCGCACCGGAGGTACCATCACCGGACACGGCCAATTCGCTGCTGCCACAAGGGGGATCGCACCGTGTCCGCACGTCGATCGACACTCACCGCTCTCGGAGCGACCACCCTCCTCGCCGCTCTGTGGTTCGTCCCGTCGGCCAACGCCACCGCCCCCGGGCACGCGACCGCCGCCGCCGGCGCGTCCGCCGCCGAAAGCGCCCGGGTCCAGGCCGTATCGGCCGTATCGGGCGCCGGCGTCTCGCTCGAGCTCGCCGACAGCGGCGGCATCGACACCACCCCGTACCTGCTGGGCGGCACGCTATGCCTAGGCCTCGGGGCCGGCTTCGTGGCCTTCTCGATCCGCAGCTCGCGCACGCGGTAGCGGCTGGCGCGGCAGGCACGGGCCCCGCGCTCCCGCACGGGTTCCCCGCACGGAAAAGGGCCGCGGCCCGGGGTGGTGCCCCGGGCCGCGGCCCTTGCCCGTTCCACGGGAGGCGATCAGGCCAGGGGGCCCGTCACGGCCTCCACGGCGGTCACGAGCGCACCCGACCGGACGAACGCGTCCGCGGCGGCCAGGTCGGGCGCGAGGAACCGGTCCGGCCCGGGACCCTCCACGCCCGCCGCGCGCGCGGCGGAGATGGCGGCCTGGCTGGCCGGCGCCGGGGTGAGCCCGTGGCGCAGCTCGATGGCGCGGGTGGCGGCGTACAGCTCGATCGCCACGATCCGGGTGAGGTTGTCGACGGCGGTACGGAGCTTGCGCGCGGCCGACCACCCCATGGAGACGTGGTCCTCCTGCATGGCGGAGGAGGGGATCGAGTCGGCGGAGGCCGGGACCGCGAGCCGCTTCATCTCGCTGACCAGGGCGGCCTGCGTGTACTGGGCGATCATCAGACCGGAGTCCACGCCGGCGTCGTCCGCGAGGAACGGCGGCAGGCCGTGGCTGCGGTTCTTGTCGAGCAGCCGGTCGGTGCGCCGCTCCGCGATGGAGCCGAGGTCGGCGGCCGCGATGGCGAGGAAGTCCAGGACGTACGCGACCGGGGCGCCGTGGAAGTTGCCGTTGGACTCCACGCGCCCGTCGGGCAGCACCACCGGGTTGTCGACGGATGCGGCCAGCTCGCGCGAGGCCACCAGGGCGGCGTGCGCCATGGTGTCGCGGCCCGCACCGGCGACCTGCGGGGCGCAGCGCACGGAGTAGGCGTCCTGCACGCGCGGGGCGGACTCCTCCTGGAAGTGCCCGGTGAGCCCGGAGCCCTTCAGGACGGCGGCCATGTTGGCGGCGGAGGCGCCCTGGCCGGGGTGCGGGCGGATGGCGTGCAGCTCGGGCTGGAGGACCTTCTCCGTGCCGAGCAGTGCCTCCAGGGTCAGGGCGGCGGTGATGTCGGCGGAGGTGTACAGCTTGCCGAGGTCGGCGAGGGCCATGACCAGCATGCCGAGCATGCCGTCGGTGCCGTTGAGGAGGGCGAGGCCCTCCTTCTCGCGGAGCTCGACGGGGGTGATCCCGGCCTCGGCGAGCAGCTCCCCGGCGGGCCGGACGACCCCGTCGGGGCCTTCCGCGTCACCTTCGCCCATGAGCGCGAGCGCGCAGTGCGACAGCGGGGCGAGGTCTCCGGAGCACCCGAGGGACCCGTACTCGTGGACGACGGGGGTGATCCCGGCGTTGAGGACGTCGGCCATCGTCTGCGCGACGGACGGCCGCACGCCGGTGTGCCCGGAGGCGACGGTCTTCAGCCGCAGGAACATCAGCGCGCGCACGACCTCGCGCTCGACGCGCGGGCCCATGCCGGCGGCGTGCGAACGGACGATGTTGCGCTGGAGCTGCGCACGCAGCTCGGGGCTGATGTGCCGGGAGGCGAGTGCGCCGAACCCGGTGGACACCCCGTAGACGGGCTCGGGCTTGGCGGCGAGCGCGTCCACGATCGCGCGAGCCCGCCCCAGCGCGGCAACCGCCTCACCGGAAAGCTCGACGCGGGCGTTGCCGCGAGCGACCGCGATCACGTCCTCGGCGGTGGTCCCGGACGTTCCCACCACGACAGTTTGCATATCCATATTCAGCACCCTACGGACTGAATCCCTTCATGTCACCCCTCGAATCCACCAGGCGGCGGACTCACCCGGCGCAGGCCAAAACCCAGCCCCGCCGACGTTTGAGGCGCGGGACCCGGGGCGAAGCCCAGGCGCCCTTTTTCAGCCCGCCCGGCGCGCTTGAGGCCGTGGCCGTGCGAAGCCCGCGCCCGTCCGGCGCTTGCCCCCGGGGTCCGGGCAGAGCCCGGAGACACCCCCCGGCAGCCGGCGCGGCGCGGCGCGGCGCGGCGGCGACGGCTACGCCCGCCCCCGAAACCGCCGCCGCTCCCCCGCATCCCGCTGCGCCGCATCCGCCAGCCGGACGACCGCCGTGTCCCGCCCCGCCACCACCGGCTTCGGCGATCGCGCGGCCTTCGCCTTGTACTGCGCCGCGTCCGCCAGCCGGAACAGCCGCCGCGAGGACTTCACCGGGCCGATCGGATCCCCGGTCGACGCGACCCCGCAGGCGACCCCCTCGCCCAGCTCCAGTTCGGCGGCGCGCAGGCACACCTCCTCGGTGACCCGCACCACCTCGTCCGCCGAAGGCCCGACGCTGACCAGGCAGAACTCGTCCCCGCCCAGCCGCGCGACCAGAGATCCCGGCAGCATCGCCCCGCACAGGCTGAGCACGGAGCCGAAACGTTCCAGCAACCGGTCGCCCATCGCATGGCCGAGCGTGTCGTTGACCTTCTTGAGGCCGTTCAGGTCACAGACGACCAGGCTGACCACGGTCGCCGGACCGCCCGCCCCGCCCGCCCCGCCCGCATCGCCCGCCCCGGCCGCCCCGGCCGCCACGCTCCTGCGGTGCTCCTCCAGCGCCTCGTCGAGCCGCATGTCCACGGCCCGCCGGTTGGCCAGCCCGGTCAGCGGATCGGTGAAGGCGAGCCGCCGGGCCTCCTCCAGCCGGTCGTTCTGCGCGAGCCCGGCCGCGACCACCGCCGCCAGGACGGTCGCGAACTCCGCGTCGTCCTCGTCGAAGTCCGGCAGCCCCTCGTCCCTGGCCACGTACAGCTCGCCCCACGCCCGCCCGCTCAGCACGATCGGCGCGACCACGCACGTCCCGCGCCCGCGCCCGCGCAGCGCCTCTCCCCTGCGGCCCGGCCGGTCCCCGACCGCGCTCTCCACCCAGGCGTGGGGTCCGCCACCGCCCACCCAGCGCTCGTGCAGGAACTCCGTGATCTCCGGAAAGTCGTGGACGGGGTACGACTCGTCCTCGGGGAACTCCTCCTCCCCGGCCCGGCGCTCCCCCTCGTTCACGAGCACCCGCAGGCGCCCGCGCTCCCGCTCCCACGCGGAGATGGCGGCGAACGACCCGTCCATCGCCAGCCTCGCCCCCCGCGCCGCGGCCCGGACACTGTCCCGCGGCGCGCACGCGGCCGCCATGGCCTGCGCGAGGCCCACGACGGCTCGAAGCCGCCCGTCAACACCCATCACCCCAGGTTAGAGGTTTTGTCCGATTTGGTGACAATTGACGCGACATTCGGTGGCACCAAGATCACGCCTGGTGACGGGAAAACGCGGGCGCCGCGAACCCACCCCGGGCAACAGGGAAGGTCACACCCCCGGCCACACCGGCCTGCGCTTCTCGTTGAACGCCGCCACGCCCTCCGCCCGGTCCCCCGAGAAGGCGGCCGAACGCCACGCCGCGTCCTCGATCTCCAGCCCGGCCGTCAGGTCCATCCCGTGCCCGAGCCGCAGCGCCCGCTTCGCCGCCCGCAGTCCGACGGGGGAGTTCGCCGCCATCCGCGCGGCCAGGGCGAGCGCCTCTTCCCGGTCCGACCCCGCCGGGACCACCGAGTCGACCAGCCCCAGGGCCAGCGCCTCGCCGGCCTCCACGCGCCGCGCGGTGAAGATCAGCTCCGCGGCCCGCGCCGCCCCCACCCGCCGGGGCAGCAGCTGCGTCCCGCCGCCTCCGGGGATCACGCCGACCGACACCTCGGGCAGCCCCACCACCGCGGTCTCGTCGGCCACGATGACGTCGCACGCGAGGGCCAGCTCGAAGCCGCCGCCCAGCGCGAACCCGTGCACCGCCGCGATCGTCGGCATCGGCAGCTCCAGCACGCCCCCGTACGCGCCCCGCGTGGTCGGCCGCTGCCGCACCAGCTCGGCGTCCGACAGGGAGTTGCGCTCCTTGAGGTCCGCGCCCACGCAGAACGCCCTCCCGGCGGTCGAGGAGAGCACGACGACCCGTACCGACGCGTCCGCCGCGAGCGAGGCGCAGGCGGAACCGATCGCCCGCGCCATCTCCGTGGACACCGCGTTCATCGCCTTGGGCCGGTCCAGGACCAGCTCCACGACACCGCCGTCATGCCGGCGCACGGCCACGAATTCCGACACGGGCGATGCATCCGATACGGGCGATGCAGGCGATTCGGGTGATGCAGAGACAGGCTCGGACACAGGGCGACCCTCCCGGTTAACGAACGTTACCCGGGGATCTTAGGGTTCCGCCGCGTCAGCGACCAGGGCTCCACGAGACCCAGCCCGCGCACCGGCCGCTGCCACATCGGCTGGAGCGCGAAGCGGTACACGCCGCCGCCCTCCTCCGCCTCCGCCTCTTTCTCCGATACCGGCGCCGCGCCCGTCCGCCCGAGCTCCTCGGCCATCGCGCCGTCGACCAGCACGGCGTCCTTCGGCGCTATGGACGTGAGCCGCGAGGCCAGGTTCACCGTGGTCCCGAAGACGTCGCCCATCCGGGTCGTCACGGTCCCGAAGGCGATGCCCACCCGCAGCTCCGGCATCTGCGGATCGGCGCCCATCGTCTCGATCAGCCGCAGCGCGATCTCCGCCGCCGTGCCCGCGTCGTCGGCGCAGTACAGCACCTCGTCGCCGAGCGTCTTGATCAGCCGGCCGCCGTGCGCCGCGACCAGGTCCGCCGCCGTGGTCTCGAAGGCCTCGACGAGCTCGCCGAGCTCCTCCTCCTCCAGCCGCCGCGTCAGACGGGTGAAGCCCACCAGGTCCGCGAATCCCACCGCGAGCCGCCGGTCGACCATCTCCTCGTCGTCCGCCACCTGCACGACCCGCCCGGTCGCGGCCGCCAGCTGGCGCCGCCACACGTAGACGAGGAACTCCTCCAGCTCCGGCAGCAGCAGCTCGACCAGCGGGTACGTGACCTCCGTACGGGTCATTCCCGGCTCCGGCGGCTCCGTCAGCCCTTCCAGGAAGGAGTCGATCTGCCACTCCGCGAGCCGTGCCGTGGTCTGCCCGGTGGACCGTGCCACCTGCACCGCCATCGGCTCGCTGAGCAGCCCGGCCTCGACGAGGCCGGCGAGCCGGCGCAGCGCCAGTACGTCCGCCTCCGTCAGGGCCTTGGCCTGGCCGATGTCCGCGAAGCCCATGGCCCGCCAGAAGCGGGAGGCGAGCTCCATCGAGACTCCGGCGCTGCGGGCCGCCTGGAAGGGGGTGTACCGGCGCTCGGCGCCCAGGATCAGCTGCTCCAGGCGGATGGCGAGCGGGTCGGCCGTCGGCTGGGCCGTGTGGTCGACCTCGTGGTGGGGAGTGTGCTGGTCGCGGCCGATCGGGGTGGCCGGGCTCGCGGCCGCGCCGGAGGCCGGCGCGGTTCCGGAGCCCGACGCGGTTCCGGAGGACGGCGCCGTTCCGGGGGCGGGCGCGCTGGACTGCGGGTCGTCGACGGTCAAGGGCCGCCTCCTGTCCATATCCGTGCGCACTGCCCAACCGGTTGATCACCGCAAGGACCGGGATCGCCTAAACCATACGGCAGGTGTGCCGTAGCTCACTCCCCTGCTCCGTCACCCGGGGGCGGCTGCCCGGCGGCTTACCGGACCGACCGCAGATGGACCACGTCCCCTGCCCCCACGGCCTCCCGCTCCCCGTCCGCCGTCCGTACGACGAGCCGCCCGTCCGCGTCCACCGCTTCGGCCGTCCCGGTGAGAGTGCGCCCGCCCGGGAGCTCGGCCCGCACGTGCTTGCCGAGGGTCGCGCAGCCCGCCGCGTACGTCTCCTGCAGACCGCTGGCCGCCGGATCGCCCCCGGCCGCGCGCCAGTCCCCGTACCACTGCTCCAGCGAGCGGAGCACGGCCTTGAGCAGCGGGTTCCGGTCGGTGACGGAGGCCTTGGCCAGCAGCAGCGATCCGGCGGTCTCCACCGGCAGCTCGTCGTCGGTCATGGTCACGTTGAGCCCGATCCCGATGACGACCCCGTCGTCGACGCGCTCGGCGAGGATCCCGCCGGTCTTGCGCTCCTCCCCGTCCACGGCGACCAGCAGGTCGTTGGGCCACTTGAGGGCGGTGTCCACCCCGGCGGCCCGCGACAAGCCGGTCGCGGTGGCCACCCCGGCCAGCAGGGTCAGCCACCCCCACCGCTCCGGCGGCACCTGCGGCCCGGGCTTGAGCAGTACGGAGAAGAACAGTCCGGACCGCGCCGGGGCGATCCAGCTCCGGTCCAGCCGCCCGCGCCCGGCGGTCTGCTGCTCGGCGACGAGCACGGCCCCCTCGGCCAGCTCCCCGGCCCGCGCGGAGAGGTCGCTGTTGGTCGACCCGGTGGACCCGACCACCTCCAGCGAGGTCCACAGCCCCTCCCCGGTCACGAGAGCCCGCTGCAGCGCGGCGACGTTCAACGGCGGCCGGTCCAGGTTCGACCAGCGGCCCGCGGAAGCTCCGGTCGAAGCCCCGCCTGATGCATCTGATGGCGTCATGCAAGCCAGATTAGGTGTGTCAAACGCCGCACTGCCGAGCGCCATGCCCGCCGATACGCTACGCACCAGTAGCTAGTAGTAGTCACGTAATTTGCCAGGCCGTTGACACCACGCAGGGAGCCGCGACCCCGATGTCACAACCGTCAGAGCCGATCGACATGCACACCACCGCGGGGAAGATCGCGGATCTGCAGCGCCGCGTCGAGGAAGCCACCCATGCCGGGTCCGGGCGGGCGGTGGAGAAGCAGCACGCCAAGGGAAAGCTGACGGCGCGTGAGCGGGTGGCCCTCCTGCTGGACGAGGGGTCCTTCGTCGAGCTCGACGAGTTCGCCCGGCACCGGTCGACGAACTTCGGGCTGGAGAAGACCCGCCCGTACGGGGACGGCGTCGTCACCGGCTACGGCACCGTCGACGGGCGTCCCGTCGCCCTGTTCTCGCAGGACTTCACCGTGTTCGGCGGAGCCCTCGGCGAGGTCTACGGCCAGAAGATCATGAAGGTGATGGACTTCGCGCTGAAGACCGGCTGCCCGCTGGTCGGCATCAACGACTCCGGCGGCGCCCGCATCCAGGAGGGCGTCAGCGCGCTCGGCATGTACGGCGAGATCTTCCGCCGCAACGTGCACGCCTCCGGAGTGATCCCGCAGATCAGCCTGGTCGTCGGGCCCTGCGCCGGCGGGGCCGTGTACTCCCCCGCCATCACCGACTTCACGGTCATGGTCGACCAGACCTCGCACATGTTCATCACCGGTCCGGACGTCATCAAGACCGTCACCGGCGAGGACGTCGGCTTCGAGGAGCTGGGCGGGGCGCGCACGCACAACAGCACGTCCGGCGTCGCGCACCACATGGCGGGTGACGAGAAGGACGCCATCGAGTACGTGAAGTCGCTGCTGTCCTACCTCCCGTCGAACAACCTCTCCGAGGCCCCGGCCTTCCCCGAGGAAGCCGACACCGAGGTCTCCGAGACCGACCGCGAGCTCGACGTACTGATCCCGGACAGCGCGAACCAGCCGTACGACATGCACACCGTGATCGAGCACGTGCTCGACGACGCGGAGTTCCTGGAGACGCAGTCGCTGTTCGCGCCTAACATCCTCACCGGCTTCGGCCGCGTCGAGGGCCACCCGGTCGGGGTCGTCGCCAACCAGCCGATGCAGTTCGCCGGCTGCCTGGACATCGACGCCTCCGAGAAGGCGGCCCGCTTCGTACGGACCTGCGACGCCTTCAACATCCCGGTGCTGACGTTCGTCGACGTGCCGGGCTTCCTGCCGGGCACCGACCAGGAGTACAACGGAATCATCCGGCGCGGCGCGAAGCTGATCTACGCGTACGCCGAGGCGACCGTCCCCCTGATCACCGTCATCACCCGCAAGGCCTTCGGCGGCGCCTACGACGTCATGGGCTCCAAGCACCTGGGCGCCGACCTAAACCTCGCCTGGCCGACCGCGCAGATCGCGGTCATGGGCGCGCAGGGCGCGGTGAACATCCTGCACCGCAGGGCCATCGCCGAAGCGGAGGAGGCCGGCAACGCCGAGGAGACCCGGGCGCGGCTCATCACCGAGTACGAGGACGCGCTGCTGAACCCGTACACGGCCGCCGAGCGCGGTTACATCGACGCGGTGACGATGCCGTCCGAGACCCGGGCACACGTGGTGAAGGGGCTGCGGCAGCTGCGCACCAAGCGGGAGTCCCTGCCCCCGAAGAAGCACGGCAACATCCCCCTCTAGCCGGCACCACGAGGAGCTCGCAGTGATGATCAAGGTCGTCAAGGGGAACCCGACCCCGGAGGAGCTGGCCGCCGCACTGGCGGTGGTCCAAGCGCGCGCGGCGGCGCTGGCATCGGTGCCGCCGGGCGCGCAGCGGGTGGCGGACGCGTGGGCCGCGCCGGTCCGGGTGGCCCGGCGGACGCTGCCGCGGCCCGGTCCGGGCGCGTGGGGGCGTACGTACTGGCCCTCCTAGGCCTCCCAGGCCTCCTGGGCGCTCTCCGGGCCGCCTCCTGGCCCGGGCCGGCCGAAGAATGACGCAAACCGGCGTGGCGCCTGAGTACCCGTACTCAGGCGCCACAGCCGTTGCCGGGGCCAGGATCGGGGAATGCTCTGGTCAGACCCTGAAGACGAGCCGCCGAAGGACATGCGCGAGGCCCAGGCGATGGTCCGGCGGATGACGGTGGTCGTCGTCATCGCCATGATCGTCGTGGTGTACGTGCTCGGCCTGGGCGGATTCTAGATCGCCTCCCGGCGGCCGCCCGGTGATCGCCGCCCGGCCGCGGCCCACGCACCCCGCGTGCCGGCTGCGGCTGCCCGGAGACCCCCTCCCTGCGGCGGCGAGCCCGGACGCCCCCTCCCGGGCTGTGGCAGCCCGCCGCCCGGGCCGCCCTACGATGGCGGACATGACTGCCGAACACCGCCCCGACGCCCGCCACTCGCTCGTCCTCGCCTCCGCCTCGCCCGCCCGGCTGAACTTGATGCGGCAGGCCGGGCTCGCCCCGCACGTGATCGTCAGCGGCTTCGACGAGGACGCCCTGACCGCCGACTCCCCCGCCGAGCTGGCCCTCGCGCTGGCCGAGGCGAAGGCGGCCGTCGTGGCGGCCCTGGACGAGGCCGCGGGCGCCCTGGTGATCGGCTGCGACTCCGTGCTGGAGCTGGACGGCGAGGCGCTGGGCAAGCCGGCGGACGCCGAGGAGGCGACGGCCCGCTGGAAGTCCATGCGCGGGCGCGCCGGGGTGCTGCGCACCGGGCACTGCGTGATCGACACGGCGACGGGCCGCCAGGTCTCGGCCACGGCGTCGACCACGGTCCGCTTCGGCGAGCCGACGGACGCGGAGGTGGCGGCGTACGTGGCGAGCGGGGAGCCGCTGCACGTGGCGGGGGCGTTCACCCTGGACGGGCTGTCGGCGCCGTTCATCGAGGGCATCGACGGGGATCACGGCAATGTGATCGGGATCTCCCTGCCGCTGCTGCGCTCCCTGCTGGCCGAACTGGGCGTGTCGATCACGGACTTGTGGGCTTGAAATCCCCGAAGTCCCCGAGCAGCGGGTGACCCGGCGGCGCGTCCTGGACCTCGGGGCCGCCGCCGGCGCCGTCCGCGCCCCGGGCGCCCGCGTCGGCCCCGCGCGCGTCCTTGGCCGAGTAGAGCATCAGGCTCGCCACCAGCAGGCACAGGATCGCCATCATCACCCCGAAGGCGGGCCAGCCGACCAGGCCGACGACGAGGGCGCCGAGCAGTCCGTGGGTGACGGCGGCGGTGACGAGGAGCACACGGGCGAAGGTTCCCGGCGCCCGGTCGCGGATCGCGGCGACGGCGAGGAAGACGGCACAGAGCAGCAGGAAGCCGCCCATGCCGGCGCCCATCGCGTAGGTCGCCTTGGACATGACGGACGGATCCATGCCCGCGATGGACATCGACTGGTTCGCGGTGGTCCGGCCCAGGACGAGGTGGACGAAGGCCAGCACCGCCCCCTCGGCGACCAGTACGACCGCGGTCGCTCCGGCCACGGATCTCCGCAGCACCACGCCACCCACACCAGCCACGACGCCCCCATCCCCCACAAGCACAAGCCTGTTCGACGCCAGGAGGCTACTAACGGGTAATCCTGCCGACAAGGGGCCGGGACCGCTTCGTTACGGTGGGGCTCCCACCCGATGACCGCCCGGCATCGGCGTGGCGTCGGTCCGGCGTCGGTCCGGCATCGGCGCGGGTCTCCTCACGGCGGTCACGCAAAGAATGAATGGGCCGTTCGTAGGGACTCGACAAAGAATCACCCGGGCCCGCTGACCTGGCGGACAGAGACCAGGACCGCGCGACAGGGTTACTGTGCAGTCGGGGATCCCCCTGACTTGGGGCGCCGCATGGGTTTTTTCGACTCCAGTCAGACTCGAATCACACTGTGTGTGGGCAAGGTCACCTCTGGGGAAGGGTCGAAAGGCCGTGTGGGCTGTCCCTAAACTCAGCTTGTTTCAAGGAGGGAGCCATCGTGCGCAAGGTGCTCATCGCCAACCGTGGCGAAATCGCAGTCCGCGTTGCTCGGGCCTGCCGGGATGCCGGGATCGGGAGCGTAGCCGTCTACGCCGATCCGGACCGGGACGCTCTGCATGTCCGCGCGGCCGACGAAGCTTTCGCGTTGGGCGGTGACACCCCGGCCGCCAGCTACTTGGACATGTCCAAGATCCTGCAGGCCGCAGCCGATTCCGGTGCGGACGCCATCCATCCCGGATACGGCTTCCTCTCCGAGAACGCCGACTTCGCGCAGGCCGTCATCGACGCGGGCCTGACCTGGATCGGCCCGCCGCCGCAGGCGATCCGCGACCTCGGCGACAAGGTCGCCGCCCGCCACATCGCGCTGCGCGCCGGCGCGCCGCTCGTGGCCGGCACGCCCGACCCGGTCTCCGGGTCGGACGAGGTCGTCGCCTTCGCCAAGGAGCACGGGCTGCCGATCGCGATCAAGGCCGCTTTCGGCGGTGGCGGTCGCGGTCTGAAGGTCGCCCGGAACCTCGAAGAGGTGCCGGAGCTCTACGACTCCGCCGTGCGCGAGGCCATCGCCGCCTTCGGTCGCGGCGAGTGCTTCGTCGAGCAGTACCTCGACAAGCCGCGGCACGTCGAGACCCAGTGCCTGGCCGACTCCCACGGCAACGTGGTCGTCGTCTCCACCCGTGACTGCTCGCTGCAGCGCCGCCACCAGAAGCTGGTGGAGGAGGCCCCCGCGCCGTTCCTGAGCGACGCGCAGAACGCGGAGCTCTACGCCGCCTCGAAGGCGATCCTGAAGGAGGCCGGCTACGTCGGCGCGGGAACCGTCGAGTTCCTCGTCTCCGCCGACGGCCTCATCTCCTTCCTCGAGGTCAACACCCGCCTGCAGGTCGAGCACCCGGTGACCGAAGAGGTCGCCGGCATCGACCTGGTGCGCGAGATGTTCCGCATCGCCGACGGCGAGGAGCTCGGCTACGGGGACCCGGTCATGCGCGGCCACTCCTTCGAGTTCCGCATCAACGGCGAGGACCCGGGCCGCGGCTTCCTCCCGGCGCCGGGCACCGTCACCAAGTTCGCCGCCCCGTCCGGCCCGGGCGTCCGCCTCGACGCGGGCGTCGAGAGCGGCTCGGTCATCGGCCCCGCGTGGGACTCCCTGCTCGCCAAGCTCATCGTTACGGGCGCCACGCGCGAGCAGGCCCTGCAGCGGGCGGCGCGCGCGCTGGCCGAGTTCGACGTGGAGGGCATGGCCACGGCCATCCCGTTCCACCGCGCGGTCGTCGCCGACCCGGCCTTCACCTCCGACCCGTTCACGATCCACACCCGCTGGATCGAGACCGAGTTCGTCAACGAGATCCCGGCGTTCGTGGTTCCCGCCGTGGACGACACCGAGGACGAGCCGGGCCGCGAGACCGTGGTCGTCGAGGTCGGCGGCAAGCGCCTGGAGGTCTCCCTCCCGTCCTCGCTGGGCATGACCCTGGCCCGCACCGCCGCAGCCGGCGGCGCGAAGCCCAAGCGTCGCGCGGCGAAGAAGTCCGGCCCGGCCGCCTCCGGCGACACGCTGGCCTCGCCCATGCAGGGCACGATCGTCAAGGTCGCGGTCGAGGAGGGCCAGCAGGTCAACGAGGGCGACCTGATCGTCGTCCTCGAGGCGATGAAGATGGAACAGCCGCTGAACGCGCACCGGTCGGGCACGATCGTCGGCCTGTCGGCGGAGGTCGGCGCGTCCCTGACGTCCGGCGCGGCCATCTGCGAGATCAAGGACTGACCTCCGCGGCTCCAGCGACACGAAAGACGGCCTGTGCACCCCTTCCGGGGCGCACAGGCCGTCTTTACGTCGTGCGCGGACGACCGCTCAGCGGGTCAGCGATCAGCAGGCCCTTCGAGCTGATCATTCTCGAAATGAAGCTGATCGACCACGTCGAGGTCTCCCTCGGTAGTGACGACCACGATCCACGACCTGTCCACGGCGAGGAAGTAGTGGTGCTCGGGGATTTCAAGCAGTTCGGCGACGACCGGGGCGCAGACGGCCTCGGAAAAACGTACCCCGTAGGGGGAGAGTCCGTCTCCGACGTGGTCGACCGTCGAGTCCGGGAGAGTGCGCAGAGCCACTTCCCTCACCGTCATTTCAGCAAGCTGCACTTCATCGGAAACACTCCAGTGCGCATGCTGTCCTTGCACGCGGGACCAGTCGATTTTCGATCCCGCGACCGGAAACCGAAGGTCCAGCCAGTCGAAGACGACCGAAGCATCGCAGCGCTCCAGACCTTCGAGCGGCGGGGCCCCGTACACGGTGTCCGCCCAGTAGTTTTCAGTCATCATCAGCATCCAAACCGGCTCTGGATCCTCGTCACGGTCGACTCGGTCGCTTTGAACTCATAGTGCGGACCCTTTTCTTTCCCGCTCCATACGTTGATGTGGGCGCCACTACGCTCGTCAAACTCGATCCGGAAGCCCGTCTTACCGTCACCGGTCTGCATTCCGATGGGCTGGCCCTTGATCGTGCCGAACTTGCCGATCGTCGGCTTTTCGGCATTGAACCCACGCGCCTCAAGCCATGCCAGCGCCTTGTTCATCGCCTGGTTGTAATCATCCTCGCCGCCACCGGCATTGTGCACGAGTACCGGCGTGGCGCCTGCCAGCACATAGTACGTGTGGAGGTCTGCGACGGTCAGGTTGTACGTCTTGTCGGCCGCCTGGTAGACGAGCGTGCGAGCGACCGTGACGGTCGCGCCCTCGTCCGTGCGGAGCGTTGTGCCCGGCTTCAGCTGATCGGCGTCGAGCCAGGCCCGATCGGATTCCGACCAGAACGGGTGGTGGCCCGTGGTGGTGATGTCGCGAATTCCGTCAGGAGTGGAGACGGAGATGTCTACGTAGGTCTTGTCGTCTTCGGTGAGGATGGTGGCGGTGACGGATTTCGCCGCGGTCTCACCCGATTCGGGATCCGTCGCGAGGACCCGGTCCTCGGGTTCGAGTTCCTCGATCGGCTTCGTGGAGCCGTCGGCCATGAGGACTTCGGTTCCGGCGACGAAGCTGTTCGTCGCGCAGAACCGGGGCCTTTCCTTGCCCCCGGACCCGATACCCGCGCGCCCTGCCGCGTACCCGAGCCCCTTGGCGATCTCCTCTCCCACGAGCTCGGATTCATTGGGCTCGTAGAGGGGGCTGTCGATTCCCTTGCCGGAGACCGCCGCCTCGTCCCACGTGCTGCACGTCACGAAGTCGCAATAGTGCTCGCTGAAGTACTCGACCTCCTCGACGGAAGCCCCGTACATCCACATCTTGTACGCGACCTGCTTGGGGACGCTGTGAGCGGTCGGGTCGTACTTGACCTGCATCTTGTGCAACTCTTCCTTGGAAGTGTTGCTGGTGTTGCGGACGTACTTCTGACCCTCGGTGAACATGTCCACGGCGCGGTCGTAGGACTGCTGCGCCTGCCCGACCACACCGGAACCGTAGTGCTGGGCGTATTGGCGGTTGATGGACTGCTGCCGCTGGGCGGCCAGGTTCTGCGAGACGATCTCGTCGTACCGCCTGCCCTTGCTGACGGGCTGGGTACCCCGGTTGGTGCACACGTACATGCCGCTCATGCACTCTTCGAGTGCCATGCCCGTCGGGTCCCAGTTGGTGAGGGGATTGCCGTTGGCGTACGTGTAGCCGTTCATCTGGAGCGGGTCGGTGATGTCGATGAGCGGGTCCACCGACAGGAAGCGACCCGTGACGGGGTCGTACTCACGGGCCCCGATGTGGGTCAGGCCGGTCGAGGAGTCGTCGACGCCCGTGCCGAGGAAGCCACGGCTGCCGGGCCAGCCGTTCACCACGGCGCCCCGGGTGTTGCCGTACGGGTCGGTCTTGCGCCGGGTGATCTTTTGTCCGGCGGACTGGTCGACGGAGGCGGTGGCCGTGTTGTGGTGGTCGGCCAGCAGGACGTTGAGCTTGTGGCCGGTCGGCTTGCCGTACGTGGTCCGGACGGTGGTGGCTCCGGGGCCACCGTAGTGGCGGACCGCGTCGATGGCCCGGCCGGTCTTGTCGACGGTGATCTCGGCTTCACCGAGGTACAGGGTCCGGGAGCTTCCGGTTTCCTCGATCAGGCGGTTGCCGGCCGCGTCGTAGATGGAGGTGGTGGTGGTGTCGAAGCTCCACTGCTGGGCCGGGACACCGCCCGCGGCACACGCGTAGATGTGGAGGTCGTTGCCGTCCGCGGGGTTGTCGTTGGGAACGGTGACGCAGGCGTTCGCCGCCGCGTTGTACAGCGTCTTGTCGGCGGGACGGTACGTGAACGCCTGCTTGGTGCTCCCGTCACACGTCGCGAGGCGGGCGTACAAGCCGTCGGCCGTGAGGCACTTGCCCAGGGCCCGTACCGTGTCACCGCTCAGCTTCCACTGCTGCGCCTTGGTCTCGTTGCACGGGTATAGCTGGACGGGCGTGCCGTCCGCGGTGGAACCCGACTGGACGTCCAGGCACTTGCCCGCCATGCCGATGACCGAGACCGCGCCGATACCGGGGCTGCTCGCCGTGGTGAGCTGGTTGCGTCGGTCCCAGGTCAGGTTCTGGGTGTCACCGTCGATCTTGCGGCTCTTGGTGTTGCCGGAGGCGTCGTACTCGTAGGTCGCGAGCGAGTTGACCGTGGAGTTGGCCGTCTTGAGGGTCTTCTCGGCCTTGGAGAGTGCGTGGGGCTGGATGGTCGTGGGCGGCTGGGTGCCGTTGGCCGCGACCTTGACGCCGTAGGTGTACTTGGTCTCGTCGTCCAGGGCCGCGTTGGTGAGGTCGTGGTCGACGAGCTTGGTGCGGTTGCCGATCAGGTCGAACTGGTATTCCTGCCAGTAGCCGTCACCGTCCGGACCGGGGGTGACCTCGGTCAGGCTCGGAGCGGGGCAGTTCGCGCTCTTGCCCGTCCAGGCCTTGCTCAGCTGCCCGACCGCGTCGTACGCGAAGCACTGGCGGTCGACCCGGCCGCCGGTCTGGGTGTCCGTGATGGAGGTCGGGTTGCCGACCGTGTCGTAGGTGTAGGAGAGGGCCGAGATCCGGTTCGGGTTGGCGGTCTGGCGGTCGCTGATCGACTGCTGGACACGGCCCGAGTTGCGGTCGTACAGGTTGGTGGTCCACACCCGGTTCGGTGCGTTGCCGGAGGCCGTCCGCAGCACCTCGCCGTACGGGCTGTAGACGATGTCGGCCGTGTACCAGGAGAGGCCCGAGAAGGTCTTGGGCATGCCGTCCGCGTCGTAGCGCGTGATCAGCTTCTCGGCTGCCAGACCGCCCGGCGTCGCGGGAACCGTCGTCGACTGGACCTTGCCCCGCGGGGTGTAGGTCGTGCTGTAGGCGTAGGTGCCGGCCAGCCCCTTCGTGGCGGGCACGTCGGGGATGGTGATCTTGCTGCCGGTGGGACGGTACTCGGCGTCGTAGCCGGTGACCTCGCTCTTGTACTCCACCGCACCCTCGTAGTGGGTGGACGCCACGGGCAGTCCCTTGGCGCCGGTCAGGGAGTCGAACGTCCAGGAAGCCACCAGGGGGCCGTCCGCCGCGTTGTCGCGCAGCTCGGTCGTGCGGCCCAGTGCGTCGTACGTCGTGAACTGGGTACGCCCGGCGGAATCGGTGACGGAGACCTTCTGGTCGAGGTTGTTGTACGTGTAGGCCGATGTTCCCGTGTCGGGGTCATCGACCGCGGTCGTCCGGCCGCGGGCGTCGTAGGCGTAGGCCCACTTGTTCCCGGCCGGATCGGTGACCTTCGCCAGCTTGCCGCGCTGGTCGTAGCTGTAGGAAGTGTCCTTCCAGGTCGTGAGGTCGGTAGCCGTGTAGTCCTGGACCAGCGAGGGCCGGCCGGACGCGTCGGTCCAGGTCTTGACCGCACGGCTGCCCGGCAGCGGCGCGGTGCCGTCGGCCGACATGCCGGTACGGGTGAGCGTCCAGTCGCCCTCGTACCTGTTCGTGTTGGAGTACTGCGCCACGTCGGCGTACAGGGTCGTCACACGGACCGGGCGGCCGACACCGTCGTAGGCCGTCTTCGTGGAGTTCGGAACGTGGAAGACGGTCTCGGGGACGAAGATCTTGTTGTCCGGCTTGCCCTCCGCGTAGTAGCCGTTGTTGGTCTGGCTGACCGTGCCGTTCTGGTTGTAGAGGGAGTCGGTGATCAGACGCCCACCGCCCAGGGCGTCCTCCTGGGTCTGGCGCGGTCGCAGGCGGCCGTCGTAGATGGTCACCGAGCTGGCATAGGTGCCGTTGTCCCGCAGGGTCCGGCTGGTGACGACCGGGGTCTGCTGCTCCGCGATCTGGTAGTCGAACGTCTGCGAGGCGGGGTCGGTGACCTTCTGCGAGGACGTCCAGACGGCCGTGGTCCTGCCCAGGCCGTCGTAAGCCAGGGTGGTCTTGCGGCTGTTGGTGTCCGTGGTCTCCAGAACGGTGCCGCGGCCCGGATCGGCCTTGACGGTGTTCGTGTGCCCGGCGGGGTTGGTCGTCTTCGTGCTGAACGGGACGCCGGTGGCCGGGGTGAACACGGTGCTGGTCACGTTGCCGGCCGGGTCGTAGACCTTGACGTTCCGGCCGAGCGCGTCGTACTCGGTGCGCGCGGTGGGCGTCCAGCCGGTACCGGCCGCGTCATTGCTCTCGACCTGGACGGGCAGGCCCTTCACCGGGGCGGTCCCGAACGCGTTGAGCACGTCGTACGAGGTGCGCAGGTCGGAGAGCGTCGCGGCGGTGCCCGCCTGGGCGCAGTCACCCGCGGTGGCCCGTACCCGCTGGGGAAGGCCGATCAGGTGCTTGGCCGCATTGTGCACGTAGGACGTGACCGTGCAGCTCTGGTCGGCGACGACCGAACCGCCGGCGCCGTCCTCGGCCCGGGTCTCGGTCTGGGCCGACTGGAGGAGACCGTAAGTGGCCTCGAAGGTGTTCAGAGACCTGGCCACGCGGAAGGCGCCACCGCTGACGGACTGGATGGTGTCCGTACGGGACACGTTGCTCCGGTACGCCTCCAGCGGGGTGGTGCCGTCCCGGGGCCGGGTGGCGGTCTTCTGGCTCCAGGGCCAGGTCAGGACGCGCTTGTCGACGCTGCCGCCCGCCTGGGTGTAGGTGATGGCCTCCGCAGGGCTGCCCTGGTGCTGCGGCAGGTCCTCGCCGAGCGTCTCCTTGTCGGTGGAGTCCTTCAACATGATCTTCGGACGTCCCGCGTCGCCGGACATGCCGCGGAAGAAGCGGGTGCGGGTCTGGGACTGGACCGTCGCGTCGCTCTTGCCCGTGTTGGCCGTCACCCCGCCCTTGGTGAGCACCGACGCGTAGCCGCGCCACTGTCCGTACGTGCGCAGTTCGGGCTTGGTGAACTCGTCGGTTTCCTTGGCCCAGGCCGGGTCACCCTCGTAGGTGTAGCTGGTGACCACGTCGGGCTGGCGGGCGACCCGGTCCTTCTCGACCACGCGCTCGACGACGTACTTGTTGAACCAGGCCAGCGGGGGCTTCTCCAGGTCGGTGTCGGGCGACCAGTGGACGGGGAAGCAGCGGGTGGTGTTCTCCTCCGGCTTGGGGTGCGTAGTGCCGACCGCGCACGGGTCGGAGTAGTCCACGTAGACGTCGCCGCCGATCTCGGTGCGGATGGTCTCCACACGGAGGCGGTCGAAGTCCGGGGTGGCGTCGTTGGGGCCGGTGGCGACCCGGTTGGGCATGTCCTGGAGGTTGGCCTGGAACGTGGTCGGCGGCAGCGTGATGCTCCGCTGGTTGCCCGCTTCGTCCTTCTGGGTGCCGTAGCCGGTGCGCGTGACGGACTCAAGCCACAGGGGCGGGTGTGTGTCGGTGCGCTGCTTGGGGAACGACTGGGTGAGGCTCCAGCGGTCCACCATGGAGAGGGCGGTGGAGCCTTCGGTTCGCTGGCCCCAGGTGGTGACCGCTGTCAGGCGCTTGCGGGTCCAGAAGCTCGGCGAGGTAGTGAAGCAGTCCTTGGCGTCGACCTTGCAGTGCAGGGCCGCCGGGGTGTCCCACCAGGGCTGCTTGTCACCGTAGTTCTTCGACTCGAACTCGGTGTCCGTGCACTTCGCGGAGCCCTCTTTGATGCAGCGCTCGTCGATGGTGAACTCGACCTTGGCCGCCGGGGCACCGGAGAGGTTGCTCGCGCGCAGGCCGTAGGTGATCTGGCTCGGGTAGCCGCCGCGGGTGTAGGAGACCTTCGCCTGGAACTTCTCGTTCTTGGCGTAGTGGTTGGTCTCCTTCTTCCAGTCGACGATCATCGCGTTGCCGTGGAGGTCCTCGACGTAGTCGAGGTTCCAGCGCCAGCCCTGGGTGCAGGAGGAGTCCGCGAACGCGGCCTGGTAGCAGGGCTCACCCGAGTGGTTGCCGAAGACCGGGACGGTGAAGACCGAGTCGGTCACCGCGCGGGTGCCGGCGCCGTCCACGTCGTGGCGGCCGAAGAAGTACCGGGTGCCGTCAGGGGTGGTGACGACCCAGTACTCGCCGTCCTTCGCGCCGTTGACGACGGTGGCATCCGTCTGGCGCTCGACCTTGGACCCGTCGTCGGACGCGGGAACCCACTGGCCGGAGGTGGCGTCACGGACCAGCTCGGTGGTGCTGCCGCCGAGCGACATCACCATGTTGTCGCCGGCCCAGCAGAGGTCGCCCTTCTTCTTGTCCGTGGTGTTGTCGTTGTTCGGCTTGCTCGGCACGGCCTTCAGGTCGGCCGAGCAGGTGCGGTAGCGGCGCTCGATGTAGCCGGGTTCGTAGCCCCAGCCGTCACCGATCCAGGAGGCCTGGCTGTTGGCCACGGACGTCTTCCCGTCGACGGACTGCGACGAGTAGGTGAAGGCCAGCTTCGGAGCGGGCCCGGCGGGAGCTTCGGGGATGCCGAGCGGGTAGGACCACGAGAAGTCGCCGCTGTTGCCGCCTGCGGACCAGCTTCCGGAGGGCGCGAGCGGGGTCGCGCCGTACGTTCCACCCGGGCCCGAACCGGAGTCGGACGCGGCGAGGACCATCGGCCCGCCGCCCCCGAGGGCCATCGTGCGCATGCCCTGGCCCGGAGTGGTCGCCGGGTCGACCGTCGCACGGACGGTGCCGGTCGCCGGGTCGTTGGTGCTGGGCACCGTCTTCGTCGTATTGCACTCCGGGAGCAGCGGAGTGGTCAGGAAGCACTCGGGGAGCTGCTTGATCTCCAGGCGCGTCGCCCAGTCGGTCCCGTAGAGGTCCTTGAACTGCTTGTAGTCCAGTTGGACGTCGACCGGAGTGGAGGCGTCGGCGGGCGGCGTGACCGTGATGAGCGCGCCGTCGATGTTGGCGGCTTCGGTCGCGGCGCGGGCTTCGACCGCCACCGACCAGGTACCCGACGGGGCGGGCGGGGTCGGGTTGCTCTCGGTCGGCGAGGCCTTGCCGATGCTGACGGGGAGGGACCCGGCCTGGACGAGTTGGTCGCCGGCCAGGGCGACGTCCACCGTTCCCGCGGCGGGCGGGTTCAGTTTGGACGGTTCGTAATCGGCGGGCGGCTGGGCCGGATCGCCGGACCACCCTTCGAGTTTGGCGGCCTCGATCTTGTCGAGCTTGGCCTTCAAGTCCACTTGCAGGCCCGGCAGGTCGACCCCGGTGCGGCTGCCGGGTGGCGCGGCCCAGGACTGGGAAGGCAAGAGAGATGCGACCAGCATCACGGAGACCGTGATGCCTACGCGCCCGGCAAGGCGAGCGCGTTGAGCGCGCGCCTTTCTGTTTCCGGGCAGGCGAAAACTGTCCGCCGACAACGGCGACATTGAACCCCCCACGCTCTGCCGCCACAGCAAAGCGCGTGCGCGGCAGGAGACTGACAAATAGCCAGCTGATTCTGTGGCCACTCGATCGGAAACACCATCTCCACCATCTTTATGTGCCCTTTATCACTCGATCATGTGCGCATCCTGGAGTAATGGGCGGAAATCCCCCTCATTGGGCAGGGGGTGTGTCGGTTGCGGGGCGTGCCGTTCGGCACCGGATAGCCCATGCTCAACTCGCGCGTCGATCGCGTGACGGGCGAGCGGGGAGCGGACCTTTCACTCAGGCGACGGCCGAAGTCGTTTTGTGACTGCCGAAGGCTGCGGAAGTGCAGACCCAAGGAGGGGAGAGGAAGAGTCGTGAGTTTGAATGATTCCGTAGGCGAGAGCTCGCCAACAGCCGGCGCGGATACCGCTGTTGACGCACCTGACCGTCGTTGGTTCCAGCGTCGGAGGGCAATGGGTGGTCTGGCCGCTCTGCTGGCGGTGGCCATCGCGGTACCGGTTGCCGTACAGGTGGGCGGTGGCGCCGGGCGGGAGAAGAAGCCCGCCGCCGAGGGGGCCGGGGCGCCGGTCACCGCTTCCGAGGCGCGCAGGCTGGCCGCGGAGTCCGGGAAGGACGTCGAGGTCACGGCGGAGCGCAGTCCCAACACGACGACGTGGGCGCAGTCCGACGGTCTGTTCAAGAAGCAGATATCCAGCTCGGCGGTGCGTGCCAAGGTGGGTGACCAGTGGAAGCCGGTCGACACCGACCTGGCGAAGGCCGAGGGTGGCTACGCCGCGAAGGCGGTGAACGGCAGCGTGGTCTTCAGTGCCGGGACCGCCGGTGCCGCGGTCGGTGACCGGGCTTCGCGTGGCGTGGTGCGTTCGGCTCTGACGGTGGACGCGCCCGGCCAGGTGTGGACGGAGCTGGTCCGGCTGGGTGTGGATGGGCACGAGATGACGGTGAGCTGGCCGGGCGTGCTGCCCGAGCCGGTCATCGACGGTCCGCGCGCGCTGTACGAGAACGTGCGCCCCGGTATCGACTTGCTGATGACCGCGCAGGACGGCGGCTACTCGCACCTCCTGGTCGTCAAGGACAAGACGGCCGCGGCGGATCCGCTGCTGGCCGAGCTGAACTACCGCCTCGCCTCCCCCGATCTGTCGTTCCAGTTGGACGGAGAGTCCGGTTCGCTCAGCGCGCGTGACGCGAAGGGCGAGGAGATAGCTGGTTCGCCGTCCCCGCTGATGTGGGATTCGTCGGGGAAGGTAGCCACCACGGACGATGCGCCGGCGTGGAAGCCTTCGGCGGCCGCGAAGAAGCATCCGACGCTCGGTCTGGCGGGTCTGGCCGGTGCGGAGGGCGCGCACCTTTCGGTCGCCGCGGCCTCCTTCGCCGGCAACACGCTGTCGCTGAAGCCTGACGCGGCGCTGCTGAACGCGGCGGACACGGTGTATCCGGTGTTCGTGGACCCGTCGTTCAAGGGTCACAAGCGCGCCTGGTCGCTGCTGTACAAGACGGCCGGGAATTCGAGTTTCTACAACGGCCAGAACTACAACGCGAGCGGCACGAACGAGGCCCGGATCGGCTACGAGTCGACGTCGGGCGGCACGTCCCGCTCGGTGTTCAACTTCGACTTCGGCAGCGAACTCCACGGAGCCGGTATCCAGTCGGCGAGTGTGCGGGCCCTGCAGACGTACTCCTGGTCCTGCACGCGGAAGGATATGGACATCTACTCGACCCCCTACGTGGGTTCGTCGAGTACGTGGAACAACACGACCGGCTGGTGGGGCAACAAGGTCGCCACCGAGAACGCCGGTTACGGCTATAACAGTTCCTGCCCGGACAACTGGGTCGCCCCGGACATCAAGGGACTCGTATCGCAGGCTGCCAGCGGCCGTTGGGGTGCGCTGTCGCTCGGTTTCAAGGCGCCGAACGAGTCGGATTCGTACTATTGGAAGAAGCTCCTCGCCAACGGTGAGAGCGCCCCGTACATCGAGGTCGTCTACAACACTCCGCCGGACGTCCCGCTCGCGCAGAACATGAGCACCTCCCCCGGTGGTCCGTGCCTG
>NZ_JAGGOT010000002.1:92572-430229 GCF_018614195.1 Streptomyces sp. ISL-43
CACCATCGACCACACCGCCCCCGCCAACCCGACCGTCCGCTCCTCCCACTTCCCGCCGCCCGGCCCTGACGGCGCCGAGTGGAGCCTGAACCCCGCCAGCACCCCCGACCAGTGGATCGAAATCCTCGGCAACGGCACGGCTGCCGCGGACATCCGCGAGTACCAGTGGAGCCTGAACCACCCCACCTATGAGAACAAGGTGGGGCCGTGGCAGAACGACCTGGCCTCCATCAAGCTGCAGGTCGACACCGCCGGTCCGAACGTCCTGTACGTCCGGACGGTCAACAAGGCAGGCAACATCTCGGTGCCGACCGAGTACCTCTTCTACGTCCAGGCCCGCCCCGGCACCGACACCCCCGGTGACGTCACCGGTGACGGCTCGCCTGACCTGCTGGCCATCGACGCCGCCGGAAACCTGCGTACCTACGCGGGTGACAAGGTGGGTGACACCGACGCCTACATCCCGGGCGCCGTGGAGAACGGCAAGGTGGTCGCCCCCGGGTACTGGAAGGACCCGACGAGCGGCAAGGCCGCGCTGATCGGGCACGCCACCGACTGGCATCCGGGCGACGGTCTGACCGACCTCATCGCGGTGATGCCCGACGGGAAGATGTACATCTACCCGGGCACCGGCACCGGCCAGTTCGACGTCGGCCGCCGCCAGGAGATGCAGCTCCCGCTGTCCGCGCCCGATCCGGCCACGTTCCGGCAGATCGTGGTCACCGAGGACATCGACGGCGACGGACTCGGCGACCTGTTCGCCCTGGACGCCGATGGCTTCTGGGCGTTCTCCGGCTACACCGGATCCAGCTTCGCCTCCTACCGCAAGATGGCCACCGGCTGGGCCGCCCGCGACATCGTCGGCGTCCGCGACGTCTCCGGCGACAAGATCCCCGACCTCCTCTTCCGCGACAACGCCAACGCCAACCGCGGCCTGGCCCTGCGCAAGGGCAAGGCCGGCACCAACGGCGGAGCCGACCTCACCTCGCTCCAGTTCGCGGCGAACGCCGAAGGCTGCGTCGACTACACCTACGCCACCACCGGCTGGAGCAGGACCGACATCCCCAGGATCCTCGGTACCGCCGACGCGACCGGTGACGGGATCCCCGACATCTGGGGTGTGAACTCCGTGGGGTTCGAGTACCTCTTCGCCGGCGGCGCCACGACGGCCGGCGGCCCCACGGGCCGCGACGAGGACGGCTGGAACACCTTCCTCACCATCGGCTGACCCGCACACGGGAAAACCCGGAAACAGCGGCGCCCCGCCCCGGCCCACAGGCCGGAGCGGGGCGCCGCCCGCGTACCGCGCGGCGGACCAGGGCGGGTCCTACCGGCGCCTCATGTCGGCCACGCGGGCCCGTTCTCCCGCCTGCTGCTCGTGGAGGGCCGCCGCGGACGAACCGGCGCTGCGGAGCTGCGCCGTCGGGCCGCCCCGCCGCTGGACGGGCAGCGGGGACTCCCGGCGCGGACGGCGCCCTGCCATCCCCTCGCCGGAGCCGGAGCCGGCGCCGGAGGCACCCGTCCCGCCCGCCACGGTGATCTGTACGCCCTGGTCCGCCAGCGCCTGCAACTCCGTACCGGCCCGGTCGTCGTGCGGCGGCGGCTCGTCCGTCACCAGCCGCGTGATCACGTCCGTCGGCACGGTCTGGAACATGGTGTCCGTCCCGAGCTTCGTGTGGTCGGCCAGGACCACCACCTCCGCGGCCGCCTGTACCAGCGCCCGGTCCACGCTCGCGGAGAGCATGTTGGACGTGGACAGCCCGCGCTCGGCGGTGAGACCGCTGCCGGACAGGAAGGCCCGCGAGACCCGCAGCCCCTGGAGGGACTGCTCGGCACCGCTGCCGACCAGCGCGTAGTTGGACCCGCGCAGCGTTCCGCCGGTCATCACCACCTCCACCCGGTTCGCATGGGCCAGCGCCTGCGCGACGAGCAGCGAGTTGGTGACGACGGTGAGTCCGGGCACCCGGGCGAGCCGGCGGGCCAGCTCCTGGGTCGTGGTGCCGGCGCCGACGACGATGGCTTCGCCTTCTTCGACGAGACCGGCCGCGACATCGGCGATGGCGGTCTTCTCCGCCGTCGCGAGATGGGACTTTTGCGGAAAGCCGGACTCCCGCGTGAACCCGCCCGGCAATACCGCACCGCCGTGTCGGCGGTCGAGGAGTCCTTCTGCCTCCAGTGCCCGCACGTCCCGCCGTACGGTCACTTCGGAGGTCTGGACGACGCGGGCGAGCTCCCGGAGCGATACCGCTCCGTTGGCCCGCACCATTTCGAGGATCAATTGGCGACGTTCTGCAGCGAACACGAAACTGACAGTAACCCCAACGACCGTCTGCTTTCAGCTCTTTGCGCCGGAATTCCGAAGTTGTCCATACCGTGTGCCAACTAGTGGTATACGCGGTCGGCCCGTCGCGCACTTGCTCCACGACGGGCCGAAGGTCCGCTCCAAAACCCTTGCGCACAAGGGTCGTTATCGGTACTTACGCCTCGCCCGCGGCCTTCCGCGTGTGCAGCTGGCGGGCGACCTCCGCGATCGAACCCGACAGCGAGGGGTACACGGTGAACGCGTTTGCGATCTGCTCGACCGTCAAGTTGTTGTCCACGGCGATCGAGATCGGGTGGATGAGCTCGCTCGCGCGCGGCGAGACGACGACGCCGCCGACGACGATCCCGGTGCCGGGGCGGCAGAACATCTTCACGAAGCCGTCCCGGATGCCCTGCATCTTGGCGCGCGGGTTGCGCAGCAGGGGGAGCTTGACGACCCGGGCGTCGATCTTGCCGGAGTCCACGTCGGCCTGGGTGTAGCCGACGGTGGCGATCTCGGGGTCGGTGAAGACGTTCGAGGAGACCGTCTTCAGGTTCAGCGGGGCCACCGCGTCGCCGAGGAAGTGGTACATCGCGATGCGGCCCTGCATGGCGGCCACGGACGCCAGCGCGAAGATCCCGGTCACGTCGCCGGCCGCGTACACGCCGGGCGAGGAGGTACGGGAGACCTTGTCGGTCCAGATGTGCCCGGACTCCTTGAGCTTGACCCCGGACTCCTCCAGGTTCATGCCGGTGGTGTTGGGCACCGCGCCGACCGCCATCAGGCAGTGCGTGCCCGTGATGACCCGGCCGTCCGAGAGGGTGACCTCGACCCGGTCGCCCACCCGCTTGGCGGACTCGGCGCGGGAGCGCCCGATGACGTTCATGCCGCGGCGGCGGAAGACGTCCTCCAGTACGGCGGCGGCGTCCGGGTCCTCGCCGGGCAGCACCCGGTCGCGGGAGGACACGAGCGTCACCCGGGAGCCGAGGGCCTGGTACGCGCCGGCGAACTCGGCGCCGGTCACGCCGGAGCCGACCACGATGAGCTCCTCGGGGAGCTCTTCGAGGTCGTAGACCTGGGTCCAGTTCAGGATCCGCTCGCCGTCGGGCATCGCGTCGGGGATCTCGCGGGGGTGCCCGCCGGTCGCGATGAGCACGGCGTCGGCGGTCAGGATCGTCTCGCTGCCGTCGGCGGCGGTGACGATGACGTCCCGCGTGCCGTCGATGCCCTGCGGGCCGCCGAGCTTGCCGCGGCCCCGTACGACGCGGGCGCCGGCCCGGGTGACGGAGGCGGTGATGTCGTGCGACTGGGCGAGCGCGAGGCGCTTGACGCGCCGGTTCACCTTGCCGAGGTCCACGCCGACGACGCGCGCGGCGTGCTCGATGTGGGGGGTGTCGTCCGCGACGACGATCCCGAGCTCCTCGTACGACGAGTCGAAGGTCGTCATGACCTCGGCGGTCGCGATGAGGGTCTTGGAGGGTACGCAGTCGGTGAGCACCGACGCGCCGCCCAGACCGTCGCAGTCGACGACGGTCACCTCCGCGCCGAGCTGGGCCCCCACGAGGGCCGCCTCATACCCGCCTGGTCCGCCGCCGATGATCACGATCCGGGTCACGAAAACTCCGCCTCACGTCTACCCGGCCGGCTGCCGCCCCGGCCGGGGCTTCCGGGGGGTCTCCCCGGGGGATGCATTCCGTGCCCCATTGTCCCGCACGCATCAAGGTGCTTCACGCCCGGTCCGCCATCCGGGCGGGAGCCGGGGCAGGGCCCCTGGCCAAGGGCCGTGCGGGGTCGGGGAAAGGTCCGGGAACGCGGCCGGGGCCGCCCCTCCCGTACTCTCGACCCCATGTCGCTCTACGCCGCGTACGCCGGCAACCTCGACCCGCGGCTGATGACGCGCCGCGCTCCGCATTCGCCGCTGCGCGGCACGGGCTGGATCAACGACTGGCGGCTGACCTTCGGCGGCGAGCAGATGGGCTGGGAGGGCGCGCTGGCGACGATCGTCGAAGCGCCCCGCCACCAGGTCTTCGTCGCGCTGTACGACGTCGCTCCGCTGGACGAGGACTCCTTGGACCGGTGGGAGGGTGTCGGGCTCGACATCTACCGCCGCATGCGGGTGCGCGTGCACACGCTGGACGGCGAGGAGGCGGCCTGGATGTACGTCCTGAACGGCTACGAGGGCGGCCTGCCCTCCGCGCGCTACCTGGGCGAGCTCGCCGACGCGGCCGAGTCCGCGGGCGCCCCGCACGACTACGTGATGGAACTGCGCAAGCGGCCCTGCTAGCCGGCGCGCGTCCGGCCCCGCCGGCGGTCCCCCGGGCCGCGGCGCCCGGGCCCCCACGGCCATCCGGGACAATTCGTGGGAAACGACAAGGCAACGATCCGAACACCGTGAGCTGCGCCATCTACGCGCGTAGGCCATCACCGGCTACGCTCTTCTGCGTGAACGCATCTGTTACCGACCCCTTCGCCGCCGCCGACGCCGCAGCCGCCCGCCTCCGTGAGCTGACCGGCGCCGAGACCCACGATGTCGCCCTCGTGATGGGCTCCGGCTGGGCCCCCGCCGCAGAGGCGCTCGGTGCGCCCGAGGCCGAGTTCCCGGTCACCGACCTGCCCGGATTCCCGCCGCCCGCCGTCGAGGGCCACGGCGGCAAGATCCGCTCGTACAAGATCGGCGACAAGCGCGCGCTGCTCTTCCTCGGCCGGACCCACTACTACGAGGGCCGCGGCGTCGCCGCCGTCGCCCACGGCGTGCGCACCGCCGTCGCCGCCGGCTGCAAGACCGTCGTCCTGACCAACGGCTGCGGCGGTCTGCGCGAGGGCATGAAGCCCGGCCAGCCCGTCCTGATCAGCGACCACCTCAACCTGACGGCCACCTCGCCGATCGTCGGCGCGAACTTCGTGGACCTCACCGACCTGTACTCGCCGCGCCTGCGCGCGATGTGCAAGGAGATCGACGAGACCCTCGAAGAGGGCGTCTACGTGCAGTTCCCCGGCCCGCACTACGAGACCCCGGCCGAGATCAACATGATCCGCGTCATGGGCGCCGACCTGGTCGGCATGTCCACCGTGCTGGAGGCCATCGCCGCCCGTGAGGCCGGCGCCGAGGTGCTCGGCATCTCCCTGGTCACCAACCTGGCGGCGGGCATCTCCGGCGAGCCGCTGAACCACGAAGAGGTCCTCCAGGCCGGCCGCGACTCGGCCGCCCGCATGGGCACGCTGCTGACCCAGGTCCTCGCCCGGATCTGATCGAGCGACCCGACCGACCGACGAGAGGTAGTGCAGGACGTGCAGGACGATCTGATCGCACGGGCCCAGGCCTGGCTGGCCGAGGACCCGGACCCGGAGACGGCGGACGAGCTCGCGAAGCTCATCGGAGCCGGTGACACGACCGAGCTCGCGGACCGCTTCTCCGGCATGCTCCAGTTCGGCACCGCAGGGCTCCGCGGCGAGCTGGGCGCGGGCCCGATGCGGATGAACCGCAATGTGGTCATCCGGGCCGCGGCCGGCCTCGCGGCCTACCTCAAGGCCCAGGGGCACGCCGGCGGCCTGGTCGTCGTCGGCTACGACGCCCGCTACAAGTCGGCGGACTTCGCCCGCGACACCGCCGCCGTGATGATCGGTGCCGGGCTGCGCGCGGCCGTCCTGCCCCGCCCGCTGCCGACGCCCGTCCTCGCGTACGCCATACGGCATCTGGGTGCCGTCGCCGGCGTCGAGGTGACCGCGAGCCACAACCCGCCCCGGGACAACGGCTACAAGGTCTACCTCGGCGACGGTTCGCAGATCGTCTCCCCGGCGGACGCTCAGATCGCCGCGGAGATCGACGCGATCGCCGCGCTGGCCGACGTGCCGCGACCGGACAGCGGCTGGCAGGACCTCGGCGACGAGGTCCTGGAGGCCTACCTGGAGCGTACGGACGCCGTCCTGACCCCCGGTTCCCCCCGGGGCGTGCGGACCGTCTACACGGCCATGCACGGCGTCGGCAAGGATGTCGTCCTGGCCGCCTTCGCCCGCGCCGGCTTCCCCGCCCCGGTCCTCGTGGCCGAGCAGGCGGAGCCGGACCCGGCCTTCCCGACCGTGGCCTTCCCCAACCCGGAAGAGCCCGGCGCGATGGACCTGGCCTTCGCGACGGCCGCCCGGGCGAACCCGGACATCGTCATCGCGAACGACCCGGACGCCGACCGCTGCGCGGTGGCCGTCCCGGACGACGCGTCCGCCACCGGCTGGCGGATGCTGCGCGGCGACGAGGTCGGCGCGCTGCTCGCCGCCCACCTGGTGCACAAGGGCGCGCAGGGCGTCTTCGCGGAGTCCATCGTCTCCTCCAGCCTCCTGGGCCGGATCGCGGAGGCGGCGGGCGTCGGCTACGAGGAGACCCTCACCGGCTTCAAGTGGATCTCCCGGGTCGAGGGCCTGCGCTACGGGTACGAGGAGGCGCTCGGCTACTGCGTGGACCCCGAGGGCGTCCGCGACAAGGACGGCGTCACGGCCGCCCTGCTCGTCGCCGAACTGGCCTCGGAGCTCAAGGAGCAGGGCCGGACCCTGACCGACCTGCTGGACGACCTGGCGATGGCCCACGGGCTGCACGCCACGGACCAGCTGTCGGTCCGCGTGCAGGACCTGTCGGTCATCGCCTCGGCGATGGCGGCGCTGCGCGCGGAGCCCCCGGTCTCGCTGGCGGGCCTGCGGGTCGCCTCGGCGGAGGACCTGAACCAGGGCACGGCGACCCTCCCGCCCACGGACGGGCTGCGCTACTACCTGGAGGGCGACTACAAGGCCCGGGTGATCGTCCGCCCGTCCGGCACCGAGCCGAAGCTCAAGTGCTACCTGGAGGTCGTCGTCCCGGTGGCTGAGCCCTCCGACCTGCTCCCGGCCCGCGCCCGCGGCCAGGAGGTCCTCGACGCGATCAAGAAGGACCTCGCGGCGGCGGCGGGCATCTAGTGCTGTGGCTCATGTGAAAGGCCCCGGACCCATGGGTCCGGGGCCTTTCACGTCGCGGGCGGACGGCCGCCGCTCAGCTCTTCGTCGGTACGGGCGTGGGCGCTCCCGTCGTCGTCCCGGGCCGCACCACGTCGCCCAGCGTCGGGACCGCCTCCGGCCGCGAGCGGACGGCGTCGCTGCACTCCCAGGCCCTCGGCGGATCCGAGTCGGGCCCGCCCAGCACCACCGGCCCGGGCCCCGCGGACAGCGCGTCGCTCTCCGAGAGCGTGCACACGATCTGCGACAACGCCACCGGCGGCAGGTCCTCGGGCTTGCGGCTGAGCCGTACCGTGCCCGCCGGATCGCCCGGCCGCGGCGCCCCCGCCGTCAGCCCGGCCGGGACCTCGGTCGTGAAGCCCGCCTCCCGCTCCTCCGCCGACGGCTCGCGCTGCAGCGCCTCCAGCAGGGCCTGGCCCACCAGCACCACCGCGTCCCGGGACGGCTTCTTCTCCGGGATCGGCACCAGTCGCTCGACCCCCACCAGCTGGGCCCCGCAGACCATTTCCACCGTGGCCCGGATGCCCTGCACCCCGCTCGGCCCCGTCGGCGTCGACGGCGGTTTCTTGCACGACACCCGCGAGGGCGCCGCGCCCACGTCCACCGGAACGGTGGTCGCCCGGATCCCGCACCCCGGCAGGGCGCCCAGGGCGAACAGGCCAAGGGCCGCCAGTACGGCCGCGCTACGCCTCGTCACCGGCGATCACCTTCCCCACGTCCACCGGCAGCCGCAGTGTGAACAGCGCACCGCCCTCCGGCCCGTTCTCCGCGGTGATGTCCCCGCCGTGGATGTGCGCGTTCTCCATCGCGATGGACAGGCCCAGACCGCTGCCGTCCGACTTGGGCCGCGACGCGCTCGCCTTGTAGAACCGGTCGAAGACGTGCGGCAGCACGTCCTCGGGGATGCCCGGCCCGTTGTCCCGTACCGCCATGACCAGCCACTCCCCCTCCACCCGGATGGAGACGCGTACCGGCGACCCGCCGTGCTTGAGCGCGTTGCCGATCAGGTTGGCCAGGATCACGTCGAGGCGCCGGGGGTCGAGGCGCGCCACGATCCCGCGCTCCGCGTCGAGTTCGACCGCGTCGAGCCAAGCCCGCGCGTCGATGCACGCCGTCACCTGGTCGGCGACGTCCACGTCGTCCAGCACGAGGCGTGCCGTCCCCGCGTCGAAGCGGGTGACCTCCATCAGGTTCTCCACCAGGTTGTTCAGCCGCCTGGTCTCGCTGACGACCAGTGCCACCGCCGGTGCGATCATCGGATCGAGGTCGTCGACCTCTTCCTCCAGCACCTCGGCGACCGCCGTCAACGCCGTCAGCGGCGTGCGCAGTTCGTGGGACATGTCCGCGACGAACCGCCGGCTGGACTCCTCCCGCGCGCTCATGTCGGCGACCTTCTTCTCCAGCGCCTCCGCCGTCTTGTTGAAGGTGTGCGCCAGATCGGCGAGTTCGTCCGTCCCCGACACCTCGAGCCGGTGGTCCAGCTCCCCCTCGCCGAGCCGCCGAGCCGCGTCGCCGAGCCGCTGCACGGGCCGGAGCACCGTACGGGCCGCGGCCTGCGCGAGCAGCGCGGACCCGAGCAGCGCGAGCCCGGTGGCGATGGTCAGCGACCAGGCCAGGGCGTTGAGGTCGTCGCGCTCCTGGGCGAGGGACTTGTACATGTAGCCCGTCGGCCCGCCGCCCACGATCCGGGTGCCGCCGACCAGGTACGGGTTGCCGTGCGGCTTCGTCCGCTGCCAGTACATGTGGTACTCGGCGTCGTTGGCCGATGTCGTCTTCTGCCGGTCGTCGATCGCGTGCTGCAGCGACTTCGGTACGTCGGCCAGCGAGAAGGCGTCGGGGCCCGCCGCGCCGGCCACCTTGCGGCCGTCCTTCAGCTCGTCCACCAGCAGCACGCTGTAGCCGGGGCTGCTGCCCGCCATCATCTCGGCGGCGTGCTGCAGCTCGTCCTGCGTCGGGTCGGCGGGGAGCGCCGCGGCCCGGTTCTGCATCTCCTGCCGGAAGTCGCCGAGGGCGGCGTCCTGGGTCCGGGTCAGGACGGCCTCGCGGTTGAGCCAGTACGCGATCCCCGACGCGGAGACCGCGGCCGTCAGGGCGACCAGCGCGAACACGACGAGGAGCCGCAGCCGCAGGCTGGTCCAGCGCCGGCCCGCGAACAGGGCTTTGATCACTGAGGGGAGTCCAGTCGGTAGCCGACGCCCCGGACCGTACGGATCAGGGTGGGCGACGAGGGCACTTCCTCCACCTTGGCGCGCAGCCTCTGCACGCAGGCGTCCACCAGGCGCGAGTCGCCGAGGTAGTCGTGCTCCCAGACGAGCCTCAGCAATTGCTGGCGGGAGAGCGCCTGGCCGGGCCGGCGGCTGAGCTCCAGGAGCAGCCGCAGCTCGGTCGGGGTGAGTTGGAGGTCCTCGCCGTTCTTGGTCACCGTCATGGCGGACCGGTCGATGACCAGCGAGCCGAAGACGGCCGAGTCGGTGGACTCGCGCTCGCCACGGCGCAGCACGGCCCGGATGCGGGCGTCGAGCACCCGCCCCTGGACGGGCTTGACGACGTAGTCGTCGGCTCCCGACTCCAGGCCGACCACCACGTCGATGTCGTCGTTGCGCGCGGTCAGCAGGATGATCGGCAGCTGGTCGGTGCGGCGGATGCGCCGGCACACCTCGAAGCCGTCGATCCCGGGCAGCATCACGTCCAGCACGATGAGGTCCGGCCGCTGCTCGCGCAGCAGCTTCAGGCCGTCCTCGCCCGTCGCCGCGGTGGCCACACGGTGGCCCTGGCGGGACAGGGAGAGTTCGAGGGCCGTGCGGATGGCGTCGTCGTCCTCGATGAGCAACAGGAAGGGCACGGGCTCATTCTGTCCCATCGCCCAGCGGGACTTCGACCGCCCTGCGCCCCCAATCCCGAGCGGGGGTCCGGCGGGGTCCGGCGGGGAGGTCGCGGGGGCCCGGGGCGCGCCCCGGGCGGAAGCCTGTGACAGGCCTGTGACAGTCGAAGGACACCCCGGTTATGTCGGGCAGGCAGTCTTCTAGCAACGAACAGACAGACTCCACGACGGGGGGCGCGAGATGAGCACGCTGCACAGCACCACGACCAGCGCGGTTGTCACGCGGCTGCACGATGTGAACCGCCGGACGGCCGTCCGTACGACGACGGCCCCGTCCCGGCGGCCGGCGCACGTGGTGGCCATCGACGCGAAGACCTACGAGCGCCCCTCCGTTCCCACGCAGCGCACGGCGAACCCGTCCTGCGACTCCGAGGCCGAGTTCACGGCGTACGTCCAGGAGCGCCGGGCCGCCCTCTACGCGACGGCCTTCCACCTCACCGGCGACCGCTACGAGGCCGAGGACCTGCTGCAGACCGCGCTGTTCTCCACGTACCGCGCCTGGGACCGCATCAGCGACAAGGCCGCCGTCGGCGGCTACCTGCGGCGCACCATGACGAACCTGCACATCAGCGCCTGGCGTCGGCGCAAGCTGAACGAGTACCCGACGGAAGAGCTGCCGGAGACGGCCTCGGACACGGACGCGATGGGCGGTACGGAGCTGCGCGCGGTGCTGTGGCAGGCGCTCACCCGCATCCCGGAACCGCAGCGCACGATGCTGGTCCTGCGCTACTACGAGGGCCGCACGGACCCGGAGATCGCGGAGATCCTGGGCATCAGCGTCGGCACGGTGAAGTCGAGCATCTGGCGCTCGCTGCGCCGGATGCGCGAGGACGACGCCCTGAGCTTCGGCCGCAACGAGTCGGAGTCCTTCGAGGACCTCGTCGCGTAGTCCCTGCCGGGGCGCGAGCACACGGATCGAACAGACCAAGGGGCCAGGGGGCCCGTCCTACGGGGGTGGGACGGGGGTCACGGGGGCGAAAGGCGGGATCAAGCGGCCGGGGGTCCGCTTGATCCCGCCTTTTGGCGTGCTCCACGTCGTCCGGGGCGCCTGCCGGGGCCCGAAACGGCCTACCGCAGGGTGGTGGCGGCGGCCCGGTGCCGGCCGGCCGCCGCGGCGGCGAGCCGCCCGAGGGCCTCGTCACGGCCACACGCGTGTGCGCCCAGCGCGGTGTGGCGGGCCACGATGCCCCGCTCGGCGCGCATCAGCCGCCATCCCCGCCGCAGCAGGAAGAGCACCGACTTGCGGCCCTCGCGCAGGTCGCGGGCGAGACGGCGGCGGAAGGTGGTGCTCGGCCGCCCGCGCAGGCAGATCGCGTCCGCCAGCAGCCCCAGCTCCTGACACCGCTCCGCGACGTCCGCCGCGAAGATCCCCTCGGCTATGAACAGCGGCGTCCGGGAGATGTCCAGCGCCTCCGTCCCGGTCCGCGAGGACGTGGCGATGTCGTAGACGGGAACCTCGGTCCGGCCGGCGGCGCAGAGCTGCGCGATCGCGGCCACGGCCGACTCCGCGTCCCAGGACAGCGGGGAGTCCCAGTCGATGTCGGCACTTCCCTCGACCAGCGGAAGGGAGGGGTCGTCGCCGTCCTTGTAGAAGTCGTCCAGTCGCAGCACGGGCAGCCCGGAACGGGCCGCCAGCGACGACTTGCCGGACCCCGAGGGTCCGGTCAGCAGCACGACACGCGTAGGCAAAGGAGAGGAACAGCTCACAGGACATCAGTGTGAACCATTACCTCGCGTAGGGGACCTACCCAGAGGCCCGTTGGTATCCAGGATCACACCTCCACTACGCTGCGTGCGCACGCGACTACGACCACAGGCGGGAATCCATGGCACGTCACGCAGCCCCCAAAGCACCCCACCCCAAGGCGCTGCGCACCGCAGGCCTGACGCTCTCGATGGCGGGCGCCGCGCTCGCGATGGCCGCCGGCGGCGCCCAGGCCGGTGAGCTGTCGGTTCCGGCGGCCCTGGCCGGGGTGGCCGATCCGATCGCGAACCTCAAGGTGAATCCGCTGGCCAACACCGGTGTGGACCCGCTGGACAACGGCATCGCCACGAAGGTCGCGGACTTCCCGTCGGTCGGCACGGGCATGCTCACGGGCAGCCTGACCCGCGGCTCGTCGATCGGCGAGCTGCCCACCGCGGCGGCGTCCTCGCTGCTCGGTCCGCTGCTGCCGGGCGGCGTGAAGTAGCGCGGGGGGCGTTCAGGGCACGAAGCGGCCCCGGCAGCGCGGGGGACACTGCCGGGGCCGGTCTTCGGAAGGGCTGGGCCTCGTACGGGTCTAGTACGAGGACCCGCCCGCGCCCAGCGACCCGGTCGGGTGCCAGACGGTCTTGGTCTCCAGGAAGGGCGTCATGCGCGCCGTGCCCGGGTCGGCGCTCCAGTCGTCCACAGGCTGTGGACGCAGGACGCGCTTGAGGTTGTCCGCCGCCGCGATCTCCAGCTCCTTGGCCAGCGCCACGTCGGCGCCCGCCAGGTCGATCGCGTTGACGTCCTGGTGGGACGCCAGGTGCGGGCCCATCTCGGCGGCCTTGCCGGACAGGATGTTGATCACGCCGCCGGGCAGGTCGGAGGTGGCCAGCACCTCGCCGAGGGAGAGCGCCGGGAGCGGCGCCTTCTCGGAGGCGATCACGACCACCGTGTTGCCGGTGGCGATCACCGGGGCGATCACCGAGACCAGGCCGAGGAACGAGGAGTCCTGCGGGGCGACGACCGTGACGACACCGGTCGGCTCGGGGGTGGAGAGGTTGAAGAACGGGCCCGCGACCGGGTTGGCCCCGCCCACGATCTGGCCGATCTTGTCGGTCCAGCCCGCGTACCAGACCCAGCGGTCGATCGCCGCGTCGACGATCGCGGCGGCCTTGGACTTCGACAGGCCTTCCGCCTCGCCGACCTCGCGGACGAACTGGTCGCGGCGGCCCTCCAGCATCTCGGCGACGCGGTAGAGGATCTGGCCGCGGTTGTACGCCGTCGCGCCCGACCAGCCGCCGAAGGCCTTGCGGGCCGCGACGACCGCGTCACGGGCGTCCTTGCGGGAGGACAGCGGGGCGTTGGCCAGCCACTTGCCCTTCGAGTCACTCACCTCGTACACCCGGCCGCTCTCGGAGCGGGGGAACTTGCCCCCGACGTACAGCTTGTAGGTCTTGAAGACGCTCAGACGCGTCGAAGGAGACTCAACGGTTCCCATTAGCGCTCACCCTTCGGGTTCGACGGGGCGAGGTAGCCCTCCAGGCCGTGACGGCCGCCTTCGCGCCCGAAGCCCGATTCCTTGTAGCCGCCGAAGGGCGAGGCCGGGTCGAACTTGTTGAACGTGTTGGCCCAGACGACACCGGCGCGGAGCTTGTTCGCGACCGCGAGGATGCGCGAGCCCTTCTCCGTCCAGATGCCGGCGGACAGGCCGTACTGGCTGTTGTTGGCCTTGGCGACGGCCTCGTCGGGCGTACGGAAGGTCAGCACGGACAGCACCGGGCCGAAGATCTCGTCGCGGGCGACGGTGTGCGCCTGCGAGACGTTCGTGAAGAGCGTCGGGGCGAACCAGTAGCCGGAGGACGGCAGGTCGCAGGGCGCGGTCCAGCGCTCGGCGCCCTCGGCCTCGCCGGTCGCCGCGAGCGCGGTGATCCGGGCGAGCTGCTCGGCGGAGTTGATCGCGCCGATGTCGGTGTTCTTGTCGAGCGGATCGCCCAGGCGCAGCGTGGACAGGCGGCGCTTGAGCGAGCCGATCAGCTCGTCGTGGACCGATTCCTGGACCAGGAGTCGCGAGCCCGCGCAGCAGACCTGGCCCTGGTTGAAGAAGATGCCGCTGACGATGCCTTCGACGGCCTGGTCGAGGGGGGCGTCGTCGAAGACGATGTTGGCGCCCTTGCCGCCCAGCTCCAGGGTGACCTTCTTGTCGGTACCGGCGACCTGGCGCGCGATGGCCTTGCCGACGGCGGTGGAGCCGGTGAAGGCGACCTTGTTCACGTCCGGGTGCTCGACGAGGGCCGCGCCCGCGTCTCCGTACCCGGTGAGGATGTTGACGACGCCCTTGGGGAGGCCCGCCTGGCGGCAGATGTCCGCGAAGAAGAGCGCGGACAGCGGGGTCGTCTCGGCCGGCTTCAGCACGACCGTGTTGCCGGTGGCGAGCGCCGGGGCGATCTTCCACGCGAGCATCATCAGCGGGAAGTTCCAGGGGATGACCTGGGCGGCCACGCCGAGGGGGCGCGGGTTCGCGCCGTAGCCGGCGTGGTCGAGCTTGTCGGCCCAGCCCGCGTAGTAGAAGAAGTGCGCGGCGACGAGCGGGAGGTCCGCGTCGCGGGTCTCCCGGATCGGCTTGCCGTTGTCGAGGGTCTCCAGGACGGCCAGCTCACGGCTGCGCTCCTGGATGATCCGGGCGATGCGGAAGAGGTACTTGGCGCGCTCGGAGCCGGGCAGCGCGGACCACTTCTCGAAGGCCTTGCGGGCGGCCTTGACGGCGCGGTCCACATCGGCGGCGCCGGCCTGCGCGATCTCGGCGAGGACCTCCTCGGAGGCCGGGGAGACGGTCTTGAATACCTTGCCGTCCGCCGCTTCGGTGAACTCGCCGTCGATGAACAGCCCGTAGGAGGGGGCGATGTCGACGACGGAACGCGACTCCAGGGCGGGCGCGTACTCGAATACAGATGCCATGGTGATCAGTCCACCGTCACGTAGTCGGGACCGGAGTAGCGGCCGGTGCTCAGCTTCTGGCGCTGCATCAACAGGTCGTTGAGCAGGCTGGAGGCTCCGAAGCGGAACCAGTGGTTGCTCAGCCAGTCCTCGCCCGCGGTCTCGTTGACCAGGACCAGGAACTTGATCGCGTCCTTGGTGGTCCGGATGCCGCCCGCCGGCTTCACGCCGATCTGGATTCCAGTCTGCGCCTTGAAGTCGCGGACGGCTTCGAGCATGAGGAGCGTGTTCGCGGGGGTCGCGTTGACGCCGACCTTGCCGGTGGACGTCTTGATGAAGTCGGCCCCGGCCATCATGCCGATCCAGGAGGCGCGGCGGATGTTGTCGTACGTGGACAGCTCGCCGGTCTCGAAGATCACCTTGAGGCGGGCCGCGCTGCCGTCGGGGCGGACGCAGGCCTCCTTGACCGAGCGGATCAGCTCGTAGGTGTCGAGGTAGCGGCCGGCGAGGAAGGCGCCACGGTCGATGACCATGTCGATCTCGTCGGCGCCGGCCGCCACGGCGTCGGCCGTGTCGGCGAGCTTGACGGGCAGGGCCGCGCGGCCGGCCGGGAAGGCGGTGGCGACGGAGGCGACCTTGACGTCGGCGCCGTTCAGGGCGGCCTTGGCGGTGGCCACCATGTCCGGGTACACGCAGACGGCGGCCGTCATGGGCGTGGTGCGGTCGGTCGGATCGGGGTGCACGGCCTTGGCGGAGAGCGCCCGGACCTTGCCCGGGGTATCCGCGCCTTCCAGCGTCGTCAGGTCGATCATCGAGATGGCGAGGTCGATGGCGTACGCCTTGGCCGTCGTCTTGATCGAGCGGGTGCCGAGGGAGGCCGCGCGGGCCTCCAGGCCGACAGCGTCGACGCCGGGCAGCCCGTGCAGGAAGCGGCGCAGCGCACTGTCGGACGTCGTCACGTCAGCGAATGCGGTGAGGGTGGTGGGCATGGTCACCACATGAGCATATCTACGCGCGTAGCGGCCTGTCACCCCCCCTACCCGAATCCACCGAAATCACAGGGGGTGGGAGAAGGCGTCGGTGCTGGTGGGCGCTGTTACCTGACCATGACAGGAATCCCACGTTCCGGCCGATCATGATCCGTAGATTTCTCATCAGCAGCCCCGCAGACCTGACCGGACGAAACCCCGACAGCGACATCGCGGCATGCGGCTCTCCTCCCCTTCCGAGACAATGCTCCAAGGAGTCGTTATGCGTACCGCCCTCCGTACCTCGATCGCCACCGCCGCCCTCGCCGGGGCGCTCCTGGCGCCTGCCGCGACCGCGTTCGCCGCACCCGCCGCCGCTTCCTCCGTGCCGGCCGTGACGTCCGTGTCGGCGTCCGCGAACACGTCGGACAACGACCGCTACGACGGTGAGACCGTCCTCGTCGGCGAGGGCCGGATCGCGGTGCTGCGCAACAAGTCCGAGGGCCCCGAGGCCTGGATCCGCGCCGTCGCCGCGGACTGGAAGCCCGGCGACGGCTGGGCGGGCCGCGTGCTCGCGAAGCTGGACCTCGCGCACCCCCGCGCCGTCGTCGAGGGCGTCCAGTACGACCTGAAGAAGGTCGAGGTCGGACCGGACAAGGACCGCTACCTCCTCAACGTCTACGTGCTGGGCGAGGGCGCCTCGAACGGCTGGTACCTGCTGCCGAAGGCCGCGCCGGCCACCAAGCCGTCCGCCAAGCCCTCCGCGAAGCCGAGCGTCGCGCCCTCCGCCAAGCCCTCCGCCAAGCCCTCCGCCAAGCCGAGCGCCGCGCCCACCGCCGACGTGAAGCCGCAGACGGCCGTCGTCCCCAAGGGCCCGGTCGCCGCGGGCGCCGAGCTCGCCGGCGAGGAGACCGCCGACACCACCGCCACCACCGCGGCCGCCGGCGCCGGGCTCGTCGCGATATTCGCCGGGCTCGGTACGGCCCTGATGGTCCGCGCCCGCCGCGCCCGCGACCACGGCTGATCCCCGCCCTGCGGGCAGCGAACGCGGGGGGCGCAGTGGGCTCCCGGGCTCTCCCGACTCCCCGTCCGTCCCGTTTCCTTCGGCGGGCCACCTTCGCGGTGGCCCGCCGAAGGCCGTCCCCGTCCCGTCCCGTCCCCGTCCCCGTCCCCGGAGCATCCACATGGCCCACCGCGTACGCCGCCCCCTGCTCGCCGCCGCCCTCCTCGGCCCGCTCGCCCTGGCGTCCCTGACCGGCTGCGGCGGCGCCGCCCCCGAGGCCGCCGCGCCGCCGTACGTCGCCGAGACCTCCGCCGCCCCGGCCCCGGCAACCGCTTCGGCGCCGGCCGCCGCCACGCCCGTAGCGCCCCTGCCCGCCTCGGAGCCGGTCCGCGTACGGATCGCCTCGGCCGGCGTGGACGCCTCCCCGGTGCTGAAGCTGGGGCTGGCAGCCGACGGCTCGGTGCAGGTGCCCTCCGTGGCGGACGGGGACAAGATCGGCTGGTACGACAAAGGCGTCACGCCCGGCGAGACCGGTCCGGCCGTGCTGATCGGCCACTTCGACACCGCTCGCGGCCCGGCCGTCCTGCGCGACGTCTCCCGCGTCCACACAGGCGACCAGATCACGGTGACCCGCGCGGACGGCACCGACGCGGTCTTCCGGGTGCGCGAGCTGGAGCAGGTCGACAAGGGGCACTTCCCCACCGCGAAGGTGTACGGGGACACCGCGCGCCCCGAGCTGCGCGTGATCACCTGCGGCGGCGAGATCGCGGACGGCCACCGCCCCGACAACATCATCTTGTATGCCGATCTCGTGGGCTGATCCACCCGACTCGGCACAGTGAGGCAGAATCGGCGCATGAGCAGCGAGCAGCCCACTGACGAGCCGGCGTACGCAGACCGTGTCTACCGCTCACCCATGGCCACCGTCACGGGCGTGCTGATGCTCGCACTGCTCGCGTGGCTGTGCGGGGACGCCGTCGTACGCGGCGGCGGGAACGCTCCGTGGATCGGCCTCGCCGCCGCGCTGTTCCTGGTACCGCTCGTCGTGGCGTTCACGATCCGGCCGGCCGTCTTCGCCAACGCCGACCGGTTGCGCGTGCGGAACCCGTTCCGGGTCATCGAGCTTCCCTGGGGCGCCGTCGACTCCGTGCGCGCCACGTTCTCGACCGAGGTGCGGGCTGAGGGCGCGAAGTACCAGCTGTGGTCGGTGCCCGTCTCCCTGCGGGATCGCAAGCGGGCGAACCGGGCCCAGCAGGGCCGGCCCAGCAGGCTCGGCGGGCTCCTGGGCCGGAGCATGACCGCGCCCGGGCAGGGCGGGACGCAGCCGGACGAGGTGCGCCGGGCCGCGGCGGACCAGACCGTGGACGAACTGCGCGAACTGCGCGAGCGCGGGGCCTCGCGGGCCGGCGCCCAGGGCAGCGTGAAGGTCACCTGGTCCTACGAGATCATCGCGCCCGCCGTGGTCGGCGCGCTGATCCTGATCGTGCTGCTCGCCACGGGCTGACCGGCGCTTTCCCCGGAACCACGGGCACCGCACGGCGCGTCCCCACAGGTGTGCACCGTCTCAAGGGCAGCGGCAACGCCGCTCATCTCCTGCGGATCCGGCTTCTCGCCAGGGTCCTGCTGGCCGCTCACCTCCTCCTCGTCGGCTGGCTGATGCTGCGCCCACTGGACGTGCCCTGGGCGGCCGCGGCCAATCTGACTCCGCTGGAGGGGATCCGGGCGGACCTCTCCGCCGGACCCCTGGAAGCCGCCCGGCGGATCGGCGGGGGGCTGGCCCTGCTGGCCCCGCTCGGGGTGCTGCTGCCGCTGATCGGCGGACGGTTGGAACTGTCGCCGCTGGCCGCCTGGTCCTCTTTGGCCCGGACCGCCGCCGTGGGCGCGCTGGTGTCGGTCGGCGTGGAGATGTTCCAGACCGCGGTCCCGGGGCAGGTGGTCGACGTGGATTCGGTGCTGCTGAACACCCTCGGCGTGATGCTCGCGCACGTGACCGTCGTACCGGCGCTGCGGGGCCGGCTGCGGCGGTCCCAGGCGGCTTCCGCTTCCGCGAGGGGCGCCGGGACCGCTTCCCCCGGCGGTTCCCAGGTCGGCTCTCAGGTCGGTTCTCAGGGGGCGACCCCGAGAATTCCCAGGGTCGGGCTCGGCCCCTGGACCGACGTTCTCTCCGCGATTCAGCGGGAGTATTGAGACATCGCGGGAAAACTTCCCGCGACAAAGACTGAGGAGAGACCATGAGCGCCCTTGCCCGCCCCCGTGACGGACGATGGATCGGCGGAGTCTGTGCCGGTCTGGCGCGTCGATTCGGAATATCCGCGAACACGATGCGCGCCATCTTCGTCGTCTCGTGCCTGCTCCCCGGACCGCAGTTCCTGATCTACCTGGCGCTGTGGGTGCTCCTGCCGAACGACAAGACGAGCGCGTCCGGCACCGCCGGCTGGTAGTCGGACGGGCACGGCGTTCGGCGGGGTCCACGTTCGGCGGGGTCCACGTTCAGCGGGCGGCGCGGACCTTCTGGAGCTGCTTGTCCGTGACCTCGTGCGGGACCTGGGGCGTCTGCCGGCTGCCCGTCACGTTGAGGGCCATGAGGCGCACGACGGAATCGCCCTGGCGTACGACGACCAGGTGCACCTGTGCGGTGACACCTTCGGCGGACGCCGTGGTGGTCCAGCTGACGCTTTCGTCGCCGTCCGTCTTGTAGTCGGCCGCCTTCACGTCGCGGTAGATGCCGCTCTGCTTCTCGACGGTGGCGGTGAAGCCCATGCCGCAGACGGCGACGGCGTCCCTGAGCCGGTTGATCAGCGCCTTGGCGTCGGACTCGGCGTAGGAGCTGACGGAAGCGGAGACGGCGAGGCCCATCTGCTTCTGGGAGCCGACGCCCCGGTTGACCGTCTCGCGCGCCGCCGGGTCGGGCTCATCCCCCATGACGTCGGCGAGCGGCTGGCAGGCCTTGCGGTCGGACTGGGGCTGGCCGTCGGGAGCGGCGGGGTTCTTGCCGTCCGCGGAGATCTGATAGCCCGCCAGGTCGCCCTGTTCCAGGGCGGAGCGCTCCAGCCTGCTGCCGGCCCGCTTGGGCGCGGCGGAGGACCCCGGGGATCCGGGGGAGCCCGCCGCTCCCGAGGAGCCGGCCGACGCGGTCTGGCCGGGTGCGCTCGCGGAGCCCTTCGGGTCCGGGGACTTGCCGGGCGCGGGGGTGTGCGTACTGCTGCAGCCCACTGCCGCGAACAGCAGGGCGGGGAGCAGCGCGGCCGTGGCCGTTCGTGTCTTCATGCGCATGATCGAGACCTCATACCCCATGAGTCGGCGGGCAGTTGGCGGTGATCCTGGCACATGCCGCGACGCGGCACACACCTGCTCGAAGAGGTGTGCACCGCGCGGGCGTGCGTACGAATCGCGTACGGATCGCGTACGGATCGCGTACGGATCGCGTACGGATCGCGTACGGATCGCGTACGGATCGCGTACGGATCGCGTACGGATCCGTCGGGGGGCCGGGAGCGGATCAGGCGCCGAGGCCGCTGGTCGGCAGACCGCCGAGCAGACCGGTCACCGTGCCGAGCGCGGCGGCCGGGTCGGTCGCCTGCGGGGCCTGCTGGCCGTCCTCGGCGCTCACGTGCTGCTGGCTGGTGAGGCCCTGGACGGCGCCCAGCGCGTCACCGAGGCCGACGGCGGGGACGGAGGCCGAGGCGGTCCCGGCGGCGACGGCGGCGAAGGCGGCACCGAGAGCGGCGACACCGAGGGTCTTGGCAGCTGACTGCTTCATGAAGGATTCGTCCTTGCGACGGGGAAATGAGCGGCTCCGCAAAAAACTAGTCACTTCAAACCCCCGGCCGCAAACATCATTAAATACGAGAAAGCGCCCGGGAATTGCTCCTCCCGGGCGCTTTCAGGCCGTCACGCCATGGCCTATGTCGATACGGAACCGCTGGTGGAAGCGGTCTGACGGAACAGCCATTCCGACTTCAGCTCCGCGTAGCCCGGCTTGATCACGTCGTTGATCATGGCCAGTCGTTCATCGAAAGGAATGAACGCGGACTTCATCGCATTGACGGTGAACCACTGCATGTCCTCGAGCGAGTAGCCGAAGGTGTCGACCAGGTGCTCGAATTCGCGGCTCATGCTGGTGCCGCTCATCAGCCGGTTGTCGGTGTTGACGGTCAGCCTGAAGTGCAGCTTCCGCAGCAGGCCGATCGGGTGCTCGGCGTACGAGGCGGCCGCGGCCGTCTGCAGGTTCGAGGTCGGGCACATCTCCAGGGGGATGCGCTTGTCCCGGACGTAGGACGCCAGGCGCCCCAGCGTCACGGAGCCGTCCTCGGCGACCTCGATGTCATCGATGATCTTCACGCCGTGCCCGAGCCGGTCGGCGCCGCACCACTGCAGCGCCTGCCAGATCGACGGCAGGCCGAAGGCCTCGCCCGCGTGGATGGTGAAGTGGTTGTTCTCGCGCTTGAGGTACTCGAAGGCGTCGAGGTGGCGGGTGGGAGGGAACCCGGCCTCGGCGCCGGCGATGTCGAAGCCGACCACGCCGTTGTCGCGGTAGCGGTTGGCCAGCTCCGCGATCTCCAGCGCGCGGGCGGCGTGCCGCATGGCGGTCAGCAGCGCGCCTACGCGGATGCGGTTGCCGTTGGTCCGTGCGCGGCGCTCGCCCTCGCGGAAGCCCTCGTTGACGGCCTCGACGACCTCTTCGAGGGTCAGGCCGGCTTCGAGGTGCTGCTCGGGCGCGTAGCGGATCTCGGCGTACACGACGCCGTCCTCGGCTAGGTCCTGGGCGCACTCGGAGGCCACCCGGAAGAGGGCCTCCTTCGTCTGCATGACGGCGCAGGTGTGCGCGAACGTCTCCAGGTAGCGCGGGAGGGAGCCGGAGTCGGCGGCTTCGCGGAACCAGATGCCGAGCTTGTCGGCCTCGGTCTCGGGAAGGTTCTCGTAGCCGACCTTGTGGGCCAGCTCGATGATGGTCCCGGGGCGCAGTCCACCGTCGAGGTGGTCGTGCAGGAGCACCTTCGGGGAGCGGCGGATCTGATCCGGAGTGGGCAGGTTGGGGGTCTCGCTCGTCATCTGCGCACTCTAGCTCCTACGCGCGTAGAGCGGTGAGACGGTGCCCGGACCCGATATGTAACAGTGACCGCGCGGACGGGTGGCGTACACCTCGGCGTCTGAGACTGTTCCGTCATGGCACAGCATGCGCCGTCGGCGCGCGGGGCCCGCCTGGGGCGGGCGGCAGGCGCGACCGGCTCGGTCTCTACGGTCAGTGGTGTGGTGCTCCTGCTTCCCGGAGCGTCCAGATTGTCCCCCGGTCCGGTACGTCCGCTCGCGCGGGCGCTGGCCCGCGCGGGAGTGGCGGACGGGCTGGTCACGCACCAGGTCGTCCACGGCGAGGGCAGCCGGGAGGCGGACGCCGAGTGGGCGGCGGACGAGGTGGTCCGCCGGTACGGGGACGTGCCGGTGTGCCTGGCCGGATACGACGCGGGAGGCCGGGCGGCGCTCGCCGCCGCGGGCCACGACGCCGTCAACTCCGTGCTGGCACTGGCCCCTTCGTTGACGTACCAGTCCGCCACGGACTCCCCTGAACCGGTGAAACAGCTGGCGGGCCGCCAGGTGTTGATCGTGCACGGCACCAACGACGCGCACAGCGACCCGGAGCTGTCGTTCCGGCTGGCGACGCGGGCGAAGAAGGCCAACCGCACGACGTGCCGCTTCGAGGTGCACTCGGACGGGCACGGGCTGCGCGAGCACCAGGCGGAAGTCGTCGCACTGTCCGTGGACTTCGTCCTGGGCTCGGTGTTCTCCGGCCGCTACTCCCGCCCGGTCACCGACGCGCTGGCGGCTCCGCCGCCGCTGGGCCTGCGGATGCCGCTGGCCTCAGGGTACGGACGGTCGCTGCGCGGCTGAGTGCGCTCCGGCCCTGGTGGTCCGGCTCCGGTGTTCCGGCTCTGATGTTCCGGCTCTGATGTTCCGGCTCCGGTGTTCCGGCTCTGGTGTTCCGGTGGTCGCGCGGGTCGTCCGCGCCGGCCGCGCCGTCCCCTCACGGTCGGATGGCGGGGTCGGATCCGGCGCGACCACCAGAGGCACGCACCCGCGAACGGGCGCGACGCCATGACGGCGAAGCGCGGGCTGAAAGGTGCCCGCGCCCTCCCCCGAGAACGCCGTGGTACCACTGTGCCGGTTCGGCATATGCTCGCGAAGATCCAGGGGCATCGTCTTGGTGCCTTGCGGGAACACGAGGGGTTTACGAATCGGTACAGGCCGGGACGAATATGCACATGCCAGCGGATGAAGCGGAGCGGTTGAGCCCTGCGGCCCTGCGTCTGTACGGGTACGCGGCCGAGCGGCACACCTTCACCGAGGCGGAGGCGGCCGAGGTCCTCGGCGAACCCGCAGCGGCCGCCGTCGCCGAGCTCGCGGCCGCCCACCTGCTCCAGCCGCGCCCGGAGACCCGCGGGAACGGCACCGTGCGGGAGCTCCGCTGGAGCGCCGTGTCCCCGCGGGCCGCCACCGCCCGCACGCTGGCCCCGCTGGCCCTGCGGGTGCGCGAGACCCACGACGAGATGGACCGGCTGCGCGCCCGGCTGGAGTCGCTGATCCCGCAGTACGAGGCCGGCAGCACCCAGCGCGACCGGGACGGGGTGGACGGCCTGGAGCTGATCACCGACCAGACCGCGCTGCAGAACCTGATCCGGGAGCTCATCGGCACGGCCGAGTGCGAGGTGCTGACCTGCCACCCGGGCGGCGGCCGGTCCCCGGAGATCCTGGAGCAGGCGGTCGGCCGGGACGAGGCGATGCTGGCCCGGGGCGTCCGGCTGCGCACGATCTACCAGCACACCGCCCGCTACTCCCGGCCCACGGCCGCCTACGTCGAGCGCGTGGCCGCGCTCGGCTCGCAGGTCCGTACCGTCGGCGACGGGCTGATGCGGATGATCCTGGTCGACCAGCACACCGGCCTGCTGGAGGTCCGCGACGACGACAAGGCCGCACTGGTGGTGCGCGAGCCGAACGTCGTGCACTTCATGCTGCAGACCTTCGAGCGCTCCTGGGCCCAGGCGGAGCCCTTCGCCACCACCGTCGGACCGGATCAGGCCCGCTCCATCTCCGAGGAGCTCCGCCAGACCATCGTGCGGCTCCTCGCGGAGGGGCTGGAGGACAAGGCCATCGCGCGGCGGCTCGGCATGTCCGAGCGGACCTGCCAGCGTCACATCGCGGAGGTCATGCGCGCGGTGGGCGCCAAGTCCCGCTTCCAGGCGGGGTTCTTGCTGTCGGCGGCGGTCGGCGCGGCAGCAGCGGGAGGCGCGGGAGCCGCGGCGGGCGCGGGCGCGCCGGCCGGGGCCCCGGTCACGCGTCCGGCCGGGACTCAGGAAGCTCCGGGATCAGCCGGCCCCGACGGGACAGCAGGAACCGCTTGAACTCCGCCACCGGCGGCGTGTCCGGGTGCCCGTCCAGCCAGGCGACCCCGATCTCGCGGACCGCGCGCGGAGCGGTCACCGTCAGCTCGACCACCCCGGGCCGGGCCACGGCGGGCGGCGGCAGCAGCGCGACGCCGAGTCCGGCGGCGACGAGCCCGCGCAGGGTCTCCGCCTCCTCCCCCTCGAAGGCGACCCGGGGCGTGAACCCGGCCTCGGCGCACAGGTCGTCGGTGATCCGGCGCAGGCCGTAGCCGGGCTCCAGGGTGACGAAGGTTTCCTCGGCCGCCTCGGCCAGGCGGATCCGCTTGCGGGTGGCGAGGCGGTGGTCGTCGGGGACCACCAGGCGCAGCCGCTGCTCGTCCAGGCGGCGGGCCACCAGGTCGGGGGCGTCGGGCAGCGGCGAGGTCAGGCAGAGGTCGAGCTCGCCGCCCCGCAGCTTCTCCAGCATGGCTTCCCCGTAGTTCTGGACGAGGGAGAACCGTACGCCCAGGTGGTCGGCCCGGAAGGCCCGGATCAGGCCCGGGACGGTCTCGGAGCCCAGGGTGTGCAGGAACCCGAAGGCGACCTTGCCGAAGGCCGGGTCGGCGTCCTGCTGTACGGAGCCGGCGGCGCGGGCGATCTCGGCCAGCGAGCGCTCCGCGGAGGCGAGGAAGGTGCGGCCCGCGGTGGTGAGCGCGACGGTACGGCCCTTGCGGGCGAACAGCGTGACGCCCAGGTCCTGTTCGAGCCGGACCATGGCCCGCGACAGGGTGGACTGGGGAACACCCAGCTCGTGGGCGGCGCGGGTGACGTGCTCGTGCCGGGCCACGGCCGCGAAGTACGCGAGGCGCGGGGCCAGCGCTTGTGTCACAGCCATGTCTTCTTCGTAACGACTCATCGATATGCGCCCATCTGACCTGCGGTGATGCGGGGATGGATTGATTATCGCGAATCTGTGCATTGGACGCATGAAACGGGCCGCTCTACGGTCGTACACATGCCTCCCGCTCATACCGGGGCACCCGTCACCGCGGGTGCCTCCACCTCGTCGTCTCCCGAAGCGCCCGCCGCCCAGGCGCCTGCCACCGAAGCCCCCGTCGTCGAAGCCCCCGCCGTCGAGGCGCACGCGCCCGGCCGCCCCGGCTACCGCCGTCTCAGCCTCGCGCTCTTCGCCGCCGGACTGGCCACCTTCGCCCTCCTCTACTCCACGCAGGCGCTGCTGCCCGCCATCTCCGCCGGCTTCGGCGTGACGGCGGGTCAGGCCAGCTGGACGGTCTCGGCGGCCACCGGGGCGCTCGCGCTCTTCGTCCTGCCGCTCAGCGCGCTCTCGGAGCGCTTCGGCCGGACCCGGATGATGACCTGCTCGATGGCGGTCGCGGTAGGCGTCGGCCTCCTCGTGCCCCTCGCGCCGAGCCTGGAGTGGCTGATCGCGCTGCGCGCCGTCCAGGGCGCGGCGATCGCCGGCATCCCGGCCTCCGCTATGGCGTGCCTGGCGGAAGAGGTCAAGCCGAAGGCGCTGGTCGCCGCGATCGGCCTGTTCGTCGCGGGCAACTCCATCGGCGGCATGAGCGGGCGCCTCGTCACCGGCTGGGCGGCCCAGGTGTGGGGCTGGCGCGGCGGGCTGCTGGCCGTCGGCCTGCTGTCGCTGGCCTGCGCGGCGGTGTTCCTGGTCCTGCTGCCCCGGGCCCGGTTCTTCCGGCCGGCCTCGCTGAACCCGCGCGCGGTGGGGCGTACCGTCGCCGGCCATCTGCGCGACCCGCTGCTGCTGCGGCTGTACGGGATCGGCGCGCTGTTCATGACCGTCTTCGGGGCGGTGTACACCGTGATCGGCTACCGGCTGGTGGACGAGCCGTTCTCCCTCGGGCAGGGCGTCATCGGCTCGATCTTCCTCATCTACCTGGTCGGTACGGTCTCCTCGGCGGCCGCCGGACGGCTGGTCGCCCGCACGGGCCGGCGCGGCGCGCTCTACCTGGCGGTGACCACGACGGCGCTGGGCCTGTTCCTGTCCCTCGCGGACTCGCTCGCCTCGATCCTGCTGGGCCTGGTCCTGATCACCGCGGGCTTCTTCGCGGGGCACGCCGTGGCCTCGGCGGCGGTGAGCCGTACGGCGAAGACGGGCCGCGCGCAGGCCTCGGCGCTCTACCAGTCGGCGTACTACATCGGCTCCAGCGCCGGCGGCACGCTCGGCGCCCTGGCCTACCACTCGGCGGGCTGGGCGGCCACGGTCACCATCGCGCTGCTGGCGGTCGTCGGCGTCGTCTCGATCACCCTGTACGGGTCCCACGCGGCCCGCGCGGCCCACGCGGCGGCGCTGCCCGCGCGCTGACCCGTCGGGGAGCGGTCGGGGACGGTCGGGGACGCGGCCGGACGCGGATGGCATGATCGCCGGTCATGCCCATAGTCAACTTTCACCTGATCCTCGGTGACACGGTCAGCATGATCTGTCCGGCCCGCGTCGTGGAGGACCGCGCCGACGGCCTGCTGCTGTGGATCGCCCCGGGCACGCCGGTCTGGCGCGCCGCGCTCCCGCCCGGTGCCCACCTGCGGGACCTGCCGCCGGGCGGCTCGTACCCGCTGCGGGCGAGCCGGTGGCGGCGCGGGGGCGCGCTGATCCTCCAGCCGGCCGGGGCCGGGCACGCGGTGTGGTGGACCTTCACCGAGGAGCAGGAGTTCCGGGGCTGGTACGTCAACCTCGAGTCCCGCGGGCGCGAGGGCGCGGACGTCCACGTGACCGACCAGGAACTGGACATCACCGTGGCCCCGGACCGCCGGTGGGCGTGGAAGGACGAGGAATCCTTCGCGGAGAAGACCGGCCACCCTGTGTACTGGACGGCGGCCGAGGCGGCCGGGATCCGCGCCGAGGGGGTGCGCGTGGCGACGCTCGTCGAGTCGGCGTCCTATCCCTTCGACGGCACGTGGTGCGATTTCCGGCCGCCCGCCTCCTGGACCCTCCCGGAGCTCCCGGAACTGCCCATCGGACCGGTCACCGCCCCCTCGGGCGTGCTCGTGCTGGGCAAGGCGGGCTGGATCGGCCGCCGTCAGGACGGTGCCCCGCCCCGGTCGGAGAGCGCCTTCGCGGTGGCGGCGACGGGCGGCGGCCACCTCCACGACGGAGGGGCCGAAGAGCCCGAGCCGTACGGGTACGAGGCGGTCGCCGTCCCGGCCGCCGCCGACCGGCCGCTGCCGGTACGGGCCCGGACCTCGCCCTCCCCCTTCGACGGCGAACTGGTGGTCTGCGCCCTGGAGATATCTCTCGGCCTCCCCTGGGACCACGCGGCCCACGGAGCCGGCCCGGTCGCGCTCGGCGACCTCCCGGTCGACCGCCGCGGCATGCTCCTGGGCGACGCCCGCGCACTGGACGCCTTCGAGGGCCTGGACGGCGAGTCCGTGGACGGGCCGGCCGGCCGCTTGCGGCGCGCCGGCCGGGACCACACGCTGCTGGCCGGTGTCGTCGAGGTCGGTGGCTGCCGGGTGCTGGGGCTCGGGTGGGATCCCGGGGACCATTCCATGCGGCACCGGGGTGAGCGGGCGTCCGGGCGGGTGCATCCGGCCACGCTGGAGGAGCGCGCGGGTGAGGCCGTCCTGCGCTGGGCCATCCCGCCGTACGAAGCGCATGGCGAAGCGCCCTGGGCAACGGAAGACGAGGCCTGACATGCCGCTGCCCCACGCGTACCGGGTGACCAAGTACGACCCCGCCGACCGGGCTCCCAACGGCACCTACGAGGGGGCGCAGGACACCGACAGCGACCACGGGCCGGTCGAGGCCGCGTACCTGGCCGCCGTCGCGGCCTTCGCCGAGGAGAGCGGGGTCGAGCGGCTCACCGTGCGGGATCCGCAGGTCACCGGGTTCGTGCACTTCGGGCGGGAGCCCGCGCTGGAGGGGCACGGGCTGGCCGGGCTGTTCCCGGACGGCCTGACCGGTTTCCACGACGGCGCGCCGGTGGCCGTGCCGCTCGCGCTGGAACTCGTACGCGGCATGCTCCGCGACCACGGCCTCTGGTGCCGGCTGGAGGCGGAGGGCGTGTTCGCCGTGCACGTGGGGTGGGACCAGTACGTCTACGTCGCCACCCGCACGCCCTGCGAGGCGGCCGTGGCCCGCACCCATGAGCTCGGGATCTTCGCCGAGCCGATCGAGGTCTCGCCGTACGATCCCTCGCTCGACGAGGAGTACGAGCTGCGGCCCGCCGACGACGGGTTCTGGGAGCGGGTGCGGGAGAGCGCGGCGCGCGGCGAGGCGGGGCTGATCGAGGAGAACCCCGTCTCGAACCTCTCCCGCTGGCACCGCGTCGGTGACGGCGGGCGGCTCGACGCCGTCCGGGCCGGGCTCGGGCCGCGCGCCCTGCTGAACGTCTGGCCGGGGCTGTCCACGGACACCGCCGGCCTGCTGGCCGGGCTTCCCGAGGAGTTCACGCTCGAGTGCGTGTGGGAGGACGCGGACGGCCGGATCACGAGCGTTGCCGTCGACGAGGACGACCGCGCGGAGCTGGCGGAGGTGCTCGCCGGCGCCCGGGCCGCGGCCCTGCTGGCGGTGGACGCGGACGAGTGGAAGCCCCTGTTCACCGGTGTGGTGCCGGACGCGGACGGGGTGGTGCGGGCCCGGTGGCGGCTGTAGGGAAACGATCCGCCGCCGCGTGCCGCGCAGCGTGCCGGGCTGCGGTTGTCAGTGCCCTCGGGTAGGTTCCGAAGTATCGGGAACTACCTGGGGGATCAAGGGACATGACGGAAACCGCCGACCTCTCGCCCGAGCTGGACGCCGCGCTGGACCGGTACCGCGTCGAGCTCACCGGCTACTGCTACCGGATGCTCGGTTCCTCCTTCGACGCCGAGGACGCGGTGCAGGACACGTACATCCGTGCCTGGCGCAGCTTCGACAAGTTCGAGGGGCGCTCCTCCCTGCGCTCGTGGCTGTACCGGATCGCCACCAACGTCTGCCTGGACCTGCTGAACGCGGGGAACAAGCGGGCGCGCCCGATGGACCTGAGCGCCCCGCAGCACCAGGCCTCCGCCGTGCTCAACGAGCGGCCCGAGGTGACCTGGCTGGAGCCCGTCCCGGACGGGCGGGTGCTGCCGCAGACCGCCGACCCGGCGGAGATGGCGTTGGCCAAGGAATCCGTACGCCTGGCCTTCGTCGCGGCCCTGCAGCACCTGCCGGCCAAGCAGCGGGCGGTGCTGATCCTGCGCGAGGTGCTGGCCTGGAAGGCGGACGAGGTCGCGACCCTGCTGGAGACCACCGTCGCGTCGGTGAACAGCGCCTTGCAGCGGGCCCGCGCGACGCTCGCCGCCACCCGCATCCGCGAGAGCGAGTCCGCGGACCCGCTGGACACCGACCAGGCGCGGCTGCTGGAGCAGTACCTCTCCGCCTTCGAGACGTACGACATCACCCGGCTCACCTCGCTCCTGCACGAGGACGCGGTGCTGTCGATGCCGCCGTACGACCTGTGGCTCCAGGGCCACGAGGACATCGCGGCCTGGCACCTGAACCAGGGCATCGGCTGCAAGGGCTCGCGCCTGCTCCCGACCACGGCGAACGGCATGCCGGCCTTCGGCCAGTACCGGCCGCGCGAGGACGGGGAGCCGGGCTGGACCCCGTGGGCGCTGCAGGTCCTGGAGGTCTCAGACGGGAAGATCGTCGGGCTCAACGCCTTCCTCGACACCTCCCGGTGGTTCCCGCTCTTCGGGCTCCCCGAGCAGCTCGACGAGGCCTACGAGGTCCAGCAGGGCGCGTAAGGCGGGCCCGGCCCCGGTCACGGTGAAGGCTCCCCGCCCCCGGGCGGTGAGCCTCAGCCGGGCCAGCACCTCCACGGCGGCCAGGCCCGGCGCGGTGACCGCTGCGGCATCGCACACCACCGCGGTCGCCCCGCCGTCGTAGAGCCGGGCCAGGCGCGCGCACAGCCGCGCCGCGTCCTGGCGGTTCGGGCCGGGTCCGGGCAGTGCAAGTCGTTCGGTCTCCACGAGGGGATGACTGCCGGGCCTACCGGAAATCATCGGCGCGCGCACAGAATGGGCCGGTGATCACTGCTTATTGGGACCCGGTGCCCACCGCCCGGGGCCTCGTCCTGCCCGAGGCCGCCGGCTTCGTCCGCTTCGCCGTGTTCGGCTACCCCATGTTCCAAGGGGTCTGGGCCGAGCGGAACTGGCGCAACGTCCCCGGCCCGTTCTACGGAGCGGACACCGACTGCCTGATGATGAGCCGGGACCACGCGCTGGAGCACGTCGCCTATGACGGCCTGAACGAGTTCGTCTTCCGCCAGCCGGTGAACGAGCGGGAGACCGAGGCCCTGGTCACCGCCGTCGGCTGGGAGCTGTACAACGGCTACGGCTGGGACGGCGACGACCACTGGACGGTGGAGGGTGTACGCGACTGGTGGCGGGACCGGGGCCGCGTGCGGGAATGGGCCCTGGAGACCGGCGCGGAGTGGGCCGCGTGGGACGAGACGTCGGAGTACTCCGACTTCTACCGCGCGCACGCGCAGGGCCACCGGGACTACGTCGCGTACATCGACGAAGGCCTGGAGGCGTACCTGCGCGGCTACCTGTTCTGGCTGGAGCACCGGCGCGAGCCGGAGCCCGGGGAGGCCTTGCCGGGCCTGTGAAAAGACGCCGGCGCGGCTCCGGACGGGGAGCCGCGCCGACGCGACGGGGGGCCTGGGATCAGGCGATGCGGTCCAGGACGATCGGGGACGGCGTGAAGGACGTGCCCGCCGCGGCGATGTCGAAGGTGCCGTCCAGCGCCGCCAGGGCGTAGTCGAACTTCTCCGGGGTGTCCGTGTGCAGGGTCATCAGGGGCTGGCCGGCCGTGACCGTGTCGCCGGGCTTCGCGTGCAGCTCGATGCCCGCGCCCGCCTGCACCGGGTCCTCCTTGCGCGCGCGGCCCGCGCCCAGGCGCCAGGCGCCGACGCCCACCCCGTACGCGTCCAGCCGCGTGAGCACGCCCGACTCGGGAGCCGTCACCACGTGCTGCTCGCGCGCGACCGGCAGGGCCGCGTCCGGGTCGCCGCCCTGGGCCGCGATCATCCGGCGCCAGACGTCCATCGCGGAGCCGTCGGCCAGGGCCTTCGCCGGGTCGGCGTCCTTGATGCCCGCGGCGTCCAGCATCTCCCGGGCCAGGGCCAGGGTCAGCTCGACCACGTCCGAGGGGCCGCCGCCCGCCAGGACCTCCACCGACTCGCGGATCTCCAGCGCGTTGCCGGCGGTGAGGCCGAGCGGGGTCGACATGTCGGTGAGCAGGGCGACCGTCTTGACGCCCGAGTCGGTGCCCAGGCCCACCATGGTGCGCGCCAGCTCGCGCGCGTCCTCGATGTTCTTCATAAAGGCGCCGGTGCCGACCTTCACGTCCAGGACCAGCGAGCCGGTGCCCTCGGCGATCTTCTTCGACATGATCGAGGAGGCGATCAGCGGGATGGCCTCGACGGTGCCGGTGACGTCGCGCAGCGCGTACAGCTTCTTGTCGGCCGGGGCCAGGCCGTCGCCCGCCGCGCAGATGACGGCGCCGGTGGTGTCCAGGACGTGCAGCATCTCCTCGTTGGAGAGCAGGGCGCGCCAGCCGGGGATGGACTCCAGCTTGTCCAGGGTGCCGCCGGTGTGGCCGAGGCCGCGGCCGGAGAGCTGGGGCACGGCCGCGCCGCAGGCGGCGACGAGCGGGGCCAGCGGCAGGGTGATCTTGTCGCCGACGCCGCCGGTGGAGTGCTTGTCGGCGGTCGGGCGGGAGAGCGAGTCGAAGTTCATCCGCTCGCCGCTCGCGATCATCGCGGCGGTCCAGCGGGCGATCTCGGCCCGGTTCATGCCGTTCAGCAGGATGGCCATCGCCAGCGCCGACATCTGCTCGTCGGCGACCACACCGCGCGTGTACGCGTCGATGACCCAGTCGATCTGCTCGGGGCTCAGTTCGCCGCGGTCCCGCTTGGTGCGGATGACGGAGATGACGTCCATGAGGTGACTTTCCTTCCGGCGGTGCTGCGTACGTCCGAAAACTCTACGCGCATAGAGGCAGAAATGAGGGAAGTGAGAAGGGCAACGGCCCTTCCGCACACGGGCGGAAGGGCCGTCACGAGGCTCCTGCTTACCTGAGGTGGTCCGGCCCGAAGGCCTGCGGCAGCATCGCGGACAGCGGCAGGACGCCCTCGGGCGTATCCACCTGGAGTCCGGGGCCGCCGAACTCGAACAGCAGCTGGCGGCAGCGCCCGCACGGGACGAGGGTCTCGCCCTTGCCGTCGACGCACGTGAAGTGCGTCAGCCGTCCGCCGCCCGTGGCCTGGAGGGAGGAGACCAGGCCGCATTCGGCGCACAGGCCGAGCCCGTAGCTGGCGTTCTCCACGTTGCAGCCGACGACGGTGCGACCGTCGTCGACCAGCGCGGCGACGCCCACCGGGAAGCCCGAGTACGGGGCGTACGCGCGGGACATGGCGTCCCGCGCGGCCGTCCGCAAGGTCTCCCAGTCCACGCTCTGCGCCGTCGTCACTTGCCCTGGCCCTTGCGGTACGGCATACCGTCCGCCTTGGGCATCCGCAGGCGCTGAGCGGACAGCGCGAGCACCAGCAGCGTCGTCAGGTACGGGGCCGCGTCCACGAACTGGCTGGGCACCGCGTCGGTCAGCGCGTACCAGACGAACAGCAGCACGGCGAAGACCGCCGAGACACCGGCCGGGACGTAGCGCTTCTTGTAGACCTGCCAGGCCACGACCAGGACGAGCAGGATGGCGATGAGCAGCAGCATCGCGTGGACGTTCTCGGCACCGCCGCGCAGCTTGAGGCTGTCGGTGAAGCCGAAGAGGCCGGCGCCCAGCGCCATGCCGCCCGGCATCCAGTTGCCGAAGATCATCGCGGCGAGGCCGATGTAGCCGCGGCCGCCGGTCTGGCCCTCCTGGTAGATCGGGCTGGCCACGATCGACAGGAACGCGCCGCCCAGGCCCGCGAGGGCGCCCGAGACGATCACGGCGATGTACTTGTACTTGTAGACGTTGACGCCGAGCGATTCGGCGGCGACGGGGTTCTCGCCGCAGGAGCGCAGCCGCAGGCCGAAGGTGGTCCGCCACAGCACCCACCAGGTGCCGGGGATCAGCAGCAGCGCGAGGACCGTCAGCAGCGACAGGCTGGTGACCAGACCGCCGACGACGCCCGCGAGGTCGGAGACGAAGAACCAGTGCTTGCCCTGGAGGGTGCTCATCCAGTCCGAGAGCCCCGGCACGGTGATCTCGTAGATCGGCTCGACGCGCGGGGACTGCTTGGAGGAGCCGCCGGGCGCCTCGGCGAAGGTGAAGTTCGACAGGTACTGGGTGAAGCCCAGCGCCAGGATGTTGATGGCCACACCGGAGACGATGTGGTTGACGTTGAAGGTGACCGTGATGATCGCGTGCAGCAGGCCGCCGATGGCGCCGCCGATCAGGCCGGCGATGACGCCGGTCCAGGGGCCCCACTGATAGCCGGCCCAGGCACCGAACCAGGTACCGAGGATCATCATGCCTTCGAGGCCGATGTTGACGACGCCCGCGCGCTCGGCCCACAGGCCGCCGAGGCCGGCGAGGCCGATCGGCACGGCGAGGGAGAGCGCGCCGGAGACCTGGCCGATCGAGGTCAGGTCGTCGGCACCGCTGATCACGCGGACCAGCGAGACGAGCGCGAGGCCGCCCGCGATGATCAGCATGATCCACGGAAGGGTGAGCTTCTTGCGGCCGCCCTGCTTCTTGGGGGCGGCGCTCGTCGCGGAAACGGTACTGGTGCTCACGCCGCGACCTCCTTGTCGGTCTTGATGGCACCGCCGGCGGCGAGTTCCTCGCCGACCTTCTGCTGCTGGCGCCGGATCCCGTAGCGGCGGACGAGCTCGTAGGACACGACGACCGCGATCACGATCAGGCCCTTCATGATCGTGCCGATTTCCTTGGCGTACCCGGCCTGGTCGAGCGAGGCCGAGGCCTTGTCGATGAAGGCCATCAGGAACGCGGCGAAGAAGATGCCGACCGGGCTGTTGCGTCCGAGCAGCGCGATGGTGATGCCGGTGAAGCCGACGCCGGCCGGGAAGGACAGGTTGTACGTGTGGGTCTCGCCCAGCAGCTGCGGCATGCCGGAGAGGCCGGCGACCGCGCCCGAGATGAGCATCGAGGTGATGATCATCTTCTTGGCGTCCACACCGGAGGCCTGCGCCGCGGACTCGCTGGCTCCGGTGGCGCGCAGGTCGAAGCCGAAGCGGGTCCGGTTCAGCCCGAACCAGTAGACGATGCCCAGCGCGAAGGCGACGAACGTGAAGCCGTAGATCTCCAGGCCGTTGCCGAGCGAGACGGCCGGGAACCAGCCGGACGAGGCGATCTCGCCGGTGGTCAGGTCGTTCGAGCCCGCGGGCTGGACGCCGAGGTTCTTCGGCAGGATCAGCCAGGCGATCAGGCTGGTCGCGATGGCGTTCAGCATGATCGTGGAGACGACCTCGCTGACTCCGCGCTTGGCCTTCAGGATGCCGGCGACGCCGGCCCAGAAGGCACCGGTCAGCATGGCGACGACCACGATCAGCAGGATGTGCAGCGGACCGGGCAGGGCCACGGCCGCGCCGACCACCGCGGAGATCATCGCGGCGAGGCGGTACTGGCCGTCGACGCCGATGTTGAAGAGGTTCATCCGGAAGCCGATGGCCACGGCCAGGGCCGCCAGGTAGTAGGTGCCCGCCTGGTTCACGATGAGGACCTGGACGTCCTCGTAACCGGCGTTCTCCACCATCAGGCGCAGGGGTTCGATCGGGTTGATGCCCGTCGCGCCCAGCACGGCCATGGTCAGCGCGAAGGCGGTGACCAGCGCGAGCGCGGGTCCGGCGAAGCCGAGGAGCAGCCGGTCCTTGTCGAGTTTCTTCATCGGGCCTCGTCCTCCGGAGAGTCGGTACGGGCGTCCGTACCGGCGGCGGAGTGGTTGTCGGTGGCTTCCAGGTGCCCGGAGGCGGCGCCCGTCATGGCGGTGCCGAGCTCCTCCGGGGTGACGGTCGCGGGGTCCGCGTCGGCGACCAGACGGCCGCGGTAGATGACGCGCAGGGTGTCGGACAGGCCGATGAGCTCGTCCAGGTCGGCGGAGATCAGCAGGACGGCCAGGCCCTCGCGGCGGGCCTCGCGGATCGCGTCCCAGATCTGCGCCTGCGCGCCGACGTCCACACCGCGGGTGGGGTGGGCGGCGATGAGGAACTTCGGGTTGTGGCTCATCTCGCGGCCGACGATCAGCTTCTGCTGGTTGCCGCCGGAGAGCGAGGCCGCGGTGACCTCGATGCCGGGCGTGCGGACGTCGTACTCGCGCACGATCCGCTCGGTGTCCTGGCGTGCGGCCTTCGGGTCGAGGATGCCGCGCTTGGAGTTGGGGGCCTCGGTGACGTGGCCGAGGATGCGGTTCTCCCAGAGGGAGGACTCCAGCAGCAGACCGTGCCGGTGGCGGTCCTCGGGGATGTAGCCGATGCCGCCCTCGCGGCGCTTGCGCACCGGGGCCTTGGTGATGTCCTTGCCGTCGAGGGTGATGACGCCCGCGTCGGGGGTCAGCATGCCCATGAGGGCCTCGATGAGCTCGGTCTGGCCGTTGCCCTCGACGCCGGCGATGCCGAGGATCTCGCCCTTGTGGATCGTGAAGTCGATCCGGTCGAGCAGCAGGCGGCCGACGTCGGCGCCCGGGTCCTGCACCTTGTCGGTGAGGAGCATCAGGCGGGCCGAGGTGTCCTTGCCGACGCCGACGAGACCGGTCTCGAGAACCGTCAGGTCCTTGACCTCGAGCATCGGGGTGGCGGTCACCGTGGACTCGCGGGTCTCGGGCGACGGGAGTTCGGAGCCGACCATCAGCTCGGCGAGCTGCTTGGTCGTGGTGCTGCGCGGGTCGGCGGTGCCGACCGTCGTGCCGCGCCGGATGACGGTGATGTCGTCGGCGACCTTCAGGACCTCGCCCAGCTTGTGCGAGATGAAGATGACGGTCAGGCCCTCGGCCTTGAGCTCGCGCAGGTTGTCGAAGAGCGCGTCCACCTCCTGCGGCACGAGCACGGCGGTCGGCTCGTCGAGGATGAGGATCTTGGCGCCGCGGTAGAGGACCTTGAGGATCTCCACGCGCTGCCGGTCGGCGACACCGAGGTCTTCGACCAGGGCGTCGGGGCGCACGCCGAGGCCGTACGCGTCCGAGATCTCCTTGATCTTCTTGCGGGCCTTCGCGCCGATGCCGTAGAGCTTCTCGCCGCCGAGAACCACGTTCTCCAGGACGGTGAGGTTGTCGGCGAGCATGAAGTGCTGGTGCACCATGCCGATGCCGCGGGCGATGGCGTCGCCAGGGCTGTGGAAGGAGACCTGTTCCCCGTCGATGGCGATGGTGCCCTCGTCCGGCTTCTGCATGCCGTAGAGGATCTTCATCAGGGTCGACTTGCCGGCGCCGTTCTCACCGACGAGGGCGTGGACCGTGCCCTTGCGGACGGTGATCGCGATGTCCTTGTTGGCGACGACGCCGGGGAAGCGCTTGGTGATGCCGTGCAGTTCTACGGCGGGGGGCGGGCTGGACGCGTTGATGACGCACTCTCCTTGGCGCGGAAGGAGCGGAGGCAGGGGGGACAGGGCGGGGGAGAGAAAGTATCGCGTCCACGATGCTTCTACGCGCGTAGCACTGTCGGAAGTGAAAACTTGCGGCCAACCGGCCACAAGATCACATGAAACCACGTGACACGTATCGGGGCCCGGGAGCGATAGAGACCGCTTCCCGGACCCCGGAGTTCACGCTGACCGCAGGTCAGACGACGCCTTACGGCGTGGTCTTGACGGTGATCTTCTTGGCGATGATGTCGGCCTTGGCCTTCTCCACCGCGGCGATGACGTCCGCCATCTTCTTGTAATCGGGGTTGGAGTCGGCCAGGCCCACGCCGTTGGTGTCCAGGCCGTAGCGGACCTCGCCGCTCTCGGGCTTGCCGTCCTTGACCGACTTGATCAGGTTGTAGACGGACTGCGAGACCTGCTTGGTGACCGAGGTCAGGATGTGGTCCTTGTACTTCGCCAGACCGGCCTGGCTGTACTGGTCGGAGTCGACGCCGATGGCCCACTTGCCCTTGGCGGCGGCGGCCTCGATGGCACCGGAACCGGCCAGACCGGCGGCCGCGTAGACCACGTCGGCGCCCTGGTCGATCTGACCCTGCGCGGCGGCCTTGCCGAGGTCGGGCTTGGAGAAGCCGTCGTAGTTCGGCGGCTGGGTCAGGTACTGGACCAGGACCTTGGCGTTCGGGTTGGTCTCCTTGACGCCCTGGACGTAGCCCGCCTCGAACTTCTTGATCAGCGGGGTCTCGACACCGCCGATGAAGCCGATCGTGCCGGTCTTGCTCACCTTGGCGGCGGCGACGCCGGCCAGGTAGGAGCCCTGCTCCTCGTCGAAGACCAGGTTGGCGATGTTCTTCGCGGTCACCGAGGTGTCGTCGACGATGCCGAACGTGGTGTCCGGGAACTTCTCCGCGACCTTCTTGATGGCCGGGGCGTAGGCGAAGCCGACGCCGATGACCGGGTTGTTGCCCTTGCGGGCCAGCTCGGTGAGGCGCTGGACCTTGTCGGCCTCGCCCTCGCCATCGGTGGGCTCCGCCTCGGCGCCCTTGATCTGCAGATCCGTCTCGGCCTTCTTCAGGCCCTCATAAGCGGCGTCGTTGAACGACTGGTCTCCGCGACCGCCGACGTCGTACGCGATGGCAGCGCCGGCCTCCTTGGAGGAGGTGTCCGACGACTTCTTACCGCCACAGGCGGTGGCCGAGAGGGCCAGCGCCGCGGACGCGATGCCCACGGTGGCGATCCTGGTGATCCGGCGCAAGGGGAGGCTCCTTCAAAACCTGACCGAAGCGCCACGACCGGCGCTGGTTTCGCCGCGATCGTAACGCGCGTAGATGTCAGTTAAAGGCCCGTTCATGAGTCGTTATCGGATCGTCGTGAACCAGACAGTGACCGGCCGGTAACTCCCGACTCGCCCAGCCCTTGCGTACCAAGGGCTGGACGCTCCCGCCGGATCATCCGCCGATGCTGTAGGGATTTCTACGCCCCGGACGCCCCGGACGCCGCGGGCCTGGCGCGTCGCCCTTCGAGCGGCCTGCCGTCGAGCAGCACGGCGGCCGTGAAGAATTCCACGCCGACCCCGATCGCGGCCTCGTCCACATCGAAGTCGCCCCGGTGCAGGTCGCGCTTGGCCGTGTCGCCGGGGGTACGGACCCCAAGGCGCGCCATGGCTCCGGGCACGTGCTCCAGGTACCAGGAGAAGTCCTCGCCGCCGAGGCTCTGATCGGTGTCCTCGACCGAGTCGATGCCGCGCCGGGCGCTCATCGCCTCGCGCAGCAGTTCGGTGACCACCGGATCGTTGACGACCGGGGGGACCCCGCGGACGTAGGTGATCTCCGACTTGGCGCGGTGCATCGAGGCGATCTCGTCGATGACGGCGTGGATCTGGTCGGGGGCCTCGTGCCAGGAGTTCAGGTCCAGGCACCGAACGGTTCCGGACAGCTCCGCGTGCATCGGGATGACGTTGCAGGCGTGCCCGGCCTCGATCCGGCCCCAGGTGACCGACATGCCCGAACGGGCGTCCATCCGCCGGGCCAGGACGGCCGGCAGGTCGAGGGCGAGCCGGGCGGCCGCCGTCACGAGGTCGGTGGTCAGGTGCGGGCGGGCGGTGTGTCCGCCGGGGCCGCCGAGGGTGACCTCCAGCCGGTCGCAGGCCGAGGTGATGGGCCCGCTGCGCAGGCCGATGCGTCCGGCGTCGACGCGCGGGTCGCAGTGCACTGCGATGATCTTGCCGACGCCGTCCAGCACGCCGGAGTCGATGGCCTCGGTGGCGCCGCCCGGCAGGACCTCCTCGGCGGGCTGGAAGAGCAGCCGCACCGGCCGGGGCAGCAGCCCCTGGCGGTCGAGCTCCGCGAGGACGAGGCCGGCGCCGAGGACGACGGCGGTGTGCACGTCGTGGCCGCAGGCGTGGGCGCGGTCCGCAACCGTCGAGCGGTACGAGACGTGCGTCTTGGCATCCGGGATGGGCAGGGCGTCGATGTCCGCGCGCAGGGCCAGCATCGGCTGGACTCCGTCCCACGCTCCCACGTCGCAGATGAGCCCGGTGCCCGACTTCAGCACCTTCGGGCGCAGGCCCGCCTTCTCCAGCCGGGCCTTGATCGCCGCCGTGGTGCGGAACTCCTGGTGTCCTAGCTCGGGATGCATGTGCAAGTCCCGGCGGAAGGCGATCAGTTCGGCACGCAGGTGGTCCGGAAGCTTGCCGGGCAGCTCGGGCCGGTCGGGCGCGGCGGGCTGGGCGGTCTGGGACTCGCGGGACATCAACTGGTTCACCCGTTTAAGGGTAGGCGCACCCGTGGGTCAACTGGCCGGAGATCACCAAAAGTTCATGCCGTTAGGGGAAAGAAACCCGGCCTCTGGACGCATGACCGGATGTGCGCGGGGGTAAACTCGCGCGCTCATCCGGCCGCCGGAGCCGCCTGAGCAGGAAGTCTCTGCACATCGCGGGCCGTGTCGGTGACTCCGGCGAGGAAACCGCGGGCCCGCTCCGAGGTGGACGGCGTGAGCCAGCCCGGATCGACATCGCATACGGCCACCGTGACGCCCGTGCCGGTCAGGGCGTACGGCAGCGTGTGGACGACCGTGGACGGAAAGCTGACGATCGTACGGCCGACCGGGCCCCGACGGGCGATCAGCTCCAGTGGCAGGTCCGGGCGTACGATCTCCAGCCCGGTGGCCTCGCTCAGCGCGCGCAGCTTCCCCGGGGACTCCCGGCGGTGCGCGAAGTAGCGGGTGGCACCGTGCTCCAGGGCCAGGGCGCGCACCGCGTCCAGATAGCGGTCCGGATCGACCACGCCGGTCTCCACCAGCGAGGTCCCGACCAGGTCGGTGCCCTTGGTCAGGCGCGGCGGGCCGAAACGGGCCCGGGTCCAGGCGAAGTCGTTGAGCCGTACGGTCATCGTGCCGTGCGCGGTGACCGGCATCGAGCTGAACACCTCGACGCGGCGGCCGGTGGCGGCGGCCGGGGTGAACCTGCGCCGGGCGGTCGCCGAGACCGGCGCGTACGCCAGCTCGCGCAGCCGGCCCGGCAGTCCGCCGCCGCCGGCCCGGTGCCAGCGCACGAGGCGCTCGCCGCGGGCCGTACGGGCGACGAACTCCATGGTGGCGGTGCCGTCGTCCACGACGACGAGCTCCTCGGCACGGACCAGGGTGAGCAGGAGCTGCACGTAGCGGGAGAAGGGGTCCCCTATGACCACCCGCCGGGCCGCGCGCACGTCGCGCGCGAGCGCGGCGAGCGCCTTGACGGGCGCGAACCGGCCGCCGCGCGCCTCCTGCCACCGCACCTCGTGCCCCTCGTCCCGGGCCAGGGCCGCCATCCGGCGCAGCTGGCCCCGGGACATGGGGTCGGTGGGCGGGAGCACGACGATCCGGAGCCCCGCGACGTCGGGCCCGTCTCCGGCCGCGCGGCCGGTCCCCCGGTCGGGCTGGCTCGGGACGGCGGCGAGGAGCCCGCCGCGCCGCGCGTACGCCCACTCCAGGACGTTGAGGAGCTGGACCGGACTTTCGACGAAAGCCAGGGTGGGGGTGGGGGCTGAGGGGGTCACCACGAACTCCTCGTCAGAGGGCGGAGGGGAACGGCGCGTCGGGGGCCTCACACGGTGGCGAGTTCGCCCTGTACGCGGCGCAGCTTCTTCATCGGGCCGAGCTCGGAGGCGTAGACCCGCTTGACGCCGTCGCCCAGCGCGGTCTCGATGGTGCGGATGTCGCGGACCAGGCGCGTCAGGCCGCCGGGCTCGACGGAGGCCGCCTGGTCGGAGCCCCACATCGCGCGGTCGAGGGTGATGTGGCGCTCGACGAAGGAGGCGCCGAGCGCGACGGCGGCCAGGGTGGTCTGCAGGCCCGTCTCGTGGCCGGAGTAGCCGATGGGGACGTTCGGGTACTCGTCCCGCAGGGTGTTGATGACCCGCAGGTTGAGCTCCTCGGCCTTGGCGGGGTACGTCGAAGTGGCGTGGCAGAGCAGGATGTTGTCGCTGCCGAGCACCTCCACCGCGTGCCGGATCTGCTTCGGGGTGGACATGCCGGTGGAGAGGACGACGGTGCGGCCGGTGGCGCGCAGGGCGCGCAGCAGCTCGTCGTCGGTCAGCGACGCGGAGGCCACCTTGTGGGCGGGGACGTCGAACTCCTCCAGGAAGGCGACGGCCCCGGTGTCCCACGGGGAGGCGAACCAGTCGATGCCGCGCTTGGCGCAGTGCTCGTCGATGGCCCGGTACTCGGCCTCGCCGAACTCGACCTTGTGGCGGTAGTCGATGTAGGTCATCCGCCCCCAGGGGGTGTCGCGCTCGATGTCCCACTGGTCGCGCGGTGTGCAGATCTCCGGGGTGCGCTTCTGGAACTTCACGGCGTCGCAGCCGGCCTCGGCGGCGGCGTCGATGAGGGCGAAGGCGTTGCCGAGGTCGCCGTTGTGGTTGATGCCGATCTCGCCGACGACGTAGACGGGGTGGCCGGGGCCGGCGGTGCGCGAGCCGAAGGCGCGGAGGCGGGGGGCGGGGGTGACCGTCATGGCAGGGCTGTCCTTCGGTGCGGGAGGAGAGGTGAGTACGGGTACGAGCGCGCGGGCGCGGGCCAGGTCGTGGGGGTCGTCGATCTCCAGCACCCGGGCGGGGTCGGTGGCGACGGGTACGGTCCGCCCGAAGAAGCGGTGGCGGGCGGTGCGGAAGCCGGCGGCGTTCATGGCGTAGGCGGCGCCGGTCTCCAGCAGGTCCTGGGGACGGTCCTGGCGGCGGGGGCGGTACGAGGTGTCGTGGTTGACCCCGGCCCCGGAGCCGTCGGGGGACGTCCGCCAGAGGAAGCCGTGGAAGGGGGCCGCGGTGAGCGCGCAGTCGGCGGCGCCGGAGGCGACGGCGGCGGCGACCGACTCGACGTCGCAGGCGGTGACGAAGGGGCTGGTGCACTGGACGAGGAGGACCACGTCGACGGTGACCGAGTGCAGCTCCTCGAAGGCGTCGAGCGCGTGCAGCAGGGCGGCCTCGCTGGTGGCGGTGTCCCCGGAGATCCGGGCGGGCCGCCGCAGCACCACGGCCCCGGCTCCCCTGGCCGCGGCGCCGATCGCCTCGGAGTCGGTGGACACGAGGACGTCGGTGACGCTGCCGGCCCCCAGGCAGGCCCGTACGGCCCGCACCACGAGCGGTACCCCGCCGACGTCGGCCAGGTTCTTCCCCGGCACCCCCTTGGAGCCCCCGCGGGCGGGGATCACCGCCAACACCCTTGGCGTGCACGGGCGTTCCGCGAGGGCGAGCCCGGCCCGTGCCGGGCGGGCGCTCACAGCTCCCCCAGGCGGCGGATCGCCGGAGCGACGCGCTGGACGCCGTGGCGGTAGGCCCCCCGGGCGGCTTCGCGCAGGTGGGCGCGGAGCCTTCGGCGCAGCCGCGACTCCTCCTTGTCCGGGCGGAGCGCTCCGGGCGACGGGCGTCCGTCGGGGCCGAGATGGTGCCGGGCCAGGATCCCGGGCAGGTAGCCGGGGGCGGTGGCCTGCGTGTAGTAGGGGGCGATGGGCGGGAGTCGATCGCGCCCGGACAGCTCCGACAGCTCCGAGAGGCGCGCCCGGGCGGCGGCGTAGGCGTCCCCGCCGGCGGTGTCCGGGCCAGGAGCCGCGGCGGGGTCCAGGGCGGGGGCCACGCCCTGTGCCGCCAGCCAGTCCGGGTCCCCCTTCGGCAACAGCCCCGCGTCGAGCTGGGTCCAGGAGGCCAGGCAGCCCGAGCCGAGGAAGTGGTGGTTGCCCAGGGTCTCGCGGACGCCGAGGTCGGTGAGGACGGCCGTCGGGATGCCGCGGTGCAGGGATTCCAGGGCGGCCGTGGAGGAGACGGTGACCAGCAGGTCCGTCGCGTCCAGGACCTCGCCCATGTTCCCGTACACCAGGCGGCAGTTGGCGGGCAGTCCGTCCGGCAGCCGCTGCGCCAGGCGCTGGTAGGGGAGCTCCTCCAGGTGGGTGGTGTGCTCCCCCGGGCGGCTGCGCAGTTTGACCAGCACCTCGCGCTCCGGGTGCAGCCTGGCGTGCTCCGCGGCCCGCCGCAGCAGGTACGAGCGGTCCGCGCGGGACTGCGGCACGGACGGCTGGACCGCGAAGACGACCCGGTGGGTCCGGTCGCCGACGGGCGAGTACGGCGCCCCGTCGAGGAACGGCAGCGCCGTCTCCACGACGGCGTCCGCGTCCGCCCCCACGCCCTCGTACACGGCGCGGAACCGCTTGGCGTCGTGGCGGGAGTTGGCGAGGACGAGGTCGGCCCCGTGCCGCAGCAGCAGCCCGTCGGCGAGCTTCTCGTACACGACGCCGACGTAGCCGGTGACGAACACGGGGCGGGCGCCCGGCTCGGGCCACAGGGCGCGGGCCCCGTGCAGGACGGCCGCCACCGCGCCGCCGACCAGCGCGAGGACGACCACGTCGTAGCGCTCGCGCTCCAGTTCCGCGAGGAACTCGGCGCAGGTCACCTCGGTGAGCCGGTCCGCCTGGACCCCGACCTCGCCGAGCTGGCGCGCGGTGGGCGTGGCCCGGCCGCGCAGCAGGTATCCGGTCAGGTGGGCGGAGCCGGGCTCCGGGGCGAGGCGGCGCGCGGTGAGCGCGCCCCATTTCCAACGGGTGTCGGAATCGGCGAGTACGGCCACACGGAGGACGGCGCTTCGGTTCGCGCGGTTGCTTGCTGGCACGCGGCCGAAGCTATTCCGCCTTTTCGGTGATCGGCCCAACGAGCGCACAACAGCGGATTAACAACGCGTCGACGAAATGCGAAAGCGTCCGGGTTAACGCGCCCGCCGCGCGTCGTTCACACGGAATACTCGCCCGGGCCACGGTGAATGACGAACGGCGCCCTAATGTCTCGCGGGTGCTCAAGCTCTCAGTTGTCGTGCCGTTCTACAACGTGCAGACATACGCGCCGGATGCCCTGAAAAGTCTCGAACTCAACGCCCGGGGCGATTTCGAGTTCCTGCTCGTCGACGACGGCTCGACGGACGGGACGACCGCGCTCCTGGAGCGGGCGGCGCGCGAGCTGCCCGGCGCCGTACACCTCAGACACGAACGCAACGCCGGCCTGGCGACGGCCCGGAACACGGGCCTGGACGCGGCCCGCGGCGAGTACATCGCCTTCCTGGACGGGGACGACTGGCTGGCGCCGGGCCACCTGGCCCGCACGCTCGCCGCCATCGAGGCCCTGAGCTGCGATTTCGTCCGTACCGACCATGTCCGCTGCACGGGCAGGGCGCGCAGCGTGCAGCGCGTCCCCTACGGCCCGGAGTCGGTCGTGGCCGATCCGCGCACCGGGATCCTGCCCGCCGGCCGCACGACCTCGGTGGACTATCCGTACGCCTGGGCGGGGATGTACCACCGGCGGCTGCTGGACCGCGGGCTGCTGCACTTCACGGACGGTCTGCGGACGGCGGAGGACCGGCCGTGGATCTGGCGGCTGCACCGGGAGGCGGAGTCCTTCGCGCCGGTCGGGCTGCCCGGGATCTTCTACCGCCAGGGAGTTTCCACCTCGCTGACACAAATCGGGGACGAGCGCCGGCTCGATTTCGTTCACGCATTCGACCAGGTGCTGGCGGAAACGGCTGCCGACCGGGAATTCGATCTCCTTCTCCCGAAAGCCGTTCGAACATATTGCGCGATCATCGCGCATCACGTCGGGTCCATCGAAAGGTTCCAACCGGCCGTGGCCAAGAAACTCCGTTCGATGAGCGCGGCCGCGCTCGGCCGAATGCCGCAGGACGTCCTGGACCATGCCCTGGACTCGATGGACGCCGACCGCGCCACCCTGCTCCGCCGGCTGCGCCGCCGCGCTTCCGGCGCCTCCGCCGCCCCCGTGGCGACCCCCGCCGGGGTGAGGGCATGAGCGCGGGCGTCACCCAGATCTTCCTGGCCTCCACCCTCTACGGCACGGCCACCCTCGCCGCCGCCCTCGACGCGGACTGCTTCCCGCCCGCCGGCCGCCGGATCCTGCTGACCAGCAACCACTCCGTCACCGCCGAGATCGCGCCCGCGCTGACCGCCATGCCCGGCTTCGCCGCCCTGCGCACCCGCTTCGACGAGGTGCTCGACTGGAACGCCGTCATCGCCCCGCAGCACCCCAGCACCTGGGCCCCGCGCCCCGACGACGTCCCGCTGTGGGAGCGGCAGTTGCGCGCCTCCTGGGGCCTGGGCTCCGACCGGGTCGAGCTGATCGTGGAATCGCTGCAGGTCCCGCCCGCGCAGAGCCTGTGCCGGCTGTTCCCCGGGGCGGCCATAGAGGTCTACGCCGACGGGCTGATGAGCTACGGGCCCACCCGCTTCCGCCTCGACCCGCAGCTCGGGATGCGCGTACGGCGGGTGCTGCACCTGGACCTCGTACCGGGCCTGGAGCCGCTGCTGCTCACCGAGTTCGGCGTACGGGCCGAGACGATCCCGGCCGCGGCCTTCCTCAAGGTCGTCAAGGTCCTCGCCGAGCTCGACGCTCCGGTCCTCCCCGAGCCGGTGGACGAGGCCCCCGCGCTCCTGCTCGGCCAGTACCTCTCCGCGCTCGACCTCATGCCGGCCCGCGAGGAGGAGGAGCTGCACGTGGCGATGGTCCGGGGCGCGCACGCGCTGGGCCACCGCGAGCTGGTCTTCAAACCGCACCCCAGCGCCCCCGCCGCATACTCGCGCCGGGCGCGGGAGGAGGCCGACCGGCTCGGCGTCCGGCTCACCGTGCTCGGCGCCCCGGTGCTCGCCGAGACCCTCTACGAGCGGCTGCGCCCGGCGCTGGTCGTCGGCTGCTTCTCCACCGGACTGCTGACCGCGGCCACCCTGTACGGGCTCCCGGTCGCCCGGACCGGCACCGAGGCCTTGCTCGCGCGCCTGAACCCGTACCCGAACAGCAACCGGGTCCCCCTCGCCCTGGCCGACGCCCTGCTGCCGGACCTCGACGACGCGGCGGCCGTGCGCTCCTGGACCCCGCCGGGCCCGGAGCGGGCCGCGGCCGAGGCGGGCGGTCTGCTCACGGCGGTCGGCTTCACGATGCAGCCCAGGATCCTGGCGGCGCGCCGGGCGGAGGCCGAGCGCTGGCTGGCCGGGCAGCTGACCCCGCGCACCTGGCGCTACTTCACCCGCCGCCGGCTGACCGCCTTGGGCCTGCCTGGCGGCATCCCGTCCCAGATGTCCTTCCTGCCCCGCAGCCGCACGGCCCGCCGCGTGGCCCGGCTGCTGCGCAGGGCGGTCAGCTGACGGCGAGCTTGGCGGCGAAGCCCAGGAACAGGACTCCCGCCGCCGAGCTGGCCCCGGCCGAGAGCCGCTTGCGGCTGCGGAAGGCGGCCGCCAGACGGGTTCCGCCGAAGATCAGCGTGGTCAGGTACAGGAAGCTGCCGATCTGCAGCAGACCGCCCAGCAGCAGGAAGGACAGCGCCGGGTAGGCGTAGGAGGGGTCCACGAACTGCACGAAGAAGGACATCAGGAAGAGGATGGCCTTCGGGTTGAACACGCTGATCAGCAGCGCCCGCCGGTAGGGCCGCTCCACCTCGCCGCCGGCCCCGGCCGGCGCGGCCGGGGCCGCGTCCTGCGCCGCGGCCCGCTCGCGCCTCGATCGCCACATCGTCCACGCGCCCCGCAGCATGCCGATGGCGAGCCAGGTCAGGTATCCGGCACCGAGCAGTTTGACGACGCCGAAGAGCATCGGGCTGGTCTGGAGCAGGGCCCCGGCGCCGACAGCGGCGAGGGTCATGAGCACGGCGTCCCCGGTGAACACGCCGCAGGCGGCCTTGTACCCCTCGCGGACCCCGCCGCGCGCGGCGACGGACAGCGTGTAGAGCGAGTTCGGGCCCGGCAGCAATATGACCAGCACGAGGCCGGCGAGATACGTCGGTAGATCTGTGACACCCAGCATGTGCAGGAGTGTCCCATGAGGACGCACCTGTCGCGCCAGTGGGTTTCACAGGGTGGGCACGGAACCCCGCCCAGGCATCACCCCTGGTCACGGGCGGTCACCAGGTGGAATCAGCGGGCACGTACGTCCCCCACACCTCCCGCAGCGCACCGCACACCTCCCCCACCGTGGCCCGCCTCCGCAGCGCCTCCCGGATCGGGTACAGCACGTTCCCGGTGCCCCCCGCCGTCTCGCGGACCGCCGCCAGCGCCGCGGCCACGGCCGCCCCGTCGCGCCCCGCCCGCAGCGCTGCCAGCGCCGCCCGCTGCCGGTCCTCGATCGCCGGATCCACCCGCAGCGGCTCGTACGGCTCCTCCTGTGCCAGCGCGAACCGGTTGACCCCGACCACCACCCGCTCGCCGCTCTCGGTCTCCCGCGCGATGCGGTAGGCGTTCTTCTCGATCTCCCCCTTCTGGAAGCCCGCCTCGATCGCGGCGACCGCCCCGCCGAGCTCCTCGACCCGCCGCATCAGGGCGAGCGCCGCCTCCTCCACGTCGTCCGTCATGCGCTCCACCGCGTAGGACCCCGCGAAGGGGTCGACGGTGTGCGGCACATCCGTCTCGTACGCCAGCACCTGCTGGGTCCGCAGCGCGAGCCGGGCCGACTTCTCGGTGGGCAGCGCGATCGCCTCGTCGAAGGAGTTGGTGTGCAGCGACTGGGTGCCGCCCAGCACGGCGGCGAGCCCTTGCACGGCCACCCGTACGAGATTCAGCTCCGGCTGCTGCGCCGTCAGCTGCACCCCCGCGGTCTGGGTGTGGAAGCGCAGCATCAGCGACTTCGGGTCCCGGGCCCCGAACTCCTCGCGCATGACGCGGGCCCAGATCCGCCGGGCCGCCCGGAACTTGGCGACCTCCTCCAGGAGGGTGGTGCGGGCGACGAAGAAGAACGACAGCCGGGGCGCGAACTCGTCGACCCCCATCCCGGCGGCCAGCGCGGTGCGCACGTACGCGATGGCGTCGGCGAGCGTGAAGGCGATCTCCTGCACGGGCGAGGCCCCGGCCTCGGCCATGTGGTAGCCGGAGATGGAGATGGTGTTCCACTTGGGCATCTCCGCCCGGCAGTAGCGGAAGGTGTCGGCCGTCAACCGGAGCGAGGGGCCGGGCGGGAAGATGTACGTCCCCCGTGCGATGTACTCCTTCAGCACGTCGTTCTGGACCGTGCCGGTCAGCAGGCCGGCCTCGATCCCCCGCTCCTCGGCGACCAGCTGGTAGAGCAGGAGCAGCAGCGCGGCCGGCGCGTTGATGGTCATCGACGTGGAGACCCGGTCGAGCGGGATCCCGTCGAACAGCACCCGCATGTCCTCGACCGAGTCGATCGCGACGCCCACCTTGCCGACCTCGCCGTGCGCGAGCGGGGCGTCGGAGTCGTGGCCCATCTGGGTGGGCAGGTCGAAGGCCACGGACAGGCCGGCGGCGCCGCTTTCGATGAGCTGGCGGTAGCGGGCGTTGGACTCGGTCGCGGTGCCGAAGCCCGCGTACTGGCGCATGGTCCAGGGGCGTGCGGTGTACATCGTGGGGTAGACACCCCGTGTGTACGGGTACGCCCCGGGTTCGCCCAGTTCGTTGGCCGGGTTCCAGTCCGTCAGATCGCCCGGCCGGTAGACCGGCTCGATGGGGATGCCGCTCTCGGTGTGCCGGTCCATGTGCCGCGCTCCTTCGTAGCTCCGAGGGGCCCGGGGCTGATAAAACGTCCCCGCGACGGCCGCTGGTCACAATGGCGCAACATCGCGGCCTTCCATGCAACTCTCCACGCCTGCCAGGCATCACCTAGATACACACGTAGAGAAATCGGGGGACCGCAATGCACCGCCAGAAAGTCATAGTCCGCGCACTGGGCCTGGCCACCGCCGTCGCACTCGCCGCGACCGCCTGCGGTCCGCAGAAGTCGGAAGCCACTGGCTCCGGTTCCTCCGCGCCCGCGTCGCCCACGGCGGTCGCCTCTCCCGAGACCTCGCCGTCCACGGACGCCAAGCCCGGCGACGCCTCCCCGTCCCCGTCCGCTTCGGCGTCCCCCTCGGCCTCCGCCTCGCCGTCGCCGACGGTGAAGCAGGTCATGGCCAACGGCGACGACAGCGAGCAGGTGCGCGAACTGCAGGCCCGGCTGCGCCAGCTCAAGCTGATGACGGTCGCGCCGACCGGCTTCTACGGTTCGAAGACGACCGCCGCGGTCAAGTCCTTCCAGTCGAAGAACAAGCTGACCGCCACCGGCGGCGTGGACGAGCCCACCTGGAAGAAGATCCAGAGCCTCACCAAGAAGCCGACCGCCGACGAGCTGCGCCCGCCGGCCGTCAACGAGGCCGACGCGCCCGACCCGCGCTGCATGACGGGCCGCGTCATGTGCATCAGCAAGGAGAGCCGCACCCTCGCCTGGATGATCGACGGCAAGGTCGTCTCCACCCTGGACGTCCGCTTCGGCTCGGAGAACACCCCGACCCGCGAGGGCGAGTTCAAGGTGGAGTGGAAGGCCAAGGACTGGACGTCGACGATCTACCACACGCCGATGCCGTACTCGATGTTCTTCAGCCGCGGCCAGGCCGTGCACTACTCGGCGGACTTCGCCGCCCGGGGTTACGCCGGCGCCTCGCACGGCTGCGTGAACGTCCGGGACAAGGGCAAGCTGGCGGCGCTGTTCGACGCGGTCCAGGTCGGCGACAAGGTCGTCGTCTACTGGTGAGCCGCGGGTGGGCCGTCTGCCGGCGGGTCGTCCGCCGGCCTCTCGGCGGCGAGTCGGACGTTGAGGGCGCGGGCGGGATCGGGGGAACGAATCCCGCCCGCGCCGGTTGCGCAGAGCCCAGGGGTACGGGGGGAACCCCTGCTCATGCGCGGCCGATGACCAGTCGGCTCGTTATGTACTGCGCCGTCGGTTCGAAAAGTGTTACAGCCGCGTCGGGGTCTCTTTCAGGACAATGTCCGATACCCGATCCCCGGGCCGGCCGGGCCGCTCTCAGCGGGCTCCGCCCGACCCCACTGACGCGTCGGTGAGCGGCCGGGACGGTTCCAGCGTCGTCATCGGCGATTTGCGTCCCGACGAGACGGGCGATTCTTCCTTCGTACCGCCGCTCGGGATTTCGTCGAGCACCACCTGGCAGTAGCGCGGGATCCTCAGGAGCCCGCTGGCCAGGCTCACGAGCTTCTCCCGGCTGTCGTTGTCGAGCCGGCCCGCCCGGAAGTCCTTGCAGAGCGCCACCGACCGGATCCGGTTCGCCGATTCCTTCTCCGCGGCGTCCTCGGTGCCGCCCGCGGCGAAGCGGTCCCTGCCCTCCCGGTCGCCCGTGGAGCCGGTCCCGCCGGTGGAGCCGCCCGTGGAAGGTCCCGTGGTGGCCGCGCCGCTCGCCCCGGTCGAGCCGCCGCCGGGCGCCGTCGTCGTACGTTCCTCCGCGCCCGGGGTGTTTCCCGGATCCGGGCTGGTCCCGCGGCTCTCGCCGGCGCGCGGCGGGGTGGTCGGCCCGGGCCGCGGGACCGACTTCGGGTCCGCGCCGCCCGAGCCCGCCGGGGAGAACCCGGTGGTCACCGACACGGCCGGGAGCCGGCCCGCGCTCTCGTGGGTGTCCCGGTCCAGCAGGCCGGCTCCTGCGGCGGCCGCGAGGCCGCCCACGGCGACGCTCGCCAGGGCGGCGGCGAGGGCGAAGCGGGCCGGACGGGCCCGCCGGGAAGCGGAAGCGTGATCTGCGGCGGGGCCGGAGCCCGGTCCCGCGCGGTGGCCAGGGGATCCGGCGCCGGCCGGCCGGCCGAGCTCGACGAGCGTGTCGCCCTCGGCGAACGCCTCGGCTCCCACGGCCCGGCCCTGGGGCACGTCGCCGCGCGCCGCGCGGAAGGCCGCCACGGCGGCGGCCTCTCCGGGCAGCTCCCCGGCGACCGTCGGCGGCGCCTCGGCCAGTGCGTCGAGGGCAGCGCGCAGCCGCTCGGCCCGCGCTCGGGCATGGTGCTCGGCGCCAGGTGCGGCCGGTTCGCCGCGCAGCAGTCTGTCCGCCGCGGCTTTGTCCAGCCACCTGTCGCGCTCGTCGGCCATCACATGTCCTTCTGCGTCCGCCAACGTGAATGCGTCACACCGGTTTGTTCTACGAGTCCCCCACCATGGGCGCGCTGCGCCGGGACGGCGTCGAGATCCCTCTCGCCCCCTGCGCCCCGTGCCTGGCCACCGCCATTATCGCCGAGGCCGCGCCCCGATCCGGAGCCGATGTCGGAGTCGGGCTCGAAACCGCCCTCCGCGCCGAGCAGCTCGGCCAGTTTCTTCAGGCCCCGGTGCGCGGCGGTGCGTACCGCGCCGGGCCGCTTGCCCAGGGTCTCGGCCGCGCTCTTGGCGTCCAGGCCGACGACGACCCGCAGGACGACGGCTTCCGCCTGGTCCTGCGGGAGCTGGGCTATGAGTTCCATCGTGCGGCAGGTGGAGAGGGACTCCATGGCTTCGACGGCGGTGTCGGACTCGGCGGCGTGGCCCGTCAGCTCGGTCTCGTCGCCGCCGACGGCCGGGCGCCGGCCGCGCATCCGGATGTGGTCGAGGGCGCGGTTGCGGGCGATCCGGGCGGCCCAGCCGCGGAAGCGGTCGGCGTCGCCGGTGAAGGAGTCGAGGTCGCGGGCGATCTGCAGCCAGGCCTCGGAGGTGACGTCCTCCGCGTCGCCGTCGCCGACGAGGGTGCGGACGTATCCGAGCAGGCGTGGGTGCACGGCGCGGTACACAGTACGGAACGCGTTCTCGTCGCCGTCTTGTGCCGCGAGCACCGCGGTGGTCAGCTCCGCGTCGTCCCCCAGCAAAGTCCCCAACCCGTTCACTGTCCTGTATGTGTGGCGCAAATCAGCACGTTACGGGTTTCAAGCACCTTCGTCCACGAGTTGTACAACGAGCAACCAACCCTGCGCGGAGCGAGGTGTGACACAAAACGCACCGCGGGCGCTGACAGGGGTACGGGCTTGTCGCACGAGTCCGTGACGGATGGCGGCCGGGGCCTCTCCTGTGGGGGGTGGCGGCCTCGGTCGCCCTCCCCTTTCCGGCCGGTCCCCCTGCCGCCCTCGCAGCCATCATGCCCGGCAGCCCGCTCGCGCCGCAGGCGGGCCCCACATGCGACCTTGTCATCCTTTCGGCTCACTTCCGGGTGAAAACCCGGGATGGGTACGACACACTCCGCCCCACGTCGATAGCGTGGCGGGACACCCGCGCCACGCCACGAGGAGCCCCCCGCTGTCCAGCCACCTTCCGGCACAGGCCCGCGGAGGCTCCGACCCTTCCCGCGGCTCAGGGCTCGCGCGCTTCAACGCCCTGTCCCCCGAAGCCGCCCACTCCGTCCTGCTGCACTGCTGCGGCAGCCGGCGCTGGGCCCACCGGGTGGCCGCCCACCGCCCCTACCCCGACCACGGCACGCTGCTCGCCGCCGCGGACGAGGCCTCGTACGACCTCTCCCAGGCGGATCTCTCCGAGGCGCTGGCCTGCGAGTTCCCGCCGGAGCTGGAGCAGGGGGCCTCGTACGCCGCCCTGCTGGCGCTGGACGCGGCCCACTCGGAGTACGAGCGGACCTTCGGCCACGCCTTCGTGATCTGCCTCGACGGGCACACCCCGGAGGAGCAGGCGGACGAACTGCTGGCCGCGATCCGTCGGCGGATGCACCTGGAGGTGGACGAGGAGCGCGCGATCTCCGCGGACGAGCTCCGTCGTGTCGCGCAGGCCCGGCTGGCCGATCTGACACGCTGGCTGACCTCGACAGATGGTGTGTCCGCTGTCGAATTCGGGCTATTCGCCCCTGTGGGATAGTCCGTCCGTGCCTGTTTGATCACACCGATGGCCCCCGCGCGAGGGAACCGACAAAGCGTCGCTACGATGTCCGGGGCCGGAGGACCGTACCCGGCCGGGCCCGACCGACAAAGAAGCCGGCTGGCCCCCGCCCCGCTTCCGGAGGGTTTTCCGTGCCGGCTGGAACGTTGTACCGCGGCCGGGAAGGAATGTGGTCCTGGGTGGCTCATCGAGTCACCGGCGTCCTCATCTTCTTCTTCCTGTTCGTACACGTCCTCGACACCGCTCTCGTACGCGTCTCTCCCGAGGCGTACGACGATGTCGTGGCTACCTACAAGACTCCGATCGTCGCGCTGATGGAGTACGGCCTCGTCGCCGCCATCCTGTTCCACGCGCTCAACGGTCTCCGTGTCATCGCCGTGGACTTCTGGTCCAAGGGCCCGCGCTACCAGAAGCAGATGCTCTGGTCCGTCGTGGGCATCTGGGTCGTACTGATGGCCATGGCCTTGTACCCCGTACTGGGGCACGCGTACCTCGAACTGTTCGGGAAGTGACACGCATGTCTTCTGACACTTCTCCCGCCAACATGACCAAGGCCGTCGGCGACGTCGAGGCCGTCTCCCTGTACGACGTCGACAACCCGGCGCCGTTCATCGAGGCACCGCGCAAGCGCACGAGCAAGACCCCGCGCTCGACCCGCGGCAACTTCGAGATGGCCGCATGGCTCTTCATGCGCCTCTCGGGCATCGTGCTCGTCGTCCTGGTCATCGGCCACCTGCTGATCCAGCTCGTTCTGGACGGCGGCGTCTCCAAGGTCGGCTTCGCCTTCGTGGCCGGCCGCTGGGCCTCCCCGTTCTGGCAGGGCTGGGACCTGCTGATGCTGTGGCTCGCGATGCTCCACGGCGCGAACGGTCTGCGTACCGTCATCAACGACTACGCGGAGCGCGCCAACACGCGGCTGTGGCTCAAGGGCCTGCTCTACACCGCCACCGTGTTCACCATTCTTCTGGGCACGCTGGTGATCTTCACCTTCGACCCGAACATCCGCTAGGCAACGGGGCTGAGGCGAAACCAATGAAGATCCACAAGTACGACACCGTCATCGTCGGCGCGGGTGGCGCGGGCATGCGCGCCGCCATCGAATCGACGAAGCGCAGCCGCACCGCCGTGCTGACGAAGCTCTACCCCACCCGCTCCCACACGGGCGCCGCGCAGGGCGGCATGGCCGCCGCGCTCGCCAACGTGGAGGACGACAACTGGGAGTGGCACACCTTCGACACGGTCAAGGGCGGTGACTACCTGGTCGACCAGGACGCCGCCGAGATCCTGGCGAAGGAGGCCATCGACGCGGTCCTCGACCTGGAGAAGATGGGCCTGCCGTTCAACCGCACCCCGGACGGCACCATCGACCAGCGCCGCTTCGGCGGCCACTCCCGCAACCACGGCGAGGCGCCGGTCCGCCGGTCCTGCTACGCCGCGGACCGCACCGGTCACATGATCCTCCAGACGCTGTACCAGAACTGCGTCAAGGAGGGCGTGGAGTTCTTCAACGAGTTCTACGTCCTGGACCAGCTCCTGGTCGAAGAGGACGGCGTCAAGAAGTCGGCCGGCGTGGTCGCGTACGAGCTCGCCACCGGCGAGATCCACGTGTTCCAGGCGAAGTCCGTCATCTACGCCTCCGGCGGCACCGGCAAGTTCTTCAAGGTGACCTCCAACGCGCACACCCTCACGGGTGACGGCCAGGCGGCCTGCTACCGCCGCGGCCTGCCGCTCGAGGACATGGAGTTCTTCCAGTTCCACCCGACGGGCATCTGGCGCATGGGCATCCTGCTGACGGAGGGCGCCCGCGGTGAGGGCGGCATCCTCCGCAACAAGGACGGCGAGCGCTTCATGGAGAAGTACGCGCCGGTCATGAAGGACCTCGCGTCCCGTGACGTCGTCTCGCGCTCCATCTACACCGAGATCCGCGAGGGCCGCGGCTGCGGTCCCGCCGGCGACCACGTGTACCTGGACCTGACGCACCTTCCGCCGGAGCAGCTCGACGCGAAGCTCCCGGACATCACCGAGTTCGCGCGCACCTACCTCGGTATCGAGCCGTACACGGACCCGATCCCGATCCAGCCCACCGCGCACTACGCCATGGGCGGCATCCCGACCAACGTCGAGGGTGAGGTCCTCATGGACAACACCACCGTCGTCCCCGGCCTGTACGCGGCCGGCGAGGTCGCGTGCGTGTCGGTGCACGGCGCGAACCGCCTGGGCACCAACTCGCTGCTGGACATCAACGTCTTCGGCAAGCGCTCGGGCATCGCGGCCGCGGCCTACGCCCACGCGAACGACTACGTCGAGCTGCCCGAGAACCCGGCGCAGCAGGTCATCGACCTGGTCGAGCACCTGCGTGCCTCCACGGGCAACGAGCGGGTCGCCGACCTGCGCCTGGAGCTCCAGGAGACGATGGACGCCTGCGTGATGGTGTTCCGCACCGAGCAGACCATCAAGACCGCGGTCGAGAAGATCGCGGAGCTGCGCGCGCGCTACAAGAACGTGTCCGTCCAGGACAAGGGCAAGCGCTTCAACACGGACCTGCTGGAGGCCATCGAGCTGGGCAACCTGCTCGACTTGGCCGAGGTCATGGCCGTGTCCGCGCTGGCGCGCAAGGAGTCCCGCGGCGGTCACTACCGCGAGGACTACCCGAACCGCGACGACGTCAACTTCATGCGCCACACCATGGCGTACCGCGAGGTCGTCGGCGACGGCGAGAACGCCACGGACACTGTCCGCCTGGACTACAAGCCCGTCGTCGTCACCCGCTACCAGCCGATGGAGCGTAAGTACTGATGGCCACCCCCACCCTGTCCAAGACGGACGAGATGGAGGCCGCGGCCGCGGCCTCGCCGTTCATCACGGTCACGTTCCGGATCCGCCGCTTCAACCCCGAGATCTCGGACGAGTCGCAGTGGCAGGACTTCCAGATCGAGATCGACCCGAAGGAGCGCGTGCTCGACGGTCTCCACAAGATCAAGTGGGACCTCGACGGCACGCTGACCTTCCGTCGCTCGTGCGCGCACGGCATCTGCGGCTCCGACGCGATGCGGATCAACGGCAAGAACAGGCTCGCCTGCAAGACGCTGATCAAGGACATCAACCCGGAGAAGCCGATCACGGTCGAGGCCATCAAGGGCCTGACGGTGATGAAGGACCTCGTCGTCGACATGGAGCCCTTCTTCCAGGCGTACCGGGACGTCATGCCGTTCCTGGTCACCAAGGGCAACGAGCCGACGCGCGAGCGCCTGCAGTCCGCCGAGGACCGCGAGCGCTTCGACGACACCACCAAGTGCATCCTGTGCGCCGCGTGCACGTCCTCGTGCCCGGTGTTCTGGAACGACGGCCAGTACTTCGGCCCGGCGGCGATCGTCAACGCGCACCGCTTCATCTTCGACTCGCGTGACGAGGCCGGCGAGCAGCGGCTGGAGATCCTGAACGACAAGGACGGCGTGTGGCGCTGCCGCACGACCTTCAACTGCACCGACGCGTGCCCGCGCGGCATCGAGGTCACGAAGGCGATCCAGGAAGTGAAGCGGGCCCTCATCACCCGCCGCTTCTGATCACCTCGCAGGTGTGACGCGTACGAGGGCCCCGTCCCCGGATCCGTTCCGGGGGCGGGGCCCTCGCCGTGTCAGGCCCGTCAGGCCCGGCAGCGGTCCGCGATCGCCAGCCTCGGCACCAGCCGCTCCAGCAGCGTCCGCCGGGTCTCGGCGCTCTGCCCGAGCTCGCCGAAGCCGTACGAGGTCCAGTACGCGCGGTACCGGCCCTGGGGGCCGCCGTCGGACCAGGTGGCGTCGTTGCCCACGCTGGCGACCCCGACGAACAGGTCGAGTACGCGCCGCCGCCGCAGTGCGCCCAGTTCTGCGGGGCGTCGATGGGGTAGAAGCGCACCTGGTCGGTGGTCAGCCGCAGATAGCTGCCGGATTCCGTTGTGTCCGGCTGGGCGTCGCCGCTGTCTTCCCCTCCGATCCAGTACTCGGCGCACAGCCCCCACTGCGGCAGCTCGCGCACGGCGGGCGGTGCGGAGTCGTCCACGCAGAGCCGCAGCTTGTTGCGCCAGCCGCGGACGGCGGCCAGGGAGTGGAACTGGTGCTGGCGCAGGACGTGGCCGGCGAAGCGGTCGGAGTACGTGCCGGTGCGGCGCTCGGCCTCGGTCAGCGGGTACACCTCGCGGTGGGCCTGCCTGAACGGCTGGGTGACACCGAGCGCTTCGAGGCGCTCGCGCACGGCGGCCACCTCGGCCGGCTCCCGGCCGATCGGGTGCCAGAGCAGCACCTCGGCCTCGGCGGTGACGCACAGCGGGTCGCCCTCGATGGTGCGGAGGTCGGTGCCGTCGTACACGGCAGGGACGCCGGCGACCGTCCAGACCAGGCGACGGGCGAGGGTGCCGACCAGCGGGTGGTCGAGGTACCGCTCGCGCCAGGCCCCGTACGCCCAGGTACGGCGGGCGAGGAACTGCCGGTCGAGGCGCTCCGCCCGGGCGGAGAGCATCTTGTCGATGTCCTTGACGGCGGCCTTCAGCTCCTTGAGCTCCTCGGCGTGGTCCTGGCGGACGGCGGCGGGGACGGTCTTGACCGCCTTGCCGGCGGCGTCGCGCCAGGACAGCACCGCCTTGGATCCGCGGACCTCCAGCAGGGCGGCGGCCTCCCCGAAGGTGAACTCGGCGCGCCCGACCCCGGTGGGCCCGGCCGCGTCCAATCCGGCCGCGTCCAATCCATACGTGGGCACGGCGAGCTCCTCGACCTCCTCGCGGCTCAGCCCGAGCGCCTCGGCGCGCGCCGCCAGGGCCGTGTCGACGACCTTGAGGGTGCCCTTGAAGGTCACCCGGGTCGACAGCCGGGAAGCCGTTGCGCCCGAAGGCGGCGAGCGCCGCCTCGGTCTGCGCCTGCGGGTCCACCGGGCCCTCTCCCCCGGCCGGGCGCACCAGGCGACCGCCCCCGCCGTCCCGGAATCGGACTCGGCGGCTTCGCGGAATATCCGCCGCCGGATCAACTCGCGCAGCGCGAGCCGCTCTTCGGCGATGTCCATGCCCCAGCCGTCGCCACGGCCCCCGGTGGTCGTCTCGTCGACGAACTTCACGCTTCCCACGCCCGGAGACCAGGGCCAGGCACCGACAAAGGGTCCACCACCCCTGGGCGCCTATGAAATTATTCGCGCATGAGTGATCAGCAGCCGAATCCGTACGCGAGCGAGCCGGGTCAGGGTGGCGGCCAGGACGACCACAAGTGGGGTCCGGGCACACCGAGTTACGGCTATCCGGCACAGCCCGGCTACGGCTACCCGCCGCCGGGCCCCGCCCAGCCCGGCTACGGCTACCCGCAGCCCCCGGCCTACCAGCCGACCATCGCCGGCGCGGGCCTTCCCGCCCCGGCGCCCGCGCCGGCGCCCTCGGGGTACCCGGCCGCCGGACTCTCCCTCGGCGACATCACCATCGCCGGGGACCAGATCATCACCCCGTCCGGCACGATGCCGCTCAGGGGCGCGATCTGGAACGCCACGGACATGTCCCGGACGGAAGAGAAGATCCCGGCGCACGCGATCGTGCTGGCGATCATCTTCTTCCTGTTCTGCCTGCTCGGCCTGTTCTTCCTCCTGATGAAGGAGCGCCGCACGACGGGCTACATCCAGATCACGGTCAACAGCGCCGGCCGCCACCACTCCACGATGATCCCGGCCGTCGACCAGGGCACGTACATGTGGGTCATGAGCCAGCTCAACCAGGCCCGCGCCCTGAGCATGTGACGCAACCCGGAACGGAACCCGGTGGCGGGGCGGAGGGTCGGTCGCGGAAGATCGGCGGATGATCCTTTCTCATGATGTGGACGGGCCCGCCGGCGCGCCGGCCGTCGTACTGCTGCACTCCTCCGTATGCGACCGGCGGATGTGGGAGCCGCAGTGGAAGCCGCTGCTCGATGCCGGGTTCCGGGTGGTCCGGCCGGACTTCCGGACCTGTGGGGACTCCCCCGCCGCCGAGGCCCCGTACAGCGACGTCGGTGACGTACGGGAGCTGCTGGACCATCTCGGGATCCGGCGGGCGGCGTTCGTCGGATCCTCGTACGGCGGGCGGGTCGCACTGACGCTGGCCGCGCTGCATCCGGACCGGGTGAGCGCGCTGGCGCTTCTTTGTCCCGCCCGGCCCGCGCAGCGGCGCGGTCCCGCACTGCTCGCCTTCAACGCCGCCGAGGACGCCCTGCTGGAGGCCGGCGACCTGGAGGGCGCGGCCGCGCTCAACGCCCGCCAGTGGCTCGGCCCGGACGCCGACGAGGCCGCGCACGAGCTCGTGCGGGCCATGCAGCTCGGGAACTTCCAGGCCACCCTGGCCGGCGACGAGGACCACGAGCTCCCCGAGCCCGCCGTCGAGCTGGGCGCCATCACCGCCCCCGTCCTCGCCGTCGGCGGCGCGCACGACATCCCCGACTTCCGGGACTTCCCCGCCGAGCTCCCCTCCCTCGTACCCGGCGCCGTCCATGTGGAACTGGACTGGGCCGGCCACCTCCCCTCCCTGGAACGCCCGGCGCAGACCACCCGGCTGCTGCTGGAGTTCCTGCCGTGCTCCTGACCTGATCGCCGAGGTCGGTGAGGCACCGCTCGTCCTCGAGCCCGCCCGGCGCGCCCTGGAACGGGACACCGACACCTGGTGGCCCGGGCCGGGGAGCGGGGACGAGCGGCCGTCGAGGATGTGGCGGCCAACGACGGGCCGGATCCGCCCGCACTTCGCTTGAACCTGTTCAAAAAGAGGTCTACAGTCAGCGCTGTCAGCAGTTGAACACGTTCAAGGGGGGCGAGGGCAATGGACCTCACCGTGGTCGCGTACGTCATCTACCTGGTCATCAGCATCGGACTCACCATCTGGGTGGCCCGCACGCTCAGCCGCAACGGCCGCATCTTCATCGCCGACGTCCTGCAGGGCAACGAGAAGCTCGCGGACGCCGTCAACCACCTCCTGGTGGTCGGGTTCTACCTCGTCAACATCGGCTTCGTGACCCTGTACCTGCGGGCCAGCGAGACCGTCACCGAGGCCCGCGGGCTCTTCGAGGCGCTCTCGGTCAAGATCGGCGTCGTGCTCCTGGTCCTCGGTGTCATGCACCTCGGCAACGTCTGGGTCCTGAACAAGATGCGCCGCCGCGGCATCATGGAGCGCCAGCTGACCCCGCCGGTCGCCCCCCAGGGGTGGACCGCGCCCGCCGGGGCCTGATCACCGTGGCCACCGCCGCGACCCGGCACCTGACGGTGCTCTACGACGCGAAGTGCCCGCTCTGTGTCCACATCCGGCACTGGCTGCTCGCCCAGCGCTGGCTGGTGCCGCTACGGCTCCTGCCCGCGGCCTCCTTCGAGGCACAGCGCCGCTACCCGCAGCTCGATCACGCCTCGACGCTGCGGGAGATCACCGTCATCGGGGACGCCGGTCAGGTGTGGACCGGGACGGACGCCTTCATCGTCTGTCTGTGGGCGCTGGCCGAGCACCGGCCGAAGGCGAACTGGCTGGCCACACCGGCCGGCCGGCCCTTCGCCCGGGCGGCCATGTACACCGCCGCCAGATGGCGGGAGGCCGTGCGGGACGGTTCCGACGGGCAGGAGGACCCGGCCTGTGACGACCACTGCCCAGCGCCCCGATAGGCTCGTGCACCGTGACTGATCAGAAGGCTCCCAAGAGCGAGCAGACCCGCACGCTCATCCTCGAGACCGCGCTCCGCCTCTTCCAGGAGCGCGGCTTCGACAAAACGACGATGCGCGGTATCGCCAAGGAGGCCGGAGTATCGGTCGGCAACGCCTACTACTACTTCGAGTCGAAGGAACACCTGGTCCAGGGGTTCTACGACCGGATCGGCGCCGCGCACCTGGCGGCGGTCCGGCCGATCCTGAACAGCGAGAGCGATCTGCAGAAGCGGCTCGCGGGCGTCCTCACCAGCTGGCTGGACATCGCGGAGCCGTACCACGAGTTCGCCTCGCAGTTCTTCAAGAACGCCGCGGACCCGGAGAGCCCGCTCAGCCCCTTCTCCCCGGAGTCGGAGCCGGCCCGCAAGCAGGCGATCGACATGCACCGCGAGGTCCTGGCGGGCGCGAAGACCAAGGTGCCCGACGAACTGGCCGACGTACTGCCGGAGCTGATGTGGCTCTCGCAGATGGGCCTGGTCCTCTACTGGGTCTTCGACCGCTCCCCGAACAGCGAGAAGACCCGGCGGCTCGCCGACCGCGGCGCGCAGCTGACGACCCGGGGCATCATCCTGGCCCGGTTCCGCGTGTTGCGGCCGCTGGTGCGGGAGGTTCACGAGCTGTTCGCGGACTTCCTGCCGGGCATGGCCCAGACCGCGGTCTCCAGGAAGCGCGCCTCGGACCCGGACGCCGGCCCCGAGCTCGACTAGGCCGTCCCTTTCGGATCTTGCCGGGCCCGCCCGACCCGACCCGGCCCGGCACGCCCCGCACACCCGGCCCGGCCCATCGGCCGGGTCCCGTACGCGGGCTCAGAGCCAGTTGAGTTCCCACAGGCGCCAGACGCCGGTGCCGTCCGAGAGGTACTGCGCGCCGGTGACGGCCTCGCGGGACATCACGTAGTCCTTCTTCTGCCAGATCGGCATCATCGGGACCTGCTGGGCGACCAGCTTCTGCAGCTCCCGGAAGTCGTTCGCCGCGGCGCCGCGGTCCGAGAAGGACTGGGTGCGGGTGATGAGGTCGTCGACGGCCTTGTCGGAGAAGCCGTTGTTCATGGAGGAGTCGGCGCCGACGAGCGGGGCGAGGAAGTTGTCCGCGTCCGGGAAGTCGGCGATCCAGCCGATGGTGTACGCGTCGAACTCGCCCGCCGCGTAGGCCTTCTGGAAGTCGGCCCACTTCTCGACCGGCTGGATGGTCAGCTGGAACAGGCCGGTGGACTCCAGCTGCGCCTTGATCTCCTCGGCCTCGGCGACGTTCGCGCCGCGCGTGTTGACCCCGAGGGTGATCGCGACCGGGGTGGTGATCCCGGCGTCCTTGAGCAGCTTCTTCGCCGCGGTCCCGTTCGGGGACGGCCACGCGTCGAAGAACGGCGTGCTGTGGGCGGCGATGCCCGCCGGGACGAGCGAGTACAGCGGGGTGACCGTGCCCTTGTAGACCTCGCCGGCCAGCTTGGCGCGGTCCAGGACGGCGGCGACGGCCTGGCGGACGGCGGGCTGGGCCACCGTGGAGCCGCCTCGCATGTTGAAGACCATGCTGCGGGTCTCGGTGCCGCCCGAGGTCTGGTAGCGGGTGTCCTTCAGGCCCGGGTTGAGGGCGGCGAGGACGGCCGGCGGCATGTCGCGGTGGGCGACTTCGATGCCGTGGTCGTTCCAGGCCTGCTCCAGCTGCGCGGAGTCCTTGAAGTACCGGATGGTGACCGCACTCTTGGAGATCTTGCCCTGCCCCTTGTACGAGGAGTTCGGCTTGAGCTCGGCGCTCGTGCCCGCGGCGTAGTCGCCGAGGGTGAACGGCCCGGAGCCGTCGACCTTCACGCCCTCGCGCAGCGCCTTGGCCGGGTACTTGTCCTTGTCCACGATCGAGGCGGCGCCCGTCGCGATCTTGAAGGGGAAGGTCGCGTCACCGGCCGACAGGTTGAAGGTGACGGTGCGGCCCTCGGCCTTGACCGATTCCAGCGTGTTGAACAGCGGCGCCGGCCCCTGGTCGGAATTGATCGCCTTGATGCGGTCGAAGGAGTGCTTGACGTCCTCGGCGGTGATCGCGCGGCCGGAGGAGAACTTCACGTCCGAGCGCAGCTCGCACTGGTAGGTGGTGAGCTTCGCCCCGATGAACTGGCAGGAGGAGGCCGCGTCCGGAACCGGCGTGCCCGATCCGGTCCGGATGGTCAGCAGCGACTGGTAGACGTTGCTGAACAGGGCCCAGGAACCGGCGTCGTACGCCCCGGCCGGGTCGAGGGAGGAGACCACGTCGCTCGTGCCGACGCGGATCGCCTTGCCGCCGCCGGCGTCCTGCGGCAGCAACTGCCAGGTGGCGACGCCGGCGACCCCGAGGACCAGCCCGGCCGCGATGACTTTCGAGCGGACAGACCGCAACATCCCTGACTCCACCCCACGTGGTCGCACACCGATGTGCACGACCAGCTATCCGATTATCGGTCATCCCATCATGGAATTTCAGCCCCGGGAAGGCCGATTCACGGTGTACCCTTGGAGGTTCGGGTGGTTCACGCCTGATATGAGGCGAGTTCGACGACTGTGATGTCCGACGGTGCTCCGACCCGCACCGGCGGCCCCCAGGCACCCGCCCCGCGCGATACGTAGAGCTGCGTGTCGCCGTAGCGCTCCAGCCCGGCGACGGTGGGGTTGGCGAGCTCGGCGAGGTAGTTGCCGGGCCAGAGCTGGCCGCCGTGGGTGTGGCCGGACAGCTGGAGGTCGACTCCGTGCCGGACCGCTTCGTCGATGACGACGGGCTGGTGCGCGAGGAGTACGGAGCTGCGGGCGCGGTCGCGGTCGCCGAGCGCGGCGGCGAAGTCGGGGCCGTGCCCCTCGGACTCTCCCTGGACGTCGTTGACGCCGGCGAGGTCGAAGTACGGGAGCGCGCGCCGGGCGTTCTCCAGGGGCGTGAGGCCGAGCTCGCGGACGTGGTCGACCCACTGCTGGGCCCCGGAGAAGTACTCGTGGTTGCCGGTCACGAAGTACGAGCCGTGCCGCGCGCGCAGGCCCCGGAGCGGCTCGGCGGCGGACCCGAGGTCGTCGACGCTGCCGTCCACGAGGTCGCCGACGACGGCGATGAGGTCGGGCTGGGTGCGGTTGATCGTGTCGACGATGCGCATGGTGTGGGCGCGGCCGAGGACGGGCCCGAGGTGGATGTCACTGACGACGGCGATGCGGAAGCCGTGAGCCGCGCGGGGCAGTTTGGCCAGGGGGACCTGGACCCGCTTGACGCGCGGCCCGCGCATGACCCCGTACGTGCCGTACCCGACGGTGCCGATCGCGGCGGCGCCGGCCGCCCCGGCGACGGTCCGCGCGAAGCGGCGCCGGCTGAGCCCGTCCCCGTCCGGGGCGGGTGCCACGGGCCCGGCGGCGGCCGCGGGCCCGGCGGGGACCGCGAGGGTGGCCGCCGGCGCCGTTCCGCTCCCCGCCGACTCCGCACCGGATGCCGTGGCGGCGCGGCCCGCGGCGGGCGCGGCCTCGTCGGCCGGAATCTCCTGAGCCGGGGCCGGAGCGGTCCGCCGGCGGAGCCATACCGCGCGGGCGGCCTCGGCCACGAGCATGGCCAGGGTCAGGTAGAGGAGGACGGCCAGCCAGAGGTAGCCCGGCCAGGAGACCGTGCGCTGGAGCCAGAAGGGGGCGCCCGCGCGGCCCGCGAGCAGGGCTGCCAGGGCCAGCAGCGGGAGGGCGAAGGCCAGGGCCGTGCCCGCGCGGCGGGTGCGCCCGCCCGGGGCGGTGGTGTCACGGACCAGGCGGATCCAGAGCCAGCGGTGGACCAGCGCCAGGAGGGCCAGTACCAGCAGGACAGCGGCCACGACCAGAGCGATCGTCATGCGCCCGTCTCCTCACGTGATTCGCGCCGCAACGCCCGCACCCCGCGCAACCCGATCACTCCGACGGCCGTCCCCAGGAGAAAGGACGCCACTGCCAGGAGAAGGTGGACCCAGAAGTAGCCGGTCGGGTTCCCCGCATCGTCGAACGCCAGGCCGCTTCCGTCCTTCCACAGGTTCCGAATGAAAGACACCCAGATGAACCAGCTCCACGCACCGAAGGCGAGCAGGAACCAGGAAGCGGTGCGGCTGAGTCTCATGACCCCAGTATCGGTTTCGTCCCCGGGACGGACGCGCGGGGGTGGGCTGTCCCGGCGGTGGTTTGAGCAAATTGGCCGGTCCGTGCCGCTCATCAGAGGATCGGGATGTACTTTCACCTGGGTGTCTGCCAAGAAGACCGCACTGACGGTCCTTTCCGCCGCACTTCCCGCACTGCTGGTCCCGGCACTGCTGGCGTCGCCCGCGTACGCCGCGCCGTCGCCGCCCGCCGATGGGAAGGGGCAGCCGCCCAAGGCGCCCGCGCCGCCCGCCTCCATGTCGACGGTCGGCGGCACGGCGCTCGGGCAGCCCGGTACGCAGGTCAACCCGCTGCCCGGCGCTCCCGCGCTGCCGGCGAACCTGACGGGCCGGTCGTGGATCGTGGCCGACGCCGAGACGGGTGAGGTCCTGGCGGCGCACAACGCGCACTGGCGGCTCCCCCCGGCCTCCACCATGAAGATGCTCTTCGCCGACACCGTGCTGCCGAGCCTGCCCAAGGGCCAGGTCCACAAGGTCACCGAGCAGGAGCTGTCCGGGGTCGGCTCCGGCTCCAGCCTGGTCGGGATCAAGGAGGACACCGAGTACAGCGTCCACGACCTGTGGCTGGGGGTGTTCCTGCGTTCCGGCAACGACGCCGTGCACGTGCTTTCGGCCATGAACGGCGGCTTCGAGAAGACCGTCAACGACATGCAGTCCCATGCCGAGGAGCTCCAGGCCCTGGACACGCACGTGGTGTCCCCGGACGGCTACGACGCTCCCGGCCAGGTCTCCAGCGCCTACGACCTCACCCTCATCGCCCGCTCCGGGCTGCAGAAGCAGGACTTCCGCGAGTACTGCGGCACGGCCAGCGCGAAGTTCCCCGGCAGGCAGGAGACGGGCAAGCCGCGCGAGACCTTCGAGATCCAGAACACCAACCGGCTGATGACCGGCGCCGGCGGCATCGCCCCCTACAAGGGCATCGCCGGGGTGAAGAACGGCAACACGACGATGGCCGGCTCCACCTTCACCGGCGCCGCCCAGCGCGGGGACAAGAAGCTGCTGGTCACGGTGATGAACCCGGGGACCGGCGGGGCCAACTCCGTGTACGAGGAGACCGCCGACCTCCTCGACTGGGGTTTCTCGGCGGCCGGGAAGGTCAAGCCGGTGGGCGAGCTGGTGCCGCCGAAGAGCGCGGACACCTCCTCGCACGGCTCCCCGGCCCAGTCCCACGAGAACAACCCGTCGGCGTCCGGTGACGGCTCGGGCGGCGGTGTCGGTACGGCGCTCGGCGTCGCGGGCGGGGTCCTGGCCGTCGTGGCCGGCGGCGCGTACGCGGTCAACCGGCGCTGGCCGCGGGGCCGCGGCCGCCGGGCTCGCGGCCGGGCGTAGCGGGCCCGCCGGCGGATCCGTCAGCCGAACCGGCGGAGGAGCCGGCGGAGGAGCCGGCGGAGGACCCGGCGGAGGACCCGGAAGGCTCGGAGCCCGGCTTCGGCTCCGGCTCCGGGTCCTGCGCCCCGTCTCCGTCCCCGTCGTCGCGGCTCGCCGTCCAGGCGGCGCAGAACAGCAGCAGCTTCGCCGTCAGGTTGATCCAGACCAGCAGTGCGATCGGCACGCCGAAGGCCCCGTACATGCTCTTCGTGGCGACCTCCCGCATGTAGCCGCTGAGCAGCAGCTTCAGCAGTTCGAAGCCGGCCGCGCCGATGAGGGCCGCCTGGATCAGGCGGCCGCGCGATGGTTCGACGCTCGGGAGCAGGGTCAGGACGTAGAGCAGGAGCAGGAAGGCGGCCACGACTCCGACGAGGAAGGCCCCGCCCCGCAGCAGCCCGCCGCCCGCGCCCTCGCGCGGCACGCCCAGCCAGTCGCCGGCCTTGCCGACCGCGCTGGAGCCGAAGATCGAAGCGGCGGCCGAGGCCAGGCCGACGCCGCCGAGGCCGATGAGGACGATCGCGTCCTTGCCCTTGCGGACGAAGGGGTTGCCCTCGTCCTCGTCGTCCTTGCCCCAGACGGCGCGCAGGCAGTCCCGCATCGAGCCGACCCAGCCGATGCCAGTGAAGAGGAGGATCGCGGCGGCGACCAGGCCGACCGTGCCGGCGTTCGCGACGAGGGCGTTGATGTCGAGCTGGTCGGAGATGCCGGGGACCTGTTCGGCGAGGTTCTTCTGGAGCTTGTCGAGCTGGTCCTGGCTCAGCAGTCCGGCGCCGATCGCGGCGGCCACGGTGATCAGCGGGAAGAGCGCGAGGAAGCTGATGAAGGTGATGGCGGCGGCGAGCCGGGTCCAGTGGACGCGGTCGAGCCGCTGGTAGGAACGCCACAGGTGGGTCCGCATGAGGGCGGACACCAGGGGCCCGATCACCGGGAGTTTCGTCAGCCAGTCCATACGTTCACCGTAAATGAGCCATCGGAAATAGCCGGTATTGCCGGTTTTGGGGACTACGGTCGTCGATTGTGACTTTTCGCCCTACGGCTCGGCCGTTCCACGCCCTGGTCCTGCGAAGGATCAGCTTCCGGTTCCGGTTCCTGCGTCAGGAACGGCGTACGGTGGCCTCGCCGGCGGCATTCGCCGCACTGTCCGTCGCCGACCCCGGCTGCGCCGGAACACCGGCCGCGCCATTGCCGAACGGATACTCCCGCAGCTTGCGCCAGACCCCGTCCGAGCCCTGTTCGTAGAGCGCGAAACCGGAGCAGATCCACTCGGCCGCGTAGTCCGCGAGCGTGCTGAACGCCAGGTCCATCGCCTCCTCGGAGATCCCGTGGGCGACCGTGACGTGCGGGTGGTACGGGAAGGCCAGCTCCCGGCTGAGCGGCCCCTGCGGGTCGCGGACCCGGCTCTGGAGCCGGGTGCAGCCGGGACCGCCCTCGACGACCTGGACGAAGACGACCGGCGAGAGGGGGCGGAAGGTTCCCGTACCGGCCAGCCGCATCGCGAAGGGGCGGCCGGCGGCCGCGACCTCGGCCAGGTGGGCCCGGATCAGCGGAAGCCGTTCCGCGGCCACCTCGGTCGGCGGTACGAGGGTGACGTGCGTGGGAATGCCGTGCGCGGCGGCGTCCCCGAAGCCGGCGCGCAGCTCCTGGAGGCTGCTGCCGTACGGCTCCGGGACCGCGATCGAAACGCCGAGCGTTACGGTCCCCACGTATGTCTCCTCCGCCTGTCGTCCTGCGCGTCGTCTGTGTGCGGCCTGTGTGCCGCGCGTGTGCTGCCGCCCCAGTGTGGCGGCAGCACCCCCCAGATCGCCAGGGCCCTCTTTCCCTTCGCGGCCCGTCAGTGCTTCGCGGGCAGGAAACCGAGGTGGTCGTAGGCCTGCGCCAGGGTCTCCGCGGCGACCGCCCGGGCCTTCTCCGCACCCTTCGCCAGCAGGGAATCCAGGGTCTCCGGGTCGTCCAGGTACTCCTGGGTGCGCTGCTTGAAGGGTGTGACGAAATCGACCATCACGCCGGCCAGGTCGGTCTTGAGCGCGCCGTAGCCCTTGCCCTCGTACGCGGCCTCGAGCGCGGGGATGGACTCGCCCGTGAGGGTGGAGTAGATCGTGAGCAGGTTGCTGACGCCGGGCTTGTTCACGGTGTCGAAGCGGACCACGGCCTCGGTGTCCGTGACCGCGCTCTTGATCTTCTTCTCGGTGGCCTTCGGCTCGTCGAGGAGGTTGATCAGGCCCTTGGGGGACGACGCCGACTTCGACATCTTGATCGCCGGGTCCTGGAGGTCGTAGATCTTCGCGACCTCCTTGACGATGTGCGCGGCGGGCAGGGTGAAGGTCTGCCCGAAGCGCGTGTTGAAGCGCTCGGCCAGGTCGCGGGTCAGCTCGATGTGCTGACGCTGGTCCTCGCCGACGGGGACGGAGTTCGCCTGGTAGAGCAGGATGTCGGCGACCTGGAGGATCGGGTACGTGAACAGGCCGACGGTGGCGTTGTTGGCGCCCTGCTTGGCGGACTTGTCCTTGAACTGGGTCATCCGGCTGGCCTCACCGAAGCCGGTGATGCAGTTCATGACCCAGCCGAGCTGCGCATGCTCGGGCACGTGGCTCTGGATGAAGAGCGTGCAGCGCTCGGGGTCCAGGCCGGCGGCGAGCAGCTGCGCGGCGGAGAGGCGGGTGTTCGCGCGGAGATCCTTCGGATCCTGCGGCATGGTGATCGCGTGCAGGTCGACGACCATGTAGAAGGCGTCGTGCGTCTCCTGCAGGGCGACGTACTGGCGGATGGCTCCGAGGTAGTTCCCGAGGTGGAACGAACCGGAGGTGGGCTGGATGCCGGAGAGCGCGCGAGGACGATCAGAAGCCATGGCTCCATTCTCTCAGGTGTGATGGCGGGCTCCGGCCGCCACATGGCCTGATCCGGACCGGCGCGGGCCGGAGATCACCCGGTGCGGCCCATGGGCATTGGCGATCACTGTGCGTACTCGCGCGTAACCGTTCGGCTTGATCTTGTCCGAAGCGAGCGACCGATTTGCCGCCGCCGGGTGCGGGCGCCGCCGCGCGCGGGCCCTCTCCCCGCCCCACCCTTCCACCGTTCCCCGGGCTCTGCCCGGGGTCTGGGGCGGAGCCCCGGGAAGGCGGCCCGCAGGGTTACGACAGCGGGAGCCCCGGGGCCGGGAAGGCGGACATCAGGTCCGCGACCTCCGCGCGGATGGCCCCGAGGGCCGCTTCGTCCGACTCCGCGGCCGCGGACACCGCCCGCGAGATCCACTCCGCGACCACCGGCATGTGCTCGACCCCCAGCCCCCGCGAGGTCAGGGACGGCGTACCGATCCGGATGCCCGACGGGTCGAAGGGCTTGCGCGGGTCGAACGGCACCGTGTTGTAGTTCACGACGATGCCCGCCCGGTCCAGCGCCTTCGCCGCGATCTTGCCCGGGACGTCCTTGCCGGTGAGGTCGATGAGGATCAGGTGGTTGTCCGTACCGCCCGAGACCAGGTCGAAGCCCCGCTCCAGCAGCGCCGCGGCCAGCGCCTTGGCGTTCGCCACGACCGCGTGGGCGTACGTCACGAAGGACGGCTGCGCCGCCTCGTGGAGCGCCACCGCGATGCCGGCCGTCGTCTGGTTGTGCGGGCCGCCCTGGAGGCCCGGGAAGACCGCCTTGTCGATGGCCTTCGCGTGCTCCTCGCGGCACATCAGCATCGCGCCGCGCGGGCCGCGCAGGGTCTTGTGGGTGGTCGTCGAGATCACGTCCACGTGCCCGGCCGGGGACGGGTGCGCCCCGCCCGCGATCAGGCCCGCGATGTGCGCGACGTCCGCGACGAGTACCGAGCCCGCCTCCTTCGCGATCGACGCGAACGCCTCGAAGTCGATCGTGCGCGGGAGTGCGGTGCCGCCGCAGAAGATCAGCTTGGGCCGCTCGGCCAGCGCGAGGGCCCGTACGGCGTCGTAGTCGATGAGGCCGCTGTCGGCCTGGACCCCGTACTGCACGCCACGGAACCAGGAGCCCGTCGCCGAGACGCCCCAGCCGTGCGTCAGGTGCCCGCCCATCGGCAGCGCCATGCCCATCACCGTGTCGCCCGGCTTGGCGAAGGCCAGGTACACGGCCAGGTTCGCCGGGGAGCCGGAGTACGGCTGCACGTTGGCGTGGTCCACGCCGAACAGGCCCTTCGCCCGCTCGACGGCCAGCGCCTCGACGCGGTCGATGTTCTGCTGGCCCTCGTAGTAGCGCCGGCCCGGGTAGCCCTCGCTGTACTTGTTCTGCAGCACGGTGCCGGAGGCCTCCAGCACGGCCGCGGACACGTAGTTCTCACTCGGGATCAGGCGCAGGGTCTGTGCCTGCAGCGTTTCCTCGGCGGCGACGAAGGACGCCAGCTCGGGGTCGGTGGCAAGAAGGGCGGGGTGGTGGTTCGCGCTCATGGCGGCTCCTCCGGGGTCGATGTCAGATCTCGTCCCCGCGAGGCCCAGGCGAGCGGCCCTGTATGCGGTCGTGCGCGCACGACTCCCCCGGAGTTGGTTCTCCGTACGCCAGTCGCCGTGCGTACCGCACACCTTAGCGGGCACGCCACGAGAAAGGTTTCTCCGTCCGGTATACGAGCGAAGTTAGAAGGTGACGCCACCCTCGTCACAGGCCTTGACGGACGATCGGAGACCCCGTGTCGAAAACTGCTGATGCCATCCGCTCCGCCGACGCGCACAGCGCGCACAACTACCACCCCCTGCCCATCGTGGTCGCCACCGCGGAGGGCGCGTGGATGACCGACGTCGAGGGACGCCGGTACCTCGACATGCTCGCCGGCTACTCCGCCCTCAACTTCGGACACTGCAACCGCCGTCTGCTCGACGCCGCCCGCGCCCAGCTGGAGCGGGTCACCCTCACCTCGCGCGCCTTCCATCACGACCGCTTCGCGGACTTCTGCACCGAGCTCGCGGCGTTGTGCGGCAAGGAGGCGGTGCTGCCCATGAACACGGGCGCGGAGGCCGTGGAGACGGCGGTCAAGACGGCCCGCAAGTGGGGCTACGAGGTCAAGGGCGTGCCGGACGGCCACGCCAAGATCGTGGTCGCGGCCGACAACTTCCACGGCCGTACGACGACCATCGTGTCGTTCTCGACGGACCACGAAGCCCGCGACCACTACGGCCCGTACACCCCGGGGTTCGAGATCGTCCCGTACGGGGACCTCACGGCGCTCGCCTCCGCCGTCACCTCCAACACCGTCGCCGTGCTCCTCGAACCGATCCAGGGCGAGGCGGGCGTCCTCGTACCGCCCGCCGGATACCTGCGGGGCGTACGGGAACTGACGCGCGAGCGGAACGTCCTGTTCATGGCGGACGAGATCCAGTCGGGACTGGGCCGGACCGGCAAGACCTTCGCGTGCGAGCACGAGGAGGTCGTGCCCGACGTGTACATCCTCGGCAAGGCGCTGGGCGGCGGCGTGGTGCCCGTGTCGGCGGTGGTCGCCGACCGGGACGTGCTCGGCGTGTTCAAGCCGGGCGAGCACGGCTCCACCTTCGGCGGGAACCCCCTCGCCTGCGCCGTCGCGCTGGAGGTCATCGCGATGCTCCGCACCGGCGAGTACCAGCAGCGCGCGACCGAGCTCGGCGACCACCTGCACCGGGAGTTGAACCTGATGGTCGGCGGCGGCGCGGTGACCGCGGTACGGGGCCGCGGGCTCTGGGCGGGCATCGACATCGACCCGGCGCGCGGCACGGGCCGGGAGATCTCCGAGAAGCTGATGGAGCTCGGGGTACTGGTGAAGGACACCCACGGGTCGACGATCCGGATCGCGCCGCCGCTGGTGATCAGCAAGGAGGACCTGGACTGGGGCCTGGACCAGCTCAGGTCCGTCCTCGCCGAATAGCCGTCAGCGCATGGCCGAATAGCCGGACAGCCGAAGCCGTCAGAGGATCACGTGGGGCAGGAAGCGGGCGTACTCGTCCGTGACCGGCCCCGCCGATTCGCGGATGCCGAGCCCCGCCGCCTCGTCCTCGACGACCCACGCGCCGAGCACCACCCGGTTGCCGTCGAAGTCGGGCAGCGGGGCGAGGCCCTGGAAGACGTACGTCTCGTCCTGCTCCGGCGTGAACGGCTCGCCGCTCACCGTGTGCAGGGTGACGCCCGCGCCCTCGCGCCCCAGCAGCGGCTTCGCGGCGTAGCCGGTGGTGTCGGCGAGCTCGCGCGGGCCGTCCAGGTAGGCGGGCAGCAGGTTCGGGTGCTCGGGGAAGAGCTCCCACAGGACGGCCAGCAGCGCCTTGTTGGAGAGCAGCATCTTCCACAGCGGCTCGATCCAGGCGGTCGTGCCGGAGCCGCCGCCGTGGTCGTACGTGCCGAGGACCTGCGGAGCGAACTCGTCGGTGGCCAGCCACTCCCACGGGTAGAGCTTGAAGCAGGCGCGGATGAAGCCGAGCTTCTCGTCCACGAACCGGCCGGACAGGCTGTCCCAGCCGATCTGCTCCACCGACAGCTCCCGCGTGTCGATGCCGGCCTGCTCGGCGGTCTCCTGGAGGTAGGCGACCGTCATCAGGTCCTCGCCGAGTTCGTCCGTCTCGGAGTGCGCGAAGTGCAGCGGGCCGGGCGGCAGCAGCTCCGCCTGGCGGCGCCAGGCGTCGACGAGCCGCTCGTGGAGGGAGTTCCACTGGTCGGCTCCGGGGAAGCGCTCCTCCATCCAGAACCACTGCGGGCTGGCCGCCTCCACGAGGGAGGTGGGGGTGTCGGCGTTGTACTCCAGCATCTTGGCGGGGCTGCCGGTGCCGTCGTAGCGCAGGTCGAAACGGCCGTAGAGGGACGGCTGTTCGGCGCGGCGCCGCCAGGACTCGGCGATCAGCGCGGCGAGCTCGGGGTCGGTGATGCCGAGGTCCGCGAAGCGGTCGTGGTCGACGATGTGCTGCGCCGCCGCCAGGCACATGGCGTGCAGCTCCTCGACGACGTTCTCCAGCGCCTCGACCTCGGGCAGCGAGAAGGAGTAGTACGCGCTCTCGTCCCAGTAGGGGCGCAGGGAGTCGTCGGGGTAGCGGGTGAGGGGGTAGATCAGCCCCTGCTCCTCGACGGTCTTCTGCCAGTCGGGGCGGGGCTCGATGGTGTGGCGCTTCACCGGGATCAGCCGCCCGAGGAGCTCTTGTGGCTGCCGCCGATGCCGCCGCGCGTGACGGCGGACTTGTCGAAGCTGCCGCCGCTGACCTTGTTCTTCGTGACGGTGCCGCCGTAGTAGTACGAGCCGCGACCGCCGCTCTTGCACTCCTTGGTGTTCAGCTTCTCGAGCGTGGCGCGGTCCGCGCAGCGCTTGTCGGGCTCGTCGCTGCTGCCGCAGGCCACCAGGGCGGCGGCGAGCAGGCCCATGCCGCCGAGCGCGACGGCGCCCGAGCGCATTCGGCGCGTGGTGCGCGCGTTTCCTGTGCTGCTGCCGGTGCTGCTGGCGCTGCTGTCCATGTGTGGTTCGCTCCCCCTGAGTGGCCGACTGCCCGACAGACTAGAACGGGTCGCGGGGCCGACGGAATCCGGCCGTCGCCAGATCCGTGACCTAGAGTCGGTTCGTGCTCATTGGGATGATTTGCGCGCTCGGTGCGGCGGTCTGCTTCGGCACGGCGTCGGTCCTCCAGGCGGTCGCGACGCGCGCGACGGAGCCGGGAACGGGCTCGGGAGTCGACACCGCCCTCCTGATGCGGGCGCTGCGCCAGTGGCGCTACCTCGCCGGGCTCGGCCTGGACGGGGCCGGTTTCGTCCTCCAGATCATCGCCCTGCGGCACATCCCGATCTACGCGGTCGGCGCGGCGCTCGCCGCGAGCCTCGCGGTGACGGCGGTGGTCGCGGCGCGGCTGCTGCGGGTGCGGCTGAGCGGGACGGAGTGGGCCGCGGTGGCGGTGGTGGCCGCGGGGCTGGTGATGCTGGGGCTGTCCTCCGGCGAGGAGGGCTCGGGGACCGGTTCGCTCACGCTGAAGCTGGGACTGCTGGGGGTGGCGGGCCTGGTGCTCGTGGCCGGGGCCCTGGCGGGCGGCCTGCCGGACCGCAGCAGGTCCCTGACCCTGGGTCTGGCGGCCGGGACGGGCTTCGGGGTGGTGGAGGTGGCGGTCCGGCTCATCGACGACATCTCGCTCTCGGCGCTGTCGAACCCGGCCCTGTACGCGCTCCTGCTGGGCGGGGGCGCCGCCTTCCTCCTCCTGACTTCGGCGCTCCAGCGCGGCTCGGTGACCACGGCGACGGCCGGGATGGTGCTCGGCGAGACGATCGGGCCGGCCGCGGTGGGGGTGGCCTGGCTGGGCGACCGCACCCGCGAGGGTCTGACCTGGCTGGCGGTCACGGGCTTCGTGGTGGCCGTCGCCGGGGCCCTCGCGCTGGCCCGCTTCGGCGAACCCCCGGCGCCGCCGGACCCCTCGCGGCCGGTCCCCGAAACCCCCTGACCGGGACGTCACAGGAGCGCCGCGACGAGGGCCGCCAGGGTCGCGGACCAGGCGCTCTGGGGCGGGGTCCCGAAGCCGACGACCAGCGCCTCGCGCGGCGGCGCCACCGAGTCGGGATGGCGGAAGAACGACAGCGGCTGCAGGCCCAGGTCCTGCCAGGCGGCCGCCCGCAGGGCCGCCCGTTCGCCGCCCGCCGCCAGGTCCAGCACCGCGTGCAGGCCCGCCGCGATGCCGGAGACCGCGGCGCGCTCGCCGACGGCCGCCACCAGCTCGTCGCGCCGCCGCCGGTAGCGCAGCCGCATCTCGCGCACGTGCCGGTCGTACGCCCCGGACCGGATGAACTCCGCGAGCGTCAGCTGTTCGATGGCGCTGGAGCTCCAGTCGGTCGGGCCCTTCACCGCGAGCACCTCGTCCATCAGCGACCGCGGCACCACCATCCAGCCCATGCGCAGCCCCGGCGCCAGGGACTTGCTCGCCGTCCCGAGGTAGACCACCCGGTCCGGGTCCAGTCCCTGCAGGGCGCCCACCGGCTGGCGGTCGTAGCGGAACTCCCCGTCGTAGTCGTCCTCCAGGATCAGCCCGCCCGTGGACCTGGCCCAGTCGACCGCCGCCGCCCGCCGCTCGGGCGTCAGCGCGGCGCCCGTCGGGAACTGGTGCGCCGGGGTGAGCAGGACCGCGCCGACCCCGGAGCCGGGCAGCGCCCGGGTGCACGCTCCCGCCGCGTCCACCTCCAGCACCCGCGTCCGCAGCCCCGCCCCGGTCAGCAGGTCCCGGTGCACGTCCAGCCCGTACCCCTCCACCGCCACCTCCCGGACCCGGCGCGCCCGCAGCAGCTTCGCCAGCAGCATCAGCCCGTGCGCGAACCCGGCGCACAGCACGATCCGTTCCGGGTCCGCGTACACCCCGCGCGCCCGCGCCAGGTACCCGGCCAGCGCCTCGCGCAGCTCGACCCGCCCGCGCGGATCCGCGTACCCGAAGGCCTCGTTCGGGGCCTCGGACAGCGCCCGCCGGGCCGCCGACAGCCAGCCGGCACGCGGGAAGCCGCCCAGGTCCGGGGAGCCGGGCATCAGGCTGTACGAGGTCTTCGGGCGCACGGGCCGCCGTACGGGCGCCGCCGGCGCGGGGCGCCGCGCCCGGGCCCGCTCCGCGACCCGGGTCCCGGAGCCCTGCCGGGCCGTCAGCCAGCCTTCGGCGACGAGCTCGGCATACGCCTCGGCGACGGTGTTGCGGGCGATCCCGAGGTCGGCGGCGAGCGAGCGCGAGGAGGGCAGCCGCAGCCCCGGGGCGAGCCGTCCGCTGCGCGCGGCCTCGCGCAGCGCTTCGGTGAGACCGGCCCGCAGGCCCCGGCCGGCGGCGAGCTCCAGATGCAGGTCGGCACCGAAAGTGGCCCAGGATTCCGTCATGGATATGGACCATATAGGCGGGCCGCCTGGCTCGTACGGTTGGTCCATGAACAACACGGACCACACGAAGAACGCACCCGAGCACACCCCCCGCATGCAGCTGGCGAAGCTCGCCCCGGACTTCTACAAGGCGGCCGTGGCCCTGGACGCGGCCGCGGCCAAGGGGCTGGACCCGGCCCTGGTCGAGCTCGTCAAGCTCCGCGCCTCGCAGATCAACCACTGCGCCTTCTGCATCGACATGCACTCCAAGGACGCCCTCGCCGCGGGCGAGGACGTGGAGCGGCTGCTGCTCCTCGGCGCCTGGGAGGAGTCGCGGCACTTCTACACGGAGAAGGAGCTCGCCGCGATCGAGCTGACGGAGGCCGTGACCGTCCTGACCGACGGTTTCGTTCCCGACGAGGTCTACGCGAAGGCCGCGGAGCACTTCGAGGAGAAGGAACTGGCCCAGGTGATCGCCCTGATCGCCGCGATCAACGTGTGGAACCGCATCGGCGTCACCACGCGGCTCAGCCCCGGCCACTACACCCCGGGCATGTACAAGTAGCAAGCCCACTCGGCCGGCCGGCCGGCCAGTCCGTCAGTCCGTCAGTCCGTGAGCCGGTGTCAGCCGCCCGGGCGGAAGGCGGCCAGCGCGGCCGCGTGGTGCGCTTGGGTGAGCGTCCACTCGGCGGCCGGACCGGCCGTCAGGACGGCCCACTTCCTGCCGTCCTGGGCGACGAAGACCCGTTCGACGCCGCGCCGCCGGCCGTGCGACTCCGCACTGTCGTACTCGTAGACGAGCTCCCCGGCCTCGGCGACGCCCGGGACCGGCCCGACCCGGATCTCCTGGTAGCCGGTGGTCTGGGCGCGCAGGTAGGTGGAGGCCCCCTGGACGGCGCCCAGCGGGCTCAGCTCGGGCTCGCTCACCTGGAAGATCTGGACCAGGGCGGCGCGGTCGGGCGAGCGGTAGAACACCCCGGTGGCGCCGTCCTCCCGGACCCAGCCGACGGGGACGGCCACGGTGAAGCCCTTGGAGTCCCGCACGGTCTCGTGCGGGACGCTGCCGCTCGGGCTGGAGCTGGGGCTGGGGCTGGGACTGCCGCTCGGCGAGGACGGGCGGGTACCGGTGGGCGACGGCGTGTCCGACCCCTCCCCGCTCGCCGGGGCGCTCGAAGCCGTCGGCCTCGCGAGCGCGGGTTCCCCCGCGTCCCGCTCCACGAACCACACCGCCGCCGCACCGATCGCGAGCGCGACCACGGCGACGCCCGCCGTGCTCGGCGTCAGCCACCGGCCGACCGCCCCACCCGACCGCGGGGGCGCGGACGGTACGGGGTACCCGGGCGGTACGGGCTGCGGGTGCGGGTGGGGGGCGTGGCCCGGCGCGGGCGGCACCGGCCCGTACCCGGGCGCACCGGCCGGCGGTGCGGGCACCCCGCCCGGAGCGGAGGCCGGATCGGAACCCTGGCCGTGGCCGCGGCCCTGACCCGGTACCGAGGCCTGGCCCGGCGCCTGGCCCTGGCCCGCTGCCGGGTCCGGCCCGTCCGACACCCACCGCTGGGTCTGCGCGTCCCAGCGGGGTGCGCCCTGCGGCTGCGCGGCCACGGCTCAGCCTCCCAGCGAGGCGAGCAGGCCGGCCAGCGCGGTGGCCGCGGCGACCGATTCCACCAGCGGGGCCCACCGCTCCAGCGCCCCGCGCAGCCGGGCGACAAGGCCGGGGCGGATCTCCTCGGCCCCCTCCAGTGACTCCGCGACTCCGTCCAGTTCGGTGTCGAGCGCCGTCCTGTCGTCCCCGCGCGGCAGCCGGACGAGGGCCGCGCGCAGCTCCAGTACCGCTTCCAGCAGCACCTGCGGACCGACGGCGTCCGCTCCCGCGTCCCCGCGCCGGACGGTGTTGGTGTTGTGGTCGCCCCCGATGCTGAAGGCGCTGTCGCTGATGCTGCCGATCCGTACGGACTGCTGCGACCCGCCCGCGCCCGTACCGCTGTCGTCAGTTGCCACCGCTGCTCCTTCCGCCCTGGGCGCTGCCGCCTCGCTTGGTGTTGGTGTTGGTGTTGGTGTTGTTGCTGCCGCCGACGCTGAAGGCGCTGCCGTTCACCGACTGGATGAAGACGCCGCCCTCGGCGACGTTGACGGCGCGCTGCGCGAACTCCTCGGTGTGCCAGCCGGCTTCGTGCAGCGCGACGGTCACGCCGCCGACGACCCGGTCCTGGATGGTCTTCAGGAAGCGGTCGAGGTCCATGAGGTGGAACAGCGAGCCGTTGTCCTGGGAGGCCAGGTCGCGCACCGACACCCAGGGGCCTTCGGGCCGGGCGCCGCCGTGGCCGGCGGTGGCGATCCGCCACCAGCTCGCCAGGCCCCGGCCCAGGGTGGCGACGGAGGCCGCGAGGGAGCCGGGGGTGTTGCGCAGGGCCCAGACGGCCTTGCCGAAGCCGCTGTTGTTCCGGTAGCGCTGGGCGTCGGCGTCCGCGTTGTGGAAGGCGGTGCGGACGGGGAGCAGCACGTGCGGGGCCACCTCCAGCATCATCATCCCGCCCTGCGTGTGGACCCGTACGAAGACGGTGACGACGAGGTTCTCGTCCCAGCCGCCCACGCGGACGCGCAGGAAGTGGCGGCGGCGCTCGCCGCCCTCCTCGATGGCGGCGGCCCGCTGCCCGGCGTACTGCCCGTGGACGACCTGGGCGGTGTCCCGGTGCGGCAGACCGCTCGCGGGCAGGAACACGCACTCGTCGACGACCAGTTCGCGCATCCGGTCCCCGACGGCGGCCGCGGCCTCCGGGGAGCCGTGCGGCGAAGGCACCCGCAGGCGCTCCAGCAGCGGCACGATCCGCTGCACGATGTGGGCGTTGGTGACCGGGGTGGGCTTGCGGTCGGGGCCGAGGTCCTCGCGCGGGCGCAGTTCGACGGACAGCTGCCAGGGCCGGTAGGGATCACCCGCCCCGCAGAACGGGTCGTTGACGTCGTACATGATCATCGGGGCGTGCTGCTCGGCCCGGATGCGCTGGCGGATGCGCTGGAAGCGGGTGCCGTCGAAGGACTCGGCCGGATCGCCCGCGTGGTCGGCGTAGCGGCCCTCGGCGAGGTCGGTGGCGATGGTCCGGAAGACGTGTCCGCGCTGGAGCCCCACGACGGTCACCACCGCGGCGAAGACGACCGGCAGCCACCAGAAGGCGACGGCGCCGGTGAGGTCCGCACCGCTCGGGGAGAACGGCGTGACGGCTGACCCGCCCATGCCGTCCAGGACGCCCAGCAGCGCGAAGCCGCCGAAGCCGAGCACCGCCAGGAGGGTGACCAGCAGCCACCACACGTAGATCCGCAGGGCCACGGACAGCACGCGCAGCGCCGGGACGTTCCGGGCGCGCAGCCAGTCGGCCAGGCTCAGCAGCAGGAAGGGGACGACGAGCACGGCGAGGGCGCCGCCGGTGAGCAGGGAGCCGACGAACCAGGCGCCGAGGACGCCGGCCGCCCAGCCGAGTTCGGCGCGGCGGGCGCGGAGCGCGTGGGCGAGCACCCGGGAGGCGTCGTAGCCGTAGGAGGGGGCGACGATCCGCTCCTCGTGGACGTACAGCTCGTCGATGACCCGGTCGCGGTAGCCGGCGTCCAGGTACGTACCCGCGCACAGGAACCGGCCGGCCTCGCTGAGGGAGGGATGCACCGGGGAGCGACCCGCGCTGGGATCACCCCAGCCGCCGTCGGCGGGCTGATGGGGAATCGGGATCTCGGTCACCGACCGACCTTAGGGTTCCCCTCCACGGAGCGACAGCGTGAATCACGCCAAAGCGCCCCGGCCTGGTTTGGCCGGGGCGCTTCGGTGTTCGTACTGGTTCGTACGGGCCCTGCGGGCTCCATGAGCCCGGAGTTACCGGCCCGGAGCTACGAGCGGCCGTACGGAGCCGCTCAGATCAGGCCGAGCTCGCGCACCGCGTCGCGCTCCTCGACGAGCTCCGCCACGGACGCGTCGATGCGCGCACGGGAGAACTCGTTGATGTCCAGGCCCTGGACGATCTCGTAGCGGCCGTCCTTGGTGGTGACGGGGAAGGAGGAGATGATGCCCTCCGGGACGCCGTAGGAGCCGTCCGACGGGATGCCCATCGAGGTCCAGTCGCCCGCCGCGGTGCCGGTGACCCACGTGTGGACGTGGTCGATGGCGGCGTTGGCGGCCGAGGCGGCCGAGGACGCGCCGCGGGCCTCGATGATCGCCGCGCCGCGCTTGGCGACGGTCGGGATGAAGGTGTCGGCCAGCCACAGCTCGTCGTTGACGACCTCGGCGGCGTTCTTGCCGGCGATCTCCGCGTGGAAGATGTCCGGGTACTGGGTCGCCGAGTGGTTGCCCCAGATGGTCAGGCGCTTGATGTCGGAGACGGCGGAGCCGGTCTTCTGCGCGAGCTGGGAGATCGCGCGGTTGTGGTCCAGGCGGGTCATCGCGGTGAAGCGCTCGGCCGGTACGTCCGGGGCGGCGGCCTGCGCGATGAGCGCGTTGGTGTTGGCCGGGTTGCCCACGACCAGGACCTTGATGTCGTCCGCGGCGTTCGCGTTGATCGCGGCGCCCTGCGGCTTGAAGATGCCGCCGTTGGCGGAGAGCAGGTCACCGCGCTCCATGCCCTTGGTACGCGGACGAGCGCCGACCAGCAGCGCGACGTTGGCACCCTCGAAGCCCTTGTTCGGGTCGTCGAAGATGTCGATGCCGGCGAGCAGCGGGAAGGCGCAGTCGTCGAGCTCCATGGCGGTGCCCTCGGCGGCCTTCATGCCCTGAGGGATCTCCAGAAGACGGAGCTTGACCGGCACGTCCGCGCCGAGCAGGTGACCGGAGGCGATGCGGAAGAGCAGCGCGTAGCCGATCTGGCCGGCGGCGCCGGTGACGGTGACATTCACGGGAGTGCGGGTCATGGCCTTCTCCGTTAGACAGCTGGCGGTGGGGCGTCCCTGCCCCATGTGCTGGGAGGACGCCGCTCCCCGGCCCAGTAAATCTTGACGTGAAGAGACATCCGCCGTCAGGCTATCCGACCTTGGAGCACCCCAATCCCCCGGCCTGTGTGGTGCACGGCACACGGACGGGCGCTCGGGCCGCCCCACCGGCGCCCGCGCGGGCGCCGCGCCCGGAAGAACTCCCCCGTCCGGCGGTCCTCCACGCACGTGACGCGCGCGCGGGTCGCGCCCGCGAGCCACGCCGCCGAGCCCCGCCCGCTCAGCGGACCGTGAAGCGGACCGCGCTCTCCAGGAACGGGATGTCCAGCATCGGCCTGGGCTCCATGACCAGCGCGAGCAGCGTGATGGCCACGCCCAGCAGGCCGTACGTGACCATGTCCGTGAAGCGGGAGCGCACCGCGAGCATGCCCACGGAGGGCAGTGCGCGGCGCAGTACCGACGCCGCGACCAGGGCGATGCCGATCATCAGGCAGCCGGCGCGCGGGTGCCCCGTGGCGGTGGCGAGCAGGCCGGCCGCCGTCGCCGCGAGGACGGCCAGCATCGGCCACTGCCGGGCCGGAGCGGGCGCGTCGCCGGGCGCGGTGCGGCCGCCGCCCTCGGGGCGGGCGGTGTCCCGGGTGATGGAGGGGAAGCGGCGGGACCGGCCCCCGGCGGCCGCGGCCGCGCCGTCGGGCTCGGAGGGCGCCGCAGGCCCCGTAGAGCCCTTGGAGCCCTTGGAGCCCTTGGAGCCCTCAGGACTCGCCGGGGCGGCGGAGTCCTCGCGCTCAGCCCGCACTGGGGGCGATCCGCTCGGCCGCCTCGACGACGTTGACGAGCAACTGCGCCCGGGTCATGGGGCCGACGCCGCCCGGGTTCGGGGAGATCCAGCCGGCCACCTCGGCCACACCGGGGTGCACGTCCCCGACGATCTTGCCGTTCTCGTCGCGGCTGACGCCGACGTCGAGCACGGCCGCGCCCGGCTTCACGTCCTGCGGCTTGACCAAGTGCGGCACACCGGCCGCCGCGACGACGATGTCCGCCCGGCGCAGCAGCCCGGAGAGGTCGCGCGTACCGGTGTGGCACAGGGTCACGGTCGCGTTCTCCGACTTGCGGGTCAGGAGCAGGCCGATGGACCGGCCGACGGTGATGCCCCGGCCGAGGACGACGACGTGCGCGCCGTTGATCTCCACGCCGTGGTGGCGCAGCAGCTCGACGATCCCGTACGGGGTGCAGGGCAGCGGGCCCGGCTCGTTCAGGACCAGCCTGCCGAGTGACATGGGGTGCAGGCCGTCGGCGTCCTTCACCGGGTCCATCAGCTCCAGGACCCGGTTGGTGTCGATGCCCTTGGGGAGTGGGAGTTGCACGATGTAGCCGGTGCACTCCGGGTTGGCGTTCAGCTCGCGCACGACCTCCTCGATGTCCTCCTGGGAGGCCGTCGCGGGCAGTTCGCGCTGGATGGAGGCGATGCCCACCTCGGCGCAGTCCTTGTGCTTGCCGTTGACGTACCAGCGGCTGCCCGGGTCGTCGCCGACCAGCAGGGTGCCGAGGCCCGGGGTGATGCCCTGGGCCTTGAGCGCCGCCACACGGGCGGTCAGTTCGGACTTGATCGCGGCTGCGGTGGCCTTGCCGTCGAGAATCTGGGCGGTCATGGGCCCATCCTCCCGGATGGAGCGGTCACGGATCCAGTCGCATCCGCCGCGCGGCCGGTCCGATTCCTTGGTTGCACTTGCACAACGAGTGCCCGGCCCGACACGCGGCGGCTGGACAAGTCCGCCCCGACCGGACGACGATGGCCGGAAGATGTGCCGCGGGCAGTGCCGGGGGGCGGGCCGCACTACTTGCAGCGATTCCTCCGAGCGTGCCGTGCGTCCCCGCACTTCCACGGAGGAACACCCCAGATGAGCTTCGGCGACCCGAACAACCCGTACGGGCAGCAGCCGCAGGGCCAGCCCGGTTACGGCTACCCGCAGCAGGCGCCCCAGGGCATACCGCCACAGGGTGGCTACGCCTACCCGCAGACCCCCCAGGCCTACCCGGCCGGCCCCGGCTACCCGGGCGCCCACGTACCGATGCCCGGCGGCGTCAAGGGCGCCCGCGTCATCCTCATCATCCTCGGCGGGCTCCAGGCCCTGGTCGGCGTGCTCGCCCTCGTCGGCGGCGCGATGTTCGCCACGGCGCTCTCCGGCTCCTCCAGCTCCTCGACGAGCGACGCGGGGGCCCTCGCGGGCGGTGTGATCGTCGGCGTCGGCATCGCCTTCATCGTCCTGTCCCTGTGGCCGATCCTGACCGCCGTCAAGCTGGGCAAGGGCCGCGGCGGCGTCCGGGTCTCCGGGATCATCTTCGGCTCGCTCCAGACCCTCTTCGCCGTGCTGAGCCTGATCGGCAACGCCGTCGCGCTGTCCGACCCGCACGCGGCAGGCGCCGCCGTGTTCTCGATGCTCATCGCGCTGGTCTCGCTGGGTCTGGGCCTCTGGATCCTCATCGGCCTGGCCAACTCGGCCGCGGGCGTCTACTTCAAGCGCCCGCTGTACTAGGCCGCCGCTTCCGGATCTCGCCGCAGGTCCGGCAGGCGTACGGGGACCCGTACGCGCCATACGTACGGCGAAGGCCGCGTCCCGCACTGTCGCGGGGCGCGGCCTTCGCCGTCTGCCGGTACCGGGGTGCTGGTGGGGCTCAGTGGAAGAAGTGGCGGGTCCCGGTGAAGTACATCGTCACGCCCGCCGCCTTCGCGGCCTCGACGACCTGCTCGTCGCGGACGGAACCGCCCGGCTGGGCCACGGCCTTGATGCCCGCGGCCGTGAGGATCTCCAGCCCGTCCGGGAAGGGGAAGAAGGCGTCGGAAGCGGCGTACGAGCCCTGCGCGCGCTCGGCGCCCGCCCGCTCGACGGCCAGCTTCGCCGAGTCCACGCGGTTGACCTGGCCCATGCCGACGCCGACCGAGGCGCCGTCCTTGGCGAGCAGGATCGCGTTGGACTTGACCGCGCGGCAGGCCTTCCAAGCGAAGGCGAGCTCGGCGAGCTCGTCGGCGGAGAGGGCCTCACCGGTGGCCAGCGTCCAGTTGGCCGGGTCGTCGCCCTCGGCCTGCAGGAGGTCGGACTGCTGGAGCAGCACGCCGCCGGAGACGGGCTTGAGGTCGCCCGGCTGGTGCGGGGTGCCGGCCACCTTCAGGACGCGGATGTTCTTCTTCTTGGCCAGGACCTCGACGGCGCCCGGCTCGTAGTCGGGGGCGGCGATGACCTCGGTGAAGATCTCCGCGACCTGCTCGGCGAGCTCGACGGTCACGGGGCGGTTGACGGCGATGACACCGCCGAAGGCGGACAGCGGGTCGCAGGCGTGCGCCTTGCGGTGGGCCGCGGCGACGTCCTTCTTGTCGACGGCGATGCCGCACGGGTTGGCGTGCTTGATGATCGCGACGCAGGGCTCTTCGTGGTCGTAGGCGGCGCGGCGGGCGGCCTCGGTGTCCACGTAGTTGTTGAAGGACATCTCCTTGCCGTGCAGCTGCTCGGCGTTGGCGAGCCCGCCCGGCCGGCCGTCCGTGTAAAGGGCGGCGGCCTGGTGGGGGTTCTCGCCGTAGCGGAGGGTCGACTTGCGCTCCCAGGCGCCGGCCAGGAACTCGGGCAGCACGGCTTCCGGCTCCGGGGCGTACGCGTTCGTGAACCAGGAGGCCACGGCGACGTCGTAGGCGGCGGTGTGCTGGAAGGCCTCGGCGGCGAGCCGCTTGCGGGCGGTGAGGTCGAAACCGCCGTCCTGGACGGCGGCGAGCACGGCGGCGTAGCGCGCCGGGCTGGTGACGACCGCCACCGAGGGGTGGTTCTTGGCGGCGGCGCGGACCATCGAGGGGCCGCCGATGTCGATCTGCTCCACGCACTCGTCCGGGGTCGCGCCCGACTGGACGGTCGCGAGGAAGGGGTAGAGGTTGACGATCACCAGGTCGAAGGGCTCGACGCCCAGCTCGGCGAGCTGGTTGCGGTGGTCCTCCAGGCGCAGGTCGGCGAGGATGCCGGCGTGCACGCGCGGGTGCAGGGTCTTGACGCGGCCGTCCAGGCACTCGGGGAAGCCGGTCAGCTCCTCGACCTTGGTGACGGGCACCCCGGCCGCGGCGATCTTCGCGGCGGTGGACCCGGTCGAGACGAGCGCGACACCGGCCTCGTGCAGGCCGCGCGCCAGCTCTTCCAGTCCCGTCTTGTCGTAGACGCTGACGAGCGCGCGCCGGATCGGGCGCTTCGACGCGGTGAGGTCGTCGCTCTCTACGGTCACGGTCTCTGCGGTCCCTGCGGCCTCTGCGGCGGTCACTGGATTGTTACCTTTCGTCCCTCGATGCGGTAGCCGTTACGGGCCAGGCGCCCCACGACGTCGACGAGCAGCTCGCGCTCGACTTCCTTGATCCGCTCGTGCAGAGCGGCTTCGTCCTCTTCGTCCCTGACCTCGACCACACCCTGGGCGATGATCGGACCGGTGTCCACGCCGGCGTCCACGAAGTGGACCGTGCAGCCGGTGACCTTCGCGCCGTAGGCGAGGGCGTCCCGTACGCCGTGGGCGCCGGGGAAGGCCGGGAGGAGGGCGGGGTGGGTGTTGACGAACCGGCCGCCGAAGCGGCCGATGAACTCCGGCCCCACGATCTTCATGAACCCCGCCGAGATCACGAGGTCAGGCGCGTGGGCGTCAGTGGCCTCGGTCAGGGCGGCGTCCCACTGCTCGCGGCTCGGGTAGGCCTTGACCGGGCACACGAAGGTGGGGATCCCGGCCTTCTCGGCGCGCTCCAGGCCGGCGATGTTCTCGCGGTCGGCCCCCACGGCGACGACTTCGGCGCCGAAGCCCTCGGCTCCGCCGGGATGGGCGTCGATGGCGTCGAGCAGGGCCTGGAGGTTGGTGCCGGATCCGGAGACCAGCACGACCAGGCGGGAGGCGGCCATGGGAGGCCCTTTCTCGCGCGGGGGCGCCTCCCGGCGTGAGCTGGGGACGCGTCGTTCGTCTTGTGTGATCGTATGAAACTTCGGGTCGCCGATATACGGGGGACCATACGAAGCCACCGACCGCCTGCAACGATACCGGCACACCGGACGGCCCCCGAGGGACGGGGGCGCGGGCGGGCGGTAGCGTCTGGCATACATGCCTCAAACAGGCCTCCGACGTCCCAGTGACGTCCACGACACAGGGGATGAAACACACCCGATGCCGGATCGCCGCCAGCCCGACCCCTCCACCGACGACAACCCCTTCGCGGCGCCCCCGGAGGGCCGGCCCGACCAGCTCTGGGAGCCGCGCTCCGGCGGCGACGGCGGCTCCGGTCAGGGGCCGGAGGGCCCCGGGTCCGGTCCGGCTCGCTGGGACCCGACGGACCCGATCCAGCGGCGGGCCCGGTACGCGCTGCTGGCCGGCATGTGGGGCTTCTTCTTCGGCGTCTTCGGCATCCCGTCGGTGGGACTGCTGCTGGGCGCGCTCGCCCTGTACTGGGGGATCAGCGCCCTGCGCGGGACGCCGGCGAAGCCGGCCGCGGCCGACGCCGCGCGGAAGGACTCGGACCCGGCCGCCGCCAAGGGCGGACTGGCGGCCCTGGGGGCCGCGGCCCGGCCCCAGCGGACGGCGGCGGTGAGCGGGCTGGTCACGGCGACGCTGGCGCTGCTGCTGGCGGCGTCCTCGTACGCGGTGCAGATCACGTACAAGGACTTCTACGTCTGCCGTCAGGACGCCCTGACGAAGTCGGCGGAGCTGCAGTGCAACGACCTGCTGCCGGACAACTTCATCGGCAAGATGCTCCAGGTCCAGCGCTAGGCACTGTCGTCGAAGTGGGGCCAGGCGCCACTTCGACGACAGTGCCTGGAACGCCGACCCGCGGTCCGGCCGGCCGCTACTCGGCCGGCCCGGGCCGCACGGGCCGTACCCGCTCGGCATGCGCTGTCTCCGGCTCGGCCCGCCCGCCCGGCTCGGCCCGCCCGCCCGGCTCGGCCCGCCCGCCCGGCTCGGCCCGGGCCGACTGCGGGGCGGCCCGTCCGGGCTGCGTCCCGGGCTTGCGGCGGGCCAGCACGCGGGCGCCGGCCACGGGCGGCACGAGCTGTCCGGCGGCCACCGCCGGCGGTGGCTGTGACGGCTCCGCCTGCAGCGCGGGGATCGGGATCGGGGTCAGGTCCAGCTTGAGGCCGGGCATGACCAGCACGGGCCGCTTCGGCCGCGCGGCCACGGGCGCCGCCACCCCCGTCGCCGCACCCGGCGGCGCCGTCATGGGCCAGAGGGAATCCCGCGGAACCACCGGCGGGACCTGCGCCGGCGTCTCGGCCGGCGCGGAGGAGAAGTCCGGGACCAGGGTCCCCGCCGCCCGGCGCAGGGCCGCCCAGCGGACCTCCCGTACGCCGCTGTCGTGCCAGCCGTCCTCGCCCCGGGCGTCCGACGCCCGGGCCAGGTCCCGCGCGGGCCGGTTCCGCCACCCGTGCACGGTCACCGCCAGCGGGACCGCGAGCACCAGGGTCCAGGCCAGGGCGGCCCCGCCCGCCTGCCACCACACGGGGCCGAACGCGGCCAGCTCCTTCGAGCCGAGCGGCCCCGCCGAAGCAGCGGCGAGCCCGGCCGTGGCCAGCGCGCACACCACCGCGCCCAGGGCCGCGGTGAGCGCGGTCTCCCCGTAGGAGACTTCGCGCGCCCGGCGTACCGCGAACCAGCCCACCGCCAGCCCGGCCACCACCGGCACTCCGGCGACGGCCCAGGTCAGCGGCGTACCGGGGCCGTCCGGTGGCAGCGCAGCGAGCAGCGGGAAGCGCGGCAGCGCGGGCGAGCCGCCGAAGCCGAGCGGGGTCGCGGTGGCCCCGGCGCCGAGGGCGAAGCCGGGACCGAGGGCGTAGGCGGCGCCCCAGACGACCGCGTTGGGGACCAGCGTGAGGGCGAGCAGCAGCACCGCGAAGCGGCCCGACCAGCCCCCGGTCAGCGCCCCGAAGGACCCCTGCACCTCCGTTGCGTGCCAGGCCAGCGAGGCGCCGACCACCAGGGCGCCACCGCAGAGGAGGACCAGTACCCCGGCGGCGCCGGCGCGCAGCGCGAGTTCGTAGCGTGGGCGGGTGAGCCGGCCGGGCAGCTGCCCGAGCGGCCGCCCCCGGGCTTCCCAGACCCCGCCGGCCGCGGCGAGGGCGGCGACCAGGGGAAGGTGCCAGGCCGCGCTGAGCGGATCGGCGGGCATCGGCCCGGCGGCGGCGTACACGGTGGCCAGGGCGCCGACACCGAGGTAGCCGCAGAGGACGGCGGAGAACACGACACCGGCCGGCAGCGGCTCCGCCCCGCGCGGACCCTCGTCGGCGGCGCTGCCGAGCCGGGCGGCTCGCCGGATGAGCAGCGCGGGCAGTGCGATGAGCAGCAGCGGGATCACGCCGACGGGGGCCGGCACACCGGAGAGGGTCTCGTAGCGGACCATCTCGGTCCCGTGGGCGAGCAGCCAGAGGCCCGCGGCGAGGTGCAGGGCGCCGCCGGGGCCGCTGTCGGGGTAGGGGGAGCTGATCCACAGCACGATGACGAGCACGGCGAGGAAGCCGAGCCCCAGTACTGCGGCCACGGCTCCGCCCACGACGCAGGCGGCGGCCGCCGGCGATCGGCGCCGCGCGGGGGCCCTTGGGGCCGTAGGCAACGGGGTCCCGCGTTCGGTCACTTGGGTCACCCCGCCATGGTGCCAACGACACGCGCTATGGGCGGGTAACAGGCGAATGACCGTGGTGTCGCTCAATATACGCTTATGTACTTTTTCGCTCAGGGCGTCCGGGTCGCGGGGAGTGTGGCATGACACAAAGCGTCACGGAGCTGGGCCTCCCCACCCCGAAGGAACGCCGACGCCTGCGCGAAGCAGCCGATCTGACGCACGAGGAGGTCGCCGCGGCGGTGGGCGTCACCCCGACCACCGTGCGCTCCTGGGAAACGGGCCGCACCGACCCCCGGGGCCGCAAGCGCGAGGCCTACGCGAAGTTCCTGACCCGCCTCTCCACCACCGGCCCGGACCAGGACACGGCCCCCGCCGAGCCGGGCCGGGACCGTACGGAGACCCCGGCCGGCGCGGCCGGACCGGCCGCGGACGCCGCCTGGGAAGCGAACACCGAGCCGGGCCGGGACCGCTCCCCCGAGGCGGCAACCGGCCCGGACGGGCCCGCCACAGACACCGCGTCAGCCGCGGACACCCACCCCGGACGGGACCGGCCGGGGGAACCCGGTGACACGACCGACGCGGCGTCAGCCGCAAACACGCACCCCGGATTGGACCGTTCGGCCGACGCCGCCACGGAGCCGCCGGTGGGGGAACCGGACGACGCGACGACCAGCCCGCCCTGGCAGGTCGCGGACGCGGCGTCAGCCGTGGACCTGCGGTCCGGACCTGCCGAGGGCGCCACGGACCTTACGGCGGACGCCGACACGGACGCCGACACGGACGCTGACGCGGAGTCGGCCGGGGCCGCCGGTGCGAACGAGGGCCGGTTCGGGCTGCGCACGCGCGGCCTCGCGCGGCCCGGCGGCGCGCAGACCCGGCCCAAGGCCGCGGTCAAGCGCGCCGCGAAGCCCCCCGTCGGCGTCCCCCGGCACGAGGCCAAGGCCACCGTCAAAGCCGCCGCCGGCAGCACCTCCGCCGGCCTCGCCACCCTCCGCCCCGGCGCCCCGATGCCCCTGAGCACGGGCGCGGGCCCCGGCACGGGCGCGGGCGCGGGCGCGGGCCCCGGCACGGGCGCGGGCGGGGGCGCGGGCGAGGGCGCGGGCGAGAGCACGGGCCCCGGCACGGGCGCGGGCGGGGGCGCGGGCCCCGGCACGGGCGCGGGCGGGGGCGCGGGCGAGAGCACGGGCCCCGGCACGGGCGCGGACACCGGCACAGCTGCGGGCCCCGATGCCGATACGGACACCGGCACGGGTACGGGCCCGGCCACTGCCGAGGCCGAAGGGCCGGGCAGGGAGTGGGAGTCGGGGCCGGGATCCGGGCCGGGCGAAGCCGGCCCGGGCGACGCGGCTCCGGGCGCTGATCCCCGTACCGCCCCGCAGGGCACGGGCACGGGCACTGATCCCCGAACCGCCCCGCAGGACATCGCCGCCGAGGCGTTCGACGCCCTCTACGCCCGCACCGCCGCGGCCCTCGCCCGCCAGGCCTACCTCCTGACCGGCCGCCGCGCCCTCGCGCAGGAGGCCGTCGAGCGCGCCTTCCACCAGGCCTGGCGGCGCTGGCCCGAGGTCGCCACCGACCCGGACCCGGTGGGCTGGGTGCGCACGGCGACGTACGAGTACGCACTCTCCCCCTGGCACCAGTTCAGGCGTGCCCACAAGCATCCCGACAAGCCCCCGGCCGACCCCGCCGACCGCATCCTCCTGGACGCGATGCTCGCGCTGCCGACGGCCCACCGCCGCACGGTGCTCCTCTACGACGGCGTCGGCTTGGACCTCCCCGACACCGCCGCCGAGACCGAGGCCTCGACGCCGACCGCCGGCGGCCGGCTCGTCAACGCGCACGCCGACCTCGCCGACCGGATCCCCGAACTGGCCGACGTGGCGCCGGGAAAGCAGTCCGCGCTGCTGCGCGAGCGGCTCGGCGCCCTGCGGCCCGCCGTCCGGCTGGAGCCGCGCGCGGCAGCCGCCGTACGGGCGGCGGGCGAGCGCCGGACCCGGCTGTGGACGCGGGCGACCCTCGGGCTGACGGCGGTCATCGCCGCCACCGCGGCCTATACGGCGGTGACCGCGCCGACCGAGTACGAGCCCCCGCGCGCACCCGGCGCGAACGTGTCGGGCGTACCCCCGCACAGCGGCCCGCAGCAGCTCAGCGACGAGGGCCGGCAGCTGCACGACAGGCTCGCCTCCGACCCGGCGGCCGGACCCGCCCGGGTCTCGCCCAAGGCTGAATGAGGACGGGCACGCAATGAGAACGGGCGTGGCCCGCACCCCTTCACAGGGTGCGGGCCACGCCCGTTCTCGCGTACGCGGTGGCGTACGGGACGGCTACTGCGCGGCGCTGAGGATCTCGCGCGCCAGCTTCGCCGTCTCGGTCGGCGTCTTGCCGACCTTCACGCCCGCGGCCTCGAGGGCTTCCTTCTTGGCCTGCGCGGTGCCCGAGGAACCGGAGACGATGGCGCCGGCGTGGCCCATGGTCTTGCCCTCGGGGGCGGTGAAGCCCGCGACGTAACCGACGACCGGCTTGGTGACGTGCTTGGCGATGTAGTCCGCCGCACGCTCCTCGGCGTCGCCGCCGATCTCGCCGATCATGACGATCAGGTCGGTGTCGGGGTCCGCCTCGAACGCCTCGAGGGCGTCGATGTGCGTGGTGCCGATGACCGGGTCGCCACCGATGCCGACGGCCGAGGAGAAGCCGATGTCACGGAGCTCGTACATCATCTGGTAGGTCAGCGTGCCCGACTTGGACACGAGACCGATGCGGCCGGGCTTGGTGATGTCGCCCGGGATGATGCCGGCGTTGGACTGGCCGGGGGTGATCAGACCCGGGCAGTTCGGGCCGATGATCCGCGTCTTGTTGCCCTTGCTGGTGGCGTACGACCAGAAGGCGGCGGAGTCGTGCACCGCGATGCCCTCGGTGATGACGACGGCCAGCGGGATCTCGGCGTCGATGGCCTCGACGACGGCGGCCTTGGCGAAGGCCGGCGGGACGAAGAGGACAGAGACGTTGGCGCCCGTCTTCTCCATCGCCTCGGCGACGGAGCCGAAGACCGGGATCTCGGTGCCGTCGAAGTCGACGGTGGTGCCGGCCTTGCGCGGGTTCACGCCGCCGACGATGTCGGTGCCGTCAGCCAGCATCAGCTTGGTGTGCTTCATGCCCGTGGCACCGGTCATGCCCTGGACGATGACCTTGCTGTCCTTGTTGAGGAAGATAGCCATGTGAGTCTGTGACCTCTGCCCTTACTTCGCAGCCGCGAGCTCGGCGGCCTTGTCGGCCGCGCCGTCCATGGTGTCCACGCGCTGCACCAGCGGGTGGTTGGCGTCCGAGAGGATCTTGCGACCCAGCTCGGCGTTGTTGCCGTCGAGGCGGACGACCAGCGGCTTGGTGACCGCCTCGCCCTTGTCCTCGAGCAGCTGCAGCGCCTGGACGATGCCGTTGGCGACCTCGTCACACGCGGTGATGCCACCGAAGACGTTGACGAACACGGACTTGACGTCCGGGTCGCCCAGGATGATCTCGAGACCGTTGGCCATGACGGCGGCGGAGGCGCCACCGCCGATGTCCAGGAAGTTGGCGGGCTTGACGCCGCCGTGGTTCTCGCCGGCGTACGCGACGACGTCGAGGGTGCTCATGACGAGACCCGCGCCGTTGCCGATGATGCCGACCTCGCCGTCGAGCTTCACGTAGTTGAGGTTCTTCGCCTTGGCGGCGGCCTCGAGCGGGTTCGCGGCAGCGTGGTCCACGAACTCCTCGTGGCCCGGCTGGCGGAACTCGGCGTTCTCGTCGAGCGAGACCTTGCCGTCGAGCGCGATGACGTCGCCGGAGGCGACCTTCGCGAGCGGGTTGACCTCGACGAGGAGCGCGTCCTCGGCGATGAAGGTCGCCCACAGGGTCACGAGGACCTCGGCGACCTTCTCGGCGACCTCGGCCGGGAACTGCGCCAGGGCGACGATCTCGCGGGCCTTCTCGATGGTCACGCCCTCGTTGGCGTTCACCGGGACCTTGGCGAGCTTCTCCGGGGTCTCCTCGGCGACCTGCTCGATGTCCATGCCGCCCGCGACCGAGGCCATGGCCAGGAAGGTGCGGTTGGTGCGGTCGAGGAGGTAGGAGACGTAGTACTCCTCCAGGATCTCCGGAGCGGTCTCCGCGATCATCACCTTGTGGACCGTGTGGCCCTTGATGTCCATCCCGAGGATGTCCGTCGCACGAGCGACGGCCTCTTCCGGGGTGGCGGCGAGCTTGACGCCGCCGGCCTTGCCGCGGCCGCCGACCTTCACCTGCGCCTTGACGACCGACTTGCCACCCATGCGCTCGGTGGCCTCGCGGGCTGCCTCAGGCGTGTCGATGACTTCACCGGCCAGCACCGGTACACCGTGCTTGGCGAAGAGGTCCCTCGCCTGGTACTCGAACAGGTCCACGCGCGTCCGTCCCTTGTCTTCAAAGATTCGCAGTGATTCGCGGTTGTCTGCTATCTGCGTGGGCGTGCCGCGGAGGGCAACGTGACGGCGCTGTCACAAGGAAGGCGCACACGGTGACCGTGGACGCGGCATGTCCGTCCCGCAGGTTATCCCCGTGGGACGTGGGTCCCTAAATCGCAGATCACACCTGAGCGGTGATACCTGTCACAGATCGCCTCACGGTTGAACTGCATCTTCGTGTGATCCGCCGATGGGCAGGCGCTCCTACGGGGCCCCGCGCGGCCGCCCCGGGAGGGGCGGACCGGGCCCGCCGGGCCGGTCACGGAACGGGCAGGGGCCGCTTCTCCAGCGCCGCCGCCATGACCTCCGGGAACAGGTCGGGGGTGCAGGCGAAGGCCGGGGCGCCGAGCGCGGCGAGGGCGGCGGCGTGTTCGCGGTCGTAAGCGGGGGCTCCCTCGTCGGACAGCGCGAGCAGGGTCACGAACTCCACCCCCGCGCCCTTCATGGCCGCGACCCGCTTCAGCATCTCGTCGCGTATCCCGCCCTCATAGAGATCACTGATGAGGACCACGACGGTGTCGGCGGGACGGGTGATCTTCGACTGGCAGTAGGCGAGCGCGCGGTTGATGTCCGTGCCGCCGCCGAGCTGGGTGCCGAAGAGCACGTCGACGGGATCGTCGAGCTGGTCGGTGAGATCCACGACGGCCGTGTCGAAGACGACCAGGCGGGTCGCGATCGAACGCATCGAAGCCAGCACCGCCCCGAAGACGGAGGCGTAGACGACGGAGGCCGCCATCGAGCCCGACTGGTCGATACAGAGGATCACCTCCTTCTTCACCGCGCGCGCGGCCCGGCCGTAGCCGACCAGCCGCTCGGGGACGACCGTGCGGTACTCGGGGAGGTAGTTCTTCAGATTCGCCCGGATGGTCCGGTCCCAGTCGATGTCGGCGTGCCGGGGCCGGCTGATCCGGGCGGACCGGTCGAGGGCGCCGGTGAGGGTGGCCCGGGTGCGGGCCGCGAGCCGCTTCTCCAACTGCTCGACCACCTTGCGGACCACGGCACGGGCCGTCTCCCGGGTCGTCTCGGGCATCGCCTTGTTGAGGGAGAGCAGGGTTCCGACGAGGTGTACGTCGGGCTCGACCGCCTCCAGCATCTCGGGCTCCAGCAGCAGCGCGGACAGCCCCAGCCGCTGGATCGCGTCCCGCTGCATGACCTGCACCACGGAGGTGGGGAAGTACGTCCGGATGTCCCCGAGCCAGCGCGCCACGTTCGGCGCGGAGCCGCCGAGGCCGGCCGACCTCTCCCCGGCCCGCTTGCGCCCCCCGCCGCCGGCGCCCCCGTACAGCGCCCCGAGCGCGGCATCCATCCCGGCGTCCGCCCCGCTCAGCTCACACCCGGTCCCGTCCGCCTCTCCCCCACCCAGCACCATCCGCCACCGCCGCACCCGCTCGTCCCCGCCCGAACCCGCCACCGCCACGCTCCCCACACCATCCATCTGCCCGTCCCCCTGCTCTCGTACCAGCCATCGGCCACCCAGCCACCCCGGCCCCGGGCCCTGCCCCGGCGTGGGGCCCGGTCACGCCGGCGCTCCCGCCAGGAGAAGGCGGACCAGGTCCACCACCGCATCCGCCCGGACCGGATCCAGGTCCGGGCCGAAGCCCGCCGGCGCCGACCCCGGACCCGCCACCGCGGCCCGCCCGGCGGAAGGCCCCCGCCGGGCCAGCTCACCCAGAGTCCGCTTCACGCCCGCCTCGTACGCCCCGAACGTCCGCCGCAGCAACGGCAGTACGTCCACGAACGCCCGCTCCGGCACCGACACCAGCCAGCTGTCGATCAGCCCCAACAGCCGCTCGTCGTGGACCAGCAGCGTGCCGCCGGAGCCGCCGCCCGCGAAGCCCTCGATCCAGCCCGCCGCGTCGGCCGGCGCTGACGCCGGGGACAGCGACAGGCCCATCAGCCGGGCCGTCTCCTCGGGCGGCAGCCGCCCGTCGTCGAGCAGCAGCCGCGCGGCCCGGCCGCGTATCAGCCCGGGGACGGTGTCCCGCCCGGCCAGCGTCCGCAGCACCGCCGACCAGCGCTCCCGCAGGCCGCCCGACTCGGATTCCAGGAGCCCGATCGCTCCGTGTACGCCGTCCACGTGCCCCCGCAGCTCCGCCGCCGCGTCGGCGTCCAGCCCGGCCGCGCAGGCGGGCGGCAGTGCCACGCATATCCGCTCCGCGAGCCCGGCCGCGACCGTCCCCAGCGCCGCCGCGTCGGTGCCGCGCACGTCCCCGTAGCGCAGCGAGCGGGCCAGCGCGGGCAGTGCCTTCGCCAGGCCCGCCACGTCCGTGTCCAGGGCGGCCCGGTCGGCGAGGGCCCGCAGGACGGCCGGCAGTGCATCGGAGAGCCCGGCGAGCAGGCACCTCTCGGCCAGGGCGGTGATCTCGCCCAGTTCACCGGCGGCCGCCGCGTCGGCCTCGGCCCTGGCGGTGGCCGCGCCGAGGACAGTGGTCCCCCAGATGCCGGCTTCGGCCACCCGTACCGCGAGCTCCGGCTCCCAGCGCAGGCGCCAGGTCTCTCGGAAGGTGCCCGTGCTCCCCCGCGAGGCCGCCGGCACGCCCCAGCCGATGCCGAGCAGCCGCAGCCGGTGCAGCAGCAGGGACTTGGCCGCGTCGGTGTCCTTGCGCAGGTCGAGCTCCAGCTCCCGGTCCTGCGCCTCGGCCTTGAGGCGCAGCGAGCGCTGCTGCCGGGTCAGGTCGCGCTGGAGCGGTACGACGGGCGTCGCGTCCGGGACTTCGCCGAGGACGTCTCCGACGACGAGCCGGTCCTCGATCAGCCCGAGCGGTATGTCGGAGCCTTCGCACATCACCGCCTGGACCGCTTCCAGGGTCTCCGTCAGCCCTGCCACCGGCCGGCCCCGCATCGCGGCCAGGGTGTCGGCGAGCCGGACCGCTTCGATGACGTGTGCCGGGGAGACGTGCCGGTCCTCCTCGCGCAGCAGGCCCGCGACCTTGGTCAGCCACCGCTCGACGGGCCGGTCCCGGGCGGCGAAGAGGTGCGCGTACCAGCCGGGCGAGGTGATCCCGGCCCCGTACCCGCCGGCGCGGGCGAGGCGCCGGTGGGTCCAGGGGACCCAGGTGGTCTCCACCTTGACCTTGGGTAGTCCGGTGAGCAGTGCCTTGTCCGCGGCCGCGGTGGTCCTGGCCCGCAGGGCCGGGACGTGCCAGGCCCCGCAGACGACGGCGTACCCGTCGCCGAACTCGCGGCGCGCGGCCCGCATCCGCTGCCGCATGTACGCCTCGCGCACGAGGTCCCGGTGGTGGCCGCCGGCTCCGTACTCCTCGCGCAGGGCGCCCATGGCATCTCCGAGCGCCTCGAACACGCCCAGCGGGTCGGCGTCCGGGCCGCCGGTGCCCCGGTGTTCGACGACGTCCTCCCACCAGCGCTCGGCGTCGTCGTACCCGGCGGTCTCGGCGAGCACGGCGAGCGGGTCCAGCCGGACGGACTCGGACGCCTCGCGATCTCCCTCCCCGTCGCCCTCCCCGCGTCCTTCCCCGCCCGCCGGCGCGGCCAGCGAGTGCGCGGCGGGGAGGTCGATGAAGCGGACCGGCACGTCCCGCGCCTGCGCCCACCGGATGGCGGCCCACTCCGGGGAGAAACCGGCCAGCGGCCAGAAGGCGGCCCGGCCGGGGTCGTCGGCGGCGTGCGCGAGCAGTGCGACGGGCGGCCGCATCCCGGGGTCGGCGGCCAGCGGCAGCAGGGCGTCGCCTTCGGGCGGCCCCTCGATCAGCACCGCCGCCGGCTGCGCCGCGTCGAGGGCGGCCCGCACCGCGCGGGCCGATCCCGGCCCGTGGTGCCGTACGCCCAGCAGCAGCGGCCCCCGCTCCCCGGACCGCGGCGGGCCCTTCGCCGCCTGGGGGCTCTTCCCGGCGTGCGCGCTCATACGGTCACCTCCCGGCAGGCGCGGTAGAAGTCCTTCCAGCCGTCGCGCTCCCGGACCACTGCCTCCAGGTACTCCTGCCAGACGACCTTGTCGGCGGCCGGGTCCCGCACGACGGCCCCGAGGATCCCGGCGGCCACGTCGGAGGGGCGCAGCACGCCGTCCCCGAAGTGGGCGGCCAGGGCGAGGCCGCCCGTGACGACCGATATGGCCTCGGCGGTGGACAGGGTGCCGCTGGGCGACTTGACCTTCGTACGCCCGTCGTCGGTGACACCGCCCCGCAGCTCGCGGAACACGGTGACGACGCGGCGGATCTCCTCGAGGCCCTCGGGCGCGGCGGGCAGGTCGAGGGCTCGGCCCATCTCGTCGACGCGGCGGGCGACGATGTCGACCTCGGCGTCGGCGGTGGCAGGCAGCGGGAGGACGACGGTGTTGAAGCGGCGGCGCAGCGCGCTGGAGAGCTCGTTCACCCCGCGGTCGCGGTCGTTGGCCGTGGCGATGAGGTTGAAGCCGCGCACGGCCTGCACCTCTTGGCCGAGCTCCGGTATCGGGAGCGTCTTCTCGGACAGGACGGTGATGAGGGTGTCCTGGACGTCGGCGGGGATGCGGGTGAGCTCCTCGACGCGGGCGGTCATGCCCTCGGCCATGGCCCGCATGACGGGGCTCGGTACGAGGGCTTCGCGGCTGGGGCCGTGGGCGAGGAGCCGGGCGTAGTTCCAGCCGTACCGGATGGCTTCCTCGGGGGTGCCGGCGGTGCCCTGGACGAGGAGGGTGGAGTCCCCGCTGACGGCGGCGGCGAGGTGCTCGGACACCCAGGTCTTGGCGGTGCCGGGGACTCCGAGGAGCAGCAGGGCGCGGTCGGTGGCGAGGGTGGTGACGGCGACCTCGACGATGCGGCGCGGTCCCACGTACTTGGGCGTGATGACGGTTCCGTCGGCGAGCGTGCCGCCCTGCAGGTACGTCGCCACGGCCCACGGGGAGAGCTTCCAGCGGGCCGGGCGGGGCCGGTCGTCGGCCGCGGCCAGGGCTTTCAGTTCGTGCGCGAAGGCGTCTTCGGCGTGCGGTCGCAGCGCCTCTGCGGTGGTCTCGGTCCCGGTCGTGTCCATGGTCCCCCTCCAATGCTCCGCAGCCGCTTCCGACTGCTGGAACCACGATGCACCCGACCACTGACAACGGGCCCCGAAAGATGTGTTGTTGCAGGTCAGGGCGATTGTCAGTGGGGGTCCGTACGGTGGAACACATGACTGAGCAGGGGGTCCGCTGGACAGCGGAACAGGTACTGGCTCTGGCTCCTGACGATGCGTCGCGCAAGGCGGGGGCCAGACTCGGCGGGGCGGGGCCGTGGTCTCAGACCGGAGGTTCCGCTTCCGGTGCGGTGTGGGGGTTGTGCAAGGGCAGCGGCAGCAAGCCGTACCGGACGGTCGTCGACCTGTCCGGGCCGGCGTACAAGTGCTCCTGCCCGAGCCGGAAGTTCCCGTGCAAGCACGCGCTGGGGCTGCTGCTGCTCTGGGCGACGGAGGGGCTCGGGGAGCCGGCCGGCGATCCGGCCGGGGCCCCGGACTGGGCGGGCGAGTGGCTGGCGGAGCGGGCGGCGAAGGCCGCCCGGCCCGCTGCCGGCAACACCACCCAGAAACCCGCCGACGCGGAGGCCGCCCGCAAGCGTGCGGAGCGCCGGGCGGTCCGGATCGGCGCGGGCGTCACCGAGTTGGAGCAGCGGCTCGCGGATCTGGTGCGCGGGGGCCTGGCCGGTCAGGAGCAGGCGGGTTACGCCGCCTGGGAGGAGACGGCCGCCCGGATGGTCGACGCGCAGGCGCCCGGACTGGCCGGGCGGGTCAGGGAGTTGGGGACGATACCCAGTTGCGGCGCCGGCTGGCCCGCCCGGATGCTGGAGGAGGCCGCGCTGCTGCACCTGCTGGACCGGGCCTGGCTTGGCGTGTCCGGACTGCCGGAGCCGCTGGCCGCGACGGTCCGCAGCAGGGTGGGGCTGCCGGCGGGGGCGGAGGGCGAGGCCGTACGGGACCGCTGGCTCGTGCTGGCCCAGTACGACACGGCGTCTCCCGACGGCCGTCTCACCACCCGCCGGATATGGCTGCGCGGGCTGGCGAGCGGTCGGACGGCCCTGGTCCTCGACTTCGGCCCGCCCGGGCGGCCGCCCGCACTGGCACTGCCCGTCGGGCTGGTACTGGACGCGGAAGCCCGCTTCCGGCCCGGCTCGGCGGGACTGCGAGCCGACCTCGGGGAGCGGTTCGCGGCGGCCGAGCCGTGCGGGGTCGCGCCGACGGGCGTGAGCACGGGCGCGGCACTCGAGGCGTACGGCACGGCGCTGCGCGAGGACCCCTGGCTGGAGTCCTGGCCGGTGGTGCTCGGTCCGGTGGTGCCGATACCGGGGGGACAAACGGGAGGACAAACGGGAGGACAAGCGGGAGGACAAGCGGGGGAAACGGCCTGGCAACTGGCGGACGTGGAGGGGACGTCCGCCCTGCCCGTGCCCTTGACCGGGGCCGGGAGCCGGACCCGGGCGGGACTGTGGCAGCTGGCCGCGCTGTCGGGGGGCGGGCCGGTGACGGTGTTCGGCGAGTGCGGACACCGCGGATTCACCCCGCTGACGGCCTGGCAGCCGGATTCTCCGGAGCCGGTGCCGCTGGCCTGAGCGGGTGGGGCCGGGGGGAGTAAGCGACGGCGCGGGGGCGCCGGCGTGCGTGAACTACGAGGCCGGGGGGCTTTTGTGGACGACAACCACGCCAGTTGAGAGCGGCCGCGGTCACGCGGCGGCAGGGGTCACGGGGGAAGCGAGCTGCTCCGGTCCCGCGGAGGGGGCGGGACCGGAGCACGAACACGAAGAGGGAGGGGACCCGATGGACACGGTGACGAGATCGGATCAGGCTCGGAAGGCGGATCAGGCCCGGGCGGATGAGGCCCTTGGGGACTGGGAGGAACTGGTCGGAGCCGCGCTGCTGGGCACCGACCGGCGCCAGGGCAGCCCCGAGGAGCTGCTCGGGGCAGCCGCCGTGCAGACGGTGCGGCGCCGGGCCGGGCTGCGGCCCGCCGAAGCGGGGCCCCGGCCCGAGCCCGCGCCGCGCGATCCGCGCCCGGCCCCGCCGGAGCCGGCCCGGCGAAGGCTCGCGCAGCTGCTGGCCGGCCGGACCGGCGCGGGCAGCGGCGGGCGGCGGCGCGGAGCGGCCCCGGACCTGACGGAGCTGCTGCCCCAGTGGCTGGCGGCCGCCGGGCACCACGGCTACCGGGCTCCGGCCTCGCTGGTCCCCGCGCTGCTGGACGCCGCGCGGGCCCGCAGCGACCTGCGACAGCAGGCGCTGGCCCTGGCGGGGGCGCGCGGACTGTGGCTGGCCCGGCTGAATCCGGACTGGCGGTTCGCGCTGCGCGGCGGTTCCGGGGCCGCCGGCGAACTGCCCGACGCGGCGGACGCGGCAGGGGTGGAACGGCTGTGGCAGGAGGGGCTGTTCGCGGAGCGGGTGGCCGTGCTCGGCCTCGTCCGCGCCCATGAGGCAGCGGCCGCGCCGCGTCTGCTGGCGACGACCTGGGCCACCGAGCGGGACGAGGACCGGCTGATGTTCCTCGACTCGCTGCGGGCGGGGCTGTCGGCGGGCGACGAGCCGTTCCTGGAGGCGGCGCTGGACGACCGCAGCCGCAATGTCCGGGCGACCGCCGCCGAGCTGCTGTCCTCGCTGCCGACCTCGGCACTGGCCGGGCGGATGGCGGAGCGGGCGCTGGCCTGTGTGGGCCCGGAGGGGGTGACACCGCCGGCCGAGTTCGACGCGGGGATGCTGCGCGACGGCGTGGTCGAGCGGCCGCCCGCCGGGCGCGGGGAACGAGCCTGGTGGCTGGCGCAGTTGGTGGAGTCCGCGCCGCTGTCGTGCTGGCGGGAGCGGTTCGGGGGGCTCGTCCCGGCGCAGATCGTGGCGCTGCCGATGGCGGAGGACTGGGCGGAGGAACTGCACGCGGCGTGGTGCCGGGCGGCGGTGCGCCAGCGGGATCCCGCCTGGTCGCAGGCCCTGCTCGGCTCGGCTTCCGAGCCGCCCGCGGCGGGCCCGGCGACGGCGTCGCTGGCGGAGCGGGCGAAGCTCCTGTCGATCCTGGGCGAGGAGGAGCGGGCGGCCTGGGTCGCGGAGTTCGTACGGGCCCACGGGCTGTCGGAGGCGTTCCAGCTGCTCGGGGTGTGCGTGGTGCCGTGGGCGGGGGCGCTGGGGCGGGCGGTGGTCGAGGCGCTCGACTGCGCGCGGGAGGCGGGCGGTTATCCGTGGAGCTTCAGCGGCGTGATGGGCTTGGCGGAGCGCTGCCTCGATCCCGCGGAGGCGGAGCGGCTGGACGCGCTGGCGGCCGAGCCGGTCGAGGCGGGGGGTGCGGCGGCGTACTGGGCGGAGGCCTTCCAGCGGATGGTGGCCACGCTTCGGCTCCGCGCGGCGATGCACGCGGAACTGGCCCCGCCCGGGCCGTAGCCCCCGGCGGGGTTGGAACTGCCGGCGGGGCTGGAACTGCCGGCGGGGCTGGATGTGCCGGCGGGGCTGGATCTTCCAGGCCCGCCGGCGTGTGAGGCGCCGCGGAGGTGGACTACAGCGGCTGGCGGACGTGGCCGCGGACCCAGTCCACGATTGCCGTCGTCGTCGCGCCCGGGGTGAAGATCTCGGCCACGCCCTTCGCCTTGAGCGGAGCGATGTCCGCCTCGGGGATGATGCCGCCGCCGAACACCTTGATGTCCTCCGCGTCACGCTCCGCGAGGAGTTCCAGCACGCGCGCGAACAGCGTGTTGTGCGCGCCGGAGAGGATCGACAGGCCGATCGCGTCGGCGTCCTCCTGGATCGCGGTGTCGACGATCTGTTCGGGGGTCTGGTGGAGGCCCGTGTAGATGACCTCCATGCCGGCGTCCCGCAAGGCACGCGCGATCACCTTGGCACCCCGGTCGTGGCCGTCGAGACCAGGCTTGGCCACCACCACACGGATCGGACCGGTCACACCCATCGCACTGCCTCCCGAGTGAACGAACGTTAAGTACAGCATCGCGCACGCCCCCGTTTCGTGGCCAATGCCGAGGGGGAAATCACACGTGGGATGACGCGCCGCCACTCCGTGCCGACAGCCGCACGGCACGGTGTGGCCGGCCGCCACGGTCCCAAGACGCTGAGGGGGAGGCCGTCCATGGGGCTGACCATGTCCGGGGCCTCGCTGCGCGCCGGCGTACTGGAAGCGATCGTGCTGGGCGGGCACATCCTGCTGTATCCCACCGGAGTGTTGCAGGAACGGCCGCCCACCGGTACCTCCACCACCCGCGAACGTCCGCCCGTGCTCCTGCTGCACGGGTTCACGGACAACCGGTCCGTCTTCGTGCTGCTGCGCCGCGCCCTCGGGGCGGGCGGCCGGCGGCAGGTGGAGACGTACAACTACTCCCCCTTCACCCGCGACCTGCGCGTCACCGCCCGCCATCTCGCCCGCCGCGTCGAGGAGCTCTGCGAGCGCACCGGCCAGGAGCGGGTGGATCTGGTGGGACACAGCCTCGGCGGGCTGGTCGGGCGGTACTACGTCCAGCGGCTCGGCGGCGACGCCCGCGTCCGCGCGCTCGTCACGCTCGGCACCCCGCATTCCGGCACCCGCGTGGCGCCCTTCATGGACGCGCACCCGCTGGTCCGGCAGATGCGACCGGATTCCGAGGTGCTGGCCGAACTGCGCGCGCCCGCGCCCGGCTGCCGGACCCGGCACGTGGCGTTCTGGAGCGAGTTCGACGAGCTGATGGACCCGACCGAGACGGCCCGTATCGAACATCCGGACCTGCTCGCCGAAAACGTGCAGGTCACCGGCATCGGGCATCTCGCGCTGCCCGCGCATCCGACCGTCATCGCCGCGGTCCGGCGCGCGCTCGACGGGCCGGGCCCGAGCGCTCTCCCGCACCCCGGGGCCGCGTCCGTCGCCTGACCGAAAGTCGGATCAAAGCCCCACCCGCACTCGAACACATTTCGAACTCAAGGCCAAGGGTGGGTCTTTGGGCGACCGAAAGGCGGCCGAATGCCCGGTTCCCGCAAGCTGGGGACCCGTCGAAGATTGTCGTTGCCAGTAACCGCCGGGTACAGTCACGCCACTGCTCTCCTCCGAGGACCTCATCCTCCTCGGCCACCCAGGCCCCCCGCTGCCGAGGCGAAAGAGAAGTTGGTGAACGACCGCCCCTCGTCGGGCCAGTACCCCGATCTCGGGTATGACGGCCTTTCCACCACCACTTTCGCTGGCGATTCCGGCTATGCGTCCTATGAATCGCAGGGTCAGGGCTACAACTACGCCGCTGCCTACGGTTCTTACGACACCGGTTCCTATGACACCGGCGGGTACGACGCCACGGCCTGGAACACCCCGCAGGGCAGCTACCCCCAGCAGTACGACGGCTACCTGTCGACCGTCCCCGCCCAGGGCGGCGCCTCCACGGACTACCCGTCGGACTACCCGTCCACGGACTACCAGCCCACCGCCTTCGGCTACGACACCTCGGCCGAGCAGACCGGCCACTGGTCGGTCCCGGGCTACGGCACCGAGACCGGCGCCTACGACGCCACCGCCTGGAACACCGCCTCCGAGCAGACCTACGCGTACACCGGCTACGAGCAGCAGGCCCAGCCGCAGGTCCACGCCCAGGAGCACGCGCAGGTCCAGGAACAGGCGCAGCCCCAGGAGCAGCAGTACGCGTACGGCTACGAGTACGAGCAGCCGTACGCGGAGACCGCCGCCCCGGCCTGGACCCCGGCCTACACCGAGACCGCCGTCTTCGAGGTCGTCACCGAGGCCGAGGCGTTCGACGACGCGTTCGATGACACGGCCGACGACGCCGGTGACGACGCCCCGGTGCACGACCTCCCCACCCAGGCCATGCCCGTCACCGCCCCCGCGCCGTCCGAGCCGCGCCCCTCGCGCCGCGCCGGCGCCAAGCCCGCGGGCAAGGCGACGGCCGCCAGGGCGGGCGGCAGCAGCCGTCGGCGCACCCCGGCCAAGCGTTCCGCCCTGCTGACCGTGGCCGTGCCCTCCGTCTGCGTGATGGGCGTCGCGGGTGTCGCCGCCGCCTCCGTGGGCGGGCTCACCGGTGCGGAGAAGCCGTCGGAGGAGACGACCACGCTGGCCGCCCCCGACCCGGCCTCCATCAAGCCGGTCGCGGCGAACAGCAAGCTCGACACGCAGCTCACCGCCCTCAGCGCCGACGCCGGCGACTTCGCGGACCGCGCGAGCCGCACCCAGGAGCGCATCGACCTGCGCCTGCGCCAGGACGAGGAAAAGAAGAAGAAGGCGGAGGAGGAGGCGGCCAAGGAAGCGGCCCGCCCCAAGTTCTTCCTCCCCGTCGCGCGGCACGGCCTCAGCGCCGGCTTCGGCCAGGCGGGCGTCAACTGGATGTCCGTGCACACCGGCATCGACTTCCCGGTGGGCTACGGGACTTCGGTCATGGCCGCCACCGACGGCACCGTGCGCAGCAAGTGGAACAGCGCCTACGGCAACATGGTGATACTCACCGCGCCCGACGGCACCGAGACCTGGTACTGCCACCTCAGCAGCGCCAAGATCAGGTCCGGCAAGGTCAAGGCCGGCGACGTGATCGCGTACTCCGGCGACTCGGGCAACTCCACGGGGGCGCACCTCCACTTCGAGGTCCGGCCGGGCGGCGGAAGTCCGGTCGACCCCCAGGCGTGGCTCCGCAGCCACGACCTGGACCCCACCTGAGAACCGCCCGGCACTTTCCGACCAGCCGGTGCTCCCCGACCAGCCGGTGCTCCCCGGCCGGCCGGAGCCCGTCGGCTCCCGCCGGACCTGACCGCTAGAGCTTCTGCACCGGCGCGTACCGCAGCAGCAGCCGCTTCGGCTTCTCGTCCCCGAAGTCGATGGTGGCCTGCGCGTCCGCGCCCGCTCCCCTGACCTCCATGACGGTGCCCAGCCCGAACTGGTCGTGCGTGACCCGGTCCCCGACCGCCAGCGCGATGACCGGCTTGTCGGTGGCCCGGCGCGTCGCGAAACCGGACGGGCCCGACTTCGTACGCGACGAGGACAGGAACGACTCCGGCGAGGTCCCGAACGAGGCCTTCGACCCGCCCGAGCCCGAGGACCCGTAGCCCGAGCTCCGCATCGGGCCCGCCGGCTTCTGCGCCGCGCCCGTCCGCTTCCACTGCAGGTACTCGGCGGGGATCTCCTCGAGGAACCGCGACGGCGGGTTGTACGAGGGGGTGCCCCACGCGCTGCGCATCGAGGAGCGCGTCAGGTACAGCCGCTCGCGCGCCCGCGTGATGCCGACGTAGGCGAGGCGGCGCTCCTCCTCCAGCTCCTTGGTCTGGCCCAGTGCCCGCATGTGCGGGAAGACCCCGTCCTCCATGCCGGTCAGGAAGACCACCGGGAACTCGAGGCCCTTGGCGGTGTGCAGGGTCATGAGGGTGATGACGCCGTTGCCGTCGGTGTCCTCGTCCGGGATCTGGTCGGAGTCGGCGACCAGCGCGACCTGTTCCAGGAACTCGGAGAGGGTGCCGGGGCCCACCGGCGGGGCGCCGCTCGAAGCGGCCTCCGCGGCCGCCGCTTCCCGCGCCTGCTCGAATTCGAGCGCCACGGCGGCCAGCTCCTGCAGGTTCTCGATCCGCGTCTCGTCCTGCGGGTCGGTCGACGCCTGGAGTTCGGCGAGGTAGCCCGTGCGCTCCAGGACCGCTTCCAGCACCACCGCCGGGCCCGCGCCCGAGTCGACGATCGTGCGGAGCTCCTCCATCAGCACGTTGAAGCGCTTGACGGCATTGGTCGAGCGGGCGGCCATGCCGAAGGCCTCGTCGACCCGGCGCAGCGCCTGCGGGAAGGTGATCTTCTCGCGCATCGCGAGCGCGTCGATCATCGCTTCGGCCCGCTCGCCGATGCCGCGCTTGGGTACGTTCAGGATCCGGCGGAGCGGGACGTTGTCCTCGGGGTTCGACAGGACGCGCAGGTACGCGAGGACGTCGCGGACCTCCTTGCGCTCGTAGAACCGGACGCCGCCGACGACCTTGTAGGGCAGCCCGACGCGGATGAAGATCTCCTCGAACACGCGCGACTGCGCGTTCGTCCGGTAGAAGATCGCGACGTCGCCCGCCTTCGCGTCGCCGGCGTCCGTCAGCCGGTCGATCTCGTCGGCGATGAACTGCGCCTCGTCGTGCTCGGTGTCCGCGACGTACCCGGTGATGACGGCGCCGCTGCCGGCCTCGGTCCACAGGTTCTTCGCTCGGCGGTTCTCGTTGCGCTCGATGACGGCGTTGGCCGCGGACAGGATCGTCTGCGTGGAGCGGTAGTTCTGCTCCAGCAGGATCGTCGTGGCGTCCGCGTAGTCCTCCTCGAACTGGAGGATGTTGCGGATGGTCGCGCCGCGGAAGGCGTAGATCGACTGGTCGGCGTCACCCACGACGCACAGCTCGGCGGGCGGCAGGTCCGGGTAGCCGGTGCCGACCAGCTCGCGCACGAGCGTGTACTGCGCGTGGTTCGTGTCCTGGTACTCGTCGACCAGCACGTGGCGGAAGCGGCGCCGGTAGTGCTCGGCGACGTCCGGGAAGGCCTGGAGCAGGTGGACCGTGGTCATGATGATGTCGTCGAAGTCGAGCGCGTTGGCCTCGCGCAGCCGCCCCTGGTACATCGCGTACGCCTGGGCGAGGGTCTTCTCGAAACCGTCGACGGCCTGACCCGCGAAGGCGTCCTCGTCGATGAGCTCGTTCTTCAGGTTCGAGATCTTGGCGCTGAAGGCCTTCGGCGGGAACTTCTTCGGGTCCAGGTCCAGGTCGCGGCAGACGAGCGCCATCAGGCGCTTCGAGTCGGCCGCGTCGTAGATCGAGAACGAGGAGGTGAAACCGAGCCGCTTGGACTCGCGGCGCAGGATGCGCACGCACGCGCTGTGGAAGGTGGAGACCCACATGGCGTTGGCGCGCGGGCCGACCAGGCCCTCGACGCGCTCCTTCATCTCGCCGGCGGCCTTGTTGGTGAAGGTGATCGCCAGGATCTGGCCGGGGTGGACCCCGCGCGCGCCCAGCAGGTGGCCGATCCGGTGCGTCAGGACGCGGGTCTTGCCGGACCCGGCGCCGGCCACGATGAGCAGCGGTGATCCCGCGTGCACCACGGCCGCGCGCTGCTCCGCGTTCAGCCCTTCCAGGAGGGCCGCCGGGTCGATGACGGGCCTGGGGGCGCCGTCCCGGTAGTACGCGTCCCCGCTCATGGGCATGTCGAACCGGCCCCCGAAGAGATCGTCCGCGCCCGTCTCGGGGGCGGTGTGATCCTCGGGCGGCGGCGGGACCTCTTCGGAGGAGGAGAGGTCGGCCAGGAAGCTGTCGTCAAAGAGGCTGCTCATCGCCTTCCGAGTCTAGGGGGCCGGACCGACAGCCGGTCCCGGCCCCGGAAAATTGGGCGGCATATGCCCTGCGAACCCTGTGCGGGCCCTTCCGAGCCGCTCCCTCCGCCGCTAGCGTGCTCCGCCAACCGGAAGGAGGTGCCGGCCCGTGTACTCGTACGGATTCCCCTCGTCCCACGACTCCTCCCCCCACCACCGCAAGCCGCGCACCCGAAGACATCCTCACGCCCCCACCGCGGTCGCCACGACCGCGGCCCTGTCCTCCTTGGGCCTGCTCCTCCCCCACCAGGCCTCGGCGGCGCCCGCGCACGAGGCGCGGCGGCTGCTCGGCAGCCATGCCGCCGACCGGTACCGGGGCGCCGGCCCCCTCGGCGGGACCGCGACCCTCCTGCTGAGCGACGACCCGCAGGCCTTCTTCGCGCAGACGCACCTGCTGAACCGGCTCGGCGGCCGCGAGCACGCGCTGCTCACCGAGTACACGCGGGCGCCGCGGATCGCGACGGCCCGGCTGCGCCCCGGCGACCTGGTCTTCTTCTACGGCGACATCAGCCATGTCGGGATCTATGTGGGCGGCGGCCGCATGATCCACGCCCCGCGGCCGGGGGCGTACGTCCGCGAGGACTCGATCTACTACCAGCCGATCCACGGGAGCGTCCGGCCCGGGTGAGGCCCGTAGGACGTTCCCCCGCCCGTCCGCCGGCGCTCCCCCGGCCCGTCCGACGTGGACCGGCAGGACGGCCGGACCGCCGTGTACACGGTGTACGGCATCGAGGTCGCCCGCCTGACGGAGATCCGCGGACAGCCACCGCCTACGCTCGTCGCATGAACGTACTCATCAGCGTCTTCGTCGGCCTGCACATCATCGGGATCGCCTCGCTGCTCGGCGGTTTCCTGACCCAGATGAAGGCGATGAGCGCCGGCACGGCCCGCTTCGTGCCGGCGATGCTGCACGGTGCGCTGACCATGCTCGTCACCGGCGTACTGCTGGTCGGCTTCCGCGAGATGGACGGCGACACGGTCAACAACATCAAGATCGGCGTGAAGCTCGCGATCCTCTTCGTGATCCTGGCGCTCGTCTACGTCAAGCGTGACGAGGAGCGGGTGGAGAAGGCCCTGTTCGGCGCGGTCGGCGGACTGACCATGGTCAATATCTTCATCGCCGTTCTCTGGCACTGACACCGCACGGACATCGGGCAACCATCCGGCGGCCAGGTCCGGTCACGTCCGACCACTTGCGGCCATCTCGTCATCTCCCCGTTACCTTCGGGTCTAGCGTCCCTCCTCCAAGCAACGACAGAGGAAGGACGTGAGGCCCTCGTGGCCAGTCATCGAAAGCCCAGGCAGCGCCCGCTCGCCGGCACCGCCGCACGGAGCACCGTACGCACCACGGCCGCCACCCTCGCCCTCGCGGGCGCTGCCACCGCCACCGCGTTCGAAGGCACCTCCCACGCCGACCCCCGGCAGACGCCCTCGCAGGTCAAGGCGGATGTGGACCGGCTCTACGAGGAGGCCGAGGCCGCGACCGACCGGTACAACGGGGCGAAGGAGAAGGCGGACGACGCGCAACGCGCCCTCGCCGGACTGCAGGACGAGACCGCCCGCAAGACGGATCAGCTCAACACCGCCCGCAGCACGCTCGGTTCGCTGGCCGCGACCCAGTACCGCAGCGGGACCCTCAGCGCCGCCGTACAGCTGGCGATGGCCGACGACCCGCAGGAGTACCTGGACCGGGCCGCCCTCATCGCCCGCGCCGGAAACCGGAACGCGGCCGAGATCTCCACCGTGCGCCGCAAGCTCGACGAGGTCGGACACCTCGAGGAGCAGGCCGCCGGACGCCTCGCCGACCTGCGCGCCCGGCAGGGCGAACTCGCCGGCCACAAGGCCGAGATCGAGGAGAAGCTGAGCGCCGCCCAGCGGCTGCTGGCCAAGCTCACCGCCGAGGAGCGCGCGGCCTACGAGGCCGACTCCGCCGGCGCTCGCACGCCGGGCCCGCCGCCCTCGCCCTCGCCCTCGCCCTCGCCCTCGCCCTCGCCCTCCGACGGTTCCCGCGCCGCCCGCGCGGTGGCGTTCGCGTACGGGGCGATCGGCAAGCCCTACGTGTGGGGTGCGACGGGGCCGGGCTCCTTCGACTGCTCGGGGCTGACCCAGGCGGCCTGGCGCGCGGCCGGGGTGTCGCTGCCGCGCACCACGTACACCCAGATCAACACCGGGCAGCGGATCTCCCGCAACCAGCTGACCCCCGGTGACCTGGTGTTCTTCTACTCCGGGATCTCCCACGTCGGCCTGTACATTGGCAACGGCCAGATGATCCACGCCCCGCGCCCCGGCTCCACGGTGCGCCTCGCCCCGGTGGACTCGATGCCGTGGGCGGGTGCTTCCCGACCGGCGTAGCCGCGACCGGCCGCGACCGGCCGCTACGGGCAGGCCGTGCCTACGGGGCCTTGACCGTCTTGCTCAGCCAGTCGAAGGTCTGCGGCAGCTGCTTCGACCACGATTCGAGGTTGTGGCCACCGACGACCTTCTCCGCGTGCACCACGGTCGGGCTCTGCGCGAGCGCCTTGAGGTCCGTGCCGGACAGGTAGCCGTCCTGCTCCGCCCCCGACATCCACAGGGAGACCGCCGGCGGCGCGGGCGCGGCCTTGAGCAGGTTCTTCAGGTTGTGGGTGCGGCGCAGCTCCGGATCCTGCGCGACCAGCGACGAGGGCTCCTGCCCCGGGTCGTTGTAGCCGGACAGGGAGACCGCCGCGCTGTAACGGTCGGGGTGGTTGATCGCCAGCTTGGCGGCGCAGTACGCCCCGGCCGAGTAGCCGGCCACGCCCCATGTGCGGGCCTCTTGCGAGACCCGGAAGTTGTCGGCGACCATCTTGCGGACGTCGACGCTGAACCAGCTGTCGGCGTTGACCTTGCCGGGGATGTTGGCGCAGCCGGTGTCGGCGTTGCCGAGCAGCATGGCGCGCGGCGAGACCAGGATGAACGGCTGCACCTTGCCGCTCTTCATGAGCGGCTCCAGGATCTCGTGCGCCTTCAGGCCCTGGAACCAGGACTTGCCCGTCCCCGGTATGCCCGGGATCAGTTCGACCACGGGGAACTTCTTGTCCTTGAAGGCCGGGTCGTCGTACTGGGGCGGCAGCCACACCAGGACGTCGCCCTTGACCCCGGAGATCTTGCCGTCGAGCTCGGTCTTCTTGACCCGGCCGCCGAGTCCCTCGACCGGCTGGAAGTCCTGGACCACCTTCGGCGCGGCCTTGACCTCCGCGGCCTTCTTCCCGCCGAGCCCGTCGGGGCCCAGGTCGGGGGCGGCGGTGACGTACTTGCCGGTGCCGAGCAGATCGCCCCAGGAGGCGTAGAAGTTCATGTCGCGGTTGACCGCGATGAACACCAGCGCGACGGCCGTGACCTGGGCGAAGACCATCATCGAGGTGCGGATGGCGACGCGTACGGCGGCGGGGCCGCGCACCTTGCTCCACACGATCAGCGGCAGGAGGACGGCGCACGCCGTCAGGGCGATCACCGTCGCGAAGAGGGGGGTCCCCGTCAAACTCATCACGGACGGTAGAGGGGTCCGGGACCTGCTCGGGTTCCCGGTACCGACTGCGGTGTGGATCACAGGACCCATGGCCTGAGATCCACTTCGCGTGGATCGCCGGGCGGATCCGCCCGGCCGTCCGGCGTCTGCCGGGCCCCCTCCCCGCTCAGACCAGCCGGCGTGCCGTGGCCCAGCGGGTGAGCTCGTGCCGGTTCGACAGCTGCAGCTTCCTCAGGACCGCCGAGACGTGCGATTCCACGGTCTTCACCGAGATGAAGAGCTGCTTGGCGATCTCCTTGTACGCGTATCCGCGCGCGATCAGCCGCAGCACCTCGCGCTCGCGCTGGGTGAGGCGGTCGAGGTCCTCGTCGACCGGCGGGGCGTCCGTCGAGGCGAAGGCGTCGAGGACGAAGCCCGCCAGCCTCGGCGAGAACACCGCGTCCCCGTCCTGGACCCGGAAGACCGAATCCACCAGGTCGGTGCCGGTGATCGTCTTGGTGACGTAGCCGCGCGCGCCGCCCCGGATGACCCCGATGACGTCCTCCGCGGCGTCCGACACGGACAGGGCCAGGAACCGCACCGGGTCCTCGGCGGCCGCCATCAGCGGGGCGCAGCGGCGCAGCACCTCCACGCCGCCGCCGCCGGGCAGGTGCACGTCGAGGAGCACCACCTCGGGGCGGGTGGCGGTGATGACGGTGACGGCCTGGTCCACGTCGGCGGCCTCGCCGACGACCTCGACCCCGGTCCGGTCGGTCTCGCCGATCTCGGCCTGGACGCCCGTGCGGAACATCCTGTGGTCGTCGACGAGCACCACCCGGACTCGCCTGGCCACCGCTCCGCTGCTCGCGTTGTCGCCGGTGCCCGCGTTGTCGCCGGTGCTCGCGTTGTCGCCGGTGCTCGCGTTGTCGCCGGTGCTCGCGTTGTCCTCGGTCATGCTGCCTTCGCCGCCCTCTCCATCTCCAGCTCGACTTCCGTGCCGCCGTCGGGCGCGGACCGCAGCCGCGCGGTCCCGCCGTTGCGCTGCATCCGGCCGATGATCGATTCTCGTACGCCCATCCGGTCGTCCGGTACCGCGTCCATGTCGAAGCCCGGTCCGCGGTCCCGTACGGACACGAACACCGTCTGGCCGTCCACCTCCGCGAACACCTGGACGGGGCCGCCGTCGCCACCGTACTTGGCCGCGTTGACCATCGCCTCGCGCGCTGCCTGCATCTGTGCCGCCAGCTTCTCGTCGAGGGGGCAGTCGCCGACGACGACCACCTCGATCGGGACCCCGTGGTGGTCCTCGACCTCGGCGGCGGTCTTCTTCACCGCCTCGGCCAGCGTGCTCGGCTCCTCGGCCTCGTCCTTGCCGGTGCCCTCGGGCTTGTACAGCCAGTTGCGCAGCTCCCGCTCCTGGGCCCGCGCGAGGCGGCGTACCTCTCCGGCGTCCTCCGCGTTGCGCTGGATCAGGGTGAGGGTGTGCAGCACGGAGTCGTGGACGTGGGCGGCGACCTCGGCGCGCTCCTGGGCGCGGATGCGCATCAGGCGCTCTTCGGAGAGGTCCTGGGTCATGCGGATCAGCCAGGGGCCGGCGAGGAGCGCGACGCCGACGAGGACGGCGAGGGTGGCGGTCATGACGTTGCCCAGCTGGGCGGCGGAGCCGCGGACGACGATGAAGACGGTCAGGCCCACGCCGACCAGGGCGACGCCCGCGAGCGCGCGGGCGGTCTGCAGCAGTCGCGCGTGCCGTCCGGCGGCGGCGTTCCAGTGGGCGCGGCGGGCGTTGTCGGCCTGGCGCCATACGAGGACCACCCCGGCCCCGACCAGCAGCAGCGGCCACACGTACCGGCCGGATGTGCCGCCGACCTGCACCTTGGAGATGAAGATTCCGGCGCCGACGCACAGCGCGATCAACGCGGTGATCTGGCCCCGCTCGGGCTTGCGCAGGCGCCGGGTGCCGTCGGGGAGGGTGTCGAAGTAGGAGCGGTGTCCGCTGCGGCCGCCGACGCCGAGCGGTACGAAGACCCAGAACGCGGCGTAGAGCAGCACGCCGAGGCCGTCGCCCCACATGAACAGTCCGAGGAAGACGAGCCGGACCCAGACGACGGGCAGCCCGAGGTGCCCTGCGAGGCCGCGCGCGACACCGCCGAGCATCCGGCCGTCGGCGCTGCGGTAGAGCTTGCGCTGCGGCGTCTCGTCGGAGTCCGGTGCGTACGGCGGGCGGGGGGCGGTTGCTACGGGCATGTCACCGATGGTCACACGCGCGCGGTGCCCGGGGCATCAGGGCAGCCCCCCACTTCTCTCGGGGGGATATCAGGGCTGTCCCAGGGTGGATCCGGATGCCCTCGGCGTCGGCGGACCGTCACCATGTACGCATGACCGAAGTACACGATTCCCCTCCGCCGGACGCCGGGGCCGGCGCGGGCGCCGCGAGCGGCCCGCCGTCCGCCGAGCGTCCTCCCCCGCGCCTGCGCCGCTCCAAGCGCGACAAGGTGCTCGCGGGCGTGTGCGGCGGCCTGGGGCGGTACTTCTGCCTCGACCCGGTGATCTTCCGGATCGTGCTCGGCGTCCTCGCGGTGACGGGCGGAGTCGGTCTGATCTTCTACGGATTCGCGTGGCTGCTGCTGCCCCAGGAGGGCGAGGAGGACAGCGAGGCGAAGAAGCTGCTGACGGGGCGGGTCGAGGGCGCGACGCTGGCGGCGGTGTTCACCGCGCTGGTGGGCTGCGCCCTGTTCCTGTCGATGCTGGACAACGGCGGGCTGGCGGTCTTCTCCGTCCTGGCCGCCTTGGCGCTGGGCGGCGGGGCGTACTGGTCGCAGCGCCACCGGCACACCGGTACCCAGGCCCCGCAGGACAGGGCCGCCGCGGCCTCAGGGGGCGCGGAGTTCGTCTGGCCGGAGGCCACGCGCACCGGGCACCGGACCGCGCACAGTCCGGCGCCGCCCGAGACCCAGGCGCCGCCCACGCCCGGCGGCCCTTCCTGGTGGCGGGACCCGCTGGTCAAGGACGGCACCACGGGACCGGTCGGCGAGACCGGGTACCTGTGGGGGCCGGCCGATCCGGCCCCGGACGACCTGGGCGACCCGGCGGCTGCCCCGGCCGGGGACCGCGTCCGCCCGGCGCCGCGCGGCGGTGTCGGCGGCCGGGTGTTCGTGCTGGCGCTGCTGGCCGGATTCGTCGGCGCCGCCTCGGTCTGGGAGGGCAGCACCCTGAGCCACGCGCTGCAGGTCGCCTTCGCATGCGCCCTCGCGGTCTTCGGTCTCGGACTGGCGGTCAGCTCGGTCAAGGGCCGCACCGGCTTCGGCACCGTGCTCCTCGCGATGATCACGGCCGGGCTGCTGGCCGGTGCGGTGGCCCTGCCCAAGGAGATCGGCACCGACTGGCGGGACGTGAACTGGCGGCCGGCCTCGGTGGATGCCGTGGCGCCGCGGTACGAGGCGGGGACCGGACTCGCCACCTTGGACCTGAGCCACCTGGATGTACCCAAGGGCGCCACCGTGCCCGTCCACGCCTCGATCGAGGCGGGCCGGCTCCGGGTGATCCTGCCGAGGGAGGTCACCGGGCAGGCGGAGGCCACCGTAAGACTGGGTGACATCCAGATGCCCGGCGAGGCCGATGGCGCGATACGCGTCAAGCACGACGGCGAGACCCGCCGGGAGACCCTGCCGCCCACCCCGGGCACCGCGGCGGGCGGGACGATCGAGCTGCACCTGAACGCGGGTGTGGGACAGGTGGAGGTGACCCGTGCGGCGTCATGAGTTCCAGCCGGGACGGCTGATCGCGGGCCTGGTCTTGATGGCGGCGGGCGTGCTCTATCTGCTCGGCGCGGCCGGCGAGGCCGACCCGCCGTGGTTCCTCGTCCTCCTGATGACCCTGGGCGGGCTCGCCTTCGCCTCCGTGGTCGGCCTGGTGACCTATGCCGTGCGCCGCGACCGGCGCGAGCGGATCACCGAATCCAGCGAGAGTAGGGCGCACCGGCGAGGACCAGCGGGATCCAGGCCATGAGGTACACCAGGTCGTTGCCGTAGTAGTACGGGGTCACCGCCCAGGACACCGTGAGCCACAGGCTGAGCGAGATCAGCGCCCCGCCGACGGCAGCGATCCGGGTCAGGAGGCCGGCCAGGACACCCAGGCCGACCAGGAGTTCCCCGATGGCCAGGGCGACGGCGAAGCCGACGGGCGCCTTGAGCGCCAGGTCCACCAGGGCCGGGACCGCCGAGGTGTCGCGCACCCCGCGCATCAGGTCGCCGATGGAGCCGTCGCCGGTGGCGGAGAGGAACGCGGAGTCGGTCAGCTTGTCCAGCCCCGCGTAGACGAAGGTCACGCCGAGGAAGATCCGCAGGGGCAGGAGCGCGTGGCGGGCGGCACGTGCGCGCAGGCCCACGGCTTCGTCGGCACGGGCGCCGGAGGGGACGTCAGTTCGGGTCACGCGACATGTGTACCCAATTCACTCGGCCACGTCGATGGTGCAGCGGTTGGATTCCACTCCGGCGGCGGTGACCACTTGGACCTCGATCCGCCCCGGTTCCACTTCGGCGGGCACCGGCACGGTCAGCACCGCGTCGGAGGGGTTGGTGAAACCGCCCGCCACCGGGACCAGCGGCACGTGCACGTGGACCGCCCCGACCCGGACCACGAGGCGTGCCAGCATCTCCGGCGTGTGCGCACCCGGCGGCACGAAACCCACGCCCCGGATCTCGATGTCGTCCCCGGGGCGGATCGCCGCGTCCAGATCCCCGGGCTCCCGTCTGCGCACCACCGACAGCACCAAGGGGCGGCTGCCCTCGGCGTACTTCGCCGCCAGGTACACGACTGCCGACAGGGCCACCAGCAGCGCCAGCGCCCACGGAAGCTGCGGAAGCCGGTCCGGGAAGCGGGCCAGCGACACCGCCGCGTAGGCGAGTACCACCGTGGAGACCAGCACGTACTGGGCGTCCGGGAAGGATCCCCGGCCCGCGTCGTCCGTGAGCAGGTCGGCCCCGGTCGGGCGGTCCGCCGGCAGCTTCTGCAGCCGCTGCCCCATGATCCGTACGGAGACCACGCGGCGCACCAGCACCGCGACGGCCGAGGTCAGGGCGAGCACCGCCAGCAGCGGCAGCGCCCGGTCGAGCGCGAACCCCGCGTACAGCGCCTGGCGCTCCGGCCCGGGCGAGGAGGCCGCGAGGCGCAGCGCGGGCAGCAGCGCCGCGAAGGCGGTGAGCACGAGCCAGGCGCTCGGCACCACCTTCGAGGTGGACAGCCGGTTGTCCTCGCCGACCAGCGGGGCCAGCAGCCCGCCCCGGACGGTCTGCGCGCGGGCCGCCACCGTCAGCAGGGCGGCCAGCGTGAGCGCGGCCAGCAGCCCGGCGGTGCGCGCCGTGGACCAGCCGGTGCCGAGCGCGGTGCCGACCTGGACCAGCAGCAGCACCCCGGCGGCGATCCACACGGCGAGCACGGCACGCCGCGAGAGCAGGTACAGCCAGGAGTGCCCGGCCTCCCTGCCCCGGTCGGCGACCGTGCGCGCGGACAGGGTCAGTTCATCGGACACCCACTGCCGGGACGCCCCGGCGGAGCGGGCGACGGCGGCGGGCAGCCCCTGCCCGGCGGCGAACTCGTCGCGCTTCTCCAGGAACGCGGCGACCGCGCGCCGGTGCCCTTCGCGCGCCCCGTGTGGGCAGTCCTCGCAGGTGCAGCTGCCGCCATGGGTGGGTCGGGAGATCTCTTGGACAGCCACGAACGTGCCGCCTCTCTGGACTACGGTGCAATGCCAGCGAATTGTGCACCACTGCGGCAGTGCTCCGGATTGCGCACGATGTCAGAGCAGGTGATTAACCGTTCATGATGTTGACGCCACCTGTTCCAGCAGCGGCTGGCAGTTCACCCAGGCCGCCAGATCGGACCCGAACCGCTCCCGCGTGGCGACCGCGCCGTGGTGGCTGATGAGCACCGCTTTTCCGGCCGCCCGCGCGATCAGCTGGACCTGCGCGGCCCGTTCCGCCGCGATGAACCACCAGGTCGCGGCGTCCACCGAGTCGCCGACGGTCAGCAGCCCTTGGTTGCGCAGGACCAGCGCCTTGTACGGGCCGAGCGCGCCCGCGATCCGCCCGGCGTCCTCGGCGCCCTCGTACTCGTCGAGGAGCGCGTGGTCCTCGTAGAAGGCGCAGGCCTCCTGGGTGACCGGGGCGATCAGTTCGCCGAGGGCGGCGAGCGCCCGGCCGTACGGGGCCTGCGTGCGGACGACGGCCACCACCCCCGGCCGGGCCCGGTGGACGGCGGCGTGCACGGCGAAGGCCAGCTGGTTGACCCGGCGCTCCCCCTGGCGGACCCGCCCCTGCCCGTCGACCAGCAGCAGGTCGTCGGGGCCGATCGAGCCGAAGGCCCGGCCGAAGGGGTTGACCCAGTAGCAGTCCTCGAACTCGGGGTCCCGGGCGCTGACGTGCCCGCCCACCCCGTCCTCGTAGCCGAGCCGCCCCAGCAGCCGCAGCGCCCCGGCGAGCCGCTGCTTGCGGTGCGCGCGCTCCTCCTCGGCCGTGGCGAACGCCGGCGGCATCTCGAAGCCCAGCCGCTCGACGGGCACGGGCGCGGGCGCGGGCGGGGGTACGGGTGCGGGCGGGGGTACGGGTGCGGGTACGGGTGCGACCACCCCTTCGCCTTCGCGTGCGGGTTGCTCGGCCATGGCCCCTCCTTCAAGGTCGCGGCGCAAGGTACCGGCGACCGGGCGAAGAGGCCATACGTACGGCCGGACATGCGGCGAGGCCGCCGCTCCCGGGTGGGAGCGGCGGCCTCGTCACGTACGGCGAACGGGTGGGACTACTCCCACTCGATGGTGCCCGGGGGCTTGCTCGTGCAGTCCAGGACCACGCGGTTGACGTCCGGCACCTCGTTGGTGATGCGGGTGGAGATCCGCGCGAGCACCTCGTACGGCATGCGCGTCCAGTCCGCGGTCATCGCGTCCTCGGAGGAGACGGGGCGCAGCACGATCGGGTGGCCGTAGGTGCGGCCGTCACCCTGGACGCCGACGCTGCGGACGTCCGCGAGCAGGACGACCGGGCACTGCCAGATCTCGCGGTCCAGGCCGGCCGCGGTGAGCTCGTGGCGGGCGATGGCGTCGGCCTCGCGGAGCAGGTCCAGGCGCTCCTTGGTGACCTCGCCGACGATGCGGATGCCGAGGCCCGGGCCCGGGAAGGGCTGGCGCTGGACGATCTCGTCGGGCAGGCCGAGCTCCTGGCCGACCATCCGGACCTCGTCCTTGAACAGCTGGCGCAGCGGCTCGACGAGCTCGAACTCGATGTCGTCGGGGAGGCCGCCCACGTTGTGGTGGGACTTGATGTTCGCGGTGCCGGCGCCGCCGCCGGACTCGACGACGTCCGGGTACAGGGTGCCCTGGACCAGGAAGGCCACGTCCGCGCCGCCCTCGGCGATGATCTCGGCCTGGGCCTGCTCGAAGACGCGGATGAACTCGCGGCCGATGATCTTGCGCTTGGTCTCCGGGTCGGAGACGCCCGCCAGCGCGTTCAGGAAGCGCTCCTGCGCGTCGACGACCTTCAGCTGCACGCCGGTGGCCGCGACGAAGTCCTTCTCGACCTGCTCGGTCTCGCCCTTGCGCATCAGGCCGTGGTCGACGTAGACGCAGGTGAGCTGCGAGCCGATGGCCTTCTGTACGAGCGCTGCGGCGACGGCCGAGTCCACGCCGCCGGACAGGCCGCAGATGGCGCGCTTGTCGCCGACCTGCTCGCGGATGGCCGCGACCTGCTCCTCGACGATGTTGCCGGTGGTCCAGGTGGGCCGGAGGCCGGCGCCGCGGTAGAGGAAGTGCTCCAGGATCTGCTGGCCGTGCGTGGAGTGCATCACCTCGGGGTGGTACTGCACGCCGTACAGCTTCTTCGCGTCGTTCTCGAAGGCCGCGACCGGGACGACGTCGGTCGAAGCAGTGACGGTGAAGCCCTCGGGGGCGGCGGAGCAGGCGTCTCCGTGGGACATCCACACCGACTGGTTCTCGGGGGTGCCCTCGAAGAGCGTGGAGCCGGCCTTGGAGACGGCCAGCGGGGTGCGGCCGTACTCGCGGGCGCCGGTGTTGTCGACGGTGCCGCCCAGGGTGACCGCCATCAGCTGGAAGCCGTAGCACATGCCGAAGACGGGAACGCCGGCCTCGAAGATGCCGCCGTCGAGCTGGGGGGCGCCTTCCTCGTACACGGAGGACGGGCCGCCGGAGAGGATGATCGCCTTGGGGTTCTTGGCCAGCATCTCGGCCAGGGGCATCGTGCTGGGCACGATCTCGGAGTAGACCCGTGCCTCGCGGACGCGGCGGGCGATGAGCTGGGCGTACTGGGCGCCGAAGTCGACGACGAGAACCGTGTCCGGGGCGCTGTCGTGGGCGGCGGAGGGTGCTTCTGGCACGGGGCGGCCTTCCGGCGGAAGAGGTGGCTGTTTTGTCGATTCTAACGGGGGACCTGCACACCTCTTCGTCTCACCATCTGAATCGACTTGGCCCGGAGCGGGATAGAGGGTAATAATCCGTTCCATGCGCAAGCAGCTGAGCTTCCTCTTTACCTATGGCACCGGCCGGTCCGGTCGCCATGGGTCATCGTGATGCTCGCTTGAGCCACTGACTTCCCAGAGCGCCCCGGTCCGACAGGACCGGGGCGCTCTCGCGTTCCTCCGGACCTGCGGGCCCCACCCGACAGGAGACCGACCATGACCACGATCACCACCACCCCCGAGCAGCTGATCGCCGACTCCCGCGAGCGGATCGACGCCCTCGACGACCGGATCATCGGCCTGATCCAGGAGCGGATGGCCGTCTCGGCCGTCATCCAGGAGGCCCGGATCGGTTCGGGCGGGCGCCGCGTGCACCTGTCCCGGGAGATGGAGGTCCTGGGCCACTGGAGCGACGCCCTCGGCAAGCCCGGCACCTCGCTCGCCATGACGCTGCTGGAGCTGTGCCGGGGCAGGGTGTGAAGCCCGTGACGCCTGTTCGTCACCCGTCCGGACCGTGACCGCCCCCGGGGCCCTTCGTTGATGCGGATGTCCGCGCCAGCCAGGCGCGGGACAGCGACACCACGCGTGGCTCCGCTGGAGCGATGAGGCGTGCGCCCCGTGGAGCGCGCGTCGTGGGACCTCGCTCCCGCGCGTGACCGGACGGCAGGGGACAGCAGCCCGGTCACCCCGAAAAGAACGGCCGGCCCAGGGGACGCCCCGGGCCGGCCGTTCTTCTGTGCTGCCGGTGCCCGCACCGGTGCTCGTGCCCGGCGTGGCCGACCTTGAGGGAGCCGGTGGCGTCCGCCACGACCTTCTCGATCTTCAGCTCGAACGGATGGGCGACCTTCTCCGTTCAATACGTGACGCAGGCCACAGACCGGTCTCTGGGGTTCCGGTACAACCATCGGGGCTGAACGCCTGTCACTTATGTACCGCGGCGGGCACGGCGCTCGGAGGGGGAGCGCCGAACCCGCCGCGCTCATTCGGCCGGTTCCGTCGCGCGCGGCGGAATCTCCGGTACCGCCAGGAACGGCAGCCGCAGCGCCCCGAAGGCCTCCTTCGGAACGGCCGGGCAGGCCGGCTCCACCGCCTCCAGGCGGACGTACGCCGCCCCCTGCTCCGGGCGCGCATCGTTCTCGCCGTTGTTCGGCCAGTACGACATCGCCCGCTCCGCCTGCGCCGTGATCGTCAGCGACGGGTTGACCCCGAGGTTCGCGGAGACGGCCGAGCCGTCCACCACCGAGATGCCCGGGTGACCGTAGAGCCGGTGGTACGGGTCGACGACGCCCTCCTCGGACGAGGCGCCGATCGGGCAGCCGCCGAGGAAGTGGGCCGTGAGCGGCGTCCCCATCAGCTCGCCGACGTTGCTGCCCGGGAACCCGTTGATCTCCCGCGCCAGCAGCGTCGCCGCCCGGGTGGCCTCGGCGATCTGCACGGGATTGGGCGCGCCGTGGCCCTGGCGGGCGGTGAGCAGACCCTTTCCTATGCCGCCGGGCTTGCGGTAGGTGGTCAGGGAGTTGTCGAGGGACTGCATGACCAGGCCGATGATGGTCCGCTCCGACCAGCGCCGGTTGGACAGCGAGCGCAGCAGCTGCACCGGGTGCCTGGCGGTCCGCCCGAACCAGGCCCGGACCCGGTGCTTCGCGTACGGCACCTGGAGGATCGTCATGAACCCCATCGCGTTCGACCCCTTGCCGTAGCGCACCGGCTCGATGTGCGTGTCGGCGTTGGGGTGCACGGAGGAGGTGATGGCCACGCCCCGGGTGAAGTCGGCCCGCCGGTCCTTGCCGTGCCGCTTGCGGTAGCGGCGGTCGTCGGTCTGCGCCCCTACGAGGCCTTCGGAGTTGGTCCGGGTCAGGTCGCCGAGCCGGTCCGACAGGCGGGGCAGCTCGCCGAGGTCCTTCATCGTGTGCAGCAGGGTCTGGGTGCCGTACGTGCCCGCCGCGACGACCACGTAGCGGGCGCGCAGCACCTTGGCCTTGCCCCGGCGGCGGCCGTCGGTGGGGACCGTGCGGACGCGGTAGCCGCCCTCGGCGTGGTCGGAGAGGGCGGTGACGGTGGTCATGGGGTGGATGACGGCGCCGGCGCGCTCGGCGAGGTGCAGGTAGTTCTCGTTCAGGGTGTTCTTCGCGCCGTGCCGGCAGCCGGTCATGCACTCGCCGCACTCGGTGCAGGCCTTGCGGGCGGGGCCGGCGCCGCCGAAGTACGGGTCGGCGACCTCGTCCCCGGGACGGACCTTCGGCTGCCCCTGGGCGTCGTCTCCGTCTCCGAAGAAGACGCCGACCGGGGCCATGTGGAAGGAGTCCGCGACGCCCATCTCCGCGGCGGCGGCCTTGAGGTGCACGTCGGAGGGGGTCATCGTCGGGTTGAGGCGCACCCCCAGCATCCGCTTGGCCTGGTCGTAGTACGGGGCGAGTTCACCCTGCCAGTCCGTGATGGACGCCCACTGCCGGTCCTCGAAGAAGGCGGTGGGCGGCACGTAGAGGGTGTTGGCGTAGTTGAGCGAGCCGCCGCCCACCCCGGCGCCCGCGAGGACCATCACGTTGCCGAGGAGGTGGATCCGCTGGATCCCGTACAGCCCGAGGGCCGGGGCCCACAGGTAGTTGCGCAGGTCCCAGCTGTTCTTCGGCAGGGTCTCGCGGGTGAAGCGGCGCCCCGCCTCCAGGACGCCGACCCGGTACCCCTTCTCGGTGAGCCGCAGCGCGGAGACCGACCCCCCGAAACCCGATCCGATGACGATGACGTCGTAGTCGTAGTCGTTGTCGTACGACACTGCGGTGCCTCCCGAGCGGAACTGGCCGGCGGACTAGCGGAGGGGCGGACTAGCGGAGTCGGAACGCCTTCATGACCTGGAGGCTGCGGGTCATGAACGCCGCGTACTTCTCGTCGTCCATGCCGAGCGACGGCGCCATCGGCAGCAGCCGCTGCTGGGCGACGGTCTGGGCCTCGGTGTACTTGAGGATGCCCTCGGAGCCGTGGCGCCGGCCGAGGCCGGATTCCTTCATGCCGCCCATGGGCGCCTGGGCGCTGCCGTAGGCGGGGGCGTAGCCCTCGTTGATGTTGACGGTGCCGGTGCGCAGGCGGGCCGAGACGGCGTGGCCGCGGCGGGAGTCCTTCGTCCACACGCTGGAGTTCAGGCCGTAGGCGGTCCCGTTGGCCTCCTCGATGACCTCGTCCTCGTCGGTGAAGCGGTAGATGGAGACGACCGGGCCGAAGGTCTCCTCCCCGCACACCGCCATCGGGGCCTCGACCCCGTCGAGGATGGTCGGCTCGTAGAAGAGCGGGCCGATGTCGGGGCGGGCGACTCCGCCCGCGACGAGGGTGGCGCCCTTGGCGACGGCGTCGTCCACGTGCCGCTGTACGGCCTCCAGCTGGCGCTCGCCGGCCAGGGAGCCCATGTCGGCGCCGTAGGCGAGGGAGGATCCCAGGCGCATGGCCTTCGTGCGGGCGGCGAACCGGGCGACGAACTCGTCCGCGATCGAGGAGTGGACGTACAGCCGCTCGATGGAGATGCAGAGCTGGCCGGCGGAGGAGAAGCACGCGCGGACGGCGCCGGCGGCGGCCTTCTCCACGTCGGCGTCGCGCAGGACGAGCATGGCGTTCTTGCCGCCGAGCTCGAGGGAGACGCCGATCAGCCGGGCGGCCGCACCATGGGCGACCTCGCGGCCGGTGCGCGTGGAGCCGGTGAAGGAGACGTAGTCGGCGTGCCGGACGACCTCGGGGCCGACGACCGGGCCCTCGCCGAGGACTATCTGGAACACCTCGGCCGGCAGGCCCGCCTCGATCATCAGGTCGCGGGCCCACAGGGCGGTGAGCGCGGTCTCGGTGTCGGGCTTCATGACGACGGCGTTGCCCGCGACGAAGGCGGGCAGGGCGTCGCCGATGGACAGTTCGAGGGGGTAGTTCCAGGGGGCGATCTGGCCGATGACCCCGCGCGGCTGGCGCAGCTCGGTGACCTTGGTGAGGGTGGGCATGGCGCCCGTGTGGCCCTTGGCCCGCAGGTACGACGGCGCCTTGCGGCCGTAGTGGCGGGCGGCGATCGAGACGGCCAGGACCTCTTCGTGTGCGTGCAGGCGGGCCTTGCCGGTCTCCAGCTGGATCAGGTCGAGCACCTCGGCCTGCCGGGAGAGGACCAGGTCGTGGAAGCGCAGCAGTACGGCCGCCCGCGCGCGGACGGGAACGGCGGCCCAGGCGGGCTGCGCGGCGCGGGCCGCGGCGAAGGCCGCGGCCACGTCCTCGGGGGTGGCCTCGGGGAGGTCCGCGAGCTTGTCGCCGGTGAAGGGGCTGTGATTGGCGGTGCGGCCGGAGCCGGCCACGCCGCGGGTCAGCCGGGTGACCAGTTCGGGGGTCACCACGTCGGCGGCGCCGCGGGCGCCGGCCGGGGCCGGGGCGACCGGGTTGGTGGGCTGCGGGGCGCTGCGGAGGGGGGCCGGGGCCTGCGTGTCCGTCATGGGCGTGAGCGTATTGCGCTCGGGGGTGCTTTGGGTACCCGCCGGTAACCGGATTTTGCCATTTCTGCCAGTGATCGCTGGCAGGATGGCGGAAACGGGGCTCCGCGGCACTCCGCGGCGGGCCTGGAAGCGTTCAGCCGGCCGGCGGCGGCTGCCAGCCGCTGAGGACGGTGTCGAACTGCGACCGGGTCGTCTCCCACTCCGCCGCCGGACCCGACATGTACACCGCGTACTCGGTGCCGTCCTGCTCGTAGTACATCTGCTCGGCGGCCCGCCGGGGCCCGGTGGCCGCCCCCGTCTTCTCCGTCAGGCTGAACTCCCACAGCGCGGCCTTGACCTGCCCCCGGAAGGTGTTCGGGTGCAGCGTCAGGCGCACGTAGTCGGAGCGCTTGGCCACCTGCTTCTCCAGGTCCAGCATGTGCGCGTAGGGGTTCTCGAACTCCGGCTTGGGATTCACCGCGAGCCGCAGGAAGTGCTTGCCGCCGTCCGGTGTGTAGTCGATCTGCGTCCCGTCCACCCGGCGCGTCCAGCCGTTCGGCACGAAGATGGTGAAGCCCTCCGGATCGACGACCTTGCGCCAGCCGGCCGGCACGACCGCCTTCTTCTGCCCCTTGTCGTCCCCGGTTCCGGCCGAGGTCTCGGGCGCACCGGTCGTCTTGTCCGAGCCCTTCTTGGCGCCTTCGGCGCTCGCGTCGCCGGTGTACTTCAGCACTCCGAACACCCCGCCGCCGCCGATCAGCGCCGCCACCAGGGCGACGACCGCCGCGCGCCTGACGCGGCCGCGGGCGGGATCGGAGGAGCCCGCCGGCCTGGCCGCCGGGGCCTGGCCGGCCTCCGGCCCCGGCACGCGCCCCTGCGCGTGCCCGTGCTCCGGTCCCTGCTCCGCGGGCAGCGCGGCCGTGTCCGTCGGCTCGTTCCGTGCGGTGGCCAGCTCCTCGGAGCCCAGCGCGCGCGTCGGTACGTACGCGTGCGCCGCCTTCGGCTCCCGGCCCTCCATCGCCTGCATCAGCATCTGCTCGGCCTCGGCGGCCGACGGCCGCTGCGCCGGGTCCTTGCGCAGCAGCGCCGTGATGACCGGGGCCAGCGCGCCCGCGTGGGTCGGGGCGGGCGGCTCGTCGTTCACCACGGCCTGGAGGCTGGAGATGGGCGACGTACGGCGGAAGGGCGAGCGGGCCTCGACGGCCGTGTACAGCGTCGCGCCGAGCGACCACAGGTCGGAGGCCGGGTCGGGAGACCCGCCGGTGACCCGCTCGGGGGCCAGGTAGTCGATGGATCCGACGAGTTCGCCGGTGCGCGTGATGGAGGAGTCGCCCTCGATCGCGGCGATGCCGAAGTCCGCGAGCATCACCCGCCCGTCCTTGGCCAGCATCACGTTGCCCGGCTTCACGTCACGGTGCAGTACGCCGACCGCGTGCGCGGCACGCAGCGCGCCGAGCACGTGCAGCCCGATCCGGGCCGCCTCGCGGGGCTCGATCCGGCCGGCCGTCTTCGCCGCGTCCGCGAGGGAGGGGCCGTCGATGTACTCCATGACGATCCACGGCCGGTCGTCGTGTTCCAGGACGTCGTGGACGGTGACGACCGCCGGATGCTGGATCCGGGCGGCGGCCCGGGCCTCCTTCTGCGTCCGGGCGTGCATGACGTCCCGGTCGGCCTGGGCGACGTACAGACCCGCCGTCAGCTCCTTGACGGCGACGGTCCTGTGCAGCAGCTCGTCGTGCGCGCGCCACACCTTGCCCATGCCGCCCCTGCCGATGGGCTCCACGAGCCGGTACCGGCCCGCGAGCACCGCACCCGCGCCTGTCTGCTGTTCCACGAATCCCCGCCGCCGCTCTGTGCACTTCCGGCCAGACTACGGAGCCCGCGGGCACTGCCGGAACCTCTCGGCGGCCGTTGGGCAGCACTGTGACGCAATTGCCGTACTGATTCCTCGTCAGCCGCCCGTTTTGTAACTGGCCGTTGCCTGCTCGAAGGCCTCGGTCACCTTGCTTTCCTGGTCGAGGGGGCCGGTGACCAGGACGACGTGGTAGGAGCCGCCGAGCGCGACGACGAAGTTGCGGGCCACGACCGAGCGTCCGTTGCCGTCGATCCAGGTGTACCGGCCGGTGACGCGGAGCTGGTTGCCGACCTTGGTGGACTTGATGTCGCCGACGCTGGACCAGGTGGAGGAGCGGTACGGAGCAAGCTCGGGCTCCTTGTCCTTCTGGTACGTGGCCGGGTCGGGGTTGCCCTCGACCTTGTCCCGGCCGGGGACGACGGTCAGGGCGAACTCCCCCTCCGTGTAGCGCACCTGGCCGGACTCGTTGATTCCGCGACGGTTCCAGCCGTTCGGCACGTTGATCTCGAAGTGCTCGGCGTCCTGCTGGGTGGTGTACCCGGCCGGGGCGGGGGCCTTGGTCTGGGCGGCGGGCTTGGACTCGGGCGGACTGGCGGAGGGGCTGGGCGCCGTGCCGGAGCCGCTCGGCTTCGGGCTCGGACTCTGGCTCCCGCCCTCCTTTCCCTTGCCCTGCGGCGCCGTGGGCTGGCCCAGCCCGGCCGCTTTCTGCCCGCCCTGCGGGCCGGCGGACTGGGGCATGAAGAACATGGCGTAGGCAACGGCTCCGGCGAGCAGGACGAGTATCCCGAGCAGCAGGGAACGCCCCAGCGAGCGCGGCTTGCGGGGGTGTTCGCCGCTGCGGTGGCGGCCGTGCAGCTCGGCTCGCCGCCGTACGACGGGCAGCCGGGCGGGATCCGGCTCCGGCATCGGCAGGACGGCGAAGCCGCCGTCGGGCTCGGGGGCGGACCGCACGAGGGAACGCAGCCAGCCGCGGAGCTCCTCGAAGTCGGGGCGCTCGGTCGGGTCCTGGCGCAGCAGCGACTCCACGACCGGGCGCAGCGGGCCGCACTCCTCGGCGAAGGCCGGGGCCTCGGCGCAGACAAGCTCCACGAGCTCGGCGACGCTGTCCTCCGGATACGGGGCGTGGCCTTGTACGGCTCGGTACAGCAGCGCGCCGAGCCCCCAGAGGTCGGTGGCCGGCCCGACGGGGGCGGCCAGCTGCCACGGCCCGTGCACGGCCTGCGCCTGCTCGGGCGACCACCGCTCGGTGACGGCCCCGACGACGGCCATCCGCGTCTGCCGAGCCCGCTCGGCAGCCAGCCCGCTCCGGGGCCCACTCCCCCACCCACCGCCGGCGGGGACCTGCGCCGCCTGTGCCGCCCGCGCCGCGCGACCAGCCGGGGCCGGGGCCGGGGCCGCCTGGGGCTCATACCCGGCCCCGCGGCCGGCCGGAGCCTGGGCCGCCGGCTGCCCGTAGCGGGAGCCACCGCCTGCCGGTGCCTGTGTCTGCGCCTGCGCCTGCGCCTGCCGCCCGTAGCCGGGGGCCGGGCCGCCCGGCCGTACCGCAGCGTCTCGCTCCGGCCCGTACCCGGGGGATGCGGCCGCCTGGTGGGACTCGGGTCCGGGCGCACCGGGTCGCTGCGGGTCGCCGTAGCCGAACCGTCCCGCGGCGGGCTCGCCCGGTGTGGACTCGGCGTGGGCCCCGGCGGCCGGGATGTCCGGAGCGTCGGCCTGGCGGTAGCCCTGGGGAAGGGCGAGCTGCGCGGGCAGCACGGGGCGGGCCGGCACGCTGGGCAGGGCCGGCGTGTTCCGCGAAGCCTGCGGGGCTTGCGGGGCCTGCACGTTCTGCGGAGCCTGCGGGACCTGTGTGCCCTGCGGGACCTGTGTGCCCTGCGGGGATTCCGGGTTCTGTGCGCTCTGCGGAGCCTGCGTGCTCTGCGGAGCCTGCGTGTTCTGCAGCCCCTCCCGGGCGTGCGGTTCGGACTCCGCCGGGGGCAGGGCCTGGCGGCGCGGGGTGGCACCGTGCCAGGTACCGCCACCCGCCGGGCCGCCGTACGGGTACGAGTACCCCTGCGGCAGGTTCGACCCCTCGGGCCTCGGCTCCGCCGCCGGATCCCGCGCGGGCTCCGCTCCGGCCTTGCGCTGCTCGGCGATCCTCGCGGCGGCTTGCGCCCCGGCCCGGTACGCGGCGATGGCCCCGGCCCGCGCGGCGGCCGTCGGATCGGGCCGCTCCCCGGTCCCCCCGGGGGTGATGTGGTCGCTGTAGCGCGGCCCGGTGTCGTACCCCGGAGCCACGAGCGGCGCATACCCGGGCGCCTCGGCCCCGGCCCCGGTCGCCGGCCCGCGAACGGCCAAGCCTGCACCGGACCCGGTCGCCGACCCGCTCCCGGAAGCAGCGTCGTACGCCGCACCCGCCCCGCTCGCCAAAGCCTCGCCGGGGCCGGCCCCGTACTCGGCCCGCGCCCCGGAAGCCTCGCCGGGCCCGGCTTCATATCCGGTCCCGGTCACCGCTCCGGCATCCGGGCCCGTACCGGGCCCGGGGCCGCTCCAGGCGCCGGGTGCCCGGCCGCCACCGGACCCGGCGGAGTCGCCGTACCCCGCGGCGTATCCGTCACCCTCGAACGGCCACGCACCGTCCCGCGGCGGGACCGGGTCGTAGCCGCACAGGGCGTCCTCCGCCGCCCCCGCGGCCAGGCCGGTCAGGACGACCCGGCCGTCCTCGCAGATCAGTACCGTCCGCGTGGTGATGTTCCGGTGCGTCCAGCCGTGCGCGTGCAGCACCCGCAGCGCGGTCAGCACGTCCGCCGCCACCTCCGCCGCCCGGTACGGGCTCAGCGGTTCGTCGGCGATCAGCGCCGCCAGCGGTCTGGCCGGTACGAGTTCGCTCACTATCCACAGCGACCCGCCCTCCGCGAACACGTCGAAGACCTGGTCCAGCCGCGGATGGTCCGGCACGGACGCTGCCGCCTGCGCCGCCGCGATCGCCCTGCGCACCGCGGGCAGTTCACCGGCAGCGCGCCGCCCCACGGCGGCAGCCGGAGCGCCCCGCGTGCCGTCGAGCAGCTCCGCGTCCACGACTTCCGGTAACGGCACCTGCCGTACGAGGACTTCCTGCCCGCTCCGCGTGTCGAACGCCCGGGTCTCGATCAGCTCGTACTCGTCGGACGGGGGCAGCGGCAGGCGGTAGCGGTCGGCCAGGATCCGGCCCGCGTAGTCCTCCACGTCGCCTCCCCCGAGAGCTGTGGGCCCGTCCCCTTGGTCCCGCTGACACGATACGACGCCCGAGGCACCCGCGTCCCGGCCCTGGCACGGCTCGCCCCAAGCCCGCCCCAGCCCGCCGGCCCTGGCTCAGCCCTGCGACTGGAAGGTCTGGAATGCCGTGTTGCGCATCTGTGTGCACTCCGCGGCGTCCCACTGGTCGGCGGCGCAGCTGATCATGATGGCGTAGCCGTGCTTCGCGTCCATCTTGAATCCGCGGTCGAGCACACGGACCCTCATACCCTTCTGGTCCCGCTCGAACTCCCAGTCCGCGACGGTCGGGTAGCCCCGGTAGTCCACCACTTCGAGCCGCAGCAGCTTGTAGTTCGTGCTGCTGCCCGCCACCGCCGGGGCCAGCTCGGCCCAGGCGGCGCGCGCGTCGTCGCCCGGCGATTTGTTGAAGTCGACCTGGATCCGCGGGAATCCGCCGTCGCGGCTGTAGATGACACCGGAGTTCTCGCCGACCGTGCCGGTCGGCTTGAACCCGTCGGGCATCGCCATCGAGAAGTGGAAGCCGGAGTCCGTCACCGTGGAGTACCCGGGCGGGAGCGCCCCCCCGGGACTCCCGGGCGTGGCGCCCTGCCCCTGGCCGGGGTTGGTGCCGGTGCCGCCCGCGCCCGCGCCGGTGCTCGGCGACTGGCCCTGGCTCGGCGAGCCGGCCCCGCCGCTTGCGGCCTGCTCGCCGGGCTTCGGCGACGGAGAGGGGGTCGGGGACGGCGAGGAACCGGTCGCCGGGTTGGACGCGGCGGCCGAGTGACCGCCGCCCTTGCCCTCCTCCTTCGCACCGCCCTTGTCGTCGCCGCTGACGACGTAGGCGATGAGCGAGCCGATGGCCGCGAGCGCGACGATCACGCCGGCTATCGCGAGGGCGATGGTGCGGCGCGGTACGACGTCGGTGAGCGGCGCCACGACGGGCGCGGGACGCGATGCCGGGGGCTCGGCGGCGGTCGCGGCCGCGACGGCGCCGGCCGCGGCCGCGGCCGCCTTGCGGGCCGACTTCAGTGCCGCGCGGGTGCGCTCGCGCTGTTCGCGCTCGCGGCGCTCGCGTTCCTTCTTCTCCGCCTTCTCCGCGGCCTTGGCGGCCTTCTCGGCGGCTGCCTTCTCCGCGGCCTCCTGTGCCTCGGCGAGCGATATCTGCCGGGTCTCATCGGCGGGCACGACCGCTACGGGGGCCGGTGGCTCGGGCGCGTCGATCACGGCGGTGAGCATCGCCCGCGCGTGGGCGTCGTCGAGGCGGTGGGCCGGGTCCTTGACGAGGAGCCCGTAGATGACCTCGGCCAGCGGACCGGCGTTCTTGGGCGGATCGACCGGCTCGGTCATCACGGCGGTGAGCGTCGCGAGGGCCGACCCCTTGTCGTACGGGGGCACGCCCTCGACCGCGGCGTACAGCAGACCGCCGAGCGACCACATGTCCGCCGGCGGACCGGGGCGCTGGCCGCGGGCGCGCTCGGGGGAGATGTACGAGGGGGCGCCGACGAGCATGCCGGTGGAGGTGACGGAGGGGTCGCCCTCGACCTGGGCGATGCCGAAGTCGGTGAGGACCACACGCCCGTTGCCGTTGTCGGCGAGGAGCACGTTGGAGGGCTTCACGTCCCGGTGCAGGATGCCCTGCCGGTGCGCGGCGCGCAGTACGTCGAGGACGGCGAGGCCGACTTCGGCGGCGCGGCGGGGGGTGAGGGTGCCGTTCTCCCGGACGAACTCGGCGAGCGAGGGGCCCTCGATGAGCTCCATGACGATCCACGGCCGGCCGTCTTCGTCGACGACGTCGTAGACGGTCACCGCTCCGCCGCTGCGGATCCGGGCGATGGCCTTGGCCTCGCGCAGGGTTCGGGTGATGAGGCGGCGCTTCTCGTCTTCGTCGACGCCGGTGCCGAAGCGGAGCTCCTTGACGGCGACGGTCCGGCCGAGGATCTCGTCCTCGGCGCGCCAGACGGTGCCCATGCCGCCCTTGCCGAGGACGGCGCCGAGCCGGTACCGGCTCGCGAGCAGCCGGCCCTCGGGGCCCTCCTGCGCCTTGGCCGCGGCCGCCTTGACGGCGGCCGCCACCTCGTCGGCCTTGCTCACGGCGACGGGCTTCACGTCCTGCGGCTCCCCGACGGCAGCCTTCGCGACGCCGACCTCACGCGGCTCCGCCTTCACACCCCCGGACTTCACATCCTCAGGCTGCGCGGCCGAGACCTTCGCGTCCTGCGGCTCCGACCCGGCGGCCTTCGCCGCAGCAGGCTTGAGCAGCTCCGGCTTCGCGGCGACAGGCTTCGCGTCCTGCGGCTCCACCACCGCGGGCTTCGCGACGACAGGCTTCGCGTCCTCGGGCTCCACAACCGCGGGCTTCGCCTCGACGGACGGCTTCGCAGCCGCGGGCTCGGCCGGCTCCGGCTTCGCAGCCGCGGGCTTCGCGTCCTGCGGCTTCTCGTCCTGCGGCTCCGCCCCCACAGCCGCCTTCGCAGCCACCGGCTTGCGCAGCTGCGCCGGCACAGCCGCGGGCTTCGCGGCGACGGGCGTCCCGGCGGCCGGCTTCGCGGCCGCGGTCTTGCGCGACCGCGGCTTCGCGGCGGCGGGCTTCGGTTCCGGAACCGCGTCCCGCGGTTCCGCCGACGTGCCCGGCCGTATGTCCTCGGCCGCCGGCCCGGCCTCGGCCGGCTCGGCCGGCTCGGCCGCCGGCGAAGCGTCGGCCGCGGGCTTCGCGGCGTCGGCAACCGCCTGACCAGCGCCGGACCTCGCGCCCCGCGACTTCGCGGCGGCGGGCTTCGGGTCCGCGGGGGTGGCCGCCGGAGGCACCGGCGATCCCGTCCCGACAGACGGTTCCGGCGACTCGGTGTGCTCCGGCTTCGACATGCGTCCCCTCTGCGATCGTGCCGCCTGCTCCGGTTGCCCCGGCAGCCGCCGGGGTGCCCGGTAACCCGCCCCGGCAGAACCCTCATTGTCCCTTACTCCGCAACTGACGGGAGCCCCGGGTCCACGGTTCCCCCCTCGATGTGACGGAGTTACAACGGGACGATGTCCGGCGCGCCCAGCCTCGCGGCGTCCGCGGTCTGATCGTCCGGCTGACGCTGCGATTCCCGCTCCGCCTGCACCCGCTTCTCGTAGTGCTCCACTTCCTTCTCGATCTGCTGCTTGTCCCAGCCCAGAACCGGAGCCATCAACTCCGCACACTCCCGCGCCGATCTCGTCCCCCGGTCGAAGGTCTCGATCGAGATCCGCGTACGCCTCGTCAGCACGTCGTCGAGGTGCCGCGCCCCCTCGTGCGAGGCCGCGTAGACCACTTCGGCGCGCAGGTAGTCCTCGGCGCCCGTCAACGGCTGCCCGAGCGAGGGGTCCGCCGCGATCAGCGCCAGCAGTTCCTCCGTCAGCGACCCGTACCGGTTCAAGAGGTGTTCCACCCGCACCACATGGAGTCCCGTCCGCGCCGCGATCCGCGCCCGCCCGTTCCACAGGGCCCGGTACCCCTCCGCGCCCACCAGCGGCACGTCCTCCGTCACGCACTCCGCGACCCGCTGGTCCAGGCCGTGGACCGCCTCGTCCACCGCGTCCTTGGCCATCACCCGGTACGTCGTGTACTTGCCGCCGGCGACCACCACCAGCCCCGGCACCGGGTGCGCGACCGTGTGCTCGCGCGAGAGCTTGCTCGTCGCGTCCGACTCCCCGGCCAGCAGCGGCCGCAGGCCGGCGTAGACCCCCTGGACGTCGTCCCTGGTGAGCGGGACGGCCAGTACCGAGTTCACGTGCTCCAGCAGATAGTCGATGTCGGCGCTCGACGCCGCCGGATGCGCCTTGTCCAGGTCCCAGTCGGTGTCCGTGGTGCCCACGATCCAGTGCCGGCCCCACGGGATCACGAACAGCACCGACTTCTCGGTCCGCAGGATCAGCCCGGTCGAGGAGTGGATCCGGTCCTTCGGGACGACGAGGTGGATGCCCTTCGACGCCCGCACGTGGAACTGCCCCCGCTCCCCGATCAGCGCCTGGGTGTCGTCCGTCCAGACCCCCGTGGCGTTCACGATCTGCTTCGCGCGGATCTCGTACTCCCCGCCGCCCTCCACGTCCCGCACCCGCGCCCCGACGACCCGCTCACCCTCCCGCAGGAACCCGACCACTCTCGCCCGATTGGCGCACTGCGCCCCGTATGCGGCGGCCGTGCGCACCAGGGTCGCCACGTAGCGCGCGTCGTCCATCTGGGCGTCGTAGTACTGCAGGGCGCCCACCAGCGCGTCCTTGCGCAGCGCCGGCGCGATCCGCAGGGCTCGGCGCCGCGAGAGGTGGCGGTGGGCCGGCAGCCCGCGCCCGTGACCGCTGGAGAGCGACATGGCGTCGTACAGCGCGACACCGGAGCCGGCGTAGAACCGCTCCCACCCCTTGTGCTGCAGCGGATAGAGGAACGGCACCGGCTTCACCAGGTGCGGGGCGAGGCGCCCCAGCAGCAGGCCGCGCTCCTTCAGCGCCTCCCGCACGAGGGCGAAGTCGAGCATCTCCAGGTATCTGAGCCCGCCGTGGATGAGCTTGCTGGAACGGCTGGAGGTGCCGGACGCCCAGTCCCTCGCCTCCACCAGCCCCGTCGCCAGCCCCCTGGTCACGGCGTCGAGGGCGGTCCCGGCGCCGACCACGCCCGCGCCGACCACCAGCACGTCGAGCTCCCGCTCGGCCATCACGGCGAGCGCCTCGGCGCGCTGCGCCGGCCCCAGCGTCGTCGTCCCGCCTCCTGCGCCCGTCCTCATCCCCGCTCCCGTCCCCGTCGTCTCCGCTCCCGTCCCCGTCGTCTCCGCTCCCGTCCCCGTCGTGTCCGTGCCCGTCCCTGCCCCTGTCCCAGTGCTCACGGCTGCCTGCCTCCCGTAGACGCGGGTCGCCGCGTCCGCCCTATGCGGTCATCCCACCCGTTGTGGGTGATCCCGCTCACACCGCCCGTTCATGATTCTGACCGGCCGCATCCACATCAGCCACCGCCTGTGGATAACACGACGACGACTATTACCCCTGAATACGACATATCTGTCATATATACGCCTAGTCTGACATTGCGCCAGCTCTCCTCATCCACAGGACTTGCGCGCACCGCCCCCTCATGCATGTCAGGGAAGGGAAGGGACGGCACCCCCATGCCCGCAGATCTCGCCGTCATCGGACTCGGCCATCTCGGCCTCCCGCTCGCCCAGGCAGCCGTGGCCGCCGGGATCGAGACGGTCGGCTACGACAGCGGTCCGGCGACGGACTCCACCCTCACAGCCGCCGAGATCCGCCGCATGTCGGCGGCCGGCTTCCGGGTCACCACCAACCCCGCCGAACTCGGCCGGGTCCGCACCGCCGTCATCTGCGCCCCCACCCAGCTCGGCGCGGACCGTGCACTCGACCTGTCCGCGGTCGGCGAGGCGGGCCGCACGCTCGCCGCCCGGCTGCGCCCCCACACCACCGTCATCCTCGAATCGGCCGCCCACCCGGGCGTCACCGAGGAGTACCTGCGCCCGATCCTCGAATCGGGCTCCCGGCTGCGCGCCGGCCGGGACTTCCACCTGGCCTACTCCCCCAGCCGCCTGGACCCCGGCAACCGCACGCACGGCATCTCCAACACCCCCAAGGTCATCGGCGGCCTCACCCCCGCCTGCACCGAGTCCGCGCACGCCTTCTACGCACGCCTCACCGAGAAGGTGGTGCGCGCCCGGGGCCTGCGCGAGGCCGAGACCGTACAGCTGCTCGAAACGAACTACCGGCACGTCAACATCGCCCTCATGAACGAGATGGCCGTGCTCTGCCACGACCTCGGCGTGGACCTGTGGGACGTCATCCGGTGCGCCGAGACCAAGCCGTACGGGTTCCAGGCCTTCCGCCCCGGCCCCGGAGTCGGTGGCCACGGCGTCCCCCTCGACCCCAACTACCTCCCCCACACCACCCGCACCCCGGGCCACCCGCTGCGCATGGTCGGCCTGGCGCAGGAGATCAACAACCGGATGCCGCAGTACGTCATCCAGCGCAGCGCCACCCTGCTCAACGAGCACGGCAAGTCCGCCCGCGGGGCCCGCGTCCTGCTGCTCGGGGTCACGTACAAGCCGGACCTCGCCGACCAGGAGGGCTCCCCGGCGCGCGAGATCGCCAGCCGGCTCCTCGACCTCGGAGCCCTGATCAGCTACCACGACCCGTACATCGGCGGATGGCGCGTCAGGGACCAGCCGGTCCCCCGGGCCGAATCGCTGTACGAGGCCGCCGCCAACGCCGACCTGACGATCCTGCTGCAGCACCACCGCACCTACGACCTCCAAGGCCTGGCGGTGAAGGCCCAGTTGCTGCTGGACACCCGCGGCGCGAGCCCGGTGGGCGCCGCACACCGCCTGTAACCCACCCCGAAAGCCCGCCCCGGCAGGCCGAAATCCCCTCCGCGGACGTCGCAGGCTGCTGCTAACCTGCGGCGACTTATCTCGCGCATACGTCCCGCGTACACATGTACGCATCCCGTGTACACACATGCGGGCATCCGTGCGCCCAAAATCCCTGGGGGGGATTTCTCCATGAGCCAGCAGTTCCAGCCGCCCGCGCCCGAGTCCACCACGCCCGCGACCGACACCGCGGCCCCGGCCCCGGCCGGCTTCCCGGCCCAGTCCGGAGCCGACTTCCTGGCCCCGGCCCCGGTTCCCGTCCCGGCGCGCCCCGGCAACGTGGGCCTCGGTATCGGCGCGGCCGTGGTCGCCGCCCTGGTCACCGCCGCCATCTACGGCACGATCATCGGACTGACCAAGTACCAGATCGGCTACGCCGCCGTCGCCGTCGGCGTCGTGGTCGGCTTCGCCGCCGGCAAGCTCGGTGGCAGGAACCCCCTCCTGCCGGTGATCAGCGCCCTGCTCTCGTTGGGCGCCGTCTTCGCCGGCCAGATCTTCGGCCTCGCGATGATCGGCGCGGACCAATTCGGCGTGGGCACCCTCGACGTGCTGAACCTCGGCTTCTCCCTGCTCGTCGACACCTGGAAGGAGACGTCGGGCCCGATGACGTACCTGTTCCTCGCGTTCGGCGGCTACACCGCCTTCCAGACGGCCCGCAAGACCGCCTGACCCCACAGCCCCACAGCCCCACAGCCGACAGCCGACAGCCGACAGCCCACCCAAAGCTCCACCCCAGGCCCGGTCCCGGAGTCCGCGCGGGGCTCCGGGGTCGCGGGCCGCCGCCGGCGGGGTCCTGAGCAGCCGCGCCCATGATCACCAGGGGGCGGAAACCCCTGTCCCCGGCAGGGACCGCGGTCATATGATCCGCGCGTGTCCGCTCACCCCCCGCCCGGCCGGCCCGTGTTCGATCCCGCCGACCGCATCCCCGCCCTCGCCACCCTCCGCGACCGCGTCCAGCGCCAGGACTGGGATGGTGTCCGCGCCTCGTTCGACGCGCTCACCGACGAGGACGACCGCGCCGTCGCCTCGCGCGTCGTCGCCGACCTGCCCGACAGCGAACCGTTCCTCCGCCAGGCCGCCGACCGCGCTCCGCGCGATCCGCTCGCCCGCACCCTGCTCGCCGACCGGCTGATCCAGACCGCCTGGGGCATCCGGTCCCGCGCGCGCGCCGAGCACGTGTCGCGCCGGCAGTTCGACGAGTTCCACGCCCAGCTGCGGCACGCCGAGATGCTGCTCATCGACGTCTGCGCCGAGCACCCGCACTACGCGCTCGCCTGGTACCTGCGCCTCATGACCTCGCGCGGCCTGGAGCTCGGCCAGGGCGAGTCCCGGCGCCGCTACGACCGGCTCGCCGAGCACCACCCCCACCACTACGCGGGCCAGCAGCAGCTGCTCCAGCAGCTCTGCCCCAAGTGGAGCGGCAGCTGGGAGGCCGCCCACGCGTTCGCCGACGCGTGCGCGAAGGCCTCGCCCGCCGGCAGCCCGAACGCCGCCCTGGTCGCCATCGCCCAGCTGGAGCAGTTCATGGACGTGACGCGCAACGAGGACATCGAGGCCGCGCAGGCGTACGTACGCTCGCCCGAGAACCACGACCGGCTGCTCGCCGCCGCCGCGCACTCCGTCCTGCACCCGGATGCCCGTACGGACGCCCGTACGGACGCGTACGTGCAGGTCAACGCATACTGCGCCTTCGCGATCACCCACGGCGCGGCCCTGCACCCCGAGGCCGCGGCGCCGCACTTCCGCGCCCTCGGCGACCGCGCCAGCGAGTTCCCGTGGCACTACCTCGGCAACGGCGACCCCGAGACCCAATTCGTCCGCCACCGCACGAACGCGCTGGCGCAGGGCTGAGGACACGATGACGACCACCGGCAGCAACACGACCACGACGACCACCACCACCGGCACCCTCACCGACGAGGACGGCGTCGTCACCACCACCGTCGACGGCATCCGCACCGTCCTCGCCCCCCGCTCCGGCCTCCTCAGCGCCGGGCTGGTCTTCCGGGTGGGCCGCGCCGACGAGACCCTGGCCACCAGCGGCGTCACCCACCTCGTCGAGCACCTCGCCCTGTACCGCCAGGGCATGAGCGACGGGCACCACAACGGCGCCACGACCGCCACGTTCACCCACTTCCACGTCACCGGCACCCCCGCCGAAGTGGTCGCCTACCTCAACGGCGTGTGCGCCTCCCTGCGCGACCTCCCGATGGACCGGCTGGAGACCGAGAAGGAGATCCTGCGCACCGAGGCCGCCGGCCGCGTCCGCGGACCGGCCCACCTCGCCACCCTGTGGCGCTACGGAGCCCGCTCCTACGGCCTCACCGGCTACGCCGAGACCGGCCTGCGGCAACTGACCGGCGACACCGTCCGCGACTGGGCGCGCACGCGGTTCACCGCCGGGAACGCCGTCCTGTGGATCACCGGCGACACCGTCCCCGAGGGGCTGGACCTCGCGCTCCCCTCCGGCGAGTGGCATCCCGCGCCCGAGGCCACCTCCGCCCTGCCCGTCCTGCCCGCCTACTTCCAGGGCGACGACGGCGCCGTCGTCCTGACCTCCGTACTGCCGCGCTCCACCGGGGCGAGCCTGTTCGCCGAGGTCCTCGGCAAGGAGCTGCTGCGGGACCTGCGCCACAAGAGCGGGTACTCGTACACGGCGACGGCCGAGTACTCCCCGCGCGACGCCGGCTCCGCGACCGTCGTCGCCTACGCCGACGCGCTGCCGCACAAGCAGGACGCGATGGTCGGCGCCTTCGTCGACGTCCTCGCGAAGCTGCGGGCCGGCCGGATCGAACCGGCCGACCTGGAAGCCGTACGGGCCTCCGCGCTCGCGCGGCTCAACGGCCCCGAGCTCGCCTCCGCCCGGCTCCCCGGCCAGGCCGTGGACCTCCTGCTGCGCCACCGCCACCTCACCGTCGCCGAGGCGAGGGCCGAGATCGAGGCGGTCACCGTCGAAGCCCTGCACGAGGTCGCGCGCGCCCTGTGGGCCGGCGCCCTGATGCAGGTGCCCGGCCGGGGCGTGGACTGGGCGGGGCTCGCGGTCGCGCCCACCGGGTCCGAGGAGGTCGTCACGGGGCGGGCGCACCCGTCCCTGGCCGATCCGGGCACGGTCCTGACCGTGGCGGCCGACGGGGTCAGCCTGGTCACGGCGGCCAATCGGATCACCGTCCGCTACGCGGAGTGCTCCCTCGTGCAGGCCTACCCCGACGGCGCCCGCCATCTGGTCGGCCACGACGGGTTCACCCTCACCATCGAGCCGGCCCTGTTCGGGATCACCGCGGCCGACCTGGCCCCGCTCGACGCGTCCGTCCCGCCCTCCGTGGTCCTCGCGATGCCGCCCCGCGACCCGGCGCGCATCCCCCGTCCGCCCCAGCCCGCGCAGCCGGCCCAGCCGACCCGGGCGGCGGCCCCGGAGGCCCTCCCGGCCGCCCCGCAGGCCCCGCCCGCCGTCTGGTTCACCGTCCTCCTGTGGGTGCTCGGTGTCCCCGGGGTGCTCATCGGCGGATCGACGCTCGTGCTCGGCATCGTCATGGGTGACGAGCACGGCCAGATCGCCCAGGACAACGCGAAGTTCCTCTTCGACTACCTGCTCGTCGCGGGCGCCTTCCTGATCCCGTGGGGCGTCTGCATGAACCGCCGGATCAAGGGCAAGAACTGACCGGCGTACGACGACCGGCCACGGTACGCCGGAGGGCCGGCACCCCCTGCGGGGTGCCGGCCCTCCGGCGTGCGTACGGAAGTCCGGTCAGCGGTGGTGCTGCGAGTCCGCGACGGTGACCTCGACCCGCTGGAACTCCTTGAGCTCGCTGTAGCCGGTGGTGGCCATCGAGCGGCGCAGCGCCCCGAAGATGTTCATCGAGCCGTCCGGGGAGTGCGACGGGCCGGTGAGGATCTCCTCGGTGGTGCCGACCGTACCGAGGTCGACCTTCTTGCCGCGCGGCACGTCCTCGTGGACGGCCTCCATGCCCCAGTGGTTGCCCTTGCCGGGCGCGTCGGTGGCACGGGCCAGCGGGGAGCCCATCATCACGGCGTCGGCGCCGCAGGCGACGGCCTTCGGGATGTCGCCGGACCAGCCCACGCCGCCGTCGGCGATGACGTGCACGTAGCGGCCGCCGGACTCGTCCATGTAGTCGCGGCGGGCCGCGGCCACGTCCGCGACGGCGGTGGCCATCGGGACCTGGATGCCGAGCACGTTGCGCGTGGTGTGCGCGGCGCCGCCGCCGAAGCCGACCAGGACACCGGCCGCGCCGGTGCGCATCAGGTGCAGGGCCGCGGTGTAGGTGGCGCAGCCGCCCACGATGACCGGGACGTCGAGCTCGTAGATGAACTGCTTGAGGTTCAGCGGCTCGGCGGCGCCGGAGACGTGCTCCGCCGACACGGTGGTGCCGCGGATCACGAAGATGTCCACGCCCGCGTCGACGACGGCCTTGGAGAACTCGGCGGTGCGCTGCGGGGAGAGCGCGGCGGCGGTGACGACACCCGAGTCGCGCACCTCCTTGATGCGCCGGCGGATCAGGTCCGCCTGGATCGGGGCGGCGTAGATCTCCTGGAGACGGCGGGTGGCGGACTCCTCGTCCAGCTCCGCGATCTCGTCGAGCAGCGGCTGCGGGTCCTCGTACCGGGTCCACAGGCCTTCGAGGTTCAGCACGCCGAGGCCGCCGAGCTCGCCGATGCGGATCGCGGTCTGCGGGGAGACGACCGAGTCCATGGGGGCGGCCAGGAACGGGAGCTCGAAGCGGTAGGCGTCGATCTGCCAGGCGATCGAGACCTCCTTCGGGTCCCGGGTACGGCGGCTGGGGACGATGGCGATGTCATCGAACGCGTACGCCCGGCGGCCGCGCTTGCCGCGCCCGATCTCGATCTCAGTCACGTGTGGTGGCCTTTCCTCTGGGTCTGCCCGTCCAGTATCCCCGAAGGGCGGCGCGCCGCGTTCCGGTGACCGCTGTACGGACGCACGCGGCGGGCACGGCGAAGGGGCGGGCCCGTGCGGGCCCGCCCCTCGGCGCTGCTCGGATCAGCCCTTGCGGCTGTAGTTCGGAGCCTCGACGGTCATCTGGATGTCGTGCGGGTGGCTCTCCTTGAGGCCCGCCGAGGTGATCCGGACGAACCGGCCCCGGTCCTGGAGCTCCGGCACGGTGCGGCCGCCGACGTAGAACATCGACTGGCGCAGGCCGCCGACGAGCTGGTGCACGACCGCGGAGAGCGGGCCGCGGTAGGGGACCTGGCCCTCGATGCCCTCGGGGATGAGCTTGTCGTCGCCGCCCACGCCCTCCTGGAAGTAGCGGTCCTTGGAGAAGGACTTGCGGTCGCCGCGGGACTGCATCGCGCCGAGCGAGCCCATGCCGCGGTACGACTTGAACTGCTTGCCGTTGATGAAGAGCAGCTCGCCCGGGGATTCCTCGCAGCCCGCGAGCAGCGAGCCGAGCATCACCGTGTCGGCGCCCGCGACGAGCGCCTTGGCGATGTCGCCGGAGTACTGCAGTCCGCCGTCGCCGATGACCGGGACGCCGGCCGCCTTGGCGGCGAGGGCGGCCTCGTAGATCGCGGTGACCTGCGGGACGCCGATGCCGGCGACGACGCGGGTGGTGCAGATGGAGCCGGGGCCGACGCCGACCTTGATGCCGTCGCAGCCGGCGTCGATGAGTGCCTGGGCACCGTCGCGGGTGGCGATGTTGCCGCCGATGACGTCGACCGTCGAGTTGGACTTGATCTTGGAGACCATGTCGCCGACGAGGCGGGAGTGACCGTGGGCGGTGTCGACGACGATGAAGTCGGCGCCCGCCTCGATCAGGGCCTGGGCGCGGTCGTACGCGTCGCCGGCGACGCCGACGGCCGCGCCGACCAGCAGCCGGCCGTCCTTGTCCTTGGCGGCGTTCGGGTACTTCTCGGCCTTGACGAAGTCCTTGACCGTGATGAGGCCCTTGAGGATGCCGGACTCGTCGACGAGGGGCAGCTTCTCGATCTTGTGGCGGCGCAGCAGCTCCATGGCGTCCACGCCGGAGATGCCGACCTTGCCCGTGACCAGCGGCATCGGGGTCATGACCTCGCGCACCTGGCGGCTGCGGTCCGACTCGAAGGCCATGTCGCGGTTGGTGACGATGCCGAGCAGCTTGCCGGCCGGGTCGGTGACCGGGACGCCGGAGATGCGGAACTTCGCGCACAGCTCGTCGGCCTCGCGCAGGGTCGCGTCCGGGTGCACCGTGATCGGGTCGGTGACCATGCCGGACTCGGAGCGCTTGACCAGGTCGACCTGGTTGGCCTGGTCGGCGATGGAGAGGTTGCGGTGCAGAACGCCGACGCCGCCCTGGCGGGCCATCGCGATGGCCATGCGGGCCTCGGTGACCTTGTCCATGGCGGCGGAGAGCAGCGGGACGTTCACGCGGACGTTGCGCGAGATGAGGGAGGAGGTGTCGATCGCGTCCGGGGACATGTCCGACGAGCCGGGCAGCAGCAGCACGTCGTCGTACGTGAGGCCGAGTGTGGCGAATTTGTCGGGCACTCCGTCGGCGTTCACAGTCATGACACCTTCCCAGATGGTCTTGCTCAGCGCGGATGTCCATGCTAACGGGATCCCGACGCGTCTCATTCCACGACCAAGATCAAGGCCAAGGTTCGTCGTTTCCTACGATGAATGAACCCGGCGAACCCCGGCGAACCGGGATCATGCGCCCCCGCCGTTTCTCCTGCCCGGCGAGGCCGTTCTCCTGCCCGACGAGGCCGTTCTACTGCTCGGCGAGCGCGCGGAGCCGACTGAGCGCCCGGTGCTGGGCCACCCGTACGGCTCCGGGGGACATGCCGAGCATCTGCCCGGTCTCTTCGGCGGTCAGCCCGACGGCGACGCGCAGCACGAGGAGCTCGCGCTGGTTCTCCGGGAGGTTGGCCAGCAGCTTCTTGGCCCAGGCGGCGTCGCTGCTCAGCAGCGCGCGCTCTTCCGGGCCCAGCGAGTCGTCGGGCCGCTCCGGCATCTCGTCGGAGGGCACGGCCGTGCTGCCCGGGTGCCGCATGGCGGCCCGCTGCAGATCGGCGACCTTGTGCGCGGCGATGGCGAAGACGAAGGCCTCGAAGGGGCGCCCGGTGTCGCGGTAGCGCGGCAGCGCCATCAGGACGGCGACACAGACCTCCTGCGCCAGGTCCTCCACGAAGTGACGAGCGTCACCCGGGAGCCGCGAGAGCCGGGTGCGGCAATAGCGGATGGCGAGGGGGTGCACGAACGCGAGCAGATCGTGCGTGGCCTGCTCGTCGCCCTCGACCGCACGGCGTACGAGCGCGCCGACGGTGCCGTCGCCGCCGCCTCTGGCAGCGCCGGTGGAGCCTGTGACCGCGGGTGACCCCGGGGTCTCGTCGTCGCGCATCAATCCATGGTGCCTTGGCGCCGGGGCATTCGCGGCACTGCGGCCCGTGTTGTGCGTCGAAGCGTTATGCGGGGTGGGTGCACCGGAACTCATGCTCTGGCCCCTCCCCTCCCGCTCGGCCGAATCGCCCCCGAGGCGACATCTCCAGGATGCGCCACACCCTCAAGCATGCGGCATGCCGCGCGAAGCGACACGTCCCCCGGATTGTGCCCCGCCAATCCCCCGTCCGCAGCAGGTTGCGGGGGATCGATCGGAGGGGCCGCCGGGACCCGCCGCGGGAGCCCCGCCCGGCCCTGCCGCGACCGCGGCGCCGCCGGCCGGTGAGGGCCGGCGGTCGTGCGGTCAGCGGACCAGGCCCCAGCGGAACCCGAGCGCCACGGCGTGCGCCCGGTCCGAGGCGCCCAGCTTCTTGAACAGCCGGCGGGCGTGCGTCTTGACCGTGTCCTCGGAGAGGAAGAGCTCGCGCCCGATCTCCGCGTTGGACCGGCCGTGGCTCATGCCCTCCAGCACCTGGATCTCGCGCGCGGTGAGCGTGGGCGCGGCGCCCATCTCTGCCGAGCGCAGCCGGCGCGGGGCCAGCCTCCAGGTCGGGTCGGCGAGGGCCTGGGTGACCGTGGCCCGCAGTTCGGCGCGCGAGGCGTCCTTGTGCAGATAACCCCGGGCGCCGGCGGCGACCGCGAGGGCCACGCCGTCCAGGTCTTCGGCGACCGTCAGCATGATGATGCGGGCGCCGGGATCGGCCGAGAGCAGCCGGCGAACCGTCTCCACACCGCCGAGCCCTGGCATCCGTACATCCATCAGAATCAGGTCGGAGCGGTCGGCACCCCAGCGGCGGAGGACTTCCTCGCCGTTGGCGGCCGTCGTCACACGCTCGACGCCGGGCACGGTGGCAACCGCGCGGCGGAGCGCCTCTCGGGCAAGCGGGGAGTCGTCGCAGACGAGGACGGATGTCATGACCGCCCTCCGCAGCTGCTGATGCGCGTCACCTTGAGCCTCCAGGCTGGTACGTATCGTCACCTGTGCGGTCGATGCTCCCGGACACCTGTCCGAGAACTTCTTGGTTCAACCGCCTTCACACTCTCAACGATGGTCACTCGAAAGAGTTACGGGTCGGACGGACACCTTCGGCACTCTACGTGAGGAAGCGAACACGACGCGGGCACCACTCTCCGCGTGTCCTCCATCTAGCGTTATGCCCTATTTGGCGGCTTTCCTTCCGTTTGGCGCATGTCTGAGGCTAGATTCCCAATGAGTCATATTTACATCTACTACGACAGTAGGTGTGGAGACATGGACCGTATCCGCCTCAGTACCGGCACCAAGAGGACTACCAATGGCAGATTTCTCCCGCCTCCCCGGACCGAACGCCGACCTCTGGGACTGGCAGCTGCTGGCTGCCTGTCGCGGGGTCGACAGCTCCCTCTTCTTCCACCCGGAAGGTGAGCGGGGCGCGGCCAGGAGCGCGCGCGAGGCCTCGGCTAAAGAGGTCTGCATGCGATGCCCGGTGCGTGCGGAATGCGCCGCGCACGCACTCGCCGTCCGCGAGCCCTACGGGGTGTGGGGCGGCCTCACCGAGGACGAACGCGAAGAGCTGATGGGCCGAGCCCGTCATCGCCTGATCCCCGCGACGACCGTGATCGGACCGATCGCTCCGCACTGAGCGGACCGTTCGGGACCGACCGTCCACCCACCCGAAGGAACGTTTCTTCTATTCACACGGCACGCCCGCCGCGTCCCGCGCGGCGCGCACAACGTGCCGCGCACCGGCCAGGGACGCCACCCGACCGGCCGTACCCCCGTACGGTCTCTCGCGTGGCGGCCCGGCCCGGCCACGCCGGTGCCCCCGTACGAGGCTTCGTACGGGGGTGCCCGCGCGGGCTCAGCGCTTGGCCGCCCGCTCCAGCTCGGCCAGGGTCGCGGCCACCGCCGGCACCCGGGCCAGGTCCGGCAGGGTCAGGGCCACGACCTCGCGCTCGACGGCCGGTTCCACCACGAGGGTGCTCACGCCCTTGGCCCGTACGGACTCCACCGCGAGCTCCGGCAGCACGGCGACCCCGAGTCCGGCCCCGACCAGGCCGACCACGGCCGGGTAGTCGTCGGTGGCGAAGTCGATGCGCGGGGTGAATCCGACCCCCTCGCACACCTCGACCAGATGGCGGCGGCAGCGCGGGCAGCCCGCGATCCAGGGCTCGTCGGCCAGGTCCGCCATGCCCACCCGCTCCGCACCCGCCAGCCGGTGCCCCTCGGGGACCAGCCCGACGAGCCGGTCGGTCAGCAGCGGCCGGACCACGAGGTCCTCCCACTCGGCGGACGACCCCGAGGCGCCGCCGTAGCGGAAGGCCAGGGCGAGATCGCAGTCGCCCTCGCGCAGCATCTCCACCGAGCGCGGCGGCTCGGCTTCCACCAGCGAGATCCGGGTCCCCGGGTGCTCGGCGCGCATCGCCGCGAGCGCGGTGGGCACCAGCGTGGAACTGCCGCTGGGGAAGGAGACGAGCCGGACCCGGCCCGCGCGCAGCCCGGCGATGGCCGCGACCTCCTCCTCGGCGGCGGTCAGTCCGGCGAGGATCCCGGCGGCGTGGCGGACCAGCGCCTCACCGGCCTGGGTGAGGCGCATCTCGCGCCCGGTACGGATCAGCAGCGGGGTGCCGGCGGACAGCTCCAGCGCCTTCATCTGCTGGGAGACGGCCGGCTGGGTGCAGCCGAGCTCGCGGGCGGCGGCGGAGAATGACCCGGTTCCGGCGACAGCGCGCAGAACTCGGAGATGACGTGCCTCGATCACCCTTCGAGCATAAGGGATACTTTGATCGCGGCGCCAATAACCCCGTGCCGCTTTGAGGCGATTCGGCTAGCGTGGGGGCATGCATCTGATCTCCGTGAACCTCGGCCGCGCGACGGCCGTCGAATACACCGACTCGGAGGGTGGGATGACCGGCCACCGCAAGCTCCCCGCGTCCGGTCCCGTACGCGTCTTCGCCCCGGGCCCCAAGGGTGTCGCGGCGAGCGGTGTCGAGGGCGACGACGTCTGCGACCTGCGCCATCACGGCGGCGACCACCAGGCCGTGTACGCGTACGCCCGCGAGGACCTGGAGTGGTGGGAGGGCGAGCTGGAGCGCGAGCTGCCCGGCGGGCTGTTCGGCGAGAACTTCACGACCTCCGGCCTCGACGTGAACGGCGCGAAGCTCGGCGAGCGCTGGCGGGTCGGCCCCGATCTGGTCCTGGAGGTGGCCTCGGCGCGCATCCCGTGCCAGACGTTCCAGGGGTCGCTCGGCGAGAGGGCCTGGGTCAAGCGGTTCACCCGGGCCGCGCGGCCGGGCGCGTACCTGCGGGTGATCGAGGAGGGCCGGGTATCCCCCGGCGACACCATCGAGGTGCTGCACCGCCCCGATCACGAGGTGACGGTGGAGTTCTGGTTCCGCGCCTTCACCACCGAGCGGGAGCTGCTGGCGCGCACCCTGGCGGCGGGCGACGCGCTGGAGCCGTCGGTGCGGGACAAGGCGCTGGCGTATGTGGAGAAGTACGGGAACGACGGCCTCCCGCACGGGGGCTGACGCACCAGCCGGTACGGGAGGCGGCGCCCCGGGCGACTAGGTTGCGCGTATGACGACTGCGTTGATTACGGGATCCACGGCGGGCATCGGCGCCGCCTTCGCCCGGCGGCTCGCCGCCCAGGGGCACAACCTCGTCCTGGTGGCCCGGGACGGCAAGCGCCTCGGCGAGCAGGCCACCGAACTGCACGACCGACACGGCATCGAGGCCGAGGTGCTGGTCGCGGACCTCTCCACCGAGGAGGGCATCGCGGCGGTCGAGAAGCGCCTCGGCGACCGAAAGCACCCGGTGGACCTGCTGGTCAACAACGCGGGCTTCGGCAACAAGGGCCGCTACCTCGAGGTCCCCATGGCCGACGAGCTGACGATGCTGAAGGTGCACATCGAGGCCGTGCTGCGGCTGACCTCGGCGGCGACGGAGTCGATGCGCTCGCGCGGGCGCGGCGGCGTGATCAACGTCGCCTCGGTGGCCGCGTTCCTGCCGCGCGGCACCTACGGGGCGAGCAAGGCCTGGGTCGTGCAGTTCACGCAGGGTGCGGCGAAGGACCTGACGGGGTCGGGCGTCCGGCTGATGGCGCTCTGCCCGGGCTTCGTGCGCACCGAGTTCCACGAGCGCGCCGGCATGGGCACGGACAACATCCCCGGCTGGATGTGGCTGGACGCGGACAAGCTGGTGGCCGCGGCCCTGGCCGATCTGGCGCGGGGCAAGACGGTGTCGATCCCGGACCCGCGGTACAAGGCGCTGATGGGCCTGGTGAAGCTGACGCCGCGCGGGTTGCTGGGCGGGGTCTCCTCGCGTACGGGGCGCAAGTACGGGCCGCAGTAACCAGCCCAGCGGGTAAACGCGGCAAAAGGGTGAAATCTCCCTAGACTGGATGTGTCCCATCCAGCACGGGAGGCGACCGATGACATTCGTACAAGTAATCGATTACGAGACCGAGCGGTTCGACGAGATGAACGCCCTCATCGACCGCTGGGCGGAACAGGCCAGCGGCAAGCGCACGGTCACCCACACCCTGATCGGCAGGGACCGCGACTCCCAGACCCACTACCTCGACCTCGTCGAGTTCCCCTCGTACGAAGACGCCATGAAGAACTCTCAGCTCCCGGAGACCGACCGGATGTTCCAGGAGATGGTGGCTCTCTGCGAGGGCATGCCGAAGTTCATGAACCTCGACGTGGTCCGTGACGAGTACCTCAACAAGATCGTCGTGAACCGGCTGCTCGACGAGGTCATCGGGAAGGGCGACTTCGACGTCATCGACGAGTGCGTGGCGGCCGACTACGTCACCCACGACATCATGGAGAGCGAGGGCCAGGGCGGCGGCCGGGAGGGCATCCGGCAGACCATCGGCATGTGGCGCAACGCCTTCGACTTGAAGCTCGACGTGACGAACCAGATCGCCGAAGGGGACTGCGTCACCACGCTGTGGGACTGCAAGGGCACCCACAAGGGCGAGTTCATGGGGGTCGCGCCGACCGGCAAGGAAATAAGCATGTCGGGCTGTACGACGTGCCGGATCGAGAACGGCCAGATCGCGGAAGACTGGTGGTACTACGACGTCCCCAGCCTGATGCGGCAGTTGGGCATGATGCCCGGATAGCCGGCAGCCCCGCACCCGGAAACGGAAAGCCCCGGTCACCCCCGCTTGGCAGCGGTGACCGGGGCCTTCTCACGCCTCAGGCGTCAGCCTCAGTGGCTGTGGCCGTGACCGTGACCGGCGTCGGCCTCGTCGTCGGCCGGCTTCTCGACGACCAGGGTCTCGGTCGTGAGCAGCAGCGACGCGATGGAAGCGGCGTTCTCCAGGGCGGAGCGGGTGACCTTGACCGGGTCGATGACGCCGGCCTTGACCAGGTCGCCGTACTCGCCGGTGGCGGCGTTGAAGCCCTGACCCTTGTCGAGCTCGGCGACCTTCGAGGTGATGACGTAGCCCTCGAGGCCGGCGTTCTCGGCGATCCAGCGCAGCGGCTCGACGGCGGCGCGGCGCACGACCGCGACACCGGTGGCCTCGTCGCCGGTCAGGCCGAGGTTGCCCTCGAGGACCTTGACGGCGTGGACGAGCGCGGAGCCACCGCCGGAGACGATGCCCTCCTCGACCGCGGCGCGGGTCGCCGAGATGGCGTCCTCGAGACGGTGCTTCTTCTCCTTGAGCTCCACCTCGGTGGCGGCGCCGACCTTGATGACGCAGACGCCGCCGGCGAGCTTCGCCAGGCGCTCCTGCAGCTTCTCGCGGTCCCAGTCCGAGTCGGTCGACTCGATCTCGGCCTTGATCTGGTTGACGCGGCCGAGGACCTCGTCGGAGCTGCCGCCACCGTCGACGATGGTGGTGTTGTCCTTGGAGATCGTGACGCGGCGGGCGGAGCCCAGTACGTCCAGACCGGCCTGGTCGAGCTTGAGGCCGACCTCCTCGGCGATGACGGTGGCACCGGTGAGGGTGGCCATGTCCTGCAGCATCGCCTTGCGGCGGTCACCGAAGCCGGGCGCCTTGACGGCGACGGCGTTGAAGGTGCCACGGATCTTGTTGACGACGAGGGTGGAGAGCGCCTCGCCCTCGACGTCCTCGGCGATGATCAGGAGCGGCTTGGAGGCGCCGGCCTGGATGACCTTCTCCAGCAGCGGCAGGAGGTCCTGGATGGAGGAGATCTTGCCCTGGTTGATCAGGATGTACGGGTCATCGAGGATGGCCTCCATACGCTCCTGGTCGGAGACCATGTACGGGGACAGGTAGCCCTTGTCGAAGGCCATGCCCTCGGTGAACTCCAGCTCCAGGCCGAAGGCGTTGGACTCCTCGACGGTGATGACACCGTCCTTGCCGACCTTGTCCATCGCCTCGGCGATGAGATCGCCGACCTGCTGGTCCTGCGCGGAGAGCGCGGCCACGGCGGCGATGTCGGACTTGTCCTCGATCGGGCGGGCGGTCGCGAGGAGCTCCTCGGACACGGCCTTGACCGCGGCGTCGATGCCCTTCTTCAGGGCGGCCGGGGAAGCACCCGCGGCGACGTTGCGCAGACCCTCGCGGACCAGCGCCTGGGCCAGCACGGTGGCGGTGGTGGTGCCGTCACCCGCGACGTCGTTGGTCTTGGTGGCCACCTCCTTCACGAGCTGCGCGCCCAGGTTCTCGTACGGGTCGTCCAGCTCGACCTCGCGAGCGATGGTGACACCGTCGTTCGTGATGGTGGGAGCGCCGAACTTCTTGTCGATGACGACGTTGCGGCCCTTGGGGCCGATCGTCACCTTGACCGTGTCGGCAAGCTTGTTGACGCCGCGCTCGAGGGCGCGACGGGCGTCCTCGTCAAACTTAAGAATCTTCGGCATGGGAGCGGTTCAGCCCTCTCGTTGCGATCCCCGGCCGCTCACCGCGACCGCCTAGAACGAACTACGCCCCTCGCCGCCCGGCATCAGCAGGGGTGACCAGGGGCGTAGCTCAAAGCAAAACTGGAGAAGTGACTTACTTCTCGACGATCGCGAGCACGTCGCGGGCCGAGAGGACGAGGTACTCCTCGCCGTTGTACTTCACTTCGGTGCCGCCGTACTTGGAGTACAGGACGACGTCGCCGACGGTGACGTCCAGCGGGAGACGCTGGCCGTCCTCGAAGCGACCCGGGCCCACGGCAAGGACGACGCCCTCCTGGGGCTTCTCCTTCGCGGTGTCCGGGATGACCAGGCCAGAGGCCGTGGTCTGCTCGGCGTCGAGCGGCTGGACCACAATGCGGTCCTCAAGCGGCTTGATGGCAACCTTGGAGCTGGTGGTCGTCACGATCCGACCTCCCCCTTCGGAGATCCGGGGTTAACTGTCTGAGGTGGCGACCAGGTCGATCCGTCGTCGCGGGTGCCGGATCTGCCTGTCGCTGTGTTGGCACTCACCAGGGGCGAGTGCCAGACGCGAGACTATTCCGGGGATTAGCACTCGGTCAAGCGGAGTGCCAATACGCGCCGCCGGTTTCGCCGTCCTGGCCGCCTGGAGACGCCCCGGAACCCCGCCCCGGCCCGCCCGCCCGCGCCCCGCCGCGGACCCGCCGCGGACCCGCCCCGGGCTCCGCCCGAGCCTGGGCCGACGCGCCCCCGCCCGGCCCTCTCCCGAACCCGCCCAGGCACTGCCCGCCGCGCCCCGCCCGGGCTCGTCCCGCCCGGCCGGTCGGTGCTCGACGTCCGGGGGCCCGAGCAGGGTGGTCCGGTATGTGACGCTTGGTGCATGCGCATCCTGGTCGTCGAAGACGAAGTGGGCCTCGCCGAATCGTTGCGGCGCGGGCTCGGCGTCGACGGGCACTGGATCGACCTCGCCCACGACGGGCACCGGGGGCTGGACCTCGCCCTCACCGGGGGGCCGTACGACGTCGTGCTCCTCGACCTGATGCTCCCCGGACTCTCGGGCTACGAGATCTGCAGGCGCATGCGTGCCCACGGCGACTCCACGCCCGTCCTCATGCTGACCGCCAAGGACGGCGAGTACGACGAGGCCGAGGGCCTCGACTCCGGCGCCGACGACTACCTCACGAAGCCGTTCTCCTTCGTCGTCCTCGCCGCCCGGCTGCGCGCGCTCACCCGCCGGGCCGCCGCCCCGCGCCCCAGCGTGCTCCAGGCCGGCGACCTCTTCCTCGACCCGCGCGGCCGCCGCTGCCGCCGCGGCCCGCACGAGATCGAGCTGACCGCCCGCGAGCTCGGCGTACTGGCCTGCCTGATGGAGCAGCCCGGCCGGGCCGTCGCCAAGCTGGACATCCTCGACGAGGTCTGGGACACCCCGCACGGCATCGACCCGAACATCGTCGAGGTCTACGTCTCCTCGCTCCGCCGGAAGATCGACGCCCCCTTCGGCCGCCGCTCGATCCTCACCGTCCACGGCACCGGCTACCGGATGGCGCCTGACGGTGGATAGGGCACGACCGCGGCCCCCGTCCACGTCGCGGCCGCCGTCCCCGTCGCGGCCGCCGCCCCCGTCCCCGTCCACGTCCGCGTCGCGGCCCCGGCGCCTCGGCAGCCTGCGGGCCCGCGCCGCCGCGGCCGCCGCCCTCGCGATGGCCGCCGTCCTCGCCACCGGCGGGCTGTGGCTGTACACGCTGCTGCGCGCCAACCTCATCGAGAACACCACCGGCCGCACCGAGCTCGCCGCCCGCAAGGTCGCCGCCCAGTTCGACACCGCGGCCCTCCCGGCCGGCAGCCGGCTGCCCGCGCCCGAGGGCGGGGTCGACCTGGTCCTCGTACGGGACGCGGCCGGCGCGATCGTGGCCACCAGCGGGGACGGGAAGCAAACCCCCGGGCTCGCCGGGCTGCCTCCCGCGCCCGGCGACGACGCGCGGTCGGCAGTCCTGCCGCCCGCGCGCCCCGGCGCGCAGCGGCGCGTGGTGGTCGCCGTGGAGGCGCCCGGCCCGCCGGGGGTGCACGCCCCGCACACCGTCTACGCCATGACCGTGCTCGGTGACGTCGACGACGCCAACCGGGCCGTCGCGCTCGGCCTGCTGGCCGGCGCGCCCCCGCTGATCGCCTTCTCGGCGGCCCTGGCCTGGTGGGTGACGGGGCACGCGCTGCGCCCCGTCACCGCGATCCGCACCGAGCTGGCGGCGGTCACCGCGAGCGAGCTGGACCGCCGGGTCCCGGACCCGGGCGGCGCCGACGAGATCGCGCGGCTGGCCCGGACCGTCAACGAGACGCTCGACCGGCTGGAGCGCGGTGACGCCCGCCAGCGGCAGTTCACCGCCGACGCCTCGCACGAGCTGCGCAACCCCCTCGCGGCCGTCCGGTCCCGCCTGGAGGTGGCGCTGCGGGACCCCGACCGGGAGTCGGTGGCGGCCGCGCTGGCCGATACCGAGCGGCTCCAGGGCATCGCGGCCGATCTGCTCCTGCTGGCCCGCCTCGACGGCGGGCCCGCGCCGCGCACCGAGCCGGTGGACCTCGCGCTGCTGGCCGCCGAGGACCTGGCGCGGCGCCCGGAGCCCAGGGTCGCGATGCGGCTGGACGCGCGGGCCCCCGTAGCGGCCGCCGGAGATCCGGCGCGACTGGAGCGGGCGCTGGCCAACCTCGTGGACAACGCCCTGCGGTACGCCCGCACCGGGGTCACCGTCCGGGCGGCTTCGAGCGGGGACGGCTGGGCGCTGCTGGAGGTCGAGGACGACGGGCCGGGCATCCCGGAGGCGGACCGGGACCGGGTCTTCGAGCGGTTCGTACGACTGGACGCGGACCGGGGCCGCACCAGCGGAGGCACCGGCCTGGGCCTGGCCATCGCCCGGGAGATCGCGCGGGCGCACGGCGGCGAGGTCCGCGCGCTCCCGGCGTCCGCCGGGGGCGCGGGCGCACGGCTCCTGCTGCGCGTGCCGGAGCGCGGGCCCGCTCCGCCCCGCCCCTGAAGGCGGCTTCAGGACCCTCAGGATTCCTTCAGCAGCGCTCCCCCACCATCGACAGGCATGAGCGCGCACCGCAGGAAGCCCCCGGGACGGGAACGGCCGCAGGCCCCCGCGACCCGCCGCCGCAGGCCCTCGCGCCGGATCCGGCTCGTCCGCACCCTGCTGGCGGCCGGCTGCGCGCTGGCGGTGACCGGCGGCGGCTCGGCCTGGTACCTGTACCGGGACCTGGCCGCCAGCATCGGCAGTTCCAAAGCCCTCGAGGGCGCCGAGAAGTCGAAGTCCGGCGATACGAACATCCTGCTGATGGGCCTGGACAGCCGTCGCGACCAGAACGGCGAGGACCTCCCGCCGGAGGTCCTCGACAAGCTGCACGCGGGCGCGAGCTCGGACGTCGGCGGCTACAACGCCAACACCCTGATCCTGGTCCACCTCCCCGGCGACGGGAGCAAGGCGAAGGCCTTCTCGGTGCCGCGCGACGACTTCGTCGACCTGCACGGCGTGCCCGGGTACACGGGCAAGGCCAAGATCAAGGAGGCGTACGGGCGGGCGAAGGCCAAGACCGAGGAGCAGCTCTCCGCCCGGGGCGTCACGGACAAGCGGCAGCTGGAGCGCGAGGGGCGCGAGGCGGGCCGCAAGGCGGAGATCGAGACGGTCCGCAGCTTCCTGGGGGTCCCGATCGACCACTTCGCCGAGCTGAACCTGGCCGGTTTCTACCACCTGGCGGACGCGCTGGACGGCGTACCGGTGTGCCTGAACCACGCGGTGAAGGACAAGAACTCCGGGGCCGACTTCGCGGCGGGACGGCACACGCTGAACGGGCAGCAGTCGCTGGCCTTCGTCCGGCAGCGGATGGGGCTGACCATGGGCGATCTGGACCGGACGAAGCGGCAGCAGGCCTTCCTCGCGGGGGCGACGTACAAGCTGAATCAAGCCGGAACCTTCACCGATCCGGTGAAACTGATCAAGCTGATCGACACCGCGAAACAGGACGTCGTCACTGATCAGGGGTGGGATCTGCTGGCGTTCCTCAAGCAGGCCAAGAGCCTGTCCGGGGGCAACGTCGAGTTTGTGACCCTTCCCATCGAGCGCTTCGACAGGAACCATGGCACCGATATAAACGTCGTAGACGATATGAAGATAAAGCGCCTCATTGCCGAGCAGATCGGTTCCAGGGCCTCTGCGAGCCCGGGCGCACCGGGCGCCGCTCCCTCATCGGCGGGCACGCCGGCGCCGGGTCAGCCCACGCCGGGTCAGCCCGCGCCGGCCCCGGCCGCGTCCTCCCCGGGCTCCGCCCCCGCGCCCACCCCGTCAAAGGAAGACAGCGGCATCCCCGCCATCGACGGCGGCGGCATCCCGTGCGTGGACTGAAACCCCTGACGTCGGCGGGCGCGCGCCGCCGCACCGAAGCGCTGCTGCTCGTCCTCGTCCTCGCTGTGACCATTTCCGGCCACATCAGCGCGAGCCTCGCGATGAACGACACGCTGCCGCCCGGCCTCACCGGCTTCGTGATCAGCATGACGCTGCTCGCGCTGGTGGGGCACTTGGCCGTGCGCCGGTTCGCGGCGTACGCGGATCCGCTGATCTTCCCGCTCGCCCTGCTGCTGACCGGGATGGGGCTGGTGCTGCTGCACCGCCTCGACCAGGGGTACCTGGAGCGGTACAACTCGCCGGCGACGGCGCCCGGCCAGCTGATGTGGTCGGTGGTAGGCGTCGCGGCCTGCATCGCGGTGCTGGGGGTCCTGCGCGACCACCGGCTGCTGCAGCGGTTCATCTACATCACGATGGTCCTCGCACTGGTGGCGCTGATCGCGCCGGCGTTTTTCGGCGCGGACACCTACGGGGCGAAGCGCTGGATCGTCATCGGCGGGCTCTCGCTGCAGCCCGGCGAGTTCGTGAAGATCATGATCGCGGTCTTCTTCGCGGGCTACCTGGTCATCCACCGCGACTCGCTGGCCCTGTCCGGCCGCAAGGTCCTCGGCATGCGCCTGCCCCCGATGCGCCAGCTCGGACCGATCATCACGGTGTGGATCGTGTCGCTGCTCGTCCTCGTCTTCGAGCGCGACCTCGGCACCTCGCTGATCTTCTTCGGCGTCTTCGTGGTGATGCTCTACGTCGCCACCGAGCGCACCAGCTGGATCATCTGCGGCCTGCTCATGTCGTGCGTGGGCGCCTTCGTCGTGGGCTCGACGGAACCGCACGTCAAGGCGCGCGTGGCCGCGTGGCTCAACCCGCTGTCCTACTACGCGAACCCCCGGCCGCCGGGCATCGTCTCGGACCAGTCCGCGCAGGCGCTGTTCAGCTTCGGCACCGGCGGCATCACGGGCACGGGGCTCGGCATGGGCCACCCGGAACTGCTCGGATTCGCCGGCCGCAGCGACTTCATCCTGACGACGGTGGGCGAGGAGCTCGGCCTGGCCGGCGTCATGGCCGTCCTCGTCCTGTACGCACTCCTCGTGCAGCGGGGGCTGCGCATGGCGCTGGGCGCGCGCGACCCCTTCGGCAAGCTGCTCGCGGTGGGCCTGTCGTCGGCGCTGGCCCTGCAGGTCTTCGTCGTGGCGGGCGGCGTCACGGGCCTGATCCCGCTGACGGGCAAGGCCCTGCCCTTCCTGGCCAGCGGCGGCTCGTCCCTGCTGGCCAACTGGATCATGATCGCCCTGCTGCTGCGCATCTCCGACAGCGCGGAACGCCAGCGCGAGGCGGACAGTCTCGGACCGGTGGAAACGACGATCACGCCGGTACTGAGCCCGACGACCTAGAGGTAGTCCTCCAGCCGCCCGATCCTGTACCCCTGCTCCTGTATCCGCTGGAGCATCCGCGTCGTCATCTCGGTCTCCGTCGTGCCCTTGAGCTCCGACGGGCCGCGGAAGTGGGCCAGGACGATGTCACCCGGCTTGAGCGCGGCGCCCTCGGCGTACTGGAAGTTGTTGATCTGCATCGACACGCGCCACAGGAGCAGCTGCGATATCCCGCACTCGTGCGCGGCCCTGAGGGTGTCGTCGTTGTAGTTCCCGTACGGCGGGCGGAAGAGGGGCGGCTTCGTGCCGAAGCGCTTCTCCAGGCGTTCCTGCTGCCCGCATATCTCCTTCTTCTGCGCCTCGAAGGGCAGGGTCCGCAGATTCGGGTGCGTCAGGGTGTGGTTGTTTATCGTGCTGTTGGAGCCGTTGTCGCGGAGCTTCTCGAAGTGGCCGTAGTCCGACGAGGCGATGTTGTCCGTCAGGAACATGCCGATCGGCAGCTTCAGGTCGGCGGCCATCTTCAGGAACTCGGGGCTCTTCTCGGCGCCGTCGTCGAACGTCAGGAAGACGACCTTGTCGTCCGCCGGGACGGGTATTCGGTCCAGGACCTGGACCCTGCCCGGCTTCGCCGGCGGGATCGGGGGTTTGGCCGCCGGCTTGGGGGCGTACTGGAGGGGGGCGCTCAGGCCCCACTTCTTGTACGCCTCGTCCCCCGCGGCGCTCGATCCGCCCGTCGATCCGGCCCCCGCCCCGGAGGGGGAGGGCGAAGGCGACGCGGACTCCTTGCCCTCCGTCGCCTTGCGGCCCATCCGTTCGGTGGGTTGCACGCTGTCCCCGCACCCCGTCAGGGACAGCGCGAGCGCGCCGGCCGCCAGCGTTCCGGCTACCAACCGGCGCGCGTACCTCACAAGTAGTCCTCCAAGCGAGCCACGGCGTACCCCTTGTCCGTGACGGTCTTCATGACATGACGGATCATGTCAGTCATGCTGCCCTTCCAGTCCTCTTTGCCCCGGAAATGGGTGAGGATGATGTCACCGGGGTGCAGGTCCTTGTCCCACTCCCGCCAGTCCATCCGGTTCGGGAAGGCCTCTTCGTTCCACAGCGGAACGGCCTTGATGCCGCAGGACTTGGCCGCGCGCAGCGTGTCCTCGTTGTAGTTCCCGTACGGCGGGCGGAACAGCGTCGGCCGCTTGCCGAACTGCTTCTCGATCGTGTCCTGCTGTCCGCAGATCTCCTGGCGCTGCTTCTCGTAGGAGAGCGCCGGCATGTAGCGGTGGTTGAGCGTGTGGTTGTTCAGCGTGACGCCCGCGGCCTGCATCTCCTTGAAGTACGGGTAGTTGTCCCGCACCAGGTAGTCGCTCAGGAACGCGGTGTACGGCAGCTTCAGCTCCTGCATCATCTTCAGGAACTCGGGGTCCTTCTCGGCGCCGTCGTCGATCGTCAGGAAGACGACCTTCTCCTCCGTGGGGACGGTGGTGAAGACCGGCGGCAGGTTCTCCTGGTCCTCCACCTCGAAGCCGTCCCGGGTGGAGATCTCCGGCTTCGTCTTGGGCGCCGCCGGGGCCATGAGCGGCGGTTTGACCAGGCCCCACTTCTTCGCGGCGACCGCCCGCGCCTGCTGGGCGGCCTTCAGCTTCGCGGCGTGGCCGCCGAGCGCTCCGGCCGCGCCGGCCGCCTCCGCGCCGGCGGCGGCCTTCGCCTTCGCGGCCTTGTCCGGCGTCCCGGGCTCCGCGGATCCGCACCCGGTCGCCAGTCCGGCGACCAGCAGTGCGGCCGTCGCGGCCATCCCCAACCGGCCTCGCGCTGCTGCCGCGAGCCGGTGACCCTGTTGCGTCTTATGTTCCTTTTGTCGGACTAGCTGCATAGCTGAGCATCCTGGCATCCGCCACGCGCCCGCCCCGGCCGACACCGCGAACGGAGTTCGACCTTCCTCCGACTGGCCCACCGTGGCCGACAATGGATCCCGTGACCCCCGAAGACTTCGCCGCGCTCCTCACCCCCGAGGGCCACGCCCTCCTCGACTCGCTCCGGGACTACGACCCCGCCCAGGAGCTCGCCGTCGCCACCCGGCTGCGCCGCGAACACCCCGCCGCGCTCGTCTCCGCAGCCCTCGGCCAAGCCCGCCTGCGGCAGCGCGCGGTGGCGAAGTTCGGGGCCGAGGACGCCCACCGGATGTACTTCACGCCCGGCGGCGGCGAGATGGCCACCCGCGCGTCGGTGGCCTCGTACCGCGCCGAGCGGCTGGCCGCCCTGGGCGTACGCAGCCTCGCGGACCTGTGCTGCGGCATCGGCGGCGACGCCCTGGCCCTGGCCCGGCTCGGCATCCGCGTCCTGGCGGTGGACCGCGACCCGCTGACCGTCGCCGTCGCGCGCGCCAACGCCGAGGCGCTGGGCCTGGCGGACCTGATCGAGGTCCGGGAGGCCGACGTCACGGAGGTCGACACCGCCGGGTACGACGCCGTCTTCATCGACCCGGCCCGCCGGGGCGGGCGCGGCCGCGTCTTCGACCCGGAGTCCTACTCCCCGCCCCTGTCGTGGGCCGTGGAGACCGCCCGCGCCGCGAAGTTCGCCGCCATCAAGATCGCCCCCGGGATCCCGCACGAGGCCGTGCCGGCGGAGGCCGAGGCCGAGTGGATCTCCGACCACGGCGACGTGAAGGAGGCCGTCCTGTGGTTCGGGACCGCCCCGGGCGAGATCCGCGCGACCCTGCTGCCCGGGCCGCGCGCCTTGGCGACCACCGATCCGCTGCCCGACCCGCAGGCCGGGCCCGTCGGCCGCTACCTCTACGAGCCCGACGGCGCCGTCATCCGGGCCCACCTCGTCGCCGAGGTGGCCGAGCAGCTGGGCGGCCGGCTGATCGACCCGACCATCGCGTACATCACCGCGGACGAGCTGCGCGCGACCCCGTACGCGACCTCGTACGAGATCACCGACGTACTGCCCTTCGGCCTGAAGAAGCTCAAGGCCCTGATGCGCGAGCGCGGGGTCGGCATCCTGACGGTGAAGAAGCGCGGCTCGGCGATCGAGCCGGAAGAGCTGCGCAGGAAGGTGAAGCCACAGGGGCCCCACTCCGCGACCGTGTTCCTGACCCGGGTCGCCGGGGCGCCCTCGATGCTGATCGGCTCACCGGCGGCGGCCGCCGCGGCCGGTGCCGAGCCCTCGGCCGGGGCTCAGGAGGCCGCGGGGCCGCGGCGGTAGAAGCGGACGGCCCACCGGTAGTGCGCGCCCGCCTTGCCGAGGCCGAGCAGGGCGGTGATCCACAGGATCATGCCGAGGCCCATGGTGTAGGCGACCTCGCCGTACGTTTCCGAGCCCGGCCGGGCCGCGGCCGCGGACCCGAAGGTCACCCAGAGCCCGAGCACGCCCAGGGCGAAGGAGGCCAGCAGCCAGGTCAGGCTGCGCGCCGGCGCGCGCATGGCGTGGTCGGCGGCCGGGTCCGGTTCCAGTTCCGCCCACGCGCACATCAGCCGGCGCACCTGCCGGTCCCGCTTGGCGCCCCAGGCGAACCAGAATCCGGCCGGGATCAGCACGCCGACCCCGAGCACGGCGAAGATCAGGCCGAAGACGTACGAGAGGGGATCGTGCGTCTCGATGGCCATCAGGGCCATGCCCACGAAGGACCAGCCGAGGGCGAAGACCGCCGACACCGCCCAGAGCAGCAGCAGCCGTCCGAAACCCAGACTCCGCCGCCCGAGCTCGTTCAGGAACCGGGCGCGGTCGGCCCGTACGGTGTTCTCGTCGAGCCAGGCGCGCAGGTGCGCGGGAGGGGGCGGCGGCGGCAGGTCAAAGCGGGGCATGCGCATGACCATATCCGCAGGCCGCGCGGAATCGCCGGGCCCCCGCCCGCAGGCTCAGCTTCCGCCGGCCACCTCGGACTCGACCGACTCGAAGCGCCAGCGGTGCACCGCCCGCGTAATCAAGTCGGCGTCCGGTTCCGGCAGTTCGGGGAGATCCTCGGCGACTCCGCCGGGCGCGTCCCACCAGGTGATGACGAGCACCCGGTCCTGCGGCGCCCGGAACACCTCGCGCCGCACCGGCTCTTGGGCCAGCACCCGCGAACGGGCCCACTCCAGCAGCTCGTTGCCCCGCCCGGGCACCGCCCGGGCCTCCCACATCAGCGCGACGGTGCTCACGAGTACAGGTTGTCCTTGCTCAGTTCGTGCACGTGGTCGTGGTCGTGGCCGTGCCCGTGGCTGTGCCCGTGGCCCTCTTCGCCGTCGGAACGGCCGTGAGAACGGCCTGGAACATGCGGGTCGGTCACCGGGAGCGAGGAGTCCGCCGACAGGTCCCAGTCCGAGGCGGGCCTGTTCCGCTTGACCATCTCCGCGCCCAGCGCCGCCACCATCGCGCCGTTGTCCGTGCACAGCCCCGGCCGCGGCACCCGCAGGACGATCCCCGCGTCGTCGCACCGCTCCTGCGCGAGCGAGCGCAGCCGGGAGTTGGCCGCGACACCGCCGCCGATCATCAGGTGGTCGACGCCCTCGTCCTTGCACGCGCGGATCGCCTTGCGCGTCAGCACGTCCACCACGGCCTCCTGGAAGGACGCCGCCACGTCGCGGACCGGCACGTCCTCGCCCGCCTTGCGCTTCGCCTCGATCCAGCGGGCGACCGAGGTCTTGAGCCCGGAGAAGGAGAAGTCGTACGCCGCGTCGCGCGGCCCCGTCAGCCCGCGCGGGAAGTTGATCGCCTTCGGGTCGCCCTCGCGCGCCAGCCGGTCGATGACCGGCCCGCCGGGGAAGCCCAGCTGCAGCACGCGCGCGATCTTGTCGAAGGCCTCGCCCGCCGCGTCGTCGATGGTCGCGCCGAGCGGCCGTACGTCGGAGGTGATGTCGGGGGCCAGCAGCAGCGAGGAGTGCCCGCCGGAGACCAGCAGCGCCATCGTCGGCTCGGGCAGCGGCCCGTGCTCCAGCTGGTCGACGCAGATGTGCGAGGCCAGGTGGTTCACCCCGTACAGCGGCTTGCCCAGCGCGTACGCGTACGCTTTCGCGGCCGAGACGCCCACCAGCAGCGCTCCCGCGAGGCCGGGGCCCGCGGTGACGGCGATGCCGTCGAGGTCGCGGGCGCTGACCCCGGCCTCCTTCAGGGCGCGCTCGATGGTGGGGACCATCGCCTCCAGGTGCGCGCGGGAGGCCACCTCGGGCACGACGCCGCCGAAGCGGGCGTGCTCGTCGACGCTCGACGCGATGGCGTCGGCCAGCAGGGTGGTGCCGCGGACGACGCCGACGCCGGTCTCGTCGCAGGAGGTCTCGATGCCGAGGACGAGCGGTTCGTCAGCCATGGGTCTCACTTCTTACGGCGTCTTGGAATGTCGGGGGCAGGGAGGTGGCGGGATCGGAGAGGCGCATCACGAGCGCGTCCACGTTGCCGGGCTGGTAGTAACCCCGCCGGAAGCCGATCGGCTCGAAGCCGAAGCGCTCGTACAGCTTCTGGGCGCGGGTGTTGTCCACCCGTACCTCCAGGAGCACCTCGGCGCACTCGAACGCGGTGGCGGCGTGCAGCAGGTCGGTGAGGAGCCGGGCGCCGAGCCCGGTGCCCCACTGGTCGCGCGCGGCCGCGATGGTCTGTACGTCGCCCAGGTCGCCGGCGGCGGCCAGCCCGGCGTAGCCGGCCAGGCGGCCGTCCGGGCTCTCGGCGACGACGTAGTGGCGGGTGGCCTCGGGGCCGCGCGCGCGGGCGAGCTCGGACCAGAACATCCCGGCGGACCAGGCGTCCTCGGGGAAGAGCTCGTGCTCCAGTTCCAGCACGGGCCCGATGTCCCACCAGCGCATCTCGCGCAGCAGCACGGCCGGGGCGGCCCCGGCGGCCGGGGCGGTCGGGCCGGTCACTGCGGGGTGACCACCTTGTAGTTCTTGGGCACCTGGGCGTCGGGCCGGCGCAGGTAGAGCGGGGCCGGGGGCAGGCCGTCGGCGTTCTCGAAGGCCGCTCCGGTGGCGAGGCGCTCGGCCGCCAGGGCCGCGAGAGCGCCGGCCGACTGGTGCTCGGGGTCCCGCGCGTCGGTGAAGACCTCCGGGTAGAGCCGCGCGCCCTGCCCGACGGCGGGCAGTGCGGCGACCCGCTCGGCGATGTCGGCCGGCCGGTCCACCGCGGGCTCGCCGAGCCGGGTGCGCGGGTCCTCGTAGCGGGCCCAGTAGACCTCCTTGCGCCGCGCGTCGGTGGCGACGGTGAAGGGGCCCTCGATCCCGGCGGCGCCGGCCGCGTAGGCCAGGCCGTCGAGGGTGCACAGCCCGTACACGGGCACACCGAGGACGGAGGCGAAGGTGGAGGCGGTGACGAGGCCGACCCGCAGTCCGGTGTAGGGGCCGGGGCCGACGCCGACGACGATGCCGGTGACGGCTTCGAGCTTGACCCCCGCCTCGGCGAGGACCTTGTCGACGGCGGGCAGCAGGAGCTCCCCGTGGCGGCGGGCGTCGACCTGGTTCGACTCGGCGAGTACGGACTCGCCGTCGTGCAGGGCGACGGTGACGGCGGGCGTGGCGGTATCTACAGCGAGCAAGAGCACGCGAACAGCCTACGACTCCGGGGCCCCGGGCCCTTGCGGCCGGTCTGCGGGCACCCCGGCTGCTACCTTCGACCCAGGTCTCAGGCCTGACCGTTCGACCGATCGTCCAACCGGTCGTCCGACGGACGGTCCAGCCGGCCGTTCGACGAGATGGACCATGCGGAGAGGTGGAGCAAGGTGGCACGCAGCAGCTCGGGAATCGTGGCCGGGCTCACCGTCGCGGCACTCGCCGTCGTCGGCTTCCTCGGCTACCAGGCCTCCGCCACCGCCCCCGCACACCCGCCGAAGGCCGTCGCCCAGACTCCCGCGCCCGCCCCGAGCGCCGCCAAGACGGACCCGGCGAAGCCGGTGCCCCTTCCGGCTGGCTCCGGCACCGGCGTGCGCGTCGTGTACTCGGTGAGCGCGAAGCGCGTGTGGCTGGTGGGCGCCGCCGGGCAGGAGCCGAAGTCGTTCGCGGTGATGCCGAGCACGGTCCATCCGACGCCGGGCAACTACACGGTGGGCTCCCGCCAGGGCGCCGTGACCGGCTCGGACGGGGTGCCGATCGAGCACGTGGTCCGGTTCGCGAGCCCGCAGGGGATCGTGGTCGGCTTCAGTGCCCGGGTGGACAACACGCTGCCGGCGCCCGACCCGAACAAGAAGACCGGCGGTGTCCGCATGACCCGCCCGGACGGCGACGCGATGTGGGCCTTCGCGACGATCGGCTCGAAGGTCGTCGTCGTTCCCTGACCGGGCTCCGGTGCGCCGGATCCACCCGAACGGGGGACCTCCGGGACCTCCGGGACCTTCGTCGTCTCCGCCTCAGGCCGCTTCGGACTCCGCGGCGGCCCGCTCGCTCCCCTCGGCCCCTTCCCGTAGGGGATCCGGGTGCTCGGCGTGCTCGCGCGCGGGCGGCGTCGACACGGCGCTGGCGGCGGCGCCCGCCGCGAGCAGCGCCCCCACGGACACGCCGGACGTGCGGGGAACGCGCGCTGCTCCTGCTGTCGACATGGCTGCCTCCTGGCCGGGGCCAGCCTGTACTTAGGTACGCCTAACCAGCCCTCGGTACCATGTGACCACGCGCGCTGCCACCCGCGCAATATCTTGCCGACGCCTTGTCGGCACGTTTACTCCGAGAGGACGCCCGCGAGGGTCTCCAGACCGGCCCCGGCGGACCAGCGCGCCCCGACCCCGCGGACCGCGACCTCCCGTACGTCGTCGAGGACCTCCTCGTGGCCGACCGCGCGCCGGATCACCACGTGCAGCCGGTCGTCGGACAGATCCTCGACCTTGCCGTCGCCCCACTCCACGACGACGACGGACTCGGGCAGTGAGACGTCGAGGTCCAGGTCCTCCATCTCGTCCAGCCCGCCGCCCAGCCGGTACGCGTCCACGTGCACCAGCGCAGGACCGCCGGTCAGCGACGGATGGACCCGGGCGATCACGAAGGTCGGCGAGGTCACCGCCCCCCGCACGCCGAGGCCCTCGCCGAGGCCGCGGGTCAGGGTGGTCTTGCCGGCGCCGAGCTCCCCGGTCAGCAGGACGAGGTCGCCGGGGCGCAGCAGCGCGGCGATCCTGCGGCCGAGGTCCTGCATGGCGTCGGGCGAGCCGACCGTGACGTGCGCCTCGGTGTCAGGCGCCTGCGCCCGCTCCGGTGCCTGCTCCTGGGCCTGGCTGCGCGGTACTTCCCGCGGTACTTCTTCCATGCCCGCCAACGTTAGCCGGTACGGACACCACCCCGGTGCGCGCCAGCAGCTCGGTGAGCAGCCGGGTCACCGTGTCCGGGTGCTCCAGCATCATCAGGTGCCCGGCGGACTCCAGGACCACCAGCTCGGCGGAGGGTAGCGCCTCCTTGATCGCCCGGCTGTGCCCGGGCGGCGTGACCATGTCGCGGTCCCCGGCGATGACGGTGACGGGGATGTCCGCGAACCGCTGGAGGGCGGCCGTCTTGTCGTGCGCCTGGAAGGCCGGGTAGAACTCGGCGACCACGTCGATGGGGGTGCCCTCGATGAGCCGCTCGGCGAAGCGGGCGACACCCGGGTCCACGTCGCGCGAGGCGAAGGAGTAGCTCCTGACCATCCCGGCGAACAGGTCGGCGGTGGCCCGCCGGCCCTTCTCCACCAGCTCCACCTGGGAGCCGAGCGCCTTGAGCACGCCGGGCAGGATCCGCCGTACCGCCCCGAAGCCGACGGAGGGCAGCCCGTACGTGACCTCGCCCAGCCCGCCGCTGGAAGTGCCGACCAGCGCCACCGCGACCACCCGGTCGCGGACGAGCTCGGGGAACTGGTCCGCCAGCCCCATGACGGTCATACCGCCCATGGAGTGACCGACCAGGATCAGCGGGCCCTCGGGCGCGGCGGCCGCGATGACGGCCGCCAGGTCACGGCCGAGCTGCTCGAAGGTCACCGGTTCGCCGTCGGCCTGGGCGAGGCCCCGCGCGCTGCGCCCGTGGCTGCGCTGGTCCCAGTACACGGCGCGGACCAGGCCCCGCAGGGCGGCGCGCTGGAAGTGCCAGGAGTCCTGCGCGAGGCAGTAGCCGTGGCAGAACACCACGGTCGGCTGGGCGGGGGCCTTGCGGCGCAGGCGGCGCCGCTTGCCCTCCTCGGGCAGCTCGTCGACCTCGTAGTAGAGCGCGGTGCCGTCCTCGGCCCGCGCGGTGCCGGGGGCGCCGCGCAGGGATCCGTAGTCCCCGGTCGCGTCGAGGGCGAGACGCGCCTTCATGCGCATGCCCCGCCCGACGGTGATCCGCTCGACCGCGACACCGGCCGCGGCGCCCGCGGCTATCACGCCGATGGCGGCGCCGGCCCAGCCGGCCTTGCGCCAGTTCTCGCTCACGCCGCCGTCCTCACTCAGCCGTTGCGGGACACCCGTTGACGTACACCCGGGGCACCCTGGCCCCGATACGGGTGACGATCTCATACGCGATGGTGTCCGCCGCTCGAGCCCAGTCCTCGGCCGTGGGCTCGCCGTGCGTGCCGTCGCCGAAGATGACGACCTCGTCGCCGACGCGGACGTGGTCGTCGCCGCGGAGGTCCACGACGAACTGGTCCATGGCGACGCGCCCGGCCGCGTACCGCGTCCTGCCGCCCAGGAGGACGGCGCCGCGGCCCGAGGCGTGCCGCGGGATCCCGTCGGCGTAGCCCGCCGGGATCAGCGCGAGACGGGTCTCGTCCTCGGTCACGTAGTGGTGCCCGTAACTGACGCCGTGCCCCGCGGGGACCTCCTTGACCAGGGCCACGAAGGCCTTCAGGGCCATGGCGGGCCGCAGGCCGAGCTGGGCGGAGGTGCCGAGCTCGGGAGCGGGCGACACCCCGTAGACCGCCAGCCCGCAGCGCACGAGGTCGAAGTGGCTCTCCGGCAGGGTGAGGGTCGCGGGCGAGTTGGCGATGTGCCGGACCTCGGGCTCGACGCCCTCCTTCTCGGCGTACGCGAGCATGTCGCGGAACGCGGCCAGCTGCGGCGCGATGGAGGGGTGGCCCGGCTCGTCGGCGCAGGCGAAGTGGGACCAGACGCCGGTGACGCGGACCGTGCCCTCGGCCTGGGCGGCGACGGCCGCGCCGACGAGCTCCGCCCAGTCGGCGGGCTGGCAGCCGTTGCGGCCGAGCCCGGTGTCGGCCTTGAGCTGGATCCGGGCGGTCCGCCCGGCGGCGCGGGCCGCCGCCCGTACCTCGTCCAGGGCCCACATCCCGCTGACGGACACGTCCACGTCGGCCTCGATGGCCTCCCGCCACGGCCCGCCGGGGGTCCACAGCCAGCACAGGATCCGCCCACCGATCCCGGCGGCGCGCAGCGCGAGCGCCTCGTCGGGCGTGGCGGTCCCGAGCCAGGTGGCCCCGGCCTCCTGCGCGGCCTTGGCGCAGGCCAGGGCTCCGTGCCCGTAGGCATCCGCCTTCACGACGGCCATCAGCTCGGACCGGGGCGCCCGCGCGCGCAGTGCGCGCACGTTCTCCCGTACGGCGTCAAGATCGATCTCGGCGTACACGCGCGTGGGTGTCTCGTTCATCCCCCCCAGTCTCTCAGAGCCCGCCCCCACACCCCGTCGACGCCTCCGGCTCGCCGCGCGCGCCTCCGGCGGCGGGCAGGGATCCGGTGACGTTCCGCCATGCCTCCGGCAGGGCTTCGGCCACCTGTTGCGCCAGCAGGGGGCCGCCGGCCAGGCGGGCCGCCAAGCCGTGGAGGTACGCCGCCACCGCCCCCGCGTCCGGCCCCGAGAGTCCGCCCGCCAGAAGGGACCCGGCCAGCCCGGACAGCACGTCCCCGCTCCCGGCGGTGGCCAGCCACGGAGTCCCGGTCGGGTTCACCCGGACAGGGGACCCGCCGGAGGCGACCAGCGTCGTCGACCCCTTCAGCAGGACCGCCGCTCCGTACCGCCCCGCCAGCTCCCGCACCGCGGCCAGCCGCCCCGCCTCCACCACCTCCCGCGCGACCCCGAGCAGCGCCGCCGCCTCCCCCGCGTGCGGGGTCAGCAGGGTCGGCGCCGTCCGCGCCCGCAGCGCCTCGGGGTCCAGTCCGCGCAGCCCGTCCGCGTCCACGAGCACCGGCACCGGCTCCGACAGCACCCGCGAGCCGTCCTCGTCGCCCAGGCCCGGCCCGACCACCCACGCCTGGACCCGGCCCGGCCCGATCAACGTCTCCGGATAGCGGGCCAGGACCGCCTCCGCGACGGCCGCCGGTCCCACGTAGCGCACCGCGCCCGCGCCGCCCCGCAGCGCCCCCGCCACCGCGAGCACCGCCGCGCCCGGGTAGCGCGCGGATCCGGCGATGATCCCGACCACGCCCCGCCGGTACTTGTCGCTCGTCCGCGTCGGCGCCGGCAGCAGCCCGGCCACGTCGGCGTGCTGCAGGGCCTGCGCGTCCGGCGGCTCCGGGAGGGTCAGCCCGATGTCCACCAGGTGCACCGCCCCGGCCAGCGAGGCCCCCGGGTCGATCAGCAGCCCCGGCTTGTACGCCCCGAAGGTCACGGTGGCGTCGGCCCGTACGGCCGCCCCCGCCACCTCCCCGGTGTCCGCGTCCACCCCGCTCGGCAGGTCCACCGCGACCACCGCCGCACCGGCCGGGATCCGCTCCACCAGCGCGGCCGCGGCCGGCCGCAGCCCGCCCCGGCCGCCGATCCCGACGAGCCCGTCCACGACGAGGTCCGCCCGCGGCGGTACCGCCTCGGCGAGCCGTCCGCCGGCGGCCCGCAGCGCGGCCAGCCCGCCCGCGTGCACCCGCGCCGGATCCATCGCCACCGCCGTCACGCCGGCGCCGCGCCGGGCCAGGCGCGCGCCCGCGTACAGCGCGTCGCCTCCGTTGTCCCCCGGGCCGACCAGCAGCACCACGCGCGCCCCGTAGACCCGGGGCAGCAACCGGGCGCAGGCGGCGGCCAGTCCGGCCGCCGCCCGCGCCATCAGGACGCCTTCGGGCAGCCGGGCCATCAGCTCGCGCTCGGCGGCCCGTACGGTCTCCACGCTGTAAGCAGTACGCATGGCACCAGCGTGCCCGTTAACCCTCGGCGATCACCACAGCGGACGCGACGCCCGCGTCGTGGCTCAGCGAGATGTGCCAGGACCGCACGCCCAGCTCCGCCGCCCGTGCCTCGACCGTCCCCGATACGCGCAGCCGCGGCTGCCCGCTGTCCTCGACGTACACCTCGGCGTCGGTCCACAGCAGCCCGCCGGGCGCGCCGAGTGCCTTGGCGAGCGCCTCCTTGGCCGCGAACCGGGCGGCGAGCGAGGCGGTCCCGCGCCGCTCACCGCCCGGCAGGGTCAACTCGGAGTCGACGAAGAGCCGTTGCGCCAGGTTCGGCGTCCGCTCCAGCGCGGCGCCGAACCGCTCGATCTCGGCAACGTCAATCCCCACACCGATAATCACAACTACAGACTCGCTTCGCTCACTCCACAGTCACCACTGCGCCCCATTGTCGGCGACCTGCTCCGCTCGCTTCGCTCACTCCACAGTCACCGACTTCGCGAGGTTACGCGGCTGGTCCACCTCGTTGCCCCGCGCGGTCGCCAGCTCGCACGCGAAGACCTGCAGCGGCACGGTCGCCACCAGCGGCTGGAGCAGCGTCGGAGTGGCCGGGATGCGGATGAGGTGGTCGGCGTACGGGACCACGGCCTCGTCCCCCTCCTCGGCGATCACGATGGTCCGCGCCCCGCGCGCCCGGATCTCCTGGATGTTCGACACGATCTTGTCGTGCAGCACCGAGCGCCCGCGCGGCGACGGTACGACGACCACCACCGGCAGGTCCTTCTCGATCAGCGCGATCGGCCCGTGCTTGAGCTCGCCCGCCGCGAAGCCCTCGGCGTGCATGTACGCCAGCTCCTTGAGCTTGAGCGCGCCCTCCAGCGCCACCGGGTAGCCGACGTGCCGGCCGAGGAACAGCACGGTGTTCTTGTCGGCCAGGGAGCGCGCGAGCTCCCGTACCGGCTCCATGGTCTCCAGTACGGTGTCCACCGCCGCGGCGATGTCCGACAGTTCGCGGATGACCGCCTGGATCTCGTCGCCCCACTTCGTGCCCCGCACCTGCCCGAGGTAGAGGGCGACCAGGTAGCAGGCCACCAGCTGCGTCAGGAACGCCTTGGTCGAGGCGACGGCCACCTCGGGGCCGGCGTGCGTGTACAGCACGGCGTCCGACTCGCGCGGGATCGTCGACCCGTTCGTATTGCAGACGGCCAGCACCTTGGCACCCTGCTCGCGCGCGTGCCGCAGCGCCATGAGGGTGTCCATGGTCTCGCCGGACTGCGAGATCGCGATCACCAGCGTCCGCTGGTCCAGGATCGGGTCGCGGTAGCGGAACTCGCTGGCCAGCTCCGTCTCGCACGGGATGCGGGTCCAGTGCTCGATGGCCAGCTTCGCGATCATGCCCGCGTGGTACGCCGTACCGCACGCCACGATCACGACCTTGTCGACCTCGCGGAGCACGGAGTCGGGGATCCGCACCTCGTCGAGCGTCAGCAGGCCGCCCGCGTCGATCCTGCCCAGGAGGGTGTCGGCGACAGCCTTCGGCTGCTCGGCGATCTCCTTGAGCATGAAGTAGTCATAGCCCCCCTTCTCGGCCGCCGAGGCGTCCCAGTCCACGTGGTACGCCCGCACCTGCGCGGGCGAACCGTCGAAGTTGGTCACCGAGACACCGTCGCGGCGGAGCTCGACGACCTGGTCCTGCCCCAGCTCGATCGCGGACCGCGTGTGGGCGATGAAGGCGGCCACGTCCGAGGCGAGGAAGTTCTCTCCCTCGCCAACGCCCACCACCAGCGGCGAGTTCCGGCGCGCGCCGACCACCACGTCGGGGTCGTCGGCGTGCACGGCGACCAGCGTGAAGGCGCCCTGCAGCCGCCGGCACACCTGCCTCATCGCCTCGGCGAGGTCCCCGCAGGCCGAGAAGTGCTCCGCCAGCAGGTGCGCCACGACCTCGGTGTCCGTCTCGGACTCCAGCCGGTGCCCGCGCTCGGCGAGTTCGGCGCGCAGTGCGGCGAAGTTCTCGATGATCCCGTTGTGCACGACGGCCACGCGCCCCGAATTGTCGAGGTGCGGGTGGGCGTTGACGTCGGTGGGACCGCCATGGGTCGCCCACCGGGTGTGTCCGAGCCCCGTGGAACCGGTCGGCATCGGGTGCCCGACCAGCTCCTTCTCCAGATTGACCAGCTTGCCGGCCTTCTTGACCGCGGCGAGCCCCCCGTCGGCGAGCACGGCGACACCCGCCGAGTCGTAGCCGCGGTACTCCAGCCGCTTGAGTCCGGCAATGACCACATCGAGCGCCGACTGCGCTCCCACGTAACCCACGATTCCGCACATAAGCCGCAGGGTACGCCTCAGTTGGTCTCCTGCCCCGTACCTGAACAAGACGAAACCCCCGCCCCGGCGAATGCGCCGGAGCGGGGGTCGACGCGTGCTGCGCCCGGACTCAGCCGAGCTTCTTGACCTGCGCGGCGACGACGGCCGTCGGCTTGTCCGCGACACCCGCGAGGCTCGACGCGGTGTGGGTGGCGAGCGTGTTGCCCTTGCGCACGATCACGGTCTCGGTCGTCACCTTCGTGCCCTCCACATCAGCCTGCAGAGTGAGGGCGAGCGCCTCGTCGCCCCCGGTGGCGGTGCCGGCGACCACCTTGTCGATCTTGGTGGTCTCGCCCTCCATGGTCAGGGTGAAACCGCCCGTGCACGCCGTGGCCGCGGCCTTGACGGCCGCGAAGGCCTCCTCCGCGCCCTTGCCCTCGTACGAGGCGAGGGTGATCGAGGTGCGGGTGGCGCCGAGGGCCTTCAGCCCGGCGGCGGCCTTCTCCTCCGGGGTGGCGCCTTCCTTGGGCATGGCGACGGCCTTGGTCCGCGCCACACCGGCGGCCGTGCCGACCGTGACCGCGCCCTGCGTCTTGACCACGGGCAGGCACTCGGCCTTGTCGCTGGAGGCGGCGGTACCGATGGCCACCTCGGACTGCGGGACGGCGGCGAACTCGTGGTCCGCCAGATCGGCCTTGGTCACGAGCAGGCCGCCCAGCTCGGCGTCCGTCTTCGCCTTCGCGGCGGGCGCCGCGGAGGTCGCCGGGGCGGAAGCCGCCGCGGACGGCTTGGTGTCGTCCTTCGCGTCGGCCTTGTCGGAGGAGCCGCACGCGGTGGCGAGCAGCGCCAGGGACAGGGCCGAGGCGGACAGGACGGTACGGCGGACGAGTGCGGTGCGCATGGTGGTGTTTCCCCCCACAGGAAAGTCTGCGAAAAAGAGCAGCACGCGGCGCCCCGGTCCGGGGACACATCGCGAGCTGCGGTGATCGTTACCGTACGGGGCTCCGCAGGCCCGGCATCCGCATTTGTTCGCCCGCCCCGCGCATCGTGACCCCGATGAGACCGCAGGTGCCTCCAATCGATACCCGCCGCCGTACAACCCGCCCGCCCCGGGACATTCGGCCCCATCCCACGTGACCGACCACACCACCCACAACGGCCCGCGAACGCCGACAATGGCCCTGTGATCACTTCGCCGCCACGAAGCACGCCGGACAGCGCAACGGAGCGCCCCGACGGATCGGAGCGCCCCGCGCACCCCGGGCATGCCGCGCACCCCGCGCGCCGCCGGGGCCACGAGGCCTCCCCCTACGTCGACCTCACCCGCGCCGAGTGGAGCGCGCTGCGCGAGCGCACCCCGCTCCCGCTGACAGCCGAAGAGGTCGAGCGGCTGAGAGGCCTGGGCGACGTCATCGACCTCGACGAGGTCCGCGACGTCTACCTGCCGCTCTCCCGTCTGCTGAACCTGTACGTCGGCGCCACCAGCAACCTGCGCGGCACCCTCAACACCTTCCTCGGCGACGCCGGCAACGGCCACGGCGCGCAGCGGGGAACCCCCTTCGTCATAGGGGTCGCCGGCTCGGTCGCCGTCGGCAAGTCCACCGTGGCCCGTCTCCTCCAGGCCCTCCTCGCCCGCTGGCCCGAGCACCCCCGCGTGGAGCTGGTGACCACCGACGGGTTCCTGTATCCGATGAAGGAGCTCCAGCGGCGCGGCCTGACCGCCCGCAAGGGCTTCCCCGAGTCCTACGACCGCCGCGCGCTGACCCGCTTCGTCGCCGACATCAAGGCGGGCAAGGACGAGGTCACGGCCCCGGTCTACTCGCACCTGATCTACGACATCGTCCCCGGCGAGCAGCTCGTCGTGCGCCGCCCGGACATCCTGATCGTCGAGGGGCTCAACGTCCTGCAGCCGGCCCTGCCCGGCAACGACGGCCGCACCCGGGTGGGCCTCGCCGACTACTTCGACTTCAGCGTCTACGTGGACGCGCGTCCCGAGGACATCGAGCGCTGGTACCTCAACCGGTTCCGGAAGCTGCGCGAGACGGCGTTCCAGAACCCCTTCTCCTACTTCCGCAAGTACACCCAGGTCTCCGAGGAGGAGGCGCTGGAGTACGCGCAGACGATGTGGCGGACGATCAACAAGCCCAACCTGCTGGAGAACGTGGCCCCGACCCGCGGCCGCGCGACCCTCGTCGTCCGCAAGGGCCCGGACCACAAAGTGCAGAAGCTGAGCCTGCGCAAGCTCTGACGCTACTGTGCGGCCATGCTGCATCTACGGATGATCACCCCGGCCGACCGGACGGACGCCGTGGTCCGGATCGTCGAGAGCACGGTCGGCACCACCCATCTGGTGGTGGTGCCCGGCGCGGCCCGCGTCCCCCCGGGCGACGTCGTGATGTGCGACGTCGCGCGCGAGGCCGGCGACGAGCTCCTGCACGAGCTCCGCGAGCTCGGCATCGACGAGGACGGCTCGATCGCGGTCGAGAACATCGACCTCTCCCTCTCCGCGCGCGCCGACCGGGCGGAGGAGGAGGCACCGGGAGAGGCCGCGGACGCCGTCCTGTGGGAGCAGCTGCGCGAGGCGACCCACGAGGAGTCCACCCTCACCATCACCTACAGCGCGTTCATGATCATCGCGACGATGATCGCGGCCTGTGGTGTCGTCCTCGACAACGCCGTCCTGATCGTGGGCGCGATGGCGGTCGGCCCGGAGTTCGGCCCCCTCGCCGGTGTGTGCACCGGGCTGGTGCGCCGGGCCCCCAAGCAGGCCGCCCGCTCACTCGTCGCCCTGCTCGTCGGCTTCGCCGCCGCGATGGTCGCGACCACCGTCTTCAGCCTGGTGATGGACGCCCTCGGCCTGTTCCACTCGGGAATGCTGGACAGGCCCCGCCCCAACACCAGCTTCATCTGGCAGCCGGACCCGTTCTCGTTCGTCGTGGCGCTGCTCGCCGGCGTGGCCGGGGTCCTCTCCCTGACCTCGGCGAAGTCCGGCGCGCTGGTCGGCGTCGCGATCTCGGTGACCACCGTCCCGGCGGCGGCCAACGCGGCCGTGGCGCTCGGCTACGGCGAGTTCGCCCAGATGTGGGGCTCGGCGGAGCAGCTGCTGCTGAACCTGTTCGGGATCATGCTGGCCGGCGTGCTGACCCTGCTCTGCCAAAAGCTCCTGTGGCGCACCCAGCGCGACCACTGGCGGCGTACGCCGCCCAAGGTCTGATCCCTGTCCCGCGGCTCCACCACACCCCCCGCGACGAGACCGGCCCCGCGCTACGAAGCTTCGTAGCGCGGGGCCGGTCCACGACGGCGGCGGACTCTAGCCGAGCGCCGACTTCACGACGTCCGCGAGGCGACCGGCGACCGAGCGGGCCTGCTCGATGTCGGCGGCCTCCACCATCACCCGTACGAGCGGCTCCGTGCCCGACGGACGCAGCAGTACGCGCCCGGTCGTGCCCAGCTCCCGCTCCGCGTCGGCGACGGCCGCGGCCAGCTCGCCCGAGGTCGTGACCCGCGACTTGTCCACGTCGGGGACGTTGACGAGCACCTGCGGCAGCCGGCTCATGACCGCCGCCAGCTCCGTCAGCGACTTGCCGGTGGCCGCGATCCGCGCCGCCAGCATCAGGCCGGTCAGGGTGCCGTCGCCGGTGGTGGCGTGGTCGAGGATGATCACGTGGCCGGACTGCTCGCCGCCGAGCGCGTAGCCGTTCTGCTTCATCGACTCCAGGACGTAGCGGTCACCGACGCCGGTCTGCACGACGTGGATGCCCTCGGACTCCATCGCCAGCTTGAAGCCCAGGTTCGACATCACGGTGCCGACGACGGTGTCCTCGCGCAGCTGCCCGGCTTCGCGCATGGCGAGCGCCAGCACCGCGAGGATCTGGTCGCCGTCGATCTCGGCGCCGTTCGCGTCCACGGCGAGGCAGCGGTCGGCGTCCCCGTCGTGCGCGATGCCGAGGTCGGCACCGTGCTCGACGACGGCCTGCTTCAGCAGGCCGAGGTGGGTGGAGCCGCAGCCGTCGTTGATGTTCAGGCCGTCGGGCTCGGCACCGATGGTGATGATCTCCGCACCGGCCCGGGCGAAGGCCTCGGGGGAGACGCGGGCGGCAGCGCCGTGCGCCTCGTCCAGGACGACCTTGAGGCCGTCGAGACGGTTGGGCAGGACACCCATGAGGTGGGCGACGTACTTGTCGAAGCCCTCGTCGTAGTCGGAGACCCGGCCGACGCCGGCGCCGGTGGGCCGCTGCCACGGGGCGCCCGTGCGGTGCTCTTCGTAGACGGACTCGATGCGGTCCTCCAGCTCGTCGGCGAGCTTGTGGCCGCCGCGCGCGAAGAACTTGATGCCGTTGTCGGGCATGGCGTTGTGGCTGGCCGACAGCATGACGCCGAGGTCGGCGCCCAGCGCACCGGTGAGATACGCCACCGCCGGGGTGGGCAGCACACCGACGCGCAGGACGTCCACGCCCGCGCTGGCGAGGCCCGCGACGACTGCGGCCTCCAGGAACTCACCCGAGGCCCGCGGGTCCCGGCCGACCACCGCGGTGGCCCGATGGCCCGCGAAGGTGCCCGCCTCGGCCAGTACGTGCGCCGCCGCCACGGAGAGGCCGAGCGCGAGCTCGGCCGTCAGATCCACGTTGGCGACGCCTCGTACACCGTCCGTCCCGAAGAGTCGTCCCACTGTTGTCCTCCCGAGTTTTCGCATCGCTTGTGACCGCTTGTGCCATCTATTTGCCGCTTGTGGCGGTAAACGAACCGCCCCGGCAGCACAAAGAGTGCTGCCGGGGCGGTTTCGTTGCAGAACAGCAGGCGCAGATTAACGCTTGCTGTACTGCGGAGCCTTACGGGCCTTCTTGAGACCGGCCTTCTTGCGCTCGACCGCACGGTCGTCGCGGGAAAGGAAGCCGGCCTTCTTCAGCGCCGGGCGGTTGTTGTCGACATCCGCCTCGTTCAGCGCACGGGCCACACCGAGGCGCAGGGCGCCGGCCTGGCCGGAAACGCCGCCACCCGAGATGCGGGCGATGACGTCGTAGCGGTTGTCCAGCTCGAGGAGCTTGAACGGCTCGTTGACTTCCTGCTGGTGCACCTTGTTGGGGAAGTAGTCCTCAAGGGTGCGACCGTTGATCTTCCACTTGCCGGTGCCCGGAACGATCCGGACGCGGGCGATGGCGTTCTTGCGACGGCCCAGGCCGGCAGCCGGCTGGGGGTCGCCGAAGCGACCGGCAAGCGACTCGGAGGTGTAGTCGCCCTCGACGACAACCTCAGACTCGGTGGTGTATTCCTCGACGTTGCCCTCGAACTCTTCTTCGACGACAGGGGTCTCGGCGGTGGTCTCGGCCACGATGCTCCTCAGAATTTTCTACGTCTTAGGGGGTGGCCGGAACTACTGCGCGACCTGGGTGATCTCGAACGGCACCGGCTGCTGGGCAGCGTGGGGGTGCACATCGCCCGAGTAGACCTTCAGCTTCGAGAGCATCTGACGGCCCAGGGTGTTCTTGGGGAGCATGCCCTTGATGGCCTTCTCGACGGCCTTCTCCGGGTTGTTCGCCAGGAGGTCGTCGTAGCGGACCGAGCGGAGACCACCCGGGTAACCGGAGTGGCGGTACGCCATCTTCTGGGTCGCCTTGTTGCCGGACAGGTGAACCTTGTCGGCGTTGACGATGATGACGAAGTCGCCCATGTCCATGTGGGGGGCGTAAGTCGGCTTGTGCTTGCCCCGCAGGAGGGCAGCGGCCTGGGTCGCCAGACGGCCGAGGACAACGTCCTGGGCGTCGATGACGAGCCACTGGCGCGAGATGTCGCCGGGCTTGGGGCTGAACGTACGCACGCGTATGCCTTCGCTTCTTCAGTGGTGGGTCATCCCCGGGGGGTGAGCCCGAAGGGACGGGTCCTGACATGGGTCACCACGGACGATCACGACAGCCCTGGTTCACATCGGGGACGCAACCCGTGTGTAACCGCTGGTCATCGGCCCGGTGGACCGGCGTAAGGCCAATTCACGTGAGAATGAGCAAGCCAATACGCATAACGAACCAGCAGGATACCCGTGAAGACCTGGAAGGGTCAAAACGCGGTCCGCGACCCCGTCTCAACGGGGGTCGCGGTGCACTCCGGATCGGTCCTGGGTGGGGACCCCGCAGTTCGTACGACTTCAAGGATAACCCGGCCCGGACGCAGCGAACGCCGCGCCAGCAGTCCGGCCAGCCCGCACAGGGTGGCCATGTCCTTGAACGCCCGCCGCTTGTGCTCGAGCTCCGACGGCCACGGAATGCCCGCCGTCTGGGGCAGCAGGGCCACCCAGAACCAAGGCGAGCGCGGCATCGAGCCCGTCCGCACGCCCGACGCCAGCAGCAGCGGAAGCACGACCAGCAGGTAGTGGTCGAAGGACGGCCGCGACACCAGGAATGCGGCGAGCATCACCATGCAGGCCGTCTCCACCAGTCTCAGCTCGCCGCCGTCGCCGTCCACCGCGACCGGACGCCGCCAGCGCCGCCAGGCCGCCCACAGTCCGCAGCCGGCCCCGCCGAAGGCCACCAGCACCGCCAGCGGCTCCGGCACCCCCAGCCGCGGCAGCGCCGCGATCGGCGAGGCGTCCCACGGAAGCGCGTAGGAATCCTGGCCCTGCAGCAGGAACGGCAGCGTCTTGGTGAAGAACAGCGTCGGGCGCGGCATCATCAGCGCCCCCGCGAGCGACAGCCCGATCGGCACGCCCGCCGCCACGGCCAGCCCCCGCCACTGCCGCGCCAGTACGAAGAGCAGCCCGATCGGCACCAGCATCGGCTTGCACGCGATGGCGAGCCCGACCACCAGCCCGGCCGCCGCCCACGACCGCCGCTGCGCCAGCAGCAGCGCCACCGGCAGGGCCGCCGCGGAGATGGCCGTCCAGTTCCCGATCAGCACGAGGTTGATGTACGGCTTGTAGGCCAGGGCGAACAGTCCGAAGCCGCCCACGGCGAGCCGCGAGCGCACCGGCACCGAGAACAGCCGCAGCGAGGCCCACCAGCCGAGACCGACGAGCCCGGTCATCCCCAGCGGCAGCACGCAGCGCAGCAGCGGAGCCGGCAGCAGCGCCTCCGGAATCGCCATGATCACGGCGCTGGGGAGGTAGAGGAAGCGCTTGTCCTCGTACGGGGAGACCCCGGCGAGCAGGGACTCCGCCGCCTTGACCACGAAGGCGTTGTCCGAGCCCCAGTTCACCCGCAGGCTCGCCGAGACCGCCACGGACAGCAGGATCACCAGACCCACGGCCCGCCAGGACCGGGGGGCCGGCCGCAGCAGCCACTCCACCCGCCGGTCCCATGAGGACGGGCTGTCCCACTTCATGACCCAGACACTAGGCCGCAGCCCCACAACGACGTCCCCTCGACCAGCCGGGGGCAGTGTCCCCCTAGCGCTTGCGTTCGACCCTACGTTCGTCCCAGACGGGCTCCGTAGTCTCCCGCACAACACCGTCTGAACCGAAGACCAGGTAACGGTCAAATGTGCGGGCGAACCAGCGGTCGTGCGTGACACACAGCACAGTGCCCTCGTACGCCTCCAGCCCGTCCTGCAGCGCCTCGGCCGACTCCAGGTCCAGGTTGTCCGTCGGCTCGTCCAGCAGCAGTGCCGTCGTCCCCGCCAGCTCCAGCAGCAGGATCTGGAAACGTGCCTGCTGGCCGCCCGAGAGCTTTTCGAAGGCCTGGTCGGCCTGCCGCTCCAGCTCATAGCGGCGCAGGGCGCCCATCGCCGCGCCGAGCGGCTTGGCCGCCTCCGTCCACAGGATGTCGACGAGCGTACGGCCGAACAGTTCCGGGTGGGCGTGGGTCTGCGCGAAGTGGCCGGGGACCACGCGGGCCCCGAGCTTCCACGTACCCGCGTGCTTGACGTCCTCGCCCGCCATCAGGCGCAGGAAGTGCGATTTGCCGGAGCCGTTCGAGCCGAGGACCGCGACCCGCTCCCCGTAGAAGACCTCCAGGGAGAACGGCTTCATCAGCCCGACCAGCTCGAGGTTCTCGACGGTGAGCGCGCGTACGCCCGTACGGCCGCCCTTGAGCCGCATCCGGATGTCCTGCTCGCGCGGCGGCTCCGGCGGCGGGCCGGCCTCCTCGAACTTCTGGAAGCGCGTCTGCATCGCCCGGTAGCGCGAGGCCATGTCCGGGCTGCTCGCGGCCTGGTTCCGCAGCCGCAGCACCAGCGCCCTCAGCCGGGCGTGCTCCTCGTCCCAGCGCCGCTTGAGCTCCTCGAAGCGGGCGAAGCGCTCCTTGCGGGCGTCGTGGTACGTGGCGAAGCCCGCGCCGTGCACCCAGACGTCCGTGCCCATGGGGCCCGGCTCCAGGCTGATGATCTTCTGGGCGGCCTGGGTCAGCAGCTCCCGGTCGTGCGAGATGAAGAGCACCGTCTTGCGGGTGGCCTTCAGCTGCTCCTCCAGCCACCGCTTGCCGGGGACGTCCAGGTAGTTGTCCGGCTCGTCGAGCAGCAGCACCTCGTCCGGCCCGCGCAGCAGCGCCTCCAGCACCAGTCGCTTCTGCTCACCGCCCGAGAGCGTGCGCACCTCGCGGAACTGCGCGGTGTCGTACGGGACCGCCAGCGCGGCCATCGTGCAGACGTCCCACAAGGTCTCCGCCTCGTAGCCCTGTACGTCGGCCCAGTCGCTCAGCGCCTGCGCGTAGGCCATCTGGGCGGCCTCGTCGTCCACGGTCAGGATCAGCTGCTCGGCCCGGTCCACGGCCTTGGCGGCCTCGCGGATGCGCGGCTGGGACACCGAGACCAGCAGGTCCCGTACGGTCGTCTCGTCCCGGACCGAGCCCACGAACTGCGACATCACGCCCAGGCCGCCGCTCACGGTGACCCCGCCGCCGTGCGGCTGGAGGTCACCGGAGATCAGCTTCAGCAGGGTGGTCTTGCCCGCCCCGTTCGCCCCGACGAGCGCGACGACCGACCCCTCCCCCACCCGGAAGGAGACGTCGGGAAGAAGAACCCGCCCGTCGGGAAGGTAGTACTCCAGGTGGCTGGCTTCGAGATGTCCCATGCGGGGCATTGTCCTGGTCCGGCGCCGATCCACCCAAACTGATTAGCAGCAGCCCTTGCCGGGCAGGGTGCGCAGGTTCCGCGCCTCCTTGCTGCGGGCGGCCAGCAGCTCGTCGGCGGGGTAGCCGACCTCCTCCAGCGTCAGCCCGTGCGGCTTGACCACGTGCACCGAGGAATCCCGTACGGCCGCGGCCAGCACCTTCCCGGGCCAGTCGGCCGTCCGATGGCCGTCGCCCACGTGCAGCAGGGCACCGACCAGCGAGCGGACCATGTTGTGGCAGAAGGCGTCGGCGCGGACGGTCGCGGTGATGATCCCGTCCTCGCCCCGCTCCCAGCTGAGCTGCTGGAGCGTACGGATCGTCGTGGCCCCCTCGCGCTTCTTGCAGTACGCGGCGAAGTCGTGCTCGCCGACCAGCGCGGAGGCGGCCTCGTTCATGGCGTCCACGTCGAGCGGCCACTGGTACCAGAGCACGTGGCCGCGGCGCAGCGGGTCGACGCCGGACTGGTGGTCGCCGACGCGGTAGGCGTAGCGGCGCCAGATGGCGGAGAAGCGCGCGTTGAAGCCGGCGGGGGCCTCGGCGGCCTTCCACACCCGGATGTCGTGCGGCAGCCGCCCCGCGAGGCGGCGCAGCAGCTTGTCGTGGTGCTCGGCCCACACCTCGTCGCGCACGTCGAACTGCGCGACCTGCCCGCGCGCGTGCACGCCCGCGTCCGTACGGCCGGCCACGGTCAGCTCGACCGGGTCGGGCAGCCGCATCACGGTCTGCAGGGCCGACTCCAGCTCGCCCTGCACGGTCCGCAGCACCCGCTGCTTCGCCCAGCCGGAGAAGTCCTTGCCGTCGTAGCTCAGGTCCAGCCTGACCCGGACGTGTCCGGGCTCCACCTCGTCACTCACGTGACAGATCCTCTCAGGCGAAATCTTCTTCACAACGCCAGAACGGGCCCGCCCCGGGAAAGGGGCGGGCCCGTTCAGAGCCGTTCAAGCAAGCGTGATCCCGAAGGATCAGGCCTCCTTGGTCTCCTCGGCGGGGGTCTCGACAGCCTCCGCCTCCTTGACCGCGCGCTTGGTGGCGGCCTCGGCCTCACCAGTGGCCTGCTGGGCGACCGTAAGGGCCTCGACCAGCTCGATCACGGCCATCGGGGCGTTGTCGCCACGACGGTTGCCGATCTTGGTGATGCGCGTGTAACCACCGGGGCGGTTCTCGTAGCGCGGGGCGATCTCGGTGAACAGCGTGTGCACGATGCTCTTGTCCGTGATCGTCTGCAGCACCAGGCGACGGTTGTGGATGTCGCCCTTCTTGGCCTTGGTCACCAGACGCTCGGCGTAGGGACGCAGGCGACGGGCCTTGGCCTCGGTGGTGGTGATGCGGCCGTGCTCGAAGAGCGCCTTCGCGAGGTTCGCGAGGAGGTGCTTCTCGTGCGCGGCGCTGCCGCCCAGGCGGGCACCCTTTGCGGGACGCGGCATGGTCATACTCCTTCATATCTGCACCGGCCGTGTCAGGTACCGGTGTCAGTTCCCTCAGGCGGTCGCAGGAGGGGGTGTGGGGGGCGTGAGCCCCCCACAAGCTTTTCTAGTACTGCTCGGTCTCGACGAAACCGGCGTCCGCGTCGTCGTCGGCGCCGAAGGCGTCGGCGGCGGCGGTCGGGTCGAATCCGGGCGGGCTGTCCTTGAGGGCCAGGCCCATGCCGGCCAGCTTCGCCTTGACCTCGTCGATCGACTTCGCACCGAAGTTGCGGATGTCGAGCAGGTCGGCCTCGGAGCGGGCGACGAGCTCACCCACGGAGTGGATGCCCTCGCGCTTGAGGCAGTTGTACGAGCGGACCGTGAGCTCGAGCTCCTCGATCGGCAGTGCCAGATCGGCGGCCAGGGCCGCGTCCGTCGGCGAGGGGCCCATGTCGATGCCCTCGGCGTCGATGTTGAGCTCGCGCGCCAGACCGAAGAGCTCGACCAGGGTCTTGCCGGCGGACGCCATGGCGTCGCGCGGGCGCATGGCCTGCTTGGTCTCGACGTCGACGATCAGCTTGTCGAAGTCGGTGCGCTGCTCGACTCGGGTCGCCTCGACCTTGTAGGTGACCTTGAGGACCGGGCTGTAGATGGAGTCGATCGGGATGCGACCGATCTCCTGGCCCAGCTGCTTGTTCTGGACGGCGGAGACGTAGCCGCGACCGCGCTCGACGGTCAGCTCCATCTCCAGCTTGCCCTTGCCGTTGAGCGTGGCGAGGACCAGGTCCGGGTTGTGCACCTCGACACCGGCCGGGGGCGCGATGTCGGCAGCGGTGACCAGGCCGGGACCCTGCTTGCGCAGGTACATCACGACCGGCTCGTCGTGCTCCGAGGAGACGACCAGCTGCTTGATGTTGAGGATGATGTCGGTGACGTCTTCCTTGACACCCGGCACGGTGGTGAACTCGTGCAGGACGCCGTCCACGCGGATGCTGGTGACAGCGGCACCCGGGATCGAGGACAGGAGCGTACGGCGGAGCGAGTTGCCGAGGGTGTAGCCGAAGCCCGGCTCGAGCGGCTCGATCACGAACCGCGAGCGGTACTCGTCTACGACCTCTTCGGTCAGCGAGGGACGCTGAGCGATAAGCATGTTGATTCCTTCATTCGTGGACGCCCACTATTTGACGCCCGACGGGTGCAGCACGGGGCTGCGGACTACAAGGGTACGGGCGGTACGTCCCCCGTGAGGGGTTCGTACCGCCCGGACACTCAAAGACGCACAAGTGCGTCCACTGCGCTGACGCGGCGGCGCGGATCGCGCCGCCCCGGATCAGACGCGGCGGCGCTTCGGCGGACGGCAGCCGTTGTGCGGGGTGGGGGTGACGTCCTGGATCGAGCCGACCTCCAGGCCAGTGGCCTGCAGGGAGCGGATCGCGGTCTCACGGCCGGAGCCGGGACCCTTGACGAAGACGTCGACCTTGCGCATGCCGTGCTCCTGCGCGCGACGGGCGGCCGACTCGGCGGCCATCTGCGCGGCGAAGGGGGTGGACTTGCGCGAGCCCTTGAAGCCGACGTGGCCGGCGGAGGCCCAGGAGATCACGTTGCCCGCGGGGTCCGTGATCGAGACGATGGTGTTGTTGAACGTGCTCTTGATGTGGGCGTGCCCATGAGCGACGTTCTTCTTTTCCTTGCGGCGCACCTTCTTGGCAGCGCCCTGACGACCCTTGGGGGGCATCTAAATCTCCTACGGGAGGTGGTCGGTCCTACAGCGCAAGACCGCTGAACAGGACTACTTCTTGCCCGGCTTCTTCTTACCGGCGATCGCGCGACGCGGACCCTTGCGGGTACGAGCGTTCGTGCTGGTGCGCTGACCGTGCACGGGCAGGCCACGACGGTGGCGAATACCCTGGTAGCACTGGATCTCGACCTTGCGGCGGATGTCAGCCTGGATCTCGCGGCGGAGGTCACCCTCGGTGCGGAGGTTGGCGTCCACGTACTCGCGGATCTTGACCAGGTCCTCTTCGGCCAGGTCACGAACGCGGGTGTCGGGGTTCACACCGGTGGCCGCAAGGATTTCCTTGGACCGGGTGCGACCGACACCGAAGACGTAGGTAAGTGCGATCTCCACACGCTTTTCGCGCGGGATGTCAACACCGGAAACGCGTGCCATTCAATGGCTCCTGTGTGTTCGGGGGTCTTCCGCAGAACCGAACCCCGACCGCCGACCACACCTGTTGGGTGGTGGTACGTCCGGGTCCCCGGCCCCCGCCGGAGGTGCCGCCGGTCCTGGTCAGGACTGGGCGGGTTCTGCGTATGTACGTTTTCTTACGTCGCGCGAAGAACTGCGTAGTGCAGGTCGGTCGGCGTGCGTCAGCCCTGGCGCTGCTTGTGGCGCAGGTTGTCGCAGATGACCATGACCCGACCGTGACGGCGGATCACCTTGCACTTGTCGCAGATCTTCTTGACGCTCGGCTTGACCTTCATGTTGGTGAGGTTCTCCGGGTCAGTGCCACCACCCGCGCCGGGACAAGACGTCCGGACGGGAGTGAAGACAAGATCTACTTGTATCGGTAGACGATCCGGCCACGCGTCAGGTCGTACGGAGACAGCTCCACGACGACCCGGTCATCAGGGAGGATGCGGATGTAGTGCATGCGCATCTTCCCGCTGATGTGCGCGAGGACCTTGTGACCGTTCTGGAGTTCCACCTTGAACATCGCGTTCGGGAGGGACTCGATCACGGTGCCCTCGATTTCGATGGCACCTTGCTTCTTGGCCACGCTTCGCCTTTCGAATCGGCTACCTTGATCAGCTCCTCCGCTTCGCATGCGGACATGCGGGTGCAAAGGAGCCGACGAGTCAGTCTACGTCAGGGCACCCAGAAAGACGAATCCGGAAAGTTTGCCCTAGAGACTAGATCATTAACCAAGGGGGTCCGGCGCGGTGGACACGCCGTAGGCCGCCAAGCGGGCCTTGCCGCAGTCCGGCGAGGTCAGCACGAGGGGGCCCTCCTCGGTCAGGGCGATGGAGTGCTCCCAGTGCGAGGACCAGGTCCCGTCCGTGGTGATGACCGTCCAGTCGTCCGCCAGGACCTCCGTCTGGGCCGTGCCCAGGGAGACCATCGGCTCGATCGCCAGGCAGATGCCCGGGACGAGCTTGATCCCCTTGCCCCGCTTGCGCGAGACGTAGTTCAGCAGGTGGGGGTCCATGTGCATCTCGGTCCCGATGCCGTGGCCGCCGTAGTCCTCGATGATCCCGAACTTGCCGAGGCTGTGCTCACCGGTGCTCGGGCGCGGCTGGCGCTTGATGTAGGTCTCGATCGCCTTCGAGATGTCCACGAGGCGGTTGCCGAGCTTCATGGCGGCGATGCCGGCCCACATGGACTCCTCGGTCACCCGGGAGAGCTCCAGGAGCTCAGGGGCGTGCCCAGTGCCCACGAAGGCGGTGTACGCGGCGTCGCCGTGCCAGCCGTCGACGATGGCGCCGGCGTCGATCGAGATGATGTCGCCGTCCTTGAGGACCGTCTTGTCGTCGGGGATGCCGTGGACGACGACCTCGTTGACCGAGGTGCAGATGGTCGCGGGGAAGCCGCCGTAGCCGAGGAAGTTCGACTTGGCGCCGGCGTCCGCGATGACCTTGCGGGCCACCATGTCCAGATCGCGCGTCGTCGCGCCCGGCACGGCCGCCTCACGAGTCGCAGCGTGGATCGCCGCGACGACCAGTCCCGCCTCGCGCATCTTGACGATCTGCTCGGGGGTCTTGATCTGCACCATGAACGGGCCTTCCACCTTCGGATTCGGGTCTTCTCAACAGTACGGCCGCGGCGTCCTGGGGACACCGCGGCCGGGGCTGCACTACAGGGGGAGCTACTTCTTCAGGGCGTCCATCGCGCGCTGCGTGACGTCCTTGACCTCACCCAGGGCCGGGATCGTCGACACGAGGCCCTGGGCCTTGTAGTAGTCGATGATCGGCTCGGTCTGCGTGTGGTAGACGTCCAGCCGGTTGCGGACCGCGTCCTCGGACTGGTCCTCGCGCACGTACAGCTCGCCGCCGCAGATGTCGCAGACACCCTCGACCTTCGGCGGGCGGTACGCGACGTGGAAGACGTGCGCGCTGTCGTTGCGGCACGTACGGCGGCCGGCGAGGCGCTTGACGACCTCATCCTCCTCGACCTCCAGGTCGAGGACGGCGTCGAGGTTCATGCCCTCGGCCTTGAGCATCACGTCGAGGGCCTCGGCCTGCGACACGTTGCGCGGGAAGCCGTCGAGCAGGAAGCCGGCTGCCGCGTCGGGCTGCTCCATGCGGTCCTTGGCCATGCCGATGGTGATCTCGTCCGGGACGAGGTCGCCGGCGTCCATGAACGCCTTGGCACGCCGGCCCAGCTCGGTGCCCTGACTGATGTTGGCCCGGAACAGGTCGCCCGTGGAGATGTGCGGGACCGACAAGGTCGTGGCAAGGACAGTCGCCTGCGTTCCCTTGCCCGCACCGGGCGGTCCGACGAGGACGATTCGCATCAGCGGAGGAACCCTTCGTAATTACGCTGCTGGAGCTGGCTCTCGATCTGCTTCACGGTTTCCAGACCCACACCCACGATGATCAGGATGCTCGTCCCGCCGAACGGGAAGTTCTGGTTCGCCCCGAAGCCCGCCAACGCCATCGTCGGCACAAGAGCGATGAGACCCAGGTACAGCGACCCCGGCCAGGTGATCCGGTTGAGTACGTAGCTGAGGTACTCGGCGGTGGGCCGACCGGCGCGAATGCCCGGGATGAACCCACCATACTTCTTCATGTTGTCTGCAACTTCCTCGGGGTTGAACGAGATCGCCACGTAGAAGAACGCGAAGAAAACGATCAGGAGGAAGTAGGTGGCGATGTAGTACGGGTGGTCGCCCTTGACGAAGTGCTTGCTGATCCAGTTCGCCCAGCCGGCGGTGGAACCGCTGAACTGGACGATCAGTGCCGGGATGTACAGCAGCGACGAGGCGAAGATGACCGGGATGACACCGGCCTGGTTCACCTTGAGCGGGATGTACGTCGAGGTGCCGCCGTACGCACGCCGGCCGATCATGCGCTTCGCGTACTGGACGGGGATCCGTCGCTGCGCCTGTTCGACGAAGACCACGAGGGCCACCATCGCGAGGCCGACCAGGATGACCACGCCGAACTCGACCCAGCCGTCCGCGATCTTGCCCTGGAGCTTGATCTGCCACAGGGCGCCGACGAAGCCCGCGGCGATCGAGATGAACATAAGGATCGACATACCGTTGCCGATGCCGCGGTCGGTGATGAGCTCACCGAGCCACATGACGAGGCAGGTACCCGCGGTCATGGTGAGCACCATGACGACGGTGGTGAAAATCGATCGGTCCGGAACGATCTGGTCTTTGACCTGGCAGCCCTGGAAGAGGGCGCCGCTGCGGGCGGTGGCGACGAGGCCGGTGCCCTGCAGGATCGCGAGCGCGACCGTCAGATAGCGCGTGTACTGAGTGATCTTCGACGTGCCGGACTGACCCTCTTTCTTGAGGGTCTCCAGCTTCGGGATGACCACGGTCAGCAGCTGCAGAATGATGCTCGCCGTGATGTAGGGCATGATGCCGAGCGCGAAGATCGTGATCTGCAGCAGCGCACCGCCGCTGAACATGTTGACGAGACCGAAGAGGCCATTGCTGCTGCCTGCCTGGTCAACACAGATCTGAACGTTCTTGTAGCTCACGCCGGGTACCGGGATGTGGGACCCGAGCCGATACAGCACGATGATGCTGAGCGTAAAGAGCAGCTTCTTGCGCAGGTCGGGCGTCTTGAACGCCCGGGCGAACGCGGTGAGCACGGTGCCTCCTGCGACCCCCGCGCTACTGCGTCAGAGGTGACGGTCTGAGGGATCGACGATTACGTACATGCAAAGGTGCAGGCCACCTTACCGGCGTCTGCGGCCCCCATGGAACGACCAACCGGGGATGCCCCATATGTGAGGCATCCCCGGTCGGGTTTCTAGCTATTTGTCACTGAGTTCGTCTTAGACGAGCTCGGTCACGGTGCCACCAGCGGCGGCAATCTTCTCCTTGGCGGAGCCGGAGACGGCGTCAACCGAAACCTGCAGCGCCACGGAGATCTCGCCCTGGCCCAGGACCTTGACGAGGCTGTTCTTGCGAACCGCGCCCTTGGCGACCAGGTCGGCCACCGTGACTTCTCCACCCTCGGGGTAGAGAGCGCCGAGCTTGTCCAGGTTCACGACCTGGAACTCGGTGCGGAACGGGTTCTTGAAGCCCTTGAGCTTCGGCAGGCGCATGTGGAGGGGCATCTGCCCACCCTCGAAGCGCACCGGGATCTGGTAGCGGGCCTTCTGGCCCTTCGTACCACGACCAGCCGTCTTACCCTTCGACGCCTCACCACGACCGACACGGGTCTTCGCGGTCTTGGCACCGGGGGCGGGACGGAGGTTGTGGGCCTTCAGCGGGCTGTTCTCAGCCATGTTAGTCAACCTCCTCAACCGTCACGAGGTGGCGGACGGTGTTAGCCATTCCGCGGAACTCGGGGCGGTCCTCCTTGACGACCACGTCGTTCAGGCGCTTGAGCCCGAGCGAACGCAGAGTGTCGCGGTGGTTCTGCTTGCTGCCGATGTACGACTTCGTCTGCGTGATCTTGAGACGGGCCATTACGCACCCGCTCCCGCAGCACGTGCACGAAGGAGCGCGGCGGGGGCGACGTCCTCGAGGGGCAGACCACGGCGAGCCGCGATCTCCTCGGGACGCTGCAGGCCCTTGAGCGCAGCCACGGTCGCGTGCACGATGTTGATCGCGTTCGACGAACCGAGCGACTTCGACAGGATGTCGTGAACGCCGGCGCACTCCAGAACGGCGCGCACCGGGCCACCGGCGATAACGCCGGTACCGGGGGAAGCCGGCTTCAGGAGCACGACGCCAGCGGCACGCTCGCCCGTGATCGGGTGAGGAATCGTGCCCTGGATGCGCGGAACCTTGAAGAAGGACTTCTTGGCTTCCTCGACACCCTTGGCGATGGCCGCGGGAACTTCCTTGGCCTTGCCGTAACCGACACCTACAGTGCCGTCACCGTCGCCCACCACGACCAGCGCGGTGAAGCTGAAGCGGCGACCACCCTTGACAACCTTGGCGACGCGGTTGATCGCGACAACGCGCTCAACGTAAGCGGTCTTCTCGGCGGCAGGGCCACCGTCGCGACCCTTCCGGTCCCGCCGCTCGCCGCCACCGGCACCGCTTCCGCGGCGCTGGGGTCCAGCCATTGGATTACCTCTCTCTGTTACGTCCGTGAGTCCCGGAACCGGGGCTTAGAACTTCAGCCCGGCTTCGCGGGCGGCGTCAGCCAGAGCGGCAATGCGCCCGGCGTATCGGTTGCCACCGCGGTCGAACACGACGGTCTCGACACCCGCAGCCTTGGCACGCTCGGCGACGAGCGCGCCGACGGCCTGGGCCTGGGCGCTCTTGTCGCCTTCGCCACCGCGGATCGAGGTGTCCAGGGTCGACGCGGACGCCAGGGTGTGACCCTGGAGGTCGTCGATGACCTGAGCAACGATGTTGCGGTTCGAACGCGTCACGACGAGGCGCGGACGCTCCGCCGTACCCGAGACGTTCTTGCGGATGCGGATGTGGCGGCGGGCCTTGGCGGCACGCTTGTACGCGTCGCCCTTGGCGATCTTTACACCGTATGCCATGGCTACTTACCAGCCTTTCCGACCTTGCGGCGGATGACTTCGCCGGCGTACTTGACACCCTTGGCCTTGTACGGGTCGGGCTTCCGCAGCTTGCGGATGTTGGCGGCGACCTCGCCGACCTTCTGCTTGTCGATGCCCTCGACCGAGAACTTGGTGGGCGACTCGACCTTGAAGGAGATGCCCTCGGGCGCCTCGATCAGGATCGGGTGGCTGTAGCCAAGCTGGAACTCCAGGTTGGAGCCCTTCGCGGCGACGCGGTAACCGACACCGCTGATCTCGAGCGCCTTGACGTAACCCGCGGTCACGCCGGTGATCATGTTCGCCACCAGCGTGCGGGACAGGCCGTGCAGGGCCTTGTTCTGACGCTCGTCGTTGGGGCGGATGACGTTCAGAACGCCTTCCTCACCCTTGACGATCTCGATGGGCGCAGCGACGGTGTGCGAGAGGGAACCCTTGGGGCCCTTCACCGCGACCGTGCGGCCATCGATGGTGACGTCCACACCGGCGGGAACCTGGATGGGGAGCTTGCCGATTCGCGACATTGCTTTTCCTCCGTTCCCGACTACCAGACGTAGGCGAGGACTTCCCCACCTACGCCCTTCTTGCCTGCCTGCTGGCCGGTCAGGAGACCATGGGACGTGGAGATGATCGCCACGCCCAGGCCGCCGAGGACCTTCGGCAGGTTGGTGGACTTTGCGTACACGCGCAGACCGGGCTTCGAGATCCGCTTGATGCCCGCGATGGAGCGCTCACGGTTCGGCCCGAACTTCAGCTCGAGGACGAGGTTCTTGCCGACCTCGGCGTCCTCGACCTTCCAGCCGGTGATGAAACCCTCCTGCTTGAGGATCTCTGCGATGTGCGACTTGATCTTGCTGTGCGGCATCACCACGGTGTCGTGGTACGCCGAGTTAGCGTTACGCAGACGGGTCAGCATGTCTGCGATCGGGTCAGTCATGGTCATGAAGTGGCCTTCGGCCTCTCTCGCCGGGGTTTCCTGTATGCGCCATCCCTCTCCCCACTCAGTGGCGGGACGGGTGCGGTGCGGGGACCTACGGCGTAGTAAGTCGTTATGGGCGGCGGACGCCCAACCACACAAGCCTAAGGCATGCGGGGCCGGGCATCCGCCGTCCAGATGCTTACCGAGAGTGCCTGGAAGTTCCCAAGTCCTTGCGGACGAGAGGGAATTACCAGGAGCTCTTGGTCACGCCCGGCAGCTCGCCACGGTGAGCCATCTCACGAAGGCAGACGCGGCACAGGCCGAACTTGCGGTACACGGAGTGGGGGCGACCGCAGCGCTGGCAGCGGGTGTACGCACGCACACCGAACTTGGGCTTACGGGCAGCCTTCGCGATGAGAGCCTTCTTCGCCATCTCGCTTACGCCTCCTTGAAGGGGAAGCCGAGGTGACGAAGGAGGGCGCGGCCCTCGTCGTCGTTGGTCGCCGTGGTGACCACGGTGATGTCCATACCCCGGGTACGGTCGATCTTGTCCTGGTCGATCTCGTGGAACATGACCTGCTCCGTGAGACCGAAGGTGTAGTTGCCACGGCCGTCGAACTGCTTCGGCGACAGACCACGGAAGTCACGGATACGCGGCAGCGCGAGCGACAGCGTACGGTCCAGGAACTCCCACATGCGGTCACCACGGAGGGTGACGTGGCAGCCGATCGGCTGACCCTCGCGCAGCTTGAACTGCGCGATGGACTTGCGGGCCTTCGTGACGGCCGGCTTCTGACCGGTGATCGTCGTCAGGTCCTTGATGGCGCCGTCGATCAGCTTGGAGTCGCGGGCGGCGTCGCCCACACCCATGTTGACCACGATCTTCACGAGGCCGGGAATCTGCATGACGTTCTCGTAGGAGAACTCTTCACGCAGCTTGCCCGCGATGTCCTCGCGGTACTTCGTCTTGAGACGCGGAGTGGTAGCCATCAGATGTCCTCACCCGTCCGCTTGGCAACGCGGATCTTGTTGCCCTCGTCATCGAAGCGGAAACCGACGCGGGTAACGACCTTCTGGCCGTCCTTCTCCACAACCAGCTGAACGTTGCTGACGTGGATCGGCGCCTCGACGATCACGATGCCGCCGGTCTGCGAGCCACCAGCGGTCTGGCCGGCCTTGGTGTGCTTCTTGACCCGGTTGACACCCTCGACGAGGACACGGTTCTCAGTAGGGATGGCCATGATGACCTTGCCCTGCTTGCCCTTGTCCTTACCGGTGATGACCTGAACCAGGTCGCCCTTCTTGATCTTCATGCTTACAGCACCTCCGGCGCGAGCGAGATGATCTTCATGAACTTCTTCTCGCGCAGCTCACGGCCCACCGGGCCGAAGATACGGGTGCCGCGAGGGTCGCCGTCGTTCTTCAGAATGACGGCGGCGTTCTCGTCGAAGCGGATGTACGAGCCGTCCTGGCGGCGGCGTTCCTTCACGGTGCGAACGATGACCGCCTTGACGACGTCACCCTTCTTCACGTTGCCACCGGGGATCGCGTCCTTGACGGTGGCAACGATGACGTCACCGATGCCCGCGTAGCGGCGACCGGAGCCACCGAGAACACGGATGCAAAGGATCTCCTTGGCACCAGTGTTGTCGGCGACACGCAGTCGCGACTCCTGCTGGATCACGTCTATCTCCTGTTTGTCTGCCGGTTCCCGGCGGGGGCATCACTCCGAAGAGCTACCGCCCCCACCGAGCCTGGCGGAACGAACCTGAGGGGCCCCCGGGCGTGCTGCCCGGGGCCTCAGATAATTACTTGGCCTTCTCGAGGATCTCGACGATGCGCCAGCGCTTGCTCGCCGACAGCGGACGCGTCTCCATGATGAGGACGCGGTCGCCGACGCCGGCAGCGTTCTGCTCGTCGTGAGCCTTGAGCTTGTTCGTACGGCGGATGACCTTGCCGTACAGGGCGTGCTTCACGCGGTCCTCGACGGCGACGACGACGGTCTTGTCCATCTTGTCGCTGACGACGAGACCCTCACGGGTCTTGCGGAAACCGCGCTCGGTCTTCTCAGTCACGTTGTTCTCGCTCATCAGGCGCTCTCCACCGTCTCGATACCGAGCTCACGCTCGTGCATCAGGGTGTAGATGCGAGCGATGTCCTTACGGACGGACTTGAGCCGGCCGTTGTTCTCCAGCTGACCCGTGGCCGCCTGGAAGCGCAGCTTGAACAGCTCTTCCTTGGCCTCGCGCAGCTTGCCAACGAGCTCCTCGTTACCGAGCTCACGCAGCTCGGACGCCTTGGTTCCCGTCGCCATCACGACTCACCTGCCTCGCGCCGAACAATCCGGCACTTCATCGGAAGCTTGTGAGCAGCGCGGGTGAGCGCCTCACGAGCAATCTTCTCGTTCGGGTAGGACAGCTCGAACATGACCCGGCCCGGGTGCACGTTCGCGATCCACCACTCGGGAGAACCCTTACCGGAACCCATGCGGGTCTCGGCAGGCTTCTTCGTCAGGGGGCGGTCCGGGTAGATGTTGATCCAGACCTTGCCGCCACGCTTGATGTGGCGGGTCATCGCGATACGAGCCGCCTCGATCTGGCGGTTCGTCACGTAGGCCGGGGTCAGCGCCTGGATGCCGTACTCGCCGAACGAGACCTCAGTACCGCCCTTGGCCATACCGCTGCGCTTCGGGTGGTGCTGCTTGCGGTGCTTGACCCTACGAGGGATCAGCATGTCGGTCAGGCCTCCGTTCCGGTGCTCTCGGCCGGAGCGGCGGCGGGAGCGTCGGCCTTGGGGGCCTCGACACCAGCAGCCTGCTGCGGCTTGCGGCCACCACGGCCGCCGCGCTCGCCACCACGGCCACCACGGCCGGCGGGACGGTCGCCAGCGCCCTGCGCACCACGGGCCGGGCGGTTACCCGCACGGGCCGCAGCGTTCTCGGCGCGAACCTCGGCGATGTTCTTGACGTCGCCCTTGTAGATCCAGACCTTCACACCGATACGGCCGAAGGTGGTCTTGGCCTCGAAGAAGCCGTAGTCCACGTTCGCGCGGAGGGTGTGCAGCGGCACACGGCCTTCGCGGTAGAACTCGGAGCGGGACATCTCGGCGCCGCCGAGGCGACCGCCGCACTGGATCTTGATGCCCTTGGCGCCGGCCTTCATCGTGCCCTGCATGCTCTTACGCATGGCGCGACGGAAGGAGACGCGGGAGGAGAGCTGCTCGGCAACGGCCTGCGCGACCAGCTGAGCGTCGACCTCGGGGTTCTTGACCTCGAGGATGTTCAGCTGGACCTGCTTGCCCGTGAGCTTCTCGAGGTCACCGCGGATGCGGTCGGCCTCGGCGCCACGGCGGCCGATGACGATGCCCGGACGAGCGGTGTGGATGTCCACACGCACGCGGTCACGGGTGCGCTCGATCTCAACCTTCGAGATGCCGGCGCGCTCCATGCCGGACGTCATCATCCGACGGATGGCGACGTCTTCCTTGACGTAGTCCTTGTACAGCTTGTCGGCGTACCAACGCGACTTGAAGTCGGTGGTGATGCCGAGCCGGAACCCGTGCGGGTTTACCTTCTGGCCCATTACCGGGAACCTTCCTTGCTGCTGACGACCACGGTGATGTGGCTGGTCCGCTTGCGGATCCGGTAGGCACGGCCCTGTGCACGCGGACGGAACCGCTTCAGGGTCGGGCCCTCGTCCACGTACGCCTCGCTGATGACCAGCGTGGTGGCGTCCGGGTGGTTGTAGTTGTGTGCGGCATTGGCAATGGCGCTGTCGAGCACCTTGCCAACCGGCACGCTCGCGGCCTGCGGGGCGAAACGCAGGACCGCCTGAGCCTCCGTGGCATCCATGCCACGGATAAGGTCCACCACTCGGCGGGCCTTCATGGGCGTGACGCGGATGTACCGCGCCTGGGCCCTGGCTTCCATGGTTGTCCCTTCGGTGTAAGTCATAGTCGTAACCACCCCGCCTTTAGCGGCGCTTCGACTTCCGGTCGTCCTTGACGTGGCCGCGGAAGGTGCGAGTCGGCGAGAACTCGCCGAGCTTGTGGCCGACCATCGACTCGGTGACGAACACCGGGACGTGGATCTTGCCGTTGTGCACCGCGATGGTGTGACCCAGCATGGCCGGGATGATCATCGAGCGACGGGACCAGGTCTTAATGACGGTCTTGGTACCAGCTTCGTTCTGAACGTCCACCTTCTTGATGAGGTGTCCGTCGACGAAGGGTCCCTTCTTGAGACTGCGCGGCATCTAAACCCGCTCCTAGCGCTTCTTGTTCGTCTTGCGGCGGCGGACGATGTACTTGCTCGAAGCCTTCTTCGGCGAGCGAGTACGACCCTCCTTCTGACCCCACGGGGAGACCGGGTGGCGACCACCGGAGGTCTTACCCTCACCACCACCGTGCGGGTGGTCGACCGGGTTCATCGCGACACCGCGGACGGAGGGGCGAACGCCCTTCCAGCGCATACGGCCGGCCTTGCCCCAGTTGATGTTCGACTGCTCGGCGTTGCCGACCTCACCGACGGTCGCGCGGCAGCGCGCGTCGACGAGACGGATCTCACCGGACGGCATACGAAGGTGGGCCATGGTGCCCTCCTTCGCCAGCAGCTGCACGGAGGCACCAGCGGAGCGGGCGAACTTCGCGCCACCACCGGGACGGAGCTCGATCGCGTGGATCGTGGTACCGACCGGGATGTTGCGGAGCGCCAGGTTGTTACCGGGCTTGATGTCGGCCGTGGGGCCGTTCTCAATCCGGTCACCCTGCTTCAGGTTCTTCGGCGCAATGATGTAGCGCTTCTCACCGTCGGCGTAGTGCAGGAGCGCGATGCGCGCAGTGCGGTTGGGGTCGTACTCGATGTGCGCGACCTTGGCCGGCACGCCGTCCTTGTCGTGACGACGGAAGTCGATCACGCGGTAGGCGCGCTTGTGTCCACCACCCTGGTGGCGAACAGTGATCCGGCCGGTGTTGTTACGGCCGCCCTTGCTGTGCAGAGGGCGAACCAGCGACTTCTCCGGCGTGGACCGCGTGATCTCGACAAAGTCGGCGACGCTGGAGCCACGACGGCCCGGGGTCGTCGGCTTGTACTTGCGGATACCCATTTCTCAGTCCTCGTCCGATTCCGGACGACTAGACCTCCGTTAGGAGGCCTGGCCGCCGAAGATGTCGATTCGGTCGCCCTCAGCGAGGGTCACGATGGCGCGCTTGGTGTTCGCGCGCTTGCCGAAACCGGTCTTGGTGCGCTTGCGCTTACCCTGACGGTTGATCGTGTTGACCCCGGTGACCTTGACCGAGAAGACCGCTTCCACGGCCTGCTTGATCTGGGTCTTGTTCGAGCCGGGCGCGACGATGAACGTGTACTTGTTCTCGTCCAGCAGCGCGTAGCTCTTCTCCGAGACAACCGGCTTGATCAGCAGGTCGCGCGGGTCGGTGAAGGTCTTGCTGGTAACGGTCGCCTCAGACATCAGGCGTCGCTCCCTTCGGTCTCATCGGCCTTGGGGCCAGACACGAAGGACTCGAAAGCGGCCTGAGTGAAGACCACGTCGTCAGAGACGATCACGTCGTACGTGTTCAGCTGGCCCGGCTCCAGGATGTGCACCTGGGGCAGGTTGCGGGCGGACAGCCACGCGGCCTCGTCGGCGCGGTCGACGACCAGGAGCAGGTTCTTGCGCTCCGAGATCTTGCCGAACAGCGTCTTGGCGGCCTTCGTGGAGGCGGCACCCTCGACCACACCGGTGACGATGTGGATGCGGGAGTGACGCGCACGGTCCGACAGGGCACCACGGAGAGCGGCGGCCTTCATCTTCTTCGGGGTCCGCTGCGAGTAGTCACGCGGCTGCGGGCCGTGGACGACGCCACCGCCTACGAACTGCGGAGCGCGGGTCGAACCCTGGCGTGCGCGGCCGGTGCCCTTCTGGCGGTACGGCTTGCGGCCACCACCACGGACTTCGCCACGACGCTTGGTCTTGTGCGTGCCCTGACGGGCAGCAGCCAGCTGAGCGACAACGACCTGGTGGATCAGCGGAATGCTGGTCTTCGCGTCGAAGATCTCCGCGGGGAGCTCGACGGTACCGGCCTTGTCGCCTGCCGGCGAAAGGATGTCAATGGTGCTCATTACCTCAAGCCCCCTTGGCCGCGGTACGGACCAGGACGAGGCCGCCGTTCGGACCGGGGACCGCACCCTTGATAAGGAGCAGACCCTTCTCCGCGTCAACCGCGTGGATGGTCAGGTTCTGGGTGGTGACACGCTCGTTACCCATACGACCGGCCATGCGCATGCCCTTGAAGACACGCCCAGGGGTGGCGCAGCCACCGATCGAACCGGGGGAGCGGTGCTTGCGCTGCACGCCGTGGCCGGCGCCGAGGCCCTTGAAGTTGTGACGCTTCATGACACCGGCGAAGCCCTTGCCCTTGCTGTTGCCCGTGACGTCAACCTTGACGCCGGACTCGAACACAGCAGCGGTGATCTCCTGGCCGAGCGTGTACTCGCTGGCGTCGGAGGTGCGGAGCTCCACCAGGTGGCGGCGCGGGGTTACATCGGCCTTGGCGAAGTGACCCTTGAGGGGCTTGTTCACCTTGCGCGGGTCGATCTCGCCGAAGGCGATCTGGACCGACTCGTAGCCGTCGATCTCGTTCTTACGGACCTGGGTAACGACGCAGGGTCCGGCCTTGACCACGGTCACCGGGACGACACGGTTGTTCTCGTCCCAGACCTGGGTCATGCCGAGCTTCTCGCCCAGGACGCCCTTGATCTGCTTTGCCATCTTCTCGACGCCTCTCAGAGCTTGATCTCGATGTCAACGCCGGCCGGAAGGTCCAGGCGCATCAGCGAGTCAACGGTCTTGGGAGTCGGGTCGAGGATGTCGATCAGGCGCTTGTGAGTGCGCATCTCGAAGTGCTCGCGCGAGTCCTTGTACTTGTGCGGCGACTTGATGACGCAGTACACGTTCTTCTCAGTGGGCAGCGGCACCGGGCCCGCGACCGACGCACCAGTGCGCGTCACCGTCTCGACGATCTTCTTCGCCGACGAATCGATGACCTCGTGGTCGTAGGCCTTGAGCCGGATGCGGATCTTCTGTCCCGCCATGGCTACTCCGTAGTCCTGTCTGTTGTGGAAACGCTCTGGTTCTCGGCCGGCTGCGGATCACTCCGCCGCTTTCCTCCGACCCACGCGGTCGGGCGTGTCGCGCTCCCTCTACAAAAAATTCCCATACGGAAATTCCCTCGTCCAAGGGGACGCGGTCCCAAGACCGCAGATCGGGGGCGAACACCCACCGAGTACCTGGCAGGCACCGTGCTGACGCTTCCCAGAAGATTCCCGTACGTCCGCCCCATTGCTGCCCCGAGAGGCAGGTAAGGCGACGAGTACTGTGGGACTCGCTTCCGGTCCTCCCGGCGGGAGGCGCGCAGCATCGGCACTCAGCCGAGCAACTTGAGTAGTCTGCCATACGAGGCACGTACCTGGCCAATCGGGCCGAAGAGAATACCCCGCCACGCTGAGTGGTCAAACTGCACCACGCTGCGGGGATCCCTTGCGGGGCCCGGGTCAGGTCCGGGACACCGTCCCGCACCCCTCCTCGGTGGCCTCGGCCAGGTCTTTGCTCCGGTCGTACGGGTCCACGGGCGTGCCGGACGGGGTCGGGCCCGTCATCGCCTGGCTGGAGAAGACCGGGTGCAGGTAGCCGTCGTAGACGAAGCAAGCGCTGTTGCCGATGTCGTAGAGGTAGGCGCCGAGCTGGATCGTGCCGGGCTCGACCCGCCACTTCTTCGGGTCCGCGAGCGTGAACTTCATCTGGCGCCGCACGATCGACCTGCTGACCTCGTCGGCTCCGGCCTTCGCCTGCACCAGCGGGTAGACGAAGGTGTAGTCCGCGAGCACGTCCACCTGGCCGGGCGCGTCACCGGGCTGGAACGACAGCCGGCCGCGCACCTTCACCACGTTCCCGACGAGCCTGGCCTCGGCGCTGTCGGTACGTACGAACATCTGCAGCGGGTCGTGATCCTTCCCGGGCCGGGCCAGGGCCTGCTCCAGCCGCTCCAGCAGCTCCCCCTGGGCCGGGTCGATCAGGTCCAGCGCCGCCTGGGGGCGCTCGCCCCGCAGGGTGGCCGGGTCCAGGTTGGCCGCCACGAGGAACTGCTTGGCCCGCGCCAGCCCGTCCGCCACCTGCTCCTTGGACAGACCGCCGAGGGCGGTCGCCTCGGGGACCTCGATGCCGAGGTCCCCGTCGGCCCATTGCAGGGCCGGGGAGCCCTTGAAGGGCTCCCCCGGCGTCGGCCGGTCCGGGTCCACCGCGGTGGGGGCGGCGCTCGGCCGGACCGTCTCGGCGGGCAGCGGCTGCCCGGCCCTGGCGTCCTGCCCGGCCTTGCCGGTGACCTTGTCGATGACCAGCTCGGGCCGGATGGCGATCAGCGCGAGGGCTACGACGAAGGCGATGGCCAGCCCCGCCTTGAGCCGGCGCCCCGCCCTCCCCCGCCGGGTCGTCTCCTGCCAGGCGGGACCGGTGCGCCGGCCGGGCGGCTGCCCGAAGCCGCCCCGGGCCTCCTCCTCGCGCAGCCGCGCGGCCACCGCGCGCGCCCGCGCGGACGGCTCCTGGGGCGCCCCGCCGGTCCCCGCCGCGGCCTGCTCCATGAACCGCGCCCACTCCTCGTCGGAGACGGACGGCGCGCCCTCGTCGTTCCCTGCCATGTCCCCACCCCTGGATGTAGCGGCGGGGGTCCCCCGGACCGTGTCCAGGAGACCCCCGCCGATGGAACGCCGGGCTACTTGGCGAAGTAGCCGGTGATGTCCGCGATCAGATCGACGCTGCCGTCGTTGTTGAAGAAGCTGACCTTCCCGTCGACCACGGGCACGACCACCAGGTTCGGGATCGTCTGGCCGGGCGTGAAGTTCAGGTTCGAGGCACTGGAGCGGGTCGTACCGCTCGGGTACACCGACACGTAGCTCGCCGCCGTCGGGTTGGTGGCGGTCACGTTCAGCACCACGGCGGTGACGCCCGTCGCCGGGATGCCGTTGGCGCCGGCGACCGAGAGGGTCACCACACCCTGCGCGCCGACCTTGGCCTGCGGCACGCCCAGACCCGCACGCGTGTCCATCAGGCGCTTCGGACCGATGTTGACGTGCGTGGCACCCGTACCGGCCGAGGTGAAGTAGCCCGTGATGTCGGCGATCAGGTCAACCGTGCCGTCGTTGTTGTAGAAACTGACCTTCCCGTCGACCACGGGCACGACCACCAGGTTCGGGATCGTCTTGCCCGGCGTGAAGTTCAGGTTCGAGGCACTGGAGCGGGTCGTACCGCTCGGGTACACCGACACGTAGCTCGCCGCCGTCGGGTTCGTGGCGGTCACGTTCAGCACCACCGCGGTCACACCGGAGTCCGGGATGCCGTTGGTCCCCGCGACCGGCAGGGTCACCACGCCCTGCGGACCGACCTTCCCCTTCGCCACACCCTCACCCGAACGGGTGTCCATCAGGCGCTTCGGACCGATGTTGAGGTGCGTGGAACCCGGATCGGTCGACGTGAAGTAGCCGGTGACGTCGGCGATCAGGTCCACGGTGCCGTCGTTGTTGAAGAAGCTGACCTTGCCGTCGACCACGGGCACGACCACCAGGTTCGGGATGGTCAGACCGGGCGTGACGTTCAGGTTCGAGGCGCTGGAGCGGACCGTGCCGCTCGGGTAGACCGATACGTAGCTCGCCGCCGTCGGGTTCGTGGCGGTCACGTTCAGCACGACCGCGGTGACGCCCGACCCCGGGATGCCGTTGGTGCCCGCGACCGGCAGGGTCACCACACCCTGCGGACCGACCTTCCCCTTCGCCACACCCTCACCCGAACGCGTGTCCATCAGGCGCTTCGGGGTGACCGGGACGAACTTGGCGTCCTTCGCCACCGGAACGTCCGCGACGACGGTGACCGGGAGGCTCGTGGAGACCTTGCCGTTCACGGCGGTCGCCTGGACCTGGATCTTGTGGGTGCCGGTGGCCAGCACCGCGGACGCCGTACGGGCCGTGCCCGGGGTGCTCGCGGCCGACACGCCGTCCACCAGGAGGTCGAACTTGGCCAGCCGGCCGTTGTCCGTGCTGGTGGTCCAGTCGAGGGTCAGCGGCCCGGTGGACTTGTAACCGGCGCCCGGCACGGCCGCGGCCCCGTTCACCGTGGTGATCTTCAGCTGCGCGGCCGGACCCGCGGTCCGGATCGTGCCCAGCTGGTCGTAGAGCCCGCCACCCGGGCACACGGTGTTGAAGCCGTCCTTGTGGCCCGAGAGCGTCTTGAACGTGTACGACTGGCCCTCGACGAACGAGGCGCCGAAGTTGTTCGTCTGCGTGGCGCCGGCCCGCAGCGTCGTCGTGCCGTTCATGTCGCCGTCGTACTGGCCGAGCTTGTAGGCCGCGATCTGGGACACCGACTCGAGCGCGGCGGCCGAGGCCCCGGCGGTCTGGTAGTCACCGATGACGGCGATGCCCGTCGACTCGGAGTTCCAGCCGTAGGTGTGCGCACCCTGGACCGGCTGGTCGATGCCGCCCTTGCGGCCCTCGAAGATCGTGCCGCACTTGTCGACCAGGAAGTTGTAGCCGATGTCGCGCCACTTCTCCGGTCCGGTCACGTGGTACACGTGCATGGCCCGGACGATGGCCGCGGACTGCGAGCAGTCGTACTCCTGACTCACGGTGTGGTGGACGAAGGCGGCCTTGATCTTGGCGCCGGCAAGGTAGAGCGGGCCCTCGCTGCTCAGGCTCTCGTCGGCCTCCCACTCGACCCGGGAGACCACCTTCGGCTGCGGCGCGGTGGAGACCGGTCCGGGTTCCACCGCGGGGGCGGCGAAGGCCACCGGCTGGGCGGGCAGATCGCCCTTCTTCTTCTTGGCGGCGCCATTGCCCGGGTCCACCAGGTTCAGCTCCAGGCCGGCGGGGAGGTCACCGCCCTTCACGCGCACCTCGGCACCGTTCGACGGGCCGACCCACACGGGCTCGGTGGCGCCGAGCGCGCCGGGGCGCTTGCCGTCGAGCCCGGACTCCGCGGGTTCCAGGGCGATCCACTTGGACCACTTCCCGGTCTCCGCGCTACGGGAGCGGGCCTCGATGGTGCCCTTCACCTCGGCCTCGGGGTCCGTCCAGGACACACCGAGGAGGCCGAAGAGCTCGGTCCCCTGCTGGGGCAGTCCGGCCTCGCCGGCGCCCTTCGACTGCAGGGCGAGCTTGCGTATCTCGCCCTTGACGGGTCCGGTCTGCTCGGCCCCGGCGCTGTACGCCTTCGCCTCCCCCGACCCCTTGGCGTCGGGGGAATCCGGTCCGGATCCACCCGCCATCCCTTGAAAACCGAGTACCGCTGCCACACCGAGTGCGGTGGCCAGAGCGGTACCGCGCACACGACCCAGTCTCAAGTTGTCCCCAACCCCTGTTTTTCGAACTCTTCAGGTGAAACAGCTGATCCGCCCGGATGCTACTGGCACGCGTTCCCGGGGAATCCGGCGGGGCCGCCCCTGCGAACTCCCAGCGGTGGGCCACACGCACGAACCCCGGTCCGCCGCGATCGGCGGACCGGGGTCCTCGTCGTTTCGAGCCGTCACCGACGGCGCCAGAGCACCCATCCGTGCGTCTTGTCCGCCTTGGCGACGTACCAACCCGCGGGCGCCCGCAGCCAGGTGTCCTCCGCCTTGGCGTCCTTCGAGGTCAACTGCAGCACCGCGGCGTCCGCCTGGGCCGGCGGCTCCTCACCGTGCTCCAGGTCCCTCGTCCAGACCCGCCCCTCGTACACCTCGTACGTCTGGGCCATCCGCAGGCCCCAGTCGACGTCCCAGTCCATCACCAGGTTCTCGCCCGGCTTGAGGCCCGTGGACTCGGTGAATCCGATGGCCAGGGGCTTGCGGTACTCGATGTACGGTCCGGCCACGTTCGAGGTGACGGTGGCCGTCGCGTACGTCGCGAACAGAGCCAGCGAGACCGCCACGGCCCAGATCACCCGGCGTCCGCCGGCCAGTCGGAAGAGCACGCAGGCGCCGAGCACCAGCAGGGCTCCGGCGATCGTGCGCCACATGTGCAGCTTCGTCCACTCCGAGGCCAGGAACAGCGCGTCCGGCATGGCCCACTGAATGATGTTCAGCCTGTAGAGGCCCTTGCCGACCACGAGGATGACGAACTCGGCGGTGACCACGGTGAGCAGCACCGCGCCCAGCACCAGCCGCAGCAGCGCACCGGCCCGCGCCCGCCACAGCACGGTGACGCCCACCAGGAAGAACGCCGGTACGAGCGGGGCCAGGTAGCGGGCGTAGACCCAGTTGTCGATCCGGTCGTCCGTCGGCAGTCCGGCCGCCGCGGCGAGCGCGATGCCGCACAGCAGGGCGACCATGACGAAGGAGACCACCCGCGAGGCCCGGGTGAAGCGGGGGCTGAACACCGCGAACACGCACAGGGCGACGGCGAGCGCGCCGAAGCCCCAGGACGAGACCGAGAAGTACCAGAGCTGGCCGATCGTACGGGTCACCGTGCGGCGCAGCAGATCGGGGTCCACGAGGTTCTCCAGGACCTGCGTGCCCACCGAGCTCGGCGGCTGATCCTTGAACTGCGCCTCCAGCCAGGTGGACAGCAGCTTGGCGCCCAGCACGGAGACGGCGAGTGCGCCCCACGCGGCGAGCGTCGACCGCAGCGGTGCCCACTTGAAGACGAGCGCGCCCACCAGCACAGCCGCGGTGAGGGCCACCACCACGCCGCCGCGGTCGTGCACCGCCATGGAGAAGCCGGCCAGGAGACCGGCCCCCACGCCGTACCGCACGCGCCGGCCCGGATCGCCCTCGCTCAGCCAGCCGTGCAGGGTGATCAGCCACCCGAGGAGGACCACGGGGAGCAGGGTGTCGGACATCGCGAACTGGGAGTAGAAGACCACGGGCGGCATCAGCGCGGCCGCCATGGCGATCAGGACCGAGAGTCCCTTGGGCACGTCGAGCCTTCGCAGGGCGACGTAGGCCAGGGGGAAGACGAGCGCGTTGATCAGCGTGTTGATGCCCATGACCAGCTGGTACGCGGTGACCGGGTCGTCCGCGAACCGCAGGGCCGGGGAGATCAGCAGCGAATAACCGCCGGGGATGACCGATCCGACCGGCATCTCCGTCGTCGGCCGCCCCGCGAGCACCCGGGCCAGCACGAGGTACGAGGACTCGTCCGCGTGCACCGAGGGGTAGCTGTTGCCCCACACCAGGGAGAGCCGGAACAGCACCTGCGTCAGATATCCGGTGGCCAGCGCCGCCGGCCAGAACCACCGCCGGCGCACGACGGAGGCCCGCAGTGCGAGCAGCCGATCGGTCCTGGCCGGCCTCCCGGCCCGCTCAGGAGCGGACGCGTCGGCCGCCTCAGCCGCGTCCATCGTTTCGGTTCCCGACTGCACCCCTGGCACTTCCTGTTCTGGTTGGGGCCGTTTCGCACGCGCGGGTGCGGGAGCGGCTCAGCTCTGCCCGGAGGTGAAGGCGTGCCGGGCCAGCGTACGGGCGCCCTCACGGTGACCGCGGCGCAGCGCCCCGGGGAGCATCGTGAGGGCGTGGAGGCGGGAGGCGCTGTGGAAGCGCGCCGCGCGGGCCGCCTTCGGCCAGCCGCGGGCGTCCAGGCGCTCGGCCACCGCGGAGAAGTACCGCTCGGCCTCGGTGAAGCGCGTGCCGGAGAAGGCCTGGACCGACGACTCGCTGACGGCGTGCCGGCGGTACTGGAAGACCGTGGTGGAGTTGTCGATGACCATCTGCTCGTCGCCTTCGAGCAGGTCGACCACCAGCGCGAGGTCCTGGATCACCGAGTAGTCGTCCCGGAAGTCCACCTTGCGCAGCGCCTCGCCGCGCCAGGCGATCGAGGGGAAGTAGAGCCAGTTGCCGCGCAGCACGCTGGCGGCCAGCTCCTCACCGGCCATCAGCCGGCTGCCCTTGACCGGCGGTGCGTACAGCCGCTTCTTGGTGTTGTCCGCCAGGCCCTGCGTCACGACCCCGGCGCCGTCGATCACCTCGACACCGGGCTGGACCATGCCGATGCCCGGGTGGGCCCCGATGATCCCGCGAACGGTCTCCAGGTAGTGCGGGTGCAGCAGGTCGTCGCAGCCCATGATGACCACGTAGTCGGCCTCGGAGAGCCGCACGCACTTCTGGAAGTTCTTGGTGATGCCGAGGTTCTGCTCGTTGCGGGTGTAGTGGACCCGCTCGTCGCCGAGCTCCGCGAACCAGCCGGGGACGTCCGGTTCCTTGCCGTCGTCGATCACGACGAGCCGGAAGTCCGGATCCGTCTGCGCCAGGACACTGTGGACCGCGTCCTGCATCAGCTGGACGTCCCCGTAGTAGGGGAGCATGAAGTCGAAGGTCACCACGATGGTTCCTCAGGCCTTGACGGAGTCTGCGGGCTCGGCGGGCGCTGCGGGCTCGGCCGGAGCTGCCGGCTGGGCGGCGTCGCCGCCGAGGCGCGCGTCGTTGTGGCGCGCACCCTCGCTGAGGGCCACCGTCCGGGCCAGGTCGGTGATCTTCTTCTCCAGCGAGCGGAAGCGCAGGAAGGTGTTGAGGGTCAGGAAGCCCATGGCCAGGACCATCACGTACAGCACCAGGTCGGTGCCGCGGCCGACGCCGAGCTGGTGGGCGAGCCAGGTGACGTCGGTCGGCCGCAGGACGGCGTAGACGTTGACGAGGACGAAGACCGAGAAGGCGATGCGCTTCCAGGCGCGGGTCTTGGCCTGGTCCCAGTTGCGTATGAACATGAGGGCCAGCGAGACGGAGCCCAGGATGAGGACCAGCTGGATCCAGAAGTACTTCATCGGCGGCCACGCTCCCGCAGGGTGATGTCGAAGAGGATGTTGACGCCGTTGATCAGGGACTGACCCTTGGCGCGCGAGTACTCGGTGTAGAGGATGTCCACGGGGACCTCGACGACGCGCAGTCCGGAGCCGGCCAGGTAGCCGACGATCTCGGAGGCGTGGGCCATGCCGTTGTGGGTGATCTGCAGCTGCTCCGCCGCCTCGCGGCCCAGTACGCGCAGGCCGTTGTGCGAGTCGGTGAGGTTGAGCTTGCGGGCGGTCGGGCTGACGGCCGCGGCCGTGCGCAGCACGACCCGCTTGATCCACGGCACCTGGCCGTTCTGCTCGATGAAGCGCGAGCCGAGCACCACGTCGGCCTCGCCGGAGCGCAGGACGGCGACCATCTTCTCGACGTCGTCGGTCTGGTGCTGGCCGTCCGCGTCGAAGGTGGCGAAGTAGCGGGCACCCGGCTGGGAGAGCGCGTACTTCAGGCCGGTCTGCAGGGCCGCGCCCTGGCCGAGGTTGACCGGGTGCTGCACGAGGTGGGCACCGGTGGTCGCGATGTGCTTGGCGGAGTCGTCCGAGCTGCCGTCGTCGACGACGACTATGTTCGGAAAGGTCTTGCGCGCTCCCTCGACGACATCGGCGATCACCTGGCCCTCGTTATAGGCCGGTATGACCAGCCAGACATCGTCGTATTGAGACACGGTAACTCCAGCAGGACGTGGCACATGCGAGTGCACGGGGATCGGTGGTACTTCGGAGACGGCCATGGTCACTTCCCGCCCGCGGCGGTGCCCAGGGGGCTCGCGGTGTCCGTCTGCCCGGGGCCTTCGACCGCTTCGGCAGCGGCTGCCGCAGCCGCGCCCGGGAACCCCAGCCGCAGCGCCGCCAGCATAGCGAGCACCGTGGCCAGAGAGCCGAGAGCGTAGGCCAGGATCACACGGAGAGCCACATCACCCGGGGCGAAGGTGACGCCGACCAGCACGGCGGTACCGACGGCCCAGCAGAGCAGCTGCAGGTTGTGCCGCTTGAATACCATCAGCGCCTGGCCGAGCACCATCGCGAACATGTACGCCACGGTGCCTGCGGACAACAGGAAGAAGTCGAAGCAGCCCAGGGCCGGCTTGGCGCCGAAGAGGACGCCGATCAGCCAGGGGCCCAGCACGGTGGCGGGGATGCCGCCGAGCAGGCCGAGCGCCCCGACGACGGCGCCGATCCGGCGCAGCATCGCGGAGAACGCGGCCCGGTCGCCCGCCTGGTAGGCGGCGCTCAGCCCGTTGAGCAACGAGGCCTGGAGCGAGCCGAAGACGAAGAGCGGCACGCGGGCCAGCACCAGCGCGTTCAGCAGGGCCGCGATCAGCACGCTGTCGGTGGGCGCCAGCAGCTTGGTGCTCATCACCGCGGCGTTGACCACGACCTGGGAGAGCAGGGTCGAGCAGATCAGCAGGCCCAGCCCGGCGGACAGCTCGCGCCAGCCGATCTCCTCGCCCGGCTCCGCCGCACGCAGCAGCGCGGGCAGCGTGACCAGGGCCGCCACGACGGGCGCGACGGCCAGTACGAGGCTGAAGGCGAGCGCGGTGTGCAGTCCGAAGACGGCGCAGCCGAAGGCGAGGACGATCCGCAGCCCGCCGTCGATGGCGAGCTGGGTGCCGTACGCGCCGAACCGGCCGAGGCCGGCCAGGACGCCGCGGGTGAGGTAGCAGACGGCCATGCCGGCGAAGGCGCCGCCGAGGGCCGCGACCAGGCCGCGGTCGCCGTGGAACAGCAGGTCCGCGATGGGGCCCGCGCCGACGGCGAGTACGAGCAGGGTCGCGCCGAGCATCGCCGCGGTGAGCAGGGTGGCCCGCCGCAGGACGGGGGCGGCTCCGTGGCCGTCGACCGCACGGGCGGCGACGATCCGGGTGAGCTCCTGCTCGACGGGGAAGAAGATGCCGAGCCCGATCGCCATCACGATCGTCCACAGCACCGAGACGTTGGCCATGGCCTCCGTCGACAGGCTGTGGCCGGCCACGCCCAGGTGGACGTACGAGGCCGCACCGAGCACGACGGTGCCGCCGGCCACCGCGACGGTGCCCGGCGGCAGCGCCGCGGTGATCTTGCCCAGCAGGGTTTTCACTCCGCGCTGCCGCTGCGGTCCGCGCCGGCCGGCGCCGCGAAGGAGGGTCGGGTCAGGGCTTCCGCCAGCTGCTCGCGCCAGTCGGCGAGCGGGGCGAGCCCGGCCTCGGCCCAGCGGTCGTGCGCGAGCACGCTGAAGGCCGGGCGGACGGCGGGGCGCACGAACGCGGTCGAGTCGGTCGGCCGGATCCGCTCGGGATCCAGGCCGCTCAGCCGGTAGGTCTCGCGGGCCAGCCCGAACCAGGTGGTCCGGCCGCTCGCGGTGCCGTGGTAGACCCCGCCGGGGGCGCGGCCGTCCAGCGCGGCCGTACCGAGCTCGACCAGGCGACGGGCCAGCGCGTAGGACCAGGTGGGCTGGCCGTGCTGGTCGTCGACCACGTCCAGGGTGTCCCGCTGGGCGGCCAGCTTGAGCATGGTGGCGACGAAGTTCGGACCGTGCTCGCCGTACAGCCAGGCGGTGCGGACCACGTAGCCGTCCTGCGGCAGCAGCTCGGCCACGGCCTGCTCGCCGGCCAGCTTGGAGCGGCCGTACGCGTTGACCGGACCGGTCGCGGCGTCCTCGGCGTACGGCTGCGAGGCGTCGCCGGGCAGCACGTAGTCGGTGGAGACGTGCAGCAGGCGGGCGCCGGCCGCGGCGCAGGCCGCGGCCAGGACGCGTACACCGGTGCCGTTGACGGCGGTGGCGGCCTCCTCGGCCGTCTCGGCACCGTCCACGTCGGTCCAGGCGGCGCAGTTCACGACCACGGCCGCGCCCTCGACGGCGGCCCGGACGGAGGCCGGGTCGGTGATGTCGAGATCGGCGCGGCGCAGGCCCGCGGCCTCGATCCCGGCGTCCTTGAGGACGGCCAGGACGTCCTGGCCGAGCATGCCGGCGGCGCCGGTGACGAGCCAGCGGGCGCCGGCGGGGTTCGGGCTCACTTCTGCAGCGCTGCCTTCGCCTTCAGCGGCTCCCACCAGGCGCGGTTCTCGCGGTACCAGTCGATGGTCGCCGCGATGCCTTCCTCGAAGGTGACCTGCGGGGCGTAGCCGAGCTCGGAGCCGATCTTGCTGATGTTGATCGAGTAGCGCAGGTCGTGGCCCTTGCGGTCCTCGACGCGCTCGACCATGTCCCAGCCGAGGCCGGCGGCCTCCAGCAGTACGCCGGTGAGCTCCTTGTTGGTGAGCTCGACGCCGCCGCCGATGTTGTAGACCTCGCCGGCGCGGCCCTTGCGCATCGCCAGGTCGATGCCGCGGCAGTGGTCGGAGACGTGCAGCCAGTCGCGCACGTTGCCGCCGTTGCCGTACAGCGGGACCTTCTTGCCGTCCATCAGGTTCGAGACGAACAGCGGGATGACCTTCTCCGGGAACTGGTAGTGCCCGTAGTTGTTGGAGCAGCGCGTGACCACGACGTCCATGCCGTGCGTGCGGGCGTAGGCCAGCGCGAGCAGGTCGGAGGAGGCCTTGGAGGCGGAGTACGGGGAGTTGGGCACCAGGGGCCACTCCTCGGTCCAGGAGCCCTCACTGATCGAGCCGTACACCTCGTCGGTGGAGATGTGGACGAAGCGGCCGACGCCGTGCTTGCGGGCGGCGTCCAGGAGGACCTGGGTGCCCACGACGTTGGTCATCACGAAGGGGCCCGCGCCGGCGATCGAGCGGTCCACGTGGGACTCGGCCGCGAAGTGCACGACGACGTCGTGGCCGGGCATGACCTGGTCGACGGCCTCGGCGTCGCAGATGTCACCCTTGACGAAGGCGTAGCCGGGGTGACCGGCGACCGGGGCGAGGTTGGCTTCGACGCCGGAGTACGTCAGCTTGTCGAAGACGGTGATCTGGGCCGAGGGGTCCGAACCGAGCTGTTGGCGGACGAATTCTGAACCGATGAAGCCGGCGCCGCCGGTCACAAGGATGCGCATAATACAAACAGTCTAGCCGCCCGCCCACCCCGCCACGGCCGCCCGCCCACACCGTTATCGGCCCGGAACTCGTACCTCCGGCGCTCTCGCATAGGGTTGGGGCCATGCGTGGAATTCTCTTGGCCGGTGGCACCGGATCCCGACTCTGGCCGCTGACCCGGGCAGTCTCGAAGCAGCTGCTCCCCGTCTTCGACAAGCCGATGATCTACTACCCGCTCTCGACCCTGGTCATGGCCGGGATCAGCGAGATCCTCGTCATCACCACTCCGGACGACCGCGACCAGTTCGAGCGTCTGCTCGGCGACGGCTCGCAGTTCGGCATCCGGCTGGAGTACGCCGTCCAGGAGCGTCCCGAGGGCATCGCCCAGGCGTTCGTGCTCGGCGCCGACTTCATCGGTGACGACTCCGTCGCGCTGATCCTCGGCGACAACATCTTCCACGGCAGTGGCCTCGGCACCCGTCTGGCCGAGCACACCGACTCCAAGGGCGGCCGGGTCTTCGCGTACCCGGTGGCGGACCCGACGGCGTACGGCGTGGTCGAGTTCGACGAGAACGGCCAGGCCATCTCCATCGAGGAGAAGCCGGTCGAGCCCAAGTCCCGTTACGCCGTGCCGGGCCTCTACTTCTACGACAACCGCGTCGTAGAGATCGCCCGCGGCCTGAAGCCCAGCGCCCGCGGCGAACTGGAGATCACCGCCGTCAACGACGCGTACCTCCAGGCCGGTGAGCTGAATGTCACCATCCTCGACCGCGGTACCGCCTGGCTGGACACCGGCACCTTCGTCTCGATGGTGCAGGCCTCGGAGTTCGTGCGCGTGATCGAGGAGCGACAGGGCTTCAAGATCGGCTGCATCGAGGAGGCCGCCTGGCGGGCGGGTCTGATCGACTCCGCGCAGCTGCGCGCGCTGGCCGAGCCGCTCACCAAGAGCGGTTACGGGGACTACCTGATCGGCCTGCTCGAAGAGGAGGCCGCCCGGTGAAGTTCCGCGAACTCTCCATCGAGGGCGTCTACGAGATCACCCCTCAGCAGCACGGTGACCCGCGCGGCATGTTCATGGAGTGGTACCGCTTCGACCGTCTCGCCGAGGTCGTCGGGCACCCGCTGAACCTGGCGCAGGCGAACCTCTCGGTCTCCCAGCGCGGTGTGGTGCGCGGCATCCACTTCGCCGACGTGCCGCGCGGCCAGGCCAAGTACGTCACCTGCGTACGGGGCGCCGTGCTCGACGTCATCGTGGACCTGCGGGTCGGCTCCCCGACCTTCGGCCGCTGGGAAGGCGTCCGCCTGGACGACGTGGACCGCCGTGCGGTCTACATCCCCGAGGGCATGGGCCACGGCTTCTGCGCGCTGAGCGACGACGCCACGCTGTCCTACCTCTGCTCGGAGACCTACAACCCGACGGGTGAGCACTCGGTGCACCCGCTCGACCCCGACCTGGGCATCGACTGGCCGGCGGACGTCCCGCTGCTGTCCGCCCGCGACGAGGCCGCCCCGTCGCTGGCCGACGCCATCGCGTCGGGCCTGCTGCCCGACCACGCCGCCTGCGCCCGGTTCACGGAGTCCCTGCGGGTGAACTGACCGCCGCCGCACACGACACGGCGTACAGGAGAGGGCCGCACCCACACGGGTGCGGCCCTCTTCGCGTGCCCGCGCGGGACGCGGGCACGTACGTACGACGAAGGGCCCCTCCCCCGTCGCGTGAACGACGGGGAAGGGGCCCTCCTGTCAAACATGGTGCTCGCTCGCACGAGCTACCAGGTCAGAACACGAATTACTTCGTGATCTTGGTGACCTGGCCGGCGCCCACGGTACGACCACCCTCACGGATGGCGAACTTCAGGCCCTCCTCCATGGCGACCGGCTGGATCAGCGCGACCGTCATCTCGGTGTTGTCGCCCGGCATGACCATCTCCGTGCCGGCCGGCAGGGTGACGACACCCGTGACGTCCGTGGTACGGAAGTAGAACTGCGGACGGTAGTTGTTGAAGAAGGGGGTGTGACGGCCACCCTCGTCCTTCGACAGGATGTAGGCCTGGGCCTCGAACTCGGTGTGCGGCGTGACCGAACCGGGCTTGATGATGACCTGGCCGCGCTCGACGTCCTCGCGCTTGATGCCACGGAGGAGCAGACCGACGTTCTCGCCCGCCTGGCCCTCGTCGAGCAGCTTGCGGAACATCTCGATGCCGGTGACCGTGGTGGTGGTCTTCTGCTCCTTGATGCCGATGATGTCAACGGTCTCGTTGACCTTCAGGACACCACGCTCGATACGGCCGGTGACGACGGTACCGCGACCGGTGATCGTGAAGACGTCCTCGACGGGCATGAGGAACGGCAGCTCGGTGTCACGCGGCGGGGTCGGGATCGCCTCGTCGACGGCAGCCATGAGGCCGAGAAGCTTCTCGCCCCACTCCTTGTCGCCCTCGAGCGCCTTCAGCGCGGAGACGCGGACGACCGGAAGGTCGTCGCCCGGGAACTCGTAGTCGGAGAGGAGCTCACGAACCTCGAGCTCGACGAGCTCCAGGATCTCCTCGTCGTCCACCATGTCGGCCTTGTTCAGGGCGACGACGATGTAGGGGACGCCGACCTGGCGGGCCAGGAGCACGTGCTCCTTGGTCTGCGGCATCGGGCCGTCGGTGGCGGCGACCACGAGGATCGCGCCGTCCATCTGCGCGGCACCGGTGATCATGTTCTTGATGTAGTCCGCGTGACCGGGGCAGTCGACGTGGGCGTAGTGACGCGCCTCGGTCTGGTACTCGACGTGCGCGATCGAGATGGTGATACCGCGCTGGCGCTCCTCAGGAGCCTTGTCGATCTGGTCGAAGGCCGAGGCCTCGTTCAGGTCCGGGTACGCGTCGTGCAGCACCTTGGTAATGGCGGCCGTGAGGGTCGTCTTACCGTGGTCAATGTGACCGATGGTGCCGATGTTGACGTGCGGCTTAGTCCGCTCGAACTTCGCCTTCGCCACGGGGTCCTCCTGGAGAGTGGTTCTGTACGCCTTACTCATCGGCGCCAGGTGATCTTTGCTGGAAAGCCGGTCCCTCCGGGGCAACGGAGGGTTACTCCTGTTGCCCCAGAGGCTCCGGTGACAAGCCTAAAGCGTGTACTCGGAAGAGTTACTCGCCCTTGGCCTTCGCGATGATCTCCTCAGCGACGTTCCGGGGAACCTCGGCGTAGGAGTCGAACTGCATCGAGTAGCTGGCGCGACCCGAGGTCTTGCTGCGGAGGTCTCCGACGTAGCCGAACATCTCCGAGAGGGGCACGAGGCCCTTCACGAGGCGAGCTCCGTGACGCTCCTCCATGGCCTGGATCTGGCCACGGCGGGAGTTGATGTCACCGATGACGTCACCCATGGACTCCTCCGGCGTGGTGACCTCGACGGCCATCATCGGCTCGAGGAGCACGGGAGAAGCCTTGCGCGCGGCCTCCTTGAAGGCCTGCGAACCGGCGATCTTGAACGCGAGCTCGGAGGAGTCGACCTCGTGGTAGCCACCGTCGAGAAGGATGACGCGGACGCCAGTCATCTCGTAGCCCGCGAGGATGCCGAACTTCATGGCTTCCTGCGCACCCGCGTCGACCGAGGGGATGTACTCCCTCGGGATGCGGCCACCGGTGACCTTGTTCACGAACTCGTACGCCGGACCGTCGGCCTCGAGGATCGGCTCGATCGCGATCTGCACCTTGGCGAACTGACCGGTACCACCGGTCTGCTTCTTGTGGGTGTAGTCGTGACGCTCCACCGTCTGGCGGATCGTCTCGCGGTACGCGACCTGCGGCTTGCCGACGTTGGCCTCGACCTTGAACTCGCGCTTCATACGGTCGACCAGCACCTCGAGGTGCAGCTCGCCCATACCGCCGAGGATGGTCTGGCCGGTCTCTTCGTCCGAGTGAACGTGGAAGGAGGGGTCCTCCTCCGCGAGACTCTGGATGGCGACACCCAGCTTCTCCTGGTCGCCCTTGGACTTGGGCTCGATGGCGACCTGAATGACCGGAGCCGGGAAGTCCATGGACTCCAGGATCACGGGGTTCTTGTCGTCACACAGCGTCTCACCGGTGGTGGTCTGCTTCAGGCCCATGACGGCGACGATGTCACCGGCGCCCACCGCTTCGATCTCTTCACGCTTGTTGGCGTGCATGCGGTAGATCTTGCCGATGCGCTCCTTCTTGCCCTTGACGGAGTTCAGCACCGCAGTGCCGGCCTCCAGGCGGCCCGAGTAAACCCGGACGAAGGTGAGCTTGCCGAGGTGCGGGTCGCGCATGATCTTGAACGCGAGCGCCGCGAGGGGCTCCTCGTCAGACGGCTTGCGCTTCACGACGACCTCCGCGTCCCGGACGTCGTGGCCTTCGATGGCCTCGATGTCCAGGGGCGAGGGGAGGTAGCGGACGACGGCGTCGAGCAGGGGCTGAACGCCCTTGTTCTTGAACGCCGTGCCACAGAACACCGCGGTGATCGTGGCGCCCGTGCCCTTGCCGGAACCGATGATGATACGACGCACGGCGTCGTGCAGCTGCTCGACGGTGGGCTCGACGCCCTCGAGGAACAGCTCCATGATCTGGTCGTCGTTCTCGGCGACCGTCTCGACCAGCTTGGCGTGCCACTCTTCAGCGGCTTCCTTGTGGCTCTCCGGGATGTCGACGACGTCGTACATCTCGCCCTTGGTCGCCTCGGCGGACCAGACGAACGCCTTCATGGTGACCAGGTCGACAACGCCCTGGAAGTCCATCTCGGCACCGATGGGGAGCTGCATGACGATCGGAACCGCACCGAGGCGGTCCTTGATCATGTCGACACAGCGGTGGAACTCGGCGCCGGTGCGGTCCAGCTTGTTGACGAAGCAGATGCGCGGCACGCCGTAGCGGTCCGCCTGACGCCAAACGGTCTCGGACTGCGGCTCCACACCGGCGACACCGTCGAACACGGTGACGGCACCGTCGAGGACGCGGAGCGAACGCTCCACCTCGACGGTGAAGTCAACGTGACCCGGGGTGTCGATGATGTTGATGGTGTGGTCGACGTCCTCGAGCGGCCAGTGGCAGGTCGTCGCGGCGGACGTGATCGTGATGCCGCGCTCCTGCTCCTGCTCCATCCAGTCCATCGTGGCAGCGCCGTCGTGGACTTCACCGATCTTGTAAGACACACCGGTGTAGAACAGGATGCGCTCGGTGGTGGTCGTCTTGCCCGCGTCGATGTGAGCCATGATGCCGATGTTGCGCACCTTGGCCAGGTCAAGCGAAGTGGTAGCCATATCGGCTCAGTCTTCTCTCGGTCTCGATGTGGGTTGGGACTACCAGCGGTAGTGCGCGAAGGCCTTGTTGGACTCGGCCATCTTGTGCGTGTCCTCACGCTTCTTGACGGCCGCACCGAGGCCGTTCGAGGCGTCGAGGAGCTCGTTCATGAGGCGCTCGGTCATGGTCTTCTCGCGACGGGCGCGGGAGTAGCCCACGATCCAGCGCAGCGAGAGGGTGGCCGCGCGACCGGGCTTGACCTCGATCGGCACCTGGTAGGTAGCGCCACCGACACGGCGGGACTTGACCTCGAGGGACGGCTTGACGTTCTCCAGCGCGCGCTTCAGCGTGATGACCGGGTCGTTGCCGGTCTTCTCGCGGAGGCCTTCCATGGCGCCGTAAACGATGCGCTCGGCGGTGGAGCGCTTGCCGTTCAGGAGGATCTTGTTGATGAGCGACGTCACCAGAGGAGATGCATAGACCGGGTCGATGATGACCGGGCGCTTCGGGGCGGGGCCCTTACGAGGCATTTCTACTTCTCCTTCTTGGCGCCGTAGCGGCTGCGGGCCTGCTTGCGGTTCTTGACAGCCTGGGTGTCAAGCGCACCACGGATGATCTTGTAACGAACACCCGGCAGGTCCTTCACACGGCCACCACGCACGAGCACGATCGAGTGCTCCTGCAGGTTGTGTCCCTCACCCGGAATGTAAGCGGTGACCTCGATGCCGGAGGTCAGACGCACACGCGCGACCTTGCGGAGCGCCGAGTTCGGCTTCTTCGGGGTGGTCGTGAACACACGCGTGCAGACGCCGCGACGCTGGGGCGAAGCCTCAAGCGCGGGGGTCTTTGTCTTCTCGACCTTGTCCTGCCGGCCCTTACGGACCAGCTGCTGGATCGTAGGCACTACTTCTCCGGTTTCTGTGTGCCGTGTAGTGGAGCTAACCTGGAACATTTGCCGACCCACGCGGTCGGGTGTGTCGGATCCAGCGGACTTCCACGCAAGCGCGGAAACGCGTGAATCGCGGTGGCCGATACGGCTCAAGTGCGGTTGATGGACACGCACAGGAGCCCAGGCACACCCCAGGCACAAGGTCTGAGCGTACCTACCGCATCCACTCCGGTCAAAACAAAAGCCCCTGACCCGGGGCGCCGAAGGGCCCACCGGCCAGTCGCCACAGGGCCGAAGCCGGGGTGCGGTCCCTCCGATGTGCGGATGTGGTGCGCGTGTGCTACGCCGCCCCGCCCGGGCGGGGCGGATCGGGCGGATCAGTCCCGCGCCCGGCGGCGGCCCTCCGCGGCGGCCGGCGCGTCGGAGGACGCGTCGTCCCCGGCCCCGTCCGGCTCCAGGAACTGGCTGACGACCTTGCCGAAGACCTCGCGGCGGCCCTCGGGAACACCGAGCCAGCGGGCGAAGTCGTCGATGGTCGGCGGCTTGCCGCCGGGCGGCAGGTCCTGGGAGGCCAGCGGGAGCTCGTCGGGGCTGACCCGGCCGGACCGGATCAGCATGTCGCGCACGGAGACGCCCAGCAGCGGAGCCATCCGGCGCATGGTCTCCAGGTCGGGCATGCTCTGCCGCTGGAGCAACCGGGTGACGGCGGCCCGGTGAACCCCCGCCTCGTCGGCGATCCTCGACTTGCCGCCGCCTCTGGGGTTGTCGATGTCGTAGCCGCGCTGCCGCATCAGTCCTTCGACCCAGGCCGCGAACGCGTCCAATTCGAGAGTGCTCATGTGCCGCTCCTCAAGTCCGCAGTCCGCACCATGAGATCACAGCCTACCGTGCTTGCGCGCACAGAATTATACCCTTCACCAATTAGCCACACCTTAGGTAAAGGGATCTTGATTGCGCGCTCGCACGCAACGTGTAACAGTGGGCTCGCCGTGAGCCACGGCAGTCCCACCGTCGCGGAGTCGCCATGCCCTTTGTTCCGTACTCAGCCCCGCCCGACACCGCCCCCTCGCCCTGGCAGGCCGCCGCCGCCTGCGCCGCCCTCCCCGCGGACGTCGTCTTCGCCCGGCGCGCCAAGGACGCGGCCCCCGCGCTGCGCGCCTGCGCCGGCTGCCCGGTCCGGCGCGAGTGCGAAGAGGCCGTCGCGCCGTCCGAGAGCTGGTTCGACGGAGTCTGCGCCGGACGTCTGTGGCGCAACGGCCGGCCCGCCGCCATCCCCTCGCCCTCCGGGAGCCTCCGTGCCTGACCGCACCGCCAGCGACACCGCACTCTGGATCGCCTCGCTCATCCGCCAGTTCCCCGAGCTCTGCGAGGAGCTGGCGCCCGGGCGCGCCACCCCCTTCGCGGCCGGCCTCCCCTCCCCCCGCACCCCGCGCGACGACGCGCTCGTACGCGAGGAGCGGCGCGAGGCGCTGATCGTCCGGCAGCGTCACGGCCTGTCCGCACCCGGCCACAGCGCCGCCCCCCTGCGCCTGCACGTCTCCGACGCCCTCCGCGACATCACCGACGGAGTGGTCGAGCTGGAGGAGGCCGTGTGCGCCCGGCTCGGGTTCCCGCGGCCCCGCCGCGCCCTGGTGCCCGTACGTCTGCGCAGGCTCGCCGCCCTGCTGGACGAGATCGCCGCCCATCCGGTCCTGGCCCGGCACGTGCGGGACGAGCTGCGGCGCATGGCGCGCCGCTGTGCCCGCGCGCTCGGCGACACCGAGCAGGTGGTGCGGGTCTCCGGCCGCTGCCCGTGGTGCGACTCCGTGTCCCTGCGCGCCTTCCCCGACCGCCGGGCCGTGCTGTGCGTCAACCCGGCCTGCCGCTGCACCGACGAGGAGTGCGGCTGTCACGACGACCCGGCCTACCGCCACCTGTGGCCCGAGAGCGGGTGGACCGCGCTGGCGTCCGACTCGGGCTGCCGCACCGAGGAACTCGACTCCGCGATGGAAGGCAACCCGCGATGACCCCTCCGCCCTCCCCTGTCTCCAGGTTCTCTCCGCTTCCCGCCCTGATCCCGGGGCCGCTGGCCGCTCACGAGGCCGGGGTCGCGCCCGCCACGATCCGCAAGTGGGTCCAGCTCGGGCGGCTGACGGCGGCCGGCAAGGCCGGGCGCGCGCAGCTGTTCCGGCTGGAGGACGTGTTCGCCGCCGAGCGCGATGCCAGCCGGCGCACGCCGAGCGGGATGCGCGGGGCGGGGCCCGCCCCGGCCTGACCGTCCTCCCACCACGCCCCCACCACCCGCGCCGGATGCCCGGCCTCCTTCCCGGAGGCCGGGCATCCGGCGTTTTCGAACCTTCACGGACCTCGGAAGAACCCACCGCCGAATTAGTTGCGCGCGCGCACGCACCATGTCACAGTTGGTGCAGCGGCAGAGCTGCGCCCGCAAGGCGGGACGCGGCACACCGCTCCGCGTCGGGCGGTGTCCGCCCCCCGCCCCCCTCCGGGCACCGCCCGACAGCCCCCTTCCACCCATCAGCCCGAGGTGAATCGTCGTGACCACTCCCCCGAGTGCCTTCCCCGACGTCGAGGCCCTGGTCGTCGACGTCCTCCAAGCTGATCCCGCGCTGTCCACGGCCGTCGTCGCCGTCAGCCCGCCCGCCGGATTCGACGGCACCCAGCGGGCCGTCATGGTCAACCGGCGCGGCGGCGCCTGGACCGGCGACCTGCACGTGGACATCCCGCTGATCGAGTTCGAGGTGTACGGCCCTACCAAGGCCGCCGCGCACACGCTGGCCAATGCCGCCCGGCGGGCCCTGCTCGCCGCGCTCGGCAGGACGTACGGCTCGAACACCTTCACCGACGTCATCGAGCAGGACGGGCCGCGCTGGCTCCCGGACTACCTGTACCGGGGCGCCAACCGCTACGTCTGCGTGATCCAGGTGTCCCTCAGCGTCTTCTGACGCGCCCCTCGCCGGCCGCGCCCCCGCGCCCCGGCCCCCACAGACCAAGGCCCTGCCGTCCGGCGGGGCCTTTGCCGTACCCGGACCCGGACACACCGGTGTTCCGGATCGGCAGACCTCTATATAAGGAGAAGCATCACCATGGCAGGAAACTCTTCCGAGATCCGCGTAGCCGGCAACGGTCGCCTCTTCGTCGCCGCCGCCGGCACGGCGCTGCCGACCGCCTTCACCGGCAAGCCGGACGTCGACTGGGGCGCCAACTGGAAGGACCTCGGCTTCACCACCGCGGACGGCGTCACCTTCGCCAAGAAGGACAAGCTCGAGCCGGTCGACTCGTGGCAGGCCGTCAGCCCGGTGCACTTCACCTACTCGGACCGGGACCTGAGCATCAAGTTCGCGCTGCTCCAGTTCAACGAGCTGACGCTGCCGTTCTTCATGGGCGGCGGCGCTGTCGTCGACGAGGCCACGCCCGCCAACGGCATCTACCGCTACGACATCGCGGACGCGCCGAAGTCGGACGCCCGCGCCCTCGGCCTGGAGTTCACCGACACCAAGGCGAGCGACGGCTCGGTCGTGACCTACCGCTTCTACATCCCGCGCGGCCAGGTCACCGCCTCCGACGACATCAAGCTGGCCCGCAAGTCGGCGTCCACCCTGGGCATCACCTTCACCGCCCTGGCCGCGGGCGACGACAAGCCGCTGGCGAGCTTCGTCATGAAGGACGGCGCGTACGCCGCCGTCTGATCCACCCCTTGACGGGGGCGGGGCGGCCCTCGCGCCGCCCCGCCCCCACCCCTTCTTCGACTTTTCCCCGCACCCAGAGGAGAACCCATCACCATGGCAGGCTTCGACGTCAACGCGGCCCGCGCCCAGCGCCAGGAGGCCCTCGGCCGCGCCTGGTCCTTCGAGCTGGACGGCGAGACGTACACCCTTCCCACCGAACTCACCCGGGCCGCCGCCAAGGGGCTGCGCGGGCTCGACGACAACGACGTGGACGGCCTGCTCCGGCTCCTCATGGGCGAGAAGCAGTTCACCCGCTTCGAGCAGCACGACGTCACGATGCAGGACATCGCCGCGATCCTCGAGGCGTACGGCAAGGAGACCGGGCTCGGCCTGGGGGAAGGCTGAGCCTCGTCGAGTTCGTCGACGAACACGCCGAGGCCCTCGAAGCGGACCTGCTCCGCTATTACGGCAAGGACCTGCTGGACTGGCACCGCGGCGAGCTCTCCTCGCGGCGCCTCCAGGTCCTGCTGAAACACCTGCCGCGGGACAGCTCCGTCAACCGGGAGCTGTTCGGTGAGGCGTCCGACTGGTCGGTGACCGACCACCTGCTGGCGGCGGCCGTGGACCACCTGGCGGCCGCCAACTGGATGTTCGCCTCGGTCAACACGCCCGAGGACGAAGATCCGCCGGAGCGTCCCGATCCGGTGCCCCGTCCCGACGGCACGCCGTACACGGGCTCCGCCGGCGAGGGCGCCGCCCCGGAAACCGCGGAGCCGGCTCCCTCGGCGGAGACCCTCGTCCGGTTCTTCGGCTGAGCACCACCCGCCCCCCAGGCCCTGGGGGGCGCCGTCTCAGCGGCCGCCCTCCGGGGCCACGGGCCGGCTCGCGCCGGACTTCGACTCCATCTCGTCCGCGAGCGCGCGCGCCCGGGCCGCCAGGCTCGGGCGACCGGGCCCCGCGGGTGCCTGGGGGTCGGCGGCCGACCCCTGCGCGCGAGGCTGTACGGGGACGGAGTCCAGCGGGGGCACGATCGGCCGCCCGTTGCGGCGTACGACCTTGCGGCTCACCGGGGGCGTGCGCTTCTCCCGGATCTCCTGCACGGAGAGCAGTGCCCGGGCGGTGGCGCGCGGCGCCCGGCCCTCGTCGGCCGGTCCGTCGGGCTCGGCGGGCGGGCCGGTCGGACCGGACCCGGACGCGGCCTCCGCCGTCTCGCCGGACCCGGACGCGGCCTCCGCCGTCTCGCCGGACTCGGCCGGCTCATCGGACTCGACCGTCTCATCGGGCTCGTCGTGCCGCCGCGACTGTCCGGCTGTCGCGTCGAGTTCGGAGGCGTGGGCGTGGCCGGTGTCCGACTGCCTGTCGAGGATGGCGTGGGCGCGGCGTACGCGCTCCTCGGCCTCGCGGACGGGAGCGGGTGGTTCGATCAGCGCGGTCACCGGCAGCCGGATCACGTCGGCGCCGTGGCCGCCCGGTCCTTGACCGGGGCTCTGGCCCACGCCCAGGACCTGGCCCTGGCTCTTGCCCGCGCTCCTCGGCTCGCCGCGGCGGCCGGCGGTACCCGCGGCGTAGGCCTCGGCGACCCGCTTCTCGAACTCGCGCCGCAGGCGGGGCAGGTCCTCGCCCATGGCCTCGGCCCAGCCCGCGGTGAAGGACGCGGTCTCGCGGCGGTCGAGCTCGGAGCGCGGTATCAGAACGAGGTCCTCGGGCGCGTATCCCGCTCCGTGGACGAGTTCGGACAACCGGGCGAACAGATGGGGCAGGTCAGCCGCTACTTCGAGCCAGTCGACCGCATGTTCACGCCCCCTGATACCGGTATCCCTGTCCATGCGTCAGCACTGCCTTCCCGCCCCCGGGCTCCCCTCACGCCCCACGCGACCCGCGTTTTCCCAGGCGGGGGAACAGGCATCCAGCGTACCCGGTCGCCCGGAAACCCCACCGTTCCAGCACCAACCAGGCGTTGGGGGCAGGGGGGCCGGACACGCCGTCAGGGGTTTCCGGCTCGACAAACATCGAACCGATGTTCCAAACTCGATTCGTACACCCGTTCGGCTCACCTGGTGCCCCCGCCCTTCGTCCGCGGCGCCACCACACGGCAAGGGCAAGCAACTGGAAGGCAGGCCTCCATGACCCAGCAGGCTGAGGGCTCACCGCAGACCACGCTTCGAGAACGCCTCAGCCGGCTCCTGGACGGACCCGTCCCCCTCGACAAGCGGGCCCTGCTCGACTCCCTGTACGCCGAGGTCACCACCCGCGAGACCCGCGCGTACACGCTGGGCTGGAACGACGCCCTCACCGAGATGCGCGGCGCCTCCTGACGCCGCCCCGCCCGCGCACGAACCCGGCCCCTATGGGCCGGGTTTTCGCATTTCCGCCCGCTGATGAATGGAGGAGAGATGGCGCGAGATCTCCAGAAGATCGACAGTGACCTCGCCTCGGCAGAAAGCACCGTCAAGACACTCGAGGCCAGCAGTTCCTCACATGCGACGCATATCGTCAATCAGGGCACCAGTATCGCCGAGATACGGAAAGCCCTGGGTTTCGGTACCAACGCGAAAGCTCCCGACACGGCACAGCGCCTCACGCAGCTGGAATCCGATGTCGCGAAGGCGCGAGACAAGATCAAGATTCACACCTGGGGCCTGTACGCCCTGGCGACGAACGCCCTGCTCTTCAAGCTCGACGTACAGCTCCTCACCGTGTCCATGCAGGCCGTCAAATTCGACCTCTCCGTCCTGAAGAAATGGGACGAGAAGAGCTTCAAATGGACCGGAGCGCTGAACACGAAGCTCGCCGAGTGGCGGCTCGCCGTCAAGGACAAGTTCTTCCAGAACGCCGCCCAGAGGCAGCGGGACAAGGAGGCGAGCGCCAAAGCCGACAAGGACCTCGCCAGCGCGATCAAGAAGCTCCCCCCGATCGTCGAGAAGCACGACGGCCGCATCAAGAAGATCGAAGACGCGCTGAAATCGGTCCGGGACAGCGCCAAGAAGGCCACGGATTCCAGTACCGGCCGCAAGCACGGAATCGATTCGGCCAGACCGACCCTCAAGCCGGTGACCCAAGACGTCAGGGCTCTGCGCGAGGCCGTCAATCAGCTCGCCGGAGCCCTCGGCGGTTTCTGAACAACCCTCCCACCCGTGAATTGAGGGAGAAATGTCTCTCGTAACGTCGCTGCGCTCCTCATCCACCGCCCTGAAGGGCTTCAAGGACCAGGCCGCCGGCGCCGGAAAGGCCGCCGACGGCCTCCGGCAGAAGGCCACCTCCAGCGGAAGCCGGCTCCGGACGCTCAAGACGTCCGCACAGGGCTCCACCACCCAGCTCAAGAACCTCAAGACCGCCGGCGACCAGGCCGAGCGGTCCATGGCCAAGGCCGGCCAGACCGGTCAGCGCGCCGGTACGCAGCTCGGCAAGTTCAAGACCGGCGCCGACCGGGCCGCCTCCGGCCAGGACAAGCTCAACAAGTCCATGAAGGGCAACTTCCTCGCCCGGCTGCTCGAACTGTTCATGCCGCTCATCGAGAAGATCGTCGAGATGGCGAGCCGATCGAAGGCCATGCAGACCGTGATCCGGGTGGCCTTCACCGCCATCCGCACCGTGATCTCCGCGGTCATGAAGGCCATCGGCCCGATCATCCGCAGCGCCGGCAATCTGATCAAGTCGGTCTGGAACAGCGTCAAGGGCGCTGTCATGCCCATCGTGTCGGCCATCGGCAATGCCGTGAAGTCCGCGTTCAACGGCATCCGTTCGGCCATCAGCACCGTGATGAACGCGATCCGCTCGGTCATCAGCACCGTGTGGAACGGCATCAAGGCCGTCATCATGCCGGTGGTCAACTGGATCAAGTCGGCCATCCCGAACGCCTTCAACTCCGTCAAGAACGCGATGTCCAGCGCCTGGAACGGGCTCAGGGGCATCGCGGCCGCCGCCTTCGGAGCCATCCTCGGGGCGGTGAAGTCCCCCATCAACTCCGTCATCGGCCTCATCAACTCCATGATCGGCCGGATCAACCGCATCCGCGTCAGCGTCCCCGGCTGGGTCCCCTTCGTCGGCGGCAAGAGCTTCGGCGTCAGCCTGCCCACGATCCCCATGCTCGCGACCGGCGGTGTGGTCATGCCGCGCAGCGGCGGTGTCCCGGCGATCATCGCCGAGGCCGGTGAGGCCGAGGCCGTCCTGCCGCTGTCCAAGCTCGACCGCCTGCTGGCCCGTACGGCCGCCCGCGCCCGGATGACGGCCACCGGCACCGGCAACGGCTCGGCCCTGCACATCGAGAACTACTACGCGCAGCAGGGCAGCGACCCGCAGCGCACCGCCGACGCGCTGATGTACCTGGCGAAGGCGCGCGGATGAGTACGCCGGCCATCCCGGCCGATTTCTTCGCGGGGTGGCAGCCTGCGATCAACGGCCTGCGGGCCCAGGCCTCCCAGGCGCGCCAGGCCGTGCGGCGGCAGGCCGCCTCGATCCGGGGCGCCGCGACCGGCGTGGGCCGGCTGTCCACCGAGGCCGGCCAGGCGGGCAGGGTGCTCGCCTCGCTGAAGACCCGGGCCGGCGCCGCCGCGCAGTCGGCCGGAAAGCTCGGCCAGTCCGCGGGCCGGGCCGGCGCCGGCACCAAGCAGGCCGGAAACGGCGCCCGCGGGGTCGTCGCCTCGCTGCGGAAACTGGGCGGGAAGACCGGCGGCGTCCTCGCGATCATGAGCGGCCTGGTGGGAGTCACCGGGATCGTCGCCACCCTGATGAGCACCTTCGGCATCGCCATGACCGTCGGCTCGGTCGTGATGACCGCGGTCAACGTCGCCATGCGCGCCAACCCGCTCGGCTTCGCGCTCGGGATCCTGATCCCGGTCGCCGCCTGGCTCATCGAGCTCGCCATGAACTCCGAGACCGGCCGGCGCCTCATCGAGGAGACGTTCGCCCGGGTCGAGGTCGTGTTCACCGAGCTCACCAAGTACCTCGTCCCGGTGCTCAAGACCACCGGCGAGATCGTCGGTACCTACTTCAGGACGTACTTCGCGGTCGTCTCCGGGGTCGTGGCCGTCCTGCGCGCCGCCGTCGGCGGCTTCTCCGGGACCGGCGGTTCCGTCGGCTCCGCCACCCGCTCGCTGCGCGGGATCGCCTCCGGCGCGTTCGACGCGATCATGGCCCCGATCCGGCCGGTGATCAGCTTCCTCACCAGTGGCCTCCCCGGCGCCTTCTCCCGCGTGAGCGGATCCCTCTCCGGGTCGCTCGGCGGCATCGGCCGCATGGTGACCACGGGGCTGCAGGCCGTACTGGCCGTGGTCACGGGCCCCTTCAACGGCATGATCGCCTTCGCCAACTGGATCATCGACGGCCTCGAGGACCTCAGCTTCGAGATCCTCGGCAAGAAGTTCGGCGTCGACCTCGACAAGATCCCGATGCTCGCGGAGGGCGGCGTCGTCTGGCCCCACTCGATGGGCCAGGCCCCGCGCATCAACCCCGTGTCGGACCTCGACCACCGCCGCGTCACGCCCTTCGACCCGCACGCCGCGCGCCAGGAGCCGTACCGCGTCAAGGAGTTCCGCGAAGAGGCGGGCGCAGGCCCCCGGTCCACGGCCGAGGACCTGCTGTTCCTCGTCGCCGCCCACGCATGACCCCCCGCGCGGATCCACCGCCCCCACCCGAGATGAGGTGACGGCCCGTCATGGCCGAGACCACACAGACGTACACCGCCGATCTCGAACCCGGCTCGCTCATCACCCAGGACGGGCAGATGCAGTGGGCCGGGATTCTTTTCGGCCCCGGCACCCCCTACACCATCGAGAAGGCGGGCCTCAGCGGCTGGGAGGACTTGCCCGAGTTCGACAGCTCCGACGCCGAACGCCCCACCGGCCACGGCTCCTGGCCCGGCGCCCGCTACGCCAAGCCCCGCAAAGTCGGCGGCACCGTCTGGATGGTCCCCGAGCGGGGCGCCTCCCTGGCCACCGTCCGGGCCCTGCGCCAGGCGCTGACCCTCGGCGACGAGGAGCGCTGGCTCGCGGTCCGGCTGCACGGCGAGATCCTGGCCGTACGGGCCCGGGTCAGCCAGCGCGTCGTCCCGGCCGACCGGGTGTACGCCACCCAGGGCGCGGCCAAGGCGTCCGTGCAGTGGCTGGCCACCGACCCGCGCCGCTACCTGGTCGGCGAGCAGTCGGCGATCGTGTCCGCACCGGAGCCGGAGAGCGGTCTGACCTGGCCGCTGGTCTGGCCCCTGAGCTGGGGCACGGCCTCCAGGACGGGCGACGCGAGCGCCGACAACGACGGTTCCGCGCCCACCCACCCGGTCATCACCTTCCGCGGCCCCTGCGGCACGCCCTCGGTGACGGAGCGGCTCAGCCGCCGCCGGCTGCGCTACGCGATCGACCTGACCTCCGGCGACGAGCTGGTCGTGGACACCGCGGCCGGCACGGTCACCCTCAACGGCACCGCCTCCCGCCGGCACACGGCCACCGCGGACAGCGGCCCGGAAGAGCTGTTCACCTTCGAACCGGGCCGGGCCGAGCTCTCCTTCCGCCCGGACAGCGCCGCGTCCGGCGCCACCATGTCCGTCCGCTGGCGCAGCGCGGAGTGGTAGCGGGAGCCCCCGGCCCCGACCCCTCGCGCCCGGCCTCCGGCCCCCGACCGCCCGCGCCTGCGCCCGCGCCCGCGCCCGCGCCTCCGTACGCGTACCCCTTGCACCCCTCCTCTCCCTGAACGGAGTTCCACATGCCGCTCCACACCAGCTGGCTCTCCCCGACCGGCCAGACCCGCGAGAACACCCGGGTCAGCCAGATCGGCGCCACCACCCCGATCAACCCGCAGCAGGCCCGTTCGGGCATCCTGCCGGGCTCGTACGGCGGCCAGCACCGGGTCTCCGGGTTCTGGACGGACGGCGCGTCCGCGATGACCCTCAACGTCAGCAACGGCCGGGCCGTCATCCAGGGCCTGCACGCCCAGGGCTTCTACCAGGTGACCCTGGACGGGGGCGCCGTGCTCACCGTCGCCGACGGCGACGCCCAGTACGGCCGCGTCGACCTGCTCGTCCTGCGCGTCTACGACGCCTCGTACGACACGTCCGGCAAGAACGAGGCGGCGGTCGAGATCATCCGCGGCACCCCCGCCGCCACCCCGGTCGCCCCGGCCACCCCGCCGCTCTCCCTCCCCCTGTACGAGATCGCCGTCCCGGCCGGCGCCAGCGCCGGCAAGGGCGGCATCGTCTGGAACGGGGCCCTCAAGGACCTGCGCACCACCACCGTCGCGATCGGCGGCATTGTGCCCGCCTTCGGCGACACCGGTGCCGGCGCCTACCCGGGCCAGTACCAGGACGGCGCCGCCGCCGTCCTGCAGCGCTGGGACGGCTCCGCCTGGGTCCCGTACCCGTCCGCGCTGGGCGGTATCGCCCCCAAGGGCGCCTTGACCACCGCCAGTTACGTCGGCCAGTACCGCGACACCCCGCAGCGCGTGCTCCAGCGGTGGAACGGCACCGCCTGGCTGCCGGCCTTCCCCGGGCCGCTCTTCGCCGAGAACCTCGACGCCGGCTTCACCACCTCCACGACCTACTCCCAGACGCTGCAGGACACCAGCGTCGCCCAGGTGCAGATCACCTTCCCGGCGCCGGTCTCGGGCGCCGTCCTGCTCACCTACGGGGCCCGCATGGGGCCGGTCGGCAACGCCGCGGCCGCCGCCTTCACGTCCGTACGGGTGACCCAGGGGGCCACGGAGATCTGGGCCCCGGACGACGAGCGCGGCGTGTGCACCGCCGGCGACCCGGCGACCTCGGCGTCGACCACCACGCGGCTGGCGGGCCTGACCGCCGACCTCCCGTACACGGTGACCCTGATGCACCGCGTCAGCGTCGCGGGCGTCAAGACCTGGTTCGACAACATCTTCCTCCGCGTCGAGCCCCTGATCTGAGTTCCGGCCGCACCTGGTCCCACCCCGCACAGCTTTGAAGGAGAACTCCGTGAACGTGCGATCCGCCTGGCTCCCGATCACCGGCCAGACCCGCTCCGACACCCGCGTCGCCTCGCTCGGCGCCCTCACTCCCACCTCCCCGGTCGCCAGCCGGTCCGGCATCCTGCCCGGTTCGAGTGACGGCAAGTGGCGGATCTCCGGCTTCACCGTCGTCGGCACGACCGCGATGGGCGCGACCGTCTACCCCGGCCGGGCCGTCATCCAGGGCACCGACAGCCAGGGCGCGTACCCCGTCGTCCTCACCCAGCCCCTGAACCTGACCTTCACCGTCGGCCACGCCCAGTACGGCCGCGTCGACCTCATCGTGCTGCGCGTCTACGACGACGAGTACGACGCCTCCGGCCGCACCGAGGCCGATGTCGAGGTCATCCGCGGCGTGCCGGCGGCGAACCCGGTCGCCCCCGCGACCCCGCCGCTCTCCCTCCCCCTCTACACCGTCGCCGTGCCCGCCGGCACCAGCGCGGGCAACGGCGGCATCGTCTGGGCCGGCGCCCTGGCCGGCCAGCGCACGGCCACCGTCGCCATCGGCGGCATCCTTCCGGTCACCTCCGACACGACGATCGGCGCCTACCCGGGCCAGTACCGGGACATGGACGGCGCCCTCCAGCGCTGGGACGGCACCGCCTGGACGCCGTACCCGCCGAAGGCCGCGTGGCAGAACTGGACGCCGGTGTGGACCACCTACACCGGCAACGCCCCGCCCTCCTTCGGCAACGCCGAGATCACCGCCCGCTGGATCCAGCAGGGCCCGACCGTGCACATGAACTTCGCCATCGCCTTCGGCACCACCACCAACTTCGGCGCCGGCGCCACCAGCGGCGACAACTGGCGGTTCACCCTGCCGGTCAAGGCGGCGTCCGCGGTCAAGTGCGCCGGCTTCGCCGACCTGATGATGGGGACGCGCGAGCGCGCCGTCGCCCGGATCCGCTGCACCTCGACGACCTTCTTCGAGCTGGAGATCTCCTCCGGCATGCCGAGCGGCGACTCCGTCGTGATCGCCGGCATCACGGACGCCGTCAGCCCGTGGACCTGGGCGGCGGGCCACACCATCATCGGCAGCGCCACCTACGAGGCGGCGACCCAGTGAGCACCGAGACCCCGTACCGCGCGATCTTCTGCGACGTACGGACCGACCGGACCATCGACATCCTCCCGCTGCGGGACGTGTCCATCGACGACTACATCGGCAAGCCGGGCGCCCTGTCCGGCAACATCCCGGTGCCCGACGCGGCCATCGCCGCCCGGGTCCGCCGGATCGAGGAGGGCCGTACCGCCGTCTACCTGGAGCGCGGCGGCGACCTGTGGTGGGGCGGGATCATCTGGACCAGCACGCTGCAGAGCAGCGGCCGGGGCGTCATCACCCTCAGCATCCAGGCGGCGACCTTCGACTCGTACGCGGGCCGCCGGCGCATCCGCCAGACCTTCGGCCACACGACCCCCACCGACCAGCTGGAGCTGGTCCGGGAGCTGTGGCGCAAGATGCAAGCCTCCGTGGGCGGCGACATCGGAGTCACCTACGGGGACGAGACCTCCGGCGTCCTGCGCACCGAGTCCTGGCGCGACGGCGACGAGGTCCTGTACTCCGAGGCCATCGAGGCACTGGCCTCCGCGGAGAACGGCATCGAGCACCAGATCTCCGTCTACCGCGACCCGGTCACCGGGGCCCGCACCCGCCAGCTGCGGCTCGGCAGCCCGCGCATCCACACGGGCGTCACCGACCTGGTACTGGACCGGCCCGGCGCGATCCTCTCGTACGCCTTCCCGCGCGACGCGACCCGCGGCGGCACCACCGCCCGGGCCCGCGGCGCCTCGGTCAACAGCAACCAGGCCGAGGAGTCGCGGCCGGTGTACTCGAAGGAGATGGTCGCGGACGACCTGATCACCGGCGGCTGGCCGCGCATCGACCTGTCCTCCGACCACAACACGATCAGCGACGGGAACGCCCTGAACCTCCGTGCGGCCGGCGAACTCGCCCAGGCCCGCGGGGCCGTCGTCATCCCCGAGATCACGATCCGCCTGGGCAGCGAGGTACCGCCGTCCCTGCTGGGCCGGACCGTGCGCATCCGGATCACCGACGAATGGCACCCCCAGGGTCTCGACGCGCGCTACCGCATCATCGGCGTCAAGGTCAGCCCGCCCGAGCGGGGCCGCCCGGACACCGCCGATCTCTACCTAGAGGAGGCCTGATGCCCCAACTGCCCGAGGACATCATCGACCGGCTGACCGCCATGGAACGCCGGATCCAGCAGCTGTCGACCGCCGTCAACACCCGCCCCGCGCTCAACACCGTCAGCGGCGGCACCCTGAAGATCTCGGACGGCGGCTCGCTGTCCGTGGAGGAGCCGGGCGGCACCCGGATCCTGGGCGTCGGCTTCTGGTCCTCCACCGAGTACGGCATGGAGATCAAGCGGCAGAGCGGCAAGACCGCGCTCAGCATCCGCAACGCCGTCACCGGCACCTACGACCAGGCCGTGCGCGTGTTCGACGCCTACAACCACGAGGTCCTCGCGGACGACGTGGTCACCGGCGGCCTGGCCCGCCCCTGGCTCGCGATGCTGCCGCCGCAGGACACCAGCACCACCCGCTGGCCGCAGACCAACGCGACCGCCTGGACCACCGTCGCCCGCTCCTTCAACCCGCTGTGGCAGCCCCGCCTGCGCGTGTACTGCTACACCGCCGCCGCGGCCGGCGTCACCGGGCAGGTACGGATCCTCGTGGACGGCGTCCAGTGGGGCGACCCGGTCACCACCGGGGCGATCCTCGACCGCACCGACAAGGCCGCCGACGACTTCAACGCCCGGTTCGGCAGCCTGGTCAAGGTCGAGATCCAGGCCATGGTCACCAGCGGCACCGGGCTCGTCTACGCCCAGCCGCTGATGATGTACGGCACCCAGAGCTGACCCCGCGCCGCCCACCGCAAGGAGACCCCCGCACATGAACATCGACCCCGCTCAGCCCTGGGGCATCGCCATCGACTACGCGGGCCGCGCCACGCTCACCGAGGCCGGCCACAGCATCCAGGTCCGCGTGTACGACGCCGGCCTCGGCGGCACCCTGGAACTGGACCCCGTCAGCGGCTACCCGTCCGTGTACGTCACCGCCCAGTTCACCGAGACCGGCGACCTCGGCACGCAACTGCGCGGCTCCGGCCAGGTCGTCCTCGACCCCCCGCCCGAGGGCCCGGTCACCCCGGACCGCACGGCCGTGGCCTCCGCGGTCGCCGCCGCACTGGCCGACTTCGAAGCCCGCACAGCGGCGTACGCGGCGCTGTGCGCCACGTACAGCCCCGTCGGCGTCTGAGGGGCGCGGGGCCCGGGGCTGAACCCCGGCCACGCCGCCGCACCCGCACACCCACCGGTACACCCCGCCCCGAGCCACCCCCGGCCGGGGCTTTCGCATGCCCGAAGGAGACCTGCCATGGCCACCCCCCTCACCGCCGACACCCTGCTGGAAGCACTGCGCGCGGAGGGCGTCGACGTCGTGGAGCACGACGGCTGGCGCACCCACAACCGCAACCACAAGGGCGCCTGGGGCCCGGTGAACGGCGTAGTGATCCACCACACCGTCAGCACCGGTACGGACAGCAGCGTCGCCCTCTGCCGCGACGGCTACGCCGAGCTGCCCGGCCCGCTCTGCCACGCCGTCATCGACAAGGCCGGCCGCGTGCACCTGATCGGCCACGGCCGCACCAACCACGCCGGTCTGGGCGACAGCGACGTCCTGGACGCGGTCGTCGCCGAGTCCGCGCTGCCCGAACCCCGCCGCAACGACACCGACGGCAACGCCCACTTCTACGGGTTCGAGTGCGTCAACCTCGGCGACGGCCGCGACCCTTGGCCCGCCGCCCAGCTCGACGCCATCGAGCGCGCCTCGGCCGCCCTGTGCCGGGCCCACGGCTGGCAGGCCCCCTCGGTGATCGGCCACAAGGAGTGGACCGGCACCAAGGTCGACCCGCGCGGTTTCACCATGCAGGACATGCGCGCCCGGATCGCCGCCCGCCTCTCGGCCGGCCCGGGCCAGGGCACCGGGCCCACCCCGCCGCCGGCCGACCCCGGCCGCCACCAGCCCTTCCCCGGTGCCGGCTTCTTCACCGCCCTCCCGCACTCGCCGGTCGTCACCGCCATGGGCGAGCGCCTGGTCGCCGAGGGCTGCTCCGACTACGCCGAGGGTCCCGGCCCGCAGTGGACGCAGGCCGACCGCCGCTCGTACGCGAAGTGGCAGCGCAAGCTCGGCTTCACCGGGTCCGACGCCGACGGCTGGCCGGGCCGCACCTCCTGGGACGCCCTGAAGGTCCCGTACTCCGGCTGACCGACCGTCACCGTTCGACCGAAAGAAGGCACCACCCATGTCCGAAGCCGCGAAGCGCACCCTGCGCACACTCGTCCAGACCGCCCTGGCGATAGCCGTCCTACTGCCCGCCGTCGTGGACGCCTCGGGCGTCCCCGCCGCGCTGCCCTGGGTCGCCGGCGCCCTCGCCGCCGCCGGCGCCCTCACCCGGGTGATGGCCCTGCCCGGCGTACAGGCCGTACTGCCCGGCTGGCTGCGCACGGAGTGGCCGTACGACGCCGACCGCACGCTGCTCGCCCTCATCGCCCGCGAGGAACGGGCGAAGGACGAGCGCGCATGACGGAACCTCACATGCCCGACCCGCTGTCCGTGGCCGTCGAACTGGAGCGGCTGCGCGGCACCATGGAGGCCGGCTTCGCCCGCGTCGACGGCTCGCTGGCCCTCCTGGTCCAGCGCAGCGACCAGACCGACCGTCAACTCGCCGACCACGAATCGCGGCTGGACGCCCTGGAGCGCGCGCGCTGGCCGCTGGCCAGCGTCACCGCGCTCGCCGCCGTCTCGGCGATCGCCGTGACGGCCTGGCAGATCACCGGCCAATAGCCCACCGTGCGGCGCCGGGACGGGTCCGTACGCGGATCCGTCCCGGTCCCGCCCGCCCCGCGTTCCCGGGCCGGGCGGGCCCCCCTCGCAGCCGACCTAGACTGACGATTCGGACGAACCGCCGTACGTGACCGTCGATCAGCAGGGAGCAGAGCATTGGGGACCGTGGCCGTGGAGCCCACGAAACAAGGCAGTCCGCCCCCCGATCAGGACCGGCCGGCGCCGCGCCGCCGCGCCGCGCGACTGTACGGCCCGCTCCTCGCCTTCCTCGTCACCGCGGGCGCCTTCTGCGCGTCCTGGGCCGCCCGGGGCAGCTTCCCCTTCGGTGACACCGGCCGCGCCATCAACGACCAGGCCAACCAGTACGTGCCCTTCCACCGGGCGTTGTGGGACCTGGCGCACGGACAGGCCGCGGGCGACGCCCTGTTCACCTGGCGCGGCGGCTTCGGCCAGCAGTTCCTGTCCGACTACTACACCTACCTCGGCAACCCCTTCTCCTGGCTGGCCGTCCTCGTCCCCCGCGCCCACGTGGACCTCGCCGTCTTCGCGGTCACCCCGGTGACGATGGGCACCGCCGCCGCCCTGATGACCGTCTACCTCGGCAAGCTGCACCCCGGCCCGTGGTGGCAGCGGGGCGTGCTCGGAGCGACGTACGGCCTGTGCGGATGGGCGCTCAGCGACGCCTCGTACATCCCCATGTGGCTGTGGGGGCTGGTCGCGCTCCCGCTCCTCGGCATCGCCGTCGAGTGGTGCCTGGAGCAGCGCCGCTGGCCCGCCGTGGCGCTGCTGGTCGCGCTCGCCTGGTTCGGGAACTTCTACACCGCGATGATGGCGACGATGGCCGCCTGCGTCCTGCTCGCCATCCGCCTGGTCGTCCTCGACATGACCGGGGCGCAGCGGCTGCGCGCCGTGTGGCGGGCCGGGACGGCCGCCGCGACGGGCATCCTGCTGACGCTCCCGCTCCTCCTGCCGTCGTTCCTCTCCAGCGGGGCGGCGCAGCCCACCAAGGCCGCCGCCTTCGATCCCGTGCGGATCGAGATCTTCCTGACGGGCATGCTCCCCGGCACCTACCTGTGGGGCGGCCGGCCCCGGCTCTACGTGGCCTCCCTCGGCCTGATCCTGGCCGGGACCTTCCTCTTCAACACGGCCGTCGCCCGCAAGACGCGCCTGGTGTGGGCGGCCGCGACCCTCCTGGTGGTCCTCTCCTTCCAGTTCCCGCCCACCCAGTACCTGTGGCACGGGCTGGCCGTACCGAACGGCAACCCCTACCGCGAGGCCTTCGTCTTCAGCGCGATGGTCGTGGTCCTCGCCTGGCTGTCGCTGGCCAACCGGCCGCGCCCGCCGCACCTGGCGCTGACCGCCGGCCTGCTGGTCGCCGCGACCTTCGTGCTACGGCACACCAACGACTTCGGCGGGGCGACCTGGCCCGCGGTCCTCGGCGGCGGCGCGGTCTCGCTGCTGGCGCTGGTCCTGCTGGCGCTGGGCGAGAAGCGCCGCGTACTGATCCCCGTGGCCGCGGTCCTCATGGCCGGTGTCGTCCTCGCCGAGTCGACGGCAGCCGCGGCCAACGCCGACGCCCGACGCTCGCGCGAGCGCTGGGCGAAGCCGGCCGTCACCTCCAGCCAGTCGATCACCCGCCACTTCGAGGCGGTCCGCTCCGTGGAGGGCTGGCCCGCCTACCGGACGGACTCGGGCGCCCCGCAGACCTCGTACAACGACGCGCTCGCGCTCCGAGCGGAAGGCCCGCAGTACTACAGCAGCTACCTGCCCGCGGTCACCTTCCAGGCCCTGGAGCCGCTCGGCTACGGCTACAAGAACGACGGCCGGACCATGTTCGGCGCGGACAATCCCGTCCTCGACGCGATCTTCTCGATCGGCGCACGGGTCCGGCCCGGGTCCGCCCCGGACACCTGGGCCGGCTCGAAGTTCCCCGCCCCGCCCCTGGTCACCGTCCGCGACGGCGCCTACGCCTCGCCCAACCCGGCCGGCAGCGTCTACGCCCACCAGGAGGCCGTGCTCGCCGCCACCGTCTACCAGGTCCCGCGGGTCACCCGGGGCGGCAGCGCCACCGAGCAGACCTACGCCGCCCAGTGCACGCCCGGCTCCGAAGCCTTCTGGTACTCCCCCGAGCTCTACGGCACCCTCGCCTCCGGCGGCACGGAGAAGCCCCTGGAGGACCGGATGACCGGCGTCCTGCGCCTCGGCGAGGTCCCCGCGTCCGGCCTGCTCGACGTGACCGTGAGGACCCGTACGCAGAACGCCACCGCCGGGGAGCACCCCATCGGCTGCCTGGACCGGGCGGCGCTCGCCGAGACGGCCGCCCGCCTCACCGCCACCGGCGCCACGGAGGTGAGCACGGGCGGCCACACCATCGAGGCCACCCTCCCGAAGGGCTCCACCGGTACCGCGGTCTTCGCGATGACCGACGTCCCCGGCTGGCAGTGCACCGCCGGCGGCAAGACCACCACCCCGGTCTCCTTCCACGGCCTGGTCTCGGTCCCGCTGCCCCCCGGCACGGACAAGGTCTCCTGCGCCTTCACCCCCAAGGGCCTCACCCCGGGCCTGGCCGCCGCCACCCTGGCCCTCCTGGCCCTCGCCTCGGCCACGGTCGCCGGCCTCCGCCGCCGCCGGACCTGATCCGGGTACGAAGAAGCCCCCCGCCGCTCCTCTCGGAGCCGCGGGGGGCTTCTTCGTACTACCTACTGCTCAAGACCTCAGCCGTTGTACGGGCCGTAGTCGTAGTCCTCCAGCGGGACAGCCTGGCCGGAGCCGGTGCCGAAGGGCGAGTAGTCGATGTCGTCGTAGCCGACGGCCGAGTACATCGCGGCCTTGGCTTCCTCGGTCGGCTCGACCCGGATGTTGCGGTAGCGGGCGAGGCCCGTACCGGCCGGGATGAGCTTACCGATGATGACGTTCTCCTTGAGGCCGATCAGGGAGTCGGACTTGGCGTTGATCGCCGCGTCCGTCAGAACCCTGGTCGTCTCCTGGAAGGACGCCGCCGACAGCCACGACTCGGTCGCGAGCGAGGCCTTGGTGATACCCATCAGCTGCGGACGGCCGGAGGCGGGGTGACCGCCCTCGGTGACCACACGACGGTTCTCGGTCTCGAACTTCGACCGCTCGACGAGCTCGCCCGGCAGGAGCTCCGCGTCGCCGGACTCGATGATCGTCACGCGGCGGAGCATCTGCCGAATGATGATCTCGATGTGCTTGTCGTGGATCGACACGCCCTGCGAGTTGTAGACCTTCTGGACTTCGCCGACCAGGTGGACCTGGACCGCACGCTGGCCGAGGATGCGCAGCACGTCGTGCGGGTTGGTGGCACCCATGGTCAGCTTCTGGCCGACCTCGACGTGGTCGCCCTCGCCGACGATGACCTTGGCGCGCTTGGAGATCGGGAAGGCCGTCTCCTCGCTGCCGTCGTCGGGCACGATGACGATCTTCTTCGTCTTCTCGGTCTCCTCGATCCGCACGCGGCCGGCGGCCTCGGAGATCGGGGCGACACCCTTCGGGGTACGGGCCTCGAAGAGCTCGACGACACGCGGCAGACCCTGCGTGATGTCGTCACCGGCCACACCACCGGTGTGGAAGGTACGCATCGTCAGCTGGGTACCGGGCTCACCGATGGACTGGGCGGCGATGATGCCGACCGCCTCACCGATGTCGACCAGCTTGCCGGTGGCGAGCGAGCGTCCGTAGCAGAAGGCACAGGTGCCGACCGCGGACTCACAGGTCAGGACCGAGCGGGTCTTGACCTCCTCGACGCCGTTGGCGACCAGGGCGTCGATCAGGACGTCACCGAGGTCGACGTTGGCCGGCGCGATGACCTTGCCGTCGATGACGACGTCCTCGGCCAGCATGCGGGCGTAGATCGAGGTCTCGACGTCGTCGGCCTTGCGCAGCGCGCCGTCCTCGCCGCGAACGGCGATCTTCAGCTTCAGGCCGCGCTCGGTGCCGCAGTCCTCCTCGCGGATGATGACGTCCTGCGAGACGTCCACCAGACGACGGGTGAGGTAACCCGAGTCGGCGGTACGCAGGGCGGTGTCCGCCAGACCCTTACGGGCACCGTGCGTGGAGATGAAGTACTCCAGAACGGTGAGGCCCTCACGGAAGGACGCCTTGATCGGACGCGGGATGGTCTCGTTCTTCGCGTTCGACACCAGACCACGCATACCGGCGATCTGTCGCATCTGCATCATGTTTCCTCGGGCACCCGAGTCAACCATCATGAAGATGGGGTTCGTCTTGGGGAAGTTCGCGTTCATCGCCTCGGCAACCTCGTTGGTCGCCTTGGTCCAGATCGCGATGAGCTCCTGCGTGCGCTCGTCCTTGGTGATCAGACCGCGCTCGTACTGCTTCTGGACCTTCTCGTCCAGCTCCTCGTAGCCCTTGACGATGGCCTTCTTGGCCTCGGGCACGACGACGTCGGAGATGGCCACGGTGACGCCCGAACGGGTCGCCCAGTGGAAGCCGGCCGCCTTCAGGTTGTCGAGCGTCGCCGCCACGATGACCTTGGGGTAGCGCTCCGCCAGGTCGTTGACGATCTCGGAGAGCTGCTTCTTGCCCACCGAGTAGTCGACGAACGGGTAGTCCTCGGGCAGCAGCTCGTTGAAGAGCGCGCGGCCCAGGGTGGTGCGCAGACGGAAGCTGTCGCCCGGCTGGAACTCCTGCTCGCCCTCTTCGCGGACCGGGGCCACCCAGCCACGCGGCGGGATGGTGCCCACCGGGAAGCGGATGTCGACGGCCGACTGGAGCGCCAGCTCACCGTTGTCGAACGCCATGGTCGCCTCGGCGGTCGAGCCGAACGCACGGCCCTCGCCCTTGACGTCACGGAGCTCGCCGTCGGTGGTCAGAAAGAACAGACCCAGCACCATGTCCTGGGTCGGCATGGTGACGGGACGACCGTCAGCCGGCTTCAGGATGTTGTTCGAGGACAGCATCAGGATGCGGGCCTCGGCCTGCGCCTCTGCCGAAAGCGGCAGGTGCACGGCCATCTGGTCACCGTCGAAGTCCGCGTTGAACGCGGTGCAGACGAGCGGGTGGATCTGGATGGCCTTGCCTTCGACCAGCTGGGGCTCGAAGGCCTGGATGCCGAGGCGGTGCAGCGTGGGCGCACGGTTCAGCAGAACCGGGTGCTCGGCGATGACCTCTTCGAGCACGTCGTAGACGACCGTGCGGCCGCGCTCGACCATGCGCTTCGCCGACTTGATGTTCTGCGCGTGGTTCAGGTCGACCAGGCGCTTCATCACGAACGGCTTGAAGAGCTCCAGCGCCATGGCCTTGGGCAGACCACACTGGTGCAGCTTCAGCTGCGGACCGACGACGATCACGGAACGCGCGGAGTAGTCCACGCGCTTGCCGAGGAGGTTCTGGCGGAACCGACCCTGCTTGCCCTTCAGCATGTCGCTGAGGGACTTCAGGGGACGGTTGCCGGGACCGGTCACCGGACGACCACGACGACCGTTGTCGAAGAGGGCGTCGACGGCCTCCTGAAGCATGCGCTTCTCGTTGTTCACGATGATCTCGGGGGCACCGAGGTCGAGGAGGCGCTTCAGGCGGTTGTTGCGGTTGATCACGCGGCGGTACAGGTCGTTCAGGTCGGAGGTCGCGAAGCGGCCACCGTCCAGCTGCACCATCGGACGCAGGTCCGGCGGGATCACCGGCACGCAGTCCAGAACCATGCCCTTGGGCTTGTTGCTGGTCTGCAGGAACGCGGAGACGACCTTGAGGCGCTTGAGCGCACGGGTCTTCTTCTGGCCCTTGCCGGTACGGATGATCTCGCGGAGGCGCTCGGCCTCTTCGTCGAGGTCGAAGGACTCCAGACGCTTCTGCAGCGCCGCGGCGCCCATGCAGCCGTCGAAGTACGTACCGAAGCGGTCGCGCAGCTCACGGTAGAGCAGCTCGTCGCCCTCGAGGTCCTGGACCTTGAGGTTCTTGAAGCGCGCCCAGACCTCGTCGAGGCGGTCGATCTCGCGCTGGGCGCGGTCACGAAGCTGCTTCATCTCGCGCTCGGCACCTTCGCGCACCTTGCGGCGTACGTCGGCCTTCGCGCCCTCGGCCTCGAGCTCGGCCAGGTCGGTCTCGAGCTTCTTGGCACGGCCTTCGAGGTCCGAGTCGCGGCGGTTCTCGATCTGCTGGCGCTCGACGGAGACGTGCGCCTCCAGCGACGGGAGGTCGCGGGTGCGGCGCTCGTCGTCGACGAACGTGATCATGTACGCGGCGAAGTAGATGACCTTCTCGAGGTCCTTCGGCGCGAGGTCCAGCAGGTAGCCAAGGCGCGACGGGACGCCCTTGAAGTACCAGATGTGGGTGACGGGAGCGGCAAGCTCGATGTGGCCCATCCGCTCACGGCGCACCTTGGCGCGCGTGACTTCGACGCCACAACGCTCACAGATGATGCCCTTGAAGCGGACACGCTTGTACTTGCCGCAGTAGCACTCCCAGTCCCGGGTCGGACCGAAGATCTTCTCGCAGAAGAGTCCGTCCTTCTCGGGCTTGAGGGTGCGGTAGTTGATGGTCTCCGGCTTCTTGACCTCGCCGTGGGACCAGGTTCGGATGTCGTCCGCGGTGGCAAGGCCGATCCGCAGCTCGTCGAAGAAGTTGACGTCGAGCACTGTGCGTCAATCCCTCTTTCGGGGTCGAGTCTCAATCATGGTCTGAACGGTCCCGGGGATGACGGGGGGCTCTTGAGCGAGCCCCCCGTCAGGCCCGTCAGACCTCTTCGACGCTGCTCGGCTCACGCCGGGACAGGTCGATACCGAGCTCCTCCGCCGCGCGGAAGACGTCCTCGTCGGTGTCGCGCATCTCGATGGACATGCCGTCCGAGGACAGCACCTCCACGTTGAGGCAGAGCGACTGCATTTCCTTGATGAGCACCTTGAAGGACTCGGGAATGCCCGGCTCGGGGATGTTCTCGCCCTTGACGATGGCCTCGTAGACCTTCACGCGGCCGGTGACGTCATCGGACTTGATGGTCAGCAGCTCCTGGAGGGCGTAAGCGGCGCCATAAGCCTCGAGCGCCCACACCTCCATCTCACCGAAGCGCTGGCCACCGAACTGCGCCTTACCACCCAGCGGCTGCTGCGTGATCATCGAGTACGGACCGGTCGACCGAGCGTGGAGCTTGTCGTCGACCAGGTGGTGGAGCTTGAGGATGTACATGTAGCCGATCGAGACCGGCTCCGGGAACGGCTCGCCGGAGCGGCCGTCGAACAGGTGCGCCTTACCGGTCGGGAGGACCAGGCGGTCACCGTCGCGGTTCGGGATGGTGTGCTCGAAGAGGCCGGCAAGCTCGTCCTCGCGGGCACCGTCGAACACCGGGGTGGCGACGTTGGTACCGGGCTCGACGCGGTCGGCGCCGATGACCTTCAGTCGCTCGGCCCACTCCTCGGCAACCCCGGAGACGTCCCAGCCGCGGCTGGCGAGCCAGCCGAGGTGGATCTCCAGGACCTGTCCCGGGTTCATTCGGGACGGGACACCCAGGGGGTTGAGGATGATGTCGACCGGCGTGCCGTCCTCAAGGAAGGGCATGTCCTCGATCGGAAGGATCTTGGAGATGACACCCTTGTTGCCGTGGCGGCCGGCGAGCTTGTCACCGTCGGTGATCTTGCGCTTCTGGGCGACGTAGACGCGGACCAGCTGGTTCACGCCCGGAGGAAGCTCGTCGCCCTCCTCGCGGTCGAAGACGCGGACACCGATGACCTTGCCGATCTCACCGTGAGGAACCTTGAGCGAGGTGTCACGCACCTCGCGGGCCTTCTCACCGAAGATCGCGCGGAGCAGGCGCTCCTCCGGGGTCAGCTCGGTCTCGCCCTTGGGCGTGACCTTGCCGACCAGGATGTCGCCGGCGACTACGTCCGCACCGATGCGGATGATGCCGCGCTCGTCGAGGTCCGCCAGGACCTCCTCGGAGACGTTCGGGATGTCCCGGGTGATCTCCTCGGGGCCCAGCTTGGTGTCACGGGCGTCGACCTCGTGCTCCTCGATGTGGATCGAGGAGAGGACGTCGTCCTGCACGAGGCGCTGCGACAGGATGATCGCGTCCTCGTAGTTGTGACCTTCCCAGGGCATGAACGCGACGAGCAGGTTCTTGCCGAGGGCCATTTCGCCCTCTTCGGTCGCAGGACCGTCGGCGAGGACCTGAGCCTCGATGATGCGGTCACCCTCGTTGACGATGACCTTCTGGTTGACCGAGGTGCCCTGGTTCGAGCGGGAGAACTTGGCGACGCGGTACGTGGTGTACGTGCCGTCGTCGTTGGCGACGGTGATGTAGTCGGCCGAGACCTCCTGGACGACACCGTCCTTCTCCGCACGGATCGAGTCACCGGCGTCGACCGCACAGCGGTACTCCATGCCGGTGCCGACGAGCGGCGCCTCCGCCTTGATGAGCGGAACGGCCTGGCGCATCATGTTCGCGCCCATGAGGGCGCGGTTGGCGTCGTCGTGCTCCAGGAAGGGGATCATCGCGGTCGCGACGGACACCATCTGGCGCGGGGAGACGTCCATGTAGTCGACGTCGTCGCCGGCGATGTAGTCGATCTCGCCGCCACGACGCCGGACCAGCACACGGTTCTCGGTGAAGCGCATGTCGTCGGACAGGCCAGCGTTGGCCTGGGCGATGACGAAGCGGTCTTCCTCGTCGGCCGTGAGGTAGTCGACCTCGTCGGTGACGATACCGTCGATGACCTTGCGGTACGGGGTCTCGACGAAACCGAACGCGTTGACGCGGCCGTAGGACGCGAGCGAGCCGATCAGACCGATGTTCGGGCCTTCAGGGGTCTCGATCGGGCACATGCGGCCGTAGTGCGACGGGTGAACGTCACGGACCTCGAAGCCGGCCCGCTCACGGGACAGACCACCCGGGCCAAGCGCCGACAGGCGGCGCTTGTGGGTGAGACCCGACAGCGGGTTGTTCTGGTCCATGAACTGCGACAGCTGGCTGGTGCCGAAGAACTCCTTGATGGAGGCGACGACCGGCCGGATGTTGATCAGGGTCTGCGGCGTGATCGCCTCGACGTCCTGGGTCGTCATCCGCTCGCGGACGACGCGCTCCATACGAGCCAGACCCGTGCGGACCTGGTTCTGGATGAGCTCGCCGACGTTGCGCAGACGACGGTTGCCGAAGTGGTCGATGTCGTCGGTCTCGACGACGATCGAACGGCCCGACTCGCCGGTCGTCTCGGTCTCACCGGCGTGCAGCTTGACCAGGTACTTGATGGTCGCGATGACGTCGTCGGTGGTGAGCACGCCGGCGTCCAGCGGCTCGTCCGCGCCGAGCTTCTTGTTCACCTTGTAGCGGCCGACCTTCGCGAGGTCGTAGCGCTTCGGGTTGAAGTAGAGGTTCTCGAGCAGCGTCTGAGCGGCCTCGCGGGTCGGCGGTTCGCCCGGACGCAGCTTGCGGTAGATGTCGAGCAGCGCGTCGTCCTGGCCCTGGGTGTGGTCCTTCTCCAGGGTGGCACGCATGGACTCGTACTCGCCGAACTCCTCGAGGATCTGCTCGGTGGTCCAGCCGAGAGCCTTCAGGAGCACGGTGACGGACTGCTTGCGCTTGCGGTCGATGCGAACACCGACCATGTCGCGCTTGTCGATCTCCATCTCCAGCCAGGCACCCCGGGACGGGATGATCTTGGCGGAGAAGATGTCCTTGTCGGACGTCTTGTCGATCGAGGAGTCGAAGTAGACACCAGGGGAACGGACCAGCTGCGACACCACGACACGCTCGGTGCCGTTGATGACGAAGGTGCCCTTGTTGGTCATGAGCGGGAAATCGCCCATGAAGACCGTCTGAGACTTGATCTCTCCGGTCTCGTTGTTCGTGAACTCGGCGGTGACGAAGAGCGGCGCCGCGAACGTGAAGTCGCGCTCCTTGCACTCGTCGACCGAGTTCTTCGCCGGCTCGAAACGGTGGTCGCGGAACGTCAGCGACATCGACCCGGAGAAGTCCTCGATCGGCGAGATCTCCTCGAAGATCTCTTCCAGACCGGACTTGGTGGGAACGTCCTGTCCGCTCTCAAGCGCCGACTCGACGCGAGACTTCCAGGCGGCGTTGCCGAGCAGCCAGTCAAAGCTCTCGGTCTGCAGCGCCAGGAGGTTCGGAACCTCGAGGGGCTCCTTGATCTTTGCAAAGGAGATGCGCAGCGGGGCGGTGCTGGCACCGTTGTTCGTATTGGTCGAGGCGTTGCGCGAGGCGGCCAAGAGGGGGTCCTTCCGAGGGCTCGGACTCACTACGCGCGTACCGGTCCCAGCTGACACAGAAGACAGGCGCTTCCACCCCGGTCGAAAGACCAGGTCAGGGCGATCAATCAAGTGTGCTCATGCGTGGGCATGCCCCTGGCGACGGGCAGGGGGCAGCTAACAGGCAGCGCAAAGGGTCAGTGTAGCCACTTGGCTCACTGATGTCCAGACCAGGTCTCCGGAAACCGGCAACAGGCCTTCCCCATGTCGTTTAAACACTGCGTCCAACGCTTCGGCTCCGCACACAGAGCGCGTAACAGTACTGCCCTCTTCGTAGTCGATCCATGCCCGATACCGACCCGATCCATGCCTCGGATCCCGGATCGAACGGCCGATCTCACGACGGATCTGAGAATTGCGCGCCGCGTGCCGTTCGTCAAGGCCCCCTGCTCCGTGCGGATCACCGAAGGACCCTGCCTCAGAGCAACGAAGATCACCCTACTCCCCAACGAGACAGGGGCAAGTCAGGCACTCCGGGTACGCCAAAGGGCGACCACCCTTACGGGTGATCGCCCTTGGTTGGAGCCCTAGAGGGCCCCAGAGGTGTTACTTGACCTCGACGGCCGCACCGGCGCCCTTGAGGGACTCGGCAGCCTTCTCGGCGACCTCCTTGGCGACCTTCTCGAGGACGGGCTTCGGGGCGCCGTCCACGAGGTCCTTGGCCTCCTTGAGGCCCAGGGAGGTCAGCTCACGCACGACCTTGATGACCTGGATCTTCTTGTCGCCGGCACCGGTGAGGATGACGTCGAACTCGTCCTGCTCCTCAGGGGCCTCAGCGGCAACCGGGGCACCCGGACCGGCAACGGCGACGGCCGCAGCGGCGGTGACGTCGAACTTGTCCTCGAACGCCTTAACGAACTCAGAGAGCTCGATGAGGGTCATCTCCTCGAACTGGGCGAGGAGGTCGTCCTGAGAGAGCTTCGCCATGATGGGCGATCCTTCCACTAATTCGGCAGGTGCCGGATGTATATAGAGGCGGGCGTAACGGCCCGCTACGACCCACGCACTAGGCGGCGTGGATCAATGCGCGAGCCGAATTACTCGGCACCGCCCTGCTCGGCGAGCTTGACGCGAAGCGCTTCCGCAGTGCGGACGAACTTCGACGGCAGCGCCTGGAAGAGCGAGGCAGCCTGAGACTGCTTGCCCTTGAACGCGCCGGCCAGCTTGCTGAGCAGAACCTCGCGGGACTCGAGGTCCGCAAGCTTCTTGATCTCATCGGCGGTGAGCGCCTTACCATCAAGGACACCCGCCTTGATGATGAGGTTCGGGTTCTCCTTGGCGAAGTCACGCAGGCTCTTCGCCGACTCCACCGGGTCACCGGTGATGAAGGCGACCGCGGTCGGACCAGCGAAGTGCTCGTCCAGCGCGGTGATCCCGGCCTGGTTGGCCGCAATCTTGGTCAGCGTGTTCTTCACCACGGCGTACTGGGCGTTCTCACCGAGAGAACGACGCAGCGTCTTGAGCTGCGCGACGGTGAGACCCCGGTACTCGGTCAGCACGGCGGCGTTCGAGCTCTGGAACGCGTCCTTGAGCTCGGCTACCGCGGCAGCCTTGTTGGGCGTCGGCATAGTGCGTCGGCCTCCTTCCGGGTGATGAGGACCGCTCAGAAGGGGCATAAATACAAAACGCCCCGGCGCAGGCGCCAGGGCGTAGCTCTACCGGAATGAATTCCGGGAACTTTCCACAGTCACCTACGCAGGACGTCCGCAGTTAGCGGATCCTTCGGCCACCGCACCCTTGCGGGCACGGCAACGACCAGCGGTCTTTGGCTTCTCCGGAAGAGTACGTGAACGGTGGCGTGCAGAGCAAATCGGTCACCGGCGGCCCCTGGAGCCCCGTCGTGAGGCTCCGGCCCGCGCGGCCGGCCCAGGGCTCCCGGGCCGCCCGTACGCCCCCGTGAGCACCCGCGCGCACGGTACAGGCGGACGCGCGGACGGTACGGGCGGACGGGCGGGCCCAGGGACGCAGGGGCGGCCCGGGGAGTCAGGGGCGGCCCGGGGACGCAGGGCGGCGGCCCGGGAGCGCGAAAGGGCCCCCCGCCGCCCGGTGAAGGGAGGCGAGGGGCCCGTTCAGTCAATCAGCGAGCCGTAGGGCTCGGAGCCCTGGGGCTCGAACCTGATCAGACGGCAGCCGGGTCTTCCTCGACGAGGAGGTTCCGGGTGCGGTTCTGGTCCAGCAGGATGCCGGGGCCCATCGTGCTGCTCAGGGCGGCCTTCTTGATGTAGCGGCCCTTCGCGGCGGACGGCTTCAGACGAAGGATCTCGTCGAGGGCCGCGCCGTAGTTCTCGACCAGCTGCTCATCGGAGAAGGAGACCTTGCCGATGATGAAGTGCAGGTTCGAGTGCTTGTCGACGCGGAACTCGATCTTGCCACCCTTGATCTCGGTGACAGCCTTCGCGACGTCCATGGTGACGGTGCCGGTCTTCGGGTTCGGCATCAGGCCACGGGGACCGAGCACGCGGCCGAGGCGGCCGACCTTGCCCATGAGGTCCGGGGTGGCCACAACGGCGTCGAACTCGTTGAGGCGGTTGCCCTTGGCGATCTCGTTGATGAGCTCGTCGTCGCCGACAATGTCGGCGCCGGCGGCTTCCGCGGCCGCAGCACGGTCACCGGTCGCGAAGACCAGGACCCGGGCGGTCTTGCCGGTGCCGTGCGGGAGGTTCACGGTGCCACGGACCATCTGGTCGGCCTTGCGCGGGTCTACACCCAGGCGGAAGGCGACCTCGACGGTGCTGTCGAACTTGGTCGCGGAGGTCTCCTTGGCGAGACGGACGGCCTCGAGCGGGGCGTACAGCTTCTCCCGGTCGATCTTGGCGTCCGCAGCGCGGAGAGTCTTGCTGCGCTTCACTTCTGCTCCTGTGTTGTGACTTCAGGCGTGGAGTCGTGGTGCGGACCAGCGCTTGGCCCTACCACTGATGGTGCTGGGGGGTGGCTGAATCAGCCTTCGACCGTGATGCCCATCGAACGCGCGGTGCCGGCGATGATCTTCTCGGCCGCGTCGATGTCGTTGGCGTTCAGGTCAGGCATCTTGAGCGCGGCGATCTCGCGGACCTGGTCACGCGTAAGCTTCGCGACCTTGGTCTTGTGCGGCTCGCCAGAGCCCTTCTCCACGCCCGCGCTCTTCAGGATGAGGCGCGCGGCCGGCGGAGTCTTGGTGATGAAGGTGAAAGAGCGGTCGTCGTAGACCGTGATCTCCACCGGCACGACCATGCCACGCTGCGACTCGGTCGCGGCGTTGTAGGCCTTGCAGAACTCCATGATGTTGACGCCGTGCTGACCGAGCGCGGGGCCGACCGGCGGAGCCGGGTTGGCCGCACCGGCCTTGATCTGGAGCTTGATAAGCCCCGTGATCTTCTTCTTCTTGGGAGGCATTGCTCTCTCCGGGTCCTAGTGAGAGTTTCGCGCCGCCAATCCGGTCATCCGGATGGAGGCATACCGCACCACGATAACGGGTATCGGCGCGGGGCTAAAAACCGAGCAGGTCAGACCGCCCGCAAGGGGGCAATCTGACCTGTCCGGAAGCGTGAGTCAGAAGACTGTGGATCAGTTCTTCTGGATCTGGTCGAAGCTCAGCTCGACCGGGGTCTCGCGGCCGAAGATCTCGACGAGACCCTTGACCTTCTTCGAGTCCGGGTTGATCTCGTTGATGGTCGCCTGCAGCGTCGCGAACGGGCCGTCGGTGACGGTGACCGAGTCGCCGACCTCGAAGTCCAGGACCTCGATGGTGCGCTTGACGGAGGGCGCGGGCAGGCCGGCCTCTTCCGCGGCCAGCTTGGCGGCCTTCTCCTGGGCTTCCGGGGCGAGCATCTTGACGATCTCGTCCAGGGTCAGCGGGTACGGGTCGTACGCGTTGCCGACGAAGCCGGTGACGCCAGGCGTGTTGCGGACGACGCCCCAGGACTCGTTCGTCAGATCCATGCGGACGAGAACGTAACCGGGCAGCTTGTTCTGCCGGACGTTCTTGCGCTCGCCGTTCTTGATCTGGACGATCTCTTCCTCGGGCACCTCGGCCTGGTAGATGAAGTCCTCGACGTTGAGCGAGACGGCGCGCTGCTCGAGGTTCGCCTTCACGCGCTTCTCGTAGCCGGCGTAGGTGTGGATGACGTACCACTCGCCGGGCAGGAGGCGCAGCTCGTCGCGCAGGGCCTGGATGGGGTCGACCGGCTCGGCGGGCTCGACGTCGGCGGCCTCTTCGGCCTCCACGTCGGCCTCGGCCTCGGCGGCCTCGTCCTCTTCGGCCTCGGCGGCGTCCTCGTCGGAAGCCTCTTCGGCCTCGTCCTCGGTCTCGTCGGAGTCGTCGTCGGCCTCTTCGGCCTCGGCGTCGTCCTCAGCCTCGGCGTCGACCTCGCCCTCGACGTGCAGCGCGGCCTCCTCGGCGGCGACACCCGCCTCGGCGTCGGCGAGCTCGGCCTCGTCGGGGTCCACAGCGTCTGCCGCCTCGACGATGTCGAGCGCGTCCTCGACGGACTCGACGGAGTCGGGGCTCGCGTTCAGGTTCGGGTCAGACACGGTGGCTGCTTCTTCCTGGATACAAAAGGTGGTCGAACATGCGAAAACGGGCGGCACCCATCAAGGCGCCGCCCTCCGCGGGTATCAGCCGAAGACGAACTTGATGGCTTCCTGGAATCCATAGTCAATCACGGTCACCAGACCGATCATGATGACGACGAAGACAATCACCACAGTGGTGTACGTCGTCAGCTGGTTGCGAGTGGGCCATACAACCTTGCGGAGTTCCGCGACGATCTGGCGGTAGAACAGCGCGAGCCGGCCCAGAGGGCCCTTCTTGCCGCGCTTGCCGCCCTTGCGGGCCTTCTTCTCGCGAGTGTCATCCTCGGCGTCAGGCATGTCGATGGAGCCCAGGGCGTCCGTCACGTCTCTCACCTGAATCCGGGTCGTGGCCGTTGCCGCGCCCGGTTGCGCCGCACGGCGTTGCATCTAAGTACGTACCTGCGCACACATCCGGAAGGAGTGTGGAGCAGGGCCGGAGGGACTCGAACCCCCAACCGCTGGTTTTGGAGACCAGTGCTCTACCAATTGAGCTACGACCCTTTGCGTGCCCCAACCTACCGCATCCAGACGAGTGCACGGTGTGCTCACTTCTGCAGCGGCCGACGAGGGCCAACGACGGTTGAGTGTACGTGGTCCGGGCCCTGACGTCGAACAGCGCCATCCGAAGACGCCGCGTCCGGTAAGTGAAACGGCGTGCGGCGCTTCTTTGACGTCTGGGACGATTGGCCGCATGACCTCTGAAACGCCTTCCGCCGAGCGCCGCGTGTCCGCCCGCATCGGTGCCATCTCCGAGTCCGCCACCCTCGCCGTCGACGCCAAGGCCAAGGCCCTCAAGGCCGCCGGGCGTCCGGTGATCGGTTTCGGCGCCGGTGAGCCCGACTTCCCGACCCCGGACTACATCGTCGACGCCGCGGTCGAGGCCTGCCGCAACCCGAAGTACCACCGCTACACGCCGGCCGGCGGCCTGCCCGAGCTGAAGGCCGCCATCGCCGCGAAGACGCTGCGCGACTCCGGCTACGAGGTCGACGCGTCCCAGGTCCTGGTGACCAACGGCGGCAAGCAGGCGATCTACGAGGCGTTCGCGGCCATCCTGGACCCGGGTGACGAGGTCATCGTCCCGGCCCCCTACTGGACCACTTACCCGGAGTCGATCCGTCTCGCCGGCGGTGTCCCGGTCGCGGTCGTCGCCGACGAGACCACCGGTTACCGCGTCTCCGTCGAGCAGCTCGAAGCGGCCCGCACCGAGCGCACGAAGGTCGTCCTCTTCGTCTCCCCGTCGAACCCGACCGGCGCCGTCTACTCCGAGGCGGACGCCGAGGCGATCGGCCGCTGGGCCGTCGAGCGCGGCCTGTGGGTCCTGACCGACGAGATCTACGAGCACCTGGTCTACGGCGACGCGAAGTTCGTCTCGCTCCCGGCGATCGTTCCCGAGCTGGCCGACAAGTGCATCATCGTCAACGGCGTCGCCAAGACGTACGCGATGACCGGCTGGCGGGTGGGCTGGATCGTGGGCCCGAAGGACGTCGTCAAGGCCGCGACCAACCTCCAGTCGCACGCCACCTCCAACGTCTCCAACGTGGCCCAGGTCGCGGCGCTGGCCGCCGTCTCCGGCAACCTGGACGCCGTCCACGAGATGCGCACGGCCTTCGACCGCCGCCGCCAGACCATCGTGCGGATGCTGAACGAGATCGACGGCGTCTTCTGCCCGACCCCCGAGGGCGCGTTCTACGTGTACCCGGCGGTCAAGGACGTGCTCGGCAAGGAGATCCGCGGCAAGCGCCCGCAGACCTCCGTCGAGCTCGCCGCCCTGATCCTGGACGAGGCCGAGGTCGCGGTCGTCCCGGGCGAGGCCTTCGGCACCCCCGGCTACCTCCGCCTCTCCTACGCCCTGGGCGACGAGGACCTGATCGAGGGCATCTCCCGCCTCCAGAAGCTCCTGGCGGAGGCCAAGGCCTAGGGCGAACGCAGAAACGGCTGGAGCCGCCGCCCTGTTCAGGGCGGCGGCTCCAGCCGTTTCTGCGTTCGGGTACACGCCCGATCGGTGACATCCGCTGCCGATTAGATGATGCATACGGCAGGATCACCCAGTGACTCCGCTCCCCCACTGATGTGGGGGGCTTCCAACCCGAGGGTTGCGGTCCAGCCCGAACCGGTCCCTCACGGAACGGCCAGAACGTACCACGCACCGGCCGAGCCGGTGGCTCGCCGCTTTAGGAGGTCTGATGGGGCACGACCGCGATCTCACGCTTCTGCCGAAAGCCCACCTCCACCTGCACTTCACCGGTTCGATGCGGCCGTCGACCCTGCTGGAGCTGGCCGACAAGTACGGCGTCCGGTTGCCGGACGCGCTGACCGGCGGCGAGCCACCCAAGCTCCGCGCCACCGACGAACGCGGCTGGTTCCGCTTCCAGCGGCTCTACGACGCCGCCCGCTCCTGCCTGCGCGAACCCGAGGACATCCACCGGCTGGTCCGCGAGGCCGCGCAGGAGGACGTACGCGACGGCAGCGGCTGGCTGGAGATCCAGGTGGATCCCACCTCCTACGCCCCGCTCCTCGGCGGGATGATCCCGGCCGTCGAGATCATCCTCGACGCCGTCGACGCCGCCTCCCGCGAGACCGGCCTCGGCATGCGCGTCGTCATCGCCGCCAACCGCATGAAGCACCCCCTCGACGCCCGCACCCTGGCCCGGCTCGCCGTCCGCTACGCCGACCGGGGCGTCGTCGGCTTCGGCCTCTCCAACGACGAGCGCCGCGGCATGGCCCGGGACTTCGACCGGGCCTTCGCCATCGCCCGCGAGGGCGGCCTGCTCGCCGCCCCGCACGGCGGCGAGCTCACCGGCCCCTCCTCCGTCCGCGACTGCCTCGACGATCTGCACGCCGCCCGCATCGGGCACGGCGTACGGGCCGCCGAGGACCCCCGCCTGCTGCAGCGCCTCGCCGATCGGCAGATCACCTGCGAGGTCTGCCCGGCTTCCAACGTCGCCCTCGGGGTCTACGAGCGCCCCGAGGACGTCCCGCTGCGGACCCTCTTCGATGCCGGGGTCCCCATGGCCCTCGGAGCGGACGACCCGCTGCTGTTCGGGTCCCGCCTGGCGGCCCAGTACGAGATCGCCCGCCGCCACCACGCCTTCACGGACGCGGAGCTCGCCGAGCTGGCCCGCCAGTCGGTGCGCGGTTCGGCCGCGCCCGCCGACGTACAGGACAAGCTGCTGGCCGGGATCGACCACTGGCTGACCTCGTAGGCGCCGGGGAGGCGTCAGCGCGTCAGGCGCAGGTCGCCCTCGTGGCAGTCGGCCCGCACCCGGGCGCCGTCCGGGAAGCCGATCTCCAGGTGGGTGCGGCCCTGCGCGGGCAGCGCGTACTCGGCGACCGATTCGACGGTCTCGCCGAGGTGGCGCAGGAAGGGGTGGTCGCCGAGGTCCTCCCCGACTTCGATGCGGCCCCACTCCCCCATGTCGTAGGGCTCGTGCGGCGCGGCGCGTTCCACGATGAGGCAGGCGTCGGACCCGGTGGTGATCCGGGTGGATTCTCCGTCGCTGTCGAGGAGCCAGACGTCGAGGGGAGCCTCGGAGCGTTCGCCGTCGCTGATGTGCCAGGACGCGACGACCCTTCTGATCGTGCGTCCCACCAGCCGGGTGGGGTCCGTACCGGCCCCGTGCAGGGGACAGAGCATGGGCAGGCCGGTACTCCTCAGATGCTGACGCCGACCGTCACCGGCTCGTTGACGAGGGTGACACCGAAGGCCGCGTGGACCCCCGCGACGACCTCGCGGGCGAGGGCGAGGAGGTCTTCGGTGGTGGCCTCGCCGCGGTTGGTGAGGGCGAGAGTGTGCTTGGTGGAGATGCGGGCGGGGCCGTCGCCGTAGCCCTTGGCGAAGCCGGCCTTGTCGATCAGCCAGGCCGCGCTGGTCTTCGTACGGCCGTGGCCTGCCGGGTACGCGGGCGGGGTGGCGCCGGGGCCGAGCCGGTCCTGGGCGCGGGCGAGGAAGGCGGCGTACGCCTCGTCGCTCAGGATCGGGTTGTGGAAGAAGGAGCCGGCCGACCAGGTGTCGTGGTCGGCGGGGTCGAGGACCATGCCCTTGCCGGCGCGCAGCCGCAGGACGGTCTCGCGGGCCTTCGCCGCCGGCACCCGGTCGCCGGCCTCGACGCCGAGGGCGCGGGCGGTCTCGGGGTATTTGACCGGCGCGGACAGGCCGCCCGCGTCCTCCAGGGCGAAGCGGACGCGCAGGACGACGTACCGCTCGGGCTGGTGTTTGAAGAGGCTGTCGCGGTAAGAGAACTCGCATTCGGCGGCCGACAGGGTGACCGTCTCTCGGCGCGTTCGGTCGTAGGCGACGACCTCGGTGATCGTGTCGCAGACCTCCTGGCCGTACGCCCCGACGTTCTGGATCGGCGTGGCGCCGGCGGATCCCGGGATCCCGGCGAGGCATTCGATGCCCGCGAGCCCGGCCTCGACCGCCCGGGCGACGGCGTCGCTCCAGTTCTCCCCGGCCGCGAGCTCCAGGCGCGTCCCGTCGAGCGTGAAGCCGGTGGTCGCGATGCGCAGCGCGGTGCCGTCGAAGCCCTGGTCGCCGATGACGAGGTTGCTGCCGCCGCCGATGACCAGGAGCGGGGTGCCGCTCCCGTCCGCGGCGCGCACGGCGGCGACCACCTCGTCGTCGGTGGTCGCGGTGACCAGGCGGGCGGCGGGGCCGCCGAGACGGAAGGTGGTCAGCGGGGCGAGGGGGGCGTCGTCGAGTTCCTGCACGTGGACAAGAGTACGGTCCGTGCCCCCGAACAAGGCGGGGCCACGGACCGCGGTCGCACCACAAGCCCGGTCCGAGGGCTCAGTAGCCCGACTTCTGCTCGGCGAGGCGGCGCTCCGCCTCTGCCCAGGAGATGGGGAGCTCACTCGCCGGGACGGTCCAGAAGGTGAATCCGGACTCCTTCATGTAGGCGGCGGCCGATTTCGAGCTGGAGCGGTGCGGCTCGCTGCGCGCGAAGCGGTAGAGCGCGTCGCGGTCCTCCCAGGCGGACAGGGTCAGGAAGGTCCGGCTGAAGACCCGGGCCCGCAGGGCGACCCCGTGCGCGCCGGGGGCCTTGCGGATCTGGCCGATGATGCCGGGCGACTTCAGGAAGAACCGCAGGGCTCCGGTCAGGCTCTCGGTCTCGAAGCGGGAGGCCATGACGTAGACCTCGGCGTCGGGGGCGGCCGGGGTGGGCGTGGACCAGGGGATGTCGGGCATGACGGGCTTCTCCTTCTCGACTTCTCGACGAGTCGTACGGATCTTCGTGCTGCTCTCGCGCTGCGGTTCTCCAGGGGCCGCGCACCGCGCGGCCCCTGGCCCCGCCGGCGGGACGGTCAGCCGGCGGCGGCCGTCTTCTCCAGAGCGGGGGCGGAGGCGGAGGCCGCGGGCACCGCCGGGTCCGCCTGCTCGTGAGCCTGATGGTGTGCCTGGTCCTGCTCGTGTGCCTGGTCCTGCTCGTGTGCCCGGTTCGCGTGGGCCTGCTCGTGCTCCCAGGCCTGGGCGGCCTGCGCCTGCTCCTTCGCCCGGCCGGGGAGCAGCAGTGCCAGCCCGGCCGCCACGGCGACGACCACGGCGCCGATCCAGATGGCGGGGATGGTGCCGTCGGTGAAGGAGTGCGCGGACTCGTAGCCGCCCTGGGAGGAGAAGACGGAGGCGAGGACGGCGACGCCGAGGGCTCCGCCGACTTCGCGCAGGGCGCTGTTGGCGCCGGAGGCCTTGCCCTGGTCGGCGGGGGCGACGGTGGACATGAGGGCGTTGGAGGCGGGGGCGAAGAACAGCCCCATGCCGATGCCGCTGAGGATCAGCGGCGGCAGCTGGGCCGCGTAGGAGACGTCCGTAGCGAGGATCATGGCGAACCAGCCGAGGCCGAGGGCCTGGAACGCCAGCCCGGCGACGACGACGGGGCGGCTGCCTATCCGGTCGGAGAGGATCCCGGCGATCGGGGCGGCGATCATGGGCATGCCGGTCCAGGGGAGCATGCGCAGCCCGGCTTCGGTGGGCGAGTAGCCGAGGACGCCCTGGAGGAACTGGCTCAGCAGGAAGATCGAGCCGAACATCCCGACGAACATCAGCAGGCTGGCCATGTTGATGCCGAAGAAGCCGCGGTCACGGAAGAGCCGCATGGGCAGTACGGGATTGGCGTTGCGGAACCCGTGGTGGATGAAGCCGCCCACCAGCGCGACGCCGGCGATCAGCGCCGTCAGGACGGGGAAGCTGGTCCAGCCGTGCGCGTTGGCGTTGACCAGCCCGTAGACGATCCCGAAGAGCCCGCCGCTGATGAGCACGGTCCCCTGGATGTCGAGCTTCGCCTGCGGGGCCGTCGACTCGCCCAGCCGCAGCCGGGCGAGCGGGATCAGCGCGAGCCCGATGGGCACGTTCAGCCAGAAGATCCACTGCCAGGAGATGTGCTCGGTCAGGCTGCCGCCGATGAGCGGGCCGCTGGCGACGGCGAGGCCGGTGAGGGCTCCGTAGATGCCGAGGGCCATCCCGCGGCGGGCCGCGGGAACGGCGACGGTCAGCAGGGTGAGCGAGAGCGGCATCATGATCGCCGCGCCGACCCCCTGGACGGCCCGCGCCGCGATGAGCTCCTCGATGCCGGGCGACAGGGCTGCCGCGGCCGATGCGGCGGTGAAGATGCCGAGCCCGGCGATGAAGAGCCGCCGGCGTCCGAACCGGTCACCGAGGGCCGCGCCGAACATGAGCAGGACGGCGAAGGTGAGCGTGTAGGCGTTCACCGTCCACTCCAGGTCCTCCAGCTTCCCTCCGAGGTCCTCGCGGATGGAGGGGAGCGCGGTGGTGACGACGAGGTTGTCGAGTGCGGCCATGAAGCTGGCGGCGCCTGTGATGACCAGGGCCCAGATCGCAGGCCCGCGAAGCTTGGTGTCTTGCACGCTTCCCCCAAAACTAGTTATTGATCACTAACTTTCACGGACAGAGCTCCGCACCGCCGGACGGCGCACGGACAGGCACGCGCGATCGGCCGGGCGGCCGTGCGGATCACCGCCATACCCCTGCCGGGGCGGCGCTCCCCGGATGCGGCCCGGGTACTACTCGGATTGCGGCTGCGGCTGCGACTGCGACCGGGACTACGACCCGGGCTGGGACCCGGGCTCGAACTCGGGCTGAGACTCGGGCTGAGACTCGGTCTGGGCCTCGGTCTGGGCCTCGGTCTGGGCCTCGGTCTGGGCCTCGGGCTGGGACTCGGGCTGGGACTCGGGCTGGGACTCGGGCTGCTGCGACTCGGGCCGCGGCTTGGGCTGGACCCCGGGGTAGCACCCCTCCCAGACCCGGTGCCCGGCCGGGAAGCCCATGGCGGACAAGGTGTTGATCAGCATTCCGTAGGCCAGGAACGTGGTCGTCTCCCCCACGTCCGCGCCGAGCGGCACGTGAATGGTGTCCCACAGCTCCATCCAGCCGGCCCGCACCATCTCCCCGAATTCCGGCTCCCCGGCCGCTTCGGCGGCGGCGACGGTCACGTACGTCTGGAGCTGCATCTGCAGCTTGTCGGGCTGCTCGGCGATCAGCTGCATGTACGCCGCCCCCATGACCTGGACCGCCTCCTCGCCGTGGTGGCCCTTGGCGGCCTCCTCGAAGACGAGCCGGATGTCCTCCATGCAGCGGGCGGCGGCGGCGAGGAACATGGCCTGCTTGTTCGGGAAGAGCCGGAACAGGTACGGCTGCGACACCCCGACGCGCTTGGCGATCGCCTCGGTGGAGGTCCCGTAGTACCCACCCTTGGCGAACTCGCTCATCGCCGCCCGGATGACGCTCTCGCGCCGCTCTTCCGCACTCATCCTTGCCATGCTTCGAAGTTAGTGCTCAATCACTAACTTGGCAACCCCTTACTCACCGCGACCATCGAAAAGGTCCTGACCAGCGGATTCATCCGCCGATCAGGACCTCCGATGAAAAGACCACAAGACTGGACTACGCGAGGACGACCACCGCGCGCGACATCCCCAGGACCTTCTGCCCGGCGCTCATCGCCGTCAGGTCGACCCGTACCCGGTTGTCGTCGAGCTTGGCCGCGACCTTCGCCGTGACCTCGATCAGCGCGCCCCGCTCGTCGTTCGGGACGACGACCGGCTTCGTGAACCGCACGCCGTACTCCACGACCGCACCCGGGTCGCCCACCCAGTCGGTCACCACGCGGACCGCCTCGGCCATGGTGAACATGCCGTGCGCGATCACGTCCGGCAGCCCGACCTCGGTGGCGAACTTCTCGTTCCAGTGGATCGGGTTGAAGTCACCCGACGCACCCGCGTACCGGACCAGCGTCGCCCGCGTCACGGGGAAGGACGCACCCGGCAGCTCGGTGCCGACCTCGACCGCGTCGTACTGGATCTGGGCAGCCATCTCAGGCCTCCTCGGGGGCGGAAGCGGCGGCGGACGCGGACTCGGGCTCGGGCTCGGCCGCGGGCTCGGCCGCGGGCTCGGCCGCGGGCGCCGGTGCGCGCGAGACGAGCTTCGTCCACGCGGTCACCACGTGCTCGCCCGTCTCGTCGTGGACCTCGCCGCGGATGTCGATGATGTCGTTGCCCGCGAGCGACTTCACGGCCTCGATGGTCGACGTCACCGTCAGCCGGTCACCGGCCCGGACGGGCCGCGAGTAGGCGAACTTCTGGTCGCCGTGCACGACGCGGCTGTAGTCCAGCCCCAACTGCGGGTCCTCGACGACCTGGCCGGCCGCCGCGAAAGTGATGGCGAACACAAAGGTCGGGGGAGCGATCACGTCCAGGTGACCGAAGGCCTTGGCGGCGTCGGGGTCGGTGTAGACGGGATTGGCGTCACCCACCGCAACCGCGAATTCGCGGATCTTCTCCCGGCCGACCTCGTACGGATCGGTGGGCGGGTAGCTCCGCCCCACGAAGGACTGGTCGAGCGCCATGGCTCCCTACCTCCCTGTTGAAACGACCTGATGGAACGGCCTGTTGGACGGCTTGTTGGAACGACCTGCTGAAACGACACAAGGCCGCCCCCCAATGACGGGGACGACCTCATGACGGTGCCTGTTGTACGAGACTTCGCCAGTTGTCAGCGGGTCTCGCGGTGCGCGGTGTGCGAGTTGCAACGCGGGCAGTGCTTCTTCATCTCAAGACGGTCCGGGTCGTTACGCCGGTTCTTCTTGGTGATGTAGTTCCGCTCCTTGCACTCCACGCAGGCCAGCGTGATCTTCGGGCGGACGTCGGTGGCAGCCACGTGAGTGCTCCTTGACGGAAATTGGGACGGATGAACGCATACAAGAGTAGCCGACCGGGAGACCGACCCCGCAATCGGCTACTGTGTGTAGCGGCGACCGGACTTGAACCGGTGACACAGCGATTATGAGCCGCTTGCTCTACCGACTGAGCTACGCCGCTTTGATGAGATCCGTTCCCCACCCGAGGGTGGGGAACCTCTCTCACCAGAGCCCCAATGCGGAATCGAACCGCAGACCTTCTCCTTACCATGGAGACGCTCTACCGACTGAGCTATTGGGGCGAGCGAGGAAGACATTACACGCTCGTCCACCGATCGCCCAAATCCTTTGCGGGGCCTGGGCTCGGAGCGGCGCCGCCGCGTTTCCCGATCATCCCGGAACGCCTCTCCGGGCGCCTTTCACCCCGGAAAGTGTCAGGTGTCACATCGCGGTCCACTCAGACGCACCGGTACGACTATTGGCCTCTTCCGTGAAGCGAGCACCCCTGCCCCCTAGGCTCTGAGCACGCTGCGTGATCTTGGGCCGCGGGCCGCGGCCAAGGCCCAGGAACCGCCCGAGCCACCGCAGGAGCGCGATGTCCGACAGCCAGCCGCAGCCGCCGTCCCACTCCCCGCGCAACCGCCCGGCCGGCGGCGGGCACTCACACGGCCACCCGCACGGCACCTCCCCCGGCGGCGCCCCCGGGAACCCCGGGCCCGTGGCCGCGGAATCCGCCACCCTCCTCCTCACCGGCGCCCGCCTCACCGACGGCCGCACCGTCGACGTCCGCCTCGGCGGCGGCCGGATCCAGGCCGTCGGCACGGCCGGCAGCCTGCCCGCCCCCGCGGCCTCCCGCGTCGACCTCGGCGGCTACCTCCTGCTCCCCGCCCCCGCCGAGCCCCACTCCCACGGGGACACCGCGCTGACCGCCGACAGCGAGGGGCCCGTCTCCTACACCCCCGACGAGGTGCAGCGCCGGGCCACCGAGGCCGCCCTGCTCCAGCTCGGCCACGGCGCCACGGCCGTACGGTCCCACGTGCGCATCGGCGACGTGCACGGCCTCGGCCCCCTGGAGGCGGTGCTCCAGGCCCGCCGCTCCCTGCGCGGGCTCACCGACCTCACCGCCGTCGCCGTCCCCCGGCTGCTGACCGGGGTGGCCGGCGCGGACGGGCTCGCCATGCTGCGGGACGCCGTGAAGATGGGCGCCTCCGTCATCGGCGGCTGCCCCGACCTCGACCCCGACCCGACGGGCTTCCTCGAAGCCGTGCTGGAACTCGCCGCCGAGCACGGCTGCCCCGTCGACCTGCACACCGACGGCGATGACCCCGCCCGCCTGTCCCGGCTCGCGGCCATGGCCGGCGGGCTGCGCCCCGGCGTCTCCATCGGCCCCTGCGGCGGTTTGTCCCGGCTCCCGCTGGACGTGGCGAGCCGGGCCGCCGACCAGCTGGCGGCGGAAGGCGTACGGGTGACCTGCCTCCCCCAGGGCGACTGCGCGGCCCTGGAACGCCGCGGCCTGCGCACCGCCCCCGTACGGCTGCTGCGGGCCGCCGGGGTCCGGGTCGCGGCCGGCAGCGGGGCCCTGCGGGACGCGGGCAATCCGGTGGGGCGCGGCGACCCGCTCGAAGCCGCGTACCTCCTGGCCTCCCAGGGCGGGCTGCGCGCCACCGAGGCCTACCACTCGGTCAGCGCCGCCGCCCGCGAGGCGATGGGCCTGCCCGAGGTGCGGGTGGAGGCCGGCTTCCCGGCGGAGCTGCTCGCCGTGCGCGGGGACCGGATCGCGAGCGTGCTGTCCCTGGCGTACAGCCGGATCGTGATCCACCGCGGGCGGGTGGTAGCCCGTACGAGTGCCGTACGGGAGTACTGCGACTCCGCCGTCGCCGTGGCCCTGGACCTGCCCCGGCAGGGCCGTACGGAGCCCGGCAACTGAGAGTTCGCCGTACGTTCGCGGGCGCGCTCGCCCAGCTCGTCGTACGGTCGGGACATGCGCATCGTCATCGCGGGTGGACACGGTCAGATCGCGCTGCGGCTGGAGCGCCTGCTCGCCGCGCGCGGGTACGAGGTCGCGGGCATCATCCGCGATCCGGGACAGGGCGACGACCTCAGGGAGGCGGGCGCCGAACCGGTGCTGTGCGACCTGGAGTCGGCGTCGGTCGAGCACGTGGCGGGCATCCTGCAGGGCGCGGACGTCGCGGTGTTCGCGGCGGGCGCGGGTCCCGGCAGCGGTGTCGGGCGCAAGGACACGGTGGACCGGGGCGCGGCGGTGCTCTTCGCGGACGCGGCCGAACGGGCCCGTGTACGCCGCTTCCTGATGGTCTCTTCGATGGGCGCGGACTCGCGCCACGAGGGCGACGAGGTCTTCGACGCCTACCTCCGCGCCAAGGGCGAGGCCGACGACCACGTCCGCACCCGCCTGGGCCTGGAGTGGACGGTCCTGCGCCCCGGCTCGCTGCTCGACGACGCGGGTACCGGCCTGGTCCGTCTGGAGGCGCGGGCGGGCCGCGGGCCGGTCCCGCGCGACGACGTGGCGGCGGTTCTCGCCGAGCTGATCGAGACGCCCGCGACGGCGGGCCTCACCCTGGAGCTGATCTCCGGCTCGACGCCGGTCCCGGTGGCGGTCAAGGACGTGGCGGGCAACTGACCGCCCACCAGGCGGCGGCCTGCAGCCCGCGGTCGGAACCCGGGGCCCAGATCCGGGGCCCAGATCCGGGGGCCCCGGAACCGGGGCTCAGAACTCGGCGGTCACCTGGTCGTCGGACCGTCCGACCGAATCCTGTTGGAAGCGCTCCTCGTACGCCCGCCGGATCCGCTCGACGCGCGCTCCACGCTCGTCGGCCTCCTTCTCCGGGTAGAGCAGCACCACCTCGTACGAGATCTCGCGGATGACCTTCCCGTCCCGCCGCCACTGTCCGCGCCCGTCCTGGAGGGTGAGTCCCTCGGGGAAGGCGGGGGTGATCTCCCGGTCGAGGAAGCCCATGAACTCCCGCTCCCCGACCGGCGGCAGGCCCGGTCGCTCGGTGCCGAAGTAGAGCCGGGTCTCTTGGTAGGGCTCCCCCACATGGGGGTGCAGCGCCGCCCCGACCAAGGCCGGGATCCCGGCGCCGAGCAGGGCGAGGAGTACCCCGCCGCCGACCTTTCCGCGCGTCTCAGAAGTAAATTTCACCCCCGATGAACGACCGGGCGCCCTCATCGGCACGCGGGAGCCGCCCGATGGGGTCACGCCGCGTCCACGCCGCCCGGCCCCTCAGGCCGTTTCCATCCTGCGCCGCCACCACGGGTCCCCCGCCGGGGCGTACGGATCGGCCAGCGTGCGGGCGAGGAACCGCGCGTCGAGCGGTGCGAGCACGGCCCGCAGCTCCCGCGCGGCGCGGCGGGTCAGCAGGTGGCAGAAGGCTTCCAGGATCTCCCGGTCGTCCCCGCCGTCGGGTTCGCAGCAGGGGCAGTCGCGGTACCAGCTCGGGTAGATCACCCACGGGCCGCGCCGGTACACCATCGCGCGCCAAGTGGACAGCGCCCGATAGGCCGCACCCAGCTCGGACCGGCGGTGCTCGATGCGGGAGATCTCCGCGAGGGTGCGGGAGGAGACACCCGGGACGACGGCTCGGGCGACCTTTCGGGACGTCCGGCGTGGCAGGTCCGACCTGACCTGCGAGGGCGCCTTACGCGCCATGGCCCTTTCGGCCGCTGATGCTGATCATGCGGTCAGCATGCCCCTCCGGACCCGCCGACGCACACGGGTTTTCCACTCGCTGCCCTGCGAGGCGTACGCGGCACGAGGCGTACGCGGCATACGAGAAAACCCCCGTTCACTGCGTTTCCGCAATGAACAGGGGTCTCACTCGCGTGGCGGCGCCAGGGTTCGAACCTGGGTAGGCTGAGCCGGCAGATTTACAGTCTGCTCCCTTTGGCCACTCGGGCACACCGCCATGATCGCTGCCATCTTTCCGCCTTTCGGCGGCGCTCCGTGGCAACGACGTAAACAATACCCGATGGCCGGGGGTGCTTCGCCACCGGATTGATCAGCGCCGCACGCGGGCGCGGTGGCTAGGCTTTGGGGAGCGGGCCGGGGATGTCCGGCCGCGCCCTCCGGGGCGATCACAACCGACTTCAAGGAGCCACAGCACATGGCCGACTCCAGTTTCGACATCGTCTCGAAGGTCGAGCGGCAGGAGGTCGACAACGCCCTCAACCAGGCCGCCAAGGAGCTCTCGCAGCGCTACGACTTCAAGGGCACCGGCGCCACGATCGCCTGGTCGGGCGAGAAGATCCTGATGGAGGCGAACTCCGAGGAGCGCGTCAAGGCCGTCCTCGACGTCTTCGAGACCAAGCTGGTCAAGCGCGGGATCTCCCTCAAGGCGCTCGACGCCGGTGAGCCGCAGCTGTCCGGCAAGGAGTACAAGATCTTCGCCACGATCGAGGAAGGCATCTCCCAGGAGAACGCCAAGAAGGTCGCGAAGATCATCCGGGACGAGGGCCCCAAGGCCGTCAAGGCCCAGGTCCAGGGCGAGGAGCTGCGCGTCAGCTCCAAGAGCCGCGACGACCTCCAGACCGTCCAGACCCTCCTCAAGGGCAAGGACCTGGACTTCGCGATCCAGTTCGTGAACTACCGCTGATCAAGATCCCTGACCCGCGCGCACGCGGGTGACGCCGGGAACGACGGGGGCACATCGCCGAGGACCACCTCGACGGGTGCCCCCTTGGCGTTCCCCCTGGGTCTCCTCCCACTGCACGCCGCCGCGCCGGACGTTGGCGACCGCGCCGTTCGGTCGGGGCGGGCGCCCGGCGCCCGGCGCCCCGGTGGCATGTGCCGGGCGTGAGAGGCGTGCGCGCCTGTGGCGCTTCCCGTGGGCACTTGGGTGACGCGCGGTGCGCCCACCACGCTGAGGGTGTTCATGACCGCAGTGACAGGGGGGTTCCCGCATGCCTGGGGGCCGGCACGTTTCGCGAGGACTTCGGGGCGTCCGTCGTCGTCGCCCTGGTGGCGCTACCGCTCTGTGCCGGGGTGGCCGTCGCCTCCGGCGTGCCGGCCGAGCTGGGGATCGTCACCGGAGTGGTGGGCGGGCTGGTCACCGGGTGGTTCCCGGGCAGTTCGCTCCAGGTGAGCGGGCCGGCCGCCGGGCTCACCGTGCTCGTCTACGAGGCCGTGCGGACGTACGGGCTGCCCGCGCTCGGCGTACTGGTCCTCGCCGCCGGCCTGGTCCAGCTGGGCATGGGCGCGCTGCGGCTCGGACGGTGGTTCCGGGCGATCTCCGTGGCCGTCGTGCACGGGATGCTGGCGGGGATCGGACTCGTGCTGATCGCCGGCCAGTTGTACGCCGTGGCCGGTGTGCGGGGTCCCACGAGGACCTTGGAGAAGCTGGCCGGGTCCGTCGAACTCGGCGGGCGGGCCGACTGGACCGCCGTGGTGCTCGGGGCGGGGACCGTCGCCGTCCTGGTGCTCTGGCGCCGGATGCCGGACCGGCTGCGGCTGGTGCCGGGGGCGCTCGTCGGGGTGGTCGCCGCGACCGCGGCGGCGATGGTGCTGCGGCTGCCCGTGGAGCGGGTCCGGGTGACGGGCGTCCTGCAGGCCGTGACGCCGCCCGGCTGGGGGGACTTCGGGGTTCTGGCCTCCGTCGGGGCGCTCGGAACCGTGGTCGCGCTCGCGCTGATCGCCTCCGCCGAGACGCTGTTCAGCGCGGCCGCCGTGGACCGGATGCACGACGGGGCCCCGACCGACTACGACCGCGAACTGGTCGCACAGGGCTTCGGGAACACCCTGTGCGGGCTGCTCGGCGCGCTGCCGATGACCGCCGTCATCGTCCGCAGCGCCGCCAACGTCGAGGCCGGGGCGGGCACCCGGGCGGCCCGTGTCCTGCACGGCGGCTGGCTGCTGCTGTTCGCCGTGGCGGTCCCGGGGCTGCTGGAGGCGGTCCCCCTCGCCGCGCTCGCCGGGGTGCTGCTGCACGCCGGCTGGAAGCTGCTGCCGGCCCGGGCGGTGGCCGCCCTGTGGCGCACGCACCGGGGCGAGGCGGTGGTGCTGGTGGCGACGGCCTCCGCGATCGTGGCCACGAACTTCTTCGAGGGCGTGCTCGTCGGGCTGGGGATCGCCATCGCCAAGGCGGCGTGGGAGACCTCCCACGTGCACGTCGAGCAGGTGTGGGAGGGCGAGGAGCTGCGCGTCCGGATCCTGGGCAACGCCAGCTTCCTGCGGCTGCCCAAACTCCTCGACGAGCTGGACGCGCTGCCGCACGGGAGCGCCGTACGGCTCGACTTGAGCGGGCTGCGCCACCTCGACCACGCCTGCCTGACGGCGCTCGACGGCTGGGAGCAGGCCCGCGCGCCGCTCCCCGGCCGCGAAGGCGTCATCTTAGGCGGTCTACCCTCCGGCCGTGGACAACGAGCTGAAGCGCACCCTGGGAGTCTTCGACGCGGTCGTCGTCGGGCTCGGAGCGATGGTCGGGGCCGGGATCTTCGCCGCGCTCGCCCCGGCGGCCGGCGCGGCCGGCGGAGCGCTCCTCGCGGCGCTCGCGCTGGCGGCTCTGGTGGCCTACTGCAACGCGCACTCCTCGGCGCGGCTGGCCGCCCGGTACCCGTCCTCGGGCGGCACCTACGTGTACGGGCGCGAGCGGCTCGGGCCCTTCTGGGGGTATCTGGCCGGCTGGGGCTTCGTCGTCGGCAAGACCGCCTCCTGCGCGGCGATGGCGCTCACCGTCGGGGCGTACGTGTGGCCCGGGCAGCAGCGCGCGGTGGCCGTGGCGGCGGTGGTGGCGCTGACCGCCGCGAGCTACGGCGGGGTGCAGAAGTCCGCCCGGATCGCCCGGGTGATCGTGGCGGCGGTACTGGCCGTGCTGGCCGGGGTCGTCGTGGCCTGTCTGTCCTCCGGCGCGGCCGACGCGGACCGTCTCGGCAGCGCGGACTGGGGCGCCGCCGGCCTGCTCCAGGGCGCCGGGCTGCTGTTCTTCGCCTTCGCGGGCTATGCCCGGATCACGACCTTGGGCGAGGAGGTCCGGGATCCGGAGCGCACGATCCCGCGGGCGGTGCCCCTCGCCCTGGGGATCGCCCTGCTCGTGTACGCCGCGGTCGCGGTCGCGGCACTGTCGGTGCTCGGCAGCGACGGTCTGGAGCGCTCGGCGGCGCCGCTGGCCGACGCCGTGCGCGCGGCCGGGTGGTCCGGACTGACTCCCGTCGTGCGGGTGGGTGCGGCTCTGGCGGCGCTGGGCTCGCTGCTGGCCCTCGTGCTCGGGGTGTCGCGGACGACGCTGGCGATGGCCCGGGACGGTCATCTCCCGCGCGCGCTGGCCGCCGTACATCCCCGGCATCAGGTGCCGCACCGCGCCGAGCTGGCGGTGGGAGTGGTGGTGGTGGTGGTCGCGGCCACCACCGATCTGCGGGGCGTGATCGGCTTCTCGTCCTTCGGCGTGCTGGCTTATTACGCGATCGCGAACACCTCCGCGTGGACTCTCGATTCAGGTGTCAAGGACCGGGCCGTGGCAGCTGCCGGGCTGTCCGGCTGTCTGGTGCTGGCCTGCGCGCTGCCCGCCGCGTCGACGGTCACGGGGGCCGCGGTGCTGGCGCTGGGCGCGGCGGCCTACGGCCTGCGCCGGCGGCTCACGCGCGGGATCTGAACTCGGCCCAGGGGGTCATCTCCAGGTCCCACTCCTCCCCCGCCCCCGACTCCTCGCTGAACCAGGCGGTGCCGTCGAGCCAGCCCCGCAGCCAGTCGGCGAGGCCGGGTGATTCGATGAACCAGGCGAGGCCGGGATCGCCCGAGTTCGGTTCGAACAGCAGGACTTGGGCGGAATCGGAGCGGCAGTCCACGCAAGCCCGCATGGCGCAGCCGAAGTCGGCTATCGGCAGCACCCCCTCGGGCCACCGCCACGCCGACCCGCGCATCGAGGCGTACTCGCCGACGGCTCGCTCCAGCGGCAGCAGGCCGTGCCCGGGGCCGAAGCCGCCGTCCGCGACGCGGGTGTAGAGCGCCGCGAGGAGCGGGGGCAGGGCGAAGCCCAGTACGGCCTCGGCCCGGCGCGGACCCTCGGTGTCGAGGGGAGCCGGAAGGGGTGCGGTCGACGTCCCCGACGCCCGGTACCGCTCCTGGGGGGAGCTGCGCGCGCGTCCGGCGACTTGCTTCAGCAACTGCTCGGTGTCATCCATGCACTCACAGTGACATCCCCCACTGACAATCGCCCTGACCTGCGATTTCAGTCGCCCTCCCGCTCCGTCCCGCGCGCGGAGTCGTACCCGACGAAGAAGGTGGGGCGGCGCTGCACGGCCGTGTAGATGCGGCCGATGTACTCGCCGAGCAGGCCGACGCAGATCAGCTGCACCCCGCCGAGGAACAGCATCACGATGAACAGCGAGGTCCAGCCGGGCACGGTCTTGCCCGCCAGGTAGACCACGAGGGTGGCGGCCACCATCAGCAGGCAGCCGAAGAAGCTGGCCACGCCCAGCCAGGTCGCCAGGCGCAGCGGCGCGGCGGAGAAGTTGACGATGCTGTCGACGCCGAGCCGGATCATCCTGTTCAGCGGGTATTTGGTCTCGCCCGCCACCCGCTCCTCGCGGCGGTAGGAGACCTGGCCGCTCGGGAAGCCGAGCCAGGGCACGAGCAGGCGGTACACCTGGTGCTGGTCGGGCATGGACTTGACCGCCTCGACCGCCGCGCGGCTCAGCAGCCGGAAGTCGCCCGCCTGCGCGGGCACCTGTTTGCCGACCAGGCGGCGCACCAGCCAGTAGTACGCGCCGGCCGTGCGCCGCTTGAAGGCGGTGTCGGTGCTCCGGTCGTCCCGGACCCCGTACACGATGTCGAGGCCCTCCGTGCGGGCCAGGGCGAGCATCTCCGGGATCTTCTCCGGCGGGTCCTGGAGGTCCGCGTCGATACTGGCGACGTAGGCCCCCACCGCGCCGTGCAGGCCGGCGGTGAGGGCGGCCTGGTGGCCGGAGTTCCCACGCAGCCGCACGGTCCGCAGCTCGGGCCACTCGGCCCTGAACCCGGTCAGCAGCTCCGCGGTGCGGTCCTGGCTGCCGTCGTCGACGGCGACGACCTCGTAGCCGACGGCCATGCCGTCGAGCGCGGGACGCAGCCTGGCCACGAGGGCCGGGAGCACGGCCTCCTCGTTGTACATCGGCACGACGACCGAGAGGATCGTGGCCGAGGGGGAAGCCGCCTGCGGGGTCGCGGCCTGCGGGGTCGTGGAGGGATCGGTCGGCATCGGTTCTTCCCTGCCCGTCGCTCGTGCCGCTGTGCGCGGCGCTCGGCCGCGGCCCGGCACCTTAGCGCGAGGCGAACGGCGCGTCCGTCGGGACGATCTCGCGGCCCAGCGGGAGCAGGGAGAGCGGGACCATCTTGAAGTTGGCGATGCCGAACGGGATGCCGATGATCGTGAGGCACAGCGCGATGCCCGTGACGATGTGGCCGAGGGCCAGCCACCAGCCCGCGAGGACCAGCCACAGCACGTTGCCCACGCAGGACCCGGCGCCCGCGTCATGCCGCTCGACGGTGGTGTAGCCGAAGGGCCACAGGGCGTAGACGGCGATCCGGAAGGCGGCTATGCCGAAGGGGATCCCGATGATGGTGATGCACAGGATCACACCGGCCAGGCAGTAGCCCAGGAACAGCCAGATCCCGCTGAGCACGAGCCAAATGAGGTTGAGGATGGTCTTCACTGACTGCGTCCTGCCATCTGTTCGAGCCGGGCGATGCGCTCGGCCATCGGGGGGTGCGTGGAGAACATCTTGGACAGTCCCTCGCCGGGACGGAAGGGGTTGGCGATCATCATGTGGCTCGCCGTCTCCAATCGGGGCTCGGGCGGCAGTGGAAGCTGTTTGGTGCCGGCGTCCAGCTTGCGCAGGGCGCTCGCGAGGGCGAGCGGGTCACCGGTGAGCTGGGCCCCGGAGGCGTCCGCCTCGTACTCCCGCGAGCGGCTGATGGCGAGCTGGATCACGGAGGCCGCCAGCGGGCCCAGGATCATGATCAGCAGCATGCCGAAGAGGCCGGGGCCCTCGTCGTCGTTGGAGCGGCCGATCGGGATCAGCCAGGCGAAGTTCACCAGGAACATGATCACGGATGCGAGGGCTCCGGCGACCGACGAGATGAGGATGTCGCGGTTGTAGACGTGGCTCAGCTCGTGGCCGATGACCCCGCGCAGCTCCCGCTCGTCGAGTATCCGCAGGATGCCCTCGGTGCAGCAGACGGCGGCGTTGCGCGGGTTGCGGCCGGTGGCGAAGGCGTTGGGGGCCTCGGTCGGTGAGATGTAGAGCCGTGGCATGGGCTGGCGTGCGGACGTGGAGAGCTCGCGCACCATGCGGTAGAGCTCGGGTGCCTCGAACTCGCTGACGGGGCGGGCGCGCATCGCGCGTAGAGCCAGCTTGTCGCTGTTCCAGTACGCGTACGCGTTGGTTCCCAGGGCGACGAGGACGGCGACGATCAGGCCGCCCCGGCCGAAGAGGCTTCCGATGAGGATGATGAGGGCCGACAGACCGCCGAGGAGTACGGCGGTCTTCAGCCCGTTGTGCCGGCGGTGCACGGTACGCCCTCCAAGTGGTGCGGCAGGGGGACCCGTCCAGGGTGTGTGGATCTGAGGGGCCTACGGTCCAGTGGACCCTCCCTTCCTGGTCAACGCCAGGTGAGGACGGCAGGTTCCCGGCGGGGCGCCCGCCCCGCCGCCCCGCCGGCCCGGGCCGTGGGGCGGCCGCGCCTGTTGGGCCGTACGGGTGACACGCGTACGGGTGACTCGGGCGCCGGGGCGCGCGGCCTACAGCGGGAAGAGGCTGCCCGTGGCGAAGCGCAGGACCAGCTGCGGGGCGCCCGAGAGGACCAGGGCGGTGGCGGCGGTGAGCACGACGGCCGCGGTGACCGGCCAGGGGGTCTTCGTACGGGCCCTCGCGCCCTCCTCCCCGGCGTCCCCCTCGGGGGTGCGGAAGAGCAGGGCCGTCCAGCGCAGGTAGTAGTACAGCGCGACGACGACGTTGACGGCCATGACGACGGCGAGCCAGCCCAGTCCGGCGTCGACCGCCGACCGGAAGACGGTGACCTTCGCGAAGAGCCCGATGATGCCCGGCGGCAGACCGGCCAGGCAGAGCAGGAAGAAGGCCAGCGCGAGGGCGGCGAGCGGGCGCTCGGCGTACAGCCCCCGGTAGTCGGCGAGCCGGTGCAGCGGCTTCGTACGGGCCACCAGGGCGGCCACGGCGAAGGCGCCGAGGTTCACGGCGGCGTACATGAGGGCGTACGCGACGGTGGAGCCGATCTGGTCGCGGCCGGCGTACGCGGCGGCGGCGATCGGGACCAGCAGGTAGCCGGCCTGGCCGACCGAGGACCAGGCGAGCAGCCGTACGGCGCCGCCCGGGCGGTCGGCGGACTGGCGCAGCGCGGCGGCGTTGCCGAGCGTCATGGTGAGCGCGGCGAGGACGGCGAGGGCCGGGCCCCAGATGTCGGAGTACGCGGGGAACGCGATCACCGTGACGAGGATGAGTCCGGTGAAGCCGACCGCCTTGCCGATGACCGACAGGTATCCGGCGACGGGCAGCGGCGCGCCGACGTAGGTGTCCGGGACCCAGAAGTGGAAGGGGACGGCGGCCGTCTTGAAGGCGAAGCCGACGAGGGTGAGGGCGACGCCGGCCATGGCGAGGGTGTCGAGCTGGCCGGGGACGTGTTCGAGCCGCTCTGCGATCTGGGTGAGGTGCAGGGAGCCGGTGGCGGCGTAGACGAAGCTGACGCCCATCAGCGACACGGCGGTGGCCGTGACGGAGGAGAGGAAGAACTTGAGGGCGGCCTCGGAGGAGAGCCGGTCGCCGCGGCGCATGCCGACGAGGGCGAAGGCGGGCAGCGAGGCGACTTCGAGGGCGACGATCAGGGTCGCGAGGTCGCGGGAGGCGGGCAGCAGGGCCGCGCCGGCGGCGGAGGAGAGCAGCAGGAACCAGTATTCGCCGGCCGGCATGCGCGCCTCGCGGACGGTGGTGACCGACAGCAGGGCGGTGACCAGGGCGCCGCCCAGTACGAGGAACTGGACGACGAGCGCGAAGTGGTCGGCGGCGTAGCTGCACGCGTCGGCGCCCGTGCCGGTGCCGGTGCCGGTGAGGCAGAAGGTGGTGCGGTCGCCCGCGCGCAGCGGCAGCAGGGTGGCCGTCGCCGCGGCGAGTCCGGCCACGGAGATCCAGCCGAGCAGCGGCTTGCGGTGCTCGGGTACGAAGAGGTCCGCGACCAGGACGGCCAGGGCGACGGCGGCGGTGATGACGACGGGCGCGATGGCGAGCCAGTCGACGGACTGGACCAGGCTGGGGGCGTCGGCGGCGGTGCTGACGAGGGGGTGAAGGACCGTCATGAGTTGCCTCCCGCGAGGAGCTTCTGGACGGCCGGGTCGGTGAGGCCGAGGAGGACCGCGGGCCACAGGCCGGCGAGGACGGTGAGGGCGACGAGCGGAGTCCAGGCGGCGAACTCGTAGCGCTGGATGTCCGCGAGGGCCGCCGGGGCGGTGCCCTCGGTGCTCGCCGTCTTCGGATCGCCCATGCACACCCGCCGTACGACGATCAGAAGATAGGCGGCCGTGAGCAGGGTGCCGAACGCTCCGACGGCCGTGTAGGTGAGGAACGCGGGCCGCGACAGCCCCTCGGCGGGGTCGAACGCCCCGAAGAGGGCCAGCATCTCGCCCCAGAAGCCGGCCAGGCCGGGCAGCCCGAGGGAGGCGACGGCGGCGAAGGCGAGGAACGCGCCGAAGCGGGGGGCGCGGCCGTAGAGGGCCGCGCCGGTGGCTCCGGCGAGGGTGTCCAGGTCGGCGGTGCCGTAACGGTCCTTGAGCGCGCCGACGAGGAAGAAGAGCAGGCCGGTGATCAGGCCGTGGGCGATGTTGGCGAAGAGCGCGCCGTTGACGCCGGTGGGGGTCATCGAGGCGATGCCGAGCAGGACGAAGCCCATGTGGCCGACGGAGGAGTAGGCGATGAGGCGCTTGAGGTCGCCCTTGCTGCCCTTGCGGGCGAGCGCGAGGCAGGCCAGGGACCCGTAGACGATGCCGACGGCGGCGAAGGCGCCCAGGTACGGCGCGAAGGTGGCCATGCCGTCGGGGGTGGCGGGCAGCAGGATGCGCACGAACCCGTACGTGCCCATCTTCAGCAGGACGCCCGCGAGGAGGACGGAGCCGACGGTGGGGGCGGCGGTGTGGGCGTCGGGCAGCCAGCTGTGCAGGGGCCACATCGGGGTCTTCACGGCGAGGCCGATCCCGATGGCGAGGACGGCCAGGATCTGGGTGGTGTGGGTCAGTTCGCGGCCATTGTCAGAGGCGAGTGCCACCATGTCGAAAGTGCCGCTTTTCAGTCCGATCAGCAGCAGACCGAGCAGCATGACGACCGAGCCGAGGAGCGTGTAGAGGATGAACTTCCAGGCGGCGGCCTGACGCTGGGCGCCGCCCCAGCGGGCGATGAGGAAGTACATCGGGATGAGGACCATCTCGAAGGCCAGGAAGAACAGCAGCAGATCGAGCACGGCGAAGGTCGCGAGGGTGCCCGACTCCAGGACCAGGAGCAGCGCGACGAAGGCCTTCGGGGAAGGGCCCGCGGGAAGCTTGAAATAGCTGTAGAGCGCGCACAGGAAGAACAGCAGCGCGGTCATCAGGAGGAGGGGGAGCGAGATGCCGTCGATGCCGAGGTGGATCCGGACGTTCAGCGCCTGGATCCAGCTGATGTCCGTCGTCGCCTGGAAGCGGGACGGGGCGTCGTGGTCGAAGCCCAGGGCGAGGGCGATCGCCGCGGCGAGGATGACGCCGGTGACGGTCACGCCGTGGCGCAGCACGGCTTGTTCGGGGCTCTTGCCCTTCAGCCCGGGCGGGGCGGGCAGGAGGGCCGCGGCCGCGCCGAGGAGCGGTGCGGCCACGACGAACGCCAGAAGGAACTGCATCACGGACGGGCTGATATCAATCACGGCTGACTCACGGCTCACGATCCGGCGTTGACGTTGGCGAGGACGGCGGTGGCGATCGCCAGGACCACGGCGCCGGCGAGCAGGGCGCTCAGGTAGCTCTGCACGTTGCCGGTCTGGGCACGGCGTACGAGGCCTCCGAGCAGCCGGGGTCCGATGCCCGCGCCACGGACGTACGAGTCCACCACCTCGCGGTCGAGGAAGCGTACGAGGCCTGCGGCGGCTCGGACGGGGCGGACGAAGAGGCGGTCGTAGACGGCGTCCAAGTGGAAGCCGGCGGCGGCGTGCCGGTGCAGCGGGCCGAGCAGCGCGCGGCCGGGGTCGGCGGCGGGGCCGGCCGGTACGGCGGGGTGGTCGTGGGTGACTTCGCCGACCTCGGGGGTCTCGGCGGCGGATTCGGCGGCGGCGGCGACCGCCGCGGACACCTCGGCGCGGGTGGTGGCGGCTCCGGCCGGGGCCAGGGCGGCCTTGGCCTCGGCGCGCTGCCACAGGGCGTAGGTGAGGACGGCGCCGACGACGGCGGCGCCCGTGCCGAGGACCGAGGTCGTCAGCGACGGGGTGAGCTCCTTGCCGTCGAAGAAGTCGGCGAGCGGGCCGGCCAGCAGCCCGAAGCCGACGGACGGGATCGCCAGCAGCCACAGCACGCCGGTCATGGCGACGGGCTCCTTGCCGTGGTCCGGGGCTGCGGCGCCCCGGCCCCGGAAGGCCATCAGCCACAGCCGGGTGGCGTAGGCGGCGGTGAGCAGGGCGGTCAGCACGCCGGCGACGAGGACCACCCAGCCGGCCGCGCTCGGTGCGAGCTCCGAGTGGCCGCCGGCGGTGTGCTCGGCGGCGACGAGGACGGCTTCCTTGGAGAAGAAGCCGGCGAAGGGCGGGATGGCGGCGAGCGCGAGCAGCGCGATCGTCATCGTCCAGAAGGCGTCGGGGATGCGCCCCGCCAGGCCGCGCATGCGGGACATGGCTGCCAGGGAGTTCGTACCGGCGGCGTGGATGATCACGCCGGCGCCGAGGAACAGGAGCGCCTTGAAGGCGCCGTGGGACAGGAGGTGGAAGACGGCGGCCGAGCGGTCGCCGACGGCCAGGGCCCCGGTCATGTAGCCGAGCTGGCCGATCGTGGAGTAGGCCAGCACCCGCTTGATGTCGTCCTGGGCCAGGGCCGCGAGCGCGGAGCCGACCATCGTGACGGCCGCCATGACGGCCATGACCACCAGCGCTGCCCGGGAGGCCGCGAAGACCGGGAGGAGCCGGGCGATGAAGTAGACACCGGCGGCGACCATCGTCGCGGCGTGGATCAGCGCGGAGACCGGGGTGGGGCCGGCCATGGCGTCCGGGAGCCAGGTGTGCAGCGGGAACTGCGCGGACTTGCCCGCGACTCCGGCCAGCAGGAGCAGCGCGATCAGCGTCGGGTGGTCGAGCCCGCCGGCGGCGACGGTGCCCAGGATCTTCGTGATCCGGAAGGAGCCGGCGTCGGTGGCGAGCGCGAACAGGCCGATGAGGAAGGGGACGTCGCCGAGCTTGGTGACGAGGAAGGCCTTCAGGGAGGCGGAGCGGGCCGCCTCGGTCTCCCAGTAGTGCCCGACCAGGAAGTAGGAGCAGATGCCCATGACTTCCCAGCCGACCAGCAGCACCATCAGGTCGCCGGAGTAGACGACGAGCAGCATGGCGGAGGTGAACAGTGAGACCAGAGCGGAGTAGGACGCGTAGCGCGGGTCCTCGCGCAGGTACGCCGTCGAGTAGATCTGTACGCAGGTGGCGACGACGCCGACCAGCACGGCCACCATGACGGCGAAGCCGTCCAGGTGGAGCGAGAGCTCGATCGGCACCGAGCCGGTCGGGGTCAGCTCGGTCGCCGTGTCGATCGCCTTGCCGCCGCCGTGGCGGAAGGCGACCAGTACGGCCAGCACGGCGGCGCCCAGCGTCGGCAGGATGGCGAGCGGCCTGACGAAGCCGGGGGCTTTGCGGCCGAGCAGCAGTCCCGCGAGCGCGCCCAGGAAGGGCAGGAGGGGGACGAGTACGGCGAGGGTCGGGGTGCTCACGCGGCGGCTCCAGTCGCGCTGTCCGGCTCGTGGCCCTCGGCGGTGTCGCGCAGCTTGTCGACGTCCGCGGTGCCCCGGTTGCGGTACACCATCAGCACGATCGCGAGGCCGATGCCGATCTCGGCGGCGGCGATGGCGATGGTGAAGAGGGTGAGGGCCTGGCCTGCGTGCAGGGTGTCGCGCAGCCAGACGTCGAAGGCCACCAGGTTGAGGTTGACGGCGTTGAGCATCAGCTCGACGGACATCAGGACCAGGATGGCGTTGCGGCGGGCGAGCACTCCGTACAGGCCCGTGCAGAAGAGGAGCGCCGCCAGCACGGCGGGGTAGGCGAGGTGCATCAGCGCTGCCCCTTCTTGTCCGCGGCGGGCGCGTCGGTGGTCGTCGCGCCGGTGGCCGGCGCGGTGGCGGTCGGCGCGGTGGCGGTCGGCGCGGTGGCGGGGGCGTCCTTGCGGGACAGCACGATGGCGCCGATCAGGGCCGCGAGGAGGAGGACGGAGAGCGCCTCGAACGGCAGCACCCAGTGCCGGAAGAGGATCTCGCCGGAGACCTTGGTGGAGCCCTGGGCGGGTCCGTCGAGGTCGATCCAGGTGGTGCGGAAGGCGTCGACGACCACCCAGACGAGCGCGGCGGCCGCGACGAGGGCGACGCCGAGCGCGACCGGCCGGTTGCCCGAGTCGGCGTCCGGCGAGCGGCCGATGGGCGCCTTGGTGAGCATCAGCCCGAAGAGGAGGAGGACGACCACGGAGCCGAGGTAGATCAGCACCTGGACCCAGGCGATGAACTCGGCGGTCAGCAGCAGGTAGTCGACGGCGACGCCGCCGAGCGCGACGACCAGCCACAGGGCGGCGTGCACGAGCTGCCTGGTGGTGACCGTGACGGCGGCCGCGCCGAGGGTGGCGAGGCCGACGAGGACGAAGGCGATCTCGACGCCGGTCGGGGAGAGGAAGCCGTTGCCTTGGGCGGCTGCGGTGATCACGCGTCTCCTTCCGGGGCCGGAGCCGGGGTGTCGGGGTTCGGCTCGGCCTCCGCGGCGGCAGCCGCCGCGGCGGCTGCTGCTGCTGCTGCTGCTGCGGCTGCCGCGACCTCGGCCTTCTCCACGGCCTTGCGGGCGGCGGCGACTTCCTTGGGTTCCTCGGCGGCCGGGTCCAGGGCGGGCGGGGCCGGGACGGTCCACATCCACTCGCGCAGCTTGTCGCGCTCGTGGGTGAGTTCGCGGATGTCGGTCTCGGCGTACTCGAACTCCGGCGACCAGAAGAGCGCGTCGAAGGGGCACACCTCGATGCAGATGCCGCAGTACATGCAGAGGGCGAAGTCGATGGCGAAGCGGTCGAGGACGTTGCGGCTGCGCTCACGGCCGCCGGGGGCGGGGGCCGGCACCGTCTCCTTGTGGGAGTCGATGTAGATGCACCAGTCGGGGCACTCGCGCGCGCACAGCATGCAGACCGTGCAGTTCTCCTCGAACAGGCCGATGACCCCGCGCGAGCGCGGCGGGAGTTCGGGCTGCACATCGGGGTACTGGGCGGTGTGCGAGCGCTTCGTCATCGTGCGCAGGGTCACGGCCAGGCCCTTGGCGAGGCCGGAGCCGGGGATGGGAGGCATTTACTGGATCGCCACCTTCACGATGCCGGTGAGCGCGATCTGGGCGAGCGCGAGCGGGATGAGTACGGTCCAGGCCACCTTCTGCAGCTGGTCCTCGCGCAGCCGGGGGTAGCTCACGCGGAGCCAGATCACCACGAAGGAGAGCGCGGCGATCTTGAGCAGGGTCCAGACCCAGCCGAAGTCGTCGCCGCCGAAGGGGCCGTGCCAGCCGCCCAGGAAGAGGACGGTGGTGAGGGCGCAGAGGACGACGATGCCGGCGTACTCGGCGAGCAGGAACAGCGCGAAGCGCAGGCCGGTGTACTCGGTGTACGCGCCGAAGATGATCTCCGAGTCGGCGACGGGCATGTCGAAGGGGGGCCGCTGGAGTTCGGCGAGGCCGGCGGTGAAGAAGACGAGCCCGCCGACGATCTGCCAGGGCAGCCACCACCACTCGAAGGCGCCGACGATGCCGGGGAGCGACACCGTCCCGGCCGCCATGGCGACCGAGGCCGCCGAGAGCAGCATGGGGAGCTCGTAGGCGAGCAGCTGCGCGGCGGTGCGGAGGCCGCCGAGCATGGAGAACTTGTTGGCGGAGGCCCAGCCGGCCATGAGCGAGCCGAGGACGCCGATGCCCATGACGGCGAGCACGTAGAAGATGCCGGCGTCGATGACCTGGCCGACGGCGCCCTCGCCGGGGCCGATCGGGATGGCGATGAGGACGAGGAGGTACGGGAGCAGGGCGACGGCGGGGGCGAGCTGGAAGATCCGGCGGTCGGCGTTGACCGGGACGATGTCTTCCTTCTGCGCGAACTTGACCCCGTCGGCGACGAGCTGGGCCCAGCCGTGGAAGCCGCCGGCGTACATGGGGCCGAGGCGGCCCTGCATGTGGGCCATCACCTTGTGCTCGGTCTGCCCGACGACGAGCGGGAGCACGAGGAAGACGGCGAAGACGACGATCAGCCGCAGGGCGACGTCGAGGACGTCGTTCACGCGTCGCCTCCCTTGTCGGTGGTGGGGTCGGTCTCGGTCTCGGTCCCGGTCTCGGTCCCGGCGGGGCCGGCCGGTTCGCCGGGGCCGGCCGGTTCGCCGGGGCCGGCCGGTTCGCCGGGGCCGGCCGGTTCGCCGGGGGGCTCGTCGAAGGCGGGCTTCGGGTCGTGCCAGGGCGCGTCCGTGCTCCGGGGCCCGGGCCGCTTCGGCGCCTCCGGCGCGGGTTCGGCCGCCTGGCTCGCGGAGCCGTCGGACGCGGAGCGGGTACGGCGCACAGGGCGCGCGGCGTCGGCCGGGCCGGTGCCCGGCTCCGCCGCGGGGGCGCCTTCGGCGTCCGCCGGAGCCTCGGTCCGGCCGGCCGGGGTGCCTTCGGCGTCCGCCGGGGCCGCCGTCTGGCCGGCCGAGCCCTCGGACACCGAGCGGGTGCGGCGGGCCGGGCGGGCCGGCGCGGCCTCGTCCGGAGCCGGAGCCGGAGCCGGGGTCGTCGTCGCCGTCGGGTCCGCGGCCTGGCTGGCCGAGCCTTCGCCGACCGTGCGGGTGCGGCGGACCGGGGCGCCCTCGCGGGGGGCGCGGACCGGGCGTTCCCCGGTGGCCCCGGCCGCGCCGGCGGCCGCTCGGGGGGTGCGGGCGGGGCGGGCGGGGGCCGGCGGAAGCTGGCCCTTCATCGGGCCCCAGTCGTTGGGGTCCGGCACGCCCGGCGGAAGCATCTGGCGGCGCCTCGGGGCGTCCGGATCGTGTGCCTCGCCCGGCTCCTTGGCGCCCGGCCAGGCCTTGGCGACGCGCGCGGCGAGGACGAAGTCCTTGCGCAGCGGATGGCCTTCGAAGTTCTCGGGGAGGAGCAGCGGGACGAGGTTCGGGTGGTCCGTGAAGACGACGCCGAACATCTCGAAGGTCTCGCGCTCGTGCCATTCGGCGCCCGCGTACACCGAGACCGCGGAGGGCAGGGACGGCGCCGAGTGCGGGACGGTGGTCCGCAGCAGGAGGCGGCGTACGCGGTGGTTCTCCAGCGAGACCACGTGCGCGCAGATCCGGAAGCCGGTGCCCGGCTCGTCGACCGCGCTCAGCCAGTCGAAGTACGTGCAGCCCAGCTTGTCGCGGGCGATCTCCAGCGCGGGGATCCAGCTCGCGGTGGGGACGTCGACGGTGAGGACGGAGTACGCGTACGAGCCCACGGCTTCCGCGCCGAAGACCGTTCCCGCCGCGTCCGGGAGGGAGTCGTAGAGGTTCACGCGTCCGTCCCGGGGGTGGCCGGAGGGGTGACGAGGGCGCTGGTCAGCTGCGCGGGCGACGGGGGGGCCGTCGTCGCGTAGCGCTCGGCCAGCGATTCGCGGGCGATCTTCTCCTGCAGTTTGAGGATGCCCTGCAGCAGCGCCTCGGGGCGGGGCGGGCAGCCCGGGACGTAGACGTCGACCGGGATGATCTGGTCGACGCCCTTGGTCACCGAGTACGAGTCCCAGTACGGCCCGCCGCAGTTGGAGCACGCGCCGAAGGAGATGACGTACTTCGGCTCGGGCATCTGCTCGTACAGCCGCTTGACGGCCGGGGCCATCTTGTCCGTCACCGTGCCGGAAACGATCATGAGGTCGGCCTGGCGCGGGCCGGGCGCGAAGGGGATCACTCCGAGCCGGATGAAGTCGTGGCGGGCCATCGAGGCCGCGATGAACTCGATCGCGCAGCAGGCGAGGCCGAAGTTGAAGACCCACAAGCTGTAGCGGCGGCCCCAGTTGAGGACCACCTTCATGGGCTCGGGCGCGAGGCGGGAGAGCACTCCCAGCTTCTTCGGCTCCGGGAGCAGCTGCGGCTCCGACGGCACGGCCGGTGTCCCAGCCGGTGTCACAGCCATTCGAGGACGCCCTTCTTGTACGCATAGAGCAGGCCGACGGCCAGGAAGCCGAGGAAGATGAACATCTCCACCAGCGTCGTGGCGCCGTAACCGGCGGCGGCGAACACCGTCGCCCACGGGAACAGGAAGATCGAGTCGACGGCGAAGATGACGTAGAGGAAGGCGTAGACGTAGTAGCGGACCTGGGTGTGCGCCCAGCCCTCGCCCACGGGGTCCACGCCGCACTCGTAGGTCAGCAGCTTCTCGCGGGTCGGGACGACGGGCCGCAGCAGGCGGCCGGCGCCGAACGCCACGGCCACGAACAGCACGCCGAGCGCGGCCAGGAGGCCGACGACCGAATACGTCTGGAAGTAGTCCGCGGCGAGCACGGTTACGGTCGATACCGTCGGTTCGGGCACGTCCGTTCCTCGTTCCTCGGCGACTGTCGACGATCAGGTTGATCTGGTACGGACGGGAGTCTAGGGCCTGGCTACGACGGGGTGGGGTTATCCCCCGTTTACCTCGGCCCGGCTACCCGATGGCATCGGGCGCGCGCGCTTGACAGGGTGGGCGCATGACCGCGACCGATCACACCCCCGGCGACGACGCTCCTCCTCCCGTGCGCGCTCCCTTCAGTGCCGTGACGTGGAAGGAAATCGCGTACCTGCTGAGCAATTTCCCCGCCGCCCTCATCGGGTTCGTCTACACGGTCTTCATGGTGTCGACCGCGGGCGGTCTGTCCGTGACCGCGATCGGTCTTCCGCTGCTCGCATGCGGTCTTTTCCTGTCTCGCCAGTTGGGACGGCTGGAACGGGCGCGGGCGCGCGATCTCTTGGGCGTGCGGGTGGAGGAGCCGAGCCCGATGCCCGGGCCGGCGCGCGCCGGGGGGTTCTTCCCCTGGCTGTGGGCCGGACTCAAGGACCCGGTGGCGTGGCGGACCGTGCTGTTCGAGCTGGTGCGGCTGCCGTGGGCGGTGCTCACCTTCGCCGTGGCGCTGACCGGGCTGTTCGTGCTGTGGCCGGTACTGCCGTGGGTGGCCCGCGGGCTCGCGAACGTGGACCGGGCGATGGTACGGGGCCTCCTGTCGCCGTCGGACGAACTGGAGCGGCGGATCGCGGAACTGGAGTCCGACCGGGGGGTCGTCGTCGACACGGCGGCGGCGGACCTGCGGCGCATCGAACGGGACCTGCACGACGGGGCGCAGGCCCGGCTGGTGGCGCTGGCCATGGGGCTGGGCCTGGCGAAGGAGAAGCTGCTGGAGGACCCCGAGGGGGCGGCGGCGATGGTGGACGAGGCGCACGGCGAGGTGAAGCTCGCGCTGCGCGAACTGCGGGACCTGGCGCGGGGCATCCACCCGGCGGTGCTGACCGACCGGGGGCTGGACGCGGCGCTGTCGTCGGTGGCTTCGCGGTGCCTGGTGCCGGTGAAGGTGGCGGTCGACCTGCCGGCGCGGCCGGCGGAGGCGATCGAGGGGATCGCGTACTTCGTGGTCTCGGAGCTGCTGCAGAACGTGAGCAAGCACGCGGGTCCGCAGGCGCGGGGCGCCTCCGTGGAGGTCTGGCGGGCGGAGCGGCGGCTGCTGATCCGGGTGTCGGACGACGGGCGCGGCGGTGCGGACGTCCGGGGCGGGTCGGGGCTGGCGGGGCTCGGTGAACGGCTGGACGCGGTGGACGGGGTGCTGGTGGTGGAGTCCCCGGAGGGGGCGGGGACGGTGGTGACGGCGGAGCTGCCGTGGCGCGATCGCGTGGCGTGAGCGGGGGCCCGGCCGGGCCGCCGTTTCCGGCTGCGGCGCCGTGGCAGCGCCCCGAACGCCGGCGGGGCTGAGGTACGGCTCCGGTGCCCGCCGTCTCCAGCCCCGCCCGGGAGGTGCTCCGGGGCGGGGCTGAGGCATGGCTGCGGCGCGGCGGGAGCGCTCTGATCCGGTGGCCGCCCCGCCACCCCTCCGCGCTGCCCGAGACGTGCTCCCGGGCGGCGCGGAGGGGGGGGCGGCGCCCGGTCCGGTGTAGGGGGTGGGGATAACCCCCGGGGGGAGAGACCGACGCGCCGGATGGTTTCGGTGGGGGCGCGGCGGGAGGGTTGGAGGGTCAAGGCGGATCGAAAGGCGGGTCGGGATCATGGGCAGCAGCGCGCACGGCGGCAGTGGGATCGGCAGGGTGCTGCGGGCTCCCGTGGAGGGGCGGACCTGGCGGGAGTTCGGGTATCTGCTGCTCGGGCTGCCGCTCAGCGCGCTCTACTTCTCGCTCGCCGTCGCGGGCGTCAGCCTCGGCGCCGGACTGCTCGTCACCTTCCTCGGAGTCCCGGTGCTCGCCGGGGTGCTCGCCCTGTGCCGCGGCTTCGGCCGGCTGGAGCGCGCCCGGGTGCGCGGGATGCTGGGCCACGACATCGCCGAGCCCGCGCCGATCCGGGCGAGGAAGAGCGGGATGATCGCCGCCATGGGGGCGCTGCTGAAGAGCGGGAGCGCCTGGCGGCACGTGCTGTACTCCGTGATCCACTTCCCCTGGGCGGTGTTCAGCTCCTGCGTGGCCCTGGTGTTCTGGGCCTTCGGGTGGGCGATGCTGCTGTACCCCCTCTGGTTCTGGGTCTTCCCGGCCTACACCGACCAGCCGGGGTTGCAGCTCTTCCAGAACGACGAGTACTCGTTCTACCTGGACTCGCCCCTGGCGATCGCGCTGACCTGCCTGATCGGGCTCGCCTTCACCGTCACCACTCCCTGGGTCGTCCGCGCCCTGACGACCGTCGACCGGGTGCTCGTCGCCGGGCTGCTCGGCCCGTCGCGGCTCGCGCACCGGGTCACCGAGCTGGAGTCCGACCGCGGGGTCGTCGTCGACACGGCGGCCGCCGACCTGCGGCGCATCGAGCGGGACCTGCACGACGGGGCGCAGGCCCGGCTGGTGGCGCTGGCCATGGATCTGGGGCTGGCGAAGGAGAAGCTGACCGAGGACCCGCGGGCGGCCGCCCGCATGGTCGACGAGGCGCACGGCGAGGTGAAGATCGCCCTGCAGGAGCTGCGCGACCTGGCCCGCGGGATCCATCCGGCGGTACTCACCGACCGCGGTCTGGACGCGGCGCTGTCCTCGGTGGCCTCCCGGTGTGCCGTGCCGGTACGGGTGGCCGTGGAGCTGCCCGCGCGTCCGGCGGCGGCGATCGAGGGGATCGCGTACTTCACCGTCTCGGAGCTGCTCCAGAACATCAGCAAGCACGCGAGGGCCCGTACGGCCGCCGTCGACGTGTGGAAGTCCGGCGAGCGGCTGCTGATCCAGGTCACGGACGACGGCCGGGGCGGAGCGTCCGCCCTGACCGGGTCGGGACTGGCCGGGCTGGCCGAGCGGCTGGACGCGGTGGACGGCGTGCTCATCGTGGACTCCCCCGCGGACGGCGGCACCACCGTCACCGCCGAGCTCCCCTGGCGCGCCTGACCGTCTCCGCGCGCCCGGCAAGGTCCGAAAGCGGGGCCGAAGGGCTGACTTTCGGGTCCGCGGGGCGGAGGGAGGGCTTCCGACCCCGAAAACAGCTTTCCCACCCCTACTCGTTGATCCCACTCCGCCTTGATCCGGCCGCAAGGCTGGGATGCTTGGCTGAGTCAGGGAAACGGGCGAGTGAACATGGGAGCTGCTGAGTCGTGGAAGACAGGGTGCGGGTGGTCATCGCCGAGGATTCAGTGCTGCTGCGTGAGGGCCTGACCCGGTTGCTGACCGACCGGGGGCATGACGTCGTTGCGGGCGTCGGGGACGCGGAAGCCCTGATCAAGACGGTGGCGGAGCTGGCAGCGGAGGACGCGCTGCCGGATGTGGTGGTGGCCGATGTGCGGATGCCGCCGACGCACACCGACGAAGGCGTGCGTGCCGCCGTGCGGCTGCGGCGCGACTACCCCGGCATAGGGGTGCTCGTTTTGTCACAGTACGTGGAGGAGCAGTACGCCACCGAACTGCTGGCCGGTTCCAGCACCGGGGTGGGGTATCTGCTGAAGGACCGGGTGGCCGAGGTCCGGGAGTTCCTCGACGCCGTCGTGCGCGTGGCCCGGGGCGGCACCGCCCTGGACCCGGAGGTCGTGGCGCAGCTGCTCGGCCGCAGCCGCAAGCAGGACGTACTGGCCGGGCTGACCCCGCGCGAGCGCGAGGTGCTCGGGCTGATGGCCGAGGGGCGGACCAATTCCGCCGCGGCCAAGCAGCTGGTGGTGAGTGACGGGGCGGTGGAGAAGCACGTGAGCAACATCTTCATGAAGCTCGGCCTGTCACCGAGTGACGGGGATCACCGGCGTGTGCTGGCCGTCCTCACCTACCTAAGATCTTGATCAACTGACACTCTGTCAGGTAAGGCCGGATTCGGACAGACCGTCTCAGAGGACGGTCCAGAAAATGAGCATCCAGGGGCAACAATCCCTACGGACGTAGGGTGGAACTTGGGAGAGCTCACGCCTCGAAGGAGGTCCAGTTCAGTGACCAGCCAGGTCAGTAGCCCAGCCGAGCAGTCCGACGGGGCCGAAGGCGCGGTCGTCGGCGAGCAGCGGACGCCCCCGGGCCCGAACGGTGACAACCCGGCCGGAGGCGGCACCACCGCCCCCGCCGGCGGGGGCGGCAAGGAAGTCCGCCGCCTCGATCGGGTGATCATCCGCTTCGCGGGTGACTCGGGTGACGGAATGCAGCTCACCGGTGACCGCTTCACCTCGGAGACCGCTTCCTACGGGAACGACCTCTCGACGCTGCCGAACTTTCCCGCCGAGATCAGGGCGCCCGCCGGAACCCTGCCGGGCGTGTCGTCCTTCCAGCTGCATTTCGCCGATCACGACATCCTGACGCCCGGCGACGCCCCGAACGTGCTGGTCGCGATGAACCCGGCCGCACTGAAGGCGAACATCGCGGACGTGCCGCGCGGTGCGGAGATCATCGTCAATACCGATGAGTTCACCAAGCGCCCGATGGCGAAGGTCGGCTACGAGAGCTCCCCGCTGGAGGACGGCTCCCTGGACGCCTACAGCGTCCACCCGGTGCCACTGACCACCCTGACCATCGAGGCGCTGAAGGACTTCGGGCTGTCCCGCAAGGAGGCCGAGCGCAGCAAGAACATGTTCGCGCTGGGTCTGCTGTCCTGGATGTACCACCGGCCCACCGAGGGCACCGAGACGTTCCTGCGGCAGAAGTTCGCGAAGAAGCCGCAGATCGCCGAGGCGAATGTGGCGGCCTTCCGGGCGGGCTGGAACTTCGGCGAGACCACCGAGGACTTCGCCGTCTCCTACGAGGTGGCCCCGGCCACCCGCGCCTTCCCGGCCGGCACCTACCGCAACATCTCGGGGAACCTGGCCCTGTCCTACGGGCTGATCGCCGCAGGTCAGCAGGCCGATCTCCCCCTCTACCTGGGCTCGTACCCGATCACCCCGGCCTCCGACATCCTGCACGAGCTGAGCAAGCACAAGAACTTCGGCGTGCGGACCTTCCAGGCCGAGGACGAGATCGCGGGGATCGGCGCGGCCCTGGGCGCGGCCTTCGGCGGCTCCCTCGCCGTGACGACGACCTCGGGCCCCGGCGTGGCGCTGAAGTCCGAGACGATCGGTCTGGCGGTCTCGCTGGAGCTGCCGCTGCTGATCGTGGACATCCAGCGCGGCGGCCCTTCGACGGGTCTGCCGACCAAGACCGAGCAGGCCGATCTGCTCCAGGCCATGTACGGGCGCAACGGCGAGGCCCCGGTCCCGATCGTGGCCCCGCGCACCCCGGCGGACTGCTTCGACGCCGCGCTCGACGCCGCCAGGATCGCGCTGACCTACCGGACCCCGGTGTTCCTGCTCTCCGACGGCTACCTCGCCAACGGCTCCGAGCCCTGGCGGATCCCGGACGTGGCGGACCTCCCGGACCTGACGGTGCAGTTCGCCTCCGGCCCCAACCACGAGCTCGCGGACGGCACCGAGGTGTTCTGGCCGTACAAGCGCGATCCGCGGACCCTGGCCCGCCCCTGGGCGGTCCCCGGCACCCCGGGCCTCGAACACCGCATCGGCGGCATCGAGAAGCAGGACGGCACCGGCAACATCTCCTACGACCCCGCGAACCACGACCTCATGGTCCGTACCCGCCAGGCCAAGATCGACGGCATCGAGGTCCCGGACCTGGAAGTCGACGACCCGGACGGCGCACGGACCCTGGTCATCGGCTGGGGCTCGACCTACGGCCCGATCACGGCCGCCGTACGCCGGCTGCGGCTCGCCGGGCTCCCCATCGCGCAGGCCCATCTGCGCCACCTCAACCCCTTCCCGAGGAATCTGGGCGAGGTCCTGAAGCGTTACGACAAGGTAGTGGTGCCGGAGATGAACCTCGGGCAGCTCGCGACCCTCCTGAGGGCGAAGTACCTGGTCGACGCGGCGTCGTACAACCAGGTGAACGGCATGCCGTTCAAGGCCGAGCAGCTCGCCACGCATCTCGAGGAGGCCATCAATGACTGAGGCGCCCACCCTGCTCTCCCTCGTCCCCAAGGCCGCCGCCAAGCAGTCCATGAAGGACTTCAAGTCGGACCAGGAAGTCCGCTGGTGCCCCGGCTGTGGCGACTACGCGGTCCTCGCCGCCGTGCAGGGCTTCATGCCCGAGCTCGGCCTGGCGAAGGAGAACATCGTCTTCGTCTCCGGCATCGGCTGCTCCTCCCGCTTCCCGTACTACATGAACACCTACGGGATGCACTCCATCCACGGCCGCGCCCCGGCCATCGCCACCGGCCTCGCCTCCTCGCGCCGCGACCTCTCCGTCTGGGTCGTCACCGGCGACGGCGACGCCCTCTCCATCGGCGGAAACCACCTGATCCACGCCCTGCGCCGCAACGTCAACCTCAAGATCCTGCTGTTCAACAACCGGATCTACGGACTGACCAAGGGCCAGTACTCCCCCACCTCCGAGGTCGGCAAGATCACCAAGTCGACCCCGATGGGCTCCCTCGACGCGCCCTTCAACCCGGTGTCCCTGGCCATCGGCGCGGAAGCCTCCTTCGTGGCCCGGACGGTCGACTCCGACCGCAAACACCTCACCGAGGTACTGCGCGCCGCCGCCGACCACCAGGGCACGGCGCTGGTGGAGATCTACCAGAACTGCAACATCTTCAACGACGGCGCCTTCGAGGTCCTGAAGGACCGGGAGCAGGCACAGGACGCCGTGATCCGCCTGGAGCAGGGGCAGCCGATCCGCTTCGGCGTCGACAACGCCAAGGGCGTCGTGCGCAACCCGGCCACCGGAGACCTGGAGGTCGTCACCGTCACCCCGGAGAACGAGTCGCGGGTCCTGATCCACGACGCGTCCTCCGCGTCCCCGACCAACGCCTTCGCGCTCTCCCGCCTCGCCGACCCCGACACGCTGCGCCAGACCCCCATCGGTGTCTTCCGCAACGTACGGCGGCCGGTCTACGACACGCTCATGGCCGAGCAGCTGGAGACGGCCGTGGACCGCAGCGGCAAGGGCGACCTGAGCACGCTGCTGAGCGGGAACGACACCTGGACCGTCGTCGGCTGAGCCCCTCGGCTCCCGGCGGCCCCCGCCGACCGAAGCCCGGATCTCCCTCTGGAGGTCCGGGCTTCGGCGTATCCGGACGCGCCTCACACCCTTCTCCACCAGCTTACTTTCTAAAAGTTAGCGCTTACCGTAAGGTTGCGTCAGGCCCCACCCCCGAGGCCCACCGCACGGAGGAGAACCCCCATGAGCATCGTCGTCACCGGAGCCACCGGAGCCCTCGGCCGCCTTGTCGTCGAGGAGCTGCTGACCCGCGTCCCCGCCGACCGGATCGCCGCCGTCGTACGCGACGCCGCCAAGGCCGCCGACCTCGCCGAGCGCGGCGTCGAGCTGCGGGTCGCCGACTACGACGACCCCGCGAGCCTGGCCGGGGCCTTCCGGGCCGGCGACCGGGTGCTGCTGGTCTCCGGCAACGAGATAGGCCGCCGGGTCGCCCAGCACACCGCCGTCCTGAAGGCCGCGAGCGCCGCCGGGGTCGCCCAGCTCGCCTACACCGGCATCCTCGGCGGACCCGAGGCCGACTTCGAGCTGGCGGCCGAGCACCGGGCCACCGAGCAGGCGATCCTCGACTCCGGGATCCCGTACACCTTCCTGCGCAACGGCTGGTACCACGAGAACTACACCCGCGACCTGGCCTCCCAGCTGGAGCGCGGCGCCCTCGTGGGCAGCGCGGGCGAGGGCCGCGTCGCCTCGGCGGCCCGCGCCGACTACGCGGCCGCCGCTGCCGTGGCGCTGACCGGCGAGGGCCACCTGAACCGGGCCTACGAGCTCTCCGGGGACGCCTCGTGGAGCCTGGCGGAGTACGCCGCCGAGCTGTCGGCCCAGGCGGGCCGCGAGGTCGCGTACACCGAGCTCACGCCCGAGGCGCACCAGGCGGTCCTGACCGGCGCCGGGCTCCCGGAGGGGTTCGCGGCGGTGTTCGTGGACGTGGACGCGGCGATCCGGCGCGGCCGGCTGGCCTCCACCGGCGGCGACCTGACCCGGCTCATCGGGCGGCCGACGACTCCGGTGGCCGGGGCGATCGCGGACGCGCTGGCCGCCACGCGACCGTAGGACCGGAAGCGTCATGAGCATCTCGCGGTAACGGTGATGACATCCGGCCCGTCCGGCGCTACGGTCTTCAGGTTGGCTTGAATATCACTGGAGGTCCCGTGAAGGCGGAGAACGACCAGCGCGCGGGTCTGCTCTACGGATTCGGCGCGTACGGGATGTGGGGCGTCGTACCCCTCTTCTGGCCGCTCCTGCAGCCCTCCGGAGCCCTGGAGATCCTCGCCCACCGCATGGTGTGGTCCCTGGCCGTCGTCGGCCTGGCGCTGCTCGCCCTGCGCCGCTGGAGCTGGGTGAGCGAGCTGCTGCGCCAGCCGCGCAAGCTCGCGCTCACCGGGCTGGCCGCCGCCCTGATCACCGTGAACTGGGGCGTGTACATCTGGGCCGTCAACAACGGCGCGGTGGTCGAGGCGAGCCTCGGCTACTTCATCAACCCCCTCGTCACCATCGCGCTCGGCGTGCTGCTCCTCGGCGAACGGCTGCGCCGCGCGCAGTGGGCGGCGGTCGGCATCGGCGTGGCCGCTGTACTGGTGCTGGCCATCGGGTACGGGCGGCCGCCGTGGATCTCGCTCGTGCTCGCCTTCTCCTTCGCCATGTACGGGCTGATCAAGAAGAAGCTCAACATGGGCGGCCTGGAATCGCTGACCGCCGAGACCGTGCTGCTGTTCCTGCCCGCCCTGGGCTACCTGCTGTGGCTGGGCGCGCGGGGGCAGTCCACCTTCGCCGCCCAGGGCCTCGGGCACTCCGCGCTGCTCGCCTCGACCGGGCTGGTCACCGCGATCCCGCTGGTCTGCTTCGGCGCGGCCGCGATCCGGGTGCCGCTGTCCACCCTCGGGCTGCTCCAGTACACGGCCCCGGTCTTCCAGTTCGGGCTCGGCGTCCTGTACTTCCACGAGGCCATGCCGCCCGCCCGCTGGGCCGGCTTCTCCCTGGTCTGGGCCGCCCTCTCGATCCTCACCTGGGAAGCGCTGCGCACCGCCCGCCACACCCGGGCCATCCGCCTCGGATCGCTCCCGACGGGCCTCACGACCGGCCTCCCGACGGGCCTCGCGCACCGCGCGACCGCCGCCGCCGTCCCGGCCGCCGCGGCCCCCGCCAAGACCCCGGAGCACGAGCCCGCCTAGCCGGAGCCGCGGGCGCGCTCCCGCACCCCTCGATCCCCGCCCCGGAGTTCCGGAGCGGGGATCGTCCGGTTTCCGAACCAACATGACCGGATTGTGTTCTTGACGGACAGTCACACTCTCCCCCAACATCAGGCTCGCACTGACGCACGACGCACTGCCGTACCCACGCAGTAGCGCCGACGCACAGGCATGCTCACCCGCGCCACCCGCACGTTCCGCACACATCCCCAGTACGGAATCTCGGAGCCCCCACATGAGCCTGTCCGTTTCCCGGCGCCTGGCCGCCGTGACCGCCGTCGCGGTCGCCGGCCTGTTCGCCGCCACCGCTCCCGCCGCGCTCGCCTCGCCGACCGCGGTCAACGCGGCGCCGACGCCGCCCGACATCCCGGTCGCCAACGTCAAGGCGCACCTGACGCAGCTGCAGTCCATAGCCACCGCCAACGGCGGCAACCGCGCGCACGGCAGGGCCGGCTACAAGGCCTCGATCGACTACGTGAAGGCCAAGCTGGACGCGGCCGGCTTCACGACCACCCTGCAGACCTTCACCTCCAGCGGCGCGACCGGCTACAACCTGATCGCCGACTGGCCGGGCGGCGACCCGAACTCGGTCCTGATGTCCGGCTCCCACCTGGACTCGGTGACCGCGGGCCCCGGCATCAACGACAACGGTTCCGGCTCGGCCGCCATCCTGGAGACCGCGCTCGCCGTCTCCCGGGCCCAGCTCCAGCCGACGAAGCACCTGCGCTTCGGCTGGTGGGGCGCGGAAGAGCTGGGCATGATCGGCTCGAAGTACTACGTCAACAACCTGCCGGCCGCCGAGAAGTCGAAGATCTCCGGCTACCTGAACTTCGACATGATCGGCTCGCCGAACCCGGGCTACTTCGTCTACGACGACGACCCGACGATCGAGCAGACCTTCAAGAACTACTACGCCGGCATCGGCGTCTCCACCGAGATCGAGACCGAGGGCGACGGCCGCTCCGACCACGCGCCGTTCAAGAACGCGGGCATCCCGGTCGGCGGGCTGTTCTCCGGCGCCGACTACACCAAGACGGCGGCCCAGGCGCAGAAGTGGGGCGGCACCTCCGGTCAGGCCTTCGACCGCTGCTACCACTCCTCCTGCGACACCGCGGCGAACATCAACGACACCGCCCTGGACCGCAACTCCGACGCCGTCGCCTACGCGGTCTGGAACCTGGGGGCGGCCACCCCGGTCCCGCCGGGCCCGTCCTTCGAGAACACCGCGGACGTGAACATCCCGGACTCCCCCGCCGCCGCGGTGACCTCGCCCATCACGGTCTCGGGTGTCACGGGCAACGCCCCGGCCACCACCAAGGTCGACGTGAACATCGTCCACACCTATCGCGGTGACCTGGTCCTCGACCTGATCGCCCCCGACGGGACGGCGTACCGGCTGAAGAACTCCAGCTCGGACTCCGCCGACAACATCGTCGCCTCGTACACGGTCAACGCGTCGAGCGAGGTGGCCAACGGGGTGTGGAAGCTCCAGGTCAAGGACGTGGCGGCGCAGGACGTCGGCTACATCAACAGCTGGAAGATCACCTTCTGAGACGTGATCCGCGCGTCATGACGGGGGGAGGGCGGCAGACCGGCCCTAATGGTCTAGACCTCTAGGGCTCCGGTGTGGTCTGACCGGACCATGCCGGAGATCATCGCCGCCCTGCTCGGCATGGTCGCCCAAGCCGCCGCCGCCCTCAACCCCGCACTCCTCGTGCGGGGGCGGCGGCGGCTCCGGCGGCTCACGGACCACGCCCAGGGCCGCTCCGTGCTCGTCCCCTGCGATCTGCGCGACCGCGAGCTGACCGGCGGTACCTGGGCCGAGGGCCACTTGGAGCTGCCGCCCGGCGGACCGGGCGGACCGGTGGGCCGGCGCGCGAAGGGGCGTACGACGTCGCGGACCGCGGGGTTCCCGCCGCTGGAGGCCGTCTCCGCCGACGAGATCAGCGTTGCCTTCCGCTCCGAGGACGGCGCCACCGAACTGCGGCTCCACCCGGGCGAGGCGCCGATGGTGCTACGCGTCCTGCGCGCCGCCCCGTAGCGAGGCCGGCAGGGGCTCCTGGATCCGGGCCCGCAACTCCTCGGCGACCGCCTCGACATCGGCGTGCCCCAGCTTCGCGGCCTCCACCAGATCGCCGAGCTCCTCCGGCGACGGCAGCTGCTTGGCCCCGGCCACGCGCAGGTACGAGCGGGTCGCGGCGGCGGCGTAGAACTCGTTCATCGGGGATTCCAGCGCCGGGCACACCGCGAGGGTGTGCAGAAACGCGGCGGCCCGCCACGCGGTGTCCGGGGCGGGCTGCTCGGGCACCAGGACGAGGTCGTTCTGGTGCCGGGCCACGGCGGCGGCCACTCCGGAGGGATCCCACACGGCGGGATCGGACGGGAGGTGGTGGGCCAGAGCGGTCCAGGCCCACTCCATGGTGATCTTCACTGCCCGAACCGCTCCTGGAAGTAGCCCCAGTGGTCGGCGAACTCCTCGATCCCGGACAGGAAGTTCTTCCGGTCCTCGTCGAGCTCGCGTTCCGTGACTTCGGTGATCAGCGCGGTGACCGTCGTCCCCAGCGCCGCCGCGCGTGCCTTCAGGCGTTCGTGGAACTCTTCTTCCAGGCGGATGGTGACGTGTCTCGACATGCTTTTCACGGTACAGCGGGCCTGCTGTACGCAGGGCCGGAACGACGGAAGGGTGGGCAGGGACACATGTCCCCGCCCACCCTTGCCCGTCCCGCGGCTACTTGTTGGTGTCGGCGGCCTTCACGAGCGCGTCCTTGGTGACGGCTCCGACGTAGACCTTGCCGTCGTCCGTGATCAGCGCGTTGACCACGCGGGTCTTGAAGATCCGGCCCTCGCCGAACTTCCCGGAGACCTTGTCCCCGAGGGCGTCGAGGAACTGCTTGGCCTCCTTGGGGGCCTTCTCGTCCTTCGTCGCGCCCTCCAGGTCCTTCAGAGCGGTGGCCGAGCCGGTCTCGATCCGCGCGATCGACGTCCAGCCCTCGCCGAGCACCTTCATGTCGCCCTCGCCGGCGCCGCCGGTGAGGCCGCCGAGGCCCGGGATGGACTCCAGGGCGCCCAGGCCCCTGTCCTTGTCGCCCTTGCCGTGGTTCCCGCCGCCCTCGTTGACCTTGGCGTCCTTGGGCGGGGTGAAGGCGAAGGTGTCGGCGGCGGGCTTGGCGAAGTCCACCTTGGTGAAGCCCGCGTCCACGATCGGCTTGCCGCCGTCGGTGGACAGGAGCTGCACGCGCAGCGGCACGCCGTTCTTGGCGTCCACCGCGATCTTCACCGAGGCGACCGTGGAACCGGACGCCTTCGGCTTCAGGACCAGCTGGTAGGCGTCACGGCCGGCCACCTGGGCCGTGTCGCCGACGCTGACGTCCGTGGTCGGTCCGGCGGCCTTCAGGAGCTCCTGGGCGATCTCCTGCGGGGTGGCGGCGAGCCGGTCGCCGGTCTTGCGCTCCGCGCTCTTGCCGCCCTTGCCCGCGTCGGCCGGGGCCTTCTCGTGGAAGACCTCCTTGGACTTGGAGTCGTATCCCCAGACGTCGTCGCCGTTGTGGACGAGGCTGTACTCGTCCTTGCCGTCGACGAAGGTGAGCTTCTGCCGGTCCGGGCCGTCGGCGGCCACCCGGAAGGTGTGGGTGCCGCTCGCCAGCTGCGCGATCTTGTCCTCGGGGTCGGCGGAGCCTCCCGTGACCCCGCCGCCGCCGAGCAGGCCGGAGGCCAGCGACGGCAGGCCGAGGTCCGTGCTGATCTTGGCGCTGCCGGACAGCTGCTGTACGTCCGAGGCGGCGATCTTCTCGATGAGCTGCTGGGCCGTCACCTGCGGCAGGTCCGGCCCGCCGGAGTTCGCGAAGGCCGGGACCATCGCGATCGTGCCGGCGACCACACCGAACACCGCGACCGGTACGGCGTACCGAGCGGCCTTGCGGGTCTTTGAGTTCGTTGCCATGTCTGTCTGCCCTACCTCTGTGTGTACGGCGGCGACCTACCCGTCTTGCATGTACACGTCCACCCCGCGCCGCCACTCTCACCCGATCTGGTGGGGATGTGTCTCTATCTGACCAAAGCCAGGGGGTGAAGGCGTCAGCCCCCGGAGCCAACTGCGCGTACGCCCCAGGGATGACAAGAGGCGGGCCCGGCATCCCCTACCCGTAGGGGATGCCGGGCCCGCGCCTGCGTCTTCGGCAAGAACCGCGCCGGGTCAGCCCGCGCGGTGGACCACCGCGTCGCACAGCTCCACCAGCGCCGACTTCGCGAAGCAGTCCGGCAGCGGCGCCAGCGTGGCCCGCGCCTCTTCGGCGTAGCGGACGGTGTCCCGGCGGGCCTGCTCCAGGGCGGGGTGGGCCCGCAGCCGCGACAGCGCCTCGGCGTGGCGGACGTCGTCCGTCAGATCGCCGTCCAGGAGCCGTACGAGGTCCAGGTCGTCCGGGTTGCCGTCGCGTGCGGCCATCTCGCGCAGCCGCAGTACGGGCAGCGTCGGGATGCCCTCGCGCAGGTCGGTGCCCGGGGTCTTGCCGGACTCGTGCGCGTCGGAGGCGATGTCGAGGACATCGTCGGCGAGTTGGAAGGCGGTGCCGAGCCGCTCGCCGTACTGGGTCAGGATGTCGACGACCGACTCGTCGGCGCCGGACATCAGCGCGCCGAAGCGGCCCGAGACGGCGATCAGCGAACCGGTCTTGCCCGCGATGACATCGAGGTAGTGCTCGACGGGGTCTCGGCCGTCGCGCGGGCCGGCCGTCTCCAGGATCTGGCCCGTCACCAGCCGCTCGAAGGCCTCCGCCTGGATCCGTACGGCCTCGGGTCCGAGGTCGGCCAGGATGTGCGAGGCGCGGGCGAACAGGAAATCACCCGTCAGGACGGCCACGGAGTTGCCCCAGCGGGCGTTGGCGCTGTCCACGCCGCGGCGCACGTCCGCCTCGTCCATGACGTCGTCGTGGTAGAGCGTCGCCAGGTGGGTGAGCTCCACGACGACGGCGGAGGGCACGATCCCGGGTGCGTAGGGATCGCCGAAGCGGGAGGCAAGCATCACGAGCAGCGGCCTGAACCGCTTGCCTCCGGCGCGCACCAGATGCTGCGCTGCCTCGGTGATGAAGGGGACTTCGCTCTTGGTGGCTTCCAGCAGACCCGCCTCGACGGCGGCCAGTCCGGCCTGGACATCGGTCTCAAGAGCCTGGTCCCGCACGCTCAGTCCGAACGGCCCGACGACGGTCACGAGGGGTACTCCTGTCTGCTGACGATCACGTTGACGATCACATGGATTGTCGATGTGTCGCTGCCATCACTCAAGCCAGCGTATCGGGTCCCTTTTCGATCACCCAGGGCGGCTGTCCGGTCACCACTCGAGCAGTGCCCGATGCGCACCGGTATGTTCGTGAGGAGCCGAAACAACCGGAGAATACGTTTTGTCCAGAACTGCAACCGATATAGACGAGCCCGCGGACCCGGAGGCGGACCAGCCGCCTCCCGGCGACGACCACGCCTTCCTCGGACACCCCCGGGGCCTCGCCACGCTGTCCGGACTGGAGGTCTGGGAGCGTTTCTCCTTCCTGGGCATGCAGGCCATCCTCGTCCTCTACTTCGCGGACACGGTGGCCCACGGCGGCCTGGGGATGGACCCGGGTACCGCGGCCTCGGTCTCGGCGGCCTACGGGACCATGGTCTACCTCGTCTCCGTCGCGGGCGGTTGGCTCGCCGACCGGATCCTCGGTTCGTACCGCGCCGTGCTGTGGGGCGGAATCCTGATCGCCTGCGGCCACTACGCCATGGCCGTGCCCACGGCCGGCATGACCTGGGTGGGCCTCGGCCTGATCAGCGCCGGCACCGGCCTGCTCAAGCCGAACGTGGCCAGCATGGTCGGCAAGCTGTACAAGACGGACGACCAGCGGCGCGACGCCGGCTTCGCCCTCTACTACATGGGCATCAACATCGGCGCCTTCGCCGGCCCGCTGATCACCGCATGGCTCGGTGAGCACAAGGGCTGGCACTGGGGCTTCTCGGCCGCCGCCATCGGCATGACCGCGGGCCTGGTCCAGTACGTCCTCGGGCGCCGCCACCTGGCCGGCCGCAAGCACTCCGCCACGCTTGTGAATCAGGCCGGCGCGCTCGCGCCCGAGGCGATGCGCTCCGCAGTGACGAAGATCATCGGCGGGTTCCTCGCCTTCGCCGCGCTCGCCACTCTTCTGGCGGTACTGGGCTGGCTGACGATGGGCCGGTTCGTGGACCTGCTCACCCTGATCTCGGTGATCGCGCCGATCGTCTACTTCGCGGTCATGTTCCGCAGCCCCCGGGTGACGGCCGAGGAGCGGGGGCGCCTGCGGCCGTACGTCGTACTCTTCATGGCCTCGGTCGCCTTCAACTTCATCCTCTTCCAGGCGTACTCGACGATGATGCTGCTCGCCTCGACGAACGCCCGCACCGAGATCCTCGGCTTCACCTTCCCCGCCGGCTGGTACGCCTCCGCGCTCGGCGCCTTCGAGGTGCTCCTCGCCCCGGTCGTCGCGGCGCTGTGGGTCCGGATGGGCCGCCGCCAGCCGCACGCCTCCAACAAGATCGCCATCGGCGTGATCCTGGGCGGCCTGTCGTTCCTGCTGATGGTCATCCCCACCTCGGGGCACACCGGGGACACCTACAAGATGGCCGCCTGGTGGATCATCGGCTCCTACCTGCTGCTCGGACTCGGCGACATCCTGCTGGAGACCTCCGGCATGTCGGCCACCACGAAACTCGCCCCCAAGGCGTTCGGCAGCCAGACCATGGCCCTGTGGTTCCTCTCGCTGGCCCTGGCCAACGGCATCCAGGCGCAGGTCGTCAAGGTCTACGGCCAGGTCTCCAACCCCGCCTACTTCGGCGTCAACGGCGCCGTCGCGGTCGCGGTGGGACTGGCCGTGATCGCGCTCGCGCCGTGGCTCAAGCGCACGATGCACCCCGTCCACTGACCGTCCGCCGAGGTGATTGGTGGTCAACCCCCGATGATCATCCGTACCGACTTCCCCTACGAAACCATCCGCGAGGACGTCCGGATTCCGATGCCCGGGGGTACCTCCCGGGCCGAAGGCTCCGGGGGAGGCATCGAGCTGTACGCCCGCGTGTGGCGCCCGGTGACGGACGAGCCCGTCCCGGCACTGCTGGAGTACCTCCCGTACCGGCTGACCGACTGGACCGCGCCGCGCGACTGGCAGCGCCACCCGTGGTACGCGGGGCACGGCTACGCCTCCGTACGGGTCGACGTGCGCGGCCACGGCTGCAGCGGCGGCGACCCGGGCGACGAGTACGACGCCCGGGAACTCGCCGACGGGGTCGCGGTGGTGGAGTGGCTGGCCGCCCAGCCCTGGTGCACGGGGTCCGTGGGCATGTTCGGGATCTCCTGGGGCGGCTTCAACAGCCTGCAGATCGCCGCGCTCGCCCCGGAGCCGCTCAAGGCGGTCGTCACCGTCTGCTCCACGGACGACCGGTACGACAACGACGTGCACTACATGGGCGGCTCGCTGCTCGCCGTCGACATGCACGCCTGGGCGGCGACCATGCTCGCCTTCTCCTCCCGCCCGCCGGACCCGCTCTACGTGGGCGAGGGCTGGCGCGACCAGTGGCTCTCGCGCCTCGGCGCCGTCGAACCCCTCCTCCACACCTGGCTCTCCCACCAGACCCGCGACGCCTACTGGCGCCACGGGTCCGTGTACGAGGACTACGGGGCCGTCCGCGCGGCGGTGCTCGCGGTGGGCGGCTGGCACGACCCGTACCGGGACACGGTGCTGCGGCTGGTCTCCGCCCTGCCCGCCGACCGGGTGCGCGGGCTGATCGGCCCCTGGTCGCACCAGTACCCGGACCGGGGGCTGCCGCCCGGTCCCGCCATCGGCTTCCTCCAGGAGACGCTGCGCTGGTGGGACCACTGGCTCAAAGGCGCCGACAACGGCGTGATGGGCGAGCCGGCGCTGCGGTCGTGGATCTCCGAGTCCCACCCGCCCGCGACGACCTACGAGACCCTGCCGGGCCGGTGGGTCGGCGACCCGTCCTGGCCCTCCCCGAACGTCGACCCGGTCACGTACGCCTTCCAGGGCGCGCCGGTGATCGTGGCCTCCCCGCAGCACACGGGCCTGGACGCGGGCCGCTTCTTCCCCTTCGGCAACGACGCCGACCTGCCGCCAGACCAGCGGGAGGAGGACGCGAAGTCGGCGTGCTTCGAGTTCCCCGTGGGCGAGGGCTCCGGGCCGGTGGAGATCCTGGGCCGGCCGGTGGTCCGGCTGCGCCTGCGGATGGACGTGCCGTACGGGCAGGTCGTGGCGCGGCTGTGCGACGTGGCTCCGGACGGGTCCTCCACGCTGGTCACGCGGGGCGTGCTGAACCTGTCCGCGCGCCAGGGACGGGACAAGGCGGTGCCGTGGCCCGTGGGCTCGTACGAGGACGTGCACTTCGAGCTGAACGGCATCGGGCACTCCTTCCCGCCGGGGCACCGGATCCGCCTCGCCCTCTCCTCCGCGTACTGGCCGTGGATCTGGCCGCGGGCCGGCTCGGAGCGGGGCTGGATCGTGGACCCGGCGGGCAGCGCGGTGGAGCTCCCGGTCCGCGATCCGTCCTCCGACGGGGAGCCGGTCCTCTTCGAGGCTCCCGAGCAGTCGGAGCCGCTGGGGGTCGTCTTCCCCGCCACGCTGGACGAGCCTCGGCCTGAACGGGTGGTCGTACGGGACGTCGCGCGGGGCGTGTGGCGGCTGGAGGTCGACCCGCGGTACGGCGGGACGCGGGTGTATCCGGACGGGCTGGAGTTCAGCGAGGACGCGCTGGAGGTCTACGAGATCCAGGAGGCGGATGCGCTGTCGGCGCGGACGCACTCGGAGTGGACCGTGCGGTTGCACCGGCCGGAGCTCGGGTGGGACGTGTCGGTGGTGACGCGGTCGGAGATCTCGTGCGACGAGGGGGGCTTCGTGACGTCGAACGAGGTGGTGTGCCGGGAGGGGGACGAGGTCCTCTTCCACCGCACGTGGGAGCGCCGCCTCCCCCGCGCGGCGGTGTGACGGGGCCCCGGGCCCGGGGCCCCGGGCTCCGCCCGGACCCCGCGCCCCAAACGCCGGCGGGGCTGGATCGGTCAACCGAAGAGGCGTTCCAGGACCACCGCGATGCCGTCCGATTCGTTCGAGAGGGTGACCTCGTCGGCTACGGCCACCAGTTCGCGGTGGGCGTCGGCCATCGCGACTCCGTACGCCGACCACGCGAACATCGGGATGTCGTTCGGCATGTCGCCGAAGGCGATCGTCGACGACGCGGTGACGTCCAGGAGTTCCGCCGCCACCGCCAGGCCGCTCGCCTTGTCGATGCCCGGCGGCTGCAGTTCGACCGTGTGCTCCCCGGCCATGGTGACGTTGACCAGGTCCCCGACCACCGCCCGCGCCACCTCCGTCAGCTCGTCGTCGGACAGCCGGGGGTGCTGGAGCAGCACCTTGTTGATCGGGGCGGCCCAGAGGCCGGACCGCGAGGCCACCCGCACCGTCGGCAGGTGCGGGTGCCACATCCGGTAGCCCGGCCCTATCAGCATCTCCGCGTCGAGGCCCTCCTGATTGACCGCCGCGAAGACCTCGCCGACCTCCGCTTCGATCTTCCCGAGGGCGACCTCGGCCAGCTCCCGGTCCATGGCCACGGAGTGCAGCAGCAGCCCGGCCGCCGCGTCGTAGACCTGCGCTCCCTGCCCGCACACCGCGAGCCCCCTGTAGCCGAGGCCGTCCAGGACGTGGCGAACCTGCGGGACGGGGCGGCCTGTCACGATGATGTGCCGGGCGCCGGCCGCGCGGGCGGCACGGAGCGCCGAGCGGGAGCGGGCCGAGACGGTGTCTCCGGCGCGCAGCAGAGTCCCGTCCAGGTCGGTGGCCACGAGTGCATAGGGGAGGGCGGAAGTCACGCGTTCAAGGATACGGACCCCCTCGGACAAGTCCTACAAATAGCGCCCGAATCCGGCCTCCCGCACGCCCCACCAGCCCCGTAACGTGTCAACCAGCCCCCGGGACACCCCCGGACCGCGTCGAAAGCGAGGCAGTACCCCATGCCCCAGCAGAGCCCCCTCGATGTTCCCGAGGGCGACCCGTTCGGGCCGCACAACCTCCCCTACGGCGTGTTCTCCACCGCCGGGGAGGACCGGCGCCGGATCGGCGTCCGCATCGGCGGGTACGTGCTCGACGCCGGGGCGGCCGCCGCCGCGCTCGGGTCCCCGTACACCGGACTGCTCGGACAGCCCACGCTCAACCCGCTGCTCGCCGCGGGCCGCACCGCCTGGCACGACGTGCGCCGCGCCCTGACCGCCTGGGTCACCGACCCCGGCCACCGGCCCACCGTCGAGCCGCACCTGCTGCCGCTGGACGAGGTCGTGCTGCACCTCCCCTACGAGGTCGCCGACTACGTCGACTTCTACGCGAGCGAGCACCACGCCACCAACGTCGGGAAGATCTTCCGCCCGGACGGTGACGCCCTGACCCCCAACTGGAAGCACCTGCCCATCGGTTACCACGGCCGGTCGGGAACGATCGTCGTGTCCGGGACTGATGTCGTACGGCCCTCTGGCCAGCGCAAGGCCCCCACCGACCCGGCGCCCGTCTTCGGGCCGTCCGTCAAGCTCGACATCGAGGCCGAGGTCGGCTTCGTCGTCGGCACGCCCTCCGAGATGGGCCGCCCGGTGGCCCTGGGCGACTTCGAGGACCACGTCTTCGGCCTGTTCCTGCTCAACGACTGGTCCGCGCGCGACATCCAGGCCTGGGAGTACGTACCGCTCGGCCCCTTCCTCGGCAAGTCCTTCGCCACCTCCGTCTCCGCCTGGGTGACGCCGCTGGAGGCCCTGGACGGTGCCCGGGTCGCCCCGCCCGCCCGCGACTTCCCCCTCCTGCCCTACCTCGACGACGACGCCGCCGACCGCCCCGGCGGCTTCGACCTGCGCATCACCGTCTCCATCAACGGGCAGGAGGTGGCCCGGCCGCCGTTCGCGTCGATGTACTGGACCGCCGCCCAGCAGCTCGCCCACATGACCGTCAACGGCGCCTCCCTGCGCACCGGCGACGTGTACGGCTCGGGCACCGTCAGCGGCCCGGACGTCGACGAGCGCGGCTCGCTGCTGGAGCTCACCTGGAACGGCCGCGACGCCATCGAACTCGCCGACGGCAAGCGCACCTTCCTGGAGGACGGCGACACCGTCACCCTCACCGCCTGGGCGCCGGGCTCCGACGGCACCCGCGTGGGCCTCGGCGAGGTCACCGGCCGCATCGTGGGCACCCGGTAGTCCGCTCCTTGGTTGGCCGGCGGGGCCGTATACGGCCCCGCCGGCGTTTGAACCGCGGGGTACCGAACGGCCGCTTCGCGCTCCACGACCCGGACGTCCGCTGCCGGCCCGGAACCACCCGTCCGGCCTGAACGTCCGCGCCGGACCCCCGTTCGGAGGCATGCCGCGTGCAGCCCCGCCCCGGCGCCGGGATGGTGGACGAAAGCCCCCGAACGGCAGGAGCCCCGATGTCCCTCCGCCCCCGCAAGGCCTTCCTGACCTGCACGGCTGCCATATCGCTCGGCCTGACCGCCCTCGCGCCCGCCCACGGCGTCGAGGGGCCCGCTCCCGACCCGACCGACAAGCGGGCCATGCGGGACATGGCGACGGCGATCCGGGTGACGGCCAAGTACGCGGACGAGCAGGCGGCCCTGCAGGACGGGTACGTGCCGCACGGCCAGGCGTGCATGAACAACCCGTTCGGGGTGGGCTCCATGGGCTACCACTACGTCAAGGAGGCCTACTGGGGTTCGACGGACCCCAGCAAGCCCGCCGCGCTCCTCTACAGCACCGAGAAGGACGAGCAGGGCCGCCGCAAGCTGCAGGCCGTGGAGTGGATGTCCACCGACCGCGACCAGGACCTGAAGACCACCGACGACCGGCCGAGCATGTTCGGGCTGCCGTTCGACGGGCCGATGCCGGGCCACTGGGCGGGCATGCCCAAGCACTACGACCTCCACCTGTGGGCGTACGAGAACAACCCGGCGGGCCGCTTCCACAACTGGAACCCCGCCCTGACCTGCCCCAAGGCCTCCGACACCCCCGCCCAGTCGTCCCATCCGCACTGATCCCCCGGTCAGCGCGACGCTCCCGTTCACACGTGCGGGCGGTCCCGGGACGATCCCCGGCGATACGCTGGACACACTCGCGAGACTGCACCACATGGGAGCACTACCGATGAGCGTCGAACCCGAGGCTTTCGAGCCGGCGTACCACTGGCCGATCCCCCCCGTGGGTGGCTGGACCGCCGACGACCTGGACCGGCTTCCCAATCTGCCTCCGCATACGGAGCTGATCGACGGGAGCCTGGTGTTCGTGAGTCCGCAGACTCTGTTCCATTCACGAGCAGTGAGCTTCTTCGAATGGCAACTCCAGTCCCTGGTGCCGCCGGGGCTGGAGGTCATCCGTGAGTTCACCATCGACATCGACCGCTACAACCGGCCCGAGCCCGATGTGATCGTCGTCGGCGAAGAGGTGGTCGACGACCCGGAGCAGACCCGCTTTCCGGCTACGGCCGTGCGGCTGGCCATCGAGGTCATGTCACCCGAGTCCATCGCCCGCGACCGGGACACCAAGCCGATCAAGTACGCCCGGGTCAAGATCCCCCATTTCTGGCGGGTCGAGAACAAGGACGGCCGCGCCGTGGTTTACGTCTACGAGCTCGACCCCACCACCGGGGCCTACGTCGCCGCCGGAATCTTCCACGACCGCCTCAAGGTCTCAGTCCCGTTCCCCATCGACCTCGATCTCACCGAGATCACCGCGAAGCGACGCAGGGCCGAGTAGCCCCGCGCAGACGTCAGGGCCCGGCCCCCCTCGAAGGGGAGCCGGACCCTGACGCGTACCTGATCCAGCCGGTCAGCGTACGAACGTGCTCGCCTGGCCCGCGAGGTCCAGGAAGTACTGCGGGGCCACACCCAGGACCAGGGTGACCGCGACGCCCACCGCGATCGTCGTCATCGTCAGCGGGGAGGGGACGGCCACGGTCGGACCGTCCGCCTTCGGCTCGCTGAAGAACATCAGGACGATCACCCGGATGTAGAAGAACGCGGCGATCGCGGACGAGATGACACCGACCACGACCAGCGCTCCCGCGCCGCCCTCCGCCGCCGCCTTGAACACGGCGAACTTGCCGGCGAAGCCCGACGTCAGCGGGATGCCCGCGAAGGCGAGCAGGAAGACCGCGAAGACCGCCGCCGTCAGCGGCGAACGACGGCCCAGCCCCGCCCACTTGGACAGGTGCGTCGCCTCGCCGCCCGCGTCGCGCACCAGGGTGACCACCGCGAAGGCTCCGATGGTCACGAAGGAGTACGCGCCCAGGTAGAAGAGGACGGACTTGACGCCCTCCGCCGAGGTGGCGATCACACCGGCCAGGATGAAGCCGGCGTGCGCGATCGAGGAGTAGGCGAGGAGCCGCTTGACGTCGGTCTGGGTCACGGCGATCACCGCGCCCGCGAGCATCGTGACGATCGCGACGGCCCACATCACCGGCCGCCAGTCCCATCGCAGGCCCGGCAGGACCACGTAGAGGAGGCGGAGCAGGGCGCCGAAGGCCGCGACCTTGGTGGCCGCCGCCATGAAGCCGGTGACGGGGGTCGGGGCGCCCTGGTAGACGTCCGGGGTCCACATGTGGAAGGGGACCGCGCCGACCTTGAAGAGCAGCCCCATCAGGATGAGCGCGCCGCCGATCAGCAGCAGCGCGTCGTTGCCCATGGTGTCGGCGAGCGCCGGATCGACGTTCGCCACGGTGCCGTCGACGACCTCGGCGATGACCGCGTACGAGACCGAGCCCGCGTACCCGTACAGGAGCGCGACGCCGAAGAGGAGGAAGGCGGAGGAGAAGGCGCCGAGCAGGAAGTACTTGACGGCCGCCTCCTGCGACATCAGCCGCTGGCGGCGGGCGACGGCGCAGAGCAGGTACAGCGGGAGGGAGAAGACCTCCAGGGCCACGAACAGCGTCAGCAGGTCGTTGGCCGCGGGGAAGATCAGCATCCCGGAGATCGCGAACAGGGCGAGCGGGAAGACCTCGGTGGTGGTGAAGCCCGCCTTGACGGCCTCCTTCTCGCTCTCGCTGCCCGGTACGGACGCCGCCTGGGCGGCGAAGGAGTCCACCCGGTTCCCGTGGGCGGCCGGGTCCAGGCGCCGCTCGGCGAAGGTGAAGATCGCGACGATCGAGGCCAGCAGGATGGTGCCCTGCAGGAAGAGCGCCGGGCCGTCGACGGCCACGGCCCCCATGGCCGCGATGTGCGCCTTGGTGCTGCCGTACCCGCCGGCGGCGAGCCCGACGACCGCCGCGAAGGCCGAGGCCAGCGCGGCGACCGCCAGGAACACCTGGACGTAGTAACGGGCCTTGCGCGGTACGAAGGCCTCGACGAGGACTCCGATGACCGCCGCTCCCAGCACGATGAGCGTGGGCGAGAGCTGGGCGTACTCGATCTGCGGCGCCGGGATCTTGTCGATCGGCGCCGCGGCCGCCAGTGTCGGCAGCAGGTTCTGGGCAGCAGTCACGGTGCTCACTTCGCCGCCTCCCCGTTCTTGGCGTGCTTGGCCTCGACAGCCACCTCGGGCTTCGGGTCCGTCTGCTTCACGTCCGACATGGTGTGCTCCACCGCCGGGTTGACGATCTCGGTCAGCGGCTTCGGGTAGACGCCCAGCCCGATCAGCAGCGCGATCAGCGGGGCGACGACCAGTACCTCCCGCAGGCGCAGGTCCGGCATGGTGCGGACCTCCTCCTTCAGCGGGCCGGTCATGGTGCGCTGGTAGAGGACCAGCGTGTAGAGGGCTGCCAGCACGATGCCGAGGGTGGCGATGATGCCGGCGACCGGGTACCGGGCGAACGTGCCGACCAGGACCAGGAATTCACTGACGAACGGGGCGAGGCCCGGCAGCGACAGCGTGGCGAGGCCGCCGATCAGGAAGGTGCCGGCCAGGACCGGGGCCACCTTCTGCACGCCGCCGAAGTCGGCGATGAGCCGCGAGCCGCGCCGCGAGATCAGGAAGCCGGCGACCAGCATGAGCGCCGCGGTGGAGAGCCCGTGGTTGACCATGTACAGCGTCGCGCCCGACTGGCCCTGGGAGGTCATCGCGAAGATGCCGAGGACGATGAAGCCGAAGTGCGAGATCGAGGCGTAGGCGACCAGCCGCTTGATGTCCCGCTGGCCGACCGCGACCAGCGCGCCGTAGACGATGCTGATCAGGGCCAGGACGATGATCACCGGCGTGGCCCACTTGCTGGCCTCGGGGAAGAGGCCGAGGCAGAAGCGGAGCATCGCGAAGGTGCCGACCTTGTCGACGACCGCGGTGATCAGGACGGCGACCGGCGAGGTGGCCTCGCCCATCGCGTTCGGCAGCCAGGTGTGCAGCGGCCACAGCGGGGCCTTCACCGCGAAGGCGAAGAAGAAGCCGAGGAAGAGCATCCGCTCGGTGTTGGTCGCCATGTCGAGGGTGCCCGCGGCGCGGGCGGCGGCGATCTCCTGGAGCGAGAAGTTCCCGGCGACCACGTACAGCCCGATGACGGCGGCCAGCATGATCAGGCCGCCGACGAGGTTGTAGAGGAGGAACTTGACCGCCGCGTACGAGCGCTGCGCGGCCGCGTTCTCATCGGACCCGGAGTGGGCCCGGTCCCCGAAGCCGCCGATGAGGAAGTACATCGGGATGAGCATGGCTTCGAAGAAGATGTAGAAGAGGAAGACGTCGGTGGCCTCGAAGGAGATCACCACCATCGCCTCGACCAGCAGGATCAGGGCGAAGAAGCCCTGGGTCGGCCGCCAGCGGGACGAATGCGTCTCCAGGGGGTCGGCGTCGTGCCAGCCGGCCCCGATGACGAAGGGGATCAGCAGCGCGGTGAGCGCGATGAGCGCCACCCCGATGCCGTCGACGCCCAGTTCGTAGCGGACCCCGAAGTCGGGGATCCAGGAGTGGGACTCGGTGAGCTGGTAGCGGTCGCCACCGGGCTCGAAGCGGACGGCGACGAGCACGGCCAGGGCCAGGGTCGCCAGCGAGAAGAACAGGGCGAGCCATTTGGCCGCGGTCCGGCGGGCGGCCGGGACGGCCGCCGTCAGGATCGCGCCGACCGCGGGGACCGCGGCCGTCACCGTCAGAAGCGGGAAACTCATCTCACACCGCCCTCATCAGCAGGGTCGCGGCGATCAGGATCGCCGTGCCCCCGAACATCGAGACCGCGTAGCTGCGGGCGTAGCCGTTCTGCAGCTTGCGCAGCCGGCCCGAGAGCCCGCCGACTCCGGCGGCCGTCCCGTTGACCACTCCGTCGACCAGGCTGTGGTCGACGTAGACGAGGGAGCGGGTCAGGTGCTCCCCGCCGCGCACGAGGACGACGTGGTTGAAGTCGTCCTGGTACAGGTCCCGTCGGGCCGCCCGGGTGAGGAGCGAGCCGCGCGGGGCGGTGACCGGGACGGGCCTGCGGCCGTACATCGCCCAGGCGAGGGCGACGCCGACGACCAGGACCACCATGGTGGCCAGGGTCACCGTCAGGGCGCTGACCGGCGGGTGGCCGTGCTCGTGCCCGGTGACGGGCTCCAGCCACTTCAGGAACCGGTCGCCGACTCCGAAGAACCCGCCGGCGAAGACCGACCCGAACGCCAGGATGATCATCGGGATGGTCATCGACTTCGGGGACTCGTGCGGGTGCGGCATGTCTCCCGGGTGTGCCTCGACGCCGGGCTCCACGCCGGGTGTCGTCTCCGGGTCCGGGGCGGGCTGCCAGCGCTTCTCGCCGAAGAAGGTGAGGAGCATGACGCGGGTCATGTAGAACGCCGTGATCGCCGCGCCCAGCAGGGCCACCCCGCCGAGGATCCATCCCTCGGTGCCGCCCTTCGCGAAGGCCGCCTCGATGATCTTGTCCTTGGAGAAGAAGCCCGACAGGCCCGGGAAGCCGATGATGGCCAGGTACCCGAGTCCGAAGGTGGCGAAGGTGACCGGCATGTACTTCCGCAGGCCGCCGTACTTGCGCATGTCGACCTCGTCGTTCATCCCGTGCATCACGGAACCGGCGCCGAGGAAGAGGCCCGCCTTGAAGAAGCCGTGCGTCACCAGGTGCATGATCGCGAAGACGTAGCCGATCGGGCCGAGGCCCGCGGCCAGGATCATGTAGCCGATCTGCGACATCGTCGAGCCGGCCAGGGCCTTCTTGATGTCGTCCTTCGCGCAACCGACGATCGCACCGAAGAGGAGCGTGACCGCGCCGACCACGACGACCGCGGTCTGCGCGTCCGGCGCCCCGTCGAAGATGGCACCCGAGCGGACGATCAGGTACACGCCGGCGGTCACCATCGTCGCCGCGTGGATGAGGGCCGAGACCGGGGTCGGGCCCTCCATCGCGTCGCCGAGCCAGGACTGCAGCGGCACCTGGGCCGACTTGCCGCAGGCGGCGAGCAGCAGCATCAGGGCGATCGCCGTCAGCTTGCCCTCGCCCGCCCCGGACACCGAGCCGAGCACGGGCCCGAAGGCGAAGGTTCCGAAGGTGGTGAACATCAGCATGATGGCGACCGAAAGGCCCATGTCGCCGACCCGGTTGACCAGGAAGGCCTTCTTCGCGGCGGTGGCCGCGCTGGGCTTGTGCTGCCAGAAGCCGATGAGGAGGTACGAGGCGAGGCCCACGCCCTCCCAACCGACGTACAGCAGGAGGTAGTTGTCGGCGACGACCAGGAGCAGCATCGCCGCGAGGAAGAGGTTGAGGTATCCGAAGAAGCGGCGGCGGCGCTCGTCGTGCTCCATGTACCCGATCGAGTACACGTGGATGAGCGTGCCCACCCCGGTGATCAGCAGGACGAAGGTCATCGACAGCTGGTCGAGCTGGAAGCCGAGGTCGGCCTGGAAGCCCTCGACCGGGATCCAGCTGAACAGCCGCTGGTGGATGGCCCGGTCATCGGCCCCGCGCCCGAGCATGTCGGTGAAGAGGGCCACGCCGATCCCGAAGGAGACGGCGGCGAGCAGGGTGCCGAGCCAGTGGCCGGCCTTGTCGAGGCGGTGGCCGCCGCAGAGCAGCACCGCCGCTCCGAGCAGGGGCGCTGCTACCAGCAGCGCGATCATGTTCTCCACAGCGACCCCTTACAGCTTCATCAGGCTGGCGTCGTCGACCGAGGCCGAGTGGCGGGTACGGAACAGCGACACGATGATCGCGAGGCCCACCACGACCTCCGCGGCGGCGACGACCATCGTGAAGAACGCGATGATCTGGCCGTCGAGGTTGCCGTGCATCCGGGAGAAGGTCACGAAGGCGAGGTTGCAGGCGTTGAGCATGAGCTCGACGCACATGAACAGCACGATCGCGTTCTTCCGGATGAGGACTCCGGCCGCCCCGATGGTGAACAGCAGCGCGGACAAGTACAGGTAGTTGACCGGGTTCACTTGGAGGCCTCCTCACGGCCGAGCCGCTCGGACGACCGCTGCTCCAGCGCCTTCAAGTCGTCCAGCGCCTCGCTGGAGACGTCCCTGATCTGGCCGCGGGCGCGCAGCGTCTGGTTGACGGTGAGCTCGGAGGGGGTGCCGTCCGGCAGCAGGCCCGCGACGTCCACGGCGTTGTGCCGGGCGTAGACGCCGGGTGCGGGCAGCGGCGGGAGCTGCACTCCCTCGCGTACGCGGCGCTCGGCGAGCTCGCGCTGGGTGGCGGCGCGCTCGGTGCGCTCGCGGTGGGTGAGCACCATCGCGCCGACGGCCGCCGTGATCAGCAGGGCGCCGGTGAGCTCGAAGGCGAACACGTACTTGGTGAAGATGAGCGTGGCCAGGCCTTCGACGTGCCCGCCGGAGTTGATCCGGCCGAGTCCGTTGAAGTGGGTGAGCCGGGCGTTGCCGATTCCGGCGATCAGCAGGACGCCGAAGCCGAGTCCGCACAGGGCGGCCAGCCAGCGCTGCCCCTTGATGGCCTCGGTCAGGGAGTCCGCGGCGGTGACGCCGACGAGCATGACGACGAAGAGGAAGAGCATCATGATCGCGCCGGTGTAGACGACGACCTGGACGATGCCGAGGAAGTACGCCCCGTTGGCGAGGTAGAAGACCGCCAGGATGATCATCGTGCCGGCCAGGCTCAGCGCGCTGTGCACGGCCTTCTTCATCAGGATCGTGGCCAGCGCGCCGATGACGGCGACCGTGGCGAGGACCCAGAACTGCACTGCCTCACCGGTGGAGGTGACCGAGGTGGCCGCGGCGATGGCGCTCACGCCCCCACCCCCTCGGCACGAGCGGAAGCTCCCGATGTACCCGCTTCGGCGGACCCGGCGGCCTCACCCTTCGACACGGCGACCTGGCGGACCGTGCCGGGAGCCGCCCCGGTCACCAGCCCGCGGTAGTAGTCGGTGTCGTCGGCGCCCGGGAAGATCGAGTGTGGAGCCTCGACCATGCCCTCGGTCAGCCCGGCGAGCAGCTGCTCCTTGGTGTAGATGAGCGATTCGCGGCTGGAGTCGGCCAGTTCGAACTCGTTCGTCATGGTCAGGGCCCTGGTCGGGCACGCCTCGACGCACAGCCCGCACAGGATGCAGCGGGCGTAGTTGATCTGGTAAACGGCGCCGTACCGCTCACCCGGGGAGTAGCGCTCCTCCTCGGTGTTGTCCGCGCCCTCGACGTAGATCGCGTCGGCGGGACAGGCCCAGGCGCACAGCTCGCACCCGATGCACTTCTCCAGACCGTCCGGGTGGCGGTTGAGCTGGTGCCGCCCGTGGAAGCGCGGAGCGGTGGTCTTGTGCTGCTCCGGGTACTGCTCGGTGAGGCGCTTCTTGAACATGGCCTTGAAGGTCACGCCGAAGCCGGCCACCGGGTTCTGCCACTTCTCGCCCTCGGCGTCAGACTTGTCAGACATTCTCAGCACCCTCCTCTCGGTCACTGTCAGTATTCGCCGCGCCACTGACAATGAGCTCCCGCTCACTGCGAGGCCGCCTGCGCGGTACGGGTGCCAGGTGCTGGCCGGGCTTGGGCGGTACGGGGAATCCGCCCGCCAGCGGGTCGAAGGGCGCCCCGGCCGCGGCCTGTTCGGCGTCCGCGAGGGCCGCCTTCTCCTGCTTGTCGCGGAAGAGGTCCACGACGAAGGACAGCAGCAGGACCGCGATGACCCCGCCGCCGACGTAGAGCACGATCTGGGTGAAGTCGTAGTTCTCGTTGCGCAGCGCCCGGACGGTGGCGACCAGCATCAGCCAGACCACCGAGACCGGGATCAGCACCTTCCAGCCGAGCTTCATCAGCTGGTCGTAGCGCACGCGCGGGAGCGTGCCGCGCAGCCAGATGAAGAAGAACAGCAGCAGCTGGACCTTGAGGACGAACCAGAGCATCGGCCACCAGCCGTGGTTGGCGCCCTCCCAGTACGTGGAGATCGGCGCCGGGGCCCGCCAGCCGCCCAGGAACAGGGTGACCGAGACCGCCGAGACGGTGACCATGTTGACGTACTCGGCCAGCATGAACAGCGCGAACTTGATGGAGGAGTACTCGGTGTTGAAGCCGCCGACGAGGTCGCCCTCGGACTCCGGCATGTCGAAGGGGGCGCGGTTCGTCTCGCCGACCATCGTGATGACGTAGATGATGAAGGAGACCGGCAGCAGGACGATGTACCAGCGGTCCGCCTGGGCCTCGACGATCGCCGAGGTCGACATCGACCCGGAGTAGAGGAAGACCGAGGCGAAGGCCGCGCCCATCGCGATCTCGTAGGAGATCATCTGCGCGCAGGCGCGCAGGCCGCCGAGGAGCGGGTACGTGGAGCCCGACGACCAGCCCGCCAGCACGATGCCGTAGATGCCGACCGAGGCCACCGCGAGGATGTAGAGCATCGCGATCGGCAGGTCGGTCAGCTGCATCGTCGTGCGCTGGCCGAAGATGGAGACCTCGTTGCCCGACGGGCCGAAGGGGATCACCGCGATGGCCATGAAGGCCGGGATGGCCGCGATGATCGGGGCGAGGACGTAGACGACCTTGTCGGCCCGCTTGACGATGAGGTCTTCCTTCAGCATGAGCTTCACGCCGTCGGCGAGCGACTGGAGCATGCCCCAGGGGCCGTGCCGGTTGGGGCCGATGCGCAGCTGCATCCAGGCGACGACCTTGCGCTCCCACACGATGGAGAAGAGCACGGTCACCATCAGGAAGGCGAAGCAGAACACCGCCTTGACGACGACGAGCCACCAGACGTCCCTGCCGAACAGGGAGAGGTCTTCGGCAGCGATCTGAACGGTGTTCACGCGCCCACCTCCGCAGTGGCGTCGCTGGTGTCGGCGGGAGTGGCCGGGCGGATGCGGACCAGGGCCCCCGGTCGGGCACCGGTGTCGGCGAGGACTCCGGAGCCGGTGGAGTTCATCGGGAGCCAGACCACCCGGTCGGGCATCTCGGTGATGCGCAGCGGCAGTTCCACGGAGCCGGCCGGGCCGGTCACCGCGAGGACGTCGCCGTTCTTGACGCCCGTCTCGGCGGCCGTGGCGGCCGAGAGGCGGGCACTGGCCTCGTGCCGGGTGCCGGCCAGGGCCTCGTCGCCGTCCTGCAGGCGGCCCTGGTCGAGGAGGAGCCGGTGGCCCGCGAGGACCGCCTCGCCCGCTCCCGGCCGGGGCAGCGCCGCGGTGTCCGCGGACTGTTCGGCGGCGCGCTCCCCGGCCCACTGGCCGAGCCGGTCGAGCTCGCGGCGTACGGCGTGTACGTCGGGCAGGGCGATCGGCCGGCCGGCGGCGTCGGCCAGCATGTGCAGCACGCGGGAGTCGGCGGGGGCGAGCCGGCGGGTCATCTGCTCGGGCTTGAGCGCGGCCTCGAACGGCCGGACCCTGCCCTCCCAGTTGATGAACGCGCCGGGCTTCTCGGCGACGGCCGCGACGGGCAGGACCACGTCCGCGTGGTCGGTGACCTCGCTGGGCCGCAGTTCCAGCGAGACCACGAAGGCCTCCTGGAGCGCGATCCGGGCGCGGGCCGGGTCCGGCAGGTCGGTGAGCTCGACGCCCGCGACCAGCAGGGCGGACAGTTCGCGTCCGGCGGCGGCCTCGACGATCTGGCCGGTGTCGCGGCCGTAGCGGTGCGGCAGCTCGTCCAGGCCCCACGCGGCCGCGACCTCGTCGCGGGCGCGCGGGTCGGTGGAGGGGCGGGCGCCCGGCAGCAGGGACGGCAGCGCGCCCGCCTCGACGGCGGCCCGCTCTCCGGCCCGCCGCGGGATCCACACCAGCCGGGCCCCGGTCGCGGCGGCCGCCCGTACGGCGGCGGTCAGCGCGCCGGGAACCCCGGCGAGGCGCTCGCCGACGACGATGACCGCGCCGGGCTTGCGCAGCGCGTCGGCGGCTGCCGCGCCGCCCTCCTCCAGGCCGGTCCGCGAGGCCAGCGCGTCGAGCCACTCGGGCTCGGTGCCGGGGGCGGCGGCCAGCAGGGTGCCGCCCGCCTTCTCCAGGCCGCGCGTGGCGAACGGCGCGAGGGCGAAGGTCCGCTGCTTGTGCTTGCGGTGGGCCTTGCGCAGCCGCAGGAAGACGCCGGGGGCCTCCTCCTCGGTCTCGATGCCGACGAGGAGGACGGCCGGGGCCGCCTCCAGCGAGGCGTTGGTGACGCCGCGGCCGTCGAGGTCCTTGCCGGTGCCGGCGACGGAGGCCGCCAGGAACTCGGCCTCCTCGGCGCTGTGCACCCGGGCCCGGAAGTCGATGTCGTTGGTGTCGAGCACGACCCGCGCGAACTTGGCGTAGGCGTACGCGTCCTCGACGGTGAGGCGGCCTCCGGTCAGCACTCCGGCCCGGCCGCGCGCGCCGGCCAGCCCGGCGGCGGCGGCCTCCAGCGCCTCGGGCCAGCTGGCCGGGGCGAGGACCCCGTCGGTGCCGCGCACCAGCGGGGTGGTGAGCCGGTCGGGGCGCTGCGCGTAGCGGAACCCGAAGCGGCCCTTGTCGCAGATCCACTCCTCGTTGACCTCGGGGTCCTCCGCGGCCATCCGGCGCAGCACCTTGCCGCGGCGGTGGTCGGTCCGGGTCGCGCAGCCGCCCGCGCAGTGCTCGCACACGCTCGGGGAGGAGACGAGGTCGAAGGGGCGGGAGCGGAACCGGTAGGCCGCCGAGGTGAGGGCGCCGACCGGGCAGATCTGGATGGTGTTGCCCGAGAAGTACGACTCGAAGGGGTCGCCCTCGCCGATGCCGACCTGCTGGAGCGCTCCGCGCTCCAGGAGCTCGATCATCGGGTCGCCCGCCACCTGGTTGGAGAAGCGGGTGCAGCGCGCGCACAGCACGCACCGCTCGCGGTCCAGCAGCACCTGCGTGGAGATCGGGACCGGCTTCTCGAACGTGCGCTTCCTGCCCTCGAAGCGGGAGTCGGCCTGCCCGTGCGACATGGCCTGGTTCTGCAGGGGGCACTCGCCGCCCTTGTCGCAGACCGGGCAGTCGAGCGGGTGGTTGATGAGCAGCAGCTCCATCACACCGCGCTGGGACTTCTCGGCGACCGGGGAGGTCAGCTGGGTCTTGACGACCATGCCGTCGGTGCAGGTGATGGTGCAGGAGGCCATCGGCTTGCGCTGGCCCTCGACCTCGACGATGCACTGGCGGCAGGCGCCGACCGGGTCGAGGAGGGGGTGGTCGCAGAACCGGGGGATCTCGATGCCGAGCTGTTCGGCGGCCCGGATGACCAGGGTCCCCTTGGGCACGGACAGTTCGATGCCGTCGATGGTCAGGGAGACCGTGTTGGCCGGCGTGCCCGGCGTCCCCGCGGCCTCGCCGCCACCGGCGGGGGCGTTCGTGGTGACGGTCATGCGTTCACCTCGGAGTTCTTCTTGGGACCGTCAGCCCAGAGGGTCGACTTCTTGGGGTCGAAGGGGCAGCCCTTGCCCGTGATGTGCTGCTCGTACTCCTCGCGGAAGTACTTGAGCGAGGAGAAGATGGGGCTGGCGGCGCCGTCTCCGAGTGCGCAGAACGATTTGCCGTTGATGTTGTCGGCGATGTCGTTCAACTTGTCGAGGTCGGACATGACGCCCTTGCCCGCCTCGATGTCGCGGAGCAACTGGACCAGCCAGTACGTGCCTTCGCGGCACGGCGTGCACTTGCCGCAGGACTCGTGGGCGTAGAACTCGGTCCAGCGGGTCACCGCCCGCACCACGCAGGTCGTCTCGTCGAAGCACTGCAGGGCCTTGGTGCCGAGCATGGATCCGGCCGCGCCCACGCCCTCGTAGTCCAGCGGGACGTCGAGGTGCTCGTCGGTGAACATGGGGGTGGAGGAGCCGCCCGGGGTCCAGAACTTCAGCCGGTGCCCGGGCCGCATGCCGCCGCTCATGTCGAGCAGCTGGCGCAGGGTGATCCCGAGCGGGGCCTCGTACTGGCCGGGGCCGACGACGTGGCCCGAGAGCGAATACAGCGTGAAGCCGGGTGACTTCTCGGTCCCCATCGCCTTGAACCAGTCCTTGCCCTTGTTCAGGATCGCGGGAACCGAGGCGATGGACTCCACGTTGTTCACGACAGTGGGGCAGGCGTAGAGCCCCTCGACGGCAGGGAAGGGAGGACGCAGCCGGGGCTGACCGCGCCGGCCTTCGAGGGAGTCCAGGAGGGCCGTTTCCTCGCCGCAGATGTACGCGCCCGCCCCCGCGTGCACGGTGATGTCGAGGTTGAGGCCGCTCCCCATGACGTCCTTGCCGAGGTAGCCGGCCTCGTACGCCTCGCGCACCGCCTCGTGCAGGCGCCGCAGTACCGGCACGACCTCGCCGCGCAGGTAGATGAAGGCGTGCTCCGACCGGATCGCGTAGCAGGCGATGATCATTCCCTCGATGAGGGAGTGCGGGTTCGCGAAGAGGAGGGGGATGTCCTTGCAGGTTCCCGGCTCCGACTCGTCCGCGTTCACGACGAGGTAGTGCGGCTTTCCGTCGCCCTGCGGGATGAACTGCCACTTCATTCCGGTGGGGAAGCCCGCGCCGCCGCGTCCGCGCAGGCCCGAGTCCTTCACGTAGGCGATGAGGTCGTCCGGAGTCATGGCGAGCGCCTTGCGCAGGCCCTCGTAGCCCTCGTGGCGCCGGTAGGTCTCCAGCGTCCACGACTGCGGCTCGTCCCAGAACGCCGACAGCACGGGTGCCAGCAGCTTCTCCGGGCTGGTTCCGTTCTCGTGCATCTCAGCGGTCACCGTCATCACTCCCCCTCCTCGGTCGCGGTCTCGGCACGCGGACGCACGACCTTGCCGAGCTGCGGGGACTCGCCGCGCGCGAGGCGCAGGCCGATCAGCGAGGCGGGGCCCGCGCCGCCGCTCGCCTCGACGGCGCCGGCGCGCTCGTCCGGGAAGCCCGCCAGGATCCGGGCGGTCTCCTTGTAGGTGCACAGCGGCGCGCCCCGGGTCGGCTCGACCGGGCGGCCGGCGAGCAGGTCGTCCACCATGGCCTTGGCGGACTCGGGGGTCTGGTTGTCGAAGAACTCCCAGTTGACCATCACCACGGGGGCGTAGTCGCAGGCCGCGTTGCACTCGATGTGCTCGAGGGTGACCTTGCCGTCGGGGGTGGTCTCGTTGTTGCCGACCCCGAGGTGCTCCTTGAGCTCGTCGAAGATGGCGTCGCCGCCCATGACCGCGCACAGGGTGTTGGTGCAGACCCCGACCTGGTAGTCCCCGGAGGGCTTGCGCCGGTACATCGTGTAGAAGGTCGCCACCGCCGTGACCTCGGCGGTCGTCAGGCCCAGCACCTCGGCGCAGAAGCGGATGCCGGTGCGCGAGACGTAGCCCTCCTCCGACTGGATGAGGTGGAGCAGCGGCAGCAGCGCGGAGCGGCTGTCGGGGTAGCGGGCGATGACCTCGGCGGCGTCGGCCGCCAGCCGTTCGCGTACCTCGGCCGGATAGTCGGGGGCGGGCAGCTGGGGCATGCCCAGGCTGACATCGGAAGTCATCGGTCGACGCCTCCCATCACGGGGTCGATCGAGGCGACGGCGACGATGACGTCGGCGACCTGGCCGCCCTCGCACATCGCTGCCATGGCCTGCAGGTTGGTGAAGGACGGATCACGGAAGTGGACCCGGTAGGGGCGGGTGCCGCCGTCGGATACGACGTGGACCCCGAGCTCGCCCTTGGGCGACTCGACCGCCGCGTACGTCTGCCCGGCCGGCACCCGGAAGCCCTCGGTCACCAGCTTGAAGTGGTGGATGAGGGCCTCCATGGAGGTGCCCATGATGTTCCTGATGTGGTCGAGCGAGTTGCCGAGGCCGTCCGGGCCCATCGCGAGCTGCGCGGGCCAGGCGATCTTCTTGTCGGCGACCATGACCGGGCCCGGCTCCAGCCGGTCCAGGCACTGCTCGACGATGCGCAGGGACTGGCGCATCTCCTCCAGGCGGATCAGGAAGCGCCCGTAGGAGTCGCAGGACTCGGTGGTCGGCACGTCGAACTCGTAGTTCTCGTAGCCGCAGTACGGGTCGGACTTGCGCAGGTCGTGCGGCAGGCCGGCGGAGCGCAGGACCGGGCCGGTGGCGCCGAGCGCCATGCAGCCGGTGAGGTCGAGGTAGCCGACGTCCTGCATGCGGGCCTTGAAGATGGGGTTGCCGGTGGCGAGCTTGTCGTACTCCGGCAGGTTCTTCCTCAGGGTCTTCACCAGGTCGCGGAGCTGGTCCACGGCGCCCGGGGGCAGGTCCTGCGCGAGGCCGCCGGGGCGGACGAACGCGTGGTTCATGCGCAGGCCGGTGATCAGCTCGAAGACGTCGAGGATCAGCTCGCGGTCGCGGAACCCGTAGATCATGATCGTGGTCGCGCCGAGCTCCATGCCGCCGGTGGCGATGCACACCAGGTGGGAGGAGAGCCGGTTGAGCTCCATAAGCAGCACGCGGATGACGGTGGCGCGGTCCGGGATCTGATCGGTGATGCCGAGCAGCTTCTCGACGCCCAGGCAGTACGCCGTCTCGTTGAAGAACGGCGTCAGGTAGTCCATGCGCGTGACGAAGGTGGTGCCCTGCGTCCAGTTCCGGTATTCGAGGTTCTTCTCGATGCCGGTGTGGAGGTAGCCGATGCCGCAGCGGGCCTCGGTGACCGTCTCGCCGTCGATCTCCAGGATCAGGCGGAGCACTCCGTGGGTGGACGGGTGCTGCGGCCCCATGTTGACCACGATGCGCTCGTCGTCCGCGCGGGCCGCGGACCGGACGATCTCGTCCCAGTCGCCGCCGGTGACGGTGTAGACGGTGCCCTCGGTGGTCTCGCGTGCGGAGGCGTGATTCGAAGTGGACATCAGCTGTACGACCTCCGCTGGTCAGGAGCCGGGATCTGGGCGCCCTTGTACTCGATGGGGATGCCGCCGAGCGGGTAGTCCTTGCGCTGCGGGAAGCCCTGCCAGTCGTCCGGCATCATGATCCGGGTGAGGGCCGGGTGCCCGTCGAAGACCAGGCCGAAGAAGTCGTACGTCTCGCGCTCGTGCCAGTCGTTGGTCGGGTAGACGGAGACGATCGAGGGCACGTGCGGGTCGGCGTCCGGTGCGGACACCTCCAGCCGCACGATCCGGCCGTGGGTGAGCGAGCGCAGGTGGTAGACGGCGTGCAGCTCGCGGCCCTTGTCCCCCGGGAAGTGCACGCCGCTGACGCCGGTGCAGAGCTCGAAGCGCAGGGCCGGGTCGTCGCGCAGGGTCCTCGCCACGAGCAGGAGGTGCTCGCGGGCGATGTGGAGGGTCAGTTCCGCCCGGTCGACGACGACCTTCTCGATCGCGTTCTCCGGGACCAGGTCCTGCTCCTCCAGCGCCCCTTCGAGCTCGTCGACGACCTCGTCGAAGTACGAGCCGTACGGGCGGGCGCTCGCGCCGGGCAGGGCCACGGTGCGCACGAGGCCGCCGTAGCCGCTGGTGTCGCCGCCGCCCGCGGCGCCGAACATGCCCTTGCGGACGCCGATCACATCGGGGCCGCGGACGCCGCGGGGCGCCGGCACGTTGTTGCCATCGCTGGCGTGGGGGCCGTTCTCCACGGCCGGTTCGTCGCTCACCGCAGGAGCCCCTTCATCTCAATGGTGGGGAGCGCCTTGAGGGCCGCCTCCTCCGCCTCGCGGGCCGCCTCTTCCCGGTTCACGCCGAGCTTCGATCCCTGGATCTTCTGGTGGAGCTTGAGGATCGCGTCCAGCAGCATCTCGGGGCGGGGCGGGCAGCCGGGCAGGTAGATGTCCACCGGGACGATGTGGTCGACGCCCTGGACGATCGCGTAGTTATTGAACATTCCGCCCGAAGACGCACAAACACCCATAGAGATGACCCACTTGGGAGCGGGCATCTGGTCGTACACCTGCCGCAGCACCGGCGCCATCTTCTGGCTGACCCGGCCCGCGACGATCATCAGGTCGGCCTGCCGTGGGGAGCCGCGGAAGACCTCCATGCCGAAGCGGGCCAGGTCGTACCGGCCCGCTCCGGTGGTCATCATCTCGATGGCGCAGCAGGCCAGGCCGAAGGTCGCGGGGAAGACGGATGACTTGCGCACCCATCCCGCGGCCTGTTCGACGGTGGTCAGCAGAAAGCCGCTCGGCAGCTTCTCTTCCAGTCCCATGGAAATTCAGCCCCTCAGTCCCATTCCAGGCCGCCGCGGCGCCACACGTAGGCGTAGGCGACGAAGACGGTGAGCACGAAGAGGAGCATCTCGACGAGCCCGAAGATCCCCAGCGAGTCGAAGGTGACCGCCCAGGGGTAGAGGAAGACAACCTCGATGTCGAAGACGATGAAGAGCATCGCCGTCAGGTAGTACTTGATGGGGAAACGGCCGCCGCCGGCCGGCATGGGAGTGGGCTCGATGCCGCACTCGTAAGCTTCAAGTTTTGCCCGGTTGTACCGTTTTGGGCCGATCAGCGTGGCCATGACCACGGAGAAGATCGCAAACCCTGCGCCGAGGGCGCCGAGCACGAGGATGGGCGCGTACGCATTCACGCTCCTCGCTCCTTCCAGTCGTCCTTGACCGTTGGACCGCTGTGCCGGCGCCGAGCGCCCCGCCTCGAGAAGATCGCGCTTTGATCGAGCTGATCGAGCACGTGCATGTGAGGCAGTTCACAAGCCGGACTGGTGCGCATCTTATGCCTGCTCGTCTGTGATCTGCGACACGGGTTACAACAACGAGTTTGTGATCTCCACCACCTGACGAACGATCATGAAGTCCGATGAGTGGTGATCTTCATACGCGAAGCATCCACATGATCACCAAAGGTGACATCCACCCCTGTAGCCGCAGGTGGAAGGCCTGCCGCTCTATCAAACCGTGGCCACTGCATGCAAATTGGCGACGTGGTGCACGTGGTGATAAAGGGATCGGCATCGCCCGGCCGGGGGATCCCCCGCGTACGGGAGTGGACGCGTGCGCGCGTTCACTAAGTCGAGGGGTGCGGGCATCGGCGGCCGGAAGGCGACCGGGGGCGAGGGGTGAAGAACCGGCGCCGAGGCGACTGCGACGCGGCTCCGGCCCATCCCCGACGCGGCGGAGATGTGGCGGCGATGTGGCGGCGACTTCACGGTCAGGTCACAGCCGGGCCACAGCGTCCGCATCGCGTGACACTCCTGTGACCTGCGCCACTCCGGATTCGCGGCGGCGAAAGGGGGCTTGGCCATCTGTGCAGGTGGATGGTAGGCCGAGGATCAATCCGGACTTATTGCGGATAACCCATGATCACAGCCTCGCGACGGGGTGTCCGATTGGCCCGTTACGGCGTCAATAAGGAGTCCGACGCGCCCGGTTCGCACCCTTCGCGCACAACTGTGGCGCAGACCACGTTTCTTGAAGGGAACCCTGGCGCCCTGATAGCGGTTGTACCCATGTCCCTTACCGCTCACATACCCAGCCACCGGAAGCCCCGCCGCAGCGCCTCGAAGCTCGCGGTCCGCGCCGGAGTTGCCGGTGGCGTCCTCAGCACCCTGGCCATGGCCGGCACGGCGAGTGCCACCCCCTCCGCCGAGCCCGCGCACGAGACCACGCTCGAAATGCCGGTCCTCGACCTGGACCTGAGCGCCGAGGTCTCCTCCGCGGTCACCAAGGCCGCCGAGAACACCCGCGCCGCCGCCGTCGAGGGCGAGCTCAACGCCCTGGAGGAGAGCGCCCGCACCGGCGCCGCCGCCGAGGCGAAGCAGGCCAAGGCCGACGCGCAGCAGAAGGCCGACGCCGAGCAGAAGGCGAAGGAGGAGGCGGACCGCCAGGCCGGGGCCGAGCGCGCCAGCCGCAGCACCGCCCGCACCTCGCTCCAGGCCAAGTCGTCCTCCGGCGAGGGCTCCTCCTCGCAGGGCACGGGCACTGTCAGCGCCCCGGCGACCGGTTCCGCCGCCGCCATCGTGAACTTCGCCCGCGCGCAGGTCGGCAAGGCCTACGTCGTGGGTGGCACCGGCCCGTCCTCGTTCGACTGCTCGGGTCTCGTCCAGGCCGCGTACCGCACCGCCGGCGTCACCCTGCCGCGCATGTCGCAGGCGCAGTCCTCGGCCGGCACCTCGGTGTCCCTGAGCGCCCTTCAGCCGGGCGACATCCTGTACTGGGGCTCCAAGGGCAGCGCGTACCACGTCGCCATCTACGTGGGCGGCGGCAAGTTCGTCGGCGCGCAGAACTCCGGCACGGGCATCGTCGAGCGCTCGCTGAGCTACGACAAGCCGACCGGCGCCGTCCGCGTCCTCTGATCCACCCCCGGTCCATCCCCGATCCGTCCCAGGCGACCCCGATCCACCGGTTCGCCCTGGTTCCCCCGGATCCCACCGGATGTGTCCTTCGCGTCCCGAGCCGCTCCCGGTGACGCGGAAGGCCGGTACTCCCCCGCACGGGGTCGAGTGCCGGCCTTCCGGCCGCTCCGGCGCCTCCTGGAGCCCCTGAGCACCGCTCTGGCGGCCTGCCGGCCCCTCAGGCGACCGCGGCCGCCAGCCTGAAGCGGGCCTCGCGCTGCGCCTTGTACAGCGCGAGCGTCTCGGCGTGCTCCTCGACGAGCCGCTCCTGGTGGGCCTTCTCGACCGCCCCCCAGACGCCTACGAGGTTCACCTCGTGCTTGCAGGCGACGTCGGCCTTGGCCGCGTTGACGGCCTTCGGGCCGCCCTGTTCGCTCTGCAGGCCGAGCTCCTCGATCACGTCGTACGGGGTCTTGATGCCGCTATAGCCCGATCTGCCCATGCACGCCGACCATTTCTCCAGCACGGCGAGCACGCGCGAGTCGTTCTTGGACCGGTCGTGCGCCTCCGCCGCCAGCCCGAAGGTGAAGAGCAGGTCCACGCTGTCCTTCGTCGGCGCGTACAGCTTGCGGTAGGCCTCCCTCCCGCAACCCCCCGCCGGCACCTTCTGCCCGCCGGCCGTCAGTCCGCTGTCCACGGCCGCGGCCTCCTCCTCGTTCATGGCGTCGGGGGCCCGACCGCCCGGCGCGCCGCGCTGCTCGCCGTTCATGACGGCGTACGCGCTGTCGCTCAGCTCGGGGGCCGCGGGCTTGGCGGCGGAGCCCTCACCCCCGGTCGGGTCGTACCCGTAGGCGGCGGCGTAGGCGAGGTCGGCCGCCCCGAAGAGGTTGCGGTGGCGGTCCTCGGGGCCGCGGCCACCGGCGGGCTCGGACGACTTGGGCCCCTCGTACGCGAACCCGTAGCGGGCCATGCACCGGGAGAGCAGGCGCTGCTGCACCTGCCCCATGCGGATCGACTCGGCCTCGGTGTCCGTGTACGCGTCCATGGGGAGGGCCAGCGCGGCCGTCGGCGGATTGACCTCGACCGGGCCGAGCTTCGGCTCGGCGCCCACCGCGCCGGCGACGCTCCCGCAGCCGGCCAGGAGCGCGGCCGCCGGCAGGGCGGCGAGGGCGGTGGTGCGGAGTCGGGTGCCGTTGCGCATCGGGCGGAACTCCTTCGTCGGCGGCCTGGTTCAGGGGTGGAGGGTGTACTTGGCGGAGCTGATCCGGTTCTTGAAGGTGGTGGAGGCGTTGCCCTCGTAGTTCGAGGGGATCTCCCCGACGCTGCCGCCCAGATCCCTGTCCGTGCCGACCTTCCAGGCGTAGACGTCGCGGTTCCGGTAGGACTCGGTGTTGTCGTTCACGACCGCGCCGCTGCCGGCGCAGGAGCCGCGGAAGGTGTCGTCGGCGAAGTTCAGGTCGTTGGTGACCAGGTCGAAGACGCAGCCGGTGCGGCCCGCGTAGTAGAAGAGCCCGAATTCCTGCTCTTCCAGATTTCCGTCCCTCGCCGAGGCGGCCGAGGGTCCGGCCGCGCCCAGGAGAAGGGCACCGGCGGAAAGGGTGGCGGCGGCGCCGGCCGCCAGCTTGAGAAGCGCCTTCTTCATCACGTATTCCTTGCCCTTGGGGTGAAATGCGGATGGTGCGGCGGGCCTCGACCGGAGAATTCGGCCCGGCCGGAATTCAACAGTCCGTCACTGACCATGAGCAAGCAGTTTCCGGCCTGATGGACCGTCAAAACAGTTGCCTCATAGCCAACTTGTCCACCTCGGGCCCGACTGCCTACCATCGCCGGCGCTCTCGCGGGGCCCCCGTCGCGGGCGGGCCGCCGAACCCCGGCCAAGGCGCGGGCGGGCGGGCGGGCGTGCGGCCGCGCGGGGGCCGCCCCGGGGGCGGGCGACTCGTACCGAACCGGCCGGAGCCCTGCGAAGATGGCCGGGGCGAGCACGCCCGAGTCACCCAGGAGGTGGTGATCCGTGATCACCAGGCCGTCCGACGAAGCCCCCGGCCACGGCTCCGGCGCCCGTCCGCCCGGCGGTCCCGCAGCCGTCCCCGCCGAGGCCGCCGACCCCACCCCGGTCCGGGCCGCCGCCGGGCTCGGGCTGCTGGCGCTGGGCGGCTGGCTGCTGACCACCGCCCGCCCGTGGCACAAGCCCGGCTCCCCCCTCGTCCTCGGCCTCGACTGGGCGGCCTCGGGGGCACTGCTGATCTGCGGGCTGGTGCTGCTGACCCGCTGCATCCGGACGGTCCACGGCGCGGACGAATCCCCGTACGAGCCCGCGGGCGATACCCCCCACGACCGGACGGGCCGCACCGGGGACGTCCCCCCGGCGCGGCCCGCCTGAACGACCCGCCCCCACGTCAGGCCTCGGGGCCACCTCGGTTCCACCGGGGTAGGGATCGGGCGAAGAAGATCATCGACGTCTGAGGGTTCAACCGCCGTGATCCGGGCCGCCCAGCCATGTGCCGAGCGGCCCGCCTTGAAGGATCAAGCCTTGGGGGCCACCTCGGTTTCCCTGAGTCAGAGGTGATTCACGGGACACCCGCGCCAGGCCTGGCAGGCCGGGGGCGATTCCTTGCGCCACACGGCCCACGAGATTTTTCCTACCGGCGGTGTTACGTTTTAGGTATGAGCAGCCACGTAGCCCACCAGGCCGCCGAGCGGGCAGGTAAGAGATCCGTGTCGCTGGCGCAATCGTTGATCAAGGAAGTTGAGGAGCGCACCGGCAAGAACGGCTTCTCCTCCGTCGTGGCCGAAGCCTTGGAAGAGTGGCTCGCCGCTCAGAAGCTCCGTGAGGTCGTGACCGCCGACCGCAAGGAATTCGGCCCCGTCTCCGCCGAAGCACGGCGGCAGGCGGAACAGGAGTGGTGAGCAAGCGCCTCAAGATCAAGGCCAAGAGCGAGGGCACGCTCGTCCTGGACGCACAAGGACTTTCGCTGCACGTCGACGGCGACGAGGGGATGCGTGCGCGCATCGAGGTCGCCCAGCAGAGCGGCCGGCGCGTGGCGCTGTCCGCCCTGACACCCTTGGAAGTACGCGGAACCGGGGAAGCCGCCAAGCGGCTCCGGTTCCTGCTGTCGCGGTTCGACGTGAAGCCTGTCAGTGACGCCGTGATGGACGCCGCGGCAAAGCTGCTGGACGCCTCGGGCCTCGACGGACACGAGTGCCTGGTGGATGCGCTCGTGGTGGCCACGGCCGCCCTTTGCACACCCCCGGTACTGCTGGTGACCTCCGACAAGTCGCACATCCTGGCCCTGTGCAAGGCCGCCGAACAACTCCCCGGCGCACCGACGGTGAAAGTCGTCAACGTCTGAGTGTTCGGCCGGCACCCGCCGGGCCGCTCGGCATCTGTGCCGAGCGGCCCGCCTTGAAGGATCAGGCCTTGGGGGCCACCTTCGAGAGGCCGTTGATGATGCGGTCCATCGCGTCGCCGCCCGTCGGGTCGGTCAGGTTGGCCAGCATCTTCAGGGTGAACTTCATCAGCACCGGGTGGCTCAGGCCGCGCTGGGCGGCGATCTTCATGATCTTCGGGTTGCCGATGAGCTTCACGAAGGCGCGGCCCAGCGTGTAGTAGCCGCCGTAGGTCTCCTTGAGCACCTTCGGGTAGCTGTGCAGGGTCAGTTCGCGCAGCGCGGGGGTGGAGCGGGCGTGTGCCTGGACGATGACGTCGGCGGCGATCTGGCCCGACTCCATCGCGTAGGCGATGCCCTCGCCGTTGAACGGGTTGACGAGGCCGCCCGCGTCACCGACGAGCAGCAGGCCCTTGGTGTAGTGCGGCTGGCGGTTGAAGGCCATCGGCAGGGCCGCGCCGCGGATGGGCTGCGTCATGTTCTCGGGGGTGTAGCCCCAGTCCTCGGGCATGGACGCGCACCAGGCCTTGAGGACCTCGCGCCAGTCCAGCTCCTTGAAGGCGGAGGAGGAGTTGAGGATGCCGAGGCCGACGTTGGAGGTGCCGTCGCCCATGCCGAAGATCCAGCCGTAGCCGGGCAGCAGCCGGTCCTCGGCGCCGCGCCGGTCCCACAGCTCCAGCCACGACTCCAGGTAGTCGTCGTCGTGCCGGGGCGAGGTGAAGTACGTGCGCACGGCCACGCCCATCGGGCGGTCCTCGCGGCGGTGCAGGCCCATCGCGAGGGACAGCCGCGAGGAGTTGCCGTCGGCCGCGACGACCAGCGGGGCGCTGAAGGTGACCGGGGTCTTCTCCTCGCCCAGCTTGGCCTGCACGCCCGTGATGTGGCCGGTGCGGGGGTCGCGGACGGGCTCGCCGACGTTGCAGCGCTCGTAGAGGCGGGCGCCCGCCTTCTGCGCCTGGCGGGCCAGCGTCTCGTCGAAGTCGTCGCGCTTGCGCACGAGTCCGTAATCGGGGAAGGAGGCCAGCTCCGGCCAGTCCAGCTGGAGGCGCTGACCGCCACCGATGATCCGCAGGCCCTTGTTGCGGAGCCAGCCCGCCTCCTCGGAGACGTCGATGCCCATCGACACCAGCTGCTTGGTGGCGCGCGGGGTCAGGCCGTCGCCGCAGACCTTCTCGCGCGGGAACGCCGTCTTCTCCAGGAGCAGGACGTCGAGTCCGGCCTTCGCCAGGTAGTAGGCGGTGGTCGAGCCGGCGGGCCCGGCCCCGACGACGATCACGTCCGCGGAGTGTTCGGAGAGGGGCTCGGTCACAGCGGGGTCTCCCGAAGGCTCGATAAGGGGTGCCCAACGGCACAAGACACGTGCAGTCTATGCAGCGAGAGAGATCACGATCCGAAGGGCTGCCCTGATGACCACCTCGCCGACCCGGCCACTGCCCACCGTCCAGCTCCGTGTGCCCACGGACGAGGACGCGCGCGCCTGGCACGGCGTCTTCGACGACGCCGAGGTCATGGAGTTCCTCGGCGGACCGGCCGAGCTGTCCGCGTACGAGGAGTTCACCGCGCGCCAGCGCATGCACGACGCGCAGCTCGGCTACTGCCTGTGGACGCTGCTGGACGACGAGGGCGAGGTCCTCGGCTTCACGGGGGCCCAGCCGTGGCCCGCGGCGAAGGAGTGGGGGCCGGTCGGGGAGATCGAGATCGGCTGGCGGCTGGGGCGGGCGGCGTGGGGGCAGGGCTACGCGTACGCCGCTGCGCTGGCGACGCTGGAGCGGGTGCGGAAGGCGGGGCTTTCGCGGGTGGTGGCGATGATCGATGACTCCAACGTCCGGTCGATCGCGGTGGCGGAGCGGCTGGGGATGGACCTGGAGGAGCGGTTCCCGCTGCCGAGCGGGACCCGGTACGGGCGGCGCTACGTCCTTTCCCTGCGGGACGAGTAGGCGGCCGCTGCGCGGGCTCGTCCCCTACCCGCCCTTCCACCGTTCCCCGGGCTGTGATGGGCCGGCGCCGGGGGCCGGTGCGGGTCAGAAGACCGAAAGGCCGGTCAAGGTGGTGAAGCGGTCCAAGGCGGCGACGGCGGCGACCGAGTTGCCCTGGGGGTCCAGGCCGGGGCTCCAGGCGGCCAGGGTGCACGCGCCGGGAACCACCGCCACGATTCCGCCGCCGACGCCGCTCTTGCCCGGCAGGCCGACGCGGTAGGCGAACTCCCCCGCCGCGTCGTAGGTCCCGCACGTCAGCATGACCGCGTTGATCTGCTTCGCCTCGCTGCGGGTCAGCAGCCGCGTGCCGTCCGCGCGCAGGCCGTGCCGGGCCAGGAAGCGGCCGGCGCGCGCGAGGTCCGCGCAGGACATCTCGATCGAGCACTGCCAGAAGTAGTGCTCCAGCAGGGCCGGCACCGGGTTGTCCAGGTTGCCGTAGCTCGCCATGAAGTGGGCGAGCGCGGCGTTGCGGTCGCCGTGCTCGGATTCGGAGGCGGCGACCTCCGCGTCGAAGCCGAGGTCAGGGTTCAGGCTCTCCTCCTGCAGGAAGCGCAGCAGTTCGCTGCTCGCGTCGCCCGTCAGCGTCTGGAGCCGGTCGGTGACGACGAGCGCGCCCGCGTTGATGAACGGGTTGCGCGGGATGCCGTTCTCGTACTCCAGCTGCACCAGGGAGTTGAAGGGATTGCCGGAGGGTTCCCGGCCCACCCGCTCCCACAGGCTGTCGCCGCCTTCGGCGAGCGCGAGGGCCAGCGCGAAGACCTTGGTGATGGACTGGGCGGAGAAGGGGGTGCGCCAGTCCCCGACTCCGAAGACGTTGCCGTCGAGGTCGGCGACGGCCATCCCGAACTGCCGCGGGTCCACGGACGCCAGCGCCGGGATGTACTCGGCGGGCGTCCCGCTGCCGACCAGCGGGGCGATGTCCTTCGCGACCTGTTCCAGCAGCGCCTGGTAGTCCACGGCGAACTACTCCTTGGTACCGCGGTGCAGGGCCACGATGCCGCCGCTCAGGTTGCGCCAGGCGACCTTGGACCAGCCGGCCTTCTGCAGCAGCGCGGCCAGCGCCGGCTGGTCGGGCCAGGCGCGGATGGAGTCGGCGAGGTACACGTACGCGTCCGGGTTGGAGGAGACCGCGCGGGCCACCGGCGGCATCGCGCGCATCAGGTACTCGGTGTACACGGTCCGGAAGGGCGCCCAGGTGGGCTGCGAGAACTCGCAGATCACGACCTGGCCGCCGGGCTTCGTGACCCGGTACAGCTCGCGCAGGGCGGCGTCGGTGTCCTGGACGTTGCGCAGGCCGAAGGAGATGGTGACCGAGTCGAAGACGCCGTCCTTGAACGGGAGCTTCGTCGCGTCGCCGGCGGTGAGCGGGAGCCAGGGGTTGCGCTTCTTGCCCTCGCGGAGCATGCCGAGGGAGAAGTCGCAGGGGACGACGTACGCGCCGGTCGCGGCGAAGGGCAGCGAGGACGTGGCCGTCCCGGCGGCCAGGTCCAGGACCAGGTGCCCGGGGCGCGCTCCGACCGCCTTGGCGACCTCCTTGCGCCACAGGCGGGCCTGCCCGAGGGAGAGGACGTCGTTGGTGAGGTCGTAGTTCGCCGCCACGCCGTCGAACATGGAGGCGACTTCGTGCGGCTGCTTGTCCAGGGAAGCGGTGGTCACTGGCGTTGGCCCCTCGGGTCTCTGCGGTGCGGTACGGGTGCGGTGCACGGCGGATCGGTGCGCGGCACCGCTGGTGCGTCGTGCGTGCTCTGCGGGTACCCGGCCATTCTCGCAGGCCGCACCCGCCGTCCGCTCAGCGGCGGCGGTGCAGCAGCCGCCCGCCGATGACCGTGGCCACGCAGCTGGTCGGGCCCTGCTCGAACAGCTCCGCCGGGCCGGCCACCGCGAAGGCCGCGAAGCGGGCCGGGGCGCCGGGCTCCAGGACCCCGTGGAAGGCCTGCTCGGCCGAGTCCCGCCCGGCGAAGGGGTTCAGTCCGGCCGGGCCCTCGTAGGGGGTGGGCGGCAGGATGGTGAGGCCGGAGCGGGCCACCGCGGTCCGTACGGACGGGACGGTGATGCGCCCGGTCAGCGCGACCACCCCGCGGGCGAGGAGCTTCTGCGTGCCGCGCCGGGCGCTGTTGCCCCAGCGGGCTTCGGTCATCTTCAGGCCGGCCAGTGCCTCGGCGCCGCTGATCGGCTCGGCCCCGAGCTCGGTGATCTCGTAAGGGTCGTCCGGGTAGTACGTGCGCTCCAGCAGCTCGTCGCCGCCGCGCACCAGCAGCCCCGGGGTCAGCACCCCGGGCCAGCTGCGGGCCCGCGCGTGCGGGTAGGCGGCGGCGAGCTCCTGGTACGGGCCCACCCGGGCGATCCGGTCGCCCTCGACCAGGACCGCGCCGCCGGGAAGCGGCGCGGATCCGGGACCGGTGAGGCCGGTGACGAGGAGTTCTGCGGTGTGGATCGTCAGCACGGGCGCGTCAGTTCGAGGAGATGAGCTTCAGCTCGGGGTGGGCGGTGCCGCCCTCGATGGCGGTGGAGGAGATGTGCGAGACGACGCGGTCGTCGACCGGGTCGTTCGCCGGGTCGTCGTGCACGAGGAGGTGCTCGTACGTCGTCGCGCGCTGGGCCGGGGTGCGGCCCGCCTTGCGGATCAGGTCGATGATCTCCATGCGGTTGGAGCGGTGCTTGGCACCGGCCGAGGAGACGACGTTCTCCTCGAGCATGATCGAGCCGAGGTCGTCGGCGCCGTAGTGCAGGGAGAGCTGGCCCGCCTCCTTGCCGACGGTGAGCCAGGAGCCCTGGATGTGGGCGATGTTGTCGAGGAACAGGCGCGCGATGGCGATCATGCGCAGGTACTCGAAGACGGTCGCCTGGGTGCGGCCCTTGAGGTGGTTGTTCTCGGGCTGGTAGGTGTACGGGATGAAGGCGCGGAAGCCGCCCGTACGGTCCTGGGTGTCCCGGATCATCGCGATGTGCTCGATGCGCTCGGCGTTGGTCTCGCCGGTGCCCATCAGCATGGTGGAGGTGGATTCCACGCCCAGCTTGTGGGCGATCTCCATGATCTCCAGCCAGCGTTCGCCGGACTCCTTCAGCGGGGCGATCGCCTTGCGCGGCCGCTCCGGCAGCAGTTCGGCGCCGGCGCCCGCGAAGGAGTCGAGGCCGGCCGCGTGGATCCGGCTGATGGCCTCTTCGGCGGAGACGCCGGAGATGCGGGCCATGTGCTCGACCTCGGACGCGCCGAGGGAGTGGATGACCAGCTGCGGGTAGGCCTGCTTGATGGCGGAGAAGTGCTCTTCGTAGTACTCGACGCCGTAGTCCGGGTGGTGCCCGCCCTGGAACATGATCTGCGTGCCGCCCAGCTCGACGGTCTCCGCGCAGCGGCGCAGGATGTCCTCGAGGTCGCGGGACCATCCCTTCTTCGCGTCCTTGGGGGCCGCGTAGAAGGCGCAGAACTTGCACGCCGTCACACACACGTTGGTGTAGTTGATGTTGCGCTCGATGATGTACGTCGCGATGTGCTCGGTACCGGCGTAGCGCAGGCGGCGCGCGGCGTCGGCGGCTTGGCCGAGCGCGTGCAGCGGTGCGTGGCGGTAGAGGTCGAGTGCCTCTTCCTTGGTGATCCGGCCCCCAGCGGCGGCTCGGTCGAGGACAGACTGGAGAGCGGCCTGGTCGGTCACCGGTGCGTCACCTTTCGGCTGTGTCGTTCGGCTGTGTCAAGGGTCCGGACCGATCCAGCCTACGCCAGGGTCATGACCACTTCCGGGACACCCCTGGAGATCGCGCTCAGCCGAGTCCGCCGTACACCACCGCGGCCAGCGCACCGGCGAGCATGAAGGGGCCGAAGGGCATCGCGGTCCTGCGGCCCGCACGGCGCAGCAGGATCAGGACGAGCCCGTGGACCGCGCCCGCGAGGAAGGCCGCGAAGGTCCCCAGGAACAGGACGGGCCAGCCGTACCAGCCCATGACCTGGCCGAGCGTGAGCGCGAGTTTGACGTCCCCGAACCCCATGCCGCGGGGGTTGATCAGGAAGAGCACCAGGTAGCAGCCGCCGAGGGCCGGGCCGCCGAGCAGAGCGGTCGGCCAGGAGCCCGCCGCCCCGGGAAGGAGCACGGCCAGGCCGAGGCCGGCCGCCGTCAGCGCGGCGAGCGGCAGGGTCAGTACGTCGGGCAGCCGGAACACGGCCGCGTCGACGAAGGCCAGCAGGACGCCGAACGGCGCGAAGGCCAGCCACACGAACAGCTCGGGGCGGCCCCCGACGGCCGCGGCGAGCGCCCCGCAGGCCGCGGCCGTCACGAGTACGGGCGGCAGCGCGGGCCGGTAGGCCCCGGCGGCCCCGCCGCACGGCACGCAGACCGCGCGACCCAGCCAGCCCCCGGCCGGGCCCGTCAGCGGGTGCCCGGCCGGGCACCCCGTACGCCACGCGTCGTCCCGTTCGACGGCGAGCCGGTAGGCGGCACGCGGTACGAGGAAGCCGGAGGCGACGCCCCACACGGCGGCGCCGGCCACGACCAGGGCCTGCGTGACGTCCAACGTCAGCTCGCCGTCGCGCTGTCGCCGCGCCAGGTCGGCAGGAGCTCGTCGAGGAGGGCCGCCGTGCGCGGGGGCAGGCCGCGACCGCCGCCGAGTTCGCCGGCGCGCGTGGTCAACGTGGCGGCGAGCGCCGCCAGGCGTCCCGTGTCGCCGGTGGCGTGGGTGGCCCGGAGCATCTCGTTCCACAGCCGCTCGTCGGCGGGCGACAGCGTCATGGCGGTGGAGAGCGCGCCGATGGCCTGCTCGGGCCGGTCCTTTCCGAGCTGGTGCTCGGACAGGGTCAGGGCGACCTCGGTGACGAGCAGGGGCAGTTGCGCGTCGATGATCTCGTGGGAGAGCCACCTGTACCGCCCCGCGGGCCGGTCCGGGAGCAGGTCTCCCCGTACGAGGCCCAGCGCGTCGGTGAGCAGCCGCTCGCGGATGCCCGCGTTCCGGGCTCCGCGGCCCTGCGTCGCCTCGTAGTGCAGCGACCGCAGCACGTCGAGGTCGGAGACGACGGACGGGGCCAGGGTGAGCCGGCCGGCCGCGCCCGCGCGCAGCCTCGGGGTGCCGTCCGGTTCGGTGCCGAGCCACTCCCCCAGCCGCTCGATGAGCGCGTCACGGACGTCATCGGTCACGCCCCGCGGCCACAGCGCGGCGGCGAGCACCCTCGGGTTGACCCCCTCGCGGTGCAGCAGGCACATGGCGAGCGCCTCGGTCATCAGCGCGGCGCGGTCGGGATCCGGGGTGCCGAGGCCGATGAGCTCGACCGGGCCGATGATCCGGGCGTAGACCGCCGGGCGGCCCTGCTCGGTGACGTCGACGAGGAAGGGCGGGGCGCCCGGGTCCGGGTCGTGGCCGATCTCGCCGTCGGCGTCCCGGAAGAGCTGTACGACGGCTTCGTGCTGGGCCCGGGGCAGCGTCTGGGCTTGGAGTTCGAGGCCCAGCACCGGGGCGAGCAGCCGGCCGTCGGAGGTGGCCTCCAACTCCCAGACCGCGCCGGGAAGGTTCTGCGTCGGCGTACCGAGGAGGTATCCGATGCCGAGGCGGGCCGCGTCGGCGCCGAGTGCGGCGAGCGCGGAGGCCTGGGCCTCGGTCGGCTCGGCGGCGAGCAGCACGAAGTGCGGCGCCCACCGGTTGTCCTGCGCGTGGCCGGTGCGCCCGGTCAGGACGGAGTCGTGGCCCGCCGCGCCCAGTGCACCGGCCCGCTGGCGGGTCTCGGCCTCCATGACGGGCAGCAGGTCGTCGATCTCGGGCAGGTGGTGCAGCCGGGTGGGTGCGAGGGCCGTGAGCTCCTCGCCGAAGCCGACCAGGGTGATCGTCAGGCGGTCGGACCAGCCGTTGGTCGCGAGTTCGGCGGCGATCGAGGACATGACCGCCGACCGGTCCGCCGGAGCGCCGGTCAGGGCGACCACGCCCGGTACGGCCTCCAGGTTCAGCAGCAGGCGGTTCCCGCCCAGCGTGCCGATGCTGACCAGACCGGGGTAGGGGGCCGCGCTGTCGCCGGCCGGGGCGGCCTCGGCGGCCGCCGGGTCCAGGCGCCAGACCGTCTGGTCCTGGCCGTACTGCCACGGCGCAGGCGGGGCGGCCTCCCCGTCGCCGAGCTGGAGGTGGATCTCGCCGCCGGCGAGCCAGGCCGCGTACACGGTCGGCAGCGGGCGGGAGGCGGCGGTGAGTGCCGCGGACAGGCCGCGCAGGGAGCGGTCGAGGCGGCGTACGGCATCGGGGTCCGCGCCGACGAACAACGCGTCCTGCACGTTGGCCGCTTCGCCCGTGGGGACGGGCGGGGGCGTGGCGCCGCGGCCCGTGAGGGTGCCCATCGCGGACTGCCACAGGGCGGTGCGGCGACGGCGGCCGAGGGCGGCCAGCAGTCCCGCGGCCAGCAGCGGGGACGCGAGGAGGGCCTCGGGGAGGCCGAAGGAGGAGTCGTCGGCGTCCGCCGCCTGCGCCTGGGCGCCGGCTTCGGCGGCGGAGGCGTGCGCGGCGTCGGCGGGGCCGGCCGTGGCCGCGGACCTGTCCTGGGTGGCCCAGTCCCGGGGGAGGACGAACTGTGTGGTGTCCGTGTCCACGGCACCCGTGGAGGCGGCCGCGCCCCCCTTGGCCGTGTTGCCCGTGGCCTGCGCGTGGTCGCCGCTCCGGGAGTACTCCACGATCTGCTCGCGCACCTTCTCGGACACCTTCGGCGCCTCGTCCGGCATCTCCACGAGATCACCGCCGTACGCGTCGGCGGGCATCTCCATGATCCAGCCGGGCCGGATCAGGCTGGCCTTCGAGAGCTTCTCGCCGTCCGGCTGGACGCGGTCCTTGTTGAGCTCGTAGATCTCGGAGTAGCGCCGGCCGTCGCCCAGATGCCGCTCGGAGATCTCCCACAGCGAGTCGTGGTGGCGGCCTTCCGGAGGCTGGATCCGGTAGAACTTCGTCCCGTCCTCCCTGGCCTGCTCGGCCGCCTGCCGGTCGGACTCCGCCTGTTCCGCGGCCCGGTCCTGGGCCGCCTGCTGTGCCTGCTGTCCGGGGGTCTGCTGGGCGGAGGCCGCCACACCCGGCCGGGGCTGGTCCTCGAGCGACTGGCCCAGCTGTGAGAGACCGGGGGCGAAGCTCGCCGCTCCGGCGGTCACCAGCAGCAGGGCCGCGACGAGTTGCCGGGCGAGGGCCTGGCTCGCCCCGGCGGCGGGGACCCGCGTGGGCATCCCGAAACCGGAGACGGCGGCCTTGACCTCGACGAGGACGCACGCGGTGAACTGGGCCCAGGCCAGCCACACGACCGCGGTCAGCACGTAGATGAAGGTCTTGACCGTGATCTGCTGGCGGAGCATGTCCAGCGAGGGCACCTCGTCCGGCAGCGGCCAGCCGACCTGGGACGCGAGCGCCACCGGGACGCCGAGCACGAGCACGGCCAGCGCGAGGAACGCGAGGAACGCCTTGACGAAATCGCCGAAGGTCCGCCGCGGTCTCGGTGCGGCGCTCGTACGGGGGGTGCTGCGTGCCATGGCGGCTTCCTGTGTGGAGAGGGCGGTGGGGCGGAACGGGGGTCGCGCGGGCTATCCGGTCACGGACTCGGCGACCGCTCTGCCGCGTACCGTGACCGGTCCGCGGTGGTACAGGCCGAGCACGGGCTTGTAGGTCAGCTGGATCTCGACCTGGACCTGCCGCGCGCTGGCCGAGACACAGTAGGACGCGTTGACGTCCGGGAGCGCCATCTTCGACTCTTCCGCGAAGCGACGGACCCGGCGGTCGCAGTTCTGGAAGTTGATCGGGGCACCGCCCGAACCCGCGTACAGGGCGGCCCGGTCGATGTCCTGCGCCGCGAACCGGGCGGCCTGCTCGGCGATGTCCGCGGCTCGTTCCCGCTGGGAGATCGCCATGCCGCCGTCGACCACGAAGGCGGCCAGGGCCAGGAAGAGGATGCTGAAGATGATCAGCGCGCCGGCGCCGGAACCGCGGTCGTCCAGCTCCGCACCGCGCGCCTTCAGCCGGGCCTTCAGCCCGTCCGGCCCGCTCATGCCGCCCTCCGGTAGCGGTCGAGCGACGAGGTGGCGTTGCCGCTGATCCTGGTCGGGACGTCGAGTCCGAGCATGCGCAGGCCGCGGATCTCGCAGCTGACCTCCACGGTGAAGAACCCGCCGGGGTCGAAGCCCGCGCTCGTCTTGCGCACCGTCACCGGACCCGAGCACACGTCGCTCAGGTCGGCCTCCGCGGCCTTGACCGCTTCGGCCATCGCGATGTCCCGGTTCTTCTGGATGGAGCCGGCCCGGGCCGCGTCGCGCGCGGCGCCGTCGACCGCGCCGCGACCCTGTGCGAGCTGGCCGAAGGCGACGAGGACCAGGATGAAGAGGAAGAAGACGGGGGCGATGATGACCACCTCGATGGTGGAGATCCCACGCTCGTCGGACCTGCCGTCGCGTGCCCACTGCTCGCGTGCCCACTGCCGTATCCGAAGACTCATCGGACCGTCACCCCCCGTCCCGTACGAACCGCTCGACCGGCCCGCTCGACTGCGCGTGGACCGTCAGATCGAGGCCCGGCACGATGCTGGGCACTTGCGCCGTGATCTCGACGCGCACCGTGTTCGCCGTCGGCTGGTCGACCACGACGTCGGGCCGGAGCACCAACTGCGGCCCCAGCTGCTGGATGTAGCTGTCCACGGTGTCACGCGCCTTGCCCCTCCAGGCACCCGGATTGGCGTCCGCCGAGGCCCGGGCCTCGCGCGCGCCGGCCTGGGCCGCGGCCTGCGCCACCTGGTCCGCGAAGGAGTACATGGCGAACTGCACCGCCGCGAAGATCATGAAGAACAGCAGCGGTGTGAGGAAGACGAACTCGATCGCGGTCATGCCGGAGTCACCGCGGGCGGAGGCGGCCTCCACCCTGCGGCGTACGGCGCTGCGAAGTCGGGCAGCGCGGCCGTTCACGACATCGGTCACCGGGAACGTACGGCTACTTGCAGGTGCCGGACTGGTTGGCGCCCGCGATGCAGTTGCCGACCTTCGTGGCCCCCGTGCTGAGCGCGGCGTTGATGATCGCCGCGACGACGCCGACGATCGCCACGACGACCGCCGAGATGATCACCCATTCGACGGCCGAAGCGCCGCGGTCCAGCTCACCGGACCGGGCGCGCTGCACCCGGCCCTGCAGGAACGTGATCAGGAAGTCGACGGCCGGGTGGCTTTTGCGGAAGCCGTTCATGTGGGGAGATCCTCTCGGAGATGGGAATCGGGACTGGTTCGGGAGGGTCAGGCGCCCTGGAAGACGCGCACTGCCGCCGGGAAGATGAGGAAGACCAGGAAGCCGGCGCAGAGCAGGAGTTGGGCCACGAGCATCGACTGCGACTTCTCGCCGGCGCTGCCCTCGATCTCGGCCATCTCCCGGTGGCGCATCGTTTCGGCGCGGGAGGCCAGGGACTCGCGGACCTTCGCGCCGTCCTCCGCGACGAGGCCGAGCGCGCTCGCCAGGTCCTTGAGTTCCTCCACGCCCAGCTCTTCGCCGAGCATGCCGAGCGCCTGCCACTGGCTGGTGCCGGTGATCCGGGCGTCCGCCAGGGTGTTGCGGATGCGCCGCAGGGCCCAGCCGTCACTGACCTCGGCGGCCGCCATCAGCGCCTCCGGCAGGCCGCGGCCGCCCGCCAGGTTCATCGCGACCAGGTCGAGATAGGCGCCGATGACGCGTCGCAGGTCACGGCGCTTGTCCGCCGCGTCCCGCCGTACCTCCAGGTCGGGGAGGAAGAAGAAGACGGCGCCGCAGACCAGGGCCATCCAGAGCGGGATGACCGCTCCGCTGCCGATGCCGAGGGTCCAGACGATCGCGAAGAGGAACGGGCCGAAGAAGAGCCCCACCGTACCCAGCAGGATCTTCGTCGCCAGGAAGTTCTCCCAGCTGCGCTCCAGGACGTTCAGGTCGGCCCGCAGCGAGCGCTGTTCCCAGCCCTGCTGCCGGTAGAGGTCGGCGACCCGGACGCCGATGCCGGCGCGGAGGCTGCCGAGCCGGCCGGAGTCCGCCTCCTGCGAGACCACGCGGCCGGGCGACTCGTACAGGGCGCCGCGCGCCCGCATCGCGTCGATCCGGGCCACGGTCGCCACCGCGCCGGACTTGGAGGGCACCAGGGCCCGGACGAGCGCGTAGACGCCGAGACCGAGGATCGCCCCGATCACGATCGGAAGGGTGAGGCTCACCTCGGACCGACCTCCTCGTGTTCGGACGGGGGCTGTGCGAAGCGCACCGGCTGGGCGTCGCGGACCAGGAAGCGCTCGGGCGTCTCGATGGTGGACAGCTTGCGCAGCCACCAGAAGCCCAGGGCGAAGAGGCCGCACACGCAGGCCAGGACGGCCTGGCCGATCGGCGAGTTGTACGGCGACACGAAGTCCGGATTGAAGATCGACAGGCCGAGGACGAAGGCCACGCTGACGCCGACGACGATCTGCACGCTGCGCCGGGTGCTGGAGCGCTGGGCCATCACGCGCTGGCGCATGTCGACCTCCTCGCGCGCGGACTTGGCGAGCGCGCCCAGGACCTGCCGCAGACCGGGGCCGCGGAGCCGGGCGTTGAGGATCAGCGCGGCGACGATGATGTCGGCGGACGCGTCGTCGATCTCGTCGGCGAGGTGCTGCAGCGCGTCCGGCAGCGGCATGCGGGCCCGCAGCCTGTCGACCAGGGTCTCCAGGTGAGGTCGCAGGGCCGGAGCCGCGGCGCGGGCCGAGGCGGGGATGGCCTGCTCCAGGCCGACCGCGCCCGCGATGGTGTCGCGCAGCGACTCGGTCCAGGCCGCGAGGGCCTCGACGCGGCGCATCGCGGCACGTTCCTCGGCGGCGCCGCCGAAGAGGCGCTCCCAGAAGAACACGAGCACGCCGGTGGCGATGCCGGCCACCGCCCACCGGGTCAGCAGCAGGATGACGAGGCCGGTACCGATCGCGATGGAGCCGCGACGGCCGGCGAACCGGGCCAGCTCGGCGAGACGCTCGCGCGAATTGGCCCGCTCGTGCTCCGGTTTGACGGGCAGCCCCCGGATCGCGGCCGTGAGCAGGGCGAGCCCGCCACCGACCACGAGGCCGCACAGCAGCGCGTACAGGACGGGCAGCGAGAAGATGCCGCCCATGGAGGTGATGCCGTTCATGTCCGCCTCACCCCCAGGATCCGCTGGGGCGGTAGCCGAAGGGAACGAGCTCCTCGATGCAGGAGATCGGAGCGTGCGGGACGACCCGGCCGTCGGTGGTCTCCGCGAAGACCTCGCTGGAGAGCACGCGGCCGTCGACCCCGTTCACCTCTCGTACGGAGGTGACGACGCGGCGGAGCGTGCCGCCGCTCTGGAAGGCGTTGCGGCGCTCGACGAAGACCACGAAGTTGATGGCTCCGGCGACCAGCATCTGGCTGGCCTCGATGGGCAGCCGTTCGGCGGCCTGCAGCGCGTAGGTGGAGATACGGCTGAAGACCTCGCTGGAGCTGTTGGCGTGGATCGTGGAGAGGGAGCCGTCGTTGCCCTGGGACATCGCGTTGAGCATGGTGACGATCTCGTCGCCGAGCACCTCGCCGACGATGACCCGGGAGGGGTTCATACGCAGCGAGCGGCGCACCAGCTCGGACATCATGATGGCGCCCTGGCCCTCGGAGTTGGGCAGCCGCTCCTCGAAGGCCACGACGTTGGGGTGCAGCTCCGCGAACGTGTCGAGGCCGAGCTCCAGGGCCCGTTCCACCGTGATCAGGCGTTCGTGTTGCGGGATCTCGTTGGCGAGCGCGCGCAGCAGCGTGGTCTTGCCGGCGTTGGTCGCGCCGGCGATCATGATGTTCTTGCGGGCGCGGACGGCGCAGGACAGGAAGTGGCCGAGCTCCGGGGTGAGGGTTCCGTTGCCCACCATGTCCGACATGAAGACCTTGCCCATGCGGGACCGGCGGATCGACAGCGACGGCCGTCGCGTCACGTCCATGACCGCCGACAGGCGGGAGCCGTCGGGCAGTCGCAGGTCGAGCTGCGGGTTGGCGGAGTCGAAGGGGCGCGAGGAGAGGCCGGAGTAGGCGCCGAGGACCTGGATGAGTTCGACGAGCTCCTCGTCGGTCTCGGCCACCGGGTCGGCCCGGACCTCGCTGCCGTTCGCGTACCCGACGAACACCTGGTCACAGCCGTTGATGTCGATGTTCTCGACTTCGGGGTCGTCGAGCAGCGGCTGCAGCCGGCCGACCCCGAAGAGCGCGGCGTGCACGGCGGCCGCGAACTGCTCCTCGGTCTCGGCGTCGAAGGGGGTGCGGCCCGCGTTGATCTCGCCGCGGGCGTAGTCCTCCAGGATCTGGGCGATGACGGCGCGGGCGTACTGCCGCTCGTCCTCCCCGGACATCTGCATGAGGCCCGACAGCTGGTCCACGCGGCGCTGTTCGGCGATCCGGTCGCCGGCCTCCTGCCGGAAGCGCTTGACGAGCTGATGGTCCACCGCGCTCATCGGGCCATGCCCGGTGCCGCGCCCGACGGACCCTGGGGAGCGGCCCACACGGCGCCGTACTGCTGGTTCAGATCGAAGGAGACCTGCCGGGCGGACCGGATCAGCAGGGACTTGTCCAGTCGGCCCCGCCGGCGCCCGGCCAACTGGTCCGCCCCCTGCGGGTCGTACGCGAGGGAGCCGACCACGCGGATGCCCGAGTGCGAGGCGACCAGCATGTCGTTGACCTGGCCGACCACCCTGGCGGAGTCCTTGGGGTCGGCCACCAGCAGTACTCCGATCAGCGGGGTGCCGAGCTGTCCGGCGCCGCGCTGGGAGCCGTGCAGCCGGGCGGACAGCGCGAGGGCCCTGTCCCGTACCCGGGCGATGCTCTCGGGCTGCGTTCGGCCGACCAGCAGCACCAGGCTGGCATGGGCGAAGAGCTCCAGCGCGGGGCCGTCGCCGCCGATCCGGCCGCAGTCGGCGATGACGTCGGCGGGCGCGTGCGGGGACTCGGCGAGCGAGGCGAACGCCCGGCCGAGCAGCGGCCACTGGCCGACGAGGCCGGCGGACTGCTCGGACGAACCGATGCCGACGAGTACGTCGAGGCCGCCGGACATCGTCTGCGCGTGGTCCCAGAGCTGGTCCGGGGCGAGGCCGCGACGCGCGGTCGCGGCGATCGACAGCATGCCGGAGTTGGGGTTGAGCGGTCCCCCGTGGGAGGCCGCGCCGCGGTATACGAGGTCGCCGCCGGCGGGGTCCGCCTCCGCGAGCAGCGTGCGCCGCGGCCAGACGGCCGCGAGCGCGACCGCCGCGGTGGTCACACCGGGTGACCCCTTGTCGGCGGCGAGTGCGATGAGCGCCATGTCTTCTGCTTTCCTGTGCGCCCGTGAATCAGCCGGAGGCCGACGGGATCAGCACCAACGAGACCTGGCCGGCCGCGGCCGCCTGGGTCAGTGGCGCGATCTCATTGGCGCTGACCATGACGGTGACGGGCAGATTGCCGCTGCCGATGGTCTTGCCGTCGCCGACGAAGACGTCGTTGACCTTGGCGTCACGCACGAGCAGCGTGTTGGCCTCGGCCGCGCCGTTGCCCGCGGGCTTGGTGGCGTCGGCGCTCACCCGGTAGGCGGCGACGTGATCGCCGGCCTTGAGCCCGGAGGGGTACTGGCCGTCCTTGAGGGAGAGGCCGACGTAGGCCTTCCCGTCCGGCAGGCCCTTGCCCTCCGAGAACATCTCGCCGATCGCGACGGTGCCCTTGACCAGGGAGTTCTTGGCCTGGAGCGCCTTCAGCGCCTCCCGCTGCTCCCACCGGACGTAGTGGACGGCGGGGTCGTCCGCCACCAGCACGGGCGTCATGGTGTCGTCACTCACGGACTTGCCCGCGGGGACGTCCGCCGAGATCCGGACGACCTCGATCCGCTCACCGGCCCGCAGGACGAGCACGGTGGCCCCGAGGGCACCGACGAGGATGAGCAGAACCGCCAACGCGGCCAGCGCGGGCTTGCGTTCCCGCCCCGAGGAGGGCAGACGCTCACCAACGCCCTGGGCGGACCCGGAACCCCTGTGGCTCGCCCCACCCGAACGTTCCTGGACCTTCACTCCACCGCTCCCCAGTGCACTACCACAGACAAAATCGGTCATTCTCTAACAGAACAAAGCCTGTTGGAGACTTTACCGAACCATAGAAAAAGTAAGCTGATCGCACGGTAGCAGTAGCACATAAGCGCCTCAAGGCGAGTCCGCCCCAGCGGGACCCAGCGGCGCATAAATGAGTACGCGTACTCAGACGGCGCCCCCTCCCGACCGGGAGGATGGTCCCCGAACAGCCCGCCAGCCGGAGGGAACCCGCGATGCACACCCCACCACCCGGCCCGCCCCGGCCGCCCACCCGCCCCCACGGAGCCTGGTACGCCGCCCCGGCGGCACTGCTGCTCGCCGCCCTCGCCCTCACGGGTATCGGTGTGACCACGGGCCTGGTGCTCACCGCGGGCAAGCACTTCGTGTGCGACGCCACCACCGAATGCGCGAAGACCCCGTACGAGCCGGGCTACGCCGATCCCGCTTGGCCGCACTGGCCCTTCATCGCCGCGGCGGTGTGCGCGTGCGTCGCAGGCGTCACATTCGCCGCAACCCTCCTCGCCCGGCGGCGCAGCAGCCTATCGAACGGGATCCAATCCCCTTCGCCCTGGCGAAACCATTCACCGCGCGGGTAGCGTCAGACAGCTTCAGATGACCCTCGCCCCACCAGGAGCCGCCCAGTGAACCGCCGCACTTTGCCCGTTGCAGTCGCCGCCGCGGCAACTGTCTCCCTTCTCCTAACCGCATGCGGCGGAGGCGACGACAAGACCAACGACAAGATCGCGGGCTCGGAACAGAGCGCGCCGCCGTCGGCGTCGGCGTCGCCGAGCGCGAGCCCGTCGGACGTGACGGGGCGCCCGAAGATCACGCTGCCGGCGGACTTCAAGAACGAGTTCGAGGGCTGGACCACCGGCGACCCCGTGAAGGACGCCGTACTGACCGACGTCACTCACCGCATCAACGCCACCGACGCGGCTATCGCCAGCGACGAACCCGCCTCTCCCGCCATCCCCTTCTACTACCAGCGCGACGCATTGATCGGCGCCGACAAGTGGATCGCCGACTACAAGAAGGACGGCCTGACCGTCACCGGGACGATGCGCTTCTTCAGCCCGAAGATCGAGGTCTTCAGCGCGAGGTCCGCCGCCGTCACCTACTGCTCTGACGACACCAAAGCATTCAACAAGGACAGAAAAACGGGCAAGGTCGACATGAGTGCATCGAGCAGCCCCTATGTCACCTACAGCACCGCGCTGGAGAAGAACGACAAGGGGATCTGGCAGACCACTCGGCTCGACTCGAAGAGGGGGGACAAGACATGCGCGCCGTGACCGATGTCGGCCGGCGGGTGATGGTGGCAATGACAGCCACGACGGTGGCTCTCATACCAACCGCCGCGATGGCCGGGACTGAACGACCTGGCGGCGGCGATCAGGGCGGGACCCAGACGGGTGGCGGGCAGAGCGCCGGAAAGCTCACGTCGTTCGTCCAGACCACAGGTGACAAGAGGGAGCCGGGCGCCAAAAGCGAAGGCTTCACCGCCGAAGGCAACTGGACCCCGCCCGCCTGCTGGTACGAGCCTCGCTCGCCCGAGCAGCTCAAGGCGTACATCGAAGCCGTCTACAACGAGACGGCGAACACGCCCGGCCAACTGCCCCACGCGGGGGCAGCCGTCGCTCAGTTCAAGCAAATATACGAGGACGGCGAGTACAAGAACTACAACCTCGACAAGGCTGGTCAGGGCGCCTTCTGGGTGGGCGTCCGGGCAGAGGGGCGCGAGCTCGAACCCGCCGCCCAGGCATGCAATGACCTGCCCCGCTGGGTCGACAACGGAGCTGCGCCACCCCAGAACGCCATCACGCCCGAAATGCTGGGGCGGATCGCCTACGGCGAGATCAACCTGCCGCAAACCAAGGTCAGCCTGGCTCCGGCCGGTAACACCAAGGTCAACCTCGGCACTTGGGCCTGGCTCGACAAGGGCGTCTTCAACGACAAGAGCGTCACTGCCACGCTCAACGCGGGTGGCGTGACCATTTCGGCGACCGCCACCGCCAGACCCGCGTCCGTCCGCCTGAAGCCCGGGACTCAGGACGCCACGCTCCACCCCGGCTCCGGTGAGTGCGCGTTCAACCCCGGCGGCGGGGCCGGCGTTCCGTTCGCCGCGGGCTCCGAGAACCAGACCCCGCCCTGCGGGATCACCTACCTGCGCTCCTCCGGGAACGGCACGTTCCCGCTGCAGGCCTCCGTCACCTGGAATGCCGGCTGGACCGGCAGCAACGGCCAGCGAGGCGGCCTCCCCTCGGGCGCCATGGAGGGCGAGCCCCAGAACGTGACGGTCCAGGAGATCCAGGCCGTCAACCGCTGACGACGCGACTGCCGCCGCCCCCCAGGGACACCCTGGCGGGCAGCGGCACTGCCGTTCAGCCGAGTTCCGAGCCCTCCGGCAGGAGGTCGGCGATCATCTGCCACAGCTCCTTGGCGTTGGTCCGGCGGACCCGCAGCGGGCTCTCCAGGGTGACGTCACCCTCGCGTACGGGCTCCACAGGCAGCTCGCGGACCCAGTAGCCCTCCAGCCCGCAGTCCCAGACCGCCAGACCCGTGAAGGTCGGCTCGGGGTTCTCGACGTGGGCGTTCTTCCACACCACCGTCATCCGCCACATGCAGTTGAGCTGCGCGAGCACCTCGACCAGGCGCTCGGGGGCGCCGGTCTCCGCCGCGACCTCCTCAGTGTCACGACGCCCTGGCTGGCCTCCATGCGCACCATCAACGCGTCGAGCCCACCGGTGGTCGCGGTGATCACCTCGGCGAGGTCGGCGCCCTCCAGGATGTCGCCGTGCAGGTCGACGCTCCGGGCAAGGGCCGGCACGAGCAGGGGCGCCTCGACGGGGACGTACTCGGACTCTTCCTCGCCGGGCCAGCCCTCGTGCACGAAGACGAAGTCGTTGCCGATCACCGCGCCGCTCTCCAGGACGCCCTGGGGGCCGGTTATCTCCGTACGGACGATCACACCCGGCTCCAGCAGCGTGGACACGAGCGGGTAGAGCTCGCCCGTGAGGAGGCCATCGGCGTCGACCATGCTGGCTGCCCGGAGTTCGGCCAGCGCCGTTTCGAGCTCGGCGGGCACCGCCTCCTCCTCGACGAGGAGGCCGAGCACGCTGATGTGGGAATCGGCGAGGCGCAGTCGACGGCGCGCGGCGTCAAGCGAAGGGCATTTTTAATTCCTTTGATACAAAGACAGTTTGGATAGCTCAGAAATCCGGCAGATCCGCCCGGCTCAGCATTCGCCCGGGCAGGGAGTACAAAGCGCCACCGAAAGTGAGGTTGCGGGTGTACATGCTCTGCAGCGCGATCGCGAGAGCGACGTCGACATTGTCGATGTTTCCCTGCGCGACGCCAGAGATCTTCCTGGGGTGTCTCCACTCGGAACGAGTCGTGGTGATGCTGGCGCCGTCGCGCAGGAGCACGTGCTGACGCTTTCCGGCGAGCACCTGGTAGCGGTAGTCGCGCCCCCACACGTTGATGTGCAGGGCGCGTCCGCGCCGGGTCAGGGCCAGGCGGCGTCGCTTGAACAGCGCCGGCCACTCATTGACGTTCAACTGCATATCGGCCATCCGCAGGTAGTTGCGGAATCCTATGGAGATGTAGGTGACGGCCGGGAAATTCTCGCCCCAGGCAGCTCCGAGGAGCAAGTTGGCATCACGGTCGACCCGCTGCATCGGAAACTTCAGCTCGATGGATCCGAATCCGGGCACGGATCCTGACCATGCATGGGTGGACGCCTTGTAGACGAGCTCCTCGGTGGCGCCCGCGTAGGAAAGTTCAAATGAGATGCTATGCATTCGGCGCCCCTCGGTCGAATGGGTCGATTTAGTGGTCCGCCCGCCCGCGGCTCCGGCTCGGCCGGGCCACGGTCCGGGAAAACGGAGTCACATCACGTCGAACCTACTGAAGAACTGCCCTGGCCGGGAATGCGCCCCCGAGAGCCGCAGGTTGCGCGTGTGGACGCCTTCCAGCATGGCGGCCAGGGCGACATCGAGCCCGTCGACCTGCCCCTGCGCGGTGCCGGGAACGTCGGCGGAACGGGCCCGAAGCCGCCACCGCGCCGGACCATGAACAGGTGAGCCCGGCAGAGTGGTGCGTGTTGTCGCAGGCCACGTCTGCGAGCTCGATGCGTACGGTGCCCTTTCGGCGACTCTCAGTCGAACGGGTTGTATTTGCTCACCAGATTCTTGGCGCCGTCGGCAAGTTTGCCCGCCCCTTTCTTGATCGCGTCATTCGCCCTATCCACTCCGTCCGCGACCTTCCCGCCGAACTCTGCTATTTTCTCCCGGTTGTCCCAGATCGAGAGCCCGGCATAGACCGCTCCGGTGACCACTGCCGCACCGATCGTCATCGGGTTGGGGGAATCATCGCCGCTGTCATCGAGGCGTTGAATGCCACGCCCGAGACCTGCTTCGCGTAGCCGAGCTTGTCCGCCTTGAAGGCCTCGACCGGATTGCCCTTCTGGTACAGCTCGTAAGCCCCCCATCCGGTTGCGGCGACACTGCCCACGATGCCGGTCGCGCGCCAGAAGCCCGCCGTATGCAGGGAAGTCCCGGCTCCCGTAGCGAACTTCGACAACACGCCGCCATTGACCTGGCGCCCGCGTTCGTCCCGACCTTTGGCGGTCAGCAGGCCGAGGCCGCCG
>NZ_JAGGOT010000029.1 GCF_018614195.1 Streptomyces sp. ISL-43
GCACGCTGACACGGTGGGCGCCCTGAACGTTCTACGGGCCGGGCTGGTCCGTCGCGAGCCTCAACCGGCATAGCGAGAAGCCCCCTCATTTATGAGGGGGAGGAGTCACACCTCGGACTATGCGGCAGGAGGAGCCACCACCCCGCAAGCCACGGTCCGACCGGCGACTCCCGGCCAGGCCGGACCGTCAAGGGAGGGGCAGGTTCTGTTCGGACCAGACGGTCTTGCCTCCCATGGCGTAGCGGCTGCCCCAGCGGTGCGAGAGCTGGGCGACGATGTACAGGCCGCGACCGCCTTCCTCGGAGCTCCTCGCACGCCGCATCCTCGGTTGTGTGTTGCTGGAGTCCGAGACCTCGCACGTCAGGGTGTCCGCCCGGATCAGCCGGAGCCGGACCGGGCCACCCGCGTGGCGAATGGCATTGGTGACCAGCTCGCTGACGATGAGCTCCGTGCTGAAGGCAAGCTCGTCGAGGTCCCAGGCGGTCAGCTGATCCAGGACGAGATGGCGCGCGTCGCCGACGACCGCCGGGTCCGCGTCGAGCCGCCATGTGGCGATGGAGCCGGCATCCACCACCCGGGTACGGGCCAGCAGGAGGGTGACGTCGTCCCTCAGCCTGCCCGGCGGCAACCCTTCCACGATGTCATGCCGGGCCTGACGCAGCGGCCGACCGAGTACGTCCGCGCGCAGCAGTCGGTCGGTCAGGTCGCGCATGCCCTGGTCGATGTCCCCTTCTCCGCGTTCGATCAGCCCGTCGGTGTACAGGGCGAGGACGCTCCCCGGCGGCAGATCGCGTTCGACCGCCTCGAAGGGCCAGCCACCGACCCCCAGGGGCGGGCCGGGGCTCAGCTCGACGTACTCCACGGTTCCGTCCGGGCTGACCACGGCCGGAGGCGGGTGTCCGGCGCTTGCCATGACGCAACTTCGGGTGACCGGGTCGTAGACGGCGTACAGGCAGGTGGCCCCGGCCGGTCCACTGGGCACCGGCGTGCCCGCATAGCCGTCTTCGGCGTCTTCGCTCTCAGCTTCGGCGGCGACCTGCAGGACCATGTCGTCCACGTGCGCCAGCAGTTCCTCGGGTTCCAGTTCCAGGTCCGCCATCGCGCGTACGGCGCTGCGCAGGCGTCCCATCATGGCTGTGGCGTGCAGCCCGTGACCGGTGACATCCCCGACCACCAGGGCGACACGGGCCGACGACAGGGGGATGACGTCGAACCAGTCGCCGCCCACTCCGCTGTCCGCGTCGGCGGGCAGGTAGAGGCCGGCGGCTTCCAGTGCGGGTGTTTCCGAGGTGGTCGGCGGCAGAAGGCTGCGCTGCAGGCCCACAGCGGTGCGGCGCTCCTTGGTGTACCGCCGCGCGTTGTCCACGGCGACGGCCGCACGGGCCGCGATCTCCTCCAGAAGTGCCAGGTCGTCCGCCTCCAGCGGGGGAGTGTCCCCGGTGCGCCAGAGCGTGAGCCTTCCGAACCTGATGCCCCGCGCGCACAGCGGCGCCGTCATCGCCGAATGCGCACCCGGGACGGCGGTGGCCCACTTCGGGGCCGCGTCGCTCTCGGGTCCCGCGGGCCGGGTTCCGAGGCCGGTGATCAGCTCTCCCTGGCACTCCCGGGCCCCGGGCGCGGCCGGTTCGGCCCCTCCCGCCTCGGTCACGGTCGGGTGGGGAACGGCCGTGGCGAGAGGAGCCGTGAACCGGGCCGTACCCGTACGCAGCGCGTCCGCTTTCGCTCCGGCGACGGCCATCCGGATCAGGGGCAGCGGGAGATGTCCGTCCGGGGGTGGTTCACCGCCGCTCAGAACGGTCTCCGCGAGATCCACCGCGGCGCAATCGCCGAACGAGGGCGCCAGCACTTTGACCAGGTCCTCGACGGTGCGCAGGACGGACAGCGAACCGCCCAGCGCTCCGGTCGCGCGGTACAGCAGGTCCAGGCGCCCGCGCGACCGTTCGTGGTCGGTGACGTCGGTGAACACCGCAGCCACACCCATCGGATGTCCGTCGGGTTCCTGCAGCCGGAACGCCTGGATGGTCACGACCCGGCCCCCTCTGGGGTCGTCCAAGGTGCGCGCGGTCGTGTTGAAACCGACAAGGGGGTTCCCGCTGTGCATGACCTCCCGCAGCCGGTCGTCGATGATCCGCGCGTCCTGCGCCCACAGGAAGTCGGCCAGGCGCCGGCCGTTCAAGTCGACGGGCACCCCGGTGTACGGCAACAGGTGCGTGTTCGTCCGCAGCAGGCGCAGGTCCGCATCGAAGACGGCCAGGCCCACTCGGCCCTGCAGGAACAGTTCATGGGTGAAGGCGTGGTCCTGCCGCCATTGGGCGACCAGCTCCAGGGGTGCGCCCAGTACGAGGCAGCGGGCCGCGTCCCCACGCGCGCCGTCGTTCAGCGGGATGACGCGGAAGCCGATCTCCAGCTCGCGTCCTGAGCCGTGTCGCAGTGTGGCCCGGCCCTCCCACCCCGCCTGCTCCCCCTGCCTGCCCTGAGCCAGAACCGCTTCCCAGCTGCCCGGGTCCGGGTCCGCGAGGAGGTCCCGGGCCGGTCGGCCGCACACGTCCGCGGACCGGCGCTCCAGGAGGGCTTCGGCCGCCGGTGTCCAGGCGACGATCGTCCCGGCATCGTCCAGGAGTGCCGCGGCCGTGTTCGCGACGGCGAAGGGATAGTCCTGGTTGCTCTCAGTGGCGCGCATGCGTGCCCATCTCGTCCGCCCGGTCCCGCTGTCCCCATGCTGGTCGATGTCCGGAACGGGAGCCAGAGGCGTTGCGCCATCCGGTACCGCTCGGGCGGTAGCCGCGGACCAGCGGCGCGTAGGGGGTGGTGTGGCCGCGGGTGCCCGCCCAGGTGCGCAGGTAGCCCTCGGCTCCCCGCATGAGCTCGTCCACCACGTCCTTCCTCACGCCCCCTGCCCGCCGGGTTCACCCACGAGGGAGTCTGGAAGGTGCTGCGGGACCCCGCGCCCGGCACGGTCCGGCTCTACGAGTGCAAGGTGGTGAACCACTCGCTGCTGACCCCCGACCCGGGGTGCGAGGGGCAACAGCTCCTCGGCGCGGTCGGATACGCGTACACCAAGGCGGTGCCGGGCTCGGTGCCCCTCTACCGGTGCTACGTACCGTCCGTATTCGATCACTTCGTCTCAAACCGCGCCGACTGCGAGGGGCCGTACACGAAGGAGGGCCTGCTCGGCTACGTCATGCCGGTGACCGCGCAAAGGTGCCCCCGGAGCGTGCGACCCGGGGGCACCCTTCGCATCCTCGCCCTCGACGGCTACGGCATCACGCTGCGCCGCGAGTACGCCCGCAACCGAAGCGCTCCCTTCCCATCGGCTCCTGTCAAGTAACGAATAGCCGGGGCTACGGCCCCATCCCTCCTCCGGGCACGGTGGAAATCCACCGTTCTGCGCAAGAGCAGGACGCATGCCACCCGGATCAGAGGCTCCGATGTCCCGTCGCGCAGGCGTCTTCGTGACCCGTCGTCCCCGGCTCGTCCTCCTCGCCGCGCTCGTGTTCCTGGCGCTGTCCGTCGTGTTCGGTGCGGAAGCGACCGGCCGGCTGAAGACGCAGGGATACGACGATCCCCGGTCCGAGTCCAGCCGTGCCGCCCTCGCGGCCGCCGAAGGCCTGGGGGCGTCCCCCAACCTGGTCGTCGTCGCGCAGGCCGTCGGCGGTTCCGTCGACGGCCCGGAGGCCCGGAGCGCGGGCGAGGGCCTGACCCGCCGCCTCGCCGCCCAGCCGCACGTGAGCGCCGTGACCTCGTACTGGACCGGCGGCGCGGCGGAACTGCGCAGCCGGGACGGCCACGCGGCCATGCTGGTCGCGCACGTGGACGGGGAGGGAGAACAGCTCGGGGCGCGGGTCAAGCGGCTGAGCGAGGAGCTGACCGCCCCCAGCGCTTCCGACGCGGCCCTGACGGTGCACGTGGGAGGGTCGGCGCTCACCGACGCCGAGCTGCAGGACATCGCGGAGTCCGACCTGAAGCGGGCCGAGGCCGTCGTCCTGCCGGGAACCCTGATCCTGCTGGTCCTGGCGTTCGGCAGTGTGGTGGCCGCCGCGCTGCCGCTGCTGATCGGGGTCCTCGCCATCGCCGGGACCCTGCTGGTCCTGAGTGTCCTCGGCTCCGTCACCGACGTGTCCGTGTTCGCGCTGAACCTCACCACGGCGCTCGGCCTGGGGCTGGGCATCGATTACGGGCTGTTGATCGTCTCGCGGTTCCGCGAGGAGCTCGCGGCCGGGTACAGGCCGCGCACGGCCGCCATCCGGACCGTGCGCACCGCCGGCCACACGATCGCCTTCAGTGCCGCGACGGTCTCCGCCGCGCTCGCGACGCTGCTGGTGTTCCCGCCGTACTTCCTGCGCTCCTTCGCCTACGCGGGCATCGCCGTGGTGGCCATCGCCGCGGTGAGTGCCGTGACCGTCCTGCCCGCCGTGCTCACGCTGCTCGGAAAGCGGGTGAACGCCTGGCCCGTGCCGTGGCGCCACCGGGTGCAGAAGGGCTCCGGGTCGCGCTTCTGGGAGGGGCTGGCGCGGATCGTCGTACGCCGCCCGCTGATCGCGGCGCTGCCGGTGATCGGCCTGCTGGTGCTCCTCGCCGCGCCGTTCGCGCACGCTGGTTTCGCCACCCCCGACGACCGGGCGCTGCCCACGAGCGCGGCCGGCCGCCAGACCGGCGACCTGGTGCGCGACGCGTTCGACATGAAGGGCTCCAGCGCACTCACCGTCCTCGTCACGGGCACGGCGCCCCGGTCGGCGCAGGAGGACTACGCCCGTCGGCTGTCCGCGCTCCCCCAGGTCGCCCAGGTCGTGGGTCCCGACGGCGACGGCCCGGCCCGGCTCTCCGTGGTGCCGCTGGTCGACCCCCGGTCGCGCGCCGCCCAGCAGCTCGTGCACGACGTCCGGTCGACCCCCGCCCCGGCGGGCACCGACGTCATGGTCGGCGGACCGAGCGCGGTACTGGTCGACGCCAAGGACACGGTGGGAGACCGGATACCGCTGGCGCTCGCCCTGATCACCGTCACCACGTTCGTACTATTGTTCGGATTCACACGCAGCCTGCTCCTGCCGCTCAAGGCCATCGCGCTGAACGCCCTGAGCCTGACGGCCGTCCTCGGGGCGATGGTATGGATCTTCCAGACGGGCCATCTGAGCGGCCTGCTCGGCTTCACGCCCGGACCACTCAGCACGACCATGCCGGTGCTGCTGTTCTGCATCGTCTTCGGGCTCTCGGTGGACTACGAGGTGTTCGTTCTCGCACGGATCAAGGAGGCGCGCGACGCCGGGCAGGACAACGCCGACTCGATCGTCTCGGGCATCGCCCGAACGGGCGGCATCGTGACGACCGCCGGCGCCCTGCTCGCGTTCACCCTCCTGAGCTTCGGCACCTCCCAGGTCTCCCTCCTGCAGTTCTTCGGGATCGGCGCGGGCCTCGGCGTCCTCCTCGACGCCACCCTCGTGCGGGGCGTCCTCGTACCGGCGCTCATGCGCCTGGCGGGCGGCCTGAACTGGTGGGCACCGAAGCCGCTGAGGCGCAAGGTGCCGCCTCCGGCTCCTCGTCCTCGACCGGCCACCGCGAGAAGGTGCCCCCCGGGCCGCTGCTCCCCGAGCCGCACCGTCGTCCGTGCCCACGCCCACGCGGCGCGCCGCTGACCTGGGCGGATGCTCTGAGCCGCGTTTCCGGAGCAGGCCGATCCGCCGAGATCGGCAGAAGAGAGGCCGGATGGGCCACGGCTCGGCGGAGTGCGGCCGCGTCGCCGTCGGCAGCGGGACGGCCCCTGCCATCGTGGGCCACCGCACTCCGTCTTCGCCGGGAGGTACCTCCGTGTCCCCACGCCCGTACGGCCACGCCGGCCGGATCCGCCCGTCGCTGCGCCTGGCTGCCGCCACCGCTGTGTGCGGCGCCGTGCTCGCCGCCTCCGTGCAGCCCGCCCAGGCCGGAGCGGACCGCAATCCGCCGCCCGGGGTCGCTCTCCGCCAAGAGCTGCGGGAGCTGGTGGACAGGCCCGACGGGCCCCCCGGAGTCATCGCCGTCCTGCGTGACGGCGACCGTACGGAGATCTACCGGGCGGGCGTGGCCGACGTGGAGAGTGGCCGGCCGCCGAGGGCGACCGACCACATGCGGATCGCCAGTGTCGCCAAGGCCTTCAGCGGAGCGGTGGCCCTGGGGCTCGTCGACCGGGGCCGGCTGCACCTGGACGACACGATCGGTGAGGTGCTGCCCGGTCAGCCGGTTGCCTGGCACAGGGTGACGCTGCGCCAACTTCTCAACCACACGAGCGGGTTGCCCGACTATCCGGCCTCCCAGGGGTTCATCGACATCATCTCCGAGGACCCCCGCCACCACTTCGATTCCCGGCGCCTGCTGGAGTTCATCGCCGACGAGGACCTCGAATTCCGGCCGGGCAGCCGCTACGAGTACTCCAACTCCGACAACATCGCCATCGCCCTCATGGCCGAGGCCGCCACCGGACGCCGGTACGAGACGCTGCTGCGCGAGCTCGTCTACGAGCCGTTGGGCATGGAAGCCACGAGCCTGCCGCAGGGGTACCGGCTGCCCATGCCCTTCCTCCACGGCTACCAGATCGATCCGCAGGCCGGGCCCGTCGACGTCAGTGAGGCCGTGAGTGCCTCGGGGGCGTGGGCGGCCGGGGGCATCGTCTCGACGCCGAAGGACCTGACCGCGTTCATCCGGGGCTACGCGGGCGGCGCGCTCGTCTCGGACCGCACCCGACGGCAGCAATTCAGATTCATCCCCGGCGCTCTGTCCCAGCCCCCCGGACCCGGCCGCACCGAGGCGGGCCTGGCGATCTTCCGCTACACCACGCGCTGCGGAGCGGTGTACGGCCACACCGGCAATACACCCGGCTACACGCAGCTGGTGGCGGCCACGGCGGACGGTCGGCGCTCGCTGACCTTCTCGATCACCACGCAGACGTCCCTCACCAGCAACCCCGACCTGTCGGCACAGGTCCGGGAGGTCCAGGAGGACTTCGTCTGCGCCCTGCTGCACAGGTGACCAGGCGGTCGTGGAGACCGCCGAGGCCGCAGGCGCCGTCAGCCCCGATCCAGGGGGTGCGAGGTTCACACCGATGGGGGAAGCTGGGAATGCCGTAGTGCCGGCGGGGGCAGAGAGGCGAGGAAGGTCCTTCGTGAACGTTTCAGCAGCCGGCCGCCCCGCACGCGCATCCCGGTGCCGGGTGCGTATGGCCACCCTGCTGTGCACGGCGGCGGCCATGGCGGCCGCCGTGATCCCGGCCTCCGCGCACACCGGTGGTACGTCATCGGCCCGGACTCTGGATCCACTGGATCCGGTGGTGGTCGTCGACTGTTTCTCGCAGGCCCAGATGCGCCCCGCGGAGTACCTCCTGGCCTGCGGCGACGGGAACAACCGCCTCGTCGGACTCCGATGGGACACCTGGGGGGCGAGGACCGCGACGGCCACCGGCACCGACATGGTGAACGACTGCCGCCCCTACTGCGCGGCCGGCCGTTTCCGCGCCTACCCGGTAACGGTGACCTTGAGCGATCCGGAGGCCTGGCCCGAGCACCCCGACGTCCAGCGCTTCACAACGATCAGGCTCCTCTACACCGACACCGCACCGGACCCGGTCCCCAAGGACGTGACCTACAAGCTCGTGTACTGACGGAAGAACGCACCCACCAAGGACGCACACCAAGGGCGCACCGACGCAGGGCGGAGCCGGGCGCTGCGGCCCTGGCGAGGTCAGCCCGTGTCGACCACGAGATCCGCGCGGGCGCGGCCCGGGGCGATGAGCCGGGCGTTCGCCTCGTCCGAGCGTGCCACCCACTCGCGTGCGTACGCCGGATCCTTGCCGTGATGTACGTGCCGCTCGACCAGGCGCCCGATGCGCAGGGCCCGGTCCGGGGCGAGGTACCAGGCTTCGTCCAGCAGTGGCCGTACCGCCGCCCACTCTCCCGCATCGTGCAGCAGGTAGTTCCCCTCGGTGATCACGAGCGGTAGGGCCGGGGTGACGGGAACGCTGCCCGCGATCGGGTCCTCGAGGGAGCGGTCGAAGGCGGGCGCGTACACCGTGGCCGCGCCGGGTGCGCGAAGTCGGCGCAGCAGGGAGACGTAGCCGGCGGCGTCGAAGGTCTCCGGAGCGCCCTTGCGGTCGGCCAGCCCCAGCCGGGCCAGTTCGGTCTGGGCGAGGTGGAATCCGTCCATCGGGACGACCACGGCCGTCTCCGGCCCGAGCGCGTCGGCGAGCAGGGCGGCCAGCGTCGACTTTCCGGACCCCGGTGGCCCGGCGATGCCGAGGATTCGCCGGTTTCCCCGGGCGGTCAGCGCGCCCGCCCTCGCTACGAGTTCCGTCGTCTTGTCCACCTGTGCATCTTGCCTGAGGACCGCACCCGGCGGTGTTGCCGCACCTTCTGCCCGGTCGAACGGTGGTACGTGGATCGGGTCGCCTGCCGGCGGGCCGAGCGGGCGCCGTCACGTCCGGGCCGTGCGAGATTCATTGACAGAAGGTGAACGCGGCCCGACTCTGAGAGCGCTCTCAGACTTCAAGTCGTCCAAGCCTTCCAGCCTTCCATCGATCCATCCGTCCGTTCATGCTCCGTCCGTCCGCCCGCTCCATCTGCGTCACCGGGCACCGCACTGCCCGGCATCGTGTCCCCCCACAAGGAGGAAAGCGTGTTCCGCTTATCGAAAGTACTGGCATCCGGGGTCGCGACGTCGATCGTCGCCGCATGCCTGACGGTTCTCGGTCAGTCGGCGTCCGCGGAGGCCGTACCGGTCACCATCCCGCTCACGATCAAGAACAGCTCGGGACGGAGTGAGCCGGTCTACGTCTACAACCTGGGCACCCTGCTCGCGACGGGCCAGCAGGGCTGGGCCGACGCCAACGGCACGTTCCACCCTTGGCCCGTGGGGGGCAATCCCCCCACCCCGGCCCCCGACGCGTCGATCGCGGGTCCGGCCAACGGGCAGACCAAGACGATCCGGATGCCCAAGTTCTCCGGACGCGTCTACTTCTCCATCGGCCAGAAGATCGTCTTCAAGGTCAGCACGGGCGGCCTGGTGCAGCCTGCCGTGCAGAACGCCTCCGACCCCAATCGCGACATCCTCTTCAACTGGTCCGAGTACACCCTCAACGATGCCGGCCTGTGGATCAACAGCACGCAGGTCGACATGTTCTCGGCTCCGTATGCGGTGGGTGTGAAGGCGGCCAACGGCACGGTCGTGAATGCCGGTCGGCTCAAGCCGGGCGGTTACAACGCCGTCTTCAGCAAGCTGCGTTCGGCCGGCTGGGGAGGATTGATTCAGAACCGTCCCGACGGCACACCGCTGCGAGCGCTCTCGCCGGGTCACGGCATCGAGGCGGGCGGAATCTCGGCCGGCGTCATGAACGACTACGTCAATCGGGTCTGGAACAAGTACAGCTCCTCGACGCTCACCGTGACGCCGTTCGTGAACCAGCCGAACACCAAGTACTACGGCCGGGTCTCGGGCAACGTCATGAACTTCACCAACAGCTCGGGAGCGGTGGTCACCAGCTTCCAGAAGCCGGACTCCGACAGCATCTTCGGCTGCTACAAGCTGCTGGACGCACCCAACGACCTGGTCCGCGGCCCGATCTCCCGCACTCTGTGTGCGGGCTTCAACCGGTCGACGCTCCTGACCAACCCCGACCAGCCCGACGCGAACGGCGCGGACTTCTACCGTGACGCCGTCACCAACCACTACTCCCGCATCATCCACGAGCAGATGGCCGACGGTAAGGCGTACGGCTTCGCCTTCGACGACGTCGGCGCCCACGAGTCGCTGGTGCACGACGGAAACCCGCAGGAGGCCTTCATGACGCTGGAGCCGTTCAACTAGGCCGGGACCCGGGGACCCGGGGACCCGGGGACCTGTAGACCTGGGGACCGGAGCAGGAGACCGGCTCCGACAGGGCGGGCTCGCCGCCCTGTCGGGGGAGGTCGCGACCGGACGCGCCGGAAGGGTACGGGGAACGGGGGCAGCACCGATCCGCCCGGCTGCGCAGGGCCGGTCGTCGAGTCCTACCCGGCCGCCGCGCGCGGCGGGGACTGCGACGTTCTCCGCTGTGCAGGTGGGGGCGGCGGCGCGCCGCGCAGGTCGGGCCCGGTCCGGGGTGCCTCGCGGGTTTACCGTCGGCGGCATGGACGGTGATCGCCGAGGGTGGCGCGAGTGTTTGCTCAGCGGGGCGGTGTTCGCCGTGTGCATGGCCGGCACCACGCTGCCGACCCCCCTCTACGGCCTCTACCAGGAGAAGTTCGGCTTCTCCGAGCTGACGGTGACCGTGGTGTACGCCGTGTACGCCTTCGGCGTCATCGGTGTGCTGCTGCTGGCGGGCAATGCCTCGGACGCCGTGGGCCGGCGGCCGGTGCTGCTGGCGGGGCTGGGTTTCGCGGCGGGGAGCGCCGTCTGCTTCCTGTGCGCCGACGCGATGGCCTGGCTGTACGCGGGGCGGCTGCTGTCGGGTCTGTCCGCCGGCCTGTTCACCGGGGCCGCCACGGCGTACGTGATGGAGCTGGCACCGCACGGCGGCGCCTCGCGGGCCACTCTCGTCGCGACGGCCGCCAACATGGGCGGGCTGGGCTGCGGTCCGCTGCTCGCCGGAGTGCTCGCGCAGTACGCCTCCCGGCCGCTGTACCTGCCGTTCGCCGTGCACCTCGCGCTGGTGGCCGGCTCGGCCGTCGTCCTGCTGCGGCTTCCGGAGACGGTACGGGAGCGGCGGCCGCTGAGCACCGTCAGGCCGCAGCGGCCCGGTCTGCCCGCGCAGGTGCGGGCGGTGTTCGGGCCGGCGGCGATCGCCTCGTTCGTGGGGTTCGCACTGTTCGGGGTGTTCACGTCCGTCAGCCCGGCGTTCCTCGCACAGTCCCTGGACGTGCACAACCATGCCGTGAGCGGACTGGTGGTCGCGCTGGCCTTCTTCGCCTCGACCGCCGGGCAGCTGGCGGTCGGCGCGGTCGGGGTGGGGCGCTCGCTGCCCCTGGGGTGCGCCGGGCTCTTCGCCGGGCTGGCGCTGCTCGCGGGCGCGCTGTGGTGGGATCTGCTGCCGCTGGTGGTGCTGAGCGCCCTCGTCGGCGGACTCGGGCAGGGGCTGGCGTTTCGCGGGGCGCTGTCCGCGGTGGCCGAGGCGTCTCCCGCGGACCAGCGGGCGGCCGTGATCTCCACACTGTTCGTGGTGGCGTACGCGGGCATCTCGGTGCCGGTGATCGGCGTGGGATTGCTGGTGGGTCCGCTCGGGCTGGAGGGTGCGGGGCTGGTGTTCATCGCGTGCATGGCGGTGCTCGTCCTGTCCGCGGCCCTCTACCTGATCCGGCGTCCGGTGCGGGCCGCCGGGGCCTGATCGCGTAAGGCCGTCGGCGGCGTCGATCGGTCGTCCAGGGCGGTGCTGGTGTCCCACGGGGGTTCGCCTCGAACTCCGGCGGGGCCTCGATGACGAGCTGCTCATGGCGCGCGACACGGTCGCGCGGATACCGGCATCCCGGCCCGGACGCTGCGTCAGGGGCCCACGGAGAACCCCGCCTTGTTCCGCTGAGCCGGCCGGGCACCGAGTTCCTCACGGGTCGTGACGAAGGGAATTCGACAGGTAGTAATTAGATGAATCCCTGACTGAATTCCCGTCAATAGGCCCTTGCCCCTTATCTCGATTTGATAACGACTCCCTCCGATAAGGCCTGGACCAATACACGTGACGCGCGTAACTTGCCTTGTTTACTTGAGTATTGAGTGTTCGTCAGATTTGGCGGACAGGTAACGGAACGATTTCTCGAAGCGCGCTCCTCTTTGTCCGAATTCTCCGCCGCATTCGTCTGGCAGGCTTCCGCGCACCCACTCATTCGACACAGACTTGAGGTGCCCATGCCAGGACGACGCAGACGGCGTGAACACCGCCGCAAACCCCGGCGGTTGATACTCCTCACCGCCGCCATGGCCACGGCGGCGGTGATCGCCGCCGGCATCGCCTACTCCGGACTGGGTGACGACGCCCAGGCCGTGACCGTGCAAGCCGGTGCGGAGGCCGCCGCACCGGCCGCCGCGCCCGCCCGGGACCAGGAGCCCGAACCCCTCGCGAGCGCGCCCGCCAACGAGAGCGCGCGCGGCATGGTCTACGACGGCCTCGCCGCCGCACCGAAGGGCGACCGGTGCGCCGGCGTCTACCGGACCGGTGCCGGTCTCTGCACCCACGGCCCCGACGCCCCGCCCAAGGGTGTCGACATCGCGAAGGACATCCCGCCCGCCGTCAAGGCGTCGGCGCCGGCGGCCGATCCGGCCCGCCCCGCCGCCGATGACCCGGCGACCGGCGAAGGCGGCGGACGTCCTCAGGACGCGCCCGCCGCCGACGCCGACCGCGCTGCCGACAAGTCCGCCGCGCCCGCGCCCTCGGCCGCCGGCCAGGACGTCGCGGCCGGCCCCGCGGGCCAGACCGTCCAGTGCGACGGCGACGGCAGCACCGGCAACCGCGTCCAGGTCGTGTACATCCACGGCCCCGGCCGCGACCGCTTCTCCGAGTACGTGGCCTCGTTCCGCAAGTGGGCGGCCGACGCCGACCTCATCTACGCGGCGAGCGCCCAGGAGACCGGCGGCGTCCGCCACATCCGCTACGTGACGGCCGCCGACTGCACCCCGACCGTGCTCAACATCGAGCTCCCGGACTCCGCGTTGGCAGAGTTCAGCGCGACCAACGCCGCGCTCGCCGGCAAGGGGCTCGACCGCCGGGACCGCAAGTACATGATCTTCGCGGACACCCAGGTCTACTGCGGCATAGGCACCTTCAACGGCGACGAGCGACCCGGCCAGGCCAACCTCAGCAACTTCGGCCCCTCGTACGGGCGTACGGACTCAGGCTGCTGGGGCGGCCACACCGCGGCGCACGAACTCGGCCACAACCTGGGCGCCGTCAACAACAGCGCCCCGAACACCAGCCGCGGCGCGCACTGCACCGACGAGTTCGACGTCATGTGCTACTCGGACACCCCGTACTACCCGCAGATGCGCAACATCTGCACCAACCAGGCGTCCGAGAACATCCTGGACTGCAACCACGACGACTACTTCCACACCGGCCCGAAGGCCGGCAGCTACCTGGCCACGCACTGGAACATCGCCGACAACCAGTTCCTGATGCGGAACAAGGGCGGAGGCGGCACCGACCCCGGTCCGACCCCGACCCCGACGCCGACCAAGAAGCCGACACCCACACCGACCAAGAAGCCCACGGGCGGACCGGCTGTGACGGTGGGTCAGGTCCAGTCGGACTCCGCCGTCGTGAACTGGCCCAAGGCCGAGGGCGCCGCCTGGTACCAGGTCCTGCTGAACGGCAAGCACCTGGCGTGGGTCCAGTCCCCGGTACTGCGCGTCTACAACCTCCGGCCCGACACCTCCTACACGGTCGCCGTCTCCGTCCGCGACAGCGCCGGCCGGGACAGCGGACCCGGCAAGGCCGCGTCCTTCCGCACGAAGGGAACGGGCGGCGGTGCGACCAGCCCCGGCACCCGGTACCTGCTCGGGAACGGCAGCACCGGCATGGCCGCCGAGGTCTGGGGCGGGCGCAGCGCCGACGGCACCGTGCTCGTCGGGGCGCGTTCCAACGGGTACGCCCAGCAGCAGTGGTACTTCGACGACGCGGGCAACGGACTGGTCCGCATCCGCTCCGCGGTCTCCGGCAAGTGCCTGCAGCCGGGCGGCACTCCGGCCGCGGGCATGTGGGTCGCACAGCAGCCCTGCGGCGGCGCCGGTGCGCAGGCCTGGAAGCTGGCCTCCAGTGGCGGCGCGGTGAACGTCACCGACCCGAGCGGCGGCTTCGCGCTGACCGTGAGCAGCCGCCCCTACTACGGGAACTGGCTGCTCGACCTCCAGCGCGCGGACGGCCGCCCGGCGCAGGCCTGGACCGTGCAGAAGGCCGGCTGACCCTCACAGCCCCCTGAAGTCCCCTCCGGCGGACGGCCGCGTCGCGCGGCCGTCCGCCGGCCCCTCACCCCACCCGGAGCACCGCCACGATGCGCATACGAATCGCTTTCCAGGCCGTCCTGACCGCACTCGGCCTGATCCTGCTGTCCCCCGCCGCGGCGCACGCCCACGGCGACACCGTGAAGGTGGTGATGACCGGGCAGCGGGAGGGCCGCATCACCGCCGACATCACCTGGGAGAACGACGGGGACGCCATCGAGGAGGCGGTCGCCGCCACCGTGAACGCGGTCAGCGGCGACGGCGCCCGCACCATGGGGCCCTGGCGGCTGGTGCGTGACCCCGCCGCGGCGCCGGCCGGCTGGACCACGGCCGAATCCCTGCCGCCCGGCGCCTGGAAGGTCACCGTCGACGTGGGCTTCCCCGCCCTCGGGCACGGAGAGCTCGAAGTCGGCGTACCCGTGGTGGACCCGGCACCGGTCACCGGCACCCCGGTTCCCCGTCCCGCCACACCGTCGCCCGCACCGACCCGGACACAGACACCGGTCCAGACACCGGTCCAGACACCGATGCCGGCTCCGGCCTCCGAGGCCCCCGCACAGCCCGCGGAGCCCGGATCGGGGCCCGCCCTCTGGTGGACGACGGCGGGCGTGGTGGCAACGGCCCTGGCCGGGGCGGCCGTCGGGATCCTCGTACGGCGCCGGCGCGCGCGCGGCTAGCCCGCCGCCCCGCGAGGGCGCGCTGCGGGTCGCCGGGTCAGACCTGTGCGCTCTTGCTGGGGCTGCTCGCGCGCGCCGGGACGGAGCCGGGAGCGGCCGGTCGCCCGCTGGCGGTTCCCGCTAGCGAGGTCCCTCTGGTCTGCACGGTGGTCCGGCTCGCAGCGCACGCTCCAGGCGATTCCGATTCCGACGCCGACGATCAGTGGCTCGTCCTGGTCACCCCGGCGGAAACCGCGGCGGAGGCGGTCGAGCGGGACTCGGAGCGACGCCGGAAGGGGCTGTCCCACGCCGCCGCCGCGAGCATCGGGGCCTCCCTGGACGTGACGGACATGGCCCGGATCCTCGTGAATCTGCTCGTCCCTGATTTCGCCGATCTGGCGACGGTGGACCTCGCCGAGCCGGTGCTGGTGGGCGACGCGCCCGCGCACCTCGACGCCAGCGGTGATGTCCGCCTGCGCCGGACCGCCGCCGCGCAGAGCCCGGGGATCTCCGCGGAGGACCTCCTGCCGGTCGGAGAGGCGCTCCCTCCCGTACCGGACACCGAGGTGATGCGGCCGCTCATGGCAGGACGGCCGGTACTGGTGTCCGACGTCGCCGTACTCCGCGCGACGCTCGGCGTGGACCCCGAGACCCTGCGCCTGTTCGTCCCGAGCGGGGCGCACTCCTCCGTGGCGGTGCCGCTCTACGCGCGCGGTCTGATCCTCGGCTGCGTCACGGTCTGGCGCAGTCAGCTGCCTTCCGCGTTCGGCGAGGAGGACGCGGCCCTCCTGCAGGACATCGCCTCCAGGGCCGCCCTCGGCGTGGACAACGCGCGCCGCTACACGAAGGAACACCTGTCGGTGGTGGCCCTGCAGCGGAGCCTGCTGCCGTGCTCCGCCCTGGACTTCGCCGCCGCGGAGACGGTGGGCGTCTACCAGCCGGCGGGGGGCGGCTTGGGAGTCGGCGGGGACTGGTTCGACGTGTCGGCGGAATGCCTTTCGAGGCAACGGAGTTCGAAGTGCGGCCCGGCAGCATGCTCGCGTTCTTCACGGACGGACTCGTCGAGAGCCGCGGCGGCGACATCGAGGAGGGAATGGAGAGACTGAGGAGCGCGCTCGCCGGCGCGAACCAGATCCGGACCCTGGGCGAGATCGGCCAGGACGTTCTCGACGGGGTGCTGCCTCAAGAGCCCGCCGACGACGTCGCCTTGCTGCTCGCCCGCACCCACGCCCTCTCGTCCGATCAGGTCACCGAGTGGGAACTCGAACCCGACCTGTCCCTCGTCGCGCACGCCCGTGAGCTGGTGGTGGGCCGGCTGTCCGACTGGCGGTTGGACGAACTGAGCTTCGTGACGGAGCTCGTCGCCAGCGAGCTCGTCACGAACGCGATCCGCTACGCGGGCGGCCCGGTCGGGCTCCGGCTGATCCGCGACCGGGTGCTCGTCTGCGAGGTGTCCGACCCCAGCAGTACCCAGCCGCGCCTGCGCCGCGCACGGGAGACGGACGAAGGCGGGCGTGGCCTCTTCCTCGTGGCCCAGCTCACCGACCGCTGGGGCAGCCGGTTCACCAGTAGCGGGAAGACCATCTGGACGGAGCAGGCGATCGGCGGCCCCCTGGTCCGGGACGCCAGTGCGGCGTGAGGCAGGAGACGGGACGGCCTACGCTGAACCGTGGACTTCCGGCAGCTGACGTACTTCCTCGCCATCGTGGACCAGGGCGGCTTCAACCGCGCGGCCGCGGCACTCTACGTGTCGCAGCCGTCCCTGTCGCAGTCCATCCAGGCCCTGGAACGCGACGTGGGCAGCTCCCTGTTCCACCGGATCGGCAGGAGGGTGGTCCTGACCGAGGCCGGTAGCGCACTGGTTCCACGGGCACGGGAAGCCCTGCACGCCCTGGAGCTGGCCAGGGCCAGCGTGGGGGCCGTCCGTGAACTACGCGGCGGACGCCTGGAGATCGCCGCGATGGCCTCACTCACGGTCGAACCCCTCAGCACCATGATCCAGCGCTTCACCGAGCGCTATCCAGAGGTGTCGCTCAGCCTGCGCGTAGCCCTCACCCGCGCGGACGCGGTCGAGATGGTGCGCACGGGAGGCTGCGAACTCGGACTGCTGACCACCTCGTCGCCGCTGCAGGGCCGGGACGTCGTCCCGCACCCTGTCGGAGACCACAGGCTCGTCCTGGTCACCCGGGTGGACGGTCCCTTCCCGGCCGGACAGGCAGTCCAACGTGAGCAGCTCGGAGGGCACCGGCTGATCGTCGGGCAGCGGGGGACCGGGATCCGCGGCTACGTCGACGACCTGAAAACACAGGGCATCGACGTCCGCATCGCGGTGGAGACCGAGCACCGCATGGCCTTCCTGCCCCTGGTGCTCGGGGGTGTCGGACTGGCGGTGGTGACGGAATCCTGGGCCGACCTGTCCGAACGGGCCGGAGCCCTCGTCCTCGACCTGGAACCGGCCTGCGTCCAGCACAACGTCCTGGTGAGCCGCAAGGCGCAGCTGACGCCGGCGGCCCGTGCCTTCCTGGAGATCGCCGTCCCACCGCCTCATAGGAGCAGCCTATGAGGCACATCGGGGATACGTGTTGGACCCGGACGGTGCCTGATTGCTGGAATTCGAGCCATGACGAACCACAGCATCGCCCTCATACCCGGTGACGGCATCGGCACCGAAGTCCTCCCGGCGGCACGAGAGGTCCTCGACGCCGTGGGACAGCGCCACGGCATCACCTTCACCTACGAGCAGTTCGACTGGTCCTGCGAGCGGTACCTGCGCCTCGGATCGATGATGCCCGAGGACGGACTGGAGCAGCTCCGCCGTCATGACGCGATCCTCCTCGGTGCGGTCGGCTACCCGGGTGTGCCGGACCACGTCTCCCTGTGGGGGCTGCTCATCCCGATCCGCCGGGCCTTCGGCCAGTACGTCAACCTCCGACCGATCCGCGTGTTCGAGGGCCTTCCCAGCCCCGTACGCGCGGCCGCGCCCGGCGAGGTGGACTTCGTGGTCGTCCGGGAGAACACCGAAGGCGAGTACAGCGAGATCGGCGGTCGGATGAACCGCGGGCGTCCCGATGAAATGGCCGTGCAGCAAGCCGTGTTCACGCGGCCGGGCGTGACCCGGGTCCTCGACTTCGCCTTCGGCCTCGCCGAACGGCGCGGCGGGCGCCTCACGTCGGCGACGAAGTCCAACGGCATCGTGCACACCATGCCGTTCTGGGACGAGCTGGTGGCCGAGCGTTCCGCCGAGCACCCCACGGTCGACTGGGACCAGGAGCACATCGACGCGCTGGCCGCGAAGTTCGTCCTCGACCCCGCCCGGTTCGACGTCGTCGTCGCGTCCAACCTCTTCGGGGACATCCTCAGCGACCTGGCGGCCGCGGTGGCCGGCGGCATCGGCATCGCTCCGTCCGCCAACCTCAACCCGCGGGGCGAGCACCCTTCCATGTTCGAGCCGGTCCACGGATCGGCCCCCGACATCGCCGGGCAGGGCATCGCCAATCCGATCGGCGCGATCTGGTCCGCCGCCATGATGCTCGACCACCTCGGCCACCCCGGGGCCGCAGCCGACATCACCGATGCCATCGCCGGCGTCCTGGCCACCACCCCCGTGCGCACGCGCGACCTCGGCGGCCGCGCCTCCACCGCCGAATTCACTTCCGCCGTCCTTCGGCACCTCTGACGGGCGGAGCCCGGCGCGACAGCGACTGCGCCGGCCAGGCCGGCCGGGAGGAAAGTCCGGTGCACCGGTCGGCCGGGCTCACTACACTCGCCTCACGCGCCGCAGCACATCACGGCGCGCTCGTCGCCGAGTTGAGGAAAGGGGAACCGGGCCATGTGCCGTCACCGCACCGCCGCCTTCGTTCCCCATGCGCGGTACGACGTGATCCCGGTGTCCCGGAACGCGCGGTGCCGGCTGCGCGGCCGCCACCGTATGCCCGTGACGCACGTCTGAGGTCCGAGTTCCGCCCGTCCCGCCGCCTCCGCACGCCCACCGCCCGGCCCCCGACAGGGGCCCGGCCGTGCGTGTCCGCCGGCCTACGGCGTGGCGGCGTGTGGACGCCCCGCCCCGGGGCCGCCCGCAGGCCGTCAGGACCGACCACCGAAGCCCTCTTCGTCCGGGAATCGCGCTGCCCTATCCTCATCACCCGAAAGGCATCGGGCCATGCGCACCGACCAGCGACCCCGCAGCACCGCTTCTCTCTCCACCACCCGCAACCTGGGCATCCTCGCGCACGTCGACGCGGGCAAGACGACGATCACCGAGCGGATCCTGTTCGCCACCGGTGCCGTGCACAAGCGCGGCGAGGTCCATGACGGCACCACCGTCACCGACTTCGACTCCCAGGAACGCGACCGCGGCATCACCATCTTCGCGGCGGCCGTGAGCTGCGCCTGGGGCGGGCACCGCCTCAACCTGATCGACACACCCGGCCACGTCGACTTCTCCGACGAGGTGGAGCGTTCGCTGCGGGTGCTCGACGGGGCGGTCGCGGTGTTCGACGCCGTCGCGGGCGTCGAGCCGCAGAGCGAGTCGGTGTGGCGGCAGGCGGACCGGCACGGTGTACCGAGGATCGCGTTCGTCAACAAGCTGGACCGGGCGGGCGCGGACCTGGACACCGCGGTCGCGTCGATCCGGGAGCGGCTGGGCACCGTCCCCCTGGTGGTCCAGCTGCCCATCGGGCGGGAGGACGGCTTCACCGGTGTGGTCGACCTCCTGCGGATGCGCGCGCTGGTCTGGCGTACCGGTTCCGACACGTGTGAGACCGGACCGGTACCCGAGCAGCTGCGGGAGGAGGCCGGCCGCCGGCGCCGGGCGCTGGAGGAGACGGTGGCCGAACTCCACCCGGCCGCACTCGAAGAGTTCTGCGCGGCGGCGGCCCTGACCGAGCACACCCTGGCCGTCGCACTGCGCGACCTGACCCTGAGCGGTGACGGCGTCGTGGTGCTGTGCGGCTCGGCGTACCGCAACCGCGGGGTCGAACCGCTGCTCGACGCGGTCCTGGCGTACCTGCCCTCGCCCGCCGACGTGCCGGCCGTACGCGGCACGCTCGACGGCACGGAGCAGGAGCGCATCGCCGACCCGGCGCAGCCCTTCACCGCCCTGGCGTTCAAGGTGACGGCGACGGCGACCGGGCGGCTCACCTACCTGCGCGTGTACGCGGGCTCGACGCGCAAGGGGGAGACGGTGCTGGACGCCGGCACGGGCCGGACGGAGCGGATCGGCCGGATCCTGCGCGTCCAGGCCGACCGGCACGAGGAGATGGAGGAGGTGACGGCCGGTGACATCGTCGCCGTAGTGGGGCTGAAGAACGTACGTGCCGGGGCGACCCTGTGCACGCCGACGGCGCCGGTGGTCCTCGAACCGCCCCTGGTGGCCGAACCGGTGGTGACGGTGGCGGTGGAGGCCCGCCACAACGCCGACATCGGCCGGCTGTCGTCGGCGCTGGCGCGGCTCGCCGTCGAGGACCCCTCCCTCGTGGTGCGGTCCGACCCGGAGACCGGTCAGACCGTTCTGTCGGGTCTGGGCGAACTCCATCTGGAGGTCGCGGTGGAGAAGATCCGCCGCGGCCACGGGCTGGACGTCGCCGTCGGCCGGCCGCAGGTCTCCTACCGGGAGACCGTGGTGCGGGGCGTGACGGGCCTGGTCTACCGGCACGTCAAACAGGACGGCGGCGCGGGCCAGTTCGCGCACGTCGTCGTGGACGTCGAGCCGAGGAAGGAGGCGGGGATGGAGTTCCGGTCGACGGTCGTCGGAGGCCGTGTGCCCCAGGAGTACGTGCGCGCCGTGGAGGCCGGTTGTCGGGACGCCCTCGCCGAGGGTCCCCTGGGCGGCTACCCGGTGACCGGACTGCGGGTCACGCTCACCGACGGCGCTACGCACTCCAAGGACTCCTCGGAGATGGCGTTCCGGGCGGCGGGCCGGTTCGCGCTGCGCGCGGCGCTGCGAGCGAGCGTGATGGAACTCCTGGAGCCGGTAGTGGAGGTCACGGTCACCGTCCCGGAGGACGCCGTCGGCGGGGTGCTCGGCGATCTCGCGGCCCGCCGGGGGAGGGTCTCGGGCTCCACCGCCCAGGCCGGCACCGCGGTGGTCACGGCGGCCGTTCCACTGGCCGAACTCTTCGGTTACGCGTCCGGGCTCCGCGGCCGGACCCGGGGCCGGGGCACCTTCACCACCCGTCCGGCCGCGTCCGCGCCCGTGCCGGGGTCGGTGGCCGACGCGGTCCTGGCCGCCCGCTAGCGGCAAGGAGGGCGGCGCTCGGAACCGCGTCAGCCCTGACGCGGTTCCGAGCCGGCCTGCCGTGCTTGCGGCCGCCTGGACTCGTGCGCCCCGTGGGCGGTGCGTCGCAGCAGGCCGGATCGGGGCGCTCTGTGCGCTCCGCCCGCCGGTGACCGTGAACCCTCCGGTGCTCGCCCTGCCGAGAAAGGGGGAGCGGAGGCAGCGCGCGGCAGGCCGGCCCTGCCGCGCCGCAGGTCGTAGAGGGCGGCCGCCGTGACGCGGGAGGACACGAGCACGCCACAGGCAGGGGCCAGGAGGGTCAGGCACAGAGAAGGCGGGATCGTGCCGACCACGAGACCCTCCACCGCTGTCAGGGCCGCGGCGCCGGCGAGGCAGCACATCGCGGCGCGCACGCGCTGCCGGAACACGGTGTCGTGCGGCGCGAGGGCGGCACCTGCGATGCCGAGGACGAACAGCATCAGTCCCAGCGACTTGGCCAGGACCAACGGCGTGGGGGACGTGGAGAAGGTCAGGAGCCGGCCCGCGACGACGAGAGCCCAGGCCGTCACCCCGAGGGTCGTCAGGTGGCACACGACGAGAAGCGAGGTGCGCATGGGGGACGATGCGGCCGTCACGGTGCCGGGGCCGTGGCCGTCGCGCACCGGCTGCTGAAGGAGGCGGGCCGGTTGAGAGCGCCGGGACAGGAGCAGGCACACGGCACCGAGGAGCGGAAGGCCGAAGACCACGGTGTAGCGGTACGGCGTGGTGGCCGCCGGAAGCGCGGTGGGGAACCAGGCGATGGGGACGAGCGCCCCGTAGACGCCGGTCAGGAGCAGGGCGGGCCGGCGGCGCAGCGCCACCGCTTCGGTGCCGAGGACCAGGAGGGTGCAGAGACCCAGGGAGACGGCGGCCGTCACGGCCAGGCCGAGGACCGCCGAGTCGGTGAGCGATTGCCACAGCATGACGGGCTGCTCGTCCGGGGGGTGCTCATCGGTGATCGGCCCGGGATGGATCAGGCAGCCCAGGCACAGCCCGGCCCAGAGACAGGCGGACAGCCTGGCCAGGCGGGTCGTCAGGTGGACGCCGCGGTGGTGCGGGCTGCCCCACGCGAGGACGGAGTACCGCAGGCCCAGGCCGATGACGGGCCCTGCGACAAGGAGCAGCGGCAGGGTGGCCCAGACGTACACCGGCCGGAGCGTGTGCAGATCGGCCAGTTCGAGGATGCCCGTGCGGAGCGCGAACATCGTGAGGTCGAAGCTGTGCACCAGCACGAGGTTCACGGCGAAGGTGAGGATGCAGCCGATCAGGGCCGCCTCCCATCCGGTGAACTCGTCGGCGAGCGCGGGACGGACCAGCGCCGCCCTCCTGCGGGCGAGCGAGGGATGCGTGGCGAAGGGCCAGGCGGACGTCTCGCCTCCCTTGTCGGGGCGTTGCTCGGCCAGCCGGACGAGGAAGCGGTCCAACGACTGCCGGGACGCCTCGGCGTTGTCGGCGCCCGCGGGGTGGGCGGCCGCGAACGCGTCGGCGTGCAACTCGCGGGAGTGGAGGTAGCTGTTGCGGGCCGCGTAGACCACGCAGGTGAGCAGCGCGAGCTGCAGGCACAGCGCGCGCAGCCCGGAGCCGTCGGCCGCGAATCCCGTGAGGGAGAGACAGAAGGCGGCGGCGACCAGCGTGACGAACGCCCACCACAGGGCCGTGATGCCCTGGGTGACGTCGAGGTCGCGGTTGCGGATGTGACCGAGTTCGTGGAGCACGACGGCGTCGAAGGCGGCCGGGTCCTTCACCAGCAGGCCTTCCATGCCGCTCGCCAGCTCGATGTACCGCCGGCCCGCGTGCCCGAAGGCGACGGCGTTGGCCGTGTTGTCGACGGCGTTGAACAGCACCGCGTGCACGGTGACCCCCGCGTCGGCCGCGAGCCGTCGTAAGGCGGTGTCGAGGCAGGGAAGGGGCGTGCCGTCCGCGGCGACGGCGCCGGCCTCCTGCGGATGCTCGGACTTGAGGCCGTACCGGAGGATGGTCAGGTAGGGAAGCAGCCAGTAGAGGAGGAATCCGCCGCCCGCCAGCACGCCGACGGCCAGGCCCGCACGCTGCTCGGGACGGTCGACGGGGCGTACTCCGCACTTCCGCGCGATGGTCTCGGCGACCTCGGAGCGGTAGGGCTCCGGGATGAGGGTCCGCTGCCAGAAAGGGGTCGCGGCGGCTCGCTGTGCCTCCTCGGCGGTGTAGGGCAGCGTGCGGCGGAACTCGGACTCGATCTCCGCGGCACAGGACCGGTGGTTCGAGGCGGCCTGTGCCTGACTGTCGGGTGTCGTCGGGAAGGCGATGGCGCCGGCAGCGACGGTGAGGGCGAACCAGAACAAGAGTGCCCGCAGGAACACGGCGGTCGTCAGCGGTCGGCCGACGGCGGCCCGTCGTCAGCGGGCGGGCTCGGTGGGTTCGAGGGGGTCGAGGGGGTCGAGGGGGTCGGCGGGTTCGGTGGGAGGGCGTCCGGGGCGGTGCCCTCGGTGGCGGTGGGGGCCGTCCTCGTACCCAGGGAATGGACGAGGTGCGCCAGCGCGGCGTCGGCGATGCGCCGGGCGAGTTCCTCGGGTACACGGTTGCCGCGGGCGGCAGCCAGGGCACTGGCGTGCCAGCGCACCAGCTCGGCGGCCGTGGGCTCGGGCGCGGCGGCCGGGGTGGGGACGTGGGGCGGCGTGACCGCCGCCGCGGCCTCGGCCCGACGCTGCCTGCGCCGGCGCAGCCGGCCCCGGGTCCGTTGGGTCAGACCGCCGACCACTTCCGTGGACACCGCTCCCAGCAGTGCCGTGGCCACTGCCAGGGCGGTCGGCGTCAGCAGGTCCGCGGGGAGCCCGAACGGATCGAATCGTGTCGTGCGGCGGCCGCTCCAGGGCAGGCGCCGGCGGAAGTGCGCCCGTGCGCGCTGCTCGAAGCGCCGTGCCTCGAGCGGCGCCAGGTCGATGACCACACGCCGCGCGATGTCCTGGGCCAGCTCCCGGCGCTCCCGGGAAAGCCGTCCGGATGCCTCGCCGAGGCGCGTCGTCGCCGCCGATTGAGTCGTCATGGGTGGTTGTCAGCCCCTCACACCCCGGTGGGATCATCACCCGTGGGATCTTCGCAACTACCGTACGTGAAAAAGTGTCTGGCGTGTTCCGGCGGTATGACAAGGCCGCCCGGCGCATGGGCCGGGAGTGTTGTGTCACATCGGGGCGATGTTTGAGGCTGTGGCGACTCGGCTCCCTTTCGCCTCCCGGCGGGTCGTCACGGGCGGGTCGCCCGGATGGTCCAGGTCGCCGAGGCGTAGAGGACACCGGTGTCGGTGTCGTGGTCGGTGAGGGTGGCTCTCAGGTTGCCGACGGCGCGGCGCCGGCCTTCCTCGTCGAGTTCGTCGACCATCCAGCCGAGCAGGCCGAGTGTGAACCGCTCCGCGTCGTCGGCGTCTTCGCCGAACCACATCGCCTCGCTGTGAGGTTCCAGCCGGATGTCCGTGAAGCCGGCGGCGCCGAGGACGGTCCGGACCCGCTCCGGGTCCGCGAGCGCGAAGGGCCCGGGGGCGTCGGGCGCGGGAGTGGGCAACGGGCGTCCGGCGGCCAGGGCCTGGGTGAACGAGAGGAACCACTCGTTGGCCGTGGCCGGTTGCCAGACCAGTTGCACGAGGCGTCCGCCGGGGCGCAGCGCGCCGGCGATGTTGCGGAACGCGGCGACCGGGTCGGCGAAGAACATCGTCCCGGTGCGGCTGACGGCCACGTCGAACGCCGCGGCGGGGAAGGGGTGGACCTGGGCGTCGGCCTGGACGAAACCGGCGTTGTGCAGCCCTTCGGCCGCCGCTCGCCGCCGTGCCACCCGCAGCATCGCGGCCGACAGGTCCACGCCCACGGCCCCGCCGCCGCTCGCCCGCCGCGCGGCGTCGCGGGTGGTCTGGCCGGCGCCGCAGCCGATGTCCAGCACCTGGTCGGCGGCGGATATGCCGGCCGCGGCAAGGAGGTGCGTGCTATGGGGGCGCACCGCGCGGTCGAACCGATCCGCGTGCTCGGCCCAGTACGCGCCTTCCTCGCCGTCCCAGGCGCGGGCCTGCTCGGCGTTGGAGGGATCGACCTGAAGAGTGCTGATCATGGCCACCACCGTTTATACTCTCAAAATACTCCCAAAGGGACTATTTACCGGATTACATCCCAAGGGTGGCGATGTCAATGGACCCGGCGCTCACCACCACGTCCTACGCGATCCTCGGGCTGCTCTCGGTCCGGCCCTGGAGCACGTACGAGCTCGCGCGGCAGATGGACCGCAGCCTGGGCCGCATCTGGCCCCGTGCCCAGAGCAAGCTGTACGAGGAGCCGAAGAAGCTGGTCCGTCACGGCCTGGCCGAGGCGACGAAGGAGGCGGTCGGGCGGCGGCCGCGCACCGTCTACAGCATCACCGCCGAGGGACGGCGCGAGCTGGCCGACTGGCTGCCCCGACCGAGCGCCGGGCCGGTGCTGGAGTCCGAACAGCTACTGAAGGTGTTCTTCGCCGACTCCGGGACCAGCGCAGATACCCTGGCCACCCTCCACGCCGCCCGGGCCTGGGCCGAAGAGCGCAACCAGGGCAACGTGGCGGCCGCGCAGGCCTATCTCGCAGGCAACGCCCCGTTCCAGGAACGGGCCGCCCAGACCGTACTCGTCGGCCGCTTCCTCACCGACTACTACCGGCTCGTCGCCACCTGGGCCGAGTGGGCCGCGGCGATCGTCCAGCAGTGGCCCGACGATCCCGCGGACGCCGCCCCCGACCCCACGGAGGTGGCCGAGGCCCTTCGACGGGCAAGCTGGGGTACGGCAGCGGCCGAGTGATGAGGAGACCGGACCGGGGGACGCGACGGGTTCCCGTCGCGGCTCCCGTGCCCGGACCGGGCCTGCGGGTCACGTCCGTTGTGGTGCCTGCGGGAGGCCGGACGGGGGCGTTCCGGTGAACGGACACCGGGCTGCCTGGTCGTCGTGGGGCTGTGCCGAGGTGGTTGGTTGCCGATCGCCGGGTCGGTGGCCGGGAGGGTGGGGGCGATGGGTGACATCGAGGGTGAGGTTGTGGGGTTGGAGGATGGTGCGCGTGCTGAAGACGGTTGAGGTGCCGGGTGATTGGGTGATCGCGTAGTGGCGGGCGAGGGTTGCGGTGGCGATGGTCATGGCGGTGGTGGCGAAATGTGTTCCGAGGCAGTTGCGCGGTCCGCCGCCGAAGGGCATGAACGCGTATTTGGGTAGCGGGTTGGCGGGACGGTCGATCCAGCGGTCCGGGTTGAACGCGGTGGGCTGGTGGTAGTGGTGGGGGTCGCGGTGGAGGGCGAAGGGGCTGACGGCGACACTCTGGCCGGGCTGGAGCGGGTAGCCGGCGAGTTCCGTGGGCTCCTCCACGGTCCGTCGCAGGAGCCAGAGCGGGGGGTAGAGGCGGAGGGTCTCCTTCACGACGGCTTCGGTGAAGGCCAGTTGGGGCACATCGACGGCGGTGGGGAGTCGGCCCGCGAGCTCCCGGTCGGCCTCGTCCCGTACCCGCTGATGGACTTCCGGGTGCCGGTCGAGGAGGAGGAGCAGCCAGGCGAGTGCGGCGGCGGTGGTCTCGTGGGCGGCGAACAGGTTGGCGACGATGACGCTGGTCGCGCCTTCGTGGGTGATGGCGCCTTCGTCGCCTGCGGTGTTGAGGAGGTCCGCGACGACGGACGGGGAGTCGTCCCGCCTTGTCGTGCGCCGCCGGCGTATCAGGTAGGAGACTTCGTCGGCGAGGTCGCGGCCGGCGCGCTGGAGGCGGCGTTTGCGCAGCGAGTGCCAGCGGGCCGGCAGGGGCAGGGTGGGGGGCAGGAGTGCGTCCTGCAGGCGGGCGAGGCGGTCGGGGACACTGCCGGTCTCGGGCCCGAGGCAGAATTCGGCGATGAGGTGCGCGGTGAGATCTTCCAGTGCGGGGATCGCTTCGATCCTGCCGCGTGCGCGCCAGGTTTCCGCGTGGCGGACGACGGTCGACGCGAGGCTGTCATCGGCGGCGCGCAGGCTGGTCCGGTTCAGGCCGCGTCCTGCCAGGCTTCGGGCCCGCATCCACAGGGCCAGGTCTTCGGAGGCGCGGCTTCCGTCGGTCGCCTCGCCCAGCAGGTCACTGGAGATGGCGTAGGTGGTGTTGGTGTGCTTGAGGACCTCCTCCGCCAGGACGGGCGAGTTCACGATGTACAGGTCGTCGTCGAAGCGGACCACGTCTCCGTACTGCTGCTGGTCGAGCAGGAAACCGAGGTGGTCCCACTCGAACGCGCGCCTGTTGCCGTGCCGCCCGGCCCCTGCGGGGCCGGGCGGCACACGAGTGGACAGCATCGGCTACCGCGCCTGTACGTAGTAGTAGTAATACGCGCTGGAATGGTCCTGGCCTCCGAGCGTGCTGCTCCGTTGCACCTTCGCCCCGGAGGGATCGTTGGCCAGCTGGGCGGAGCTCGTTGCGGCATGGGCCGACCCGGCGCCGAGGAGCGCGGCGACGGCGGAGGCGGCGATGAGGAGCGACTTGCGGAGGGGGATCAGGGCAGCCATGGCTGTCCTCCTGTCTCGGGGTGCTGAGCGGCGGATCCGCCCGGTACGTTGCACTCAGTACGCCACCCCGGAGGCCCTGGGGGCACGCCACGGCAATACGTGACGTGCCCCTCGCGCCCGCGTCTGGCACAATGCTCCGCCTCCCCCGCGGACGATCATGGCCAGGAGGGCGTCAGCCCGATGATGTGGTCGGGTAACCCCGGCGGCCGGGAGCCGCCCCTGCGGCGGGTGCGGCCCCTGCGGCCCCTGTGGCGGGAGCGGCCGTGCCGCCCGACGTGGCGGGGCGGGCCGGGATCCCTCCGGACGCCGGGATCCCGTTGCTCGACGAGGCCGGCCGGGCGGCAGCGGCCGGCAGGGCGGCGCCCGCCCGCTGCGGGGCGAGGGCTTCGCCGACGGTGACACTGGGGACCAGGAGGGCGGTTCCCTTGGGGACGGCGTCCACGAGCGTGTGGTGGAGTTCCTGCGCGGCGCCGGCGCGGTCGATGCGCAGGACGAGGTTGCGCTCCTGCGTCCGGCCGGGCCAGTCGTGGTCCTTGCTGCGCACCACCTGGCTCTCCATCCCGCCCACCGACTCCCAACGGCTCGTCACAGCACGGATGTTGGGGCGCCATTGGTTGTCGTACCGGTGCTCCAGCGCCAGATCCCAGCTCTGCGCGTCCACCAACTGCGTCGCCCCCACTGTGCCCGGAATGACCAGCCGGGTGCGGCTGCCGTGCACGGTCACCACCGCCCGCTGGGGCCAGTCGGCGTCCACACCGATCACCGTGATGCGGCAGGATCCCTGATACCAGGCCATGACTCTCCTTCGCTTCCGCTACCGGGAGCGGGTCGATCCGTGGTTGACGGGGGCCAGACCGCGCGCCTCCAAGAGGGGCGCAAGGGCGCGGACGGCATAGAAATTGCGGGACTTGACCGTGCCCGTGGGCACGCCGAGGGCGCGACCGGTCCTGGCGGCGGTGTGATCGTCGAAATGCAGGTGCCTCAGCACCTCCCGCTGGTGCGGCGGCAGTTCGCCCAGTGCGCGGCCCACGTCGTGGGCGGCGAGGACCTCGTCGTACGGGTCCTGGGCGGTGCCCCGCTCCTCGTGCGCCTCGCCGCCTACCTCTTTGACGCGTGCGGCCGCCATCCGGAAATGGTCGATCGCGATGCGCCGGGCCACGGTGAACAGCCAGGGACGGGCGTGCTCGGGCCCGCGGACCAGCGCTCGCGGATTCTGCCAGGCGCGCAGGAAGGTCTCCTGGAGGATGTCCTCGGCCTTGCCGCGGTCCCCGTTGGCCATCCGGAGCAGGGCCCGCAGCAAATAGGGGGCGTGGAGCCGGTACAGCTCCGCCAGGGTGTCCTGGTCCAGCGTCGTGGCCGCCGCCGTGCTTCCGTCGGCGGACTCGAATGCGGGTGTCGTCACTGCTTTGCTCCCGGGCAGGGGGTGGGGACGGGACTGCAACGCAGCCTGTCAGCGCGCGCAAACGCCCCGCTAAGCAACGCCTAACGCCGCCCGCACCGCGCGTTAGCGGTCCCGGCGGGTTCCCGCGTCGCTCTCCTCGTAGCGGCCCGGCCGCCAGCCGCGACGCAGGCCGCGGGGAACCACGCACGCGAGGCCGACCGCCGCGAGCGCGGTGGCGAAAGCCGCGCCCATGACTCCGTAGGCCACCCGCGCACCCCCGTCGCCGGGCTCCTCGGGCATGGCCAGCCGCTGTAGGGCAGGGGACCGTTCGGTCACATCACCCTCCTCCGGCAGGACGGTGGTCGTGGCGGCGACCGGGTCGAGGAAGCCGTAGCCCAGGTGCGCGTCGGGCAGGGTCGTACCGGGGTGGTAGGCCGTGGACTTCAGCCGGTGGACCAGCTGGCCGACGCTCAGGCCCGGCCGGTAGCCGAGCACCAGCGCCGCGGCCCCGGCGACCTCGGCGGCCGCGAAGCTCGGTCCCGACGCCGTGAAGTGCCCGCTGCCCGACGGGCCCGTGCTCAGCACCGAGTCCCCGGGCGCCACCAGATCCACCCGGCCCGTGGGGGCCTGCCCGGCCGGCGCTCCGCCGGGCCCGCTGTCGGCCACCGCGAGCACCTCGGGGTAGGCGGCCGGATACACGGGTGCCTTGTTCCCCGGGGTGTCGGCGGCGGCCGGGGCGACGATCAGCGCGCCCTTGGCGGTGGCGTACTTGACGGCCTCCGCGAGGGAGTCGCCGGCCGAGGGGCTGACGGCGGCCACGGCGATGACGCGGGCGCCCCCGTCGGCCGCGGCCCGGATGCCCTTGGCCAGCAGCTCGGCGTCGGTGTTGCCGGCCGCGTCGGTGACGGTGACGGTGAGGATCCGCGCCCGGGGTGCCATCCCGGCGAACCCGGTGCCCGGGCCCCGCTTCGCCGCGATCAGTCCGGCGACGAAGGTGCCGTGTCCCACGCAGTCCGCTCCCTGTCCGGCGTCGTGGAACCTGGGTCCGGACAGCATCCGCTCGCCGAGGACCCCGGCCGTGTCGTCCACGCCCGAGCCCACCACGGCGACCAGTACGCCCTCCCCTTCGGTCAGCGGCCACACCGCGTCGGGGCGCAGGTACGCCTGCGCCCACGGCACCCGGCCGCTGACCCGGTCCGAACCCTTGCGGCAGCCGTTCTGCCGGACGTCGGGCAGGGTCTGCGTCATGCCCGGCAGCGAGTCCGGCTCCCCGTCGGCGAGCGCCCGTGCCGCGTCCGCCCGCGCGGCCGCGGCCCCCGGAACCAGCCCGAACACCCCCGACGCACCGCACACCGCGAAAACCCCGAAGAGGGTCGTGGCGGTGAGGCTGCGGCGTACCGCACCCGCCCTCACGCGGCGCTTCCCGTCCGCGCGGAAACGGGCAGGTCCGACGGCAGCAGGAGGCTGATCTCCGACAGGTCGTCGAGCTCCAGCCGGCTCAGCCGCCCCGCCTGACGGGTGATCATCGACTCCAGGGTCTGCCGGGCGAACCTGCCGTTGCCGAAGGTGCGGTCGCGCGGTGCCGCGGCGAACAGCTCGTGCAGCGCGGCGGCGGTGTCCGGCGCCAGGACGTAGCCCGCGGCCTCCGCCTGCTTCGTCACGATCTCCACCAGCTCGCCGTCCGAGTAGTGCTCGAAGAGGATCTGCCGGGAGAACCGGGAGGCGAGACCAGGGTTGGACGCCAAGAAGCCCTCCATCTCGTCGGAGTACCCGGCGACGATCACCGCCACCTCGTCGCGGTGGTCCTCCATCAGCTTCATCAGCGTGTCCACGGCCTCCTGCCCGAAGTCGTTGCCGCTGCCGCCGCGCGGCGTCAGCGTGTACGCCTCGTCGATGAACAGGACACCGCCGCGGGCCCGGTCGAAGGCCTCCTTCGTGAGCTGCGCGGTGTGGCCCACGAACCGGCCCACCAGGTCGGCCCGTGCCACCTCCACGAGCTGGCCGCCGGGCAGCACGCCCAACTCCGCGAGGAGCCTCCCGTACAGCCGCGCCACCGTGGTCTTGCCGGTACCGGGCGCCCCCGCGAAGACCAGGTGGTGGCTGATGGTCGCGGTCGCCAGCCCCGCCTCCCGCCGCCGGTTCACCTGCTTGATCAGATTGACCAGGTCCTGGACCTGTTCCTTCGCGGCCGACAGCCCGATCATCGCCCGCAGCTGGTCGAGGAGTGCGGCGCGGGGCGCGCCGTCGGCCGCCGAGTCCGGGGCCGGCGCCGCCACGTCCTCGGGCAGCAGCAGTGCCAGGTCCGCGTTGGCGAACTCCGTGAGGCCGGCCAGCCGGGAGGCCTGCCGGTCGACCATCTCCTCGAACACCTTGCGGGCCGCCCGGCCGTTGCCGAAGTCCGCGCCCTTCGCCATGGTCTCGAAGTGCCGGGTCAGGGCCTCGTGAGTGCCCTCGGACAGCTCGTAGCCGTGGCCGTGGGCCGACAGTTCCACGATCGTGGTGAGCTCGGCGTCCGAGTAGTTCTCGAAGTCGACCGTACGGCTGAAGCGCGAGGCGAGGCCCGGGTTGGAGTCCAGGAACCCGCGCATCTCCTCGGAGTACCCGGCGACGATCACCACGATGTCGTCGCGGTGGTCCTCCATCAGCTTCACCAGCGTGTCGATCGCCTCCCGGCCGAAGTCGGGACCGCTGCCGCCGCCGCCCTGCGACAGGCTGTACGCCTCGTCCAGGAACAGCACCCCGCCCAGCGCCCCCTTGAACACCTCGGTGGTCTTGATCGCCGTACCGCCGATGATGGACGCGACCAGGTCCGCGCGGGCCACCTCCACCAGGTGGCCGCTGCGCAGTGCCCCCAGCTCCGCCAGGATCGTCCCGTACAGCCGGGCCACGGTCGTCTTGCCGGTGCCGGGGGGTCCCGCGAAGATCAAGTGCCTGCTCATGGGGAGCGCGGGCATCCCGGCCAGCTCACGCCGCTTGGCCAGCTTGTTCAGGTTGACCAGTGTCTCCACCTGCTCCTTGACGCCGGCCAGTCCGACCAGGGCGTCGAGGACCGCCCGCGGGCCGTCGGGTGCGACCGGCTGCGCCGGCCCCCCGGGCCCGGCCGGTTCGCCCGCCCCCTCCTCGGCGGACCCGCCACCCGCGGGGGCGGTCGCCGAGCCGTGCGCGTCCGGCATCGCGTTGCCCCGGCTGGTCAGGTTCTCCACCGCGAGTCGCGTGCCCGGCTTGGTCTGGCGCAGTCCCGACCCCCGGTTGTCGACGACGGCGCAGTCGTGCACCCGTACCGCCTCCGTCGAGTCGACCCGGATGCCGTCGTGGGAGTTCTCGGCCGCCTCGCACGCCGTGAGCGTGGCGCGGCCGCCGGGGGCCACGGTTATGCCGTGGCGGCGGTTGGCGCGGGCCCGGGTGCGCGTCGCGGTCAGCTCGCCGCCGTCCTCCACCACCGCTCCGTCCTCCACCGACTCGGCCAGATCGCAGTCGCGCAGCGAGGCGACGCCCCCGCCGCCCACCGACACCCCGGCCGCACCCGTACCCCGTACCGAGGTGTCGCCGACGTAGGCGTGGCCGCCCTCGGAGATCCGTATCCCGGACCCTCCGGTGGACCCGATCTGCGAACCCTCCACCCGGCCGCGGCCGTTGCGCGTCACCTCAACGCCGTGGCCGCGGACGTCCAGGACCGTCAGACGGCGCAGCATCGGATTGGCGCCGTCGGTCACCAGTACTCCGGCGCCGACCCCGTCGCGGACCTCCAGCCGGTCGAAATCGGGTGCGCTGTCCCCGCTCAGCCACACGCCTGCTGCCCCGCAGTCGCGTACGGCGACCCGGGCGAACGAGGGGCTCGACGACTCGTCGACCCGTACCCCGGCGCCCTCCGCGCCGCTGACCTCGCACTCCTCGAAGGTGCCCCGGGAGCGGCCGGTGACGTGGAGGCCGTCCCCCTTCGTGCGGGACGTACGGCAGCGCCTCAGCACCGGATCGGTGCCGCCCGCGAGCGCGATTCCGTGGCCGGTGGTGTTCGTGACCGTGCAGTCCTCCAACAGGACCCGCGAGGCCGAGCTGATGTACACGCCCAGCACGCAGTCCCGTACCGTCGTGCGCAGGACGCGGGTCGTGCTGTTCTCCTCGAGTGCCACGGCGGGCTTGTCGGTCGAGGAGATCTCGCAGTCCTCGATGGAGCCCTTGCCCTCCCCGTTGGCGCACACGCCGTTGCCGCGCGCGTCGCGCAGCACGCAGTTGCGAATGGTGGGATTGGCGCGCTCCCCGATCACCACCGCCGAGGTGCCGAGGTGCTCGATGACGCAGTCCTCGATGACACTGGCTCCGGTGGACGTCTCCACGATCCCGGCGCCCGCCGGGTTGACCACCCGGCAGCCGCGCATCGCCAGAGTGCCCTGCTGGCGGGTGAGCAGGGCCGTCCAGGAGCTGCCCACGACCTCGCAGTCCTGCAGTGCCGCCTGGCCGCGGGGCACGTCGACGGCGGGCAGTTCGTCGTCGTTGCCCTGCAGTACCAGTCCGGTCAGCTGCACGGCCTCGGCGACGACCTGGACGACCGCGCCGCTGCGCGGCGCGACCTTGACGCTGCCCCTGGCGTCCTCCGCGGTGATGGTCACCATCTTGTCGATCACCAGGTTCTCTTCGTAGAGACCTGGACGTACGGAGATCACCGCGCCGCTGCGCGCCACGTGGAGGGCTTCGCCGATCGTGCGGTACGAGCCACTTCGTGACTGCGCGCACACGGTCAGCACAGGGCGCGACATGACTGGATGGTCCCTTCGGTGGGGGAGGGCGGGGGAAGGCGGGTGAGGGGAAAGGGAGTTACGCGGTGCAGGAGACGCGTACGGCGGACGCCGCGTCGTGGGCGTACGTCTTCGTGTTGCCGACCCAGTCCTGGCCCCGGTCGTGCAGTTTCACCGCGAGCTGGCCGTTGCGCACGTCATACGTGCCACCGTCGACCCAACTTCCGTAAGTGGAACGCTGGTTGATGACGAAGGAGTCGATCGTTCCGCTGCCCGGGGAGAGCGAGTTCTGCACCGTGTAGTAGGCCGGGCTGCCGCCGACCGCCTTGATGTCCTTGTTGTTCGGGATGTACACGGACACCTTGCAGCGGCCGCTGGTCACCGGGCCGGTGCGGAAGGTCCACAGCGCGTAGTTCCCGTTGTCCTCGCCCGCCGCGCCCGACATCGGGATGGCGGTGAAGCTCCCCTTGCAGCCGTTGCCGCTCCAGCCGCCCGAGCTGTAGGTCTTCCAGCCGGCCTGCCCGTTGTCGAACCAGCCGTGCTGGCTGTACCCGGTGCCGCTGTCCGAGCAGCCGGCACCGGCGACGGCCTGGTACGTCTTCGCGGCGGCGGGCGGCGCGGGATCGGGCGCGGGGGGCCGGCCGGCCCCTCCGTCCCCGCTCGTGGGGGTGCCGCCACCGCCGCCACTGCCGCCGGAGCCGTTCGAGCCGGTGCCGCCGGGCGAACCCGCGCCGCTCTGGGCGGAGGATCCGCCCAGACCTGCGCCGCCCGCGTTCTCCGCGTTGGTGTAGCCGCCCTGGGCGCCACCCGCGGAGTTCGGGTCGCCCTGGCCGGGGGAGGGGGCGCCGCCCTGAAGACCCTGCGGCGGCACCGGGTTGCCGCGGTCGTCGAAGCCGGGTACGAAGCCTTCGGGGCCGCCCGCCGGACGGTTCATCCCGGCCGGCGGCGGTGCGTCGGAGCCGCGCGCGGGCCCGCCGCCGCCCAGCTGGGACAGCACCAGGGGCAGCCCGATCAGGACCAGGCCGCCGACGAGGGCCGCCGCGACCACCGGCTTGGGGATCCGGCCGACGCCCTGCCCGGTCGATGCGCCCCCCGCCGCGCTTTCCGGAGCCGCGATGGCGGCCACGAATTCCCCGAGGACGGGGCTCGGGGACGCGGCGGACTCGGGTTCGGCTTCGGTTTCGGGGTCCGCCTCGGTTTCCCCCTCTGGATCCCCCTCTGGGTCCGCCTCGGTCGCCGCCCCGGTTGCCGCCTCGGGAGACGCGGGGCCGGGCGGCGCGGGCAGTACGCGAGGGGTGCCCGGGGGCGCGGATTCGGCCTCGGATTCGGCTACGGCCTCGGCCTCGGCCTCCGGTTCGGCCGAAGTGCCTGCGGGACCGTCCGGTTCCTCCTCGGCCCAGGCGACTGCCGGAAGCTGGATACCGCCTGCCGCTGCTACAGCTGCTGCCGCCGGTGCCGGTGCCGGCGCTTCGCCCTCGCCGTTGCGCCGTTCGCTCTGCTCCACCGCTCATCCCCTCCGCACGCCTTCAGACCCCTACACGGCTCGACGGATGGGCACCCCCGGAGGGTTCACGGCCGTACGTCGCTCGGCGGGCCGTCGCTCGTGACGCGGACGCGCGGGATTGGCGCGAGGGGCTCCGGCAGGGTGGCGGGGGTCGCGCCCTCGGGCCGCGCCCTCGTTTCCCCCTCCGTCGGCAGCTCCTCGGGCAGCTCCTCGGGCAGCTCCTCGGGCAGTTCCTCAGGCCCCTGATCCGGCTCCCGCCGGAGGATCTCCAGGGCAGCGCGCAGTACGGAGTCCTCGATCCGCATGGCGACGCCGGCGGTCGGGTTGACGTACAGCTCGTGGCCCTCCGGGAGCAGGGCGGCCAGTTCGGGCAACGGCAGCACCTGGTAGGCGAACCGCCCGGCGACCTGCAGGTACGAGGCGGAGGAGTAGACCGCGACGACCGGTGTGCCGTCCGGGGCCGCAGCCGTGACCGGGAGGCCGTCGGCGGTCGTGTGCACGGCCAGGGAGGCCTGGGCCAGAGCGGTGGAAACCGCTTCGGCGGGGCCGTATCCGGTGGCGGAGAGCTGGACCGCCGAGTCGAGCGCGTCGGTGGGCTGGGGCCAGCCGAGGCTCTCGGGGGAAGGGCGGTACTCGGGGTTCTCCTGCCACTCCACGACCTCCCCGGCCTCGTCGGAGCGCCACTGCCCCCGTACCGCCCAGACCGGCGGAGCCTCCTCGCCGTCCCACGCGGGGTCGATGACGGCAAGCCAGTGCTCCGGCGCCTGCCGGGCAGCCTGGCGGATGTCCTCGGGCACGGGCGGCAGCCCGGCTGCGGCTGCGGTGTCGGCGGGGGTCGGGTCGGGGGTGTCGCTCATGGTGTCCTCGAACTGGTGAAGGGGGCGGTGGGAAGGAAAGGAGACAGGGTGGGGGAGTTCATCAGGCGACCGGTCCGGTCCGGACGACCGACCAGAGGAACTCCGTCCCGTCGTCCACCAGGAACACCTCGGTCCGCCCGGTTCCGAAGGTGCGCCGGGAGCCGTCCACCGCCACGTAGACGATCGTGACGTCGTGGTCCCGTGCGGCGATGGTGCTGGCCAGCGCGATGGCGTCCCCGTCGGCACGGTCCCGCGCGAGACCGTCCAGGATGCGCCGCGCCCGGAACTGCGGGGTGTGGGCTTGGGACGAGCCGCCGGCCAGCACGTCCTGGATCGACTGCTGGAAGGCATCGGCACCCGTCCCGGCGGCGCGGGGAAAGTCGGTGTCCCGGGCGGTCTGGACGAACTCACTCTGCCGGGTGCGTCCCGGGGGGCGGACGGGGGGGACGTACGCGGGATCGTTCGCCGTGCGGACCGCGTTCGCCAGGACGGCCGGGTAGTCGCTGCCGGTGTCACTGGGGAACGAGTGCAGGTCGGTCGGTGTCCCGGCGTCCACGTCACCCGTTCCCCGGCCGACCGCGTCGCCGTCGGCCGGGGCGGCGGTCTCGGTCTCGTCGGTCTCGGTCTCCTCGGTCTGGGCAGGGCGGATCTCCTTCTCCGTCCAGACGAGGTTGCGCTCCGGGAAGTCCTGCGACTGCGTCCACTCGCCGAGGTTGCTGGCTTTGCCGAACTTGCCGGCGACGGCCTCCTTGTAGACGGCCTCGATCACCGTCGGCATGTACGAGTAGTTCGCGGCCCGGTTCACCCGGGTGCGCAGGGCGAGACGCTCTTGATCGGTGCGCGGGAAGCCGTCCCTGATCAGACCGCCCGCAAGCTTCCTGAACTGGGCCTGGGCCTTGGCCTTGGCCTTGTCGCTGCTGGTCAGAAGATCCGGTCCCAGCAGGTCGTGCAGGAGCTGCAGCCGCTGTACGTGCCTCGACACGGCCCCGGCGTTGGCGCTCAGCGGCAGCACCAGGTGGAACGAACGGGGCTCGGGGACCTTCGGCGGGCTGACGTTCGGGACGTCGGGCACGCCGTTCGGGTCCGGAGCGGGCCGCACGGGCGGCAGTGGACGCACCAGCTCCGGGATGTCGCGCAGTTGCGGCAGGGAGAGCTCGTCCAGCATGTCGCTGAGCGTACGGACCTCGCCGTCACGTGTTCCGGGCAGGTACTCGCCCTGGTACTGGTCCAGTACGTAGGTGCGCAGGGAGCCGGGCAGCGCGTCGTTCCTGATCTCTTCCACGCCGGAGTCGCGGATCAGGTATTGGTCGGAGTCCTTGTTCCTGTCCGTGTTGAGCGCGTGCCCGTTCCCGAGCCCGCTGACCTGGGCCTCTTCGATCGCCCCGTCGGTCAGCCGGTTGTACGTCTCCACGGGGACGAGGAAGGAGCGCACGATCGGCTTGCCGTGCGTCCCCTCCTTTCCCTTTTCGATCCGCCCGTGTCCTTGGTGGCGGTAGGTCCGCATGTAGTGAAGGGCCCGCCACGGACGGCCCGCGTTGACCCACATGTCCTTGGTGTCGGGGAGGATCTTGATCTCGCCGTCGGCGGTCTGCTGGATGTCCTTGTGCTCGACGCCGTCCGGTGCGTAGACCGTTTGGTAGAGCCGGACGTAGTCGCGTCCGTCCAACCGCTCGACGCGCACGTCGCTGCGGTGGGCGAGGGACTCCACCTTGAGCACGGTGCCTTCGGGCGACTCGTATTCGGTCACACGAAGATCCCGGCGCTTCTTGAGCTCTTCGGCCGCGCCCGGGTTCTTCATGTTCGACTTGAGGACCTCCGAGACGACGTGGTACGCGGGCTGGGCCGCCCGGTACCTCAGCTCCGTCGCCGGAGGCCCGGCGGGCGGCTCGGCTGGCGGGGAAGGATCATGCCCGCCGTCGAGCACATGCGCTGTGAGCGGGGCGCTGGATGCCGCGCCGCCCTCCGGGTGAGGGCCGGTGTCCATGAGGAACCGGACGATGTTGCGGATGTCCTTCGATGTGAAGCCCTTGTCGAAGCCGTTCTTGAATTCTGCTTTCGCCTCGTCGCTCACGCGGGAAACGGGGTCGGCCGCGCTGCGCTTCGCGTGGATGAAGTCCGGAGGGTCGGCATCGATCCTTACGGTCCGGTCGGTGTTCTTCTTCATCTCACCGAGCAAGCCCGCTTCGTTGAAGTACTTGCCGCTGCGCGTGGGGGGCTTGTCGACCTTGAGGAGCTCGTAGCCGACGGGCTGGCCGCCGTATACCGTCAAGCCGTCGGCCGCCTTGTGCCAGAGGGCCATGCGGTCGGTTCCGATGCTTCCGGGCTCCTCCATGTACCTGAGCTCGTAGCCGAGCATCGCCATGGCTTCCAGGTTGCCGCTGCGGAAACCCAGGTGGCGTACCGATGCGGCCTGACGCTGGAGATATTCGTACAGCTTGAACTGGCCGATTCGGTCGTGCCCGTTCCAACTTTCCAATTTCTCACGGATCGATGAGTTCGAGGTGTTCCAGAACGCCGTCAGGTTGTGGACCGAGACGTGGTCGTCGCTCAGGTCCGCGGCCATCGTGGCGTACTTTTCCCGGTGGTCGGGGTCCGCGTGCGAATCTCCGACGATCAGCACGATCGGCTTCCGGCCGTTGCCCGACTCCGCGGCCGTGCTGCCGACCTCGGTGATGATCTGGCGGACTCCCTCGTAGCTCGTGTCGTGTTCCAGGTGTGCGCCGCCGAGCTTTCCGCTGAAACGGGACCACAGGACGATGACTTCCCGCCCCGCGATGTCCGATACCTCTTTCGCGTCCAGCCAGGCCTTCACCTTTCCTTCGGAGGGATGGTCTTCCGATACGGGGGGGAACGTTTCCGGGGAAACGCGCCACATGTCGCGAACCCGTGCCTGCATGTCAGGACCGTGCATGCCGGCCACGTAGCCCGTGCCGCCGTTGAGGGGGAGGTTCCGCTTCCCCGCCACTGTCTTGCTCAGGCCGATCCCGTCGGCCAGGGCCTCACCGGCGGGGAGGGTGGTCGCCCGCAAACCTTCGCCCCGCTCGTGCCACAGTGCGCCGATCTCCTGCCGACGTGCCACCTCCGCGTCTCGGGTGACAGGGGAGGGCGCCAGGAGACCGGCTGCCTCCAGCAGGCGGTTCAGGTCATTGGGGTCGGCCTTGGCCCGCTGGGGCTCGGCACCGTCTTGTGCGACCGGGGTCGGCCACAGCTCGGACGCGTTCCACACCTCCAGCACCCTCTCCAGTGTCCCGAGGTGTTCCCCGTGCGTGTTCGTCCCGCCCTGGGGCGGTGTCCACGCGATCCTTGCCGGCAGGATCCGGACGAGGCCGTCGATCTTGGCGTCGGCGAGCTTCTTGTCCTTCCACAGGTCGTCCACTGTGACGAGGTGGATCCGCTCGCGGTCGATGCCGCTGGCCAAGTAGAAATTACGGATCTCCATTGCCTTGTCCTCCGACTCCCTGGGCTTCTGGGTGACCGGGTCGATGGAGCCCTGGGAAATCGCGACGTGCAGTCTGGGGACCTCGCGCAGCGCCGCCGCGATGGCGAACTGGTCGCCCGTCGCGTATCCCGGCTGGCTGAGGACCACCGGATGGGTGTCGGCGCTCTTGAGCACCTCCCACGGCTGTGCCTTCTTCATCTGCTTGCCGTGACCCGCGTCGTAGACGTTCGCGACCAGCTCGGCGGACAGCGGCCGTACCGAGAATTCACCGGCCTCGCGCCGGGCCTCGGCGAGCGTCCTGGCGGCGTCCGCCAGCGCCGGCCCCTCTGCCGTGTCGTGGGCGTCGAACAGTGCCCGGAGGCGTCGGGCGGGCTGCTCCTGCCCCGTCTCCAGGTCGCCGTTCACGGCGAAGCGGTAGGACTCCGGGCCGTGGTCGCCGCGCAGTACGAGTTCCACGGGGCGGCCCAGCGCCATGGCCGTGCGGTGGGCCACGTACAGGGCATCGGCGCTCTGCAGATGGTCGTCGGCGGCGAACCACACCTGCCGGGGTGTCCCGTCCGGCCGCTCCAGGGCCGTCCTCAGCCGGCTGATCCGGTCGGCGACGGGGACGGCGTCGGTCGCCGGAGGGACGGGGCGGCTGATGTCGCGCAGGTCGAGGTGGCCGCGGGAGGACCGGTCGAAGAGGCCGTGGCCGAGCAGGTCCTCCTCGGTCACCAGCAGCTCGATCCGGCCCCGGACGGGGTCGCCGGCCGTACCGTCCCGGCCCGTGACCGTGATCTCGGCGTCGAGCCGGACCACGTGCTGCACGGGGGCGCCGGCCGGGGGCAGCCGGTCGTCGCCGGGGGCATCGGTCTTGCCGCTCTTGACGATGTCCATGGACAGGGAGGAGGCGGCGTTCGTCGCGCTGTGCCGGGTGTTGGGCCCGGTTCCCGGCACGGTCAGGCCGGAGCCGCCGAACCGCTGGACGTAGTCGGCGCCGAGCTGGGCGCGCGGGGCAGAGGAGGCCGAACTGGTCGTGCCCTGCCGGCTGACCCGGTCCACGGCGATGCTCGCGCTGCCCGCGGCCTGGCCGGCGTGCTCGGGGTTGGAGAGCCGGACGCTGACGTGGGCCCCGCCCGAGGTGCCGATGGTGCCGGTGAACACCGAGGCGAAGGACGGGTCGAGGGTCAGACCCCCGCGGGCCCGCACCAGGTCGCCGAGGAGGTTCAACTGGTGGGAGGCGGAGGTCAAGAGGAAGGACGGGCCGCCGCCCGCGGAGCCGTTTCGGGGGCCCGTCAGGGCCGAGGCCAACCCCGGTAGAGCGTCGAAGCTCAGGACCGAGAAGTGGCGTACGGGTACGAAAGCCGTCGGCCCGGCGCGCCGCTCCGCGGGTGCCGCGGGTTCCGCGGGGGCGACCGGCGCGGGCAGGGGCAGCCCGGGCTGCCAGGCCCGGGGGCCGGCCTGGCCGCCCTCGACGAGGGGGGTGTCCACGACGGGGAAGCGCATGACCCCCCGCCCCTGCAGGATGAAGCTGCCGTCGCGCGGGCGCCCCGACAGCGCGCTGACCACGTTCCCCGGCGCGTGCAGGGGGTTCAGGTGGAGCGGCGTCCGGCGTACCGACACCGTGTACTCGTAGTGGATGCCGTCGAACTGGGTGACGTGCTCGGTGCGCAGCCAGGTGCGCTTCTCGGAGAAGCGGGTCGTGGGCTGGGTGAGCGTCCCCGCGTGGCTCCCCGTCACGGTGGCGCCGCTGCGGTCGTTCATCGCGCCGGCCGGCGGATGCGGGTAGGTGACCTGCGGGGAGAAGGAGTACGTGTGCGCCGCGGTGGTACCGAGGTTCGGGGCGACGGCGGTACGCGTCAGGTGGGTCTGGTTCTCGACGCCCGAGGTTCCGGGGAGTTCGGTACCGCGTGCGTCTCCCTGCCCGGGGACCAGCTTCGCCTGGAGGGAGACCTCGACCCGGTCGGCGCCGCCCAGCGCGTGGTGCTCGAAGGAGAGCGTCACCGCTCCCGGGGACCGGGAGGGGAGTGAGCGGATGACCGCCGGCGAGGCGAGGTTGGTCAGGGCGGTCTCCACACCGGCCACGTGCGAGCTGTGCCCCGGGGTGCGGACGCCGGGGGCGATCCTGTCGATCAGCTCGGTGAGGCGCTCGCGCAACGGCTCGCGCCGCAGGCCCGGGGCGTCGATCCCCTCGTCGTGCGGGCGCAGGGTCACCTCGTCGACGGACCCCTGGCCGATGTGCCCCGCCCCGGCGAACCGGTCCGGGAGCAGGCGGGCACCGCCGGCCTGGTTCCCCGGGGGGAGCAGCGCGCCGACGTCCAGACCGGCCGTCTCGAACTGCTGCCGGTGACGCAGGAGTTGTTCCGGAGTGAGGAGTACGCCGACCGAGTCCGGAAGGGTGACGACCCGGCGCACCGGGGCTTCCTGCCCGAAACCCAGCATGTTGGCCGTGCCGCTGCGCCACCCCTGCCGGAGCGTGATCTCGTAGGTGGCGTTCAGCCGCACGCGGTGGTGGTGGCCGGCGTCGTTCGGTACCTGGACGGCGGTCAGCGCCGTCGTCCGGGAGGAGGCGGTGGTGGTGTCGCGCGTGTACTGGTAGCCGCCGGAGGGCGTCCCCGCGTTCGGGGACGCCTGCGGGCCGGTGTCCTTGAAGGCCAGGCTGCCGCCGACCCGGCCGCCGTGCGTGGAGGTGTCGCCCGAGGTACTGCTGTCCGCGTGCGTGATGCCGGTCTCCGTGTACAGGCCGAAGGCGTCCCCCTGGCGGGAGATCCGGAACTCGTTGTTCGGCCCCGTGGAGGCGTGCAGGTACCCCTTGACCTCCAGCAACAGGTGGTGGTCGGCCGCCGCGCCGTAGCCGGTCGCGTGCTCCACCACGTACGTGCCCCCGAAGACCTGGTGGCCCCGGGCCAGCAGCGCGGTGGCGTTCAGCTGGCTGTCCAGCAGGACGTGGCCGTGCGGGAGGACGTCGCCGAGCGGCTTCCCGGTCAGCCAGTTCCAGGTGGAGAGGGCGCCGCCCGCGACGGCGTCGGCCAGCGCGGGGCCGACACGATGGAGCAGCGGCGGCGGTACGGTCGGCTGCTGACGCTGCGCCTCCAGGTCGGTGACGGGGCGTGCCGCGGCGGGAGTCGTGACGGGGGCCGGATCCTGCTGTGGCGCGGGCTCCCGCGGCGGTCGGCCCCGCAGCATTTCCCGTACGACGTCCTGCAGGACGTGTGCCCCGCGGACGTGTTCCACCACGGAGTCGCCGGGGAGGGTGACGACACCGGGCTGCAGGACGCCTTCGGGGTCCACCAGCGTCCCCATGCGCTCGTCCATGGCGGCGGGCGTCCGCAGGACCTGCGCCGCGGCGGGCGCCGCGACGGGCTCCGCGGCCGTGGCCGCCGTCGTACGGTCGTGAGCCACGGCCAGCGAGATCACGGACGGCGTGCCCGGGTCCGTTGCCTCGGCGGGCCCGACGGTGCGCCAGGAGCCACCGTCGGATATGTCCAGGCGGTAGGTGACGTGCGCGTCGAAGAAGTCCACGCCGTCCTTGGTGATGATCTGCTGGTCGTGGCTGACCGAGGTGGACCAGCCCTCCGCGGTGCCCCGGGTGTAGGCGTACCCGGGGTCGACGGAGCTCTGGGCCTGCCAGTTCGACCCGCCGAACGGCATGTTCACCTGCCCCGTGAAGCCGAGGGTGCCGGAGGGAGAGGTGGTGCGCTGGCCGGAGGCGGGGAGGGTGTGGCTGACGGAGTTCGACAAGGCCATACGGTCCTTGTCCAGGGTCCCCATGTGCCGGGGAGGCTCCCCGGTCAGCTCGGCGGTCAGGCGTACCTGGATCTGCCCCATCCGGCCCGGGCGGGGGTCGTCGAGGCGGACGACATGACCGCCGTCGACGATCTCCCCCGCGGCACCGCGCAGCGCGAACTCGCTCCAGGCCGCCTTGAGGCGGTGCAGGTTCATCAGCTGGGTGCGGCGGTCGGGGGCGCCCGGCCCGTCGGAAGCCCCGCCCGCCGTATCGCCGGGCAGGTAGTGCCGGGTCGTCAGCTCGGCCATGGCCGCCTCGAAATGTCGTTCCGCGCCCTTCACCTGGGTGGCGGTGGCGGACATGCCGAGCGAGCGCAGGCCGTCCAGCTCGGGCGGCAGCCGCCTGGTGCCCGCATTTTGCAGGTCCAGGGTGCTGCGGGCCGGGACGTACAGCGACAGCGGGGTGGCGTCGCCGTCGACCCTCTTCTCCTTGTCGGGCGGCAGACCCTCGTGGAAGGTGACCGTGTACCGGGCCGTGCCGCCGACCAGCAGGTGGCGTGCGGGGCTGCGCAGGCTCTGGTCCAACTGTGCCCCGCCGCCCGCCGAGAAGTCCTCGCTCGCCTGGAACCTGCCGCCCACCTTGCCGCCGACCGCGCCGCCGAAGGCAGTGCCGGCGCCCGGGTGGCCGACATCGCGAGAGGAGGTGAAGCCGGCCTGGCCGCCGCCCTCGAACGCGAGGGAGCTGGTCAGGGTGGACTTGCCGGTGTACCGGTTGAAACGGAGGTTGTGCGACTCCAGGTTCATGGACCTGGTGACCGCGGTGACCTCGCCCTGCGGGTCGACCACCGCCTTGAGGCCGAAGAAGCCGAGTGCCCGGCCGGACGTGTCGTGCAGGACGGACGAGAAGAACTCGCCGGACACGGCGATCGGCAGACCGCCGCGCAGTGACTCCTCCGAGGTCCAGTGGTGCAGTTCGGCGAGGGACTCGGCCGACAGGCTGTCCAGGGTCGGCCGGAACCGGGCGTGCTCCACCAGCTGGGCGAGCCCGCCCGGCTCGCCGATCCCGGCGACCCCCCACAGGGGAGCCGTGCGCAACTGTTCCACGGTGGGCGGCTGGTGCACCCCCTCCACCGACGTCAGCAGGTGCTGCGGGAAGTACACCGTCAGCGGCTCGGTCTCGGTCACCGGGCGGTGGTCGTCGGCGGCCGGGCCGCTCCCGTCGCCACCGCTACCGCCTTCGCCGCTCTCGATCACCCAGGTCGCCTTGTACGTGTGGGGCGTGGACGATTCATTGCTGCGCAGGGCCTGGACGGCCTGGTGCCCCTGGGAAAGGTTTTGATTGTGCGTCAGTTCGTTGTGGGTCACGGAGACCGAGACGTTCCACGGCGCCTTCGCCAGGATTCCCGCGGCCGGGATGTCGAGGGTTTCACCGTACGTACCCGTCACGCGCCGCCGGTTGCCGCCGCCCAGAGCCTGGGAGAATTCGTTGCCGGCGCCCGCGCGGCGCTCCAGCCGGGTTTCAGGCTGCGGCCCGTGCTCCGTGCCGAGCGGGTGGGCCTCCTGCGGATCGGACAGCTGGAGCCGCAGCCGGACGGCGCGGCCGCCCAGCAGCTCGGCGGGCACGGGCCAGCCGTCCTTGTGCAGCAGGTACGGCAGTACGGACTTCAGCGCGTCCGGGTGGAGCTGCCCGGCCAGGCCCGCGTCGAGGGCGGTCTCGTCGGTCGAGAGCTGCCGCAGCCGTGCGTGCAGTTCCCGCACCGGCAGCCGGTCGGGCAGGGCCATGCCGAGCTGCGCGGCGCCGTGGTCGGTGAGGGCGTGGACGAACCGGCGCGGTCCGGCGGGGTCCAGGGGGCCGGGGGGCGGGGCAGCGTGTGCGGCGGCCACCTCGGGGGTCTGGGGGCGGGGGGTTGCCGAGGTCCAGACGGTCTCGGGGCCGGAGGGGTCGCTCACCATGGCGATGACCCCCTCGTACCGGTCGGAGCCGACGGCCGACTCGTCCGTGCCGGGCCGGGGGCGCAGCGCCGAGTACGTCTGGGCGGTCGAGGCGTACACCTTGCGACCGGTGATGTCGGCGAACTGCTGGAGCTCCGGGGCGTGCCGGCCGATCCGGCAGGCGGTCAGCACGAGCGGGGCGCCCGGCGGCAGGCTGCTGACGCGCTCCTTGATCTGCGTGCCGAAGTCCCGCAGGGTCACGGTCCGGTAGTCGTGGTCGCCGGGGGCGAGGACCTTCACGCCCGCGCCGTTGCTGTGCAGGTTGAGGAAGAACGGCCGTGGCTCCCCTTGCCAGGGTGCGGCAAGGTCGCCGCCGGTCTGCCGCCCCGCCTGACGGCCCAGCACCGTCTCGGTGGTTCCGCTCCAGTCGAACGGCCTGGCCTGGTCGTAGCCCTTGTTCTCCTCGTGCACCTGGTACACGCCGGACGTTCCGCCGAACCGGGCCAGCGACTGCTCGCGCAGCTTCCAGTCCGGTTCGTGGTGGAACGACAGGCCCACCTCTTCGCCGCTCGCGTCCCTGATCGGGCGCGTGAGCAGGCGGGTCGAGGAGGGACTCGGGAGGTTCCCGGCGCCTGGTGGGGTCAGCGCGTGCTGGAGCTGGTACGGGCCCATCTCGATGTGGCTGCCGCCCTGGTCGGTGTCGCTGTCGAACGGGCGGGCGGTCGGGGGCACCAGGACGGTGGGCGGCGGCAGCTGCCCCTCCGGCAGCGGTTCGCCGGTGTCCGGCGGCACGGGGCCGGAGTCCGCGTCGTCCGCTTCGTCGGAGACCGGCAGGAACTCCAGCTCCTCCGCGTCGTCGTTCTTCGGAGGGGTGGTGGTGTCGTCGTCCCCAGCCGTGGTGTCGCGGTTCTCCGGGAGGCCGCCCTCGGTGCGCGGCCGGGACGGGCTCCCGACCGGCGCGCCGTCGCTGCCCACGGCACGGCCCGGAGCGGTCTCCTTCGCGGACCCCTCGTCCGTCTTCGTCGTACCGTCGTCCGTTTCCTTGGCGTCCTTGTCGTCCTTGGCGTCGCCGTCGCCTTCCTCGCGGGCGTGCTTCGGGTCCTTGTCCGAACCCGGCCCGTCCGCGCTCTCCGTCTTCGGCTGGAGCGCGTCCGCGACCTTGTCCGCCTCGGAGAGGGCGTCCGGGGTGTGGTCCGCGTCGTGTTCGGGAGTCAGGACGGGCAGCGGGCGGTCGAAGAAGGACCGTCCGGTGAAGGGGTGGGAGAAGACCCACTCGACCATGTCCTTCGTCTGCTGCTTGAAGGTCACGTCGTGCTCGAACGAGGTGGGCCGCGGCACCGGATAGGGGGCCTGGTGGCCCGTCATATTGGCCAGGAAGGAGACGACGTTCAGCGGGTGCAGGGCGCCGAAGTACTTGCTGTCGTTCGGGTTCGCCTTGAACTGGTGGCTGGCGAACCACTCCGCGTAGCGGTTCATGGCCGGTTCGAAGAGCTTGTGCAGCGCCTTGCCGAGGGCACCCATGGCCATGCCGGAGACGAAGGTCGACCAGGTGGTCGTGAACTCGTGCTCCTCGCTGAAGATGAGGTTGTAGAAGCCCTCGCTGAGGTTGTTCTGGACGCCGTCCTTGAGGTTGGCCGAGACGGCCAGACCCAGTTGGTACATGGGGTTTCCGTGCAGCGGGGTTGTCTGGAACATCCGCTTGAACGGCTGGGTGAAGGCGTTTCCGGTGATCTTGGAAGGGGAGAAGAGGTCCGGCAGGTCGTTGGCCAGGTTCTTCAGCCCCTTGTTCCCGGCGAGATCGCCGAGCGACTTCTCCAGGGCCTCGCCGAGCCCCGTGTGATCGGCGGCGAGCCGCCCCCACTTCTTGGTGAAGGTCTCGCCGAACTCCTTGCCGACCGCACGCATTTGGTCCTTCAGGAGATCGCTGCCCTCCTTGGCGAGGTGCTTCTCGAAGATCTTGCCCATCTCGTCGGAGACCTTGTGGGCGATGCTCCCCTTGCCCTGTCGTACGAAGCCCTGCTCGATCTGCCCGCCGGCAGCGCCCAGCAGCTTGCCGACGTCCTTGGCGAAGGCGCTGCGCGCCGCGTCCGTCGTCAGCAGCTTGGTGATGCTGCTGTCCGGAACCGTTCCCTTGGCCGCTGCCCCTGCGGTGGCCTTCGCCTCGCCCTCGGCGGCGCCGGCGACGGCCTTCTTCTCGCCCTTGGCGACGCCCGCGGCGGTGTCCGCGGCAGCGCTGCCCGCCACGTCCTTGACACCCGCCCCTGCTACGTCCGGGGCCTCCGCGGCCTTCGCGTTCGGGCTCTCCAGGCCCTGCGAAGCGGTACGGGTGCCCTTGCTCGCGGCGCCGGCGGCCTCGTCGGGTACGAGACCCTTGCCCGTGGCGCTCTTGCCGGGCGCAGTGGGCTTCATGCCGTCCAGGCCTTCGGACGCCGTCTTGGTGCCGCTGTTCCTGACCCCGGCCGCTGCCTTCGCGTCGTTGGCGGCATTGTGGGCACCGGCATCGCCCGCGACGTTCCTGGCCGTGCCCGAGGCCCCGCCCGTGACCGCCCTTCCCGAACCGGTGGCGCTCGTCCCGGCTCCTGAACCGGCGGTCGAGCCCGTCTTGGAGCCCGCGCTGGTGCCCGTTCGCGTGCCCGCGCTGGCGCCCGCGTTGGTGCCCGCGTTCGCGCCGGCCTTGCTGCCCGCGTTGGCGCCCGTCTTGGTGCCCGCGTTCGCGCCGGCCGTCGTGCCGGCCGTGGCGCCCGGCTTCGACACCGCACCTGCGCTGGCCGTGCGCGTAGGGGCGGTACCCGGCAGGTCGTTGACCGGCGACTTCGCCGTCAGCGGCGGCTTGGGGGCGGCGTCCTTCTTGACGATGGTGTTGAGCTCGTCCTTCGCCAGGCCCTTGCCCGTCGTCTTGAGGCCGTTCTCCTTGGCCGCGTCGGCCAGTTCCTTGCCCAGCTTGCCCGTGATCGAGTCGTCGATCCTCTTCGAGATGATCGAGCCGGCGTCCTTGCCGAGGAGTTTGCCGAGCAACTGGCCGCCGTAGTGCCCGAGGATCTCCAGCGGCCCGGCCACCAGGCCGTTGAGCGCGCCGCCCTTGAGGGCCTCCAGGGTGTGTTCGGTGTCCCACTTGTCGGTGTGGCCGGAGGAGAGCTGGTAGAGCTGGATCACCATGTCCTGGAAGATGCCGGCGGTGATCCCGATGAACGTCTGCGTGATGATCGTCCGCAGCAGGTACGACAGCACGTTGCGCAGGCCCTCGCGGACGATCACGAACTGCAGGGCCGCGTTGATGGCGGACGCGCCGAAGCTGACCGGCCCGAAGATCATGGCGAACAGGATCTGTGCGATCAGCTCGACGACCTGGAGGATCGCCATGATCTTCGTGTACTCGACCTGGTTGGCGACGTTCCGCGCCGCATCGCCGAGTTGGAGCGCCAGCTCGCTGGTCTGCTGCATGACGTTGGAGCCGGTCACCCCGCCGATGAGGTCCCGCATGGAGGCGACGAAGGCGTCAGCGGCCTCGCCCTCGAAGTCCTCCTTGATCATCGGAACGAGTTCCGCGATGTACTTGGCCAGCGTGTCCAGGTCCGAGGCCATGGCCTTGTAGTTGTCCGACACCTTCCGCATCAAGTCCTCGTCGGCCTGCGGCCAGGGCATGCCGGTGAGGAACGAGAAGAACTTGGCGACGTCCTCGGAGGGCTTGATCGACATGGTGCGGGCAACCTTCTTGCCGGACGGGGCGATGGGCGGGGCGACGGACGGGGCGTGACAAGGGCAGGACCGGGACGGGAAGGAGCGGCGGCCGGCGTGCGCGCGGGCTACCAGTCGCCCGCGTTCTCCCCGGCCTGCTCGTCGGCCTTGTCGGTGATGTCCTTCGAGTCCTTGCCCGCGGTGGTGACCCGGCCGAGGGACTTCCCGATGTACTTGACGGTCCCCGTCAGGTTCTCGGTCGGCTTGTCCACCACCTCGTGGTACTTCTTGCCGATCGCGTCGTGCCCCGCGGAGTCCTTGTTGAGACGGTTGACCTCGGCGATGCGCAGGCTGAGGTCGTGCAGTTTCGCCTCGTAGTCCTCGTAGTGGGCGAACTTGCCCTTGAGGTCCGCCAGCGACTTGAGCTTCGGCTTAGCCATTGAATTCCTCCTGCTTCGTGGAGCGCTTCCTCGCCTCTTCCGCCTCGAAGCCCGGGCGCATGGAGCGCAGGGGCTTGAGCAGTTCGTCCATGTCCGTCGGCATGTCGGTCAGCCCGGCCGCCATGCGGATCTGCTCGCCGACGTTCGCGAAGGACTTGATCCGCTCGATCACCTGCTCGCCCATGCGGCCGCGGGCGTCGTTCAGTACGTTGGTGAGGACGTCCGCGAGCTCGGCGGGGGCCATCTCCTTGTACGCCGTCGTGCGGAAGTTCATGGAGATGACCTGGCCCTGCGGGCCCACGGTCACGGTGACCATGCGGTCCTTGGAGGTCGCGCTCGCGGTCGCCCGGTCGAGTTCCGCCCGCGCCTCGGTCATCCTCGCGGTCTGCTCCCGCAGGCTGGCCATCACCAGCTCGATCCGGCCCTCGGCTTCGAGACTCACTGGTCCTTCTTTCCTGTGTGCTGTGTCCGTACGGTCATCGGCCGATGACTCCGCTGACGGTCCCGGTGTCGGTGCCCCAGGTGTCCTCGTCCTCGGAGAGCCAGGTGGTCCGCTGGCGGTCCTTCTGGCCGCCGGCGCCGCCCGCACCCGCGCCCGCGCCCATACCGGCGCCGCCCATCGGGGGCATCATCGGCCCGCTCTGGGTCTGCTGCTGGGTGGCCAGCTGTCTGGCCGCGTCCTCGGCGGCGGTGGCCTTGGCCCGGTCGGCCTCCGTACCGGGGGGCGCCGCGGCGTCGGCCGCCTGCAGGGCCCGGTCGCTGACCATGGAGGGGGCGGCCAGCAGCGGGCCGGCGGAGCCGGAGCCCTTCCCGCCGGCGCCGCCGCCCGCGGAGGCGCCGAGGCCGGAGAGGTGTCCGCCGCCGGAGAGGCCGAGCGCGTCCCGCCCGCCGGAGCCCAGTGACTGGGAGCTGGTGACCGGCCGCAGGTCCCGGCGGGAGTCGAGCAGTGCGTGCTCGGTGTCGGCGAGCAGTTGGGAAGAGCGGTCGATGGGGCGGCCCTTGGCATCGACGAGTATGCCGTCGGCGTTGACGCTCGCGCCCTTCGGGAGGACGTACGGGTTGCCGTTGGAGTCGAGCAGCGGCTTGCCCTTGGCGTCGACCAGTACGCCGTCGGGGTTGACCTTCGCGCCCTCGGGCACCTTGATCCGGTCGAGCAGCAAGGGGTCCAGGCCGCCGCCCGGGTTGGTTGCCGGCTGCTCCTTGAGCTTGGCGCCGGGCGGGGCCACGAGGGGCTTGCCGTCCTTGCCGAGGACGAGGTTCCCCTTGGAATCCCGGATCTTGCCGTCCTTGCCGATGACGGAGCCGACCGGCACCGTGATCGGCTGGTGGTCCTTGCCGAGGACCGGCTTGCCCTCCTTGTCGAGGAGGTTCGCCGTACCGTTGCCGGGCAGGCCGGTGCTCGGGTTCGGTATGAGGGGGCCGGGCGTGGGGCCCGGGGGCTTGACGGTGTTCTTGTCGCCCCCGCCCTTCCCGCCCTTCCCGCCGCTCCCGCCGCCGAGGTTCAGATTGCCGCCGGGCGGGGGGATGTCCTGGCTGCCGCCCTGCTCGTTCCCGCCCCCGCCCTCGCCCCCGTCGCCCGTTCCGCCCTCGCCGCCCGCTCCGGGCCCCGGCACCGGGCCGCCGGCGCCGCCGCCGGGGCTCTGGGGCAGGCCGAGGTTGGGCTGGATGACGCCGCGCCCCAGGGCGCCGGCGAGACGGGTGTACTCGGCGTCGAGGTACGTGTAGACGCTGTCGGCCAGCGAGTCCATCGAGTACAGGGTCCCCGCCCTGGTGGACAGGGTCAGCACATTGGCGCTGAGGCCGGCCAGCCAGTAGCCCTTGGCGGTCTGCTCCACCTTGTCCCAGAAAGGGTCGTGAGCGATGTTCAGCCCATCGGCCCAGACGGCGTACTGCTCGTCGATCCTGGGGCCGATCGCCAGATGGTGGTCGAGGGCCCTCTTCAGTACTTGCGTCGCGCCGCTGTCGGGGGTCGCGAACCATTTCGCCTCCACCTCGAGCATCTCTTGGTGGGACTGCCGCAGGGACGTCCCGGCGGCCCTGAGCTGGGCCTCGAAGTCGTCGGGGTGCAGGAGGTCGGTCTGGATGTGGGTGAGGGCCAGGGCGATGTTGGAGAGGTACTTCTTGAACTCGCCTGCGGCGCTGCCGCGCCAGTTGTCCCCGGTGTCGCCGAGCTGGTCGATCCAGCCCAGCAGCCCGCTCTTCTTGTCGAGCGACGTGACCAGCAGCTTCGCGACCCCCTGGAGCGCGTCGGCGGCCCGATCGAAGGTCGTGGCGTTGACGTTCTCGTTCTTCTTCGTGTTGTTCAGGTTTTCCAGCAGGGCGTAGACGCCGGTGCGGTAGGTGTTGTAATTCGCCGTGCTGTCGTTGAACATGTCCCAGTTCATGCGCAGCCCGATCAGGTACCCGTATCCCGAGGGCCTCGAGACGAAGCTGAAGACGTCGAGGGGTGGACTGGCTGCGACTGCCTTCGCCTTGAGATGCTCCTCGCTCGGGTTGGGGATGGAAATATCGACCTTCAGGTGTTTGTCGATCCACTTCGGCGAAGCCGGCCCCGCCACATCGACGCGGGTCTTCACGGAGTCGGTCTTGGGCAGGAAGATCGGTACGACTTCGTCCCAGTTGTGCATCGCGGGGGCCCTTCTCGTCAGCTCTGGTTGCCCGCGGGCGGGTTGCCGCTCGTGGGGGGCTTCGAATGCTGTTGCACCTGCGTGAGCACCTCCCACATCTCGGCGGCGCTCAGCGCTTCGTCGTCCGCGTTCTGCAGCAGCAGCCGGATGTCGTGCAGCGTGACGTACGAGCCGTGGGCGGCGGCCGAGATGATGGCGAACGCGCTCACGAGCTGTTTGGCGTAGGCCTGGAAGTTCGTCTGCAACTGCTCGGCACTCGGCAGGCGCACGGTGTTGCCCGGCAGCAGCTTGCCCTCGTCCCCGATCAACGACCCGTTCTGCCACTTGTTCTTGAGCATGAAGAGGGAGTGATCGCCCTCCAGCAGGGCCTGGTACGGGGCGATCTTCTTCTCGGCGAAGTCGAGGAGGTACTTGTCGGTGATCTTGAGGTCGCCGCCGTCGCCCGATCCCTCGTCGCCGTCGGGCTTCGGTTCCTTCGCCATGAGTGCTCCTTCGTCGGGGTGCCGGCTGCGGCTCGTGGATCCGGTCGTACGCGCGCCGCCACCCAGAGGAACGGGCCGCCCTCGGAAGGGGGTTCAGGCACACGGGGAGAAAGCACGGACCCGGCCTGCTGGGGGAGCGTGGCCGGGTCCGTGTCGGCACGTCGAAGGTGGGGGACCTCCGGTCATGCCGGTCTGTGGGGGCGGGCGTCCGCCGGTACGGCCGGTCGCCCGCCGGGTCAGGTGCGGCCGCCGGGGAACAGGGAGGCGCTCCGCTTGTCGGCGTTCCTGATCGTCAGGTGCATGTCCGCCAGCTTGTCGGCGCCGCTGTCGAACTCCTGGGACATCGCGGTGTCCAGCTGGTGCACGGTCGTGACGAAGTCCTGGAACGCGGCGGCGGCCGCGCCCTTGAAGCTGTCCTTGACCGTGGAGAGCTCGGTGACGAGCATCTCCAGGTTGGTGTGCATCTTCTTGGCCGCCGCCTTCATGTCCTCGTTGGCCTCGGCGAGCGCGTTGTGATTGATGTCTAGGTCTGCCACGGGAGCGGGGCCTCTCTCTGGGATCCGGTGAGCGGTTGCGCGAGTTCGGACGGAGGAACGAGTGCCGGCAGGCGTCAGCCGTTCAGCGCCTCGAAGATCGGCCCGCCCCAGTTGCCTCCCGTGGCGTGCGCCTCCTCCTCGGCCTGGGTGAGGAACTTCTGGGCACCCTGGGTCGAGTCGATGAGCGTCTGGTACTTCTGCATGATCGTGTCGTAGCCGATGATCCACTCCTCGACCTTGCGGAGGAACGCCTTGGCCGACTCGGCCTGGTAGTTCCACCCGACCCGCTCCATCACCTCGTCCACCTGGGAACGGGCGTTCATCATCTGGACCAGGTAGCCGTCCAGGTGCTGGATGGTGTTGAGAATGACCTGGTCCGAAGTGACCAACTGCTCTTCGGGGCTGGCTGTCACGTGTTCTCCTGGGTCGTTTCAGGGGCGGCCGATGAGGTGGTTCCGGTGGGTGGCGCGCCCGGTTCCGGTTGCCCGCCCAGCGCGTCGACGGCGTGTGCCGGGAGCCTCTGTCAGACGTAACGGGCCTCCACCCGCGCAGGGTTCACCCCGAGTTCCGCGCCGAACAGGGCGCGCCCGGGGAGGCGCTCACCATGCCGCCCGCCGCCAGTGCCTCCGGGTCCAGGCTCGGGCCGGTGGGCAGCAGCTTCAGCAGGCCCGCGGGCACGCCCACCGTGCGCGCGGCGGCGTAGCCGAGCCGCTTCGCGGCGTCCGCGGACGGCAGCGGGTACTTCACCCCGCTGTCCGTCACCAGGTAGGCGGTGCCGCCCGTGCCGGCCCCGGACAGGGCAGTGACGAGCGCTCCGCCACCGGGCCTGACCATGATCCGGTCGGCGTCCGCGCAGGTCGGGACGACCCCCGGCTGGACCGCCGGCGGGGCTCCCGCGACGGCCGCGGTGTCCGCCAGCGTCACCAGGGTCGCCGGCCCGGCGGCACCCGGCCGCAGCCCCGCGCACACGCTCTGGTGCCGGGCCGGGGTGAGGAGCCGGGGAGGTTCGGCCGGCAGGACCGTACCCGCACCGGGGCTCGTGGGCGCGGCGGCGACCGGATGGGCGGCGAGGTCCGCGGCTCCCACGGGGGTGGCGATCGCCGGAGCGCCCGCGTAGGCCTCCCGCTGGGTGCGCGGATCGCCGCGCAGCAGCTCGAACTCCGTCCGGGTGAGCGCCCTGAGGCCCGCCTGCGCCAGTACGTAGTACTCGCCGCCGGGCCCGGTGAACAACTGCCCCGTCGTCGTCGGGTGCCCGGCGAGTACGGGTCCGGTGCCGCCGCGCCCGGGCACGTCCGCCGCCGCCAGATCGGGCCCGGCCGGCAGGGTGTTGAGGAAGGCCGCGGCGACGGTGAACGGCGTGGCGGCGCCGTAGCCGAGCGCGGAGAGCGCCCCGTTGCGGGTGTCCAGCCGGAGCCGCTGCCCCTGCCACAGCAGGTAGCGCTCACCGTCGGGTGTGGCGACCAGTACTCCCTGGCCGTCCGTCAACGGGGTGCCCTGGGAGGCCATCGCGACGGCGAGCGCGATCTGGGGCGCGGCCGGTCCGGACGCCGGCTGCGGCAGACCGCAGGCGAGCCAGCCCTCCACCGACAGCTCGCCGGCGGCCGGCAGACCCTCCGGGGCGCCCACGATGCCCACCGGGGCGCCGCGCGGGGCGCCCTTCAACGACTTCTCGCTCACCTCGGCGAACTGCATCTTCTCGCCGGCCAGGAGCCTCGCGCTCGTCTGGTTGAGCACCGGATGCAGCTCACCGCCGAGGAACAGGTACCGTGCGCCCGTCTTCTTGACCACGACCAGGGTCCCGGGCTTGCGCCAGCCGGTCGAGCCGCCGGGTGAGATCACCCCGTACAGGCCCACGACCACGGCGATGGCGATGCCGATGTACAGACCCCTGCGGATGCCCTGGTTGGTACGGCCGGTCGGCGTGTCCGGTGCGTCGGGCTCGGCCCGCAGCATGCCGGCCCCGAGGCGCCCCATGACGAACAGGTGCGCCTGGACCTGGTCGCGCCTGGATTGCATCCCAACTCCTTCTGAAGAAGACCGTATTCGTCGTGCGGGCGGCGCCAGGTCAGCCGGCGGCCGAGCGGATCATCCGGAAGATTCCGGCGACGGTCAGCGCCAACGGCAGCAGGCTCAGCGCCGTCAGGCTGTGCGCGAGGTCGGCGATCCGCCCCCAGTACGGCAGCAGCCGGCGGCCCGGCACCGTCCACGACACGACGGCGAGCGCCCCGGCCACCGCCACCAGCGCGGAGAGCAGCAAGGGCCGCTCCCCGGGAGCGAGGCCCGCGGCGAAGCCGGCCGTCAGCAGCGCGAGACCGTAGACGCCGGGCAGCAGCAGCGCCATGCGCTGCGGCACGCTGCCGACCGTACGGGCGTGCAGCAGGAGCAGCGCGGACAGGGCCGCGGTCAGGGCGGCCGGCGCCCAGCCGCTCAGGCCCGCGACCAGGGTCAGGCATCCCGCGCACGCGGCACCGACGACGACGTGGAAGGCGGTGAGGAAGCCGTCGGCCACAGCGCTGCGGGCCAGCACATCGGCGGCCGGGAACGGCTCGATGTTCTCCTGGAGCTCCTCGGCGTTGCGGGGGAGCGCGGGAAGCCGTAGCCCGGACATCCGGAACGAGAGGCTGGGTGCGAAGGCGCCGAACGCCACGACGACCACCGCCGCCAGGGCCGCGGTGTGGCCGAGCGGCAGCCCGGCCAGCGCGATGGTGCCGGCCGCCATGCCGAGCGCCGCGGTCACCGCGACCCCGAGGAACAGCGGGGCCGAGCAGCCCACCGCCGCGAGCGCCAGTACGGCGCCGCCCGCGGCCGCGGAGCTCCCGGCCAGCAACCGCGCCGCCGTCGGATCGCCGCCGCCGGCGGCGGGCAGCAGGGCTCCGGCGAGAGCCAGGTACGGCACGGCCGCCGCTCCCAGCGCGGTTCCCGCCCCGGCGTCACCCACCGCACGCGAGGCGCTGCCCGCGCAGAGCAGCAGCAGTATCCCGATGGTGGCCGCCGCCGTGATCCGCAGTGGGTGCGGTCCGGGCAGGGCCAGCAGGGCGATTCCGCCGGCGAGCGAGAGGAGGGCGACAGCGAGCGCGAGGTGGTGGGTCAGCGCGGGCCGCCAGGAGTCGCCGCGGCCGCGCAGGCCGGTGGCGATCCCGTCCACGAGGTCGTCGAAGTGGACCAGCGGCAGCGTGTCGCGGCGGTGGCGCAGGTGGAGCTCCTCCCCGTCCCTGAGCCCGAGCGCCTCGGCGGAGAGCTCCTCGTCGAGCGGCTCGGCCCCCAGCCGCTGGAGCACCCAGCCGCCCGCCTCGACGGCCTCCTCGGCCAGTTCGTCGCCGGAGAAATCGACGACGGTCGGCAGCAGGTCGGCCAAGGGCACGTCGGAGGGCACGGACAGCTCGACCACCTTCAGCGGTCCGCGAAACCTCAATCGGCAAAGCCCTGCCACCGCGCCACCGCTCACTGCCCGCCCGCCCTTCCCCATGGCACGTCCGCATGCCGGAATACCGTCATCGGCGAGAACGGCCGGGACGGGCCACCGGGTTCACCGGGCGTGCCGACCGGTCGGCCGCGGGTCGCCGGGGCGGGGCCGGCCCGTCTCCGTCCGCGGCCGCCCGGGGTCAGTCCTCCCCGCGCAAGGAGGCCACCAGCCACTGCACCCCGTCCTCGCCGTACCGGTCGAGCAGGAGCGCCACCCAGGACGCCACGTCCAGCCGCTCCGTGCTCGTCCACCGCCCGGCGGAGGGGTGCTCATCGACCACCAAGGCCTGGGCCAGCAGCCGCAGTTCGGCGAAACCCGCCGCGGACAGGGAGGACCGGGCCAGGAGGGCGGAGAGGCCGCCGCGGGCGGAGGCGAGGCCGAGCAGCGCGCGTACGGCCCCGGTCACTGCCGCCGCGTCGCCCGGGGGTACGTCGAGGCCGGTGCACTCGGAGGCATCCGCGGGGTCCCCGGAGTCCCCTGGGGCCCCATGGTTCCCGGGGTCCGTGGGGTCCGAGGGGTCCGTGGCGTCCGTGGGGTCCGTGGCGTCCGAGGGATCCGCGTGATCGGCGGCATCCGAAGGTCCGACGGAGTGCGTCGGCGCGGTCGCGGCCAGCCAGCCGCGCAGGGTCCGGCTGACCTCTTCGGTGTCCTTGTTCCCGCTCACCGGTTCCACCGGGCTCTCCCTGTCGTCTGGACGCGCATCCGCGCACCTTACAGATCGTCCCGGCCGGTGGCCGGGCGCCGGCCGTATCCGCGGTCGCGGGCCGCCGAGCGCCGTCGGCGACTGCAACGTCCCCGTCGTGGGCAGCGGTTCACCGACGTGCGCCGGGGTGGCGGGGCCCCTGAACCGCGGCGCGTGCCCCGCACGTTCCCCGGAGGGACGGACCGCACGGCCGTCCGGAAGTGAGGAGCCTCCCGTTGAGCGTGGTGCCAGTCAGCCGGCCGGCCCGGCGTCCCGGTCCCGAAATGCCGGAGGGCGAGCTCCAGCTGCAGGAGCCCCCCGTTCTGCCGGAGAGGCAGAGCAGCGCGTCGAACATGATCACCATGGTGCCGATGGCCCTCAGCTCGCTGTCCATGGTCTTCGTGTTCCTGCGCCCCAACGGCGGCATCATGACGTACGTGGCGATGGGCACCATGGTGCTCTCCGCCGTCGGCATGCTCGTCACCCAGATCATCCGGGGCAACAGCGACCGCAAGGCGCAGCTGGTCGGAGAGCGGCGCGACTACCTGCGCTACCTCGGCCAGATGCGCCGCCAGGTCCGCAAGGACATCGGCAAACAGCAGGAAGCCCTCGCCTGGCGCAATCCGGGACCGGAGGAGCTGTCCTCCCTCGTGCGGACCTCCCGGCTCTGGGAGCGCCGTTCCTCGCACCCCGACTTCAGCGACGTGCGCATCGCGGTCGGCGCGCAGCGGCTCGCCGTACGCCTCGCACCGCTCGCCACCAAACCGGTCGAGGACCTCGAACCGCTCGCCGCCCACGCGCTGCGCCGCTTCATCCACGCGTACGGCACTGTCGACGGCCAGCCCATCGCCATCCACCTGCGCGGTTTCGCGCAGGTGATGCTGCGCTGCGAGGATCCCGAGGGCGAGGAGCGCGCCCGTTCGCTGGTCCGCTCCGTGCTGGCCCAACTGGCGGCCCTGCACGCCCCCGACGAACTGCGGATCGCCGTGGTCACCGCCCCCGACCGCCGAGCGCACTGGGACTGGACCAAGTGGCTCCCGCACGCCCTGCATCCCGTCGAGACCGACGGCGCCGGTCCCGTACGACTGGTCGCGGCCACCATCGGTGAGGTCGAGCAACTGCTCGGAGAGGAGTTCGCGGCCCGGCCGCCCTACGAGCCCGACGCGACCCCCAGCCGCGACGAGCCGTACACGGTCATCGTGCTCGACGGCGCCCAGGTGGCCGGCCCGCACCGCGCGGTGCTCGCCGGATACCGCAACGCCACACTCATCGACCTCGCCGGCGCACTGGAGTGGAAGCACTCCCGGGTCACGCTGCGGCTGCGGATCACCGACGGAAACCTGGAGATGGTCGGCGCGGACCGCAACCGCAAGGACGAGGTCACCGTCCTCGGACGCCCCGACACCATGCCTCCCGCCGCCGCACGCCGACTCGCGACGCTCCTGGCCCCCTACCGGCTGGGCGACTCCGTCGACGCCGGGGAACCGCTGGCCGCCGACTTCGACCTGACCTCGCTCCTCGGCATCCACGACCTGCACACCTTCGACGTCCAGCAGCAGTGGGGACAGCGCAACCAGTCGAACAAACTGCGCGTCCCCCTCGGCGTCGGCGCCGACGGCACCCCCGTGGCCCTGGACATCAAGGAATCCGCCCAGGGCGGCATGGGACCGCACGGGATGCTCATCGGCGCGACGGGATCCGGGAAGTCCGAACTCCTGCGCACCCTGGTCCTCGCCCTGGCCCTCACCCACTCCTCGGAGATCCTCAACTTCGTTCTCGTCGACTTCAAGGGAGGTGCCACCTTCCTCGGCCTGGACAAGCTGCCCCACACCTCGGCGGTCATCACGAACCTCGCCGACGAGGCGGCCCTCGTCGACCGCATGCGCGATGCCCTGCACGGCGAGATGATGCGCCGGCAGGAACTGCTGCGCGCGGCCGGCAACTACTCCTCGCTCCTGGAATATGAGACGGCGCGCGCCTCGGGCACCCCCCTCGACCCGATGCCCACCCTGTTCGTCGTGGTCGACGAGTTCTCCGAACTCCTCTCCGCCCACCGGGACTTCATGGACCTGTTCGTGATGATCGGCCGACTCGGCCGCTCACTCGGCGTCCACCTGCTGCTCGCCTCGCAGCGCCTGGACGAGGGCCGCGTGCACGCCCTGGAGTCACACCTCTCCTACCGCATCGGCCTGCGCACCTTCTCCGCCATGGAGAGCCGGGGCGTGCTCGGTGTGCCCGACGCCTACCAACTGCCCTCTCAGCCCGGCAACGGCTTCCTGCGCAGCGACATCTCCACCCTGAGCCGCTTCAAGGCCGCGTACGTCTCGGGCGCGTACAAGCCGAAGCGACGCGCGGGACGGCTGGCGGCCCTCACCGGCCAAGTGGTCGAGCACAGCACCGAGTACGTCGCCCCGCCCGCGCTGCCCGAGGTCGAGGAACCCGCTCAGGAGGAGCCCGAGGAGGTCCGGGCGCTCCTCGACATCGCCACGGAGCGGCTCTACGACGCCGGACCGCCCGCCTACCAGGTGTGGCTGCCGCCGCTCGACGTACCGCCCACGCTCGACGAACTGCTCCCGCCACTGGCTCCCGACCCGCAGTACGGACTGACCGTGGAGAGCGGTTCCGTACGCGGCACCCTGAAGGTGCCGGTCGGCGTGATCGACCGGCCCTTCCAGCAGATGCGCGACCTGCTCATGGTCGACCTGTCGGGCGCGGGCGGCCACATGGGCGTCGCGGGCGCCCCGCAGAGCGGCAAGTCGACCGTGATCCGGACCGTGATGGCCGCCCTGGCCCTCACCCACACGCCGGCCGAAGTGCAGTTCTACTGCCTGGACTTCGGTGGTGGCGCGCTCACCTCGCTGCGCGGGCTGCCCCACGTGGGCGGTGTCGCCGGACGGCACGATCCGGAGCGGGTGAACCGGACCGTCGCCGAGATCGACGGCATCATCGCGCGCCGCGAGAAGTACTTCGCGGAGGAGGCAGTCGACTCCATCGTCTCCTTCCGCCGCCGCAAGGCCGCCGGCGAGTTCGCCGACGACCCGTACGGCGACGTCTTCCTGGTGGTGGACGGCTGGAACACGCTGCGCCAGGAGTTCCCGGACCTGGTCCAGAAGCTCACCCTGATGTCGCAGCGCGGCCTCAACTACGGCATCCACCTGATCATCGGAACCACCCGATGGGGCGAGGTGACCAGCGGCCTGCGCGACCAGTTGCAGACGCGAATCGAACTGCGGCTCGGCGACCCGATCGACTCGGTGGTCAACATGCGCGCAGCCGCCAAGGTCCCGCAGATCCCCGGCCGGGGCTTGACCGGAGACGAGATGCACTTCCTCGCCGCCCTGCCGCGGATGGACGGTCGCGGCACCTCCGGCGACCTGAGCGAGGGAGTGGCCGACCTCGCCGACGTGATCGCCGATCACTGGACGGGCGCCCGCGCTCCCGCGGTACGGATGCTTCCGCTGCTCCTCGACGCGGCCGAACTCCCGGCGCCGCGTGGTGCGTTGCAGATCCCGCTGGGTCTGGAGGACCAGCAGATCCAGCCGCTCTGGCACGACTTCGACCATGATCCGCACCTGATCGTGGTCGGTGACAGCGAGTCCGGCAAGACGAACCTGCTGAAGCTGATCACCACTCAGATCATGAGCGCCTACACCCCGGCCCAAGCCCGCATCATGCTCGTCGACTTCCGCCGCGAGCTCTACGAGACGGTGCCCGAGACCCATCGGCTCGGCTACGCGGTCGCCGCGGACGCGCTGCGGCAGATGGTCGACGGCGCCGCGAAGGCCATGGTCAACCGGGTGCCGTCGGCGGATATCCCACCGAGCCGGCTGCGCCTGCGGGACTGGTGGCAGGGGCCGGAACTGTTCATCGTCGTCGACGACTACGAGCTCATCGGCAGTTCGGGAACCCACCCCTTCGCGCCGGTCCTCGACTATCTCGCGCAGGGCACCGAGATCGGCCTGCACCTCATCGTCGCCCGCTCGGCCAACAACGCCGGACGCGGGCTGGTCGACCCGCTCATGCGCAAGCTCCAAGAGGTCAACACCCCCGCGCTGCTGCTGTCCTGCCCGCCGTCGGAGGGCATTCTCTTCGGCAACGTCAAGCCGAAGGTGCTTCCGGTCGGGCGCGGTCTGCACATCACCCGGCGCCGCACGGTCCAGGTCCAGACGGGGCTGTACGCGGCGGCCGTCGGAGCCGACGGGGCCGACGGGGACGGCGAGGGCGGTGGCGGCAGTGGCGAATGAAGGCGGCGGGGACGAACAGGCGGAAGGGAACCAACCGATGAGCGCAGGCACTCCCGGAACCCCGGGCCCGCCCGGCCGCCAGGGCGAATCCGAACTCCGCCCCCTCGGCGCGCACTTCGTCATAGCCCCCGCCGACGCGGACGACGGCCCGCTCGCGGCGGCCCTGGCAGGGCTGCCGCCGGCCCCGGACGCCCTGCTCGTGCTGGCCGCCGCGGCCGACGCCGCGCCAGTGCTGCGTAGCTCCCTCGGGCGGCTGGCCGGGCTCGCGCGGGAGCGCGGTGCCTCGGCCCTGGCCCTCGCGGCTTCGGGCCTGGCGGCGGCGTCGGCGGCGGACGGCCACCGCCCGGCCGAAGCACTCGCCCGGACCGCCGGGCTCCCCGTGATCGCACCCGACGGTCTGGTCTCGGTCGAGCCCGATGGCGGGCTGCGCGTGACGGTGCCCGGTGCCACGAGACACGGCTCGTGGTGGCTGATTGACCCGGACGAGGAGCCGCAGGACCTCGGCCCGTCGTGGCCGCCGAACGCGGAGGCCGAGCCGCGGGCGACGGAGGCCGAGCCGCGCGTGACGGAGGCCGAGCCGCGCGTGACGGAGGCCGAGCCCCGCGCGACGGAGGCCGAGCCCCGGGCGACGGATGGGGAGGAGGCGGTGCCGGGGGAGCGGGGGCCGGTGTGTCCGGACGCCGACCCGATCGGCCAGGGATTCTGGCTGGCCGCGCCCGGACGTCCGGACCGGGCGTGCGCGCTGGCCGCCGCCGACTCCGGCACCCTGGTGCTGGTCGTCGGCTCTCCGCAGGAGCCGCACCTGCCCGTCGCCGAGCTCCTGCGCCGGGTGGCGGCCCTGGACCTGGCACCCTCGGGGCTGCTGCTCAGCGCCCCCTGGGCCGAGCCCGCCGCACTGGCCGAGATGGCTGCCGCGCTGGCCGGCCACTTCGGCCAGGACGTCCGGACCGCCGTGGGCCTGCCCGTGCGGGGCGCGGACCACTGCACCACCACCTTCCTGGACGCCGAGGGCCGTCCCACATGGGAGCCCGTCATCGCCGAGCTCACCGCCTCGGCGTCCTTGGGCCGCGTCGTCGCCTCGGGCTGGCACGGCCTCCCTCCACTGCCCCCGGCGGGGCCCGCCGTCTTCAGCGCCTGGGACGGCTGGGTACTGGAGGCCGTACCGGCCGGGCTGTGGCTGCGCCCCGAGGCTGCGCCGCACGACGACGAACCCCGCATGCGCCCGGCCGCGTACCACCGTCCGCACCTGATCGTCGGAGAGCCGGGACAGGAGCTGGGCGGCGAGGTCTGGGACCATCTCGACGAGGTCTTGGCCGCCCTGCCCGCACTCGGCGGCGAGCCCTTCGGGCTGGTCCTGGCCGGCCGGGGAGACGAGGACGCGGAGGCCGTCGGGCGGTTCCTCTGCCGACGGCACCCGGTGGAGTGGATCAGCGCAGAGCCGTCCACCGTGCCCCCGGACCCGACGACCGCGGGCGACCCGCTACCCGAACCGGCGGCACCGGCACCGGCACCGGCACCGGCACCGGCACCGACTCCGGCACCGGCACCGGCACCGGCACCGGCACCGACTCCGGCACCGGCACCGACTCCGGCACCGGCACCGGCACCGGCACCGGCACCGACTCCGGCACCGGCACCGACTCCGACTCCGGCACCGGAGCCGGAGACCGAACCTGTCCCGGCCGTGGCCGTGGCGCCGGTCGCGGTGGGGGAGCCCGTAAGCGGACCGGACGCGGCGGCAGCGCCGGCGGCGGGCCCGGTGCCCGTGCGCCCGGGCCCCGGGCCGGCACCGGCCGCCTCCCCCTGCGCCAGCGGCGAGCGGGACCGCGACGGGATGAAGGTCCTGCTCGGCAAGCGGTACCACCTCATCGCCAGCAAGGCCGAGATGGTGGCGGCCAAGCTGCCCGGCCTGCGCTCCTCGCAGGGAGACGATCTCAAGCCCGACCTGGTGGCGGTCCTGCTGCACCAGGCCGACAGCGGCGACCCCGCCACCCGCGCGGAACTGGTCGCCGCGGCCCGGGCCGCGACCAGCGGGCCGCTCGCCCCGTACCTGCGCTGCCTCGGCTCGGGCCTGCGGAGGCTGCCGAGTCACCACGGAGCCGTCCTGGTCGGCGCGTCTGCGCAGCGGACCGAGCTCGGCGGGTACCGTCCCGGCAGCCTCGTGGCGGAGCCCGCCCCGGTCGCCGGCGTGGTGGCGCAGGACGTCGAACTGGGGGCGTCCGTCGAATTCGGGATCTGGTCGACCACCGGGCGGCGCACTGCCGCCTTCGCCTCGACCGCGGCCGAACCGGAGGTCGTCTTCGCTCCCGGCACCCGTTACTCCGTGCTCGCGGTACTCCCCGGTGACGACGGGACCGGCCTGCCCGCCCGGGTCCTGCTGCGCGAGGTCTCCTTCGCCGAGGCCGAGGCCACGCCCCCCGAAGGGGGCGCCGCCGGCCTACGGGACCAGCAGGCTCACGACAGGCTGACCGCGTGGTTCGAAAGCCGGGACCGGATCCCGCCCGGGGACCGGCGCGCCGTCGAGGCCGAGCGTTTCCACCTCGGCGCGGGAGTGGCGGCCTTCCACTGAACTCCCGTGACCCGGCCCGGAGCTCACGGCCCAGGCGTCGACGTCGCGGGCGGTGATTCCGCCCGGGTGAAGCCCTCGGAGACCAGGGCTGCCAGCTCGAGATGGGCCGCCCGCGTTCTGCGCCGCAGCGCATCCGGGTCCAACTCGCCTCCGACCGCCAGGTGTTCGTCGTAGGGAACGACCACCACGCCGCGGCACCGGGTCTCGAAGTGGGCCACCAGCTCGTCGGCTCGGAGCATCCGTCCGGGCTCTCGGACACCCGAGATCACGGTGACGCAGCGGCGCGCCTGCTCCTGGAATCCGTGCTCCTCCAGCCAGGTGAGCGCCGTGCTCGCGCTGGTGACGCCGTCCACGCCCGGCGTGGCGACGAGGACCAGCTGGTGGGCGAGTTCCAGGACCCCGGGCAGAGGACTGTTCGACAGCCCGGGGCCCGTGTCGGTGAGGACGAGCGGGTACCGGCGGCCCAGCAGGTCCATGACCCCGCGGTACTCGCGGTCGTCGAAGGTGCGGGAGGCCGCCCGGCCGGGGCCGTCGGCCAAAACCTCCAGCCCGCCCGGCATCCGCGAGGTGTACCCGCGGATGTCCGTGTACGTGTTCAGCCGCGGCAGTTCGCCGACCAGGTCGCGGACGGTCGCACCGGTTTCCCGGCCGACCCGGTGGCCCAGGGTGCCCGAGGAGGGGTCCGCGTCCACGGCGATGACCCGGTCGGCGCGTTCCTCCGCGAGTACGGAGCCCAGTACGGCCGCGGTGGTCGTCCTGCCGGATCCGGCCCTGAGGCCGATCACCGCGATCCGGTGGCAGCCGTGGAGCGGGGTGGTGCGTACGGTCCGCAGCCGGTCCGGGTCGTCCCGCGAGCCGAGGAGGCCGCCGAACCGGCGCAGGCCCCGGCGGGGCCCCCGGGCCGATCGGCCCGAGGACGGTTCGGCCGGGGCGGCAGCGTCCAGGGCAGGCGCGGGGGACGCCCCGGAAAGTCCGGCAGGTCCGGCGGCCACAGTGGCGCCCTCTCCACCGTCCGGCACCTGCGCCGATGACGGCTGCTGAGCCGAAGACGGTTGCTGCGCTGAAGATGGCTGCTGCGCTGAAGACGGTTGTTGCGCTGAAGACGGCTGCTGCGCCGAAGGCGGCACGGGCACAGACGCGACCTCCCGCGCCCGCCAGGTGGTCGCCCGCGCCACCGTCCCGTATTCGGGTGCGAGGCTCCATCCCGGATCGTCCTGCCCACCCAACCGGTACAACCGGGACGGCCGGGCGCTCGCAGCGACCTCGTCCGTCCCCCCGCTCTCCTCGCCCCGGCCCACAGCGTCCTCCGATCGGCACCGTCGCGCCGATGGCGACCGGTACCCGGAGGAACGGACGGCTCCGCCCGCCCGGTTCAGGAGGGCCGATGGGGGCGTGGGTGGGGTGGGGGGAGGAACGGGGCACTCCACGGGCCTCGTAGGATTGTCGTTCTAGAGTGCGATATTCCGGGCCTGACCGACTCGGCCGCACCTGGGATCCGGCCTGCCGGCCGGACTGCAGAGCGGGGCGAGGCGGCCGGAAGCCCGAGCCGCCCCGGCGCTCGGCGTTTTCCGAGACAAGGGGGGTCTCCGTTGGAGTTCCGATTGCTGGGCGGGGTGTGCGCGGTCGCGGGGTCGAGCGAACTGCCGCTCGGGCCCGCCAAGCGGCGCAGTGTGCTCGCCGTGCTGCTCCTGAGGGCCAATTCGGCCGTCCCGATCGAGCAGTTGATCGACGCGCTCTGGGACGAGGACCCGCCCGCGCATGCCCGTACCGTCATCCAGGGGCACGTTTCACGGTTGCGGGCGCTGCTGCCCGAAGCCGGTGACTCCGGCGTGCGCCTGGTCACCCAGGGCCCCTCGTACGTGTTCGAGATGCCGAAGGAACTGCTGGACGCCCACCGCTTCGACGAACTGGCCCGGCTCGCGAAGCAGCAGAAGCGGCCCGCCGAGGCGGTCGCCACGCTGCGCGAAGCGCTCGCCCTGTGGCGCGGGCCGGCACTGACCGGAACGGTCCGCAGCGCCTCGCTGCTCGCCGCCGCACACGCGTTGGAGGAAACCCGGCTGGTCGTCGTCGAGGACCTGGCCGACGCCTACGGGCGGCTCGGCGACCGAGCCGGAGCCACTGCCGTACTGCAGGCCGAGGCCGTGGCGCACCCGCTGCGCGAGTCCCTGGCGGCGTCCCTGATGCTCGCGCTGTACCAGGCGGGCCGTCAGTCCGACGCGCTCGACTGGTACCACCGCACCCGAGGTCTGCTCGCCGACGAACTGGGCATCGACCCGGGTCCGGCACTGCGCGGCGCGTACGAGGCGATCCTGCGCGGGGAGCCTACGGTCCAGCCGTCGCCGCCGGACACGCTCGTCCGGGCGGACCGGACCGGGACGGCCCTCGTGCGAGCGGACCCGGCGGCGACGGCCACGGCGGACCGGGCAGCGTCGGAAAGCGCCCAGATGTCCTCCGGGCCGCGCTCTTCGACGGATGGCCCCGTTCCGCGCCTGCTGCCGCGCGGGGTACGGGGCTTCCTGGGCAGGGAAACGGAACTCCTGGAGATCGACCGGAGCGTACGGGACGGGGCCATCGCGCTCGTGATCGGCCCCGCCGGGGTCGGCAAGACCGCACTCGCGCTCCAATGGGCGCACAGCGGGCAGGCGCGCTACCAGGACGGAACGCTGTTCGCCGATCTGCGTGGCTTCGGCGGCGCCCAGGTCGAGCCGGTGGAGATCGTGCGGGAGTTCCTGCTCGCCCTCGGGGTGCCCGCGCGCCGGATGCCCGAGTCCGCGGCCGCCGCCTTCGCTCTGTACCGCACGCTCACCGAGGAACGCGAGCTCCTCGTCGTCCTCGACAACGCCCGCAAGGCGGACCAAGTCCGCTCCCTGCTGCCCGCCGGGCCGTCCTCGGCCGTCCTCGTCACCTCACGGCTGCGCCTCGGCGGGCTGATCGTCGAAGAGCTGGCCCGGCCCGTGCAGGTCGACGTGCTCGGGCCGAAGTCCGCCACCGAGCTGCTCGCCGCGGCGGTCGGCGGCGGCCGGGTGGCGGCCGAACCAGCCGCCGCCGCCCAGCTCGCACGGCTGTGCGACGGGCTGCCGCTGGCGCTGCGCATCACGGCAGCCCAGTTGGCGGCCCGGCCGCGCTGGCGGCTCGCGGACCTGGCCTCCGAACTCGCCAATGAGCAGCGCAGGCTCGCCCTGCTCTCCCTGGACGACTGCGAGGACGCGGGCGTCGCGGCGGCGCTGCGGCTCACGGTGCAGGGTCTGCCCCACGACGCGCTGCGACTCTTCGCCCAGCTCGGGGTGCTGCCGGGGCCCGACCTGGACCGGGACGCCGCCGCCGCGCTTTTGGACCGGAGCCCCGCCGTGGCCGCGGAGGCGCTCGACCGGCTCGCGGGCGCGCACCTGATCACCGAGTACGCACCCGGCCGCTACTCCCTGCACGACCTGGTCCGGCTCTACGCGCGCGGTCTCCGCGCCGACGAAGGCGCGCTGCTGCGGCTGCTCGATTCCTACACGGTCGCCGCCCTCGCGGCGTCCGCGGCCGCCGAGCCCGACGACAAGCCCTGCTGCACGCTGCCCGCGGACTTCCACGCCCCCTCCGCGGTACGGGAGTTCGAAAGCCGCGACGCAGCCTTCGACTGGTATGCCGCACAGCGGGACAACCTTGCCGCGGCGGTCGCGGCGGCCCGAGCCGCGGGCCACGACGACCGGGCCTGGCGGCTGGCCGTCCTGCAATGGCCCCACGTCGTGTGGCACGTCCGCGACGGCTGGGTGCCGATGCTCGAACAGGCCCTGGAAGCGACCAGGCGGCTGGACGATCCCGACGCGGAGTCCCGGGTCCGGGCACTCCTCGGCTGGGTGCTGACCCGGGAGGGACGGCTGGCGGAGGCGCTCGTCGAGCTGGAACTGGCGCCCGCCCTCGCCGCCCGCGCGCAAGATCCGTCGAGCGAGGCGACCGCCCTGGTCAACCTGGCCGTGGCGCTCGACCGCGACGGGGTCACCGACGTTTCCCTGCGGCACGTGAGCCGCGCGGTCGAACTGGCCCGTGAGGCCCAGGACATCTTCACCGAGCTCCTCGCGCTCAGCCACCGCACCCGCCAGCTTCTGGTCCGGGGTGACGCGGTGGCGGCGGAGCGGTGCACGGCGTACGCGCTGACCCTGGGCGGAGCGGGAGCGCCGACGGGTCTGATCGCGATGAGGCACACCCTGCTGAGGCTCGGCCGGGGCGAGGCGCTCAGCGCCCTGGGAGAGCGGGAAGCGGCCGAGGCCGTCGTCCGCCGGGCCCTGGCGGACGCGGTACGGCAGGGCTTCAAGGAGGCGGTCACGAGCGCGAGGTCCCAGCTCGGCGCGCTCACGACGTTGACGGCCGACGGGGGAGTGGTACGGCAACGTTCTTCCGCCTGATGGGCGTGACACCGCTCATCGCTCCTCCCACCGCCCGTCGCTCCCCGGGTGCAGGAACCACTCCCGGGCGAGACGCGCCACCTCTTCCAGCGCGCCGGGCTCCTCGAAGAGGTGCGTGGCTCCGGGGATCACCTCGACCCGGTTCGGCACGTGCAGCAGCTCGGCCGCCTCCCGGTTGAGCCGCAGCACTTCCTGATCGTCGCCACCGACGATCAGCAGGACCGGTGCCTGGACACGGCGAAGAGCGCTGTCGCCGGCCAGGTCCGGCCGGCCGCCCCGGGATACGACAGCCTGTACGCGTCCCGGGCGCTCGGCCGCCGTCCGCAGCGCCGCCGCCGCGCCGGTGCTCGCCCCGAACACGCCTACGGGCATCGGTGCGGCATCTTCCCGGGCGGCGAGCCAGTCGACGGCACGGACGAGCCGGTCACTCAGCAGTCCGATGTCGAAGCGGAACCGGGCGGTCAGCAGGTCGGTCCGCTCCTCATCCGCGGTCAGCAGGTCCAGCAGCAGCGTTCCCAGCCCTGCTCGCCGCAGCTCCGCGGCGACGGCACGGTTCCGCGGGCTGTGCCGTGAGCTTCCGCTGCCGTGCGCGAAGACGACCACAGGCCCCGCCGACGGCAGCACCAGGTCACCGGACAGCGCCGATCCGTCCACGGGGATCCTGATGTCTTCCGGCGTCATGGCGTCCACTCCCTGCCCCGAACAGTCCGTAGTCACCTGCGCAGGCGGCGCAGGAGTCGGTGCGGTCGCCGCAGCAGCTGTCGGGCCAGTCGTCGCAGCGGCCCGCGAGGGTGAAACCCCCGGCTGTCCCCCCCCGGCTCTCGTGCGTCGTCAAGGGCACCTCGGGCATGAGGAAGCGGCGGTAGCGGGCATCGGGGGTCATCAGGGAGCAGAAGGGGGTGCTGCCCATGTCCTCGATGAGGACCGTGAGGGGCTGCGGCGGATCGGTGGGGAGTTCCGCCCGAAGGACAGTGCCGTTCCTGGCGGGCTTGCGTCGGTGGGCGACCACCTTGCCGTCGACCAGCACCTCGATCTCGTGCCCGGGCCATTCGAGGACGACCGTGACGGAGTGCCCCTCCAGATCCACGTGGAAGCGATGTGTGCGGGCCATCGCAGACCTCCCGACGAAGGTTCGTGACACTCCCCGCCGCCTCGTCACGCTCTGTTCACGGCATGTGCCGGAACGGTGCGTGACGCCCGACGCCCACTGCTTTGCCGGGGCGTCTTCCTGGCGTCTTCCCCCGGTCGAAACGTCCAAGCACGCGATACACCGCGCGCGCGGCCGGGCGGTTCCGCCGCCTGCCGGTCAGCCGGCGGCGGGCCGGGCGGGCGGCACCGCGGACCTCGGCCCGGCCCCTGCCGCCGGCGGGTCCGGCGTCGGCGTCGGAGCGGCCATCGCCCAGCGGATGGCCGCGGTCATGGCGTGCCCGGAGGGCCGTACGCAGGCCCTCTCGAGCGGCGGCAGCCAGGGCAGCCCGAGCTCCGCGCGGGCCCAGCGGGGGAGCATGCTCACGGCGTTCGCGGCGAGGAGGGCGTACGGGGCGCGGGCGGCCGGAGGAAGGGGCGGGCGGAGCAGGATGAAGCGGGCGGCGTCCCGGGCCTCGGGAGTGCCGCGCAGCTCCGGCCGGTAGGCGGCGAGCCGAGCGGCCAGAGCGGCCCGGTCCAGCGGCGGATCCGGCACACCGAGCGCGGCGGCCACTCGCGCGGTGTCGGCGATGTACGCGTCACAGCCCGGTCCGTCGAGCGGCCGGGCGCCGTACCGCTGGTGGGCGCGCAGGAAGCTGTCGATCTCGGCGATGTGGACCCAGGCCAGTAGCCGCGGGTCCGAGGCATCGTAGGGCTCGCCGGTGGCGGTGGTTCCGCGCACGCGGTCGTGGACCGCCCGTACCCGGTCGACGGCGTGCTGTGCGTGCTCCGCCGTGCCGTACGTCGTGACCGCGAGGAACGTACTGGTGCGCTGCAGCCGCCCCCACGGGTCCCCGCGGTACCCCGAGTGCCCGGACACCGCGGCCATGGCCAGCGGGTGCAGGGACTGCAGCAGCAGCGCCCGCAGTCCCCCGATGAACATCGAGGCGTCGCCGTGGACGACACGGACCGGCCGGTCCGGCCCGAACCAGCGCGGGCCGGGCGTGCCGTGGATGCGGGCGCGGTTGGCCGCTCCCGCGGGTCCGGCTACGCGGGAGAACAGTTCGCGGCCGAGCCTTTCTCGCAGTTCGGCCAGCACGGGTGCGGCCCTCGCCATCCACCCATTGTGATTCACCGGTCCGGTGCCTGTCAGCAGGTGGGCGCCGGCCACTGCCCTGCGGTGTCGCAGCAGACCGGTGGCGGCCCGGGTCAGGACTGGCTGTTGAGGAAGCCGATGAGGCTCGCACCCCACCAGCCGGTCTGGCTGACGGTGGCGGCCAGCCCCGACTGGACGAGCAGGCGGCGCGGCACGGGGAGCCTCCCGTACCGGTCGAGGCGCTGGCCGAGCCAGTGCGCGTACAGACCGTTGAGGGTGATCGCCAGGACGAGGCCGAGCTTGACCAGTGTGAGGGCCGAGTTCATGTCCGGGCGGAGGAACATGCCGGTGACGGTCAGCCCGGCGAGGCCGGCCCAGATCGGGATCTGCAGCGTGCAGGCGGTGCTGAGGGTTTCGGACAGCCGGCGGCGCCCGAGGAGCCACAGGAGCGCGAACCAGTCGACGGCCATGACGGCGCCCAGCCCGACGACGAGGGCGGCGACGTGGAAGAAGCGGGCCGCGGTCTGGAGCGTGGCGCCTGCCTGGACGTGGCCGGCCGTCCAGCACGCGCCGGTCAGGACGGCCGAGCTCAGGACGCCGAGTGAGGCCAGGACCCACAGGGGTGTGGGCCGTTCCGGGTCTTCGGCGGGCCGTGCTACGGGCGGGGCGACGACCGCGTCGGAGAGGAGGGTCACCGGTCAGCCTTCGAGGCGGTGGGCGAACGGGAGGGCGCGCTGCGAGGGGAGCACGGGTCTCGGCATGGCTCAATTCTTTCCATGAATAGTTAGGCAAGGCGTACCTAAGTCCCTGCTGTGGCTTCACGTCAAGCCGTCCCAACCTGCGGATGGAGGGGATATTTCGGGCACACTTTGCAGATTTGTCATCTCTGCAAGGGAGTTGAAGTGACGCCACATGGCCGAGATGTCTTAGGGCGGGCGGTGTGACGATCGACATCTGGACAGCCCGGCCGTGCGCCTGCCTAGACTGCGCGCCGCCCCCCACCCCGGCTGCCCCCACCCCGGCCGCCCCACCCCGCGCCGGCCGCCCCAGGAGAGCGCCGCGCCCTCCCGCGGAGCGCGGCCGGCTGAGAGAACCCTGTGCGCGGGGTTTTCTCCTCCGCGCATGACCGAGCCGGGGGAGTGGTCCGCGATGACGATCCACGGGAGACTGCCCGCCGTAAGGATTCGATAGCGGAGGGGTGCCATGCTCAGCGTCTTCTCTTCCCCCGGTCACTACGTCCAGGGCCGCGACGCCACCGCGTCCCTGGGCCCGCAGATGGTCCGGCTGGGTCTTGCCGGACCGGTCCTGATGGTGGCTTCCCCGAGCGCGGAACGCCTGCTGGCCGAGGTCTGGCAGGAGACCTTCGCGGCAGCCGGCACCACGTACGCGGTCCATCGGTTCGGTGGAGAGTGCAGCCGCGCCGAGATCGCCCGGATCACCGGGGCCGCGACGGCCGAGCGCGCCGCGGTCATCGTCGGGGCGGGTGGCGGCAAGGCCCTCGACGCGGCGCGGGCCGCGGCGGACGACCTCGGCCTCCCGATGGTCAGCTGTCCGACCGCGGCCTCCAACGACGCCCCGTGCAGCGCCCTTTCCGTCCTGTACTCCGACGAGGGCCGGTTCGAGGCCTATCAGCTCGTGCGCCGCAACCCGGCACTCGTCCTGGTGGACAGCAGTGTCGTCGTGCAGGCCCCGGCACGCCTCTTCTCCGCCGGCATGGGCGATGCCCTGGCCACCTGGTTCGAGGCCCGGACCTGCGTGGCCGGCCGGGTCCGCAACATGCGCGGCGGAGCGTCCACGATGGCGGCCGCGGCGCTGGCCGAACTCTGCCACCGCACGCTCCTGGCAGACGGCCCCGACGCCCTGAACGCGGTCCGGCAGCAGGTCGTCACCCCGGCCGTGGAACGCCTCATCGAGGCGAACACCCTGCTGTCCGGGCTCGGCTTCGAGTCGTCCGGCCTCGCCGCCGCGCACGCGGTCCACAACGGCCTCACCGCCGCCCCCGAAACCCACTCCTACCTGCACGGCGAGAAAGTCGCCTTCGGCGTACTCACCCAACTCGTCCTGGAAGGCGCGCCCAGCGGCGAGATCAGCTCCGTCCTCGACTTCTGCACCACGGTGGGGCTCCCGGTGACGCTCGCCGAACTCGGCCTGGGCGACGCGAAGAAGGAGAGCATCCTCCAGATCGCGGCACGCGCCACGGCCGAGGGCGAGACCATCCACAACGAACCCTTCGGCGTCGACACCGGCATGGTCGCCGACGCGATCACCGCGGCCGATGCCCTCGGCCGGAGCCGGCAGGAGACCGCCATCCGCGCCTGAGGACGCGGCCGAGCCGGACCGCACACATCAGCGTGCTGACCGCGCCGGAAGCACGGGGGCGGGGGCTGGCCCGGTCGACGGGTTCGGCGGCGGTCTCGCACACGCTCGCGGCCGGACGGCTGCCGCAATGGCGTGCCCGCCCGCTCGCCTCCCGGCGCGTCGCGGCGGGATCGGGGTTCGGGGAGTTGGGTTCGCAACTCGGCTTCGAGCTGGACTAGGTCGTGGCTCCCGCGCGGGCCGAGCCGGCCGTCGTCTCGAAGCGGTCCCAGGAGGCGTGCGGCGGAATCGGCGACACCGCCGGGTCGGTACGGAAGTCCAGGACCGTCGGGCCGTCGGCAGACAGGGCGGCCCGCCAGGCGTCCTCGACCCGGCCCGGGTCGGTCACGTGGATCCCGGCCATGCCCAGCGAGCGCGCGAAGTCCGCGTAGGGGTCCCGGTTGTTCCACACCGCCACGATCAGGCGGGGATCCGTCCATTCGCCGGCGTGTTCGGCGATGGCGGCCAGCTCCGTGAGCCCGTTCGCCCGCATCTCCCCGTCGTCGACCAGCGCGACCGCGGGCCGGTCGGGGTGCGCGAACTTCGCGCCCATGGCGTAGGGGACCGCGCAGCCCGTGGTGGCCAGGGTGCCGGACAGCGTGCCGCGCATGCCGTCGCGCATCGTGAGGTGCCGGGCGTACCAGGTCGCGACGGGACCGGAGTCGACGGTGATCATCGCGTCCGCGGGGAGGAGCGGGTCCAACGTGTGCGCCACGTACGCGGGGTTGACGGGATTGCCGCCGAGTCCGGCCTGGCGCGCCATGGCCGTCCTCCACCGCCGCACGCCCCGGACGACGCCGTCCTGCCAGGAGCGGTCCCCGACGGGGCGGAGCAGGTCCCGCAACGCGCGAAGTGTGGCGGCGGCGTCGCCGACCAGGTCGACCTCGTACGGATAGCGCGGTCCGACCGGATGGGGGTCGATGTCGATCCGCACGGCCCGCGCCTGCCCGTACGGGGGAAGGAACTCCGAGTACGGGAAGCCGGAGCCGATGGTGAGCAGCGTGTCGCAGTCCCGCATCAGCTCGTACGAGGGCCGGGTTCCCAGCGGGCCGATGCAGCCGGTGACGTACGGCAGGAGGTCCGACAGGGCGTCCTTGCCGAGCAGGGACTTCGCCACTCCCGCGCCGAGCAGCTCCGCCGTCTCGGCGACCTCGGCGGCGGCTTGGGCGGCGCCCTGGCCGATCAGGAGGGCCACCCGGTCACCGGCGTTCAGGATCTCGGCCGCCCGCACGACGGACCGGTCGTCCGGCACGGGGGCCCCGCCGCTCGCGTCGAGGCTCGACGGGACCAGCTTGTGGGCCTGGCCGGTCGGAGGATAGGCGAGGTCCTGCACGTCGGCCGGGACGATGACCGCGGTCGGCGCGCGATCGGCGTAGGCGGTCCGGATCGCCCGGTCGAGCACGTCCGGCAGTTGTCCGGGCACCCTGACCGTCTCCGAGCCGGCGGCGGCCACGTCCTCGAACAGCCGCCGCAGTTCCGCCTCCTGCTGGTGGGCACCGCCCACGGTGCCGCCCCCGGGCTGCCCGATGATGGCCACGACCGGGACGTGGTCGAGCCGCGCGTCGTACAGCCCGTTCAGGAGATGGGTGGCGCCCGGACCGGACGCGACCGCGCAGACCCCGACGTGGCCGGAGAACTTGGCGTAGCCGACCGCCTCGAGGGACGCCGACTTCTCGTGCGGGGCCCGTACGAAGCGCGGCTCGTCGCCCGCCCGGGCCCAGGCCGCGAGGAGCCCGTCGATGCCCTCGCCGGGGCAGCCGAAGACATGGGCGACCCCCCAGGCGCGCAGTCGTTCGAGGATGTGGTCGGACACCTTCGTGGCGGTCATCTCATGCCTGCCTTGCCTCGCTCCCCTGGACCGGGACCAGTCGGTTCACCGCGTCGGGAGGGGCCGGCAGGCGAAACCTCCAGCAGGCGGTCCATCGCACGCAGGACCTGCTGGAGATGCTGCCAGGGGTCCTCGGTCTCCCGGGATCCCCCGTGGTCCCTCGGCCGCTCGGTCCGGTTCATGGTTCTCCTCCGATCCAAGGCCTGATCCGTGCGGGAAGGCGCCTGCCCGCTGGAACGCCCGGGTACGCCTGGCGGCCCCGCCCCGCCCCGCCCCGCCCCGCCCCGGTCGGTCCCGGTCGGCCCCGGTCCGGAACCGGTGTGCCGGCCCGTCAGGCCTGCCCGGTGCGGAACTCCTTGACGAGCGCCGTGCAGAAGGCGTCGAGGTCGTCCGGCTTCCGGCTGGTGACGAGCGTCGCGGGCGCCGCGTCGCAGACTTGTACGGGCTCGTCCACCCAGGTGCCCCCGGCATTGCGGATGTCGGTGGCCAGGCTCGGCCACGAGGTCAGCGTGCGGCCGCGGACGACGTCCGCCTCCACGAGCATCCACGGGGCGTGGCAGATCGCCGCGACGGGCTTGCCCGCTTCGAAGAAGCTGCGGGTGAAGGCCACGGCCCGCTCGTTCATGCGCAGCGCGTCGGGGTTGGCGACCCCTCCGGGCAGGACGAGCGCGTCGAAGGCGTCCGAGCCGTCTTCCGCGAGGACGTGATCGACGGGGTAGCTGCCCGCCTTTTCGAGATGGCGGTACGCGCGGACCCGCCCGGGTGCCGTCGAGACCAGCTGCGGACTCCAGCCGGCCTCCTCCACGGCCTTCCAGGGTTCCGTGAGTTCGATCTCCTCCACGCCTTGGGGCGCGGTCAGAAAGGCGATGCGCACCGATTTCGCCTCCTTCAGTCGGGGGGTTCCGGCACCACCGGCCGTTCGCTGGGCGAGGGCTGGTCGGGAGCCGGAGGGTCGTGGGGCGCGGGGTCGGGACCCAGGGGGTCGGGTCCGCCGGGTCCGGGACTCGGGGGTCCGGGATCGCGGGGTATCGGATCCGGGCTCTCGGGCGTGGGCCCGGGGCCGTCGGGCCGCGGTTCGGTGCTCCGTTCCATGCGCTTCACCTCGGAGTTCCTTCCCGTGCGCGTCCACGGGGCCGGTGCGCGAGGGATCGCGCGCACCCCCGGCGCCTGCCCCGTCACACACGTCTCAATCAGGGGTGGGCCGGGGGCGTTCGCCGTACAGGTCAGGCTGCGGCCACGGCTTCCGCGAGGCTGTCCACCACATGGCTCAGCCGCCCGTGACTCCGGTGGGCGGCCCTCTGCTGCGCCGCCCCGATGCCGTCGGTTCGGACACGGTCGAGGAGGGAGTCGACCAGGCCCAGGTCGCCCGAGGCGGCGAGCCCCGGGGCCACCCGTTCCCGTAGCCGGGCGACCAGGGCCCATGCCGGCAGGGAGGCACCGCTGACCGGGTCGAGGCCGTCGCCGTCCAGGCCGTGGGCGGCCGCGCGCCGGTGGGCTTCGCGGAGCCTCGCCGGCCGCGGTTGCGGGGTCGGGCTGCCGTCGGCCGCCTCCGTGCGCAGGGTGGCCGCGAGGCCCCGTACGAGAACGGCCAGGAGGACGACGGTGTCGATCCGGGCGTTCACGTCGGCGACGCGGATCTCCACGGTCGGCACGTGCTCGGACGGGCGGGCGTACCAGTAGATCATCCGCCGGTCGAGCACGGCTCCGCTGCGGACGAGCTCGTCGGCGAAGCGTTCGTACGCCGCCTCGTCGAGGATCGGGGAGGGGCCCACGGTGGGCCAGCGCGCGTGCTCGACGGCTCGCCAGCTGGCGTAGCCGGAGTCCCTGCCCCGGTTGAAGGGGGAGTTGGCGGCGATCGCCTGGAGCGAGGGCAGCCACGGGCGCATCCGGTTGGCGAGGTCGAGGGCCTCGGCCCGGCTGCTCACCCCGATGTGGACGTGGCATCCGCACACCACCTGGTCGTAGTCACCGAGGACCGACGCGAAGCGCGAAGCCATCCTCCGGTACCGCTCGTCGGGGGTGATCGTCAAGGGACGCTCCGGCGGTATGACCGGGGTTCCGGTGGCGAGCAGCAGGCATTCCTCGGCGGCCGCGGCGCGGATCACCTCGGCCCGCAACCGGGCCAGCTGCGCCCTGAGGTCGGCGGGGCTCGCCGTGGGATCGGTGCACACCTCCACCTGGGCGGTGAAGAACTCCGCCTGCACCAGCGGGCCGAGCGTCCGCGCGGCGGCTTCTATGACGCGGGGTCCACGCCCCACCGGGGCCCGGCTGCGGCGGTCGACGAGCAGGAACTCCTCCTCGACGCCCATCGTCAGCGCCGAGACCCGGCCGGGGCCGTCCTCCAGCGGCGCGGCTGATGCGCGGGCTGCGCCGTCACGTCCGGCGGAACGTGGGGATACGGTCAGTGACATCGGTGGGCCCCTCCGTCCATCGTGGCCGGTCGCGAGGGTCGATCGCGTGCTGGATCGGGCGGTCGATCACGTGCTCGGCTTGGGACTCGCTGCTGAAGGGCGCATACCCCTCGGATCGCCGCTCACGCAGGGGGCGGGCCGTCAGTAGGCCCCGGGACGGAGCCGTCGGCGGGGCTCGGGGACGAAGCCGTCAGCGGAGTTCCCGATCCAAGCCTCAGGCGAATTCGGGAACGAAGGGGAGGTAGTCCTTCTCCAGGGTTGAGGGGATCACCACGTACGTGGCCTCGGGAAGCTCGTTCCACACGCCGGGCAGGTCTCCGAGCGGCTCGGAGACCACGATGCGGGACTCGTCGGAGATCTCGCGGAGAAAGTCCACTTCCGGGTGGAGGTGGCGGACGGTGTCCGCACGGCTGCTGTAGAAGAGTGACCGGGACGCGCCCTGGCTGGAATAGCGGAAGGCCCAGACCCGCTCGCCGTCGCTGACCGCACACGTCATCTGGAGGGGGTGCTCGACACCGTGCTCCTTGCCGAGCCGCTCGACGAGCCCGGCCATCCTGGCCACCGCGCCGGGGACGTCCTGGTCGAGCCCGAAGGTGACCGCCAGGTAGAACATCACTTCGGAGTCGGTGGACCCTTCGATGTACGGGAAGAGCGCCGGGTCGACGGCCAGGCACAGGTCTCGCTGCAGCCGGTGGAAGTCGGCGATGGCCCCGTTGTGCATCCACAGCCACCGGCCGTGACGGAACGGGTGGCAGTTGGTCTGCTGGACGGCCGATCCCGTCGAGGCGCGCACGTGCGCGAAGAACAGGTGCGAGCGGACGTGCGCAGCCAGCTCGCGCAGGTTGCGGTTGTTCCAGGCCGGGGCGATGTCCCGGAAGACGGCCGGTGTGCCGTCACCGTTCCCGCTGTACCAGCCGATGCCGAAGCCGTCGCCGTTCGTCGTCTCGACGCCCATCCGGGCGTGCAGGCTCTGGTTGATCAGTGAGTGCTCCGGACGGTAGAGCACGGCGTCGAGCAGCATCGGTGAACCCGAGTAGGCGAGCCATCGGCACATGGAACCATCCCCTTCGCGGCCTGTTCCGAGCCTAACCCGGCGTCCGGCAGCCCTCTCGTCCGCGCCGGCCGGCGGTGGGTCGGCGGTGGGGCCGACGCGACCTAGGCGGGTGGGGAAGGGGCGTGCCATGCTCGAAGGGTGAAGGGCGATGCCGCGCCGGTGGGTGAGGGCGCCGCACCCGAGGTGCTGGCGCTCGCCAAGGTGGTGGCCAGACTGCGATCGGAAGTCATCGATCTGGAGGGCATCGCCGCGACCGCGGCCGTCGTCGAACGGGCCAAGGGTGTCCTGATGGCCCGGGCGGGAGTCTCCGCCGAAGCGGCGTACGAGATGCTCCTCGACCGAGCCGGCGTGCGGGGCCACACCGTCCTGGAGGAGTGCTGGATCGCCCTGGGGCAGGTCCGCCCCCACCCGCCGCCCGCGACCGACGGACCCTCCCCGCCCACCACCGCGCCCACGGGAGACCGGAAGGAGCCGGCCGGCTCGGCCTTCAGCCGCCGGCGCTATCTCGTCGGCCGCCGCGACGCCGACGCCGCACTGCGTCCGCTCCTGGCCCGGCTCGCCGCCGGCCTGACGGCGACACACGGCGGCGACGACATCGCGGAGCTGCTGCGGAGCGTGTTCGGCGGCGCCGCCGGCGTGGACGCGGTGATGATCTACTCTCTGACCGCCGCCGGAAGCCTGGAGCTGACCGGCCACGCGGGCATCGGCGAGGCGCTGGCCGAGCGGTGGCGCCACGTCCCCCCGCTCAGCGGTGTCGCCGCCCACGAGGCGATCGCCGGGCGCCGGGCCCTGTGGCTCGAGGACCCGGAGCAGGACGCCCGGCGCTACCTGCTGATCGGGGACCCGCCGGACCGGTGGCCCGCCCGCGCCTGGCTGCCCGTACCCGGCGACGGACCCGCGAAGGCGGCCATCGGGTTCCTGCGCGCACGGCCGGGCCCCTTCGCCGCCGACACCCGGGCGCTGCTGCGCCAGGCCGCCCGGCTGTGCCAAGGTCCGCTGGCGACGCCGGAGCGGCCCCGCGACGCCGCCGACGAGGGGGCCCGGGACAGCGCCGAGGTGGCATCCGTCCAGCGGATCCTGGAAGCGCTGGTCGGATCCGCGATCCTGCTCACACCGCTGCGCTCGGAGACCGGCGAGGTGGAGGACTACCGTATCGACGCGGCCGCGCCCGAGTCGGTGGACGTGGCCGGGCGGCGCGGCAAGGAGCTCGTGGGCCGCCGGATCCTGGAGACGTACCCGACCGTGGCGGGCACCGCGCTGTGGGAGGGGTACCTGGAGACGCTCACCACGGGAACCGGGTACGAGGGAGAGCCCTTCACTTACGAGGAGGTGCTCTCCGGCGTTCCCCACCAGTCCGTCTACTCGGTCCGGGCGTCCAGACTGGGAGACCACCTGGTCGTGTCCTGGATCCGCCACGACACCAGCGAGCGCGAGGCGCGGCGGCTGGCCGACATGCAGCGCCTGGGCAACCTCGGCTGGGCCGGCTGGAACCTGGCCACGGACACCATCACCTGGTCCGATCAGGTCTACGCCATCTTCGACCGCGATCCCCGCGAGGGGCCGATGTCGTTGGAGGAACTGCCGCAGCACCTTCTCCCCGACGACCTTCCGAGCCTGGGCACGGCCGTCCAGTGGCTCTTGAGGGAGGGGGAGCCGATCGACCAGCCGTTCCGGATCGCCACCGTGCACGGCGTCCGCCACCTGCGGATCGTCGCCGAGGCCCAGACGGACGCCGACGGCACCCCGGTCGAGGTGCACGGCTTCTTCCAGGACCTCAGCGCGCAGCGTGCGGCCGAGCTCGCGCTGCTCGAGAGCGAGCGCGCCGTACTCCTCCAGCGGGGCATGCTCCAGGCCGAACGGGCGCTCGCCGCCCGCCTCCAGGACACCCTGCTGCCGATCCCCGAGCAGTCCTTGGAACTGGCCGGCCTGTGCATCGACGTCGCCTACGTCCCCGCCGACAGGGGGATCAACGTCGGCGGCGACTGGTACAGCGCCATCGAACTCCCCGACAAGAGCGCCCTGTTCGTCGTCGGAGACGTGGCCGGCCACGGTCTGGCCGCCGTGGGCACCATGGCCCAGCTGCGGTTCACCACGAAGGGCATGACCGTCACCGGCTCGGCCCTCCCCGACGTCCTGCGCCGGCTCAACTCCCTCCTGCTCCACACCGCTTCGGACCCGGCCGCCACCGCCACCGCCACCATGGTCATGGCCCGCTACCAGCCCTGGGACCGGCGCCTGATCTGGGTACGGGCAGGACACTTGCCCCCCTTGCTGATCCGGGGCGACCGGGCGAACTTCCTCGATCAGCCGCAGGGCAGGCTCCTCGGCGCCACCTTCGATGCCTCGTACGGGCAGGCCGTCCTCGACCTCCTGCCCGGCGACCACCTGCTGCTCTACACCGACGGACTCGTGGAAGAACCGGGCGAGGACATCGAGATCGGACTCGAACGGCTCGCCGCGGCCACCCTGCGACTCCTGCGCGAGGGCGGCGGTGAAACACTCGCCCGGACGCTCGCCGCCCTGTGCACGAGTAGCCGCGACGACATCTGCGTCCTGGACATCCATGTCCCGGACGCGAAAGAGACGGCGTAGACGGCTTGGGCCACCGGCCGCGGGTGAACCGTAGAATCCGAAGTATGGGTATGTGTGCCCACATCGAGGGGCATGGGCCGACATGACGACCCCTGACACCGGTGCGTCCGGACCACCCCGACCCGGACCGGGTCACGGGCCGGGCGACAACGCCCTGGCCGAAGCCGTCACCGCCCTCACCGCCGAGGTCGGCGCCATGCAGCACGACCGGGCCCGGCGGCGGCTGCTCGATCTCGCCACCGGCGTCCTGACCGTTCAGCTGGCCACCACGCCCGCCGAAGCCGCGGACCACCTGCTGAGGCTGGCCGTCTCGACGGGGCTGGGAGCGGTGGACCTGGCCGCCGACATCGTCAACGCCGCCGTCGGTGCCGTCGTCGTCGCCGCCCCCGAAGGTCAGGTCCCGACGGCTTCCCATGCCCGGCGGGCACGCCGCAGCACCGCGGCCGCCCTGGCCGCCGACAGCGCCGGCGAGGCCGTCGATACGCTGCTGGAGGGGGGACTGCGGCCTCTCGGCGTGCGCTCGGTGTTCCTCTGGCGGCTCACGGAGAGCGGCTGCCTGGCCCTCGTCGGGCAGGCCGGGGCCAGCCGCCAGGAGGCCGTGCACTGGCAGTGGGTCCCGCCGGAGGCCGGCGGCACGCTGCACGAGGCGATGGCGGGCGGCACACCCGTCTGGCTGCCCGAGGGCACCCCCGCGGGCCGGCCGCGGCTTCCCGGGGCCGCCGCGGACGGCGCCCGCGCGCTGATGCCCGTACGGGACCAGGGGCGGGTCGCCGGGCTGCTGCTGGCCACCTGGGACGGGCCCGACCCGCTGGAGGAGCCGCTGCGCGGGGCCCTGGTCGAACTGTGCGAGCCCGCGGCCCGCGTCCTGGACTGGGACGCGGAGGAGCCGGGGGGCCCGCGCATCGTGGCGGGGCTGCTCGATCTGCTCCAGCAGCCCGCCGCGGTCGTCCTGGGCGCGGAGCAGGAGCCCGCCAAAGGCCTCGAAGTCGTCGAGTACGTGAACAGCGCGGCCCGCCGGGCCCTCGGCGCGGTGCGCGACCCGGTCGGGCGGCCGGTCGCGCAGGTGTTCCCGTACGCCCATGAGGGCCTCGTCCGGATGCTCTCGGCCGCGGCGACCGGAGCGGGGCCGCGGTACGAGCAGAGCCTGCCCGTGCGGGGGCCGCAATCGCCGCTGTCGGCGCCCGGTTCCATGGCGCACGTCCAGGTCCTGCCGCTGGGCCGCTCCCGCAGCGCGGTCCTGTGGGACTGCGCCGACGACAGCCCGGTCCTCGCCCGCGTACTGGGCCGGCTGGAGCAGCTGGCCTCCTTCGACGACGATCTGCTGACGGGCCGCTCCCTGTGGAGCGAGAAGGCCTACTCCATCTTCGGCATGGACCACACGCAGGAGCCCGTGCCCCTGCGCCTGCTCGCCGCACGGCTGCACCCGGACGACACCGGCGCGCTGCGCGATCTGATGTCCGCCCTCACGGAGCGGCACGAGGGGGCGCACGCGCTGGTACGGGTCGTCCGCGAGGACGGCGGCGTGCGCCACGTGCGCATCGCGGCCGAGCCCGTCCTCAACGCCGGGGTGCTGACCGGCCTGGCAGGCGTGTACCAGGACGTCTCCGCCCAGTACCGCACCGAAATGGCACTGACCGCCAGCTTCGACCGGCTCAACGCCGCCCACGCGGAGGCGGAGCTGCGCAACCAGGTCGTCCGGCAGTTGCAGGAGGCGATCGTGCCGGAGGCGCCCGCGCTGGAGGCCACCCCCGGACTGCGGATCGCGGCCCGCTACCGGCCGGCGGCCCAGGAGTACCGGGTCGGCGGGGACTGGTACGACGTACAGCCGCTGCCCAGCGGACGGGTACTGCTGACCGTCGGGGACATCGCCGGGCACGGCATCGACGCCGCGAACGGCATGGTGGCGCTGCGCAACGCGCTGCGCGGCCTGGCCTTCACCGGGTGCACCCCGGGCCGGCTCATGGAGTGCCTCAACGAGGTGGCCCTGCACACGTCCGGCCAGCCCACCGCCACCGCCCTGTGCGGCCTGTACGACCCGGCCGACCACACGCTGTGCTGGACCGGCGCCGGGCACCCGCCGCCGCTGCTGCTGCGCGACGGGCGGGCCCTTTTCCTGGAGAGCCCGCACAACATCCTGCTGGGGGCCCTGCCCGGAGCCCGGTACGAGGAGAAGGTCACCCGGCTGCGCCCGGGCGACACGCTGCTCCTTTACACGGACGGTCTGATCGAGCGACGGCACTCCGGGCTGGACGAGAGCCTGGCGGTACTGCGGGGGGCGGCGCAGCGGCTTGCGGCCGCCGAGCCGGACGAGCAGGCCGAGCGGCTGATGGCGGAGGTGAGCGGGGACACCGACGACGACACGAGCCTGGTGGTCGTACGGGTCGCCGGACGGGAGCCCTGACTCAGCGGTCGCGGTCGGGTTCCCGGCCGGGGCGGGGGCCGCTCTCGCGCTCGGCGAGGCAGGCGCGGATGACGGCGATCAGGTTCTGCGGGTCCACCGGTTTGGTCACGTAGTCGGTCGCTCCCGCGGCGAGGGCCTCCGCGCGGTCGTCCGGCATGGCCTTGGCGGTGACCACGATGACGGGTACGTCGCTGTAGCCGGGCATCCGGCGGATGGTGCGGGTGGCCGCGTACCCGTCGAGCCCGGCCATCATCAGGTCCATCACCACGAGGTCCACGTCCCCGCGGCCGGCCAGCAGCGTGATGCCGGTCTCGCCGTTGTCGGCGGCCAGGACGCGCAGGCCCGCGGTCTGGAGCATGGCGGTGAGGGCGAAGACGTTGCGGGCGTCGTCGTCGACCACCAGCACGGTCCGCCCGCCCAGATCGGGCATCGGCTCGCCCGGCCTGCCCGCGGACAGCGGCGCCTCCGCGGCGACGGAGGCGGCCGGGGCCCGGCCGTCGCGCACGGGGAGGTACAGCGCGAAGCGGCTGCCCTGGCCTTCCGTGCTCTGCGCGACGATCACCCCACCCAGCAGCCGGGCGACCTCACGGCTGATGGACAGCCCGAGGCCCGTACCGCCGTAGGCGCGCGAGGTCGTCGCGTCACCCTGCCGGAAGGCCCCGAACACGGACTCCAGCCGGTCGGCGGGGATGCCGATTCCGGTGTCGATCACCTGGAAGGCGACCACCGGGCCGCTCTCCTTCAGCGTGGCCGGCAGTTCGTCGGGGGCCGCCAGGGTCACGCGCAGGGAGACCCTGCCGGTCTCGGTGAACTTCAGGGCGTTCGAGAGCAGGTTGCGCAGGACCTGGCGCAGCCGGGCCTCGTCGGTGGTCAGGTCGTCGGGCACGGCCGGGGCGGCGGCCACCGTGAACTCCAGCCCGCGTTCGTCGGCGACCGGCCGGAAGGCGGCGTCCACGTAGTCGAGCAGCCGGCGCAGCGACACCGTTTCCGTGTGCACGTCCATCTTCCCGGCCTCGACCTTGGAGAGGTCGAGGATGTCGTTGATCAGCTGGAGCAGATCGGATCCCGCCGAGTGGATGACGGTCGCGTAGTCGACCTGCTTCTCCGTCAGGTTTCCTTCCGGGTTCTGCGAGAGGAGCTGGGCGAGGATCAGCAGGCTGTTCAGCGGAGTGCGCAGTTCGTGGCTCATGTTGGCCAGGAACTCCGATTTGTACATCGAGGTGCGGGACAACTGCTGGGCCCGGGTCTCCAGTTCCTGGCGGGCCTGCTCGATCTCCAGGTTCTTGCTCTCGATGTCCCGGTTGCGTTCCGCCAGCAGGGCCGCCTGTTCCTTCAGTTCGGCGTTGGAGCGCTGCAGTTCCTGCTGTCCGTGCTGGAGTTCCTGCGAGCGGGAGCGCAGTTCGGCCGTCAAATCCTGGGAGCGTTCCAGTAGTTCGTCGGTGCGGGCGTTCGCTATCAGTGATCTGACGTTGACGCCGAGCATCTCGGTGAACTGCTCGAGGAAGTCCCGGTGCAGGGGGTGCAGCGGGTGGACGGAGGCGAGCTCCACGGCGCCCAGCACCTGGTCCTCGGCGACGATCGGCAGGACGACCAGGGTGGTCGCGTCGGCGGCTCCGGTGCCGGAGGCGATGACCGCGTAGCCGGGCGGGAGGTCGTCGACGATGATCGCGCGCCGGCCGGCGGCGGCCTCGCCGACCAGGGACTGGCCGATCCGGAACCGGCGGGGGCCCGCGTCGGGGGCGTCGGGCAGCCCGTAGGTGGCGATCGCCACCAGCTCGATGCCGTCGGACCGCTCCTGGGCCAGGAAGAAGCTGCCGTACTGGGCATCCACCAGCGGCGGTACCTCCCGCATCAACAGGCGGGCCACGGCGGGGAGTTCGCGGATGCCCTGGATCCGCCGGGAGACCCCCGCGAGACTGGACGCCAGCCACTCCTGGTCCTCGTTGGCCCGGGTGGTGGCGCGCAGCGACTCGACCATGGCGTTGATGTTGTCCCTGAGCTCCCCGACCTCGCCCGGGGCCTCCACGGTGATCGAGCGGGTCAGGTCGCCCTCGGCGACCGCGCTGGTCACCTCGGCGATGGCGCGTACCTGCCGCGTGAGGTTGCCGGCCAGTTCGTTGACGTTCTCGGTCAGCCGCTTCCAGGTGCCCGAGACGCCCTCGACCTCGGCCTGGCCGCCGAGCCGGCCCTCGCTGCCGACCTCGCGGGCCACACGGGTGACCTCGGCGGCGAAGGAGGACAGCTGGTCGACCATCGTGTTGATGGTGGTCTTGAGCTCCAGGATCTCGCCACGGGCGTCCACGTCGATCTTGCGCGTGAGGTCGCCGCGGGCGACGGCCGTGGTGACCTGCGCGATGTTGCGCACCTGGTTGGTGAGGTTGGTGGCCATGGAGTTGACGTTGTCGGTGAGGTCCTTCCAGGTGCCCGAGACCCCCCGGACGGTCGCCTGACCGCCGAGGTTCCCCTCGGTGCCGACCTCGAAGGCGACCCGGCTGACCTCCTCGGCGAAGGCCGAGAGCCGGTCGACCATGGTGTTGATCGTGTCCTTGAGTTCGAGGATCTCACCGCTCGCGTCCACCCGGATCTTCTGCGTGAGGTCGCCCCGGGCGACGGCCGTGGCGACCTGCGCGATGTTGCGCACCTGCGAGGTGAGGTTGTCGGCCATGCTGTTGACGCCGGTGGTCACCTCCCGCCAGACGCCGCCGGTGCGGGGGACCCGGGCGTGTCCGCCGAGCAGGCCTTGGCCCCCGACCTCCTGGGCCACCCGGGTGACCTCGGACGTGACGAGGGACAGCTGGTCGACCATTCCGTTGTAGACGGCCACGATCTCGCCGGGGAGGCCGGCGGCGTCGTCGGGGAGCCGGGTGCTGAGATCCCCGTCCCGTACTGCGGTGAGCCCGGCCAGCAGCTTTTCCAGTATTTGGTCGGAATCATTCATATCTGACCTCACTGCGATCCACTGTGCCATGAGAAGGGTCAGACGGCCCCGCGTGGGGAATATCCCCTCGGGAAGACCACGACGGTTCCCGCCGCCCGACCGGGCCGGCCGGAAGCCATACACCCGTCGGAGGAAGCTCATGTCACCCGTTTCTCGCGGCACCGCGGATCCGCTCCTTGCCGAGCCCTACGCCGAGATTCCCGACGTCTCCGAGGTGCCCGACCTGCCAGATGTCCCCGAGGATCCGCTCGCGGTCGGCACGGCCGAGGCGCGGACCCTGTCCGTCGCGCTCTTCCGGCGCCTGAACCGGCTGCACGAGGGGACGCCCGAGTACTCGTACGTGCGCAACACGCTCGTCGAGCTGAACCTCAGCCTGGTGAAGTACGCGGCGCGGCGGTTCCGCAACCGTTCCGAGCCACTGGAAGACATCGTCCAGGTCGGCACGATCGGCCTGATCAAGGCCATCAACCGGTACGACGTCGAGCGCGGGGTCGAGTTCACCACGTTCGCCATCCCCACCATCACCGGCGAGATGAAGCGGTTCTTCCGGGACACCAGCTGGTCCGTGAAGGTTCCGCGGCGCCTCCAGGAGCTCCGGCTCGACATCGCCAAGACGTACGACGCCCTGGAACAGAGCCTGGGGCGGCGGCCGACCGACCGCGAGCTCGCGCAGCGCCTCGGGATCAGCACCGCCGCACTGGCCGAAGGCCTCCAGGCGGCCAACGGCTATACCGCCGGATCCCTGGACGCCCCGGTGGGCCAGGAGGCGGACACCGGTCCCCGCGAGCGGCCGCTCGGGGCGGAGGAGGACGCGTACGACCGCATCGAATGCCTGGAGACGCTGAAACCGCTGCTCGCCACGCTCGGCGACCGAGACCGGCTGATCCTCTCGCTGCGCTTCGGCGAGGAGCTGACCCAGGCCGAGATAGGCGACCGGCTCGGCCTCTCCCAGATGCACGTCTCGCGGCTGCTGGCCCGGATCATGTCCAGGCTGCGGGCCGGAATGCTCACGGACGCCCACGAGGACGCCGACGAGGACCAGGGCGAAGACCAGCACGAAGACCGGCACGAACACCGGCACGAACACCGGCACGAGGACGCGAGGGCGCGGGCGGACTCGGCAGCGGGCTGACCGGAATCCCGGGTCCGGGCGTCAGGGGGCGGGGCTCAGGGGGGCGGGGGCGCGGCTCGGTGGTGCGGCCGGGCTCAGGCGGGGTGCGGGAACCCGTCCCGCCACCCGGAGAGCGTCCCGTCGCCCTGCCGCAGGACCGGCGGCGCGTCGAGCTCCACCCATACGCACTTCCCGCCGTCCACCGGCTCCGAGCCCCACTCCCGGGCCAGCCGCTCCACGATGAGCAGCCCATGGCCTCCGGGCCGGGCCGGGTCGGAGGGATGCCTGACGGTCGGCGCGACCGGACTTGCGTCGGTGACCTCGATGCGCAGCCGATCACCCGTGCAGCGCAGCAGGAGCGAGCTGGGCCCGCCCGCGTGCATGCAGGCGTTGGCCACCACCTCGGACACCAGCAGCAGGGCGTCGTCGGCGGTCTCGTACGCGCCGCCGCTCCCGCTCCCGGCCCCCGGCAGCCATTGCCACTCGGTCAGGGCCCGGCGGGTGAAGTCACGGCACTGGCTGACGGCATCCGTGGTGTCGTGCAGAACCAGGCGCCGGGTCCGCTCCGGTTGCCGGCGCTCGCTCATCGCTGCTCCTCCGCTACGCGCGCTGGTGTGTCGCCAGCGCCGCCTCCACATCGGGGTGGAGCGGGAAGAGCCCGTCCGCACCTGTGATGTGGAACATGCGCTCGATCGGCTGATGGAGGCCGATCAGTTCAAGGCTGCCACCCGATTCCTGGATCGCGAGCCGGTTGTGCAGCAACACGTTCAAACCCGTGGAATCGCAGAACTCCAGCCGGCTGAAGTCGACGAGCAGCCGCTGCCTTCCGCCTGCCCGGGCGGCTTCGAGAGCCTCCCGCAAGGGCTCGGCGGTGTCGTGGTCGAGCTCACCGGCCAACGCCAGGACGGTGGCACCCCCGACGGGCCGTACTTCGACCGCGAAACGGCCATCGTCCGCCGTCGGCATCACACACCCCCTTCACATGTTTCGTATCCCGACACATTTCGCGCCTACCCCCTCGCACGCCACCAAACCCGCACGGTGGAAGTGTCCGGCCGGCGGGCCTGGCGGTGGCCCTGGCCGGAGCCGTGCTGCGGGGACCCGCGAGGGAGGGCCGTGTCGCACACGCCGTGCGCGGGGCCGCGGGAGCGGCGACCCGCACGCTTCTACTGCCGCCGCGCCGACTGCACCCGGCCATGTGGGTGACTACACCACGGGCATCGGTGTCAGGCGGGCGGTTCCGGGTCGATGGGGAAGAGACCGAGGGATCCGGTCACCTCCAGCAAGCGCAGCATCTGGCCGCTCGGGGCGGCCAGACGCAGGGTGTGACCGGACTCGACGGCCTGCAGGCGGGCCCGGAGCAGGACGTTGAGCCCGGCGGAGTCGCAGAACGTGAGGCCGCTGAGGTCCACGACGGTCTCGGCGGGTCCCTCGGCGCGGGTCACCGCTTCGAGCAGCAGGGCGCGCACTTCGGAGACCCGGCCGATGTCCATCTCGCCCGTCAGGCGGACCACGACCGTCTCCGGGGGCGGGCCCGAGGGGGGCTGCTGGGCGGGATCCTGCTGCTCGGGCATCTGGCTCCTTCGTCCCGGCCCCCCGTGGACTCGTACGGCCGGCCTCGTGAAAAGGCCGGCCTGCCCGTCCTCGTGCGGCCGGGAGTGGACCTGCTCCGCCCCGGAGCCCGGTTCGGACGCGCGGTCGCGCGGAACCGGGCTCCGGGTGGATCAGCGGATCCTCAGAGCCGGCCCTTGGCCTTCTTCGCCTTGTCCTCGGTCTTCGACATCATCTCCTCGGCCTTGCCGCCCATCTCCTCGGCGCGGCCCTCCGCCTGCATGCGCTTGTCGTCCATCGCGCTGCCGGCGCTCTCCTTGAGCTTTCCCTTGAGCTGCTTCGCCTTTGCCTTTGCCTTGCTCATGACGAGGTCGTTCCTTCCTGAGGGGGTACTGCTGACCACCATGCGTCAGCGATCGGCAGGCCGCAATTGGGACGAATCACCCGGCTGTCAGGCCCTGTGGCCGTCCTTCGAACCCCGGGCGAACGCCCTGCGGCGTTCACGCCGCATCCCGCGCCTGCCCGTTCCGGCGGGGATCACGCAGCCGGGTTCCCCCGCCGGTGTGCGGGTAGTCGCCGGATGGCACCGGTACCGATCGGGCGCCGGGCCGCCGAGGTCACGAGGAGTCGCCATGGCAGAGCCCGATGTCCTGGACGGCGTGTACGACGGCCCGATGTACGTCGTCACCGCCGCGGCCGGAGGTGAGCGGGCGGGCTGCCTGGTGGGGTTCGCCTCGCAGTGCTCGATCCACCCGCCCCGGTTCGTGGTCTGGCTGTCCGTCGCCAACCACACCTACCGGGTCGCGCGCGGAGCCTCGTACCTCACCGTGCACGCGTTGGGCCACGGGCAGCGGGAGCTCGCGGAACTCTTCGGGGGCGAGAGCGGCGACCGCGTGGACAAGTTCGCGCGCGTCGACTGGCGTCAGGGCGGGGCGGGAGGGCCGGTACTGACCGAGGTCCGGACCTGGTTCACCGGCCGGATAGAGCAGCGGATCGAGGGCGGGGACCACGTGGGCTTCCTGCTTGCGCCCGCCGGGGGATGCGGACCCCCCGAGGGCACGGTGCCCGCGCTGCTCCGGTACAGCGACGTGCGGGACCTGGAGCCCGGCCACCCGGCCTGACGCCTCTGTCCAAAGGGCCCGGGCTTGCGGCCGAGCCCGGAGGGCCGCCCGCCGCCTCATCCCGGGCAACCGGATCGCACACTCGGAAACCGGTATCGCGCACCCGGCGCCGTCAGGTGCCGGCGCGGAGCGGCCTCCGGCCCCGGACCGCCCACGCGCGGGCGGTGAGCGCGATCGACCCGTCCGCCCGCGTCGGCACGCTCGCGCGGAGCGCGTCACGCAAGCGGTCCCGGGCGGCGGGGGCGAGGGCGGCGACGTAGCCGGGGGCGGGGCCCTGCCCGGCCAGGAACGGCTCCCACAGGTCGGCGAAGCCGGAGAAGACGGTGGCCACCTCGACCGGGACGACGTCCACGTCGACGAGCCCCGCCCCCGTCCAGAGCGACCGGAGCGGATCCGGACGGCACACCGGGAACCGGCGGCCCTCGTCCACGGCGGCGGCGGACGGGTCCACCGCGATCACGGCATCCCAGAAGTGGCGCAGGAACCCCATGCCCTCCGCGTAGTCCCACACGTACGCGGCGACCAGCCCGTCCGGCCGCACGACGCGGGACGCCTCGGCCACCGCCGCACCCGGGGCGGGGAAGAAGTTGAGCGCCAGGCCGCTGACGGCCACGTCGCACACCGCGTCGCGCGCCGGCAGCGACAGCCCGTCGGCCACGGCGAAGCACGCCGGAGCGGGAGCCGCGGCCCGCGCCGTGGTCACGAACCCGGCGGACCGGTCCAGCCCCAGTACCTTCCGGGGCCGGCACCGGGCGGCCACCATCGCGGTCAACGCCCCCGTACCGCAGCCCACGTCCAGCCAACGCAGGCCGTCCGCGCATTCGAGCCAGGTCACGAACCCGTCCGCGACCAGCCGGCTCCACCGGCCCATGTACCGCTCGTAGGCGTCCCCCGCCGCCCAGGTGTCCGACTGCGGCTTCATGCCCCCACGATCCCCGACCCGGCCCGCGGCGGCAGGTGGGCGCGCAGGGCGGACTCCTCACGATGCCGTCGAGAGTCATCCGCTCCTGCCGGGAGAGCTCGGACCCGTCCATCACGAAGCCCCTCTCCTCCGGCGTCCGCCTTCGCCTTCCGCTTCGGCGGCTAACCGCACCGCGGCGCCGCAGCATGGCGAAAGCCGGTCAGGAGGAGGGTCCGGGCCCGTCCGGACCCGCGATGGCGAACACGGCGCCGTCGGCGTCCCGCAAGGTGACCTCGCGGGTGAGGGGATCGGGGTCCGCGCCGGAGAGGCTGCTGCCGCCCAGTGTGATCGCGGTCTTCACGGCGGTTTCGAGGTCGGGGACCCGGAAGTGGACGTCCCAGCGGGGCCGGACGTGCGGGTCGGGGGCCTCGGCCAGGGCCCCGCCGCGCAGGCGGGCCACCGTCTGGTTCGCGTGGCGCAGCAGGATGCGGTCGTCCTCCTCGGCGTAGGCGACCTCGCAGCAGCCGGCGTGGTCACAGGCCCACTCCAGGACCTCGCCGTAGAAGATGGCGGCGTCGAAGGCGTTCCTGGTGCGCAGCTCCAGCCAGGCGGGAGCGGCCTCGTCGCCGATACCCCAGTCGGGGATGGAGCTTCCCTGCCAGATCCCGAAGGCCGCCCCGTCGCGGTCGGAGGCGAGCGCCACCCGGCCGGTGCCGAAGGAGAGGGGGCCGACGGCGACGGTTCCGCTGCGTTCGCGGATCCGCGCGGCCGCGACATCGGCGTCGTCGACGGCGAAATACGGTGTCCAGGCCACCGGGATGGAGAGCGCCTGGTCCAGGGCACCGAGGCCGGCCACCGGGACCCCGTCGAGGAAACCGACACAGTAGCCGTCTCCTAGGCGGCCCGGGCGGAAATCCCAGCCGAGGACCGCTCCGTAGAACTCCTGAGCGGCACCGAGGTCGCGGGTCATGAGACTGACCCAGCACGGTGCACCGAATGTCTCGTGACTTGATGTCGACACGCCGACCAACCTCATTCGCCTCATGCGACCCGGGCCTCTCCCACGGTACTCGCGGGCCCGCCGCGACCCGTAGTGGAGCGCGTCCGGACGGTCAGGTGGCGGGAGCAGCCCAGGACCGCCGCCCTAACGGTCGCCCTGCAGATTCGGGGCGGACGTGAAGCCGATGCATTCGACGTCGATCTGATCGGCGAGCTCGGTCAGCACGCCCGCCAGGTCCAGGACGGTCTGCTCGTCGCCGCGCATCTCTCCGGCGTCCGTCGTCTCCAGCCAGTCGCCCGCGAGGCGGCGCAGCAGGGCGGTGACGTGATCGGCGGGGATCAGCAGCATGCCGTCGTCCGCGGGGATCAGCGGTATCGATACCTGGATCATGAAACCGCCTCCCCAGGGAGCGTTCGTGGATGTCATCGAAGCGGCTACCCGATCGGCCGAGCGGCAACCGTCGAGGGGTGGCCCCTCTGCGCCGGCTCGGTCCGACGCGAAGAGGCGAGCCGGCGGTGTGTTCCGCCGGCTCGCCAAGGGACGCGGTGCGCCTACCAATAGTGGCGCCGTCCTCCGACCGCGTGTCCGACGGAGCCGAGGATCCACAGGACGACGCCTATGACGACCAGGATGATTCCGAGGGTCCACAGGATCGAGATTCCGAGGAGGTAGCCGACGATCAACAGGACGATTCCGAGTGCGATCATGATTCTCTCCGATCTGATCTCCCAAGCGCCTTCTGCCCGGTTCCGGCGCCGGAATGTGTGATTCGGAGGCTCTGCCTCCGCTTACTTCACGTCCGCCCGAGCGGTGTGTGTCCGGCCGGTACGGCCTCCCCGGGCGCGACCGGCCCGGGCGCGGTCCCGTCGCCGAAGGGGCGGCCGGCGAGCGACGCCCGGTCGTGGGGGGCGAGCCGGCCCGACGGGTCCGGGCCGGCGGGCACGACGCCCGTCGGGTTGATGTCCTGGTGGACCAGGTAGTAGTGGCGCTTGATGTGGTCGAAGTCGACCGTGTCGCCGAATCCGGGAGTCTGGAACAGGTCCCGCGCGTAGCCCCAGAGGACCGGCATCTCGGAAAGCTTCTGCCGGTTGCACTTGAAGTGGCCGTGGTACACGGCGTCGAAGCGTACGAGCGTCGTGAACAGCCGCACGTCCGCCTCGGTGATGGTGTCACCGACGAGGTAACGGGACGTCCTGAGACGCTCGGTGAGCAGGTCGAGGCGGGTGAACAGGCGTGTGTACGCCGAGGCGTACGCCTCCTGGGATCCGGCGAACCCGGCCTGGTAGACGCCGTTGTTCACGTCGCCGTAGACCACCTCGTCCACGGCGTCGATCTCCGGCCGCAGTGCCCGCGGGTAGAGCGCGGGGGCACCCGCACGGTGGTGCGCCGCCCATTCCAGCGACATGTCGATCGTCATCCGCGCGAAGTCGTTGGTCACCACCTCGCCGGTGGCCACGTCGACGATCGCCGGCACCGTGACGCCCCGGTCGTCACCGGGGTCGCGGGCGAGGTAGGCGTCCCGGAGCAACGCGATGCCGAGGACGGGGTCGCGGCCGCCCGGGTCCAGGTCGAAGCTCCAGCTGCGCTCGTCATGGGTCGGACCGGCCACGGCCATCGGCAGCGCGGTCTCCAGTCCCAGGAGCCGTCGTACGATGACCGCCCGCCCGGCCCACGGGCAGGCCCGGCTGACCACCAGCCGGTAGCGGCCCGGTTCGACGGGGAATCCCTCGCGTCCGTCGGCGGTGATCCGGGTGGTGATGTAGCGGCTGTCACGCGTGTACGCGCCGCCGGCGCTCACGTAGCTCACGACAGGCCCCCGACGTGGACGTGGCTTGCGGCTCCCTCGCCCGCGGTGCTCATGGGCTCACATGTGGGGCTGGTTGTAGTACCGGGCGAACTGCTCCAGATAGCTGGGCCCGCCGCCGTACTTGGCCTCGTCGAACTCGGGGGCGTTCTTGATCTGGTCCTTGCTCCGGTTGACGTAGACCTTCTCTTCGGCCGTGTCGATGCGCTTGATCGTGCCGGCCGGGAGCAGTACGTGCTTACCGAAGATCCAGACACCGGTGTCGACCACGAGGTGGGAAGCGCCGACGTCCTCGGAGTGCTTGTCGATCTTTCCGATGCTGCCGTCGGTGGCCTCGACCTTGTAGCCGACGAGGTCGATCCCCTGTTGGTATCCCGCGTCCTGGTGGTAGCCCCACATCTCTTCCTCGGTCATGGCTCATGCCTCTCTGTGCGCGGCGACGGTCCCGGGCCGGGAAGGCGGCCGGGCGGGCGGCTGCTCGAACACCGCCCCGCCGGTGTCACCGTCCCTCAGGCGTCTCCCCAGAAAGGGCGCGGGTACGCCCGAGCGGCGGCAAGACCATTCACGTCCGCGTTCCTCACCGAAGGCCCGCGTACTCACCGAGGGGCCGCGTACTCACCGAAGGGCCGGGGAGAGGTGGTACACGGCGAAGGCACGGTCGATGACGGCCATCGCCACGTTCCGGACGTGGACACCGCCCGCCGTCATGCCGTGCTCGGTGCCGAGGTGGGCGTGCCCGTGCACGGCGAAGTCCGCTCCGGCCTCGTCGATCGCCTCCGCCAAGTGGTAGCTGCCGAGGAACGGGTAGATCTCCGGCGGCTCGCCGGCGACGGTGTCCGGGACGGGAGCGTAGTGCGTGAGCGCGATGCGCAGCGTGCTGCCGCCGTCCTGGAGTTCGCGCAGCGCCTTCGCGAGCCCTTCGGCGCGGGTACGGCTGTAGCGCATGAACGCCTTCATCTCCGGTTCGCCGAACTCGCTGCCGCTGCGGCCGGCGAAGCCTCCGCAGAAGCCCTTCGTGCCCGCGACTCCGACCCTCGTCCCGCCGAGATCGAGGACCACGCCGTCACCCTCCAGGACGTGCACCCCCGCGTCGGTCAGCTCCCGGGCGACGGCCTCCTCCTGGTTGCTCTGGTAGTCGTGGTTTCCGAGTACCGCGACCACGGGGACCGCCAGCGCTGCCACCTCGCCGGCCACCACCCGGGCCTCCCGCGCGGTGCCGTGCCGGGTCAGGTCACCGGCCAGGAGCAGCAGGTCCGCGCAGTCGCCGAGGGTGTCGAAGGCGGGCCGCAGCAGTCCGGCGCTGTCCGGGCCGAGGTGGATGTCCCCGACGGCCGCGACGCGGATCACGACAGCTCCTCGGTGTGGTCGGGAGCCCCGTGGTGGCTCACCGTGAGGTCCGCGTACCAGTCCGCGCCGGCCAGCTCCTCCCCGGCGATCCGCAGGACGGCCTCGCGGCACTCCTCGTCGGCCACGCGACCCCGGACGACGGCCCGGGCCCCGCGCGTGTCGATCCGCAGGCCGAGCTCGGCGACGTCCTCGCGGGCCAGCCGGTCGCGCAGGTGCTCGATGCGGTACTCGATGCTCTCGGCGGATGTCATGGCCCGACCTCCGTGCTTTCCTCGCGGTCGATGACGCGGAGCCGTTCCAGCAAGTGGAGAAAGGCGTCGGGCAGCGGGGCCGAGCGGTGGTCCCGGTCCAGCCGCTCCCAGTCGATCTGCTCGCGCAGCATCCGGGCCATGGGCAACAGGTCGCCGAAGTCGCAGTAGTGCTCGCAGAGCGCGGCGAGGCGGCTGTCCATGAGGTCGGTGGGGGCGAGGACCGGCATCCAGACCGAGTCCACCGCCTTGACGGTCGCCCGCTCCAGGAGTTCCGTGCTCACCGGACGCCGGGCCAGTTCGAAGATCAGGTCGATCTCCTCCCCGCCCGAACTGCCCTTGACCAGCCAGTCCTCCGGAGCGCGGCGCATCGTGATGCCGCCGGCCTCCAGGGCCTTGATCGCCGCCTCGGCGTCCTCGGGCCGCACACAGAAGTCCGTGTCGTGCTGGAAGCGGGCCGGCAGCCCGTGGGCGAAGGCGGCCACGCTGCCGGCGAGCGCGAAGGGCAGCCCGGAGCCCTTGAGCAGCGCCGCCACGTGTTTGGTGGTCTCCAGGATCGCCTGGGTGTGGTCCTTCGGAAGCGGGTCGTCGTCCGGGGCGGGGTGGCTCGGCCGCGCCGGTGGGGAGACTCCCCCTGGGATGTGCAGGTCGGGACGCGTCACGGAGTACCTCACCGTTCGCTCGGCGGACAACTTCCGATACCGGTGCGCGTAACCCGTACGGTGCCCTCGAAACCTCCCGGACCCGATGAGTGCGGCGGAGCCGGGCGGCGGAGCGGCGGAATCAGGCAGCCGCCTTCGCCGGGGCCGAAGACGCCCCGGTGAGCGCGTCGACGAGTTGATCGTGGGTCATGGTGGAACGGCCGGGGAGTTTCGCGGCGGTGGCCCTCTTGTAGAGCTCGGCCTTCGTCAGCTCGCGCAGGTCATCGCGGCCGGCCGCGAGCCGCTTCTTCGCCGGGGCCCCGCGCTCAGCGCGTCGATGAGCTGCTCGGCCATTCGCACCTCCTTCGCCGAGGACTTCGCCCTTCCGGGCAGGGAGCCGATCTCCTTGCGGGGGTCGCGGATCTCGTCGGCCCAGTGCAGCGTGTGGCAGGCGAGCAGCTGGTTCTCCGCCTTGACCGCGACGAGGTACTCGTGCTGGCGCATGACGAACGTGGCGATGCCGGCCTTCCCGGCCTTGTCGAGGGCCTGCTCCAGGAGGCTGTAGACCTTGGCGTACTCCTTGCCCTTGGGCGCGAGGTAGTACGTCTTGTCGAAGAAGATCGGATCGACGTCTTCGAGATCGACGAATCCGGTGATGTCGAGGGCCCGTGAGCGCCCGGGGGCGATGTCGTCCAGCTCCTCGGGCTCGACGAGAACGTACTCGTCGCCGTCGTCGTAGCCCTTCACGATGTCGGAGAGGTCGACCTCCTTGCCGGTGCGTTCGTTGACCCGTCGGTTGCGGATCCGGTCGGACGTGCCGCGCTGGAGCTGGTGGAAGTGGATCGTGTGGCTGTCGGTGGCCGTGTAGAGGCCGACGGGCAGGCTGACCAGCCCGAAGCTCAGGACTCCCGCCCAGACTGGACGTGCCATCGCGCTCACCGTCCTTCCAGCAAACCCCTCAGACGTGCCTGCCCGGAGCAGGGGGGCATCACTCCTCGCGCCGGCGCGAGGAGTGACCCGGCCGGGCCGGGTCGTCCGGGTGTCTGGGCGCGGCCGAGCGGGGTAGGCGGTCGGGAGGGGGCAGGACGATCGAGGGAGTGAGCCATGAGCGAGCACGGCCGATCGGGTCGCCACCCGCGGAGCACACCGTCGCAGGCGATCGGAGAGAGCGGTGACGAGGAGGCCCGACGGGAAGCGGACCGGGCCGTCGTCGAAGACCGGCAGGACACCGACCGGCAGGACTCCGGCGGGCGTGACCTCGAAGGGCACTCGGCCAAACGGCAGCGCCCCGGCATCGGACGCGAGGAGCAGATACATCCCCATCCCCGGGGCCGCCGCCCCGACCGGGAGAGCGACGACCGCTGACCGGACCCGCACTTCCGCTCGCGGTACCCGCCCCGAGGGACGAGGGGGATTCGGCCGCCCAGGAGCGGGCAGGCGCTCCATCGACACCGGGGGTACCCCTACGAGTCAAGGGACCCACTCATGACGAACATCAAGGCCGGGCCGCCCGCCAACCCGTTCCCGCGGGATCCGCAGGGCCGCAGGCCGGCGCCCCCCACGCACCCCTTCCCCAACGACCCCCACACGCCGAGGCCGGTTCCCAGGCCCGTCCCCGGACCCGACCCGATGCCCGAACCGCCGCCGATCCCCACCCCGCGTGCGGTGCCCGCGTTCCCCAGGAATTTAAACTTAGAGGCCATGGGCACCCCGCCCAACGACCCCGTGCCTCCCAACCCCACCCCGGCGCCCGGTCCGGGGCCCGGGCCGCAGCCCGGACCGCTGCCGGGTCCCGTGCCCGCTCCCGGCGGGCCCGACCCGGTGCCGCCGGCACCACCGCAGCCCGAACCCGATCCGCAACCGTCGCCGGGCCCGCGACCGGATCCGTACCCGCAGCCAGGCCCGCTGCCCGGGCCCGTACCGGCCCCCGAGCCGGTCACCTGAGGAGCCGTTCCAGGTTTCCGTCCGAGAAGAACTCCGCGGGCGAGGTGACGCCCGCCGCCATCCTGGCGAACGCGTCCATGGCCGGACGGCTGTGCGACACCGCACCGAGCAGCTGCTGCAGCTCCGCCGGCGGCGGGTCCATCGAGGCGAGCTGGGCGGTGAACTCGTACATCGGCATGACCTGCCCGTCCCTGCTCTCCTGGTACTCCTTCATGGCCGTGTCGAAGGACCGCCTGCCGGTGAAGGTCTGATCGAGTGCCCGTGCACACAGTTCCGCGTCGCGGAAGGCGTCCTGGATGCCCTGTGCGGTGATGAAGTCCTTGAGGTAGCCGGCGTCGCCGACCAGTGCCCAGCCGGGGCCGTACGGCCTGCGGAAGAAGTTGGGGACCCCCATGCCCACGATGCGCTCCACGCGCGTGGCCGACGCGGCCCGCTCGGCGAACGAGGGCACCAGCGCCATGGTGGCCAGGTAGTCGGCCTCGACGTCCGGCCGGTTGGCCTCGAAGTCGCGCATCGGCAGCCCGCAGATGACCACCGTCCGGCCGTCCTTCGTGGGCCACGTGGCGAAGGCCCGGTCGGGCCTGACATAGGTCTCGAACCGGCCGTTCATCGGCAGTCCCGTCCAGTACGAGTAGTAGCTGCACTGGAGCTTCGGCTTCTCGGCGTACGCGACGGCGCCGACGGCCTTCGCGACGAGCGAGCGGATGCCGTCCGCGCCGACGACGACGCGGGCGTACTCCGTGACGCTCCTCCCGCCGGCGCCGTGCCCCCTGATTCCCGTCACGGTGTCGCCCTCGATCACGAGGTCCTCCACGGTGAAGCCCTCGCGCACCTCTGCCCCGGACTCCCGGGCGGCGTCGGCGAGGATCTTGTCCAGGACAGTACGTCGCGGGGCGTACGCGGCCTGGAACCCGGCGCCGGCCGGCGAGCCCTCGATGGTGAGGGGGCCGAAGTCGAAGCGGTAGGTGTCGATCGGCGGACAGCCGCTCCCGACCACCTGGGAGAGCAGTCCCCGCCTGTCCAGGGCGGCGACGCCGGGCGGGTGGATGAGGTGGGTGGAAACCGTGTCGCTCGGGAAGGCGGCCCTGTCGACGACGAGCACCCGGTAGCCCCGGCGGGCCAAAAGCATCGCGGTCGGTGCGCCGGCGCACCGTGCCCCGACCACGATGGCGTCGTAGTTCTGGTTCGTCATGACGTCACCTGCTGTCACTCGGCACCGAAGGGTTGGTACGGAGAAACGCTAGGCGGCGGGCGGGCCGCTCCGCGTCCGCAGAACGTCCACTCCTGGACGTGGGTAATTCTTCCCGGGCCGTCAGACGAGGCCGTGCTTGTGCGCGTATGCCGTGGCCGCGGCACGCGATGACACTGCGAGCTTGGTGAAGATGTTGCCGAGGTGACGGGCGACCGTCTTCTCGCTCAGGAACAGGTCGTCCGCCACGGCCCGGTTCGACTTGCCCACCGCCACGTGCCGCAGCACCTCCATCTCCCGGGCCGTGAGCAGGCCCGCCGTCCTGGGCGTGGCCCTGAGCGCGAGCTCCTCGGCGCGGATCAGGTCCGGTACGGCCCCCAGCTCCCGGAAGACCGATGTGGCGGCCTCGATCTCCAGCCGTGCGGTGATCTCGTCACCGGTCTCCCGGCACGACAGGCCGATGAGCAGGCGGGTCCGGGCGGCGTCGTAGGGCGCGTCGAGGTCCAGGAACGTCGCCACCGCATGGCCGAGCACCGCTTGGGCGCCGCGCGCCTCACCGGACGCCAGGAGCACGGCGCCCCTCGCCTGTCCGCTGACCGCGTCCAGCAGGGGGGAATTCAAGGCCTCGGCGGCCGCGGCCAGTTCCTCCGCGGCGGTGCGGGCTTCCTCGACCTTGTCCGCGGCGAGCATGACCTCCACGTACGCCGGCAGGATCCGGCACCTGGAGGCCCGGTCGCCGGCGGAGTCGAGTGCGGTGCGGATGGCGCGCTCGGCGGCTTCCCCGGCCCCGGCCGCGAGCAGGGACAGCGCGATTCCCGGCTGTGCGGTGTGACCGAGCCTGCCGGCCTCCCCGTAGGCCCGCTCCGCCTCGTCGCGCTCCCCGCGCAGCTGGTGGAGCTCGCCGTATTGGTAGTAGGCGGCGTCGGCGGACTGCGCCGCCGGTACCGAGCGCATCCACCGCACACGCGGTTCGCCTCGTCCAGGGCGTCCGTCCAGTCCCCGTGCAGACGCATGATCTCGACCCGATGGGCCAGGCAGATGCCGCGGTACGGCACCAGCTCCTGCTGCGCCGAGCACCACCGGGACAGCTCGGCCGTCCACTCCCGGGCCCGAAGCAGGTCGAAGACCTCGTGGCAGGCCGCGATCACGGCACGGTAGGCGAGTCCGGACACCACCGGGGACACCTCGCCCGCCGTCACCCCGACCATGGCCTCGTCCAGCAGCCGGACCCCTTCCCCGGTCCGCCCGAGCCGGATCAGGCTCTCGCCGATGGCGACCATGGCGAAATTCATCAGGTCCGGATCCTCGAACCGCGTCGCGAGCGCAGTGCCCGCTCGGACACGGCCCGGGCGTTCTCGGCGTCCCCCGCGAGATAGCTCTGGAGCCCCGTCAGGGCCAGGTGGTACCCCTCTTCGACGCAGTCGGGCTGCGCGGCGTCGTCGAGGAGCCGCCGCGCCCGCGCCATCCAGCCGGCGCTACGGGCCCACTTCCCGCCGAGCGCCAGGTTCAGCCCCAGCCAGAACACGCAGCGGACGGCCCGCGGCACATCGCCGCGGGTCAGCCACGCGTGGTGGGCCCTCGTCCACAGGTCGTCGCTCTCGGGATCCCTCCCGGTCAGGTGCGCGGCGAGCGCGAGCCGCTCCAGGTCGTCGGGATCGAGCGGCTGGTGCCGGTCGGCCTCCGACAGGATCGCGAACAGGTCCCCCCACGCGCGGCGCGACCACGCTTCGCCGGCGGACCGCGACTCTGCGGCTGGGTTCATGGACCGAGTCTTCCAGCCCCCTGGCGAGCGCCTCGGAAACCACACCGGACCGGTCTCGACCAGGCCGGAAGTCGTCGGTCGCCCAGTCAAACCCCGGCACGCACAAGATCACTGGAACGAAGCAACGAAAACGTTTTTTCAAGATCAACAAGGTCTTTCGGCCGTTACTGTTCCCCCGGATCTGGACGGATTCCCGGATTTCGCCCTCTTTTTCCTCTCGCACCGTGACGCGCACGCACGCCGATCACCGCCCTTAAGAAGGAGAGCTCGCCCGATGACCGTTGACACCAGCCCGGAAGCCCAGCTGGAGCCCCCTCGGCAGTCCAGCCTCGGCACCTCGGCCGCCCGCAACCTCGCCACCACGACCAAGTCCGCCCCGCAGATGCAGGAGATCACCTCCCGCTGGCTGCTGCGGATGCTCCCGTGGGTGGAGACCAAGGGCGGCGCCTACCGGGTCAACCGCCGGCTGAGCTACACCGTCGGCGACGGGCGCATCGAGTTCGTCCAGGACGGTGCCCACGTCCAGGTCATCCCCCGCGAGCTCGGCGAACTGGCCCTGCTGCGCGGCTTCGACGACGACGAGGTGCTGACGGCGATCGCCGGCCGGTGCGTCCAGCGCGACTTCCGTGTCGGCGAGGTGGTGGTCGAGCGCGGTACCCCCGCCGAGCAGATCCACCTGATCGCCCACGGCCGGATCAGCCAGACGTCCATCGGAAAGTACGGCGACGACGTCACCGTCGCGGTGCTCGCGGACGGCGACCGGTTCGGTGAGAACGCCCTGCTGGACGCCGACGCCAGGTGGGACTACACCGCCACCGCCGAGACCGCCGGCACCCTGCTCACGCTCTCCCGCGGCGACTTCGCCGCCGTCCTGTCCTCGGCCCCGCACCTCCAGGCCCACATCGAGCAGTTCAGCTCCCTTCCCCTGCAGCGGCAGAACCGGCACGGTGAGGCCGAGATCGCGATGTCGGCCGGCCACACCGGCGAGGCCGAGCTGCCGGGTACCTTCGTCGACTACGAATCCAAGCCGCGCGAGTACGAACTCTCCATCGCGCAGACCGTGCTGCGGGTCCACACGAGGGTCGCCGACCTCTACAACGGGCCGATGAACCAGACGGAGGAGCAGCTCAGGCTCACCATCGAGGCGCTGCGCGAGCGGCAAGAGCACGAGCTGGTCAACAACCGGGAGTTCGGCCTGCTCCACAACGCCGCCTTCAAGCAGCGGATCCAGACCCACTCCGGCCCGCCCACGCCGGACGACCTCGACGAGCTGCTCTGCCGCCGCCGTGGCACCAAGCTCTTCCTCGCCCACCCCCGGACGATCGCGGCGATCGGTCGTGAGATGAACGCCCGCGGGCTCTACCCGGACCACGTCGACGTCGGCGGGCAGCAGGTCCCGGCCTGGCGCGGGGTTCCGATCCTGCCCTGCAACAAGATCCCCATCAGCAAGGAGAACACCAGCTCGATCCTCGCCATGCGAACCGGCGAGGACAACCAGGGCGTGATCGGGCTGCGCCAGACCGGTCTGCCGGAGGAGTACGAGCCGGGCCTGTCGGTGCGCTTCATGGGCATCGACGAGAAGTCGATCATCTCCTACCTGGTCACCACCTACTACTCCGCCGCGATCCTCGTGCCCGACGCGCTCGGCGTGCTGGAGAACGTGCAGATCGCCCGCAGGAGCGACTAGTGCTGTGGCCGGGAAGGTTTGCCGGGTCGCGGTGTTCGGTGCGGTGCAACGCAAGGCGGAGGGCCGCGGCTCGTACTGGACGTACTTCCGTGGTCCGACAACGCGGCGAGGTGCCGTGCCGGGCGCCGCGACCCGGTAGACCTTTCCGGTCGCAGCACTAGAGGACCCGCCCTGTGGTCGTGACGGTCGTGACGGTCGTGACGGCCGGGATCGCCGCGCCGGCCACGACCGCCCGGACCTTCCCGGGCCTGCCGAGCATGCCCGGGATCCGGGACAGCCCACCCACCTCACCAAGGAGTCACGGATGCCCGATCCCGGGCCTTCCCCTCTGCAGTCGAGCCTGCCTGGCGCCGCGGCCCACTTCGGGGCCCACGTCCTCGGCAACGCCCTCGCCCATGCCTCCCGCGGCCTGTCCGCCCTGCCGTCCGGGCCCGCCTTTCCCGCACGGGCCGTACCGGTAGAGGTCCCCGTAGAGGTCCTCGTACCCGGCGGCGCCCCCGGTGGCGACGTCGCGCGGCAGGCGGGCGAGGCCGCTGTCGCGGTCGGGCAGCCGCGCCCCGCCCTGCGACGGATCCTGCGCGGCCCGAGCGGTCTGGGCACGGAGAGCCTGCACTGGGCCCGGGACGAGGACCCGCCGGCGCCCGTGGAACCCGCGGCGCCGGCGCCGCCGGCAGCGGGAAATCCGATCCCGGGCCTCTACTACCACCCGATCCCGGAGCCCGACCCGGTCCGGGTGGAGGAGGTCAGCCGCAGGATCAAGGCATGGGCGCTGGACGAGGTCGAGCTGTACCCCGAGGACTGGGAGGACCAGTTCGACGGCTTCTCCGTCGGGCGCTACATGGTCGCCTGCCATCCGGACGCCCCCACCGCCGAGCACCTGATGCTCGCCACACGGCTGATGGTCGCCGAGAACGCCGTCGACGACTGCTACTGCGAGGACCACGGCGGCTCGCCCATCGGACTCGGCGGGCGCCTGCTGCTGGCGCACACCGCACTCGACCCCCTGCACACGACGAAGGAGTACCACCCGGAGTGGGAGCGGTCGCTCCACTCGGACGCGCCCCGGCGCGCCTACCGCTCCGCCATGGAGTACTTCGTCCGGCAGTCCACCCCCTCCCAGGCCGACCGGTTCCGGCACGACATGGCCCGTCTGCACCTCGGGTACCTGGCCGAAGCGGCCTGGGCCCAGACGGAGTACGCCCCCGAGGTGTGGGAGTACCTGTCGATGCGCCAGTTCAACAACTTCCGCCCCTGTCCCACCATCACCGACACCGTCGGCGGCTACGAACTCCCGGCGGACCTGCACGCCCGGCCCGACGTGCAGCGGGTCATCGCGCTCGCCGGGAACGCCACCACCATCGTCAACGACCTGTACTCGTACACCAAGGAACTCGCCGCCCCCGGACGGCACATGAACCTGCCCGTGGTGATCGCCGAACGCGAGGGGACCTCCGACAAGGAGGCCTACCTGAAGGCGGTCGAGGTCCACAACGACCTCATGCACGCCTTCGAGGCCGAAGCCGCCGCCGTGGCCGCCGCCTGTCCCGTCCCGAGCGTGCTGCGCTTCCTGCGGGGAGTGGCCGTGTGGGTCGACGGCAACCACTACTGGCACCAGACCAACACCTATCGCTACAGCCTGCCCGACTTCTGGTAAGGATGGACTTATCCGTGACTAGCACCGATCTCACCACCACCGTGACCTCTGCCGGCAATTCCGTGATCATCCCGGGCCCGGCGACGCCCTACCAGGGGGACATCGCCCGTTACTGGAACAACGAGGCCAGGCCCGTGAACCTGCGCCTCGGCGACGTCGACGGCCTTTACCACCACCACTACGGCATCGGCGACGTCGACCACTCCGCCCTCGGCGACGCCGACGACAGCGAATCCGAGAAGAAGCTGGTCGCCGAGCTCCACCGGCTGGAGTCGGCACAGGCCGAACTCCTCCTGGACCACCTCGGCACCATCGGGCAGGACGATACGCTCGTGGACGCCGGCTGCGGCCGCGGCGGCTCGATGGTCATGGCCCACCAGCGCTTCGGATGCAAGGTCGAGGGCGTCACCCTGTCGGCCAAGCAGGCCGACTTCGCCAACCAGCGCGCCCGCGAGCTCGGCATCGCGGACCACGTCCGCGCCAGCGTCTGCAACATGCTCGGCACGCCCTTCGAGACCGGGCAGGCCGCGGCCTCGTGGAACAACGAGTCGAGCATGTACGTGGACCTGCACGACCTCTTCGCCGAGCACTCCCGGATCCTCGAGGTCGGCGGCCGCTACGCCACCATCACCGGCTGCTGGAACCCGCGTTACGGCCAGCCCTCCAAGTGGGTCTCCCAGATCAACGCGCACTTCGAGTGCAACATCCACTCCCGCCGGGAGTACCTGCGCGCCATGGCCGACAACCGCCTCGTACCGCAGGCCGTCATCGACCTGACTCCCGAGACCCTGCCCTACTGGGAGCTGCGGGCCACGTCCCGCCTGGTCACCGGCATCGAGGAGGCGTTCATCAACTCCTACAAGGACGGCTCTTTCCAGTACGTCCTGATCGCGGCCGACCGCGTCTGACGGACCACACCACATCCGACCGACCGACGACCGAAAGGGCCGGGCCCGTCATCCGACGGACCCGGCCCTTGCGGCGGTACGTCCGACCGTGCGTACGAGATCGCAGGGGTTGCGGAAGAGGCCGCGCTCCCTCGCCTCGCTCCGCGAGCGCGGGCAACGGGACACGGACGATCACGAGCGGGACGACTTCATGGTCCTGCTCCCGGACGGAGAGGCCCGGCCCGGGAAGAAGTCGGCGCTTTGGACGTACTCCATCGCTTTGGCATACGCCGGATCGCCGAGGCGGCGTTCCATCTCCTGCGGGCTCGGCTCTTCCACTCGGGTCTGGATCCAGAGGTTGGTTCTGCGCCTGCTCAGAGAGCGGTCGAGGTGGCCCAGGTACGAAACAGAGTGAGGGCCTCGGCGAGGTTGCCGGGGCCGCACGCGGCGTGGAAGGTCTTCTCAGCGGTCCAGGCCCAGACCCAGTCCTGCGTGCTGCGGTTGACGTCCTGGCGGGGGTACTCGCGTCCCTCCAGGTCCGTCTCCTCCAGATCGATCTCGATGGTCCAACCGGGATTGTCGAGCGTGGCAATCTTCAAGCCCCACTCGTGCTCCCACTCGCCGTCGCACTGCTGCGCGTACCAGTTCTGCAGCCAGTCAAGAAGAGGCCCCGAATCGCTCATGGCAGAAGATGCTAAGCGAGTCGCGCGCCAGGCTCGGACGTGGCTGGTCCAAGCAGCAGGGGAGAAGCGATGGCGGAACCGGTACGAGTACGCAGACTGACCGACCAGGGGGGCAACGACTGCGGCAGATCGTGCGCCGGAGCAGCACCAGCTCGGTGCGCACCGCCGCGCGATGATGCTGCTGGCGTCGGCCGGCGGGAACCGGTCCATACGGGTGATCTTGTCGGGGTGGTCACAGGGCCGTGCGGAGCAGGCCACGCCCTGACGGCGGAGGGGATAACCCTTTCTGCCGCTTGTGCGACAGGGCGTCCCGACCCCGATGGTCGGACGATCGGCCAGGCGGGGTCGGCGGTTGAAGCCGCGCCGGAGGCGGCACCGATGGAACGAGGGCCGCCCCCGCACAGGCACCAGCCGTGGCGGGGCGGCTCACCCATGCCGACCCTCCGTCCCCCTCAGGGAGCTCTTTTCATGCGCCTGCTCGCACGTCTGGCCACCGCCGCCCTCATCACCGTGACCCCGATCGCGGCCGGTACGGCCTCCGCCGCGGCCCCGGAACCGACCCCGGCGCCGCTGCACACCTCCTCGAAAGCGGTGCCCGGCAAGTACATCGTGACCCTGGAGAAGGGGGTGGACGCGGCCAAGGCCGCGCAGAAGCTTGGACTGACGCCGTCGTTCGTCTACGGCTCCGTGTTGAACGGCTTCGCGGTACCGATGACTCCGCTCCAGCTGACGATCGTCCGCAACAGCCTGGGGGTGAAGTCGGTGGAGGAGGACGCGAAGTTCCAGGCCACGCCGATGCAGGCCACCGCGCCCGGGACCCGGGCCCCGTCCGCGTCCTGGGGACTGGACCGGATCAACCAGAAGAACCTGCCGCTCGACAACGACTTCAGCACCGAGGGCAACGGCGCCGGAGTGACGGCGTACATCCTCGACACCGGCATCGACTACGCCCACGAGGAGTTCGGGGGACGCGCCACCCTCGGCTACGACGCCGTCGACGCCCTGGCGAAGGGGCAGGACTGCAACGGCCACGGCACTCACGTCGCGGGCACGGTGGGCGGCAGGACGTACGGGGTGGCGCGCAAGGTCAGCCTGGTCAGCGTCCGCGTGCTCGGCTGTGACGGCGGAGGGGAGGTCTCGCAGGTCATCGCGGGCCTGGACTGGGTGGCCAAGAACGCCAAGCAGCCCGCCGTCCTGAACGGCTCGCTCGGCGGGGACAAGTCCGAGGCCGTGAACGACGCCGCGAACGCCCTGTCCGACGCCGGTGTGCTGCCGGTCATCGCGGCGGGCAACGCCTCGAAGGACGCGTGCTTCGTCTCCCCGGCCTCCGCGTCCCGTGTGCTGACGGTGGCGGCGAGCAATCAGTGGGACGAGGAGGCGTTCTTCTCCAACTACGGCGCGTGCGTCTCCGTCTACGCCCCCGGCGAGGCCATCGTCTCGGCGAAGCTCGGCGGCGGCTCCCTCGCCCTGAACGGCACATCCATGGCCGCCCCGCACGTGGCCGCAGTCGTCGCCCTCTACAAGGCCGCGCACACCGCGGCGGTCCCGTCGGAGATCGCCGAGTTCATCGAATCCGAGGCCACCAAGGACCTTCTGACCGACGTCAGCAAGACCAGCCCGAACCAGCTGCTGTCCACCGGCGGGCTCTGACCCTCGGAGCGCCTCAGCCCCCGGCGGCCGACCAGGCCGCCGGGGGCCGGCCGAACGTGTGCAACCCCGTGCCGCTTGGCGTGTCTGACCCGTCCCGGGGCGGGGTACAGACCTTGGCAGGCTGACGTCGGGGGGCGCGGATGGGTCGGGCACTGCGGGTGGGGTTACCCGTACTTCTGGCGGGCTGTGTCCTCTGGTACGCCTCGTACTACACCACCATCGTGGTCTGGGAGACGCGCAACCTCTTCTCGTGGCTGGCCGCGCCCTTGCTGGGGGCCTGCCTCGTCACACTGCTGTGGCTGCTGGTGAAACGGATCCGCGGGAAGGGGCGCGACGCCGGCGGTGGCGGCGCGGCGGTGGCCCTCGGATGGCTGTGCGGAGTCCTCGGCCTGGGCATGGCGGTCTGGTGGCTGGTGTACGGCGCGTACCTCCAGGACCGGGAGTACATGCACGACGTGCGGATCGTGACCGAGGCGGTGCCCGAGCTCGCGGCCAGGGCGCCCTACGTGGTCGGCAAGGCGCAGGCCGCCCCCCACCTGGGTGACGTCACCGGCGAGATCTCCGACATCACCTACCTCCCGGACTCGGACCGGTTCGCGACCCTGGTCGAACGGCGCGGCTGGCTGTCGGGATACGAGGTCGGCCTCGTGCAGGACATTCCGCTCGGTGGCAACAGCCGTACGCAGCAGCGTTGTTCGTTCGACGTGGAGGTGGCGGACGCGCGGATCGGCGGCTGGTTCAACCACAACCTCGGCCGGAAGATCTCGGCGCTGAAGCGGTGGGTGCGCTTCGACGCCGGCGACGCCTACGTGACCTGCGAGGACGGCACACCGATCGTGGTCGTCCCGCTGAAACGCCAGACCGGAGTCCTGGTGGTGACCGAACGGCCCGCCGGACTCGCGCTCTACGACGGACGGACCGGAAGACTCACGATCACCACCGACACGGCCGCGGTGCCCGGCCCGTCGTATCCGCTGAGCCTCGCGGCCCGGCAGCGGGAGGGAACCGCGGCGGTCGGGAGTTTCGCCGACTGGTGGTTCGAGCGCAGCGGCTGGGACGAGTCCGAGGACGGTGCCAACGAGGGCAACGAGTCGGAGTTCACCCTGCAGTACCGCGACACGAGCGGGCGCAGCGCGTACGTCACCCCCCTCACCCCGCAGGGGGAGGCAAGCTCGGTCGTGGCCGTATCGACCGTGCCGACCCGCCACCAGGGCGGCGGGCTCGCCCCGATGACCGTCCACCGGCTCAGTCCGACGTGGTCGTCGCCGAAGGCGCTCGTCGCACTGATCAAGGCGGAGTACCGGGACGTCTGCTGCTACAACGACGACAGGGTGTTCGAGGTCGTTCCCACCGGCGGCAGCACGTGGACCGCCACGGTCGGCAGCGAGCAGAACATCCGCTACCGGGTGGAGGGCAGGGGCCAGGTGGACGGCCGCGAGGCGACCTGCCTGAAGGCCGCCGACGGAGCGCTCATCCGGTGCGCGTACGCGGCGCCCGGCTCGCCGGAGGAGCGCGAACTCCAGCGCAGGGAGCAGGAGAAGCAGAAACAGAAGACCGAGAACCCCGCGAGCCCGGCAGACCCCGGCGACCTCACCGCCTACACCCCGGAACAGCTGGCCGAACTGCAACGACGCGTCTCCGAGGAGATGGTCCGCCGGCTGAAGGGCGCCTAGCGCGTCGTGCCGGCGGCCGTCTTCCCGTACGGGTACGGGTACGGGCGCGGGCTCAGGCTTCGGTCCCGGCGGCGGCCGACCACTCGCGGACGAGGGCGGTGAAGGCGCGGGCCGCCGCGCTCTGGTAGCTGCTTTCGCGGCGCAGCAGCGTGACGGTGCGCGGGGGGAGGGCGGGTTCGAGGGGGACGGGGTGGAGGTGGGCGTGGGTGTGGGTGATCGCGTCGGGAAGGACGGTGGCGAGCGGGGCGCGCTGGACGATCTCGGTGAGGGCGTTGATGGAGTTGGCCTCCACCGCGATGCGGGGCCGCACGCGGTGTGCGGCGAAGTGCGCGTCGATGTGGGCGCGGGTGACGAAGTCCCCGCTGAGCAGGGCGAGCGGATGGTCGGCGAGCTCGGCCAGGGGGAGCGGCCCGGTGCGTCCCGCCTGGGGGTGGGGGGTGCCCACGACGAGGCCGAGGGTCTCGGTGAACAACTCGATGCCGGTGATGCCGGGCAGGTGGGGACCGCTGAAGGCGATGCCCAGGTCGAGGGCGTCGGCCAGTAGCGCGTTCTCGATCTGATCCTGAGTCAATTCCTTGACGTCCAGGGAGATTCCGGGATGGCGTGCGTACAGCAGCTCGGTCAGCGGGCCGATGAGGTACGCGGTGAAGGTGGGGGTCATCGCGAGCCGCAGGGTGCCGGTCGAGAGGTCGTGGACGTCGAGTACGGCGCGTTCGGCGGCGGCCAGGTCCCGTAGCGCGCGGCGGGCGTGGCGGGCGTAGACCGCGCCGGCGTCGGTGAGCCGGACCGAGCGGCCCGTGCGGTCCAGCAGCTGGACCCCCACCGTCCGTTCGAGCTGCTTGATCTGCTGGGACAGGGTGGGCTGCGAGATGTGCAGCTCTTCGGCGGCGCGGGTGAAGCTCGCGTGCTCGGCCACGGCGAGCAGATAGCGCAGGTGACGGAGTTCCGGTGCCATGGATCCGACTATAGATGACATCGATAGCGATCATGGATTCTGCGACTTGGACTCTATGAGTGCAGCTCATGCATGGTGGAACACGTCGGCCCCACGGGGTCGGAACCCACGAAGGGAGTGACCATGAATGACCTCAGCGAGGGCGTCGCACGCTTTCAGCAGGACGTCTTCCCGGCCAAGGCGGAGCTCTTCGCCCACCTGGCGACCACGCACAGCCCGACCACGCTGTTCATCAGCTGCTCCGACGCCCGCGTCGTGCCGGAGCTGATCACCCAGCGCGAGCCGGGTGAGCTGTTCGTCATCCGTACCGCGGGCAACCTCGTCCCCGCCTACGCCCCCGGCTCCGACGGGGTCGCGGCCGGCATCGAGTACGCCGTCGCCGTCCTGGGTGTGAGCGACGTCGTGGTCTGCGGGCACTCCGCCTGCGGCGCCATGACCGCCCTGGCCGAGGGCCACGACCTCGCCGCCCTGCCGGCCGTCGCACACTGGCTCCGCAACGCGGGCGCCTCGCGGGCCGGTACGGCTCCCACCGGTCCCACGGGTCCCGACAGCGCCCTTGTCCCCGCCGCGGTCGAATCCGAGGACAGGGTGAGCGCGCTGGTGCGGGACAACGTCGCGGCGCAGCTGGCGAACCTGGCCACGCACCCCTCGGTGGCCCGCGCCCTGGCCGCCGGGGCGGTCACCCTGCACGGCTGGGTCTACGACATCGCCACCGGCACGGTCGCCGAGCTCGCTCCCACCGCCGCCGGCCGCGCTCCCGTCCACGCGGGCTGACCTCCAGCCCCCGTCGGCGTTCGGCCCCCACCGGAACGCAACAACCTCCCCCCCCGTCAGTACGTAAGAGAAGGAAACCTCCCATGGCGCACGCCCAGTTCGACCCCACCGCCCGCCAGGCACTGGCCATCGCCGCGGTCGAGGCCAAGACCCGCAAGGACCTCACCTGGCGGCAGATCGCCGAGCCGACCGGCCTGTCGGTCGCCTTCGTCACCGCGGCCCTGCTGGGCCAGCACCCGCTGCCCGCCGACGCCGCCGAGGCCGCGGCCGGGATCCTGGGGCTGGGCGACGACGCCGCGCTGCTGCTGCAGACCATCCCGACCCGCGGTTCCCTCCCCGGCTCCATCCCCACGGACCCGACGATCTACCGGTTCCACGAGATGCTCCAGGTGTACGGCACCACGCTGAAGGCCCTGGTCCACGAGGAGTTCGGTGACGGCATCATCAGCGCGATCAACTTCAAGCTCGACGTGAAGAAGGTCGCCGACCCCGAGGGCGGCGAGCGCGCGGTCATCACCCTGGACGGCAAGTACCTCCCGACCAAGCCGTTCTGAGCCGCTCGCTCGGCCCGGCGCGGCCGGAGCCTGTCGTCGGTCGTCAGTCCTCGGTGAGGACGAAGTGCGTCCCGCGGCCGCCGGCGTCGACGTGCACGACCTGGTCGCCCACCCGGACGGTCTGGGTGCCGGCGGTGGTCCAGGACCCGTCCGGGCCGCCGCTGCCGGGCAGCGGTGTCCAGACCTCGAGGAAGGTGCTGCCGTCGAGGTTGGTGCCGGTCTCGATCATGCGGGTGCCCTCGGCGCGCAGGGTCGCGACGTCGTGGCCGGGCTCGCCGACGTCGTGGTGGAAGGTGACCTGCTCGCCGTCGTACGAGGTCGTCCCGGCGAATCCGCGGCTGTCCGCGTAGCAGGCGCCGGACTGGATCCACACGACGTGCCCGGTCTCCAGGAGCGGGCCGCTGTCACGGCTGATTCCGGCGCGGAGCCATGCGCCACGGGTGGGTGCGTCCATGCTCCCAGGGTGTCAGAACCCCGGCCGGCGGAGGGCCGAGGCGCACCCGAGGAGTCGGCCGGCACGGCCGGCGCGCTCACCGGAACCAAGATTCCGGATAGCGGACGGCGCTGTCGATCCACCCCCGGACCGACTGTGTGCCGTCGCCGCCACCGTGCCTTACGATCGCGGTGCCCCGTGCCTTCGGGGAGGTCATCCTGGTCTGGGGGAGTGTCGTGTCTCGCGTTGTCGGCTATGCGTCCGGCGTGTTCGACCTCTTCCACATCGGACACGTGAACCTCCTCAGGCACGCCCGCGGCCAGTGCGACCACCTCGTGGCGGGCGTACTGACCGACGAGGTAGCGGGCCACAAGGGGCACGCCCCGGTCGTACCGCTCCACGAGCGGCTGGAGATCGTGAGCTCGGTCAAATACGTCGACGAGGCCGTCGTCGACACCACGCTCGAAAAGATGGAGGCCTGGCGGCAGGTCGGCTTCCACCGCCTGTTCAAGGGCGAGGACTGGAAGGGAACCCTCCGCGGCGCCCAATGGGAGCGCGACTTCGCGGAGGTGGGGGTCGAGGTCGTCTACCTCCCCTACACCATGCACGTCTCCAGTACGACGCTGCGGAAGCTGCTCCAGGTACTGGTCGACAGCGGCGACCGGCGCTGAAGCCGTCGCGGCCCGGACGAGCCGGAAGAGTAAGGATCGATGTGAACAGCGCATTCAAGGACGTCCCGCCCACCATCCTCGCCGACCTCCTGGGCCGCGCGCAGGTCATGGACATCGGCATCCGCCCGCTGTGGGACTCGCCGCGCGTCGCGGGGCCCGCTTACACCGTGCGCTGTGAGCCCGGCGACAACCTGATGCTGCACGCCGCCATCTACCGCGCGGAGCCCGGCTCGGTCGTCGTCGTGGAGTCGGGCGACGTGGACCACGCCCTGGCCGGCGGAAACGTGTGTGCCGTCGCCCAGCGCCGGGGCATCGCCGCGTTCGTGGTCGACGGGGTCATCCGCGACCTCGGCGAGGTGCGCGAGGCGGGCTTCCCCGTCTTCTCCCGGGGTGTCATCCCGATCCCGGGGACGAAGGAGAGGATCGGCTCGCTCGGCGACCCGGTCCGGGTCGGCGGTGTGACCGTGCACCCCGGCGACATCGTGGTCGCCGACGAGGAGGGCATCGTGGTCACCCCCGCCGCCCGCCAGGAGGAGATCCTCCTCACCGCGCAGGCCAAGCTGGCCAAGGAGGCCGGGGAGTCCCTGGACGACTGGGAGGAGCAGCACCGCTCCCGGATCGAGAAGGCACTGAGCGACCTGGGCTTCACCGGCTGACCGGGGCCGAGCCCGCCCGCCGCGCGTGAGGTAGGGATCGGCGAAGGGGACCGGGACGGACTGGTGGGCGAACCACCCGCACCCCGGCGCCGAGCCGGGGTGCGGGGGTACCAGAGTCCGCGCTCCTCGGACCGAAGACCTGTACGTCGATCCGTACGTCCTCGACGACGGAGTCCGGTGCGGCGAAGCGGGCGCTCGGTGAGTCTTCGCCGTGCGGGCGCGGGTCGCTACTCGCCGCCGCTTGCCCGGGCGCTCACCAGGACCTCTCGCAGCCGGGCCACCAGGGCGGAGGCGCTCTCCGGTTCCTCGTGCTTCCCCGGGGCCCGGCTGTCGCCGGTCGTCAGCTCCTTGAGGTTGTCGTAGAGGACCTCGGAGTACGCCTGTTCCTTCTCCACCATTCCGCCGGGCTGGCGCAGCCCGATGGTGGCCTCGATGACCCTGCCGATCAGCGCGGTCATCGCGAACGAGAACAGGCCGAGCACCACCGTGGCGGTGAGCTGCTTGCCGAGCAGGTCCCAGGAGCCCCCGTAGAAGAGGCCCTTGTGGCCCGTCAGGGTTCCGGTCGCGCACAGTCCGGCCATGACCATGCCGACGATGCCGCCCCAGCCGTGGATGCCCACGACGTCCAGGGTGTCATCCACCCCGAGCCGGTACTTCCAGCTGATCGCGAACGCGCAGGTCAGACCGGCGAGAAAACCGATGACGGTGGCCCACACCGGACTCACCCCGCCGGCCAGCGGGGTCATGGCGACCAGGCCGGTGACGGCGCCCATGCACATGTCGAGCAGCCCGACCCGCCGGGTGCGCCACCAGCTGGTGACCGCCCAGCCGGCCATCGCCGCGCCCGCCGCGAGCTGGCTGTTGAGGAAGGCCATCGCGGCCCCGCCCGGGGTCCCCAGCGAGGAACCGGTGTTGAAGCCGAACCAGCCGAACCACATCAGCGACAGCCCGATGACCACGAGCGGCAGGTTGTGCGGCCGGATGTCCTGGCGCTCGAAGTCCGCCCGCTTGCCCGCGACGATGGCGAGGGCGAGACCGGCGGCGCCCGAGCCGATCTCCACGACCGTGCCGCCGGAGAAGTCGACGGCGCCGAGCTGCTCGGCGACCCAGCCGGCCGGGTCGAACACCCAGTGCGCCATGGGGATGTAGACCAGCAGGGTCCAGGCGATGACGAAGGCGATCCAGCCGCTCATCTTGGCGCGTCCCGCGATGGAACCGGCGATCAGGGCCACGGTGACGATCGCGAAGGACATGTGGAAGACCGCGAAGGTGACCGTGGGCACGGAGCCGGTCAGTGACGTGGCGTCGATCCCGCGCAGGAAGGCCCGGTCCAGGGTGCCGATGACGCCGAGCCCGCCGGCGTCGGGGCCGAAGACCAGGGAGTACCCGATCGCGAACCAGAGCACGGTGACGATCACCACGCAGAAGAAGATCATCTTCAGCATGGCGACGATCTGGCCGGTGCGGACCATTCCGCCGTAGAAGAAGGCGACTCCAGGGGCCATCAGCAGCACCAGCGCGGAGGCCATCATCAGCCAGGACGCGTTGCCGGAGTCGGCGACGGAGGCAGCGGCAGCGGTGCCGGCGGGGATCACGTGCGTGTTCACTTGTCACGCTCTCGTCGGTCCAGCACGGATACGATCTCGGCGAGCAGCGCGGCGTCCTGCCGCTTCGCGGCGTCCTTGGCCGCGCCGCCCGGCGCGCCCACCGCCGCGGGCTCCCGGGACGCGTCGCCGGCCTCGCCCATCCGGTCACGGATCTGGTCGAGGGTCTCGTTGTCGTACGCGACCTCTTCCTCGCGGCCGGGTACGTTCTCGTACTCCTCGGACGTGCGGAAGCCGACGGCCTTGTCGATCGCCTTGGCGATGAGCCAGGTCATGGCGAAGGCGAAGGTGCCGACCGCCAGCACGGCGACCGCCTGACGCCACAACTGGTCGAGGCCGCCGCCGTAGAAGAGGCCCTTCTTGCCGCTCATCGCGGCCGTCGCGAAGAAGCCGATGGAGAGCACGCCGACGATGCCGCCCCAGCCGTGCACGCCGACCACGTCCAGGGTGTCGTCCACGCCGATCTTGAACTTCATGTTGATGGCGAAGCAGCAGACCACACCGGCGGTGAAGCCGATGATCAGCGCACCGAGCGGAGAGACCTCGCCGCAGGCCGGGGTGATGGCCACCATGCCCGCGACCGCCGCCGAGGCGACGCCCAGCATTTCCACGTGGCCCAGGCGCCACTTCTCGATGATCGGCCATCCGATCATCGCGCCCGCGGCCGCCAGCTGCGTGTTGAAGAAGGTGGTCGGCGCGCTGCCCTCGACCTGGAGTGCGGAGCCCGCGTTGAAGCCGAACCAGCCGAACCACAGCAGGGCCAGGCCGATGATGACCAGCGGCAGGTTGTGCGGGCGGATCGTCTCGCGCTCGAAGTCCTTGCGCTTGCGCAGCGCGATGGCGACGGCGAGCCCCGAGGCACCCGAGCTGAGCTCGACGGGCAGACCGCCGGCGTAGTCGAGCGCGCCCAGGTCGTTCTGGATCCAGCCGTCGGGGGCGAACACCCAGTGCGCGGTGGGCACGTAGACCAGCAGCGTCCACGCGACGACGAAGACCAGCCAGCCCTTCATGGTGGCTCGTCCCGCGATCGAGCCGCTGATCAGCGCCACAGTGATGATCGCGAACGACATCTGGAAGCAGGCGAAGATCACGGTCGGGATGGAGCCGTGCAGCGAGTCCATTCCGATGCCCTGGAAGAAGGCGTGGTCGAGATCGCCGATCAGCCCGCCCCCGGCGTCCTTGCCGAAGGCGAGGGAGTAACCGACCGCGACCCACAGGATCGTCACCAGGGACAGGCAGGCGAAGCTCATCTTGAGCATCACCAGCACGTGCTTGGTCTTGACCATGCCTCCGTAGAAGAAGGCGAGGCCGGGGGTCATCAGCAACACCATCGCGGTGCTCGCCATCATCCAGGCGGTGTTACCCGTGTCGTAGCCACTGGGCATGGTGGGGGAGATCTCTCTGGTCGTGAACGGGCGGGAGGGGGAGGGACGTTCAGGTCTTGCGCAGGGCCGGGGCCGGTACGCCGATCAGCCTGCGGCGCACCGCGTCCCAGACTGCGGTGAGCGCCCGGGTCACGGCCTCGGTGTGGTCGCCGAGCAGCCGCACCCAGGCCCCGCAGTCCTGCGGGAGCACGCTGACCCCGTACGGAAGTTCGCGGCCGGCCAGGGTCTCGTACAGCAGGTCGGCCAGCTCGCGGGCGGGCGCCAGCGGGCTGAGAACGAAGAAGCAGGCCGTCACGGAGTGGCCGGCCAGCACGGCGGGCCCGTCGACCGCGGCGCTGCCGGGACCGCCGGGACCGCCCGGCTCCAGCCGTACGGTGTCCAGTGCGAGCAACTCGCCGTTCGGGCGGCGTAGTTCGAAGTCGGAGGCGAAGACCTCGTAGGCGTTGCGCTCCCCGCGCGCGAGCCGGCCGGACAGCACCGTCTCGCTCGCCAGCACCGTGGCGGTGGGGTCGGCGGTGATGACCGTGCGCTGGTAGAAGCGCGAGTCGACGTAGGGGATGACCGGGTCCGGCAGGTACTCGACGTAGGCATCCGGCCCGGCGGTCAGGAAGGTCTGCGCGGCGGCGTAGTCGTGCTCCATCCGGTAGACCTTGGTGGCCGCCTGGGTCGTGACGTGGCCCGAAGTGCCGGGGCCGAAGGCGAGGTCGGTGCGCAGCCGGTCGGCCTGGATGATCCCGCCGCCCGTGGACATCAGGAAGGTGATGGGCAGGTCGGGGCGGTGCGGGTCGAAGTAGAGCGGCCGCGTGATCTGCAGCGGGGACTTCTGGTAGTGCCGCACCAGCTCGGTGCGTCCGGCGGCCAGCTCGAATCCCAGCTCCAGCAGGCCGACCTTGCCCGGGCGCCCGACACCGAGGGTGTCGGGCGCCGAAGAGTGCCGGAGCACCTCGGGCGGGACGCGCGGGGGCTCGTAGTGCGAGGGGTCCAGCCGCACGCGGGGCGCCGGCAGGGGGGTGGCCGCCACGACGCTCACGCCGGTACCCGGCGGAAGGACTCGATGAAGGTCGCGACTTCCTCCAGGCCCTGACCGGTCAGGCAGTTGGTCAGGGCCACGGGGCGCCCGTCGCGCACGTGGTTCGCGTCGCGCTCCATCACCCCGAGGTCGGCGCGCACGTACTGGGCGATGTCGATCTTGTTGATCACCAGCATGTCGGACTCGGTGATGCCGGGGCCGCGCTTGCGGGGCATCTTCTCGCCCTCGGCGGTGTCCAGGACGAAGAGGAACATGTCGACCAGGACGGGGCTGAACGTCAGGGTGAGGTTGTCGCCGCCCGACTCGTAGAGCAGGGTGTCGACATCGGGAAACCGCTCCAGCATCTCGGCGCCCGCGGCGAGGTTCATCGTCGGGTCGTCGCGCACGGCGGTGTGCGGGCACGCGCCGGTCTCCACGCCCACGACCCGCTCGGGATCGAGTACCCCGGCCAGGGTGCGGCGGACGTGGTGGGCGTCCTCCTGGGTGTAGATGTCGTTCGTGATCACGGCGGGCCGGTGTCCGCGCTCGATGAGCACCGGCACCAGGGCCTCGATCAGCGCCGTCTTGCCGGAGCCGACGGGGCCGCCGATACCGACCCGCAGGACGTTGTCCTCGTTCATCAACAGTCACACACCTTCTGGAAGGACAGTCGGAAGGAAGGGTTCAGGTGGCGAACAGCCGGGCCTCGGCCCGTTCGTGACGGCCCGACATCACGTCGGCCATCGGAACGCACCCTCCGAGGTCGGCGAGTTCGCGCCGCAGGGCCGCGCCCGCCACCTCCTCGATGACGGGGGCGATGTCCCGCAGGACGACCTGGGCCTTGCGGTGGTCCGTGAGCCGCAGCCGCAGCGCGGCCCCGGTGAAGCTGGAGCAGTACGCGAACAGGTCGCTGACGGCGGCCTGTTCGGCCGGGACACCGGCCGCCGCGTAGGCGACCCCGGCGGCCACGGCCTGGGATCCGGGGGCCCGTTTGGCGGCGACCAGCTCCGCGTACCGCTCCAGCGGCTCGCCGCCGACGCACTCGCGGGCGAGGTCCAGCAGCTGGCGGCCGGTACGGGTGGCGGCGCGGCGCAGCCCCTCGTTCAGCTTGGTCGCGTTGAGCCGCTGGTCGGTCTCGGCGAGCGCTTCCCAGTCACCGGCCAGCGCGGCCCGGTGGGCCAGCGCCAGCGCGGTGGCGTCGGAGGGGCCCACCGAGTGCCGCAGCAGGTCGGCCAGCAGCTCCGGCACGCCCTCCGGGGTCACGGCCTTGGCCTGGGCGTAGGCCTCCAGGCCGTGCGAGAGGGTGTAGAAGCCGCTGGGGAAGGCCGAGTCGGTCAGCTGGAGGCTGACCAGCAGGGCCCGTACCGGCGTGGCGCCGGCGGGGTTCACGGCAGTACTCATGCCAGGTAGAACAGGTGGTTCAGGGGCAGTTCGCGGGCCGGCTCGATGGTGGCCGGCTTCCCGTCCAAGCTGACCTTGTACGTCTCCGGGTCCACGGTGATCTCGGGCAGCGCGTCGTTGCGGACCATGTGCTGCTTGCCGACCGTACGGCAGTGCCTGACCGGCAGCACCTTGCTGTCCAGGCCCAGCCTCTGCGGCACGCCCAGATCGATCGCGGCCTGCGACATGAAGGAGACGCGGGTGGCCTGCCGGGCCTTGCCGTACGCCCCGAACATCGGCCGGTAGTACACCGGTTGCGGAGTCGGCAGCGAGGCGTTCGGATCGCCCATCAGCGCCCAGTTGATCAGGCCCCCCTTGATGACCATCTTCGGCTTCGCGGCGAAGGAGTGGATCGGCCACAGCACGACGTCGGCGAGCTTGCCCGCCTCCAGGGAGCCGATGTGGTCGGCGGTGCCGGAGGCGATGGCCGGGTTGATCGTGATCTTGGCCAGGTAGCGCAGCACGCGGAAGTTGTCGTTGCGCTCGGCGTCGCCGTCGAGCTTGCCGCGCTGGTCCTTGCAGTGGTGCGCGGTCTGGAAGGCGCGGGTCCAGGACTCGCCGATGCGGCCCATGGCCTGCGAGTCGGAGGAGAAGATCGAGATGACGCCCTCGTCGTGCAGCACGGTCTCGGCGGCGATCGTCTCGGCGCGCACCCGCGAGTCGGCGAAGGAGACGTCCTCCGGGATGTCGTGCGAGAGGTGGTGGCAGACCATCACCATGTCGAGGAGCTCGTCGACCGAGTTCACGGTGTAGGGCAGCGTCGGGTTGGTGGAGGACGGCAGCACGTTGGGCTCGCCGGCCACCCGCATGATGTCGGGGGCGTGGCCGCCGCCCGCGCCCTCGGTGTGGAAGGTGTGGATGGTGCGCCCGTCGATGGCCGAGCGGGTGTCCTCGAAGAACCCGGACTCGTTCAGGGTGTCGGTGTGCACCGCGACCTGGACGTCGTAGTCGTCGGCCACGTCGAGCGCCTTGCTCAGCGCGGCCGGCGTGGTGCCCCAGTCCTCGTGCACCTTCAGGCCGCAGACGCCCGCCTCGATCTGCTCGATCAGCGCGTCCGGCAGCGAACCGTTGCCCTTGCCCAGCAGGCCGACGTTGACCGGCATGTCCTCGACCGCCTGGTACATGCGGCCGATGTTCCACGGACCCGGCGTGCACGTGGTGCCGTTGGTGCCGTCGGAGGGGCCGGTGCCGCCGCCGACGAGCGTCGTGATGCCGTTGGACAGGCCGTGCTCGGCCTGCTGCGGGGCGATGAAGTGGATGTGGGTGTCGATGCCGCCGGCGGTGGCGATCAGGTGCTCGCCCGAGATCACCTCGGTGCCGGGGCCGATGACCAGCTTGGGATGGACTCCGGACTGCGTGTGCGGATTGCCGGCCTTGCCGAGACCGGCGATGAACCCGTCCTTGATGCCGAGGTCACCCTTGACCACGCCCAGGATCGCGTCCATGACGACCACGTTGGTGATGACCAGGTCGAGGGCGCCTTGTGCGCTGGTGGCCTGCGGGTCCTGCGCCATGCCGTCGCGGATGCCCTTGCCGCCGCCGTAGACGGCCTCGTCTCCGTAGTGGCCCTCGTTGTGGTCCTTCTCGACCTCGACGACCAGGTTGGTGTCCGCCAGGTGGAAGCGGTCCCCGACGGTCGGCCCGAACAGATCGGTGTACTGCTTGCGGCTCAGGACGGCCATCAGTTCTCGCCCTTCTTGTGGGTCTTGTCCTTCTTCTTGCCGTCTTCGGACTTCGCGCCGTGACCGTGACCGCGACCGTTGTCCTGGCCGTCGGCGCGGGTCGAGGGCTCGGCGTGGAGGTCCTCGACACGGGCGCCCTTGAAGCCGAGTTCGACCGCCCGGCGCAGTGCCCGGATGCGCGTGTCGGTGGAGCCGAGGCCGCCGTCGACGAGCGAGCTGAAGCCGATCAGCCGGCCGTGGCCGCTGTACGCGGTGAGTTCGACCTCCCGGGTGTCGCCCGGCTCGAAGCGCACGGCGGTGCCGGCGGGAAGGTCGAGGTGCATGCCGTAGGCGGCGTTGCGGTCGAAGTCGAGGGCGCGGTTGGCCTCGAAGAAGTGGTAGTGCGAGCCGACCTGGACCGCGCGGTCGCCCGTGTTGGAGACGGTGACCTTGGCCTTGCGGCGGCCGGCGTTGATCTCTACGGAGCCTTCGCCGTAAAGGTAGTTGGCGCCACCGGACATCGTGGTACTTCCCTTCCTCGGGATCAGTGGTGGGGGCGGCCGTGCGTGTGGCCGCGCGGCGCGTGATCGTGCGTCGGTCCGTGGCTGTGGTCGTCGTCGTGGCCGTGGTCATGGCCTTCGTCGGGCCCGTGGTCCGGCCCGTGCCCGTGGTCCGGCCCGTGCCCGTGGTCGCCGCCCGGGCCGTGCGAGTGCGCGTACCCGTGGCCGTGCTCGGCGTCCAGGCCCTCGGCGATTCCGTCCCGCCCGTCTGCCAGCCGGTGCAGCGCCTCCTGCACGCGGCTCCGTACGACCTGCTCGATCGCCGCGCGCGACAGCAGCGGTCCGGTGTCCAGGACCCCGGCCGGCACCTCGGCCGGCGCGCAGAACGCGGCCCGTACCAGGCCGACTTGGGACGCTCCGAGGCGGCGGCAGCGCTCGGCCCCCTCCGCGAGGCCGGGGTCGCCGCCGTCGAAGGCGACCTCGACCCAGCGGCGGTGGCCGTACTGGCGCACGAGTCGGGCCACCCGGAACAGGTCCGCGTCCTCGAACGGTCCGGCGGCGGGTGCGGTGACCAGGACGGCGGAGCTGTCGGGCGCCTCGCGCACCGCCTTTCCGGCGGCGGTACGGAGCCACGCGGTCAGGTGGTCCACGGTCGCGAAGGGCGGAGCCAGCGCGAGCCGCCCGGGCCCCTGGTCGCGGCCGAGCCAGCGCAGGGCGCGGGCACAGTCGGCGATCAGTCCGGGGTCGCGCCCCAGCGTCATCGGGACCACGCAGACGGGACCGGGCGAGGCGGCGAGCGCCTCGCGCACGGCATCGGCCAGCGGCCGGCCGGTGAGCACGGCCCCGGCCGCCGTGCCGCCTTCGTGGCCCCCGGCCAGGACGACGGCAGCCCCCGACTCCGCTGCGCGGCCCGGCCGTTCGGGTGCGAGTGCCGCCATGGCTCAGGCGCCCACGGGGTCGTGGCAGGAGACGAGCTTGGTGCCGTCCACGAAGGCGGCCTCGACCTGGAGCAGCGGCAGCATCTCCCGTACGCCGGCCATGACGTCGGAGCCGGAGACGACCTGCTTGCCGAGCTCCATGCACTCGGCGACGGTCCTGCCGTCGCGGGCGCCTTCCAGGATGCCCTCGCTGATCAGGGCGCAGGCCTCGCTGTAGTTGAGCTTGACGCCCCGGTCGCGTCGCTTGCGGGCCAGGTCGGCCACGACGTAGATCCAGAGCTTGTCCATCTCACGAGGAGCGAGATTCATCGGTCGGTCACTCACTTTCGGCTCTCAAAAGGTGGTTCGGGTGCGGGTGTTCCGGGTGCGTACGGCGGGCCCGCGTACGGCCGGCCCGCATACGACTCGGCTGCTCGCGGCCGGCTGCGTACGACGCGGGTCCGCAGCTCTCAAGTGCGCCGCAGCCGGGGGGTCGCCGGGACCGCCGCGACGAAGACGAGCGCGGTCAGGACGAACGGCCAGGTGAAGGTGTGGCCGCCGAAGGGGGCGAAGAAGGCGGTCATGGCCGCCGTCAGGCCCGTGGCGGCCGCGGCGCCCAGCACGGCGAAGCCGAAGCTCCAGGCGGAGCGGAGGAGGAACACCCCGCACAGGGCCATCGCGACGAGCACACTGCTGTAACCCATGAGCCCCTGGGACACCCCATCGGTGGGCGAACCCATCGCCCAGGCGACGAAGATCGCGGTGGCGCTGCCGACGCAGGCCATGGCGCCGGCGAGCCGGTCGGCCACGAAGATGCCCGCGAGGAAGATCAGTCCGACGTACCACTGCGGCATGAAGAAGATCTGGCCGACATTGGCGAAGAATCCGTGCCAGAGCTGGTCCCAACTCAGGGCGGTGGCCCCGGTGGCGGGCCGGGGGAGCGCGGCCAGGTCGGGTCCGGCGTGCCAGACCCTGGAGAAACCGGGCGCCGCGATGGTCATGACGCTCGCGATGATGCAGAACGGCGCGGTGAACGTGGGGATGTTCCACGTGCCGAGGATCGTGGCGAGCGCCGAGGTGACGACCACGACGGTGACGCTGCCGCCGATCGCGAGCAGCAGGGTGGAGAGGTGGTCCCACCCGAGGAAGACGGCGAACCCGAGCGAGACGAGGGTGCCGTTGAAACCGCGCAGCCCGGCGGAGACGATCTCGCGGTCGATGGCGAACGCGTAGGCGGTGGCGGTGGCGACGACGGCGCCGAGGAGGCCGTAGAGCGCGTACTGCCAGCCCGCGGCGGCGAGGGCGGCGAGGAAGAGGATGCCAGTGACGGCGTTGGGCATGAAATCCACCTGCGCGACGCCCCGCAGTACTTCCTGAATGAAGCTCGCCGGCTGGGCCGGAGCGGGTGCCCTCTGCTCCGTGATAACGGCCTGCATTTCTTTCTCCCATGCATGAAAAGCGAACCGTCCAGGTATCGACAGTAGCGGCAAACCGGACAATCGGACGTCGGGCCCCGGGAGTGTCACGAAAGCGGACAGGGCCTCGCAGATGACCCCTGAACTGCGGCGATAAAGATGTGAAATGACGGACGTATTTCCGGTTGTGGCGGGCTGGAAATGCGATCGGGATATCACCATGAAAATGCGCGCGGCACCCGGAAGGGTCGTCGTCGCGGCCCGGTGGCGCGCCGCACCGGCGGGACCCGGCGCCGTGGTGTGCGCTGGGAGGGTGCGAGATTCCGCGGGCGCCCGCTGGTGGGCCGAGCTGTCACCGGCCGCCGGGGCCGCCGTCATGGCTTCCGGGATCATCTCGGTCGGCCTGCGCCTGACCGGGCGGAGCACGCTGTCACTCGTCGCACTGGTCGTCTGCGCGGCGCTGTGGTGCGTACTCGCCGCCGACTTCGCCGCCCGGCTGCTGGGCGACCGGCGGCGCTTCCGCGCCGAGGCCGACACCCCCGCCGCGCTCACCGCCGTCGCCGCCACGACCGTACTCGGCGCCCGGCTCTCCCTCCTCGGATGGCAGCCCGTGGCCGTCGCGATGCTGGCCCTGGCCGCGGCGCTCTGGCCCGGGCTGCTGTTCGCCGTACTGAAGCACTGGGGGCGGCGGATGCCCGGCGCGGCCTTCCTCGTCTGCGTGGCCACCCAAGGCCTCGCCGTCCTGGCGGGCACCCTGGCCGCGACCACCGGGCGCGACTGGCTGGGCCGGGCCGCGCTCGCCGCCTTCTGCCTGGGGCTGTTGCTCTACGTCGCGGCCCTTCTGCGCTTCGACTTCCGCGAGGTGTTCTCGGGCGCGGGCGACCACTGGGTGGCCGGCGGGGCGCTGTCCATCACGGCCCTCGCCGCGTCCGGACTCACGGCGTCACACCTGTGGACGGGATGGGCGCACACAGGGCTGCGTACCGTCACCCTGGCGACCCTCGGTCTCTCCCTGGCCTGGTACGCCGTACTCATGGCCGCCGAGGCGGTCGTGCCGCGCACGCGCTACGACACCCGGCGCTGGTCGAGCGTCTTCCCGCTCGGCATGACGGCCACCGCCTGCATCTCCGCGGCCGGCCCGACCGGTGTCCCGTGGCTGCGCCCCCTCGGCGAGGTGTTGCTCTGGATCGCGGTCGGGGCCTGGCTGCTGACCTTCGCGGCCTTGCTGCTGTCGCGTGCGGGCCGTCGCCCCGGAGCCGTGGACCGCACGCGGTGAACGGGCGGGGCGCACCCGTCGAGGGGCCGCCGAGATCCTTCTACGCGCGCCGCCCGCCGTCGCCCCGCCGCTCACCGTCGCCCCGCTGCTCACCGCTGTCCGATCGGCCACCGCTGCCCCACCACCGGGCGAGGGTCACGCAGCCCAGGAGGAACACGGCCAAGACCAGCGCCCAGACCGAACCGTGACGCAGTGTCAGCAGCCCGCCGGCCAGCGCCCCCAGCAGCAGGGCCACGACCGTCACGAGGCGGCGCAGCGACGCGGGTCCCCAGGGATCGGCCGCCAGCCCGGTCAGGGCCCGGGTGACCACGGTGGTGGTCAGATCGGGCACCGCGAGCCGGTGCACCACGGCGTTCTGCAGACCCATGCCGAGCGCGAGGAGGGCGATGACGGGCGGCGGCCCCGTGGTGCCGGCTGCCGTCAGGGCGAGCGCCCCGCCCACCAGTACGGTCTGCGCCGCGACCAGCGGCGCGAACATCCGGCCGGCCCCGGTGGCCCGCCGTAGCCGGCCCGCGGCCAGCGCGCCGGTCAGGAACGCGCCGACGGCGAGCAGGGAGTCCGGGGCGGACAAGGACCGGTCCCCGGCGAGCGCGAAGCCGAGGAAGACGACATTGCCCGTCATGTTGGCGACGAATACGTGGCCGAGTCCCAGGTAGCTCACCGCGTCGACCACCCCGCTGACGAAAGTCAGGACGATCAGCAGCGGCGGCAGTACTCCGTGCGGCGACTCGGCGCCGTCCGGCCCCGGCGGGAACAGGAGCGCCGCCAGCGGCCGCAGGATCCCGCGTCGCCGCGCGGTCGAGGTCAGGGGTCCCCTGGGTCATGGCAAGGTCCGGCTCGTGGAGCGGTCACCCGCGGCGGACGGGAACGGGACCTCCGTCGGAAGCGAAGGGGCCCCGCGCACCCGAAGGAGGATGGGGGAGACGGGGCATCGCCACCCGAGATGGTAGCGATCTCGGGTGCCTGATCGAAGCGGCGACCCGCAGCCCCGTCGCCGAAGGTCCGGTACCCGAATCGAGCGCACGGGCAGGGAGCTTCACTTTCTCCGACGGGATTGTTTGGTGATCGTTTTCGTTCGTGTTTGAATCCGGTCGCACGTTTGCCTGGTTTTCCGGTTTCCTTGTCTGGGGCGGGGTCGTATTCCGATGGATCAAACACGTCGATTGTTCATGGGCGGTGTCACGGCGGGTGTGGTGACCGCCGCGGCGGGGGCCGCGGCCGCTCCGGCGGCGCGGGCGGCCGCTCCGGCCCGCACCGAGCTCGGATGGCACAACGTCCTTTCCTACGGGGCGAAGGGCGACGGCGCGGCCGACGACACCCCCTTCATCCAGGCGGCCCTGGACGCCTGCGAGCCGGGCAACACGGTCTACCTGCCCGCCGGGCTCTACCGCACCAGCCGCCCGGTCCGCATTCCCCCGCGCGTCACGCTGCAGGGCTCGCACGGCGGGGGCGAGCACGAGTACGAGGGCCGCGAGACCCCGCCGGTCGCCATCAAGCCGCTGCCGGGATTCACCGGCGAGGCCGTGCTGCTGATCCTCGACCGGCAGCTGGGCGGCTACCCGCGCAAGGCCGTGGAGCAGCGCGTCTTCCGACTGACCGTCGACGGAAGCGCCCTGGACCCCGAGGGGCCGGCGGTCGACGGCATCCGCGCCGTCGGCCAGATCCAGCACCTGCAGCTGCGCGACGTCCAGATCCACCGGGTCACCGGCATCGGCGTCAACACCACCTACAACACCGGTACTTCGGGGCCCCAAGCGCCCTTCTGCCTGCATTTCGACCGGGTCTCCATCATGTGGTCGAAGAGCTTCGGCGTAGCGCTCAACAACACCACCGACTCCGTCTTCACCGACGTGTACGCCCTCGGGTGTGACGGCGCCGGGTGGTGGATCTCCGGAGCGGGGAACTCGACCTTCACCGGCTGCCGGGCCGAGTGGTCGCGGGGAGAGGGGTTCTGGCTGAACGGCTGGAAGGGCGTCATCCAGTTCACCGGCTGCTCGACCGACCGCAGCGGCCGCGACGGCATCCTGGTGCAGAACGACGACGTCGGCTCCATCCTCCAGCTCAGCGGCTGCCGGCTGGACCGCGACGGCCGCAACGTCCAGGCCGACGGCACCGAAACCGGTGGCGGCGGGCTCGCCGGGCTGCGCGTCGTGGGATCGAAGGCCAAGGTCCTCGCCGACGGCCTGATCGTCCTGCCCGGCCGGGACGACAAGGGGGGAAGCGTCTCCTCGCCCATGTTCGGGGTCTCGGCGACCGACTCCGTCTGCACAGTCGTCACCTCCGGGTTCGTCGACGGCGTCGAGAGGGACTGGCACGACGGCGGGGGCAACGGCGTCTTCCTGAAGGGCCCCACGCTCCTCACCTCCACTGAGGGCTAGAGGCTGATGGGCGACTACTTCCAGACGATCGCCGACATCGACGCGACCCCCGAGGAGGCCGAAGCGCTCGGGGCGCGGGTGGCGGCGTGGCTGGTGGCCGAGGGGATCGTGCGCGCCGAGCGGACCTACGAGATGTTCGGCAAGCCGGTGTACTCGCCGGGGCCGCGGTGGGACGACGTCACGGAGTGGCCCGAGGAGGGCGGCTGCGACGGGCTGGCCGTCGTCACCGGCCGTACCGTCTTCTGGGGCTCCCTGGGCTCCGACGGCTCCCCCGTCTGCCCGCACTGCTCGGCGCCGGCCGCCACCGCGCCCTGGCCGGAGGCCCTGGACGGTTGGTACGCGACCGGCGCCGCCGAGTTGCGGTGCCCGGCGTGCGACCGCCGGATCCCGCTGCCCGAGTGGACGTGGGAGGACAACCGCTTCGCCTTCGCCCACCTCGGCTTCGAGATCTGGAACGCGGCCCGGCTCCGCCCGGAGTTCATCGCCGAGCTCGGCCGGGTCCTGGGCCACCGGATCCGTACGGTCGCGGGGAAGCTCTGATCGAACCGACGATGGAGGAGGCCCTCGCGGTCGCCGCGGAGCACTTCGCGTTCTGTCCCGACAACATCCGGCAGGACCACGAGACCGGCCTCAACGCCGAGGAGGCTCTCGTGGGCAGCGCTCACCGGACGTTTTGGTGGGACTGAGGGGGCTCAGTAAGGTCCCGGCATGCCCTATACGTTTCAGGTGTCCGTCGATTCCGCCGCTCCGCACGACCTCGCCGACTGGTGGGCGGACGCGCTCGGGTGGGAAGTCGAGCCCAGCGACGAGGAGTTCATCCGCAGCATGGTCGCCGCCGGGCACGCGAGCGAGGAGGACACCACCACCCACCGAGGTGTCCTGGTCTGGAGGACGGGTCAGGCGATCCGCCATCCCGACGGCCTCGAGCGGGCGCCCCGCGTCCTCTTCCAGCTGATCGAAGAGCCCAAGACCGTCAAGAACCGCGTGCACCTCGACGTCCGCACCGGCGAGGACGACCCCAAGGCACTGGTCGAGCGGCTCATCGCCAAGGGCGCCACGTACCTGCACGACGGCCGTCAGGGCCCGCACACCTGGACCACCCTCACCGACCCGGAGGGCAACGAGCTCTGCGTCTCCCACTGAGCGCGGGCGCCCGCGCATAGGGTGGGCCCGTGAACGTCATCCTCTTCGGCGCGACCGGAATGATCGGCCGCGGCGTGCTGCGCGAGTGCCTGCGCGACGACTCCGTGGAAAGCGTCCTGGCCATCGGCCGGACCCCCCTGGCCGTCACCCACCCCAAGCTGCGCGAGCTCGTCCAGGCCGACCCGACCGACCTGTCGGCGTCCGGCCTGGACCTGGCTTCGTACGACGCGTGCTTCTTCTGCCTCGGCATCTCCTCCTTCCGGATGAAGGAGGAGGAGTACCGGCGGATCACCTACGACCTGACGCTCGCGGCGGCCCGGCCGCTCGCCGCGGCCAATCCCCGGCTGACCTTCGCCTACGTCTCCGGCGAGGGCACCGACAGCACCGAGCGGGGCCGCTCCATGTGGGCGCGGGTCAAGGGGAAGACCGAGAACGACCTGCTGAAGCTGCCCTTCGAGGCCTACATGTTCCGCCCGGGGATCGTGCGGCCCGACCGCGGCGTGCCCTCCAAGACCCCGCTCTACCGCGCCGCCTACGCAGTCACCGCGCCCCTCTTCCCGGTCCTGGGGCGCGTCGCGCCCGACCTCCTCACCACGACCCGGGCGATCGGCCGCGCCATGATCGCCGTGGCCGCCGCCGGACCCGGCGACGCGGACACCCAGCGGATCCTGCGTCCCAAGGACATCAACCGGCTGGGCGGCGAAGGCCCGGAAAGACCCGCAGACCTGCGGTAACGGGCGGATATTCGGTTTCGGCCGGGCCCTTCCACCCCCGAGAATGAGGCATCTCGAACCGGGAGGAACCCCATGAGCCAGGACCGCCTGACTCTGCACGACCTGATGCCCGCACAGGCGCTGACCGAGGCCATCGACGCCGGATACGTGACGCGCAAGCCGCACCCCGAGCTGCCGCTGTCCATCTACACCTACACCCGGACCGCCCAGTACGAGCGGGTCTGGAACCAGGTCACCACGATCTGCCGCGGCCTCGTCGCCGACGACGTCAGCGGCGCGGTCGTCGCGCTGCCGCTGCCCAAGTTCTTCAACGTCGGCGAGCACGAGTCCGGTCAGCCGTACGCGCCCGCCCTGCCGGACGAGCCGTTCGAGGTGTACGACAAGGTCGACGGCAGCCTCGGGGTGCTCTTCCACTACGCCGGGAAGTGGCGGGTCGCGTCCAAGGGTTCCTTCACCAGCACCCAGGCCACCTGGGCCCAGCGCCGCCTCGACCGGCGGGACACCTCCGCCCTGGTCCCCGGCACCACCTACCTCGCGGAGATCCTGTACCCGCAGAACCGCATCGTCGTCGACTACGGCGAGCGCCGCGACCTCGTCCTGCTCGCCGCGTACGGGGCGGACGGCGCCGAGGTGCCGCTCGCCGAAGCCGCGGTCCACTGGCAGGGCATCGGCTCCGTCGTCACCCTGTGGCCCGCGATGCCGCTCGACGAGCTGCTCGCGCTGACCGCCTCCAGCACCCTGCCCGGCGGCGCCGGCGCGACCGGCACCGACGCGGAGGGCTTCGTGCTGCGCTTCGCCTCGGGCGTCCGCGCCAAGGCCAAGATCGCCGAGTACGTACGGCTCCACAAGGTGCTCACCGGCGTGACCGAACGGGACATCTGGCGCGGCCACGGCATCCAGCGGTTCGCCGGCCTGCCGGCCAAGCAGCTGGCCCAGGGCCTCAATTGCACCGTCGTCGACATCGAGGCCTCGGGCGGCAAGCCGCTCGACGCACTGCTGGAGCAGGTGCCCGACGAGTTCGACCAGTGGGTGCGCTCGGTGATCGAGCGCCTGGATGAGGAGGCCGCGCTCCGCGAGCGCGCCATCGACGAGGCGTACGCCTCCCTCGCCCATCTGGCCGACGACCGGGGCGCGTTCGCGCGCGCCGCCAAGGGACTGCGCGACAGCGGCATCCGCGGCGCGCTGTTCCAGCGCCTGGACGGCAAGCCGACCGAGCTCGTCACCTGGCGGCAGGTGCGGCCCGAGACGTCCGACCCCTTCACGAACGACGAGGAGAACTGAGCCGTGTCCGAAGTCCCCGAAACCGAGACCCCCGCGCTCCCGGCCGAGACCCCCGCACTCCCGGTGGTCCACGTCATGACGGGTCTGCCGGCCTCCGGGAAGACGACCGCCGCGCGCGCCCTCCAGGCGGAGTCCGGCGGCCGGATGCGCCGCGTCAACCTCGACGACCTGCGGTCCATGCTCGACGTGCCGGACCCCGAGCGCGGGCGCTCGTACAAGCACGAGCAGACCGTGCTGGACATCCAGGACGCGGCCGTCAGCGCGGCCGTCGAGGGCGGATTCGACGTGGTCGTCGACAACACGCACCTGACCTCCCACATCCCCAAGCGGCTCAAGGCCGCCGTCGCGGGGCGGGCCACCTTCGTCGTGCACGACTACACCGACGTACCGGTGGAGGAGTGCCTGCGGCGCGACACCGCGCGCGAGCGCCAGGTCGGCGAGGAGATCATCCGGATACTCGCCGACAAGCACGCCAAGGCGCGCAAGGGCGGCTGGCGGCTCACCGCGGACTGGCTCAACGACCAGCCCGACGTGTCCGCGTACGTCGCCGACCCGGCGCTGCCGGGGGCCGTCATGTGCGACATCGACGGCACGCTCGCGCTGACCGGCGCCCGAAATCCGTACGACTTCTCGCGCTGCGGCATCGACACCCTCAACAGGCCGGTGCGCGACGCCCTGGACTCCTTCCGGCGCGCCGACGGCGACACCATCGTGCTGCTGTCCGGGCGGGGCGAGGAGTACCGCGAGCCGACCGAGGCCTGGCTTCGGGAGCACGAAGTCCCGTACGACGAGCTGTGGATGCGCGCGGCCGGCGACACGCGCCGCGACGACATCGTGAAGGCGGAGCTGTTCAACGCGCACGTACGCGGCCGGTACGCGGTCCGGGTCTCCCTGGACGACCGCGACCGGGTGGTGGCGATCTGGCGCCGGATGGGTCTGGCGACCTGGCAGGTCAACTACGGCGACTTCTAGGCCGTCCCCGGATCCGGGCGTTGCCCATACTGGGGCGGTGAACGCTCTGAACGCGGTGAACGTCCTGATCGTGGACGGTGCCAATGTCGTCGGGTCCGTGCCGGACGGCTGGTGGCGCGACCGGCGCGGAGCCGCCGAGCGGCTGCGCGACCTGCTGGCCCGGCGGGACGAGGGCGAGGAGATCATCCTCGTCGTCGAAGGCGCCGCCCGGGGCGTCGAGTCCGTGCCCGGCGTACGGGTGGACGCGGCGCCCGGGAGCGGCGACGACCGGATCGTGGAGCTGGCCGAGGCCGCCCGCGCGGAGCACGGCGGGTGCGTCGTGGTCACGGCGGACCGGGAACTGCGCGAGCGGGTACGCGCCCTCGGTGCGCGGTGCGTGGGGCCGAGGGCGGTGCGCCCGGACGCGTGAGCCGGTGGCGCCGGCCGATGCCTTGGGCGCCGCCCGGGTCAGTGGGCCTGGAGGGCGGCGTTGAATCCGTCGCGCAGGAGCGGATAGGCCTGGGCGACGACCCAGCCGGCGTCCCAGCACGCGTCGCGCTCGGCCTGCCCGGCGGGCGCGGTCGCGCAGGAGCGGGACTCGTAGAACTCGGCGGCCTTGACGACCTTGTCGGCGTTCGCGCGCAGGGTGGTGAAGGAGCGCTGGTCCTCGTGGGCGATCCGGGACAGCGAGGTCTTCGCGGTCCCGGCGGCCTTGGCTGCGTCGTCGGCGCACAGCGCGGTGAGCGAGGTCGGCCGCTCGGGCCAGCACTTGGAGCCCTTCTCGGAGCCGTAGCGCGTCTCGGCGTCGTTGAGCAGGCCGACCGACTTCGTGTGGACCGCTTCCGCGTCGGGAGCGGCGACGCCACGGGGCTGCTCCCGCCACTTCATGACGACGGTGGAGACGTCCGGCCAGCTCCGGGTCGACTGCGGACTCCGGGCGGCCGACGGGGCCTGGGACTGCGTGGCGGCGGGTGTCGAGGGTGTCGCGGAGGGTGTGGACGGCGTGGCGCTCACGGAACCGCTCGGGGAGGCATCGGCCCGGTCCGCCTTCCCGTCCGCCGAGGAACACCCGCCGAGGGCGGCCGCGATGGCCGCGACGGCGGTGAGCAGCAGCAGGGAGGCCGGCTGGTCGGATCGTGCGGTACGCGACACCGAGTCTGTCCTTCGCTCTGCCCGCAGGCCGTCTGCCTGCGGGAACAGCGTCTGTCTACCTGCTCCGCGGCCCGGGTGCCAGTTCGTCCCGGGGCGCGGGGCGGGTACGGGTGCCGGCGGCGGTGCTACGAGCGGCAGTACTTCACCGGGGTGATGTTCTTGACGTAGCGGGCCGAGACCCAGCGGTGGTGGCGGTCCTTGGCGGACTTCGCGCCCGTGCGGCCGCCGTCCTCGCCGTCCTCGCCGTCCTCGTCGTCCCGCATGTCGTCCCGCACGCCGTCCAGCCGGTACCAGAGGTTGTTGCCGTCGACCCGCTCGGCGCGCTTCTTGCACTCGATGGCGAGCTTCTGGTGGGGGTGCACCTTGCCCACCTTGTGCGAGTGGGTGGTCGGCCTGCTGCGCACGGTCAGCGGGCCGCGCGAGATGACGACGCCGCGGGCGTGCTCGCGCTCGGGGTACTCGTCGAGTTCGTCGGCCTCCTCCTGGTCGTCCAGGATGTTCTCCTGGCCCGGGTTGTCGGCCATCGGGTCCTCGTCCGCGACGGCGATACCCGCACCTACCAGGCCGAGCACCAGGCTTCCGGCGGCGAGAGCGAGGATGGTCCTGGTGGGCTTCAGCATGAGCCGGCTCCTCTGAGAAGACGTCAGCCCGGCCGCGGAACGCGACGCGGGGCGGCAACCAGGCGGTTGCCACCGACGACTATGGCGACGCGAACACGCGCAGCCCGGCTGACGCACCGTAACTTAGCCCGATATGCCCAATCTGATGCGATATTCAGTAGGTCGTCCTGAATCTGCCTTCAGGGGGTGTGCCTGCCCTCGGGGGCCGCGCGAAGAGCGGCGGGCGCCGCCGGGGAGGGCGGGGCGGGCGGGGCCGTGCCCGCCCCCGAACGGGCACGGCGCCGCCTGGCGGGCCCCGGGGGGATCGGGCCACTGCCGGTTGGGACCGGCTCAAGGAAATCTACGGGGGCCGGCTTCCGCTCTCGCCCATCCAAGGGTTGAACTCCGGCTACCCCCAGGGGTGGTAACCCTGTACAACCAGGGGTGTACACAAGGGGGTCCGACGTGCAGTTGTCCGCGCATCCGGCTGTGGCCCGGCTCCGCGCCGCGCGACCGGCCGTCGTCGAGATCGCGTATGCCCTCGGCTCACTCTGGATCTCCACCTCCATGCTCGCCAACTGGCCGGACCCCGAAGGCTATTGGCGTGACACCGACACCCTCGCCTACGTCCTGCTCGGAGCCGTCTACCTGCCGCTCGTGCTGCGCCGCCGCTTCCCCGTGGCCGTCCTGGTGAGCACCGGGCTCTGCATCGCCGCCTACTTCACCCTCGGCTACTACCACGTCCCCGCCGTCTGCGGGATGCTCCTCGCCCTCTACACCGTCGCCGCCCTGCGCCCGCGCCCCGTCTCGATCCGCTGCGCCGCCGCCTCGCTCCTGGTCCTGCTCTGGGGAACCCGGCTCGCCGAACCCGGCATCGGCCCCCTCAGCGTCGGCTTCGTGACCGTCGCCACCACCGTCTGCTGGGTGGCCGGCGACGGCTCCCGGCGGCTGCGGGATCTGACCCGCCGGCTCCGGCTGGAACAGGAGGAGAAGGCGCGCCGGGCCGTCGTCGCGGAACGCATCCAGATCGCCCGCGAACTGCACGACGTCATCGCGCACCACGTCTCGGTGATCTCCGTGCAGACCGGACTCGCCGGATACGTCTTCTCCTCCGACCCGCCGACCGCCCGCCGCGCCCTGGACACCATCGGCTCCAGTGCCCACGAGGCCCTGGCCGAGATGCGCCGGATGCTCGTCGTGCTCCGGGAGGACGGGTCCGCGCCCGCCGAGGAGGGGGTGGCCGGCGAGGTCTGCGGGCTCGGCCGCCTCGGCGAGCTCGTCCGCCGGGTGGGTGCGGCGGGCGTGCCCGTCGACGTCGCGATCACGGGGACGGCGTACGCCCTGCCGCCCGGGATCGACCTCTGCGCGTACCGCGTGGTCCAAGAGGCGCTGACGAACGTGCTCAAGCACGCCCCGGCCGCGCACACCACCGTCCGCGTGCACTACACCGAGGACGAGGTCCGCGTACGGGTCAAGGACGACGGGAACGCGGCCGCGCGCGCCGCCGGACACGGAGGCGGCCACGGCCACGGAGCCGATCAGGGACACGGAGGCCGACGCGGAGCGGGCCCCGGCCCCGGCCCCGGCCCCGACCGTACGGGAGCACGCGCCGCCGGGTCCCACGGCCAGGGTCTGACCGGCATGCGCGAGCGGGCGATGATCTACCACGGCACGCTGACCGCCGAGCCCGCCCCCGAGGGCGGCTTCGAGGTCAGCCTGCGCGTCCCCGTGCCCCGGACCGGCCATGACGCCTGAGGCGCCCACCGAGAAAGAAGGAGAGACCGTGCTGCGCGTCCTCGTCGTCGACGACCAGTTCCTGATCCGGTCCGGACTGACCGCGCTGCTCACCGCCGCACCCGGCTTCGAGGTCGTCGGCGAGGCCGAGGACGGCGAAGCGGCGGTGCGGCTCGCCGCCGAGACCCGCCCCGACGTGATCCTCATGGACATCCGGATGCCCGGAACCGACGGGCTCACCGCCACCGAGCGGATCCTGGCCGCCGCCGAGCCCGGCGCGCGCCCCAAGGTGCTCGTGCTGACCACCTTCGACTCCGACGAGTACGTCTTCCGGGCCCTGAGGGTCGGGGCCGGAGGCTTCCTGTTCAAGGACACGCCGCCCGAGCGGCTGCTGGCCGCCATCGCCACCGTGCACGGCGGCGAGATGCTGTTCAGCCCCGGAGCCCTGCGCGGGCTCGTGGAGACCTACGCCGCCCCGGCCGCGGCCCGTGCCCCGCGCCCCGGCCTGGACACCCTGACCCCGCGGGAGCGCGAGGTCCTCGGCCTGGTCGGCGCGGGCCTGTCCAACGCCGACATCGCCGGCCGCCTCGTCCTCAGCGCCGCCACCGTCAAAACCCACGTCCACCGCTGCATGAGCAAGCTGGGGCTGGCCAGCCGTGCGCAGGCCGTGGTGGTGGCCCACGAGTTCGGCCTCGCCGTCCGGCTCTCCTGAGCCCCCTTCCGGATGCGGGCCGCGCCCGGCGCCGCCAGAGTGGGAGCCATGGGAATCGAAGATTACGGCGGCGGCTCCGGCGCGCAGCAGACCGGCGTCATGGTCGTGACGACGAACGACGTCCCCGGCTACCGGGTCGAGCAGGTCATCGGCGAGGTCTTCGGCCTCACGGTGCGCTCCCGCCATCTGGGCAGCCAGATCGGCGCGGGCCTGAAGTCGATGATCGGCGGCGAGCTGAAGGGCCTCACCAAGACGCTGGTGCAGACCCGCAACCAAGCCATGGAGCGGCTCATCGAGCAGGCGAAGGCGCGCGGCGCGAACGCCGTTCTGATGATGCGCTTCGACGTGACCGACGCCGCCGACGTCGGCACCGAGGTGTGCGCGTACGGGACGGCCGTGGTCCTGGTGCCCGCCAGTACGTAGACCAGTACGTGGACCAGTTGTCCGGCCGGTACCCCGACGGGTACCCAGGCCAGTACCCCGACCGGTACCTGGACACAGCGCCCATGTGAACCACCGGTCACATAAGTCCAGGACGGCGCTCGGCTTTGTCCATGGGCCTGCCGTGCCGCGATCCGCAAGCTGTCAGGTCAGTGAGCGGACCGCCGGCCTCCACGTCGCGCGGTCTTCCGCACAGGAAGCGCCGACTCCCGGAGGTCCGATGCGAACCCCTCTCTGGCCGGCCGCAGCCGCGGTGGCCGGCCTGGTCGCCACCTTGGTCGTGGCCGTGCCCGCCGCCCCCGCCGTGGCGGCCGCACCCGTGACGATCACCTCGCCCGAGCTGTCCGTCGGCGTGGACAGCGCCTTCCCCCGCGTCATCAGCTACACCCGCACCGCCACCGGGGACGTGCTGAACGGCAACGAGGACACCATCGGTGCGATCGTCGTCAACGGAACCACCTACACACCCACCGTCACCTCGACGCCCTCCGCCTCCGGCGTCGACTACGCCCTCTCCTTCTCCGGAGTGACCGTCAAGTCCCGCCTCTCGGTGGCCGGTTCGGTCGTGGAGTTCAAGGTCACCGCGATCGAGGACACGGCCGCCCTGCGCGTACGGAGCTTCGCGATCCCCGCTCACAACCTCGTCAGCGTCCGCAGCAGCCAGCCGGGCGCCGCGCTGTCCACCGCGAAGATGCACACCGCCACCACCGGCACCGGGGACACCTTCACCCCGATCACGGCGAGCACCCCGGTCGACGCCTCCGCCACGACCGTGATGTACGGCCTGGCCAACACCGGCAAGCTGGCCGCTGCCATCGACTCCAACTCCTACTACGACGCCCCCTCGGGCGGCACCTCCACCGAGAACGGCCGGATCAGCAAGCAGGTCACCGACAAGGGCGCCTACCGCCGGGCCGGGCTGTGGAGCGGCTCCTGGCTCTACCGGGCCTCGGGCGCCGCGGACACCGACACCGAGCCGCTGCCCTACGCCCGGGTCGCGATCACGGCCGACCGCAACGGCGACTCCACCGTGGACTGGCAGGACGCGGCGGTCGCCTACCGCGACATCTGGACCCCGCCGACCGGCTGGGAGCAGACCGCCGACCGCGTCGTGCAGCGCATCCCCTTCAACTTCGCCTCCGCGGCCACCCACCCCTTCGCCGAGACCCTCGACGAGACCAAGCGGGTCAACCTCGCCACCGACGGCCTCGGCCAGTTCGTCCTGCTCAAGGGGTACGCCTCCGAGGGCCACGACTCGGCGCACATGGACTACAAGAACATCGGCTCCAAGCTGGGCGGCGCCACTGATCTGAACACCCTCACCACCGTCGGCCACTCCTACAACGCCGACTTCGGCGTGCACGTCAACGCCACCGAGGAGTACCCGGTCTCGGCCACCTTCGACCCCGCCCACCAGAGCAGCGGGCTCGGCTGGGACTGGCTCGACCAGTCGTACTACGTGGACACGCGGAAGGACGGGCAGTCCGGCGGGCGGCTGAAGCGGCTCCAGGACCTCAAGGCGGCCGCCCCCGGACTGGACTTCCTGTACGTGGACGTCTGGTACGGCGACGGCTACGTCTCGCGCAAGCTCGAACGGGAGATCGGCGGCCTCGGCTACCAGCTCGCCACCGAGTTCCCGAACTCCATGACGGAGCAGTCCCTTTGGCACCACTGGGCGACCGACGTCAACTACGGCGGCACCGACCTGAAGGGCATCAACTCCAACATCGCCCGCTTCATCGGCAATCACACCAAGGACGACTGGATCGCGGGCAACCCGCTGCTCGGCGGCGCCGAGATCACCGCGTACGAAGGCTGGCAGGGCAAGCGGGACTTCACCGCCTTCCTCGCCACCACCTTCGCCACCAACCTGCCGACCAAGTACCTCCAGGAATCCCCGGTCGTGAAGTGGACCGCCGACACGGCCATCCTCGCCAACGGCACCACCGTCACCACCGCCGGCGGCACCCGCAAGATCACCGCCGGCGGCCGGACCGTCCTGAACGGCTCCACGTACCTCCTGCCGCGCGCCGGAAAGCTCTACCACTGGAACACCGCGGGCGGTTCCACCACCTGGGCCCTGCCCGCCGGCTGGGCCTCGCCCAAGCTCTACAAACTGACCGACGCGGGGCGCCAGTTGGTCGGTGACCTCGCCGTCACCGGCGGCCAGGTCACGATCAACGCCACAGCCAAGACCGCCTACGTCGTCACCAACGGCGCGGCCCCCGCCCAGGCCGACCCCAAGTGGGGTGAGGGCACCCCCGTCAAGGACCCCTCCTTCTTCTCGGGCAACCTGAACGCCTGGACCGTCACCGCGGCCGGCGCCGCCGTCACCCGCAACGCCCAGGGGCAGAGCGAGCTCACCATGGCCGCGAACACCGCCCCGGCCGTCTCCCAGCAGCTCACCGGCCTCACCCCCGGCACCTACGCCGCCTCCGTCTGGGTCTCCACCCCGGCCGGCCGGGCCGCCACGCTCACCGTCACCCCGGCCGCGGGCACGGCCGCCTCCGTCTACGCCGACTCCTCCCCGCTGACCAACAGCCTCGGCGGCAGCGAGAAGAACGGCACCAAGATGCAGCGGATGAAGGTGTTCTTCGACGTACCCGCAGGCCAGTCGACGGCCACCCTCAAACTCTCCGCGGCCTCCGGGTCCGGCACCGTCTACCTGGACGACGTACGGGTCGTCCGCTCCGCCCGCACCCCGCTCGCCGGCCACTACTTCACCGAGGACTTCGAGAACGTGGACGCAGGCTGGGGCCCCTTCGCCTTCGGCGGCGCCGGCGGCTCGGCCACCGACCCGCGCACCCACATCGCCCAGCGCAACGCCCCGTACACCCAGGCGGGCTGGAGCGGGAAGCTGGTCGACGACGTGATCGGCGGGCAGAACTCGCTCAAGTCGCACGAGGAGCGGCAGGGCCTCGTCTACCGCACGCTTCCGCAGACCCTGCGGCTGACGCCGGGCCGCTCGTACAAGGTCACCTTCAGCTACGAGAACGGCTTCGGCGGCGACTACCAGTTCATCACCGGCTCCGGCAGCACCGAGACGGCGACCGCGCTGAACCAGGCCCGTACGGCCACCACCTTCACCAAGACCTTCACCGCAGGGACCGACGCCTGGATCGGCATCCGGAAGGTGACCGCCGAAGGCTCCCACAACGAGGCCGACTTCATCCTCGACGACCTGGCCGTCGACGACCTCGGTACGGGCGGCGGCGGCGAACTCCTCGTCCCGCAGAACCAGATGAGCGTCAAGGCCGTCGACAGCCAGGAGACCGCCGGCGAGAACGGCGCCGCCGCCAACGTCCTCGACGGCGACAGCGCCACCATCTGGCACACCCAGTGGTACCAGGCCACCGCACCGATGCCGCACGAGATCACCCTCGACCTCGGCGCCTCGTACAACGTCGCCGCGCTGCACTACCTGCCCCGCCAGACGCAGACCAACGGCCGCATCGCCGACTACCAGGTGCTCACCTCCACCGACGGAGTCAACTGGGGCACGGCGGCGGCCTCCGGGACCTTCGCCAACACCACCGCCCAGCAGGACGTCACCTTCACGGCGCGCACCGCGCGCTACGTCAAGCTCAAGGCCACCAGGGAGGTTTCGGGCAATCCGTGGACGGCGGTCGCGGAACTCAACATCGGCTACCTACCGTGACGGAGGCTGTGGCTGTGGCTGTGGCTGTGGCTGTGGCTGTGCCTGCGGCTGTGCCTGCGGCTGGACGGCCGGCTGCTGCGTCGACTGCTGCCGGCGGAACCGGACGGGCGCCACGCCCACCCGGTGGCTGAACAGCCTGCTGAAATAGGCGGCGTCCTCGTAACCGACCCGCCGGGCGACTCCGGCGACCGGCAGGTCGGTCCGGGCCAGCAGCTCCTTCGCCCGGCTCAGGCGGATCCCGAGGAGGTACTCCTTGACCCCCTCCCCGGTGCTGCGCCGCACCGCCCGGCGCAGCTGGGGGAGCGGCATCCCGAGCCGGGCGGCGTGCTCGGCCACCGATATCGGCAGCAGCGCGTCCCGGGCCAGGGTGTCCATCACGGTGTCCCCGTGCCGCGACACCTCGGCCCGGGCGTAGCGCAGCGCGACGAGCAGCCCGTGCACGGCCGCCGCGGCCTCCACCTCCAGCAGCGGACCGCCGCGCCGGGCCGCCCGTACGATCCCGTCGACCACGTGCCGCACCCCGGCCGTCCCGCTGAGCGGCACCAGCGGGCGGTCCGGGGTGACGTAGCCGAGGTCGGTGTACGCCTCCACGCTGTGGCCGGTGAAATCCACGAAGCACTCCTCCCAGCCGGTCTGCGGATCGGGGCCGTAGTGGTGCTCCACCCCCGGGACCAGCCACAGCAGCGCCGGCGCCGTCACCGGCTGCGGGGCCCGGCCGCCGTGGCTGAACCAGCCCCGGCCGCCGCAGACCACCACCGCGACGTGGTGGTCGAGCACGCGCGGGCCGACCACCGGCAGCACGCCCTGCTGCACCCCCACACCGAGGCACACCAGGCCGAGCCGGCGGTGGTTGGCGGTGGGGGAGAAGTACCGCATCCAGCTGCTGTACGGGGGCGTCGCCATCTGCGGATTGTGATCCACAAGCCCCGGCGGGCTCAAGGGGCGGCCGGCTCCTGGGCGTTACGGGGCTTTCGCGCGGCCGGGGCGGGCGTCGCCGGCGCGGGCTCCGGCCGCAGCCCGGCCGCCAGCCCGGCGATCACCACGGCCAGGCCCAGCCACACGGCCGGGCCCGGGACGCCGCTGCCGGTCACGGCGCCCGCGCCCGCCGCGGCGAGCGGCGCCACCCCGGTCAGCAGCCCGGCCCGGCCGGAGCCGACGGCGGCCACCGTGCGGTACCAGAGGAGGAAGGCCACCGCCGTCACCATGACGGCCAGGTATCCGACGGCCGCCCACTGGCGCGGGCTCACCGCCACCAGCTGCGCGGGCCCCTCGACGCACACCGTGAGCACCGCCAGCATCACCGCGCCCATCCACACCGCGTGCAGCGACACCCCCCACGCGCCGTGACGCCGCAGCACCGGCACCGCGAGCAGCGTGAAGCCCGCCTCGCAGCCCAGCGCGAGCGCCGCCCAGCCCACCCCGGCGGCGTCGGTCCGGCCCGTCCCCTCCACCAGCACCGCCCCCGCGACCACCACCGGCGCGGCCAGCAGCACCCGGCGGCTCGGCCTGCGGCCCTCCAGCAGCGGGCCGATCACCCCGAGCAGGACCGGCACGGAGGCCACGGCGACGGCGATCACGGCCGGCTCGGCGTGCGCGACGCCCCGTACGACGGCCACGTTGAACAGCACCAGCCCGGTCGCGGCGATGCCCGCCAGCCACAGCCACTCCCGGCCGCGCGGCAGCACGATCCGCACGCGGGCCGCGCGGGCCAGGGCGAGCAGCAGCAGTGCGGCCGCCGCGTAGCGGACGGCCTGGACGCCGAACAGCGGGGCGTCGACGAGGGACCGGGAGACGGTGACGCTGCTGCCGACGAGCGCCATGCCGGCGATGCCGGGGGCGAGGTCGCGCAGCGGGGCGGGCGATGTGTTCATACCGTCGAGCGTCCGCCAGTATTGGACTCATGGACAGTGCCGAACAGGGCCGGGACAAGGGGTCCAAAACTCGGGAGACCGGGACCACGGCCGCCGAGCCCTCTACCGCTGCCGAGACCGCTGCCGAGACCGGTGCCGATGCCGCCGGATCCGATTTCCTGCTGCTCGACATCGGCCAGGCACCGCCGGGTGGCCGGACCGACTGGCTCACCGCCCGCATCCGCGCCGCCATCGCCGACGGCACCCTGCCGGTCGGCAGCAGGCTCCCGGCGGGCCGGGTGCTCGCGGCGGAGCTCCGGGTCTCCCGAGGGCTGGTCACCGAGGTGTACCAGCGCCTGGCGGACGCCGGTCAGGTGGTGGGCCGGGGCCGCGCCGGGACGATCGTCGTGGCCGCACCGGTGACCGCCGGACCCGTGACCGCCGGACCCGTGACGGCCGGATCCGGGACCGCAGGATCGGCGCCCTCGAAGCCGGCGGCCGCGTCCAGGTCCACGTCGGCGTCCGGGCTCTCGACGGCGCCGGCCGGGGCGACGGCCCGGGCGACGGCCGACACCGGCACGCCGAGGGGCAAGGGCGGGCTGGTCGACGCCCTGCGCGCCACACCGTGCCGCATCGACCTCTCGCCCGGGGTGCCCGACCTGACCGCCTTCCCGCGCACGGCCTGGCTCCAGGCCGAGCGCAGGGTCCTCGCCTCACTCACCCCCGCCGATTTCGGCTACGGAAACCCGCAGGGCGCGCCCGCGCTGCGCGAGGCGATCGTGGGCTGGCTCGCCCGGGGCCGGGGGATCCGCGCCGACCCCGGCGAGGTGGTCGTCGTGGCGGGCGTGGCGCAGGCCCTCGGACTGCTGGCCCAGGTGCTGCGCGCGGAGGGCGTACGGCGCGTCGCGGTGGAGGATCCCGGCTCGCTCGGGGCCCGGCAGCAGCTGGAGCACGGCGGAATGGAGATCCTGCCCGTACCGGTGGACGCGGGCGGGATCGACACCGCGGCCCTGGCGGCGGGCCCCGCCCAGGCGGTCCTGCTGACTCCGGCGCACCAGTTCCCGACCGGGGTCGTCCTCGACGGGGAGCGGCGCCGCGAGCTCCTCGGCTGGGCGGCGGCCGGCGGCATCGTCATCGAGGACGACTACGACGCCGAACACCGCTACGACCGCGCTCCCGTCCCCGCGCTGCGCGCCCTGCTGCCCGAGGCCGTCTGCTACGCGGGCAGCGTGTCCAAACTCCTCGCCCCCGCCCTGCGGCTGGGCTGGCTGCTGGTCCCGCGGCGCCGGCTGGACGCCGTGATCGAGGCCAAGCGGTACGCCGACCTCGGCAATCCGGTCCTCGCCCAGCTGGTGCTGGCCCGCCTGATGGAGTCGGGCGAGCTGGAGCGCCACCTGCGCTTCGTGCGGCGCCGCCACCGGGCCCGCCGGGACGCGATGCTGCGGGCGATCGCGGCCGAACTGCCGGGCGCGCGGGTACACGGAGCCGCCGCCGGGCTGCACCTGATGGTCACCTTCGACCGGGCGGACTTCGACGACACCGCCCTCGCGGCGGCGGCCCTGGCCCTCGGAGTCAAGGCGCACCCGCTGTCCTGGCACCGCCTCGGCCCGGGCCCCCCGGGCCTGGTCCTCGGCTACGCCGCGGGCCCGCCCGGAGAGCTGGAGGAGGGCGTGGCCGCCTTCGGCGCGGCGCTGCGCGGTCTGTGTCAGCGCTGACCGGGCATCGAGCAGAGCGCTGCGACCCTGCGGACCGGCCCGGTGCTCGGAGGCTCGCCAAAAGTTTTTCGCGAACGGCGGCAACCTCCCGGAGGGTCGCGCGTCGTGTGGGGGTGAAGGGCGTGAACCCGCGCCCTCCAGCCGACCGTGGAGAACCACCGTGAAGAACCTGAAGCGTGCCCCGCTGTCCCTCCGCCGGGCGGCGGCCGTAGCCGTCGCGGCCGCCGGGGTGGCCGTTGCGCTGGCCGGGCCGGCCTCCGCCGCACAAGGCTCGTCCGCCACGCCGACCGTCGCCGCGCCCGCATCGGCGACTGCCACGCCGAGCACCGCGCCGAGCGCCCCCTCGGCCCCGAAGCCGCAGCCCTCGGTGAGCCTGCCCCCGGGCACGAAGCCCAGCGCCGCCCCGAGCGCCGCCCCGAGCGCGGCCCCGGCCTCGCCCGGCCAGGCCGAGCTCGCGCATACTGGCTCCTCCGCCACCACCGCCGCACTGGGTGGCGGGGCGGCCGTGCTGATCATCGCCGGGGCCGCGACCCTGTACAGCCTGCGGCGCCGCGCCAACGGCTGAGGACCCCCGTGCTCCACCTCGCACTACCCGTGGGCCCCGCCGCGCCTGGTTTCGACCGGCCGCGGCGGGGCTTGTGGTCGTTCCTGCTGCGCCGCGAGCGGTCGGCCGCGCAGGCCCCGCCCGCGCCGGCGGAGCCGTACCGGCACGGGTACACGTACGGCCACCTCCGCGAAGACGGCACCGGGCAGCCCACCGTGACCGAGCTCTACCACGCCCACCGGCTGCGGTTGGTCCGGCTGGCCGTGCTGCTCGTGGACGACCTGGGCACCGCCGAGGACGTGGTGCAGGACGCCTTCACGGCGCTCTACCGGCGCCACGGGGAGCGGATCACGGAGGTGGACAACGCGCTGGGCTATCTGCGCACCGCCGTGGTCAACACCGCGCGCTCCGTGCTGCGCCGCAGGCGGACCGCCCGCGCGTGGACCCCGCCGACGCCGGCCGACGTACCCTCCGCCGAGGCCTCCGTGGTCCTCGACGAGGCACATCGCGAAGTGCTCGCCGCGCTGGGCCGGCTGACGGCGCGGCGGAGGCAGGTACTGGTGCTGCGCTACTGGGCCGATCTGAGCGAGGCGGAGATCGCCGAGACGCTGGGGATCAGCAGGGGCGCGGTCAAGTCGAACGCGAGCCGTGGGCTGGACGCCCTGGAACGGATCCTGGAGGGTCGGATATGAGGCGTGGGGAGGATTCGGCCGAGGGCTCGGCGCAGAACCCGGCCGAGGGAGCGCCCGAGCGGCCCGTCGAGTACCGGCTGCGGCAGGCCCTGGACGCCCGCGCGGCCGGGATCACCGTGCGCGAGCTGCGCCCGGCGCAGCCGCCGGGGCAGGGCGTACGAGGACTGCCGTGGGCGCGGCTGCGGCAGCGGGGCTTCGTGCTGCCGCTGGCGGGTCTGGCCGCGGCGGCCGCCGCCGTGGTGGGGTACGCCGTACTGGCCCCGGACCCTGGCCTGGTCGGCCCGGGACCCGGCCCGGTGCCGCCGGCCGCGCCGCCGTCGCCCTCGCCGACGGCCGGGGAGCGGTCCCCGGGCCCGGCTCCGACGGATCCGGCCCCGTCGCTGGTCAAGCCTTCGCTCGCGCCTTCGGCCAGTCCGTCGACCGCGCCGCGCGGGTCGGCCACCGGCCCGCCGCAGCCGAGTTCCGCCTCGTCCGCCTCCTCCGCCTCGTCCGCCTCGTCCGTTCCGTCGGCCCCGTCGGCCCCGTCGGCCCCGTCGACTTCGGCCGGCCCGTCGGCCGTCGTATCCGTACCCCCGCCGACCCGCTAGAGGCTCGGCGGCGGACGGCTATCCGGTGGCCGCCGGCGTGTTCTTCACGGCGGCCACCAGCGGCGCCAGTTCGGGCTTCCGCGCGGCCTCGTCCAGCGCCTCGCGCAGCGCGGTGTCGTTGGTGGGCCGGGCCTCGGCCAGCAGGGCCAGGCCGGCCGGGCTGACGTCGGTGTAGATGCCACGGCGGTCGGTCGCGCAGAGGTAGCGGTTCAGCAGCCCTCGGTCCTCCAGCCTGCTGACCAGCCGGGTCGTCGCGCTCTGGCTGAGCACCACCGCGTCCGCGACCTGGTGCATCCGCAGGTGGCCGCCGACGCCGCTGTGCTGGCGGCTGAGGACGTCGAGCAGCGAGTACTCGCGCACGCTCAGCCCGTGTGCCGCCTGGAGTGCCCGCTCGATGTGCGCCTCGATCCGTCCGTGCAGGAGGGAGAGGGCGCACCAGCCTTGGGAGAGAGCGGTGAGTGCGCTGTCCGTGGCTGTCATGGGCTCCTCCTCCAAGGCGTGTTCCTCCAGGATAGGCCACTCGCGCAATAGCCCGCGCTTGCAAATAACCCGCGTCTGCAATTAATGTGGACGCGGGCAAGCCGCTATGGCAATCACCCCGGCGCAGGCATCCTCCCGCCCCCCGGCACCCGTCCGGCGCCGACCGCGCGGCACACGCAACCTCCCCCTGACCCCCTGAAGGGCACCCCTCTCATGCCACTCGCACTCCTCGCCCTGGCCATCGGAGCCTTCGGGATCGGCACGACCGAATTCGTGATCATGGGCCTGCTCCCCGAAGTCGCCGGCACCTACGGCGTCTCGATCCCCACCGCCGGCTTCCTGGTGACCGGATACGCCCTCGGCGTGCTCCTCGGCGCGCCGCTGATGACCGTCCTCGGCACCCGCGTCCCCCGCAAGCGCATGCTGATGCTGCTCATGGGCCTGTTCATCGTGGGCAACGTGCTCTCGGCCCTCGCCCCCGCCTTCGGCGTCATGCTCGCCGGCCGCGTCGTCGCCTCCCTCGCCCACGGAGCCTTCTTCGGCATCGGCGCGGTCGTCGCCGCCGAGCTCGTCGCCCCCGAGAAGAAGGCCGGAGCCATCGCGATGATGTTCACGGGCCTCACCGTGGCCAACGTCGTCGGCGTCCCGCTCGGCACCCTGGTCGGCCAGCACCTCGGCTGGCGCGTCACCTTCCTGATCGTCGCCTCGCTCGGCCTCCTCGGCCTGCTCGGCATCGCGCGGCTCGTCCCCGACCTGCCCCGCCCCGAGGGCGTACGGATCCGCCACGAGCTGGCCGCCTTCCGCAACGCCCAAGTGCTCCTCGCCATGGGGATGACCGTCCTCGGCTTCGGCGGAGTCTTCGCCGCCATCACCTACATCACCCCGATGATGACCAACGTCGCGGGCTTCGCCGACACCTCCGTCTCCTGGCTGCTGGTCCTCCTCGGCCTGGGCATGGTCGTGGGCAACCTCGTCGGCGGCCGGTTCGCCGACCGCGCGCTGATGCCGATGCTGTACGTGTCCCTGGGCGCGCTGGCGCTGGTGCTGGCGGCGTTCACCGTCACCGCCCACACCAAGGCCGGGGCCGCCGTCACCGTCGTCCTCATCGGAGCCCTCGGCTTCGCCACCGTGCCGCCGCTGCAGAAGAGGGTCCTCGACCAGGCCGCCGGAGCTCCCACCCTGGCCTCGGCCGTCAACATCGGCGCCTTCAACCTCGGCAACGCCCTCGCCGCCTGGCTCGGCGGGCTCGTCATCGCCGCCGGGCTCGGCTGGACCGCCCCGAACTGGGTCGGCGCGGCCCTCGCCGCCTCCGCCCTGGTCCTCGCCGTCGTCTCCGGCGCGCTGGAACGGCGTACGGCGGGACGTACCGGCACCGGCCGGGTCGTCGCGGCCGGCACCCCGGCGGCCGCGGCCGTCCCCGCTCACCACTGACCCACCACGCCCCGTGCGCACTGCCCCCCGCAGCGTCACCTCGCCCCACCTCACCCCACAGGAGAGCCCCGCATGTCCGCCGCCACCGCCCCCCGTGCCGCCACTGCCCCCCGCACCGCCGTCGCACCCCTGACCACCGCGGACGCCGAGGCGCTGGTCGCCGCCGCCACGGCCGCCGCCGAAGCTGCCGGCGTCGCCACCAGCGTCACCGTCCTCGACGCGGGCGGGCACCCGCTGGCCTTCCGGCGTGACGACCGGGCCGTCCTGATCTCCGGCGAGACCAGCACCCGCAAGGCGTTCACCGCGCTCCAGCTGGACGCCCCGACCGCCGACCTCGTCGACGCCGTCCAGCCCGGCGGGCCCTTCCACACCCTGCCCACGGCCCTCGACCGCCCGCTGCTGTTCATCGCGGGCGGGCTGCCCGTCCACCGCGACGGCCGGCTCGTCGGAGCGATCGGCGTCGGCGGCGGCGCACCCGCCCAGGACCACGGCTTCGCCGAGGCCGCGCTCGCCGTACTGGCCTGACCTTCCCCCCGGGTCGCGCGCCCGTGTCCCCTGTGCCACGTTGGTACGGGGAACAGGGGGCAGGGGACAAAGGTGGATGATGCGGCAGACGAAGAGGTACAGGCGCAGCCACGTCATCGCGACGGCCACCGTCGCCGTGCTGGTCTCCCTTGCCGTCCCGGCCTGCTCGGCCGCCCCGGGCGCCCCGTCCGCCCCGTCGGCCCCGTCCGACGCACAGGCCCCGACCAGCCCGGCGGCGCCGGCCCCCTCCCCGACGAGCCCGGCCGCCCCCGTGCCCTCGCCGACGCCCTCCCATCCGCTGTCCACCGCCCCGCGCACCATCCCGGCCGTACGGGAACACGTGCCGGCCCGTGGCCCCGGCTGGCGGCCCACCCCGGGGGCGCGGGTCGTCGTACCGCCGGCCGACCGCGCGGCCCTGTCCGACGAGGGCAGGCTGCTCGCCGGTGAACTGCGCATGGGATACGCCGAGTCGGCCACCCCGGGTCCCGGAGACGTGCAACTCGCCCTCGGCGCGGCGAAATCCGGTGCTCCGGAGTCCTACACCCTCACCGTGCAGGACGGCCGGGTCCGCATCAGCGGCCCCGACCAAGCGGGGGTCTTCTACGGCACCCGCACCCTCAAACAGGAGGTCGCCGGCGGCGGTTCGGCCCCGGAGGGCACCGTGCGCGACGCCCCGGCCAAACCGCAGCGCGGCCTCAACCTCGACATAGCCCGCAAGCACTTCACGCCCGACTGGATCGAGGCCCGGCTGCGTGAGATGGCCGACCTGAAGCTGAACCAGCTGGGCCTGCACTTCTCCGACGACCAGGCCTTCCGGATCGAGTCCGACACCCACCCCGAGATCGTCTCCACCCCGCACCTCACCAAGGCGCAGGTGCGGTCGATCACGGCACTCGCCGCGAGCCTGCACATCGCGGTCGTCCCCGAGATCGACTCGCCCGGCCACCTCGGCGCGGTCCTGCGCGCGTACCCGGGGCTGCAACTGGTCGACGTACAGGGCCGGGCGGTCAAGGGCGCGGTGGACATCGCGGACCCGGCTGGGGCGAGGCTCGTGGACGAACTCCTGCGGGAGTACCTGCCGTTGTTCCCCGGCGCGATCTGGAACCTGGGCGCGGACGAGTACCAGGCACTGGTCTACCGCGACCCACAGACCTCCTTCCCGCAGCTCGCGGCCACCGCCCGGCAGCGCTACGGGCCCTCCGGCCGGGTCCAGGACCTGGCGACGGGCTGGCTCAACGACCGGGCGGACGTGGTCCGTTCGGCGGGCCGGGCGCCGGCGGCGTGGAACGACGGCTTCTTCACCGGTGGCGTCGTCCAGCCCGCCCGGGACATCCAGGTGGAGTACTGGACGGGCAAGGAGGGCGGCGCCCGGCCGCCGCTGGAGTACCTGCGCGAGGGCCGCGAGGTGGTCAACCTCAACGACGAGTACCTCTACTACGTGCTGGGCGAGCCGAACCAGTTCACCTACCCCACCGGCCGGCGGATCTACGAGCAGTGGACCCCGCTGGTGCTGCGGGGCACCGCGGCCGTCCCCGCGAGCTACGCCGACCGGATACTGGGCGCACGCCTCGCGGTCTGGTGCGATCTGGCCGGGGCCCAGACCCAGGCGCAGGTGGCGGCCGGCATCCGCCTCCCGCTGGCGGCCCTGTCCCAGAAGGTCTGGGACTCCCGCCCTCCGGCCCTCGACTGGCCGGCCTTCAAGACCCTGGCCGACCGGCTGTAGGCGGGGCAAGGGGCTCCGCACGGCCCTGGCGGGGGCGGTGCGGGACCACCTTGCCCCGTACGGGCTGCGGCGGATCCTGCCTGGAGACCGGGGACGCCCACGGCGTCTACGCCAAGGTCGGCTTCGCGTCGCTCGCGATCCCGGAGGACTGGATGCTCCTCGGCGAGCAGTAGGGCCCCCGGCGCGCGCCTACCAGATGGAGGCGACCCACTCGGGGTGGTCGATGAACGGGTTGCGGTTGTGCTGGTAGGTGTCGTATATGACCTGGTTGCGGCGCTGCTCGAAGGCGTCCGGCGGGTCCATCTGGCTCCACTGCTTCAGCAGGCTGATCCGGCCGAAGAGGGGGGCGCTGCCGTTGTTGACCTTGTCGTTCATCTCCAGGTCCGCGAAACCGTCGCCGCCGTCGTAGCGCACGGCCATGTAGAGCAGCATCCGTGCCACGTCGCCCTTGACCGCGTTCCGCGGCTCGAAGGAGTCGGCGTCGGTGTAGCTGCCCTGGGCCTCCGAGACCGGGCTGCCGCCCATGTCGAAGTCCTTGTTGCCACGGGTGCTGTTGACCGTGACGTCCTCGGGACGCAGGTGGTGCAGGTCGGTGCCCGGGCCGGTCGCGGTGCCGAAGTCGCCGTGGCTCTTGGCCCAGACGTGCTCGCGGTTCCAGTCGTTGACCCCGCCGCCGTTGGTGGACTTGGACTGGGAGCGGCCCGAGTAGACCAGGATGACGTTGTTGGGGTTCGCCGGGTCCTGGTCCGTGACCTTCAGCGCGTTCCACACGCCGTCGTACGTCACCTTGGACTGGGTCTTGATGATGTCGTGCAGTGCCGTCTTGAGCGCGGCGCCGGTCTTGCCCTCGGCGGCGGCGTAATAGGTGTCCACGGCGGAGGCCGAGGCGGAGGCCGAGGACAGGGTAGAGGCCTCGACCGGGGCCGAAGGCGCGGCGGGGCCGGCCTCCGTCCGCTGGCCGGCCGTGGCGGACGCCGGAAGCAGCAGCAGTGACGCCGCCGCGAGGCCGGTCGCCCAGGGAGTCAGGCGCGAGATTCTCATCACGTGGGGGTACCTCTCCACACGCACCGCTCCCGCCCGGGGAATTGGCGGGATATCAGGTGGCAGAGCGAGGCTCATATTGTCATGTGCCCTACAGGTGAAAACCACGTGTCGGGAGCCCGTACTTTCGCCGCCGCGGTGCGGGTGAGAGGAGCGCCGCGGGAGGCGGGCGCCGAGGCCCCGGCGAAGAGGGGTCCGGACGGGCGGGATTGGCGCGAGGCCCTCTTGGCAGGGCCCGCCGATGCGTGCACGGTTGCGGGGGCCACACCGTGAACGCCCTACCAGGAGCAGCCCATGGCAGTGAAGATCCTCATCGTGACCGGCGACGCGGCGGAGTCGCTGGAGGTCCTCTACCCCTACCAGCGCCTCCGCGAGGAGGGGTACGAGGTCCACATCGCGGCCCCGGCGGTGAAGAAGCTGCGGTTCGTCGTACACGACTTCGAGGACGGCTTCGACACCTACACCGAGAAGCCCGGCTACACCTGGCCCGCCGACATCGCCTTCGCCGACGTCGACCCGGGGGAGTACGCGGCCCTCGTCGTACCCGGCGGCCGCGCCCCCGAGTACCTGCGCAACGACCCCGACGTGCGGCGGATCCTGTCCGCATTCGCCGGCTCCGACAAGCCGATCGCGCAGATCTGCCACGGCCCCCTGATCGCCGCTGCGGCGGGCGCGCTGGACGGCCGCCGGGTCACGGCCTATCCGGCCCTGGAGCTGGACATGAAGGCGGCCGGCGCCGACTTCGAGGACTCGGAGGCCGTGGTCGACGGCACGCTGGTGTCGGCCCGCGCGTGGCCCGACCACTCGGCCTGGATGCGGGAGTTCCTGACCGTACTGCGCGGGAAGGCGCCGCTGGCGTAGCCCCCCGCCGGGCCCGCGCGCGGGGCGGTGGAGCCTGTCCTTGGCCGGTGCCTCCGCCCCGCGCGCCATGAGGGCCCGCGCGGGCGGAAGGGAGGGGGAGCCTCCCCATTCCCTTGTGAAGCATCCGGACCGGGGACTGCCGGGAAGCGATCGGTGTGCTGAGGTGGCTGGGTCAACAGATGTTGTTCTCAAGCCAGTTGAGAGGGCCGATCATGACTGGAAGCTTGGACCGGCGCGGATTCATAGGTGCCGCGGCGGCCCTCGGGGGCGTCGCGCTCGTCGGAGCGGGGGCGGCTCCCGCGCAAGCCCTGACCGCCCGGCCGCCCCGGCCCGAAACGATCGCCACCCCGGCGGGCTTCCAGCCCGAGGGGATCGCCGTCTCCGCACGCGGTACGGCGTACACGGGCTCGCTGATCGACGGCTCGATCTACCGCTTCGACCTCGCCACGGGCGCCGGTCGGATCATCACCCGGGGCGAGGGCCCGGCCTCGGTGGGCCTCAAGCTCGACACGCACGGCAGGCTGCTCGTCGCGGGCGGCGCCAGCGGGCAGATCCGCGTCGTCGACGCCGCTGACGGGCGGGTTCTGGCCACCCACCAGGCCGCCACCGGGACGGCCTTCGTCAACGACCTGACCGTCGGCCGCGGAGGCTCCTGGTTCACCGACTCCTTCAACGACGTCGTGTACTTCCTGCCCGACGGCGGCCGGGAGCGGCCGCGCACGGTGGCCCTCGGCGGCGAGTGGACCCCGACCCCGCCCGGCGGCGAGTACTGGGGCGCCAACGGGATCGCGCGGACCCCGGACGGCCGGGCGCTGCTGCTCGTGCACGACCTGGCGGCGGCGCTGTTCCGCGTGGACCCGGGCACCGGGGCCGCCACCCGCACGGAGCTCGACGGCGGGGCGGTCAGCTACGGCGACGGGCTCGTCGTCCACGGGCGCACGCTGTACGTCGTACGCAACTGGATCCATGCGGTGGACGTGTTCACCCTGAGCGCGGACGGCCGGCGGGGCCGCTTCGTGAAGCAGATCACCGACCCGCGCTTCCACACGCCGACCACGGCCGCCGTCCACGGCGACCGGCTCTACGTGGTCAACGCGGCCTTCGACGCGGACTGGTCGGACCCGGCCACCGCCTCCAAGGTCGTCAGCTGCCCGTCGTGAGGCCTGGGGCCGGCTCGTACTTGTAGTCCGCGCCGAAGTTCTTCTTCACGGCCGCCTCCCAGGAGCCGTCGGCGACCATCTTGCGGATCGCCTCGTTGACCTTGCGCTGGAGCTCGGTGTTGCCCTTCTTCATGCCGATCCCGTAGTTCTCGCTGCTCAGGCTCAGCCCGACCAGCCGGAACTTGCCCTCGTTGCCCTTGCGCGCCGTGTACCCGGCCAGGATGGAGTTGTCCGTGGTCATGGCGTCGACCAGGTTGTCCTTGAGGGCGACGATGCACTCGGAGTAGCCGCCGAGCTCCAGGAGGCTCGCCTTGGGGGCCAGGTTCTTCTTGATGTTCTCCGCCGAGGTGGAGCCGGTCACCGAGCACAGCCTCTTGCTGTTGAGGTCCTCGGCCCTGTTGATGGTGAGGTCGTCGGCGCGGACCATCAGATCCTGGTGCGCGAGGAAGTACGGGCCGGCGAAGTCGACCTTCTCCTTGCGCTTGTCGTTGATCGAATAGCTGGCCGCGACGAACTGGACCTCGTTGTACTGGATCAGCAGCTCGCGGTCGTTGCTGTAGACCTGCTTGAAGGTGATGCGGTCCGGCTTGTAGCCGAGCTCCTTCGCCACGTATGTCGCCACGTCCACGTCGAAACCGGTGAAGGTGCCGTCGGGCTCGCGCATGCCGACGCCGGGCTGGTCGAACTTGATGCCGATGGCGAGGTTTCCCTTGGGCCCGTCGTCACCGACGCACCCGGATGCGGTCAGGGCGAGACCGATCACTGCGGCGACCGCAGCGGTCTTGGGAACCTTCATGGAGCACTCTTTCCTCGGGTACGCGGGAACCGCGGGGGCGGCTGGACGCGTATATGAGGAAGCTAGGAAACCGCCGGGTACGGTGTCACGGGATCTGAGCAAATCTTGAGGGTCACGATCCGGACCGGCCGCAGATCCTGCGGTGGATCATGGTCCGTACGGGACAGGGGCCGGTTGCCTGGCCGACCCCTACGACCGCCGACGGCCTCGCCCGCCATCGGCGGCCGTGACGGGGGCGCCTCGGTACGATCACCGAAGGCAGGGCCGTAGCGCGGAGGTCGTCGCGCCGACGGAGCAGGCTGGAGGACGTCGGTTCGAATCCGACCGGCCTTGCCGGCCCGGTGTGCGTCTCCCGCGCCCGGAGGGGAACCGGGGGAGTGCCGCTCGTCCAGGCGGCCCTGTTCCCCGGTGCGCCGCCGGCCGACGGTCCGCCGGGCCCGGCCGCGCCGAAGCCCGTACGGGTGCGGTGCGGGGGCCAGTGGCACGAGGTCCGCTCACGGGGCGGCGTACTGGACGTCCCAGGTGATCCGGCTCTACCGGGGCGGCGATCTGGGTTTTCTCAAGCGCCGGTTGGACGAGGAACACCCGGGCCTCGGGGCCTTCGGCCGGGACACGTGGATGGACCGACGGGCGGGGTGGCCCCGTCCGCTTCCGGCGGACTGGCCGGGAACGTACGGTCGTTCGGTGACGGCGGACGGACCCGTGACAGCATGGGAGGGCAACGCACGCTAAGTGGAGGGGGAGTTCGGTGAGCGGAGTACGCAAGGGCCTGGCCAAGGTGGAGATCGCGCTGCGGTGGGATCCCAGCCCGGCCGGTGCGCCCGTCCACGACCTCGACATACTCGCCGGGGTCTACGGCGCCGCCGACCCGTACGGGGAGCCCGTGCACCTCGTGCACTTCGGCAGGCGTTCCCCCGACGGCACGATCACGCTGGACCGGGACAGCCGGACCGGGCAGGGACTCGGCTTCGACGAGGTGATGACCCTCGAACTGAACCGGATGTCGGCCGAGTTGACCCGCGTCGTGATCGGGATCGTTATCCAGCGGGCGGGCGGCGACCAGGTGCTGACCTTCGCCGACGTCGCGGGGACCGGTTTGCGCATCCGCGAGGGCTACACCGATCTCGCCATGGAGGACTTCGCGGCATTGGGGGGCGCGGCCGCGGCCACGGTCGCGGAGTTCACCCGGGACGCCTCGGGCGCCTGGTCGCTGGACCCTGCCGTACGGGGCTTCGACGCGGACCCGGAGGAGTTCGCCCGGGTCATGGGCGCCGCCCGGATCTGACCGCCGTACGGGGGCGGTCCGGCCGGTCACCGCGCGGACCGGGCGGCGGGCACTCCGCGGGGGAGTGTCCGCCGGCCGGTCCGGGTGGTGTGCGCTGCCACCGTCCCCACGAGGCAGCGCGGGCAGGCAGCCGTCCGGTCATCGGGGACGGCGGCCCGCCGGTTCAGGGGGCCCGGACCGCTTCCGGCGCGGGCTGCGGGACGGACTCCGGGCCGGGCCCGGGCTCCGGAGCCGGTTGCGGGCGGGGCTGCGGGGCGGACTGCGCGGTCATGCCCAGCGCGGGCAGCAGACACGCGTCGACGAACCGTACGAGGTACTCGGCGTCGGCGTCGCGCCCCTCCAGGACCGGCCGGATGCGCAGTACGCCCATCAGCTGGGCCGGCAGGAACTCCACGGCCGGGTGCCCGGCGGCGAGCTCGCCCCGCGCCACGGCCCGCTCGACGATCGCGTCGAACGCCGTCAGCTCCGGCTCCACCAGCGCTTCGCGCAGCGCCGCCTTCAGCTTCTCGTCGCTCAACACCGCGATCCCGAGTGCCTGCATGAGCCGGGTGTCGCGCCCCGAGGTGCAGGCCGCGATCCGGGCGGCCGCGCGCAGGTCGCCCACCAGTGTCCCGGTGTCCACCGCCGCGAGCGTTCCCCGCCGGTCGGCGCGCAGGGCGGCGGCGACGAGCTGGGGTTTGGTCTTCCACTGCCGGTAGAGCGTGGACTTGCCGCAGCTGGCCCGCGCGGCGATGGCTTCCATGGTCAGCGCCTCGTAGCCGTCCTCGCGCAGCTGCTCCAGGACGGCGTCGTACAGCTGCCGTTCCCGCTCCGGTGTGATCTTGGAGCGGCGCGCGGGGGCCGGGACGACCGGCGTCGGCGACGTCATGGGGCGGCTCTCCTCGGTGGCGCTTCAGGTTCTCTGGGGCCTCGGTGCCGGATCCGACGGTATCTGGCCGGGTCCAGTCGCGTCTGGCCGGATCCCGTTCCAGCGAAAGTCTACGGGAACGCGAGCGTATCGGTACACGCTCGTATCGGTACACAGTCGTATCGATACGCGAATGTATCGATACACTGGCGTGTCGATGTGCCCGTGTACAGGAAGCGAGACCGGGGGATGACCTCCCACACCACACCTGCCGAGGCCGGCGCGGGGCCGCGTACGCCGGGATCGCCGAGCGCGCAGAGCGAGGAGAGTGCGCCGAGTGCGCCGGGCGCGCCGACGGATTACGCCGCGGATGCGGCCGGGCCGCGCCGCCGGGAGCGGCGCCGCCGCCTCTTGCGCGAGCTGCTGCTCGTCGCGGGTCTCTTCGCCGTGTACAAGGCCGGCCGGCTGCTCTCCACCGGCCGCACCGACGAGGCCTTCCGCAACGCCGGCCGCATCTGGGACGCCGAGCGCGCGCTGCGCCTGCCCGGCGAAGGCCTGGTCCAGCGCCTGTTCCTGGACGGCCCCGGGGACACCCTCGTGCACGCCGCGAACACGTACTACGCGGCCGTGCACTTCCCCGCCACGGTGCTCTTCCTCGGCTGGCTCTACGTACGCCGCCCCGCGCACTACCTCTGGACCCGCCGCGTCCTCGCCGTCCTCACCGGCGCGGCCCTCGCCCTGCACCTGAGCTTCCCCCTCGCACCCCCGCGGATGCTGGCCGCCACCCACCTGATCGACACCGGCCAGGTCTACGGCCCCACCGTCTACCGAGCCGCGCCCGCCGCCGACACCATGGCCAACCAGTTCGCCGCGATGCCCTCCCTGCACGTCGGCTGGGCGCTGATGCTGGCCCTCGGCATGATCGCCGCCACGTCCTCCCGGTGGCGCGCCCTGTGGCTGCTGCACCCGCTCCTGACCCTGCTGGTCGTCGTCGGCACCGCCAACCACTACTGGCTCGACGCCATCGTCGCGACCCTGCTGCTGGGGGCCGCCCTGCTGCTCGTCCCGCGCCCGGCCACCCGCTCCCTCGTCGCCCTGCGCAGCGTGCCGGGTCCGCGCCCGGCCGTACCCGCCGGACCCGCGCCGGCCGTGGGCACCGTCGGAACCGTAGGAGCGGCGCGGTGAACGCCACACTCGTCGCCGTCCTGCTCTGCCTCGCCTCGGCCGTCACGTACGCGGCCGCGGCCGTCGCGCAGGAACGCCTCGCCCGCCGCGCGGTCGCCCGCAGCGCCGCCGCGCTGCTCGGCAACGGCGGCTGGTGGTGGTCGGCCGGGCTGAACGCCGCGGCCGCGCTCCTGCACGCCGCCGCCCTGCGGTACGGGCCGCTCACCCTGGTCCAGCCGCTCGGGGCGCTCACCCTCGTCGCCGCCGTACCGCTGGGCGCGCGCGGCGCCGGGCGCCGGGTCGCGGGCACCGAGTGGCGCGGAACCCTGGCCACCGTCGCCGGCCTCGGACTGCTCCTGCTGCCCGCCTCCGGCCCGGCCCCCGACGACACCCTCACCCTGGCCGAGGCCCTCGCCGTCTCCGGCGCGACGGCCGCGGTGATCCTGCTGTTGACCGTGCGGAGGGACACGAGCTCGGGGCTGCGCCACGCGACGGCCTCCGGGCTGGCCTCCGCGGCCGCCTCCGCCCTGACCCAGACCGTCGCCGTGGCGGGCGGCCGCGGCGGGGCGCTGCTCAGCTTCCGGGTCGTTTCCGTGGGCCTGCTCGTCGTGGTCTTCGCGGTCGGCGGGATGCTCCTGTCCCAGCGGGCCTACAGGGGCGGCCTCGGAGCCCCGCTCGCGGTGGTCAACCTCGCCAATCCGCTGGCCGCCGCCGCGATCGGCATGGTGCTGCTCGGCGAACGCCTCCAGGGCGGGGTGGTCGGGGTCCTGCTGGCGGCGGCGGGCGCGGTCGCGGCGGCGCGCGGCGTGTTGCTTCTCACGCGGACACCGGCGCAGCCGGCGGCCGCCCCGCTACCGGCCCCGTCTCCGGCCCCGTCTCCGACCTCGGCCCCGGTCACGTCCTCGTCCCCTGCCCCGCCCTCGTCCCCGTCGTCCTCCCTGCCCTCGTCCCCGTCCCCCGCCGCTTCCCCCGCCGTTTCCCCGGCCGCGCCGATGGCCGGCGCGGCGGCGTGATCCGTACGGTTGCCGACCGCGCGGGCAGGGCAGAGAACCGATTCACCCGGTCGCGCGTCCTCCTCCATGAGACGGACGCGAAGACGCGCGCACGAGGCGCGCCGGCTGAACGCGCCACAGAAGCGGAGTGAACGGGCATGGGCATCATCAGCTGGATCATCCTTGGACTGCTCGCGGGCGGCATCGCCAAGGTCCTGCTGCCCGGCCGTGACCCCGGCGGTCTGATCGGCACCACCCTCATCGGCATCGCCGGCGCCTTCATCGGCGGCTGGCTCTCGGCGAAGTTCCTGGACCGCTCGATCCAGAACGATTTCTTCGACATCGCGACCTGGGCCTCGGCCATCACGGGCTCCATGGTCCTGCTCGTCGCCTACCGCCTGTTGTTCGGCAACTCCCGCGACTAGGCCGCGACTCCCGCGACCGGCCATCGGCCACCCCTCCCACACCGGGCACCGCCCGCATCCTGGTCGGTGGCGGCGCCTACGATGACCGGCCATGGACAGCAGTGAGGCCGGCAGACAACTGATCGACGGGCGCTTCGAACTGGGGGAGCCCCTGGGCAGCGGCGGGATGGGGACGGTGTGGCGGGCCCGCGACATCGCGCTGCACCGGGACGTCGCCCTCAAGGAGGTGCGGCCGCCGGATCCTGCCACTGCCGCCGCCCAGCCCGGACTCACCGTCCAGCTGCGGGAACGGGCTGTCCGCGAGGCCCGCGCCCTCGCCCGCCTCGCGCACCCGAACGTGGTCACCATCCACCACATCGTCGAGCCCGCGGACGGGGCCGAGGGCCATCCGTGGATCGTGATGGAACTGGTCAAGGGCGGCTCCCTGCACGACCGGCTGGCCGGTGGGCCGATGCCGGTGGGCGACGTGCTGCGGCTCGGTCTCGACGTGCTCTCCGCGCTGCGGGCCGCACACGCGGAGGGGGTGCTGCACCGGGACGTGAAACCGGCCAACGTGCTGCTGCGGCCCGACGGTTCCGCGGTGCTCACGGACTTCGGGATCGCCGCGCTGCACGGGTCGACCGCACTGACCTCGACCGGCGTGCTGATCGGCTCGCCGGAGTACATCGCCCCGGAGCGGGCGCGCGGCGAGGAGGGGCTGCCCGCCTCCGACCTCTGGTCGCTCGGCATGCTGCTGTACGTGGCCTCCGAGGGGGTGCACCCGCTGCGCCGGGCCACCAGCCTGGCCACCGTGGTCGCGGTGCTCGACGAGCCGATCCCGGCGCCGGTACGGTCCGGCCCGCTGGGTCCGGTACTGGAGCGGCTGCTCGTACGGGACTTGGCCGCGCGGCCCGACGCCGAGCAGCTGGAAGCGCTGCTCCGGAGTGTGAGCAGTGCTCTCGGCGGAGCCACCCCGGTGCTGCCTCCCGTCTCCCTCGGGAACTTCGGGCCGGTGACCCCGGGCCCCGGCCCGGCCCCTGCGGCGATGCCCACCCCCACGCCGTTCCTTCCGGGCGGGGGCAACCCGTACGCGTCCACCGCTCCCGTGCCCGTGCCCGTCCCCGCGCGGTCCGGCCCGCGCCGCCGCCGCCCGGCGCTGCTCGCCGGGATCCTCGCGGCCGTCCTGACCGCCGGTGTGATCGGCCTGGTGAAGTGGCTGCCCGACGGGAACACCGGCACCGGTGCGGGCAAGAGCGGCGACACGAAGGCGTCGGTCACCCCGTCCGTGCCGGGCTCCGGCACCCCGGCCACCGCGGTCGCCGCCACTCCCGGCCCGACGCCCACCCCGAAGGCGAGTACGCCCAAGACGGCGACCCCGCCCAAGGGCAGTCTGATCGACCCGGCCAACATCCGTACCGCGGTCGAAGCGCTCAGACAGCAAACGGGCACCACCACCTTCGTCGACATGCGGGTCTACGACGAGTACGTGATCGCCTCCATCCCCACCGCGCCCGGGGCGAAGACGGTCGACTCCTGGCAGTACCGGGGCGGCGCCGCCAAGCGCAGCGGTCCCGCCGGCACCGTCAAGGCGGGTGATCCGCTCATGGACATGGCCGCGCTCGACTGGGACGCCCTCCCCGGCCTGCTGGCCCAGTCGGTCAAGGAGCTGGGCGTCGAGAACCCGAGCTCGCGCTACCTGAACGTCTCCCCCTGGCTCGGCGCCCCCGCCATCCGCCCCTACCTGAGCGACGAGTACGGACAGGGCGGCTACGTCCTCGCGGGCACCGATTTCAAGATCAAGAAGGTCTACGGCGGCTGACCCCCGGACCCGGGACCCCGGACCACCCGGGACCCGAGCGCACCGGACGAACCGACAGCACACGAAGCGGAGCACCATCACCATGCCCACCTGGCGGAACACCCTCACGGCGGCCGGGATCTCCGGCCCCCGGATCCGCGCCGACTACACGCACGCGGCCCGCCGGGTCCTGCGCCGGGAGCCCGCGCCCTACGCGGCCCTGCGCCTGCTGGCCGCACCGCCGCTCGTGCCCTGGCTGGCGGCCGGACTCGCCTTCATGAACCGGGTCGACGACGTCGCCGAGACCGGGACTCCGCGGCAGCGGGCCGCCGGACTGGAGCAGCTGACCGCCGATGTGCGCCATGCCCTGGAGACCGGGGACAGCCCCGATCCGCTGCTGCGCGCCTACGCCCACGCCGTCGACTCCCGCGGCCTGCCCGCGGAGTGGGTCTTCCGGTTCCTCGGCGGAGCCGCCACGGCGGAGGCGGTCTTCGACGGCTTCGCCGGCGAGGAGGAGTTCCAGGGCTACCTCGACGCCTACGCCTGGCCCGGGGTGCTGGTCTTCACCGGGCTGCAGTACCAGGGCGGGCCCGACGCCGAACAGGCCGCGGCCTGGCGGCGGTTCGTGGACGCGGCCCAGCGGGTCGACTTCCTCGCGGACCTCGCCGGGGACCTTGCGGACGGCCGGCTCTGCATTCCGCGGGCCCGGCTCGCCGAGCACTCCGTGACCCGGGCCGATCTCGAACAGGCCCGCGACACCCCGGCCGTACGGGAACTGCTGGCCGCCGAGTGCGGCCGCGCCCGTACTGCCCTCGCCGCCGCAGACGGCATCCTCGACCTCACCGAACCCGGGCTGCGGGCGGTGGCGGTGACGATGACGGAGCTCATGGAACACCAGCTCGCGGCGGTGGAGCGGGCCGGAGCGGGCGCCCTGCGCAAGGACGTCGGCTACGGTTTCGCGGCGCCGCTGCGCACCCTGGCCCGAGCCAGGGCCACGGCCCGCCGCCAGGGCCGGCCGTAGCGCCGAGGGCCGGCCGTAGCGCCGAGGTCCGCGGGGGTCGGCGAGAATGCGGGGACCCGACCCGACCGGGTCACCGCGAACGCTGGAGCGCCCGATGCCGCAGATCACCGTCGACTACTCGGCGAACCTGTCCGAAGCCTTCGACCGCCGAGGGTTCGCGCTCGCGCTGCACCCGCTGACCGCCGAGTTGGCCGACACCAGCGTCGAGACCTGCAAGACCCGTTTCCGGTGCGTCGAGGAGGTGTACGTGGCCGACGGCGCGCCCGAGAACGGACTCGTCCACGTCCAGGTGGGCCTGTTGGCGGGCCGGACCGAGGCCGTCAAGGCCGAGTTGAGCGAGGCCGTGCTCGCGCTGCTGCCCAAGTACACCTCCACCGGGGCGAACGCGCCCGGTGTCGTGGTGCACGCCTCGGTGGACGTGAGCGAGCTGGGAGCGGCGTACCGCAAGCGCGTGGGGGCCTGAGACCCGCGCGTCCGCTGCTGCGCCCCGCCCCCGCCCGGATCAGTAGGGGCCGTTGACGTTGTCGATCGAGCCGTAGCGCGCGGCCGCGTACTTGCAGGCGGCCGTGATGTTGGCCACCGGGTCGTAGGAGTCCATGGACGTGCCCGGGACGTGATAAGCGCGGAAGGTGGGGTCGATGACCTGGAGCAGCCCCTTGGAGGGTATGCCGGCCGCCGCGTTGGAGTCCCAGTTGTTGATGGCTATCGGATTCCCCGAGGATTCCCGCATCACATTGCGGTGAATTCCTTCGTAGGTGCCGGGAATTCCGTGCTCCGCCATGACGGCGAGCGACTGCCGGATCCATCCGTCGAGGTTGTTCGCGTACCCGGTGGAGGCAGCGGCGGGAGCGGCGGCGGGAGCGGCGGCGGGAGCGGCGGTGCCCAGGTTCAGCTTCAGGCCGGGGCGGATGGCCGAGGGGTTGGCTCCGACGATGTTCTTGTTGGCCTCGTAGAGCTGCTGCCAGCCGCCGCTGAGGGAGTGCTCGGCCGCGATCTTGCTCAGGGTGTCGCCGCTGACCACGGAATAGGTCATCGGAGCGGCGGTCACCTCGGCGGCTCCGGCCGTGGTCGCGCTGATCAGCGGAAGTGCCAGCGCCGCGCTGCCCGTGCCGGCCAGGGCCAGCTTGCGGGTGAGTGCGTGGTGCTGCTTCGGCCGGCGGTGCTTTCCCTTTGCGGACATGGCGGAATTCCTCACGTGGGGGGGTACGGGAGAGCCCTGGCGGAGACCGGATTCGGCAGCTGACCACCGGGAACGAGGCGACCGTAAGTCAGTTCGCGGGGCGGGAACAAGACACGAATTGGACCGGGAGATCAACTTTTCGCCGGGTCCTCGGTGGATGACCTTGAAAGGAGATCCGGGAATTAGCGAATTTCCCGCCGGGAAAAGGGAATCGGCCTTCTCGGGGAAATGATGTTGGCGAGGTGCGCGTGACCCACATCACGGGCGGACGGGCGGCTCCCCAATTCGGGCAAGTCGCCCGTCGCCGGGCTTGATTCGGACGACCCGCCCGTTGGCGGCGAATCGCCCATCAGGGGCCAATCAGGTCTCGTGCGTGACCGTGCCGTCCTCGTTCATCGAGGGGTGGATCCTGCCGGGGCCGCACCCGTCCTCCTGCTCGTCCGACGGCCGCACGGCCTCCGGACCGTCGGGCCCGATCCGGACCACCCGGCGCATCCGTACGACCAGCAGTTCCCGCCCGTCGTCGAGCCGCACCGCGTCGGCGCCGCCGGCGGCCCGGAACTCCGCCGCCACCCGGGCGTACCCGGCCCGCCGCACTTCCGGCAGCTCGTGGACGGTCGGCCACAGCAAGGTCAGCATGTGCACCAGCGCCCGGCGCGCCGCGTGCGGAGTGGCCAGCGGCACGGTCACCGGTTCCCAGCCCCCGCTGGTGCGCTCCAGCACCCGGTAGGCGGTCGGCAGCAGCACGGTCCCGGAGTGGGTGCGCAGCGCCCGCCGCGAGTCGGCCCGTACGTCGGCCGGGTAGCGGGGGCTGCGGTAGTGCAGGCCGATCAGCGCGAGGCGCTCGGTGGCCTCCATGACGCCGGTCGCCGCGATGTGATCGATCACGAAGCCCGCGTCGGGTTCCGGATCACGGGTCCCCGGCTCCCAGTCGCGCTCGGCCGGCTCCGGATCGGTGGGCCGGGGCGGCTCGGGGCCCTCGTCGTTGCTGTAGATGATCTCGTCGCACCGCATCACCCGGTAGCGGGTGCCGGCCGCCGTGAGCTCGTCGACCCGCTCCGCCTCCAGCCGCGCCACGGCCGCGAGCAGCTCCCGGCGGACGGCCCGGTCGTCGGTGCCGTCCTTGGCCCGGAACCACAGGGCGGAGTTCAGGCTGTCGCGCGCGTCCTGCGGGACCCCGCACGTGACCGGGGTCAGCACCCGCCACCGGTGCCCGCCGCCCACGTCCTGGCAGGCGATCCCGAACAGGGGTCCCCGGATGATGTAGCGCGTGTACCTCCGCGCCGCGTCGCGGGCGTCGGCCTCCTGCGCCGCGGCCACCGGGTGCGCCACGGGCTCGACGTTCATGTAGAGGTGCTCGCGCCCGGGAGGTACCTCACTGGTCATGACGCATTCTGGGCACACCTCCCGGCGGGCTGTCGGCTCCATCCGCAACTCGGCCCCGAATGCAGGAGGTTGTGGTAGACGGCGTTGGCCATACCCCTACAGGCGAGCCAGTTCCCGCTGCGCCGACGCGACCGATTCCGCGCTCGCCGGCAGCAGGGGGAGGCGTACGTCGGGCGTCGGGATCCGGCCCTGTGCGTACAACACCCCCTTGACGACCGTCGGGTTGGGCTCGGTGAAGGCCGCCGCGGCCAGCCGGGCCAGCGCGTGGCCCAGGGCGCGGGCCCGGCCCGCGTCGCCGGACCGCCAGGCCGCGTCGAGCTCGACGAACCGGGCCGTCGCGAGATGCGCCGAGGCGAGGATCCCGCCCGCCGCGCCGAGCGCGAGCATCGGCGACACGTACGCGTCGTCGCCCGCCAGCACCGCGAAGCCCTCCGGCGGATCGCCGAGCAGCGCCACCGCGTCCTGGTCCACGGAGCCGACCGCGTACTTCACCCCGGCCACCCCGGGCAGCGCCCCGATCGCACGCAGCGCGGCCGCGTCCAGCGGCTGCCCGGTCCGGTAGGGGATGTGATAGACGATCAGCGGCACGGGGCTCACCTCGGCCAGCCGCGTGAAGTGAGCGAGCACTCCGGCGGCCGAGGGCCGGACGAAGGACGGCACGGTCACCAGCGCCGCCCGCGCCTCGGGCCAGTGCTTCAGCCTGGCGAGGGACTCCTCGGCGGCCCGGGTCCCGCTCGCCCCGGCGCCGATGCTCAGGTACGCCCCCCGCTCCCGGCACACCCGGGCGCAGACGTCGGCGACGAGGTCGCGCTCCGCCTCGTCGAGGGTGGCCGCCTCGCCGGTGGTGCCGAGGGCCACGATCCCGGTGGCGCCGGCGTCGAGCACCTCGTGGGCGAGCGCCTCCAGCGCCCCGGCGGCCACGTCGCCGGCGGCGGTGAAGGGGGTGATCAACGGGACGTGGATCCCGTGCGGCCCGTCCGTGGTCGCGTCGTGCCCGGTGGAAGGGTGCGCGCTGGAGCGGTGCGCGGGGAGGGCCGGTGTCAGGCCGTTCTGTGTCATGCGTCGAGCCTGGCGTGCCCCGAGCGTCGAATCCAGTTCGCGTTTCTTACTCGACCCGTAAGCTGAGCCGATGCTCGATGTACGACGCCTGCGCCTGCTGCGCGAACTCGCCCGCCGGGGGACCATCGCCGCCGTGGCCGAGGCGCTCTCCTTCAGCCCTTCGGCCGTGTCCCAGCAACTCGGCGTCCTGGAACGCGAGGCCGGCCTGCCCCTGCTGGAGCGCACCGGCCGCCGGGTCCGGCTCACCCCCGCAGGCCAGAACCTGGTCCGGCACGCCGAAGCGGTGCTGGAACTGCTGGAACAGGCCGACGCCGATCTCGCCGAAGCCCGCAGCGGTCTGGCCGGAGCGCTGCGGATCGGGTCGTTCCCCACCGCCACCCGGGCCATCGTCCCGGCGGCCCTGGCCGCTCTGGCCCGCCGCCATCCGGGGCTGGAGCCGATGGTGTCGGAGACCGACCCGGCGGCCGTCGCGCACGCGCTGCGGGCCGGGGACCTGGACGTGGCCCTGATCCACGAGTACGACTTCGTCCCCGCGCCGGACGAGCCGGGGCTCGCGGCGGAGCCGCTCTGCCGGGAGACGATGTACCTGGCGGCACCGGCCGACCCCGAGGCCCCCTCCGCCCCGACGGCCCCGGCGGCCCCGGTGGCCCCGGCGGGTCCGGCGGGTCCCGGCCCGGCCGTCGGAGCCGATCAGGGTGCGACGCTCCGTACCCACGCCGACGCACCCTGGATCACCGCCACACCCGGCACGCTCTGCCACGCCATGACCGTACGGGCCTGCCAGGCCGCCGGATTCACGCCGAGGATCCGCCATCAAGTGGACGAGTTCGCCACCGTCCTCGCGCTGGTCGCGGCCGGCCAGGGGGTGGCCGTGGTGCCGCAGCTCGGGATCACCGGACCCGCGGACCCGGCCGTCGCGCTCACCCGCCTCCTCATGGAGCGCCGTACCAAGGTGGCCTTCCGCAGCGGGGCCGCCGCCCACCCCGCCGTGGCCGCCTTCGCCGCGGCCCTGCGCGCGGCGGTACCACCGGAACTGGCCACCCCGCGCGCCGGTTCGTGAGGCAATTCCCGTACGCGGGAATGCGCGTGTACGTTGGCCTGACCGGCGGATCCTTCGCGGGACCGACCGACGACAGGACCTGCCGGCCGACCAGACCGTGATCGAGATCGGGGTAGCAAGTGACGCATCGCGTACGAGGGGTCATCGCCCGGAGCAAGGGCGCGCCGGTGGAGACCACGACGATCCTCGTGCCCGATCCGGGGCCCGGCGAGGCGCTCGTACGGGTCCAGGCCTGCGGGGTCTGCCACACCGACCTGCACTACCGCGAGGGCGGGATCAACGACGAGTTCCCCTTCCTGCTCGGCCACGAGGCCGCCGGGGTCGTCGAATCGGTCGGCCCGGACGTCACCTCCGTCGCCCCCGGCGACTTCGTCGTCCTCAACTGGCGTGCGGTGTGCGGAAGCTGCCGGGCCTGCAAGCGCGGCCGCCCCTGGTACTGCTTCGCCACGCACAACGCCACCCAGCCCATGACCCTGGAGGACGGCACCCCGCTCTCCCCGGCCCTCGGCATCGGGGCCTTCGCCGAGAAGACCCTCGTCGCCGCCGGCCAGTGCACCAAGGTGGATCCGGCCGCCTCGCCGGCCGCCGCCGGACTGCTCGGCTGCGGGGTCATGGCCGGTCTCGGCGCCGCCCTGAACACCGGCAACGTAGGGCGCGGCGACTCCGTCGCCGTCATCGGCTGCGGGGGAGTGGGCAACGCCGCCGTCGCCGGGGCCCGGCTGGCCGGAGCCTCACGGATCATCGCCGTGGACCTGGACGACCGGAAGCTGGAATGGGCGCGGGGGCTCGGCGCCACGCACACCGTCAACGGCGGTACCGAGGACGTGGTCAAGGCCATCCAGGAGCTGACCGGCGGGAACGGCGCGGACGTGGTCATCGAGGCCGTCGGCCGCCCCGAGACGTACCGGCAGGCGTTCTACGCGCGCGACCTGGCCGGCACGGTGGTCCTCGTCGGCGTCCCGACGCCGGAGATGCGGCTCGAACTGCCGCTGCTGGACGTCTTCGGGCGCGGCGGCGCCCTGAAGTCCTCCTGGTACGGGGACTGCCTGCCCGAGCGGGACTTCCCGCTGCTCGTCGACCTCTACCTGCAGGGGCGGCTCGACCTCGACGCGTTCGTCTCCGAGCGGATCGCCCTGGACGGGGTCGAGGCGGCCTTCGAGCGGATGGAGCGGGGCGAGGTGCTCCGCTCGGTGGTCGAGTTCTGATCCGGTTCCGATCCGGCCCGGCCCCCGGCCTCCCGTCGGCCCGCACGGTGGAACGGGACCGGCGGGAAGGGGCACTGCGGTAAGGGGCACTGCGGTAAGGGCCAGTGGCACTTGTCGGCCCGTACTAGACTCGGCGGCACCGTCAATCCGTACCCCGGCCGCGACCCGGCCGGGGCATAGGTACCCGAGGGGCCGTCCGTGACCGCCAGTGCCAGCTACCGCCAGCCCGGTGTCGTCCTCACCGACCACCACTTCACCGTCCCGCTGGACCACACCCGCCCCGACGGCGAGCGGATCGAGCTGTACGCGCGCGAGCTGGTCGCCACCGGCAAGGACCCGGAGTCCCTGCCCTGGATGCTCTACCTGGAGGGCGGTCCGGGCTTCGGCGCGCGCCGGTTCACCGGCCGACAGGCCTGGCTGGAACGGGCCCTGTCCGAGTACCGGGTGCTCCTCCTCGACCAGCGCGGAACCGGCCGCTCCACCCCGGTCAACCGGCAGACCCTGCCCCTGCGCGGAACCCCGGAGCGGCAGGCCGACTACCTCGCACACTTCCGCGCCGACTCCATCGTGCGCGACGCCGAGACAATCCGGCCCCTCCTCACCGGCGGCGCGCCCTGGACGGTCCTCGGCCAGAGCTTCGGCGGCTTCTGCGTCACCCACTACCTGTGCGCCGCCCCCGAGGGGCTGACCGCCGCCCTGATCACCGGCGGGCTGCCCTCCCTCGACGCGACGGCGGCCGAGGTGTACGAGGCCGCGTACCCCCGCGTAGAGCGCAAGAACCGCGCGCACTACGCCCGTTACCCCATGGACGTCGAGCGCGCCCGCCGGATCGCCGCCCACCTCGCCGAGCAGCCGGCCGAACTCCCCGGCGGCTACCGCCTGACGGTCGAGGCCTTCCAGTCCCTCGGCCTCCTCCTCGGCGTCTCGGACGGCAGCCACCAGCTGCACTACCTGCTGGAGGACGCCTTCGTCCCCACGGCGGCCGGGCCCGCCCTCTCCGACGCCTTCCTGGAGGCCGCGCACGCCCAACTCTCCTTCGCGGGGCACCCCTTGTACGCGCTGCTCCACGAGGCGATCTACGCCCAGGATCCGGGCGCGCCCATCGGCTGGGCCGCCGACCTGGTGCGCGCCGGCCACCCGCGCTTCGACGCCGCCAAGTCCCTCGCGGGCGACGACGCGCTGTACTTCACCGGCGAGACCATCCACCCCTGGCACTTCACCTCCGACCCGGCGCTCGCCCCGCTGCGGGAGACCGCCGAACGGCTGGTCGCCCGCAGTGGCTGGGCGCCGCTGTACGACCCGGCGCGGCTCGCCGCCAACGAGGTGCCGGTGGCCGCGGCCGTCTACCACGACGACATGTACGTGGACACGGCGCACTCCCTGGCCACCGCCCGGGCGATCCGGGGGCTGAGGACGTGGGTGACGGACGAGTTCGAACACGACGGCGTCCGCGCCGGCGGCCCCCGCGTCCTGGACCGGCTGCTGGCGCTCGTACGGGACGAGCTCTGACCCGGTAGCCCTACCCGTCCGCCGGCTCCGCTGCCTCCGGCGTCTCCGGCGTCTCCGGTGTGCCCGGTACGGCCGGATCCACGAAGGCGCGGGTCAGGTGCGCCGTGGCCAGCAGGGCGCCGCGGCGCACGGACAGGGCGAGCAGCTCCTCCCGGGAGGCGCGGGCGGCGGCCCGGTCGCGTTCGTGCGAGTACGGGACGCACGGAGCGGCCAGCTGCACGGCATGGACCAGTACGTCACCGGTGACCAGCACGTCCCGGGCGGAACCGCCCGGGACGGACTGCTCCACCAGCACCGACTGGTGGCCCGGCGTGTGCCCGGGCGTCGGGAGCAGGGTCAGGCCGGGGGCGAGCCGGTGGACCCCGGACACCTCGTGCAGCTGCCCCGTGGCCCGCAGCGGCGCGACCACCCAGTCCCAGACGGGATCCGCCCGGTCCAGGGCCGAGACCTCCGCGCTCTGTACGAGGTACCGCGCGGCCGGGAAGAACGGCCGGCCGGCCGCGTCCAGGGTCCAGCCCGTGTGGTCCTCGTGCAGGTGGGTCAGGACCACCGCCTCCACGTCGGCCGGGCCGATCCCGGCCTCCGCGAGCGCGGCGGGCAGCCGGCCCGGGACCGGGGCCCAACCGGCCGCCGGCCCGTGCGCCGGGCCGACCCCCGCGTCGACGAGCACCCAGCGGCCGTGCGGCCGGGACACGGCGAAGCACCGGAAGTCCAGTCGCCAGGCGCCGTCCGGACCCGCCGCGCCGGGGTCCAGGAGCGCTGCCCGCGCCCAGTCGGCGCCGCCCGCCCCGGGGAACGCCGTGCGGGCCGGCTCGAAGAACGTTCCGGAGGCGTCGAGCAGGGCCACTACCTGCCCGTGTCTGTCCATTCGCCTATTGTGCGAGGTATGACTGAACAACTGCACGGGCCCGCGCCCTTGGAGCCCATGCCCACCGACTGGACGCGGGCGCTCGCGGTGGTGGCGCACCCCGACGACCTCGAATACGGCTGCGCGGCGGCCATCGCGGACTGGACGGACGGCGGCCGGGAGGTCGTCTACCTGCTCGCCACGCGCGGCGAGGCGGGCATCGACACCATCGCCCCCGCGGAGTGCGCCCCGCTGCGCGAGGCCGAACAGCGCGCGAGCGCGGCCGTCGTCGGGGTGCCCACGGTGGAGTTCCTCGACTACCACGACGGGGTGATCGAGTACGGCCTCGACCTGCGCCGGGACATCGCCGCCGCCATCCGCCGGCACCGCCCCGAGCTGGTCATCACCATGAACCACCGCGACACGTGGGGCGGAGCCGAGGGCGGCGGCTGGTGGAACACCCCCGACCACAAGGCGGTCGGCCGGGCCACCCTCGACGCGGCGGGTGACGCCGGCAACCGCTGGATCTTCCCCGAACTCCTCACCGATCAGGGCCTGGAGCCGTGGAACGGCGTCCGCTGGGTCGCGGTGTCCGGCACCGCCACTCCGACGCACGCGGCGGACGCCGGGCCGGGCATGGAGCGTTCGGTGAAGTCCCTGATGGAGCACAAGGCGTACATCGAGGTGCTGACGGACGAGGACCCCGAGACGTACGTGCGCGCCTTCCTGACGGGCAACGCCCAGCAGGCGGCGGCCCGGTTCGGCGGCCGCCCGGCGGTGGCGTTCGAGGTCTTCCCGCGCTGACCGGCGCGTCCTAGGGTGTCCGGGTGATCGACACCATCAGCACGGAGATCGCGGAGGGTGAGGAACGGATCCGTCTCGAAGTCGCGGACGGGATCGCGGAACTCACCCTCTGCCGGCCGGACAAACTCAACGGCTGGAGCTGGGAGTCCACGCGCCAGCTGGGCCTGCTGGCGGACCGGATCCGCTTCGACCCGGCGGTGCGCGCGGTCCTGCTGCGGGCCGAGGGCCGGGCCTTCTGCGCGGGGATCGACGTGACGGCCCCCGGCGGGGCGATCACGGGGGAGTCGGCGGCCGGCCGGAACCGCAACTACTACGAGGGCATCCGCTGGGTCCACGAACGCTTCGCCGTCCTCGCCCGCCTGCCGCAGCCGGTGGTGGCGGCCGTGCAGGGCTACTGCCTGGGATTCGGCTTCGAGCTGGCGCTGATGGCCGACATCCGGGTGGCGGCGCAGGACGCCGTCTTCGCTCTGCCCGAGGCCCGGTTGGGCGTCGCCGTGGACGCGGGCGGCGATCTGCGCATCGCCCGTGAGGCGGGCGCCGGCTGGGCGAAGTTCCTCGCCCTGACGGGCCGGCGCATCGACGCGGAAACGGCCCACCGCCTCAACCTCGTCCAACAGGTCGTCCCGCTCGGTGACTTGGCGGACACCGCCCGCGCTCTCGCGGCGGAGATCGCGGCCAACGCCCCCCTCGCGGTCCAGGGCATCAAGCGGGCGATCGACTCCTACGCGGACGCCGCGCTCCCGGCGGCGCTCGACCGCGTCGCGATGACGGCGGCCCTCACCCTCACCTCGGAGGACTCCCGCGAGGGCTACACCGCCAAGGCGGCGCGCCGGCCCCCGCACTTCACGGGAGGCTGAGGCTTCGAGGCCGGGCCCGCTCCTCGGGTTGCTCCGCCTACTCCTCCAGGCGCAGGAGGGCGAGGGCGCGGGCCGAGACGGCGGGGAGGGGCTCGCGGCCGCCCTCCGCGGCCCAGTGTTCGAGGGCGACCGTGACCGCGTCGATGAGGACGGCGGCCAGGACGCGGGTCTCCAGGGCGGATTCGGGGCGGCCCGTGCGGACCGAGAGGACCGGGACCAGCCGGTCCTGCATCGCGCGGGCGGCCGCGAGCCAGCGCAGGCGGATCTCCGGGACGGCGCTCATCACCCGGATGAGGCGGACCGTCTGGCCCGGCTCCTCGTAGCGCGCGCCCGCCGTCGCGGTGGTGAAGGCGGCCTGGACCGCTTCGGTGACCGGTTCCGAGGCGGGGCGCAGGGCGAGCTCCTCGACCAGGGTGGCCACCCCGGCGGTCAGCACCGGGGTCAGCGCGTCCTCCTTGGCCGGGCAGTACCGGTAGAAGGTGCGCAGCGAGATGCCGGCCGCCCGCGCGATGTCATCGACCGTCGTGGCCTCGTAACCCCGCTCGGAGAACAGTGCGGAGGCGGCCTCCGCGATCTCGTACCGCGTGGCCTCCCTGCGCCGTTCCGTCAGCGACGGACGTCCCGTACTGGCCGTACTCGCCGTGCTCACCGCAGCACCTCCGGGGTCGTTGAGGACGGATCGAGCAACCAATGTGCCACACCGCCGCATCTTGGCATGACGTGCCACGGCGGCGTGGCTCGCCAGACATGACATATGCCCGCCTCGCTACCGGAGCCGCCTCCGGCACGCGCTGCGCGCTGCTCACCGACCGGCCGCGGCCTCCCGTGAATCCGGCCGTTTCACGGGGTGAAGGGGCCGCGGCCCAACTGCTCCCGCACCGGTACCACTTCGGGGTTGACCAGCGCTCTGCGCTGCCAGTTCGCGCCGTCCACCACCAGGGTGTGGCCGGTGATGAAGCGGGCGTAGGGCGAGGCCAGGAAGGTGGCGGCCCAGCCCAGTTCGCGCGGTGCGCCCACCCGTAGTGCGGGCTGTCTGGCGTCCTTGGCGTCCGGGGCGGCCCGCTCCAGGCCGCCCCGGATGTCCGTGGTCATGTCCGCGTGCGGGAACAAGCCGGGGACCAGGCCGTTGATCTGGATGCCGTACGGGCCCCACTCGACGGCGAGCGTCTCCACGAGGTTCTTGACCCCGGCCTTGGCGGCGGCGCTGTGGGCGAATCCCGGCCCGCCCGTCCAGGCGTACGAGGCGCCGATGTTCACGATGGACCCGGCGCTGCCCGCGGCGAGGTGGCGGCGGCCGAACTCGCGGGTCACGAACCAGGTGCCGGTCAGGGTGATGTCGACCACCGCCCGCCACGCGTTGGGGGACAAGTCCTCGGCCGGGCAGGGAAAGTTGGCGGCGGCGTTGTTGACCAGCACGTCCGGCGGCCGGCCGAAGGCGGCCTCGGCCGCGTCGAAGACCTCCGAGACCCGCTCCGGGTCCCGGATGTCGCAGACGGCGGCCGTCACCCGTCCCGCGCCGGGTACGGCCCCCAACTCCTCCTGGGCCGCCTTCAACTGCTCGATCCGGCGGCCCGCGATCACCAAGTCGGCGCCGAGCCGCGCGAATTCGGTGGCGATGGCCTTGCCCAGCCCGGTCCCGCCGCCGGTCACGAGCGCGACCTGGCCGGTGAACGTACCGGGCGGCAGGGCGGCGGAGCCGAGCGGCGGCGGCGCGGGCAGCCCGCGCAAGGGGTTCTCCATGCGGCCCATCGATAGCGTGCGGGCGCTCAGATCACCATGCCCGTGCCGCGGGAAACCGGCCGGGGGCGGTCGGCGGCCGCGCCCCGGCCGGTCGTCCGCGGACCTGCGGCCCGCTACTTCGGCGGTGCGTACGCCTGCTTGCTCGCGCACGTCCAGATCACGGCGGCGTTCGCCCCGGTGGCCAGATCGCGGAAGGCGCCGCCCACCCGGTCGTCGTCCGAGACGGCCAGGGCCTCGGTGTTGACGTCGGTGCTCGCGCCCGCCGGGTTCGGGAGGGCCAGCGGGGCCCCGGTGCCCGGCCAGTAGGCGGCCCGGACGTAGCGCGCGTACCCCTCGACGAAGGTGACGGCCGAGCCGACCGTCACGTTCGTGGTCGGGCTGACGGCGTCGAAGGTGAGGTGTTCGTAGCCGGAGACCAGGCCGGGGCGGGCGGGCGGGGCGTCGTACGGCTTCTTCCAGACGGCCGGGGTACGGCGCCGCAGCTCGCGGTAGTTCTCCTCCTCGAATCCGATGACGCGGCCCCGGTCGTCGATGCCGCTCGCCTGCGTGCCGGTCGTCCAGTACGTCTCGGTCCAGACGGGGAGGCTGTACGGCGGGTAGCCGCCGCCGGCCGGCCAGACGACCGGGAACGTCGTACTGACGAGCTGGTCGTTCTCCCAGTCCGTGTACTCCGTATGGGCGGTGCCGAGCACGTCTCCGCGCTTGTTGATCCCGTCGACCGAGACGATCTTCGTGCTGGGGTGCGCGTCGGCAGGCACCGGCAGCTCGCGGACCGCGACACCGTTCACCCACTCCTTCGGCCCGCCGGCGTCCATGCCGACCACGTGGCCCGCGTCGTTGACGTCGGCCCCGAAGGTGGTGGCGGTGGCGGCGGCGGTGAGCAGCCGGACCGCCGCGTCGCCCCGGCGGTAGGTGAAGGCGGCCCGGGCGTGGTCCGCGGAGCGCTCCACGGTGCCCACCATCAGCCCCTTGGTGTTGACGGCCGTGACCGTGCCGGACTGGAAGCCGTCCGGCAGCGGGACGGCGTGGACCGTGCGGTCGGCCGTCCAGTAGGCGGGCAGGCCGAGGCTGGTGCCGACCGCGAGGCCGCCCGCCCCGAGGCCGTTCACGGCCCCCGTGCCCGCGGGTCCCCCGGGCAGGGCCGGCAGGCTGACGACGCCCGGCACGCAGGTGGACGCGGCCGGCGCCGCCGCGGCCGGCGCCGCCGCGGCCGGCGCCGCCGCGGCCGGACCGGCGGCCGTGACGAGGCCCGCCAGGACGATGGCGGCTCCGGCCGCTGACATGCTTCTTCTCATGTGGTGCTTCCCCCCAGGACGTGCGGTGGCCCGTGAAGCCATATGCGGCACTGACGTGCTCGTGTCGCATGCTGCCCGAAAGGGGGACGGAGGTGGCCGGATTGCCGCAGGTGGTTCCGGACGGACCGGTTCCCGTGGTCTCCAACTGGTTCCCAGGGACGCAAGCGACCGCTTAGTATGCCGCGAGGCGTGGTTCCCCGTCGGCGGCTGGAGGCCCCGGATGCAGGCATGGCGAGTACACACCCCCGGCGAGCCCCGCGAGGCCATGCGCCTCGAAGAGGTTCCCGAACCAGTGCCCGGCGAGGGCGAGGTGAGGCTCAAGGTGCTCGCCGCCAACGTCAACTTCCCCGACGCGCTGCTCGTGCGCGGCCAGTACCAGATCCGCCCCCCGCTGCCCTTCACGCCCGGGGTCGAGATCTGCGGCGAGACCGAGGACGGCCGCCGCGTCATCGCCAACCCGAGCCTGCCGCACGGCGGTTTCGCCGAGTACGTCACCGCCCCCGCGCGGGCCCTGCTCCCCGCTCCGGACACCCTCGACGACGCCGAAGCGGCCGCTCTGCACATCGGCTACCAGACGGGCTGGTTCGGCCTGCACCGCCGGGCCGGCCTGCGGGCCGGCGAGACCCTCCTCGTGCACGCCGCCGCCGGCGGGGTCGGCAGCGCCGCCGTCCAGCTGGGCAAGGCCGCCGGCGCCACCGTCATCGGCGTCGTCGGCGGCAAGGCCAAGGCGCGCACCGCCGAGGAGCTCGGCTGCGACCTGGTCATCGACCGCACGACGCAGGACATCGTCTCCGGCGTCAAGGAGTTCACCGGCGGGCGCGGCGCCGACGTCGTCTACGACCCGGTCGGCGGCGACGCCTACACCGCCTCGGCCAAGTGCGTGGCCTTCGAGGGCCGCATCGTCGTCGTCGGCTTCGCGAGCGGAACCATCCCCGCCCCGGCGCTGAATCACGCCCTCGTCAAGAACTACGCGATCCTCGGCCTGCACTGGGGCCTCTACGCCGCCAAGGACCCGGCGGCCATCGCCGCCTGCCACGCGGAGCTCACCCGCCTCGCCGCCGAAGGCACGGTGAAACCGCTGGTCAGCGAGCGCGTCCCGCTCGCCGGGGCCGCCGACGCCGTGCAGCGCCTCGCCGACGGGACCACCACCGGCCGGCTGGTCGTCGTACCGACCCCGAGCGGGGGCTCCCGATGACGGCCGCCGCGCTCACCCCCGAGCAACTGCTCGTCCGCGTAAGGGAACTGCTCGCCGCGCACCCGCCCGCCACCACCGGCCGCGAGGACTTCCTGCGGGCCCGCTTCGACGCCGGACTCGCCTGGGTGCACTACCCCGAAGGCCTCGGCGGACTCGGCGCGCCCCGCACCCTCCAGGCCGTCGTGGACGCCGAGTTGGAGGCCGCCGGAGCCCCCGACAACGATCCGCGCAGGATCGGCATCGGCCTCGGCATGGCCGCGCCCACGATCCTCGCGTACGGCACCGAGGAGCAGAAGCGGCGCTTCCTGCGCCCCCTGTGGATCGGTGAGGAAGTCTGGTGCCAGCTCTTCAGCGAGCCCGGCGCCGGCTCCGACCTGGCCGCACTCGGCACGCGCGCGGTGCGCGACGGCGACGACTGGGTGGTGGACGGCCAGAAGGTGTGGACCTCCAGCGCCCACACCGCCCGCTGGGCGATCCTGATCGCCCGCACCGACCCCGCGCTGCCCAAGCACCAGGGCATCACCTACTTCCTGTGCGATATGACCGCGCCCGGCGTAGAGGTGCGCCCGCTGCGCCAGATCACCGGCGAGGCCGAGTTCAACGAGGTCTTCCTCACCGGTGTCCGGATCCCCGACGCCCACCGCCTCGGCGAGGTCGGGCAGGGCTGGGCCGTCGCCCGCACCACGCTGATGAACGAGCGCGTCTCCATCGGCGGCATGCGGATCCCGCGCGAGGGCGGCATGATCGCCCCGGTCGCCGCCGCCTGGCGCGAGCGACCGGAGCTGCGTACGCACGCCCTGCACCAGCGGCTGCTGGAGCTGTGGGTCGAGGCGGAGGTGGCCCGCCTCACCGGGGAGCGGCTGCGCCAGCAGCTCGTCGCCGGACAGCCCGGCCCGGAGGGCTCGGGGATGAAGCTCACCTTCGCCCGCCTCAACCAGGAGATCAGCGGACTGGAGGTGGAACTCCTCGGCGAGGAAGGCCTGTCGTACGAGGACTGGACCCTGCGCCGCCCCGAGATCGTCGATTTCACCGGCCGCGACGCCGGCTACCGCTACCTGCGCGCCAAGGGCAACAGCATCGAGGGCGGCACCAGCGAAATCCTCCTCAACATCGTCGCCGAACGCGTCCTCGGCCTGCCCGCCGAACCGCGCGACGACAAGGACATCGCGTGGAAGGACCTGGCCCGATGACCGCACGGAACTCCCCGAGCGCCGCCCCCCTGGACCTGCTGTACTCCGAGGCGGAGGAGGAACTCCGCACGGCGGTACGCTCCCTGCTCGGCTCCCGCTGCGACGCCGCGGGCATCCTCGCCCGGATCGAGAGCGGCCGCCCGCACGACCCCGCGCTGTGGCGGGTGCTCGCCGCCGACATCGGCACGGCGGGACTGCTCGTACCGGAGAAGCTCGGCGGCCAGGGCGCGAGCCACCGGGAGGCGGCCGTGGTGCTGGAGGAGCTCGGCCGGGCCGCGGCGCCCGTCCCCTACCTCACCAGCGCGGTCCTGGCGACGGAGATCCTGCTCGGCTGTGACGGCGCCGAATCCGCGGACCTCCTACGGGAGCTGGCGGCGGGCCGGCAGATCTGCGCGCCCGCGCTGCCCCTGACCCTGGCCCCCGGCGCCCCCCTGCCGGCGCCGGTCCGGGACACGGGCGCGGGGGCCGGCCCCGGCACCGGGACGGGCGCGGGGACACTGAGCGGTACCGTCACCTCCGTCGCCGACGCGGTCTCCGCCGACGTGCTGCTGGTCCTCGCCGACACCGGGCTGTACGCCGTCCCGGCCGGCGCGGCGGGTGTCTCGCTCACCCCGCTCGTGGCCCTGGACCTGACCCGGCCGCTGGCCACCGTCACCTTCGACGCGGCCGCCGGTACCCGGCTCGCCGACCCGGCCACCGCCCGCGCGGCCATCGCCGGAGCACTGCTCTCCTCGGCCGGACTGCTCGCCTCGGAACAGCTCGGGCTCGCCGAGTGGTGCCTGACGCAGACGGTGGCGCACCTGCGCGCCCGCCACCAGTTCAACCGGCCCCTCGGCTCCTTCCAGGCCCTCAAGCACCGCCTCGCCCGGCTCTGGCTCGACGTCGCCTCCGCCCGGGCGGCGGCCAGAGCCGCCGCGGACGCCCTCGCGACCGGCGCCCCCGACACACCGCTCACGGTCGCCGTGGCCCAGGCCTACTGCTCGGGCGTCGCGGTCCGGGCTGCCGAGGAGTGCGTCCAGCTGCACGGCGGCATCGGCATGACCTGGGAACACCCCGCCCACCTCTACCTCAAGCGGGCCAAGGCCGACTCCCTGGCCCTCGGCACGGCCGGCCACCACCGCGGCCTGGTGGCGGACTTCGCGGAACTCCCGGCGCCGGCCCCGTAGGGCCTGGCCTGGCGCCCGGCCCGGCCGAACGGCCGATGCGGCGGTGCGGGCCGGTACGGCAACCTCTACAGGTTGCCCCCGCCCGCACCGCCCGCCCCGTGAAGGAGGCGCACCACGCTGCACGCCCTCTACCTCCTCGGCATGGCCGTCGGCACCGTCGTGTCCGCCGCCCTGGTCTTCGGCCTGCGCATGACCGCCGTCTTGCGCGACCCGCACCTGCCCCGCCTCCAGCGCGTCGCGGGCTGATCCCTATCCTCGGCGCATGGACGCCTCCCCCACCCGGATCGACCCCGCCGGTCTGACCGCCCACCGCGAGGAACTCGCCGACCTCCTCCTCGCCGTCGTACGCGCCGGCGCCTCCCTCGGCTTCCTCGCCGACCTCGACCACGCGGCGGCCGCCGCCTGGTGGGACTCCCTGCTCCCCGCCGTCGAGGACGGCTCCCTCGCGCTGTGGGTGTCCAGAGGGCCGGACGGCCGGGTCGACGGCACCATCAGCTGGAGCCGGGAATCCAAGCCCAACGGCCGCCACCGCGCCGAGGTGCGCAAGCTCATGGTCCACCCCGGGTCCCGCGGCCGCGGAACCGGCCGTGCGCTCCTCGCCGAAGCGGAGGCCGCCGCCGCCCGCGCCGGGGTGGTGCTCCTGTTCTTGGACACCGAGAGCGGCAGCGGGGCCGAGCGGGTGTACCGGGCCGCCGGCTGGACCGCGGCCGGCTCCATCCCCGACTACGCCACCGACCCGGCCGGCCGCCTCGTGGCGACCACCCTCTACTACAAACACACCACGCATTAGGGGCTCTCCGGTGACCTCGCCCGCCGCGCCGCGTTAGACCCGTAGCCACCGGCCACCGAGCGAGGGAGACCGTATGTACGCAGCACCCGCCGCCGCACCACTCACCCGCCGCGCGGTTCTTCGCACGGCCTTCACCGCGGCCGTGTTCGCGGGCACGGCCGCGGCCCTGGCCCCCGTACTGCGGGCCCGCAGGCCCCGGCAGACCCTCACGCCGGCGCCGCTCACCGAGGAGACATACCGCGGCCGGCACATCGCGGTGGACCTCGCAGGGGTCCGCATCGACGGCCGCCCCCTGCACGTCATGCGCCGCGCCGACGGCAGCTACCTCAGCGGGATCAACCACTTCCAGTCCTACGGCACCCCGCTGGAGCTCGCCCGCGCCGCCGTCGACGAACTGGGCACCAACCAGCTGGCCTTCGCGGCGGCCCACCACGGCGGACAGGAGTAGCGGGCCTTGTACACCCGGCAGAACCAGAAGAGCCTGACCAGCGCGCAGAAGAAGCGGTTCACGGCGGCCGTGCTGGGGCTCAAGCGCAACGGCACCTACGACGCCTTCGTGCGCACCCACGACAAATACTTCGTCCCCGACCGCGACCGCAAGCTGCGCGTCGGGCACATGTCACCGTCCTTCTTTCCCTGGCACCGGCGCTACCTGCTGGAGTTCGAGCGGCAGCTGCAGAAGATCGACCCCGGCGTCAGCATCCCGTACTGGGACTGGACCGCCGACAACAGCCCGGCCTCCTCCCTGTGGGCCGACGACTTCCTCGGGGGGACCGGCCGCGCGAGCGACCGGCAGGTGATGACCGGCCCGTTCGCCTACGGCACGGGCAACTGGACGGTGACCGTGGGCATCACGGAATCCCGCTTCCTCACCCGCAACCTGGGCCGGCCGCAAGACCCGATCAGCCTGCCGAACCGGGCCGAGCTCCAGTGGGCGATCGAGGACCCGGTGTACGACTCCTCGCCCTGGGACTCGACGGCCGCCGGCGGAGGCTTCCGCAACAAGCTGGAGGGCTGGGCCGCGCCGAAGAGCGAGAAGTGGCGCAATCACAACAAGGTCCACCAGTGGATCGGCGGCCACATGACGGGCGGCACCGCGCCCAACGACCCGGCGTTCTGGCTGCACCACGCCTTCGTGGACCTGCTCTGGGACCGCTGGCAGCGCAGGCACCCGGACTCCGGCTATCTGCCCGCCGCCCCGCTCGCCCGCGGCGACCTCCAGCGGGGCCGGGTGATCGCCCTCGACGAGCCGATGCCGCCGTGGGACGTCACCCCGCGCGAGATGCTCGGCCACCAGGACTCCTACCGCTACGAGTGACCGCGGCCCCCCGGTGGAGGCCGGGGAGCCGGGCGGCGCACACACCGGTGTTCCGGCGCACCGGGACACGGGGAAGGGCCCCCGCCGGATGGCAGATTCGAGGGGTCGTCGCAACACGTGGTGAGTTGATCAAGCCGCGAGCAGTTCAGACAGGCGCTCGGCTGGGGTTTCCCAGCCGAGCGTCTTGCGTGGGCGGCTGTTGAGTTCAGCGGCGACGGCGTCCAGGTCCGCGCGGGTGTGGACGGACAGGTGGGTTCCCTTGGAAGTACTGCCGCAGCAGGCCGTTCGTGTTCTCGTTGGAGCCGCGCTGCCAGGGGCTGGCGGGGTCGCAGAAGTAGACCGGGACGTCGGTGGCCAGGGTGAAGGCGTGATGGGAGGCCATCTCGCAGCCCTGGTCCCAGGTGAGGGACCGCTTCAGGTGCGGCGGGAGGGTCTGGACCGTGTCAGCCAGAGCGGCTCGCGGCGGAGTTCGCCGCTGCCCTGAACGTAGAGAGCCTGGTAGACGGTCTCGTGGGTCACGTGCATCTCCGGCCGGTCGGGGAAGCGTCCGCGCAGAACCTGGCAGATCTGCTCGGGGCTCCATCTCAGGGCCAGGTGGTCCTGAATGAAGTCCCGCAGTTCACGGCTCTGGCCGATCTTCCCGACCTTGGGACGGGGCCGGCGGGCGACGGCGCGTGCCTGAGCGGCGTGAGGCCGGTACTGGCCGTTCAAGGGGTGCCGGTTGCGGCGTATCTCCCGGCTGACGGTGGACGGGCTGCGGCCCAGCTCAGCCGCGATGGCCCGGACCGTGGCCTTCTCCCGCAGCCGGTCGGCGATGTGGATGCGGTCCGCCTCGCCCAGGTAACGCGAGGGCGCGGGCGGCGCCTCAACGGGCAGCGGCACCACCGCGTTGATCGGTGGTGCCGCCTTCTTGTTGCCCGAGGCGCCACGTCCGTTGCGCCATCGCTTGCCGGTCCGGATGTTGATGTCGGCGGCCTGGGCAGCCTCGGAGTAACCCATTCCTTGATCCACAAGCCGGAAGTATTCCTCCCGCTCCTGGATCAGTTTCCTGGGTCCCTGCGGCCTCCGGTCCTCCCGGATCTTGAAGTCCATCGCATCCCCTGAGCTGGGGTGTTGCAACGACCACTAGAACTTAAGGATCGGGGGCCCTTCGTGGCACAGGGCGATCAGCCGCCGTAGTTGCCCTCGGTGTGGTGGTCGCCACCCGACGCGTTGACGCAGGTGTTGCCGAACGCCGGGTTGAGCAGGGCGATCACGTTGACGGTGTTGCCGCAGACGTTGACCGGGACGTGAACCGGAACCTGGAGCAGGTTGCCCGACAGGACACCGGGGGAGCCGACAGCCGCACCGTGCGCTCCGGCATCGGCAGCCGCCAGACCCGCGCCGGCGGCCAGGGCGCTACCGGCGGCAGCGGTGATGACGAATGCCTTCGCGATACGCGACATCAAGATCTCCTCGTGAGAAATGGGGTTGCCGCAGAAACAGAAGTTGCGGCGTTTGACATGGCATACAACGCGGCGGCAGCCCAAGGGTCACGGCCCCTGCGCCTACCGGGTGATCCCGAACCGGGCGGAGGCGAAGTAGGGCCGCACCGGCATGACGGCTCCCGGCGGCAGCACCTCCACCGGCGAGCCCGCGCAGCCCGGCTCCCGGTAGAGCGCGACCGAGCCGCGCGTCCTGTTCGTCACCGCGCGCCCGCCGCCGCCCTTCGCGGCCAGGCAGCCCTTGGGGGAGGTGACGCTGTGCGGCTGGTCGTCCGTACCCAGGTACTGGAACTCGGGCCCGACGGCCGGCGGCGTCCCGAGGGCGGCGGTCGGGCCGTCCGCGGCGTGCGCACCGCTGCCGGACGCCGCGGCGGCCGTGGCCGCCAGCAGCAGGACCGGGACCGATCCGGCCCGCAGGAGGCTCCGAACGGTGAGGTGGAGAGAGAGGGATCGCATGCCCGGTCCAACCAGGTCCGCCCCGGAGGGGGTCACGCCTTGTCACCCGTCGTGCGCCTGTGCGACCGTGCGACCGGACGGAGCGCGGAACACCGGATTCAGCGGCCCCCAGAGCACCGGGAGCGCGGACCGCAGGCGCCGACCACCCCCGGACGCCCGGACCCGTACACCAGGACCCGGACCCGGACCCGCGACCCCAGGACCCAGGAGGACACGATGCCCGCAGCGGCGAGCGCAGCCCAGGACCGTGCCCGCCCCAGGGCCCGCACGGCGCACGGCGTGGTCGAGGGCCGGAACGGCCCCGGCGGCATCGCCGTCTTCCGGGGCATCCCCTACGCCGCCCCGCCCGTAGGCGCCCGCCGCTTCGCCGCGCCCGTACCCCCCGAACCGTGGGACGGCGTACGCGACGCTGGTGCGTACGGTCCCACCGCGCCCAAGGTGCCCTACCCCGACCCGTTCGCGGCGCTGCTGTCCGATCCGGAGATCCCCGGGGACGACTGCCTGAACCTCAACGTGTGGACCCCGGCACCCGAGGGCGGGGAGTCCTCGGGAGCCCGGCTGCCGGTCATGGTCTGGATCCACGGCGGGGCGCTCACCCGCGGCTCCTCCGCCGTCCCCGTCTACGACGGCTCCGCCTTCGCCCGCGACGGCGTCGTGCTCGTCTCCGTCAACTACCGCCTGGGCGTCCTCGGCTACGGGCTCTTCCCCGACGCCCCCGCCAACCGCGGCCTGCTCGACCAGATCGCCGCCCTGACCTGGGTGCGGGAGAACATCGAGGCCTTCGGCGGCGACCCCGGGCGCGTGACCGTCTTCGGCGAGTCGGCCGGAGCCATCAGCATCGGCGCCCTCCTCGCCGCACCCCGGGCCGCCGGACTCTTCCACCGGGCCGTCCTGCAGAGCGGCCCTCCCGAGGTGCTGGCGCGCGAACGGGTCCGCGCCATGGCCCGGCGGATGGCCTCGCTGCTCAAGGTCCCCGCCACCGCCGAGGCCTTCGCCGCCACCGCGCTGCCCGACCTGCTCGCCGCCCAGGCCGCCGTACTGCGCCGGTCCTCGCCGCTGGTCGGCGGCCCCGCCTTCGGGCTGGTCGCCGACCCGGACACACTGCCGGTGGACCCGCTCGAAGCCGCCGCCGGCACCGCCGTACCGCTGCTCCTCGGCTGGACCGCCGAGGAGCACCGGCTCTGGCTGGCCCCGACCGGCGGGATGCGGCTGCTGGACCGGCTGGGCCCGCTCGCCGTGACCCTGGGCCGGATCCGCAGCGGCAAGGACCGCGGCTCCGTACGGGCGCTGCGCGCCGAGCGGCCCGGCGCCGGCCCGGCCGACCTCGCCGGGCACCTGCTCACCGACCGGCTGCTGCGCGACCCGCTGCGCGCCCTGGCCGGGGCGCCGGGGCGCGACGCGCCCAGCTTCGTGTACGAGTTCGCGTGGCCGTCCGGGGTCCCGGGCCTCGGGTCCTGCCACGCGCTGGAGCTGGGTTTCGTCTTCGACACCCTGGCCGTGCCCGAGGCGTCCTGGCTGGCCGGGCCGGACGCTCCGCAGGGGCTGGCCGAGGAGATGCACGCGGCCTGGGTGCGCTTCGCCGTGGACGGGGACCCGGGCTGGGAGCCCTGGAACGGCGGCGGCCCGCCGAAGGTGTTCGGCGGGCCGGGGTCGGTGGAACCGGGGCTGGTTACTCCACGGGTCCTTCCATGACCTTGCTGATGAACTGGATCGGCCCCTCGCCCATGTTGGGCACGTAGGTCTTGGCGTTGTGCTGGCCGCCCTGGATGATCTTCAGCTCGGTGTGGACCGGGCCCTTGCCGTAGGTGGCGATGAACTTCTCCACGTTCGGCAGGGTGTTCTTGTTGGACTCGTTGGTGCCGACCTGGAAGGCCAGGTAGACGTCCGGGCCCTTCTTGTCGATCAGCTGCTTGGCCAGCAGCTCGGGGTTGTTCTCCGCCTTCTCCTTGTCGTGGCCCTTCCACAGCGAGGAGTCGGGCACTATGTCCGGACCGGAGCAGATCGCGGCCTTGAACTTCTCCGGGTACTTCAGAACGGACTTCAGGCTGGCGAAGCCGCCGGTGGAGGAGCCCATGTAGGCCCAGCCGTCACGGGACTTGACGGTGCGGAAGTTCGCCCGCATCAGGTCCGGGACGTCGTCGGTCAGCCAGGTGCCCATCTTGGGCTGGTCCGGGATGTCGGAGCCGTCCCAGTAGACGCCCTTGTCGTCGGGACCCGGGTTCAGCACCGGCATGGCGAGGATGAAGGGCTTGCTCTTGCCCTCGCCGTACCACTTGCTGATGCTGGTCTGCAGGCCCAGGTCGGTGCCCATCCAGTAGTTGCTCGGGTAGCCGGCGCCGCCCGGGAGCGCGATCATGACCGGAAAACCGCTCTTGGCGAACTTCGGGTCGTTGTACTCCTTGGGAGCCCAGACCCAGACCTTGCCCTTGAAGCCCGACTTCTTGCCGTCCAGCGTGGTGACGGCGACGTGCGTGCCGTCGGGCAGTGTCATCGTGTTCTTGAAGACGGCCGTCGGGTCCGTGGGCATCGACATCTTCGAGTTCGCCGGCGGTTTGACGGTGCCGCCGCTCCCGCCCCCGGTGGAGCCCGCGGGCGGCTTCCCGAAGGAGACGGCCTCGCCCTTGTCGGTGAAGGGCGGTACTTCGTAGTGGTTCAGCACGAGCGCCGCGACACCCGCCAGCGCGAGCACGGAGGCACCCGCGATCACCCACCGCCGGACCCGCGAGGGCCGCCGCCGCTGGTCCTCGTGCCACTCGGGGTCACCGTAGGACTGCGGCTCACCGTAGGACTGCGGTGCGCCGAAGGACTGCGGCTCGCCGTAGTGGGGCTGCTGCCCCTGCGGCGGGTACGGAGGGTACGGCTGCTGCTGTCCGTCGGGTGAGTGCGACATGTGCGGTTGCTCTCCGGTTTGGTGCTGACCCCGTTGGGGCGGGGTGGGACTGCTTTCGATCGAAAGAGGAGCCTACGTGCTCGCGGGTTCCGGATTTTTCCGTCTCTTGGGGTTCCGCAGGGAAGGACATTGCCCGACGCGCAAACGGTCTGTGGAGTTCCCGTTCTGTTCGCCGAGTATCTCTGGCCCATGCACATGCCGATCGGTACGGTACGTCCGCGCCGCCCCCAGCCCCCCCGCCCTGCCTGGAGGTAATTGCCGTGTTCGGCATGCCAGTTCCACGGTTCCGTCGCAAGACCGCCCTCGCCACCGCCTTCGGCGTCACCGCCGTCGGCGCCGGGCTGTGGGCGGGCATCGGCACCGCTCAGCCCGCGCACGCGGCCGGCCTGCCCGCACCCGACCACATAGTCGTCGCGGTCTTCGAGAACCACGCCTACAGCCAGGTCATCGGCAGCTCCAGCGCCCCGTACATCAACTCCCTCAAGACCGGGGGAGCCAACCTCACCAAGTCCTACGGCATCACGCACCCCAGCCAGCCCAACTACCTGCAGCTCTTCTCGGGCTCCCACCAGGGCGTGACCGGCGACAGCTGCTACACGCCGGGCTTCAGCTCCGCGCCCAACCTGGCCTCCGAGCTGATCGCCGCCGGCAAGACCTGGGCCAGCTACAACGAGACCCTGCCCAGCCAGGGTTCCACCACCTGCTCCAGCGGCAAGTACGCCCGCAAGCACAACCCCTGGTTCGCGTTCTCCAACGTGCCCACCAGCACCGCGAAGACCATGACCCAGTTCCCGACGGACTTCACCACCCTCCCCGAGATGTCGTTCGTCGTCCCGAACCTGTGCAACGACATGCACGACTGCTCGGTGGGCACCGGCGACACCTGGCTGAAGAACAACCTCAAGGCCTACGCGGACTGGGCCAAGACCCACAACAGCCTGCTCGTGGTCACCTTCGACGAGGACAACCGGCTCGCCGGCAACAAGATCCCGACCGTGCTCTACGGCCAGCCCGTCACCGCCGGCAGCACGTCGAGCACCACCTACAACCACTACGACATGCTGCGCACCCTCGAAGGCCTCTCCGGTCTGACCACCCACGCGGGCAACGCGGCCACCGCCAAGGACATCACGGGGATCTGGGCCTCCTGACCATGTACGTCGCGGACAGCCGCGGTACTCCCGCGCCCGCCGTGACCCCCGAGCCGCAGGCCGTCGCCCCGGGCATGGTGGCGGCCGGGCGACGCCGCGCCGGACACCCGAGCCGCCTGAACCCACCCGCGGATCCCGAAAGGCCCCCACACATGCCCCTCCAGCGCCGGATCCTGATCCTCGTCTCCGCCGTCGTCCTGCTCGCCGCGATCGGAGCGCTCGCCGTCGTACGGGCCTCCTCGCGCGCCGAGGAGAAGAACGAGGCCCGGCCCGGCGGGCCGGCGGTCACCAAGGGCGAGATATCCCTCGCCCCGGGCGACGGAGGCAGGCGGATCGTCTTCCGGAACATGGCGTGGGGGCCGCAGCGCGACGAGCTGGCCAGCGCGGCGGCCGACGCGCCCGAAGGCCCCCGTACCGCCTCCGGGGTCAGCTGCCTGCGCTTCCACTCCGCCGCCGGCACCGGGATCTGCCTCCAGGCCGACAAGGGCGGGGTGCAGGACGGGTACAAGGCCGTCGTCCTCGACGCCGGGCTGAAGGAAGTCGCCAGCCGCCCGCTGGCCGGCATCCCGACCCGGGCGAGGGTCTCGCCCGGCGGCCACCTGGCCGCCTGGACGGTCTTCGCGGGCGGGGACTCGTACGCGGGTACGAACTTCTCGACCCGGACCTCGCTGCTCGACCTGCGCACCGGGAAGTACGACGCCTCGCTGGAGGACTTCACGATCACCAAGGACGGCAAGACGTACCGCAACGCCGACGTCAATTTCTGGGGGGTCACCTTCACCGCCGACGAGCAGGGCTTCTACGCCACGCTCGCGACCGGCGGCCAGACCTACCTGGTCCGCGGCGACCTCGCGGCACGCGCGGTGACCACGCTGCGCGAGAACCTGGAGTGCCCGTCCCTGTCGCCCGACGGAACCCGGCTGGTTTTCAAGAAGCGGGTGCCCGGCCTGTCGGCGGACGCACCGTGGCGGCTGTACGTCCTGGACCTCGCCTCGATGACGGAGGCCCCGCTCGCCGAGGAGCGCAGCGTCGACGACCAGGTGGTGTGGACGGACGACAAGACCGTCGTCTACTCGCTGCCCGGGGACTTCGGCGCCGACCTTTACTCCCTGCCCGCCGACGGAAGCGGCGCCCCGGCCCGGCTCATGACGTCGGCCCTCGCCCCCGCCTTCCTCGGCTGACACCGGGAAGAGGGGGCGGGAGCCGCCCGCCGTCCGAGCAGAAGGACCGTTACGCCGGGATGAGCGTCTTGCGGCGCCGCTTGCGCTGCGCGGCCGCCGACAGCCTGAGCTCGATGACCGACCGCACGGTCGGCCACTCCTCGTCGAGGATCGAGTAGAAGGCCGTACTGCGGACCGCGCCGTCGAGCCCCCGCGAGTGGGCCCGGCGGACCCCCTCGCTGGTGAACCCGAGCCGTTCCATGGCGGCGCGGGAGCGGCCGTTGCGGGCGTCCGCGCGCAGCGAGATGCGCCGGACGCCCCAGGTCTCGAAGGCGTGGCGGAGCATGAGCAGCTTCGCCTCGGTATTGATGCCGGTGCCCTGGGCCGCCGGGGACAGCCAGGTATTGCCGATCTCGGCGGCATCGGGGATCGCCGTCGCCGGATCACCGAACGGGACCCCCGGCACGGCGGGCCACACCAGCGGCCCCTGCCAGTAGTCCAGTTCCAGGAACCGGGTCGAACCGACCACCCGGCCGTCGGTGGTTCTGACCACCGCGAACGGGAGCGATCGACCCGCCGCCTGATCGGCGAGGGCGCGGTCGATGTACTCGTGGGACGCCTGCACGCCGTGGGGTACGGGGGTGAAGGCGTAAGTCGTACGATCCTCGGCCCCGGCCATGGCCAAGGCCTCGGTGTGGTGGGGGGCGAGGGGCTCGAGCCGCACGGTGCGGCCGGCGAGGAGTACGGGTACGGGCACGGAGCCTTCGGTCCTTCTGGGCGGTGGGGTGGTTGCACAGTCTGCGTCCCTGACGTCGCCCCCAGTGCAAAACACGGGTGAAAGGCAACGGGCTGTCAGGTGAACGCGAGTGGCTCAATGTAACCCCTTAAAGTCCTCTCATGAAGCCCCTGATTGGCAATGGCGTGACACTCTTTTTCGAGGACTTGGGTCCCCGCGACGGAGCCCCTGTAATCCTGATCCACGGACATCCGTTCAACCGCACGATGTGGGCCCCCCAGACGGCCGCCCTGACCGCCGCCGGTTACCGTGTGATCACCCCTGACCTGCGCGGATACGGCCAGAGCCCGGTCGTACCAGGCAAGACCCTGCTCGCCGACTTCGCCGACGACCTGGCCGCGCTGCTCGACCGTCTGGGCATCGAACAGGCGGTCGTCGGCGGAGTGTCCATGGGCGGCCAGATCGCCATGGAGATGCGACTGCGCCACCCGGGTGTGGTACGGGCCCTCGTCTTGTCCGACACGTCCGCGCCACCGGAGACGCCGGACGGCAAGACCTTCCGCCGCGAGCTCGCCGAGCGGCTCCTCCGCGAGGGCATGAAGCCCTACACCGACGAGGTCATCGACAAGATGCTCGCGCCGTACAACGTGACCGGGATGCCCGAGGCCGCGGCCGGGGTGACCGCGATGATGTGCGCGACCGACCCGCGGGGCGCGGCCGCCGCGCTGCGCGGGCGGGCCGAGCGGCCCGACTACGCCCCGGTGCTCGCGGCGCTGCCGACCGAGGTGCCCTGCCTGATCGTGGTCGGCCGGGACGACGTGTACACCCCGGTCGCCGAGGCCGAATCCCTGCACGCGCTGGTCGCCCACTCGGTGCTCACCGTGGTGGAGCGCGCCGGGCACCTGCCGGGCGTGGAGCAGCCGGAGGCCTTCAACCGGGCCCTGCTGGACTTCCTCGGGGCCCTCTGACCGCTTCTGATCGGCCCTGACCGCCTCTGGCGGCCTCCGGCCGTTCAGGCCGCCCCGGCCGGGAGCTCCTCCGGCGGGGGCGGCTCGTGCCGGACGGCCCGCGCCGTGCCCCGGCCCGGGTTCCCCGAACCGGCGGCGGGACCCGCGCGGGCCGTCGTACGGTCGTGGACGTCGGCCAAGGCACGCCGCTCGGCGACCTCGCCGACCTCACCGTGGACCTCGGCAACGAACCCGACTCCTACGCCTCGACCGTGGGCTACACCGGCACCGTCGTCGCCCTCGACCTGATCGCCGGCGCCGTCGCCGGCCGCGAGGGCGACCCGTGGAGCGACATCGCCGAGCAGACCACCGCGGTCCACCGGCAGGCCACCGAGGTAGTGGCCGGCCTGCGCGAGCGCGGCGCCCGCTGCATCGCCTCCGACGGCGTGGCGGCCGGGGCCTCCCGGGCCTCCGCCGAGGAGGGTGCGCTGCTGCTGCGCGAGGTGGTGCGGATGACCGCGGCAGCCTCGGCGACCCGCAACTGGGTCGCGGCCTTCACGCAGACCGCCCGGGCCAGGCGCCACTCCGACGACAGCCTTTAGGGTCACTCGCCCCGCCTGAGATCATCGGGCAATGGACTGCTTCACGACGGCCCCCGAGGCCGCTCCCGGCGCCGGACCCGGAGCCTGAGGTGGACGACGTACTGCGGCGACTGCGCTCCGTCGGACCGTTCTTCACCGTGGCCTGCGGGAAGGAGCCGCCCGGGCCCGGCTTCCGGCCGCTCGACGAGCTGTACGGGGACCGGCTCGGGCCCTACGTGGGCGAGGTGGGGCGGCGGATCGGCAGCGGGCCGGGGCGGGTGGCCGCTTCGACCGCGCAGTTCGGGATCGTCTCCAGGCTCTGGTCGATCGCGCTCGGCTGCGCCGTCCTGTCCGGCCGGGTGCCGGACCTCGGGCCCGGCCGTGTGTGGTGGCGGCTGCAGGGCGCGGGATCGCTGGAGCTGTGGCTGCCCGAGCCCGCCGAACTGCCGGGGGAGGCTCCGGCCCTGGCCCTGGCCGACAGCGTGCTCGGGAACACCGCGGTACTGGACGCGGCGCTGCGCGAGCGGTTCGGCGTATCGCCGCGGGTGCTGCGCGGGAACACCGCCTCCGGTCTGGTCGGCGCCGTACGGGTGCTCACCGACCGGGTACCGGGGGAGGAGGCGGCCTCCCTCGCGGCCGTGCTGCTCGCCGACGGCGGGCCGCTCGGCGCGGCCGGCACCTTCATCCACGAACCCGGCCTCGGGGTGGCCTTCGTGCGCCGCAGCTGCTGCCTGTACTACAAGGTGCCGGGCGGCGGCCTCTGCGGGGACTGCGTGCTGCGCACGAGATAGCCGCGCGGGGCCCTGCCGAAACGGACCGGGGCCACCGGGGAGCGGTTGCGCTGCTCCCCGATGGCCCCGCGGCCGTACCGCGACGCCGTCCTCGGCCGGCCGGCCGAGGACGGCGTCGCGCACCGCTGGTGGAACCGACGGACTAGAAGGTCAGGTTCCAGGCGTCGATCTTGCCGGTGTCCTGGCTGGCGTTGTCGTTCACACGGAGCTTCCAGGTGCCGTTCGCGACCTCCGAGGAGGCGTTGACGGTGAAGGTCTGGATGATGTTGTCCGTGCTTCCGCCCGCCCGGTTGCTCAGGGTGTACACCGTGCCGTCCGGGGCCACGAGGTCGACCTTGATGTCACCGATGTAGGTGTGCTTGATGTCCACGCCCACCTTGAGGGTGGCCGGCGCGTTGCCGGTCACCCCGCTGACGGTGATGGGGCTCTCCACGGTGGCGTTGTCGTTGATCGCGAAGTCACCGAGGTTCTCGAAGTACTTCCCGGGCGGCGGGGTGGCGCCGACCGCCTTCAGCGCGTCGACCTGGCCCTCGCCGAAGAACCCGTTGTTGGCCGTCGTGCCGGTGCAGCGGCTGTCCGACGGGCAGGCGACGTCGTTGGCCTGGGTGGCCAGCTTGTCGCGGATCTGGGCCGGCGTGATGCCCGGGTTGGCACTGGCGATGAGCGCCGCGACGCCCGCGACGTGCGGGGCGGCCATCGAGGTGCCGCTCTTGGTGCTGTAACCGCCGCCGGGCGCGGTGGAGTAGACGTTGCTGCCCGGCGCCGCGACGTCGATGACGCCCTGGCCGAAGTTGGAGAAGGAGGCCTTGGTGACACCGGTGCCGTTGGCCGCGACCGTGACCACGCCCGGGAGCTCGGTCGGGATGTCGAGGCAGGCGTTGGTGATGGTGCGGGTGGTCGGGGTCGAGTCGTTGGGGCTCGCCGAGTCCGTGGTCTTGTGGGCGAGGTCGTAGTTCTCGTTGCCCGCCGCGGCGACCTGGAGCGAGCCCTTGCTCTCCGCGTACTCCTGGGCGCGCTTGACGCCCTCGATGATGGCGGCCTGGTCGATGTTGTCCGGGCAGTTGAACTGCCACGGGTCCGTGTAATAGCTGTTGTTGGTGACCTTGAACCCGTGGTCGCCGGACCACACGAAGGCGCAGATGGTGTTCTCGGCGAAGAAGAACGAGTTGCCCGGCTCGGCCACGCGGACCGAGGCGATCTTCACGCCCGGGGCGACGCCGACGACGCCCATGCCGTTCTTGGCGGCGGCGACGGTGCCCGCCACGTGCGTGCCGTGGGTGTCCACGTCACGCCACGCGCCGGCCCGGGTGTCCGGCTTGCCGTAGGCGCAGGAGGCGGAGTCGGCGGCGTTGAAGTTCGGCGCCAGGTCCTGGTGCTGGTCGTCCACACCGGTGTCCAGGATGCCGACCTTGACGGTGGCCGAGCCGGCGTTCACGGCCCAGGCCTGGTCGGCCTTGATCTGGCTCATGTCGGCGCGTACGGGCTCGCCCGCGGCGGTCGAGGACTGCGCCGGGTTGGCGGGCAGCGCCGGGTTGTACGCGTCGGCCGGGACGTCCGAGGTGCGCGTCGCGCCGACCTTCTGGACACCGCTGACACCGCGCATGGTGGTGGCGAAGGTCGAGGAGGACGAGTGGGCGACGATCACGCCGATGGAGTCGAAGTACGAGAAGACCGTGCCGCCGTTGGCGGCGACGGCGGAGCGGACCGCCGAGCTGTCACCGGCGGCGGTGATCACCAGGTAGGCGCGGGTGCCGGCAGCCCAGGTCGCACTCTGGGAAGTCGACACCGCGGCCGGGGCCTTGGCGGGTGCGGCGGAGGCCGGGGTTCCGGCCGGGGTTCCGGCCGGGGAGACGGGCGCGGTGCCGGCGAGCGCGGCCGGGGCACCGAAGGCCAGCGCGCCGAGGGCGGCGGCCAGCACGAGGCTACGTCGAGGTCGGCTGGATATGTGGGGTATCAATGCGTCCTCCGAAGACGGCCCGGCGGTGCGGGTGGCACGTACCGGGCCGTACGAAACGAGTGGTGGACGCAAGATGTCAGACGGCTGCCCCGATATGGAAGTACCTTTTACCGCACGACGCTTGATCGTTGCTTGGCTGAAAATCGACGGTGCGGCGAGGTGTCGGGACCGGCCGGCCTGGGCACCGTGGGGGCGAGCCCTGTCCGGCCGGTCCCTCCGGCGCACCCGCTAGACGGGTACGCCGTCCTTGGCGCCGCCCGGCTGGGCCGGGACCGCGGCGGCCGGCCCGTGGCCGTCGTCGGTGAGCGTGGTCTCGTCGAACGGCATTCGGCCCGCGAGGACTTCGGTGGCCCGGGCCCGGTCGAACTCCTTCGTCCAGGTCCCGATCAGGACGGTTGCGATCGCGTTGCCCGCGAAGTTCGTGAGCGCCCGCGCCTCGCTCATGAACCGGTCGATGCCCACGATCAGGCCGACCCCGTCGACCAGTTCCGGCCGGTGCGACTGCAGTCCGCCCGCGAGGGTGGCCAGTCCCGCGCCCGTCACCCCGGCCGCGCCCTTCGAGGCCACGATCATGAACAGCAGCAGGGAGATCTGCTCGCCCAGCGCGAGGGGCTTGCCCATCGCCTCCGCGACGAAGAGCGAGGACATCGTCAGATAGATCGCGGTCCCGTCCAGGTTGAAGGAGTAGCCCGTCGGGACGGTGATGCCGACCACCGGCCGCGACACCCCGACGTGCTCCATCTTCGCGATGAGCCGGGGCAGCGCCGACTCGGAGGAGGAGGTGGACAGGATCAGCAGGAACTCCCGGCCCAGGTAGCGCAGCAGGGCGAAGACGCTGATTCCCGTACACACCCTGAGCAGGGTGCCGAGCACCACGAACACGAAGAGCAGGCACGTCGTGTAGAAGCCGATCATGATGACGGCCAGCGACTTCAGCGCGTCCATGCCGGTGGCCCCGACGACCGCCGCGATCGCGCCGAACGCGCCCACCGGAGCCGCCCACGTGATCATCGCGAGCACCCGGAACACCAGCTTCTGCACGTGCCCGATCCCGCGCAGCACCGGTTCGCCCGCCGTGCCCATGGCCTGCAGTGCGAACCCGCACAGCAGCGCCACCAGCAGGGTCTGCAGCACCTCGCCCCCGGTGAAGGCCGACACCAGCGTGGTCGGGATGATCCCCAGCAGGAACTCCGGGGTGCTCTTCGCGCCGCCCGCCTTGGCCTGCGCCTCGCCCGCGTGCCGGGCCGCCTCGGTCAGGTGCAGCCCGCTGCCCGGATCCAGCAGGTTGCCGACCAGCAGTCCGATGGCCAGCGCCACCGTGGACATCACCATGAAGTAGCCGAGCGCCAGCCCGCCCACCGCGCCGACCTTGGCGGCCTTGCGCACCGACCCGATGCCCAGCACGATCGTGCAGAAGATCACCGGCGAGATCATCATCTTGATGAGGCTGACGAAGCCGGTGCCCAGCGGCTTGAGCTCCACGGCCGTGCCGGGCGCGGCGAAGCCGACGGCGATGCCGAGCAGCACCGCGCCGATCACGGCGATGTACAGATAATGCGTCTTGTCGCGTCTGGCGGACACGCTGCCTCCTGGTGGTGCACGTTGCCTCCAGGTGGTGAAGGCGTCCCGGGGAGACCATCGCCCGCCGCTGTGACCCCGGTCACCCTTGCGTTCATTGAGTTCACGTCCGGGTGCACACTGAGCGCCATGTTCCGCTTCCCCCGGCCGCCGCGCAGCCTCGCCGGCCAGCTCTTCGCCATGCAGGTGGTGCTGGTCGCCGCGGTCGTCGCCGGATGCGCCGTCTTCGCGTACGCGACCGCCCGCGGCCAGGCCGAGGAGGCCGCCCGGCGCCAGGCCGGGGCGGTGGCCCGCGCGGTCGCCGACTCGCCCTCCGTGCGCGAGGCGGTACTGGGGGCGGGGCGCGGGAGCCAGGTGCCCGGTGGGCCCTCCGAAGCCCTGCAGCCCTACGCCGAGCGGGTCCGCGTCGACGCCGGCGTGGACTTCGTGACGATCATGGCGCCGGACGGGCGGCGCTGGACCCACCCCGACCCGAAGCGCATCGGTGAGCCCTTCATGGGCAACACCGCCCCCGCGCTGCGCGGCGAGACCTTCGGCGAGACCTACACCGGCACCCTCGGCCCCTCCATCCGCGTGGTCACCCCGATCGTGGACGACGGCCGGGTCATCGGCATGGTCGCCTCCGGCATCACCGTCCGCGCGGTCAGCGCCCGGCTCGCCGCGCAGCTCTCCGCCCTCGCCTGGGTGGCCGGCGGGGCGCTGGCCCTCGGCGGCGTGGGCACGTACGTCGTCAACGCCCGGCTGCGCCGCCACACCCACGGGATGAACGCCGGCGAGCTGAGCCGCATGTACGACTACCACCAGGCCGCCCTGCACGGGGTCCGCGAAGGGCTCCTGATGCTCGACGGGCAGCGCAGGATCACCCTCGTGAACGACGCCGGCCGCGAACTCCTCGGCCTGCGCGGGGAGATCAAGGGAACCGGCGTCGCCGAGCTCGGCCTGCCCGCCCCGCTCACCGGGGCACTGCTCGCCGACCGGCCCAGGGTGGACGAGGTTCACCTGACCACCGACCGGGTGCTCGTGCTCAACAGTGCGCCCGTCGCCGGCGGCGGCCGCCGCGGCACCGTGGTCACCCTGCGCGACCACACCGAACTCCAGGGCTTGGCAGGGGAGTTGGATCACGAGCGCGGATTCACCCAGGCGCTGCGCGCGCAGGCCCACGAGGCGGCCAACCGGCTGCACACCGTGGTCTCCCTCATCGAACTCGGCCGCACCGAGGAGGCGGTGGACTTCGCCACCGCCGAACTGCGCCTCGCCCAGGCCCTCACCGACGAAGTGGTCACCTCGGTCGGCGAGCCGGTGCTCGTGGCCCTGCTGCTCGGAAAGGCCGCGCAGGCCCATGAGCGGGGCGTCGAGCTGGTCGTCACCCCGGACAGCGCCGCCATCGCCGCCGGGCACGGCGGTCCGCCCGCCCGGGACCTCGTCACCGTCCTCGGCAACCTCGTCGACAACGCCGTGGACGCCCTCACCGGAGTCCCCGGTGCCCGCATCGCCGTCACCGTCCGGCCGGACGGTCCGGACGGGCCCGGCGGGCGGGGCCTGCTCCTGCGCGTCGCCGACAACGGCCCCGGACTCCCCGAGGGGGCGGACGTGTTCCGCCGCGGCTGGTCCGGCAAGGGGGAGGGGCGGGGCCTCGGCCTCGCGCTGGTCCGGCAGGTGGCGCACCGCCACGGCGGCAGTGCGGACGCCGACCGACTGCCGGACGGGGGCGCGCGGTTCACCGTACGGCTGCCCGCGCGCGGGGAGGCGGGGGAGTGAGCGCGCCCGAGGTGCGGGTCCTCGTGGTCGAGGACGATCCCGTCGCCGCCGACGCGCACGCCCTGTACGTCGGGCGGGTGCCCGGCTTCACCGCCGTCGCGGCCGTCCACTCGCTGGCCGAGGCCACCCGGGTCCTGGAGCGGACCCGGATCGACCTCCTGCTGCTCGACCTCACCCTGCCCGACGGCCACGGGCTGCGCTTCGCGCGCGGTCTGCGCGCGGCGGGCCACCCCGCCGACGTGATCGTGGTGACCTCGGCGCGGGACCTGGGGGTCGTCCGCGAGAGCGTCTCGCTCGGGGTGGTGCAGTACGTACTGAAGCCCTTCGCCTTCCCGACCCTGCGCGAACGGCTGTTGCGCTACGCCGAGTTCCGTGCGACGGCGGCGGGCGAGGCGGCCGGCCAGGACGACGTGGACCGGGCCATGGCCGCCCTGCGCGCCCCCGGCCCGGCCGAACTCCCCAAGGGGATCGGCGCGCCGACCCTGGATCGGGTCGCCGCGCTGCTGCGGGCGGCCCCCGAGGGGCTGACCGCGGCCGGGGCGGCCGAGGCGGCCGGGATCTCCCGGATCACCGCCCGCCGCTACCTGGAGCACCTGGTGGACACCGGCCGCGCGGCCCGCTCCCCCCGGTACGGCCAGGTCGGCCGCCCCGAACTGCACTACCGCTGGCTGGCGGCGGCTCCGGCCGGGACAGGGGCCGGCTCGGTGTCGAAGGTGTAGAACTTGCGGTGGTCCAGCATGTCGGCCGGCGTCACGTCGTTCCACGGCCGCATGGTGTCGTTCAGGTCCACGACGTTCGGGGTGCCGGCGGCGGGCAGGTATGCCGACCGCGGGTGCAGTGCCTGCCACTCGGCCCACAGCTTGTCGATGAAGGCGTGGTGCATCCAGAACACCGGGTCGTTGGGGGAGACCCCGGTGGCCATCTGGCCGCCCACCCACACGTGCACGCGGTTGTGCAGGTTGGCCCCGCGCCAGCCCTCCAGGTGGTTGCGGAACCCGGCGGAGGAGCTGTTCCAGGGCGCCGCGTCGTACACCGGCATCGCGAGGACGGAGTCCACCTCGGCCCTGGTGGGCAGCTGGGCGACGCCGGTGCCGAGCGCGCGCCGCAGGTAGGAGCGGCCGTCCACGCGTACGGCTACCTCCCACTTGCCCGCGGCGTAGGCGAACGGCCCGTCGAGCACCTGACCGTCGCGGGCCCGCCCGGTGCCGCCGAGGAAGTCGGCGGCCCAGAGCGAGGAGCGGGCGGTCCGGTCCGCCGTCCAGTCCCAGTAGGGCAGGGCCACAGCCGGATCCACCGCCTGCAGAGCCGCCTCGAACTCCAGCAGAAACCGGCGGTGCCAGGGCAGGAAGGAGGGGGAGCGGTGGCCGACCCGGTCGCCCGAGTCGGTGTCGCCCATGATGAAGCCGTTGTGGGTGGTGACGAAGCGGTCGTAGCGGCCGGTGCGCTTGAGTTCGAGGAGCGCGTTGGTGAAGGCCCGCTTCTCCTCGGGGGTGAGCGAGGCCTGGTTCTTGCGGATGGTCATCACATGCCGCCCATCGGGACGAGGGTGGCGCCCTGGAGTTCGCGCACGGCGGCGCGGGCGAGCGAGAGGGTGTCGGAGTACGTCTCGTAGTGGTTGACCACGCTGATCCAGGTGCCGTCGGCGTTCCGCATCACGTGCAGTTCGCGGCCGTCTATGAGGACGGTCGGCAGTCCGGTGGAGTGGTGGCCGCCGTGGTGGCCGCCTCCGCCCGAGGCGGGGGTTATGCGGATGCGTCGGCCCTGGTAGACCTCGTCGGCCGTTCCCGCGGGGTTGGCGGGTACGGCGGTACGGGGGCCGGTGGCGGCCGCGTGCGCGGTGGCGCCGGCGAGGCCGAGGGCGGTGAGCGCGCCGGCAGTTGTGCCTAAGGCCTGACGGCGGGTGATCTTGTTCATGGCCCGAGAGGTATCAGGGCGCGGAGAACCGAGGGCCGCTATCCGGACATGCGCGGATAAGTTCCGATCGAACTAATTGGATGATCTTCCCGTCCGGACCGGCTCCAGCGGCCCGAACGGGAAGACCTATGTGTAAAACCCTACTCGACAGTAAATCCTGCGGCCGAACCGGGAGGGTATGGAAGGGGTCACACCGTCGAGTCGGCCGGAAGCCGCAGCGGTAACCGGTCCTCGAGGCCGACCCTGACGCCGTCCTGATGGGCCATTTGTCCATTAGAGTCCAGATATGGCCCTCCATGAGACGAAGGACGCACGCTCCCGCGACGCCGAGACGGACGTGTTCGCTTCCGCCCTCAGCGGCGAGATCCTCCCCAAGAACCGGATGCCTGACGACCACTCACCCTCCGAGGTGGTCTACCAGCTCCTCCACAACGAGCTGCTCCTCGACGGCAACGCCGCCCAGAACCTCGCCACCTTCTGCACCACCTGGTCGGACGACGGGGTCCACCGGCTGATGAACGAGTGCCTCGACAAGAACATGATCGACAAGGACGAGTACCCGCAGACCGCGGAGATCGAGGCCCGCTGCGTCAACATCCTGGCCGACCTGTGGAACGCCCCGGCCGGCACCACCGGAACCGGCTGCTCCACCACCGGCTCCAGCGAGGCCGCCATGCTCGGCGGCCTCGCCCTGAAGTGGCGCTGGCGCGAGCGCCGCCGGGCCGCCGGACTCCCCGCCGACCGCCCCAACCTGGTGTGCGGGCCCGTCCAGATCTGCTGGGAGAAGTTCGCCCGCTACTTCGACGTCGAACTGCGCCAGGTCCCCCTGGAGCCGGGAGCCACGGGACTGCGCCCCGAACAGCTCGCCGCCCACGTGGACGAGAACACCATCGGCGTCGTCGCCATCCTCGGCGTCACCTACACCTGCGTCTACGAGCCCGTCGCCGAGATCGCCGCCGAACTGGACCGGATCCAGGCCGAGCACGGCTGGGACGTGCCGATCCACGTCGACGCCGCCAGCGGCGGCTTCGTCGCCCCCTTCCTCCACCCGGACGTGGTCTGGGACTTCCGGCTGCCGCGCGTGGCCTCCGTCAACACCTCCGGGCACAAGTACGGTCTCGCCCCGCTCGGCGTCGGCTGGATCGTCTGGCGCACCGCCGAGCTGCTCCCCGCCGACCTCGTCTTCTCCGTGGACTACCTCGGCGGGGACATGCCCACCTTCGCCCTCAACTTCTCCCGCCCGGGCGGCGAGATCATCGCCCAGTACTACCTCTTCCTGCGCCTGGGCCGGGGCGGCTACCGCCGGGTCCAGCAGGCCTGCGCGGACACCGCCCAGTACCTGGCCCGTGAGATCGAGAAGGCCGGCCCCTTCACCCTGCTCTACGACGGCCAGGGCGCGCTGCCCGCCGTCTCCTACCGGCTCACCGACCCGGCGGGCGCCGGATTCAGCCTGTACGACCTCTCCGACCGGCTCCGCATGCGCGGCTGGCAGGTGCCCTCGTACCCGCTGCCGGCCGACCGCGGGGACACGGTCATCCAACGGGTCCTGATCCGGCACGGGGTGACACGGGACCAGATCGCGCTGCTCGTCTCGGACCTGCGCCGGGCCGTGGAGCACCTGACCGCGACGCCGCCGCCCGTGCCGGCCGCCGAACCCCGGTCGGGCTTCCACCACTGACCGGCGGGCTTCCACCACTGACGGTCGGACTTCCACCAGTGACGGGGGCCGGCGTCCGGCACCGGCCGGGGCCGGCCGCCGCGTCAGCCGGACATTGCCCAGCGCATCCCCAGCTCCGTGAGGGCCGCCGTCCGCTCCTCGCCGAGGGACGCGGCGCGGGAGCGCTGGTTGGAGATCCAGGAGCCGAGGCGCATCTCCCGGTCGCCGACCCGTTCCACATGCGTACGGGGCACCCGCAGATGCCGCTCGCGCGCGTGGAACTGCCGGGCCGCCTCCAGGTGGGCCGCCCACGCGGCGGCGTGCCCGACACGCTTCCTGGGCCGGTCCGCCCCCTCGGCCGGGGTCACCCCGAGCGTGTGCTCCAGCAGCCACCGCTGAGCCCAGGACAGCCGCTCCCAGGACTGCCGCTGGCCGCGCAGCCACACGCCGAGGTCCTCGCCCTGTACGACGGCCTCCCCGGGCCCCGCCGGGAGCCGGCCGCCCGCGTCCAGGTGGACCCGCGTCAGGTGGAAGGCCCGCTGCCAGGAGATCGGCCAGTCGGGACACCAGGACCCGTCGATGGCCTCCAGGGCTTCCCGGCGCTCCTCGGGCAGGGCGCCGGGGCCCTCGCGACGGGCCGCCGCCCGCTGGTTCTTGACCCACACCCCGACCGGGGCACCGTGCCAGACGGCGTCCACCGGGGGCAGCAGGTGCCCGTGTTCGGCCGCCCAGCCGCTCGCCGCCGCGAGCCCCTCCTCGAAGGCCACGTCGAAGTGGCTCCACACCATGCCCAGCGCGTCGAGCTGCGCCGTCCGCTCCCTGCCCAGCGCGCCACGGCGGTACGTGCGCCGCACGTCCGCGATCCACTGGCCGAGCGGGAACCGGGCCAGCCCGGGCGGCCACGGCTCGCCGGACTCCCCGGCTTCCCCGCCGGCGGGCACCTTGAACACGAACGGCACCTTCAGGTCCCCGGCCGTCGCGGCGTAGATCCGGGCCGCCTCGACCCCCCGGCGCCAGTGCTCGTGCTCCGGGTGCAGGACGCGCAGCCGGATGAAGGCCGCCAGCAGCGCCGGGTCGCGCGGGGTGGAGAAGCTCAGCAGGGACTCCGCGCCGCTGCGCAGCCCGGAGCCGACCGCCTGCCCCGCCGTGCTCCGCGCCCCGGCCCGGCTCGGGGCCTGCGGCTGGGCCAGGGATTCGACGAGCCGGGTGTCGTGCGCCCGCAGCGCCTCCAGCAGCCGCGCGAGGTCCCCGTACGCCCGTGAGGTCAGCATCGTCTCGGGAGACTCGCCCGGCCCCAGCAGCACCGGCACCACCAGGGAGGCGACCTTGCCCTCCCCGGGCCGGATGCGCAGTGCCCGGCCGACCGCCTGGACCAGGTCCGGCATGGAACCCCGTACGTCGGCCCAGTAGACCGAGTCGCACTCCTTGGTGTCCACGCCCTCGCCCAACACCCGGACGCTGCCGAGGAACGCCTTGTCGGCGACCCGGTCGTCCGCGAAGGCGCCCAGCACCCGCCGCCGGTGCGCCGCCGTGTGCTGCCCGCACAGCCAGTCCGCCCAGACGGTACGCGGGTACACCGGCCGGGGCTTCCAGCTCGTGGCGCGCAGCCGCGCGGCCACCGCCGGGAGCCCGGCCGCGAACGCCTCGGCCTCCTTGGTCAGATGGTGGAAGACCAGGGTGCGCCGGAAGCCCTGCTCCACCGCCGCCTTGACCAGCGCCGTCTGCAGCGCGGCGAGCCGCACCCCGCGCACCGCGTCGGAGCGTCCGTCCGGGCCGAGCAGTACCGCCGCCTGGAAATCCGGATCGCTGACGTCCACGCAGACCACCCGGTACGGCGCGCAGATCCCCCGGTCGATGGCCTCCGAGAGGGTGAGGGTGTAGCAGCGCGCGCCGAAGGGGCCCTCCGCGTCGTCCTCCATGGAGGCCACGAGATCGCCCCGGCCGCGCGCCTTCTCGGTGGTGCCCGTGGCCGCGGGGGTGTCCGCGCCGGCCGCGGCCTCCTCCGGGTAGTCCGCCTCCTCGCCGTCCTGCCAGACCCGCGGCGTGGCCGTCATGTACAGCCGGCGGACGGCCGGGATCCGGGTGTTGTCGTGCACCACCGCCCACGGCTTGCCGATCCGCCCGGAGGTCCGGTGCGCCTCGTCGACCACGACCAGGTCCCAGCCGGGCAGCCCCTCCCGGTGCGCGCGCTCGATGGTGCCGAGGCCGAGCGAGGCGTACGTGGCGAACACCGTCACCCGGTCGGCGGGCGGGCCCGCCCAGTCGGCCAGCTCGGCCGGATCGGTGGTGGTGGGCACCCCCGCGTCCTCGCCGCGCAGCGAGCACACGGCGAAGGCGCGCCCGGTCCGGCCGCCCTCGCGCCAGGCCACCGCCGTCTGCACGAGCAGGTCGAGGGAGGGCACCAGCACGAGGACCCGGCCGGCCCGCAGCTCGTCGGCCGCGTGCACGGCCACGAGCGACTTGCCGGAACCCGTCGCCATGATGACCTGGGTGCGCAGCCCCGCCTGCGGGACCCGGCGCCCGGCGGGCAGACCGAGCACCCGCACCACGGCGTCGACGGCCTCACGCTGGTGCGGACGGAGTTTCTGCCTGGCCATGCCCATCACCTCCCCCGTGATCTGCCCGTTCGCTTCCAGCGCCTATCTTGCCCCCGATTTTGAATCACGGTGGGGAGATCGGCTGCGTGGTGTGCGGGCGGCCGGGAGGGGCGCCGGGGCCCGGCTACATCCGGGCCCCGAAGTTCTGCGTCCACCACGGGCCGCCGGCGCCCTGGTGGATGCCCACGCCGATGTCCTTGAAGGAGCAGTTGAGGATGTTCTCGCGGTGCCCCTGGCTCTTCATCCAGGAGTCCATGACCTGCGCCGGGGTCTGCTGCCCCATCGCGATGTTCTCCCCGTAGGTGGACCAGCGGTATCCGGCGGCGGTCGTCCGCTTCCCCGGGTCGGCGCCATCCGGGTTGGTGTGCGAGAAGAAGTCCCGCCGGTCCATGTCGTCGGAGTGCCCCTGGGCGGCCGTACGCAGCTGCGCGTCCTCCTTGAGCGGCCCGCAGCCGGCCGCCGCGCGCTCGGAGTTGACCAGCGAGATCACCTGGGCGGCGGCGGAGCCGCCCGGCGGGGCGGGGGCGGGGGCCTTCGGCGGGGTGGACTTCGGGCTCGGCTTCGGAGCGGGCGGGGGCGTCGGGGTCGGGGTCGGGCTGGGACTCGGGCTCGCACTCGCCGGGGCGGACGGCGACGGGCTCGCACTGGCCCCGGCGCTCGGCGAGGCCGACTCCGACGGCAGCGCGACTCCCGACTCGGGGGCCACGAGCGCGGCCGGCGGGGTCTCGGGCGCGGCGGTACCCGGCCGGGTGACCAGGTAGGCCAGCCCGCCGCCCGCGACACAGGCGGCGAGCACCGCGCCGCCGACCACCCGGCGGCGGCCGCGGGCCCGGCGGACCTTGCGCAGCGAGGCACGGCCCGTGCCGGGGCCGTCCGCCGGGCCGAGGTGCGTGGCCGCTTCGTGGGCGTCGGAGCCGAAGCCAGTGCCGTCGCCGGGCTCTCCCGGACCGGCCGGCTGTCCGGGACCGCCCGCCTGGTCCGGGGCGTACGCCCACGCGTCGGTGGCCTGGCCCACGGGGGCGAAGCCGCCGGTCGCGGCCGACCGTACGGCCGCGAGCAGGGCCACCGAGACCGGTACCAGCGCCAGCCCTGCGAGCAGCCCCTCGGCCGGGACCAGGCCGTTCCACAGACCGGAGCACCGCAGGCACTCGCGGGCGTGCCTGGCCATTCGCTTGCGCCACAGCACCGACGGGACGCCGTCCCAGGCGGCCGCCACGGACCGCAGGCCCTCGCAGGGCGGCTGCGTGCCGAGCGCCCGCTCCACCACCCGGGCCGACTCCAGCTGCGCCTTCATCCGCTGGACCCGTACCGCCGCGTGCTGCGGGGACAGCTCCAGCGCCGCCGCCATCTCCGCGCGCGTCAGCTCCCCGGCGCACTCCAGCCACCACAGCGACAGCAGCGCCCGGTCGTCGGGCTCCAGCCAGCGCGTGGCGCGGGCCGTCTCGCGCCGCTGGCCCTCCAGGTTGAGCCGTACGACGGTCAGGTCCACGAAGTCGGCGCCGGGATCGGCCAGCTCCCAGGCGGCCTCCAGGCCGCTCTCGCCGGGGGCGCTGCGGCGCGCCTGCCAGTGGGCGCGGACGCGGTTCATGGCGATCGCCACCAGCCAGGAACGGAAGCTGGTGTCGTCGCGCAGGCCGCCGAGCCCGTCGAGTGCCCGCAGCATCGTGTCCTGCACCACGTCGTCCACGTCGACGGACCCGTTCAGGGCCCGCCCGACGATGTTGTAGACGAGCGGCAGATATGCGCTGACCAGGTCGTCTTGCGCCCGGGGATCGCCCGCGCGCGCCGCCGCGACCAGCGCTGCCGTGTGCTGAGTGCTCATGTGAAGTCCCTGTCCGTACCGGCGGCCGATGATGCCCAATACCTGGGAGACCGTCGAGAGGGGCTCCGATAACACTTATCCGGAGTATGAATCAGGAGAGGCCCGATCGGGAGCGGCCGCATCCGGAATAAAGGCATCCGAAACGACCGGACCAGGACCGGCCGCATCCGGAGCCGCGGCCGGGGCGAGGCGGGCGGCGAGGGCGTCGAGGTCGGGCAGGAACCAGATGTGGCCGCCCCGGTTCGATTCCCGTACGAGGTCGGGCAGGGCTGAGCTCGCCCGCAAATGGTGTGAGATGTCCCCGAGGACCACCATCCGCAGCCGGTAGTTCACGAACTTCTGCATGATCTCCCCGGCGAGGCCGGTGCTGAGGTCGAAGAAGCGGGCGTCGAGCCGCTCCGCCGGGACGGCGACCACGTCGGCCCGGTAGAAAGCCCCGCCGATCAGCTGGTCGAGCGCGTCCTGCGCGCCGGCGACCCGTGGGCCGTCGGCGGAGCAGACGAGCACCGGTACGCCGTGGTGTTCCACGATGAGGTCAGTCACGGTGAGCCGCCCCCATGCCGTTGCCCGGTCCGAGCACGCCGTCGACCAGGTGCAGCAGATCGGCGGTGGTGGCGGCATCGCCGAGGATTACGATCTTCATTCGGGCCCGCTCCTTGTCGTAGACCGTCTGGACGCGCAGGGGATCGGGGGTGTCCCGAGGGGACTGCGCGGTCGCCGTGACGAGGGTGGCGAGCCGGCTCGCCGCGTCGGGACCGATCGCATCGATCTGCACGATGCTCGACACCTCCACGTGCCGGCGCCCGGCACCCACGGCCGCGTCCGTACCGGCCCCCGTGTCCGCCGGGAGGCTGGTCAGGGCTTCGAAGTCCTCGCGGCTGATCCGGTACTGCTTGCCGATGCGGACGGCTTTCAGCCGGCCGTCGCGGACGTAGTTCCGGACGGTCCGCACATGCAGCCCCAGCCGCTCGGCGACCTCGCCGACCGAGTACAGCTCCTGACCCTCATTCTCCATAGTGCTGAATCTTACCCCATTGGAGGAAGGATAGGGTCCAATAGGGAATGATGAGGAGTGTTGGGGTGATGGGGGATTCTGAGGGGTGCGAGGCGCCAACGCGCCCCGGGGAAATCACTTCGACGACGGGCCGCCGGACTCCTACGCTGGCGCGATGACGGCTCCCCTCCACCCCTCCAAGCCCCGCCCCGGCGACCGGATCGCGGTGCTCTCCCCCTCGGCCGGCCTGCCGGCGCTCTTCCCGCAGCCCTACGAGCTCGGACTGCGCAGGCTCCGCGAGGACTTCGGCCTGAAGCCGGTGGAGTACCCGACGACCCGGAAGAGTGGCGCCACGCCCGAAGAGCGGGCCGCCGACATCCACGCGGCCTTCGCGGACCCCGAGATCAAGGCGGTCATGGCCAGCATCGGCGGCGAGGACCAGATCACCGTGGTCCCGCACCTCGACGCGGGCCTGCTGCGCGCCAACCCGAAGCCCTTCTTCGGCTACAGCGACAACACCAACCTGCTGCTCTTCCTCAGGGACTTGGGGATGGTCGCCTACCACGGCGGCTCGGTGATGGTCGAGCTCGGACGGCCCGGCGCGATGCACCCGCAGACCGCGGACTCCCTGCGGGCGGCGCTGTTCACCTCCGGTGAGTACGAGCTCGCCCCCGCCGAAGCCGCCGGGCACGTCAACGGCCCCTGGGACGACCCGCGCACCTTCGACGCCGAGCCGGAGCTGGAGCCCGCCGACGGCTGGACCTGGCACCAGGGCGACCGGGTGGTCGAGGGGGCCGCCTGGGGCGGCAACCTGGAGATCCTGTCCTGGCTGCTCATGGCCGACCGCGTGGCGCGACCCGTCGAGGCCCACGCCGGCGACGTGCTCTTCCTGGAGACCTCGGAAGAGATGCCGCGGGCCGAGGAGGTCTACCGGATCCTGCGCGGCATGGGCGAGCGCGGACTGCTGCGGCAGTTCCCGGCCCTGCTCATGGGCCGTGCGAAGAGCTGGTCCTTCGAGAACCGGCTCGGCCCCGAGGAGCGGCGGCGCCACCGCCGCGAGCAGCGCGAGGCCGTCCTGAGGGCGCTGGGCGAGTACGCCCCCGGCACCATGGCCGTGTTCGACGTGGACCTCGGCCACACCGACCCGCAGGTCGTCATCCCCGTCGGAGGCCGCGTCCGGGTGGACGGCCCGGCCCGCCGCGTCTTCGTCACGTACTGACAGCACCTCTGACGCCACCTGACGAACATCCCGCGCGAGTCGGTCCGTTGGGGTAGCCGGATCCGCGTCCGGGGTGACAATGGAACTCCCACGGGACGTGTTGGGGGCGGCATGTCGGCGTTGCTCTTACGGGGGTCCGGCCGGGCGCGGGGCTGGGTCGGATACCTCGGCGCGGTCGGGCTCGGCGCGGGTGCGGTGGCGCTGGCGACGGTCTGGACCTCGGGGCCCTGGGCCGCCGGCATCGGCGCGGCGGTCACCGCGCTGTCCGGGCTGGCGGCCGAGCGGATGCGGCCCGAGGAAGGCGCCGGAGCCCTGGGCGCCGGGGAGGTCCTGCGCACGGCGGGCGGCCGGATCCCGCTGCTGCGCGACGTGGACCGGCCCGAACTGGCCGGAGTCCACCCGGCCGAGGCCCCGGGCACACCGCCCGCGTACATCGAGCGCGACGCCGAACCGAGGCTGCGCTCCGCCCTGGAGCACTCCCGCTTCGTCCTCGTGGTGGGGGAGTCCACGGCGGGCAAGACCCGGCTCGCCTACGAGGTCGCCCGCACCCGCTACCCCCGGCACACCTTCGTCCGCCCGCTCTCCCGCACCGCGCTGCCCGAGGCCGTACGCATCGCCGCGCGGCGGCGGCGCGCCGTGCTGTGGCTGGACGACCTGGAGGACTACCTCGGCGCGGGCGGCCTCACCGCCGCCCAACTGGCCGCCCTGGACCCGGCGGTGACGATCGCGACGATCAGGGTCCAGGAGTACCGGCGCTACGACGCCCGCGAGGAGAGCCGGCTCACCGGCTCCGACCGGGACGCCTGGCGGGCCCAGCGCGATCTGCTCCAGCAGGCCCACGTCATCCGCCTGCCCCGGCACTGGTCCGAGCGGGAGCGCCGCCGGGCCGCCGCGCACCAGGGCGATCCCCGGATCGGGGCCGCGCTGCGCGCGGGGGAGCGGTTCGGGGTCGCCGAAGTCCTGGCCGCCGGTCCCGAGCTGCTGGCGTCCTGGGAGAACGGCTGGGCTCCGGGCGCCAATCCGCGCGGCGCCGCCGTGGTCGCGGCGGCGGTGGACTGCCGCCGGGCCGGACTGCGCCGCCCGGTGAGCCGGGAGTGGCTGCGCGAGCTGCACGCCCCGTACCTGGCGGCCAGGGGCGGCGGCGACCTCCAGCCCGAGCCCTTCGCGGAGGCCATGGACTGGGCCTGCGTGGCCGCCTACGCCACGAGCGGGCTGCTGATCGGCAACTACGGCGCCGGATTCACCGCGTTCGACTACCTGTTGAACGCGCCGGGCCACGGCCCGGTCCCCGATCACCTGTGGCGCGGCCTGCTGGCCCGGGTGGAGCCCGCCGACGCCTACGACATGGGCCTCGTCGCCCACCAGGACGGCCGCCTCGCGCGAGCCGTCGAAGCCCTCGACCTCGCCGCGCGCGGCGGCGTCCCCGGCGCCGAACTGCCCCTGGCCATCGCCATCGGGGACTCCGGGAAGCCGAGCCGGGCCGCCGCCGACCTCGCCGGGATCGCCCGCCGGCGCACCGACCGGCTCGGTCCACGGCATCCCGACACCCTGGCAGCCCGGCACCAACTCGCCTTCTTCGTCGGAGAGTCCGGCAACCTCAGGGCGGCGGCGGCCCGGTTCGCCGAGCTGCTCACCGACGCCGGGGAAGTCCTGGGACCCGACCACCCGGACACCCTGGCGGCCCGCCACCAGCTGGCCTACTTCACCGGGGAGGCCGGCGATCCCCGTGCGGCGGTCCGCCAGTTGGAGGCTCTGCTGGCGGACCGGCTGCGCGTACACGGTCCGGGCCACCCGCAAGTTCTGGCGACCCGGCGCGGCCTGATCTGGTTCCGGCCGGGCGATCCGGCCGACACGGAGCGGGAGTTGGCGCAGCTGCTCGCCGAGGCCGAAGCCGTCGAGGGGATCGGGCCCGACGATCCGCACACCCTCGCCATCCGTGGGAGCCGGGCGGCGCTGGCCGCCCGCGCCGGGCGCACCGCCGAGGCGGCCGAGGCCTGGGCGGCGCTCACCGCCGACCGGACCCGGGTGCTCGGGTCGGACCACCCGCACGTGTTCTACTCCCGGCTGGAGTGGGCCCGGGCGCTGACCGCCCAGGGCCGCACCGCCGAGGCCCGTGCGCTCCTGACCGGCGCGCTGGAGCGGGCGCGGTCCGTCCTGGAACCGGGGCACCGGCACCTGCGGACCGCCCGCGAGCTGCTGGCCCGCCTCGCCGACCCGGCCGGGCGCGAGGACTCGTAAGCCGGGCAAGGAGGCGCGTAAGCCGGTGCGAGGATTCGTACATCCCGCGCGAGGGCCCGTACGGCGGGCCGGGCCGCTCACAGCAGCGGGGTCAGCGCCGCTGTGGCCGCTCGCAGGGCGGGGGCGTAGGCCTCGATCTCCTCGCGGGAGACCAGGAAGGTGACGGTGGTGACGCTGACGCCGCCGATCGGGCGGCCCGCCGGCCCGAGGATCACGGCGCCGATACAGCGGATGGTGGACTCGTTCTCCTCGTCGTCCAAGGCGAACCCCCGCGCCCGCACCGCCGCGAGCTCGGCCTCCAGCGCCCGCATGGTGGTGAGGGTGTTCGGCGTCCGGCGCGGCAGCCCGGCGGCGGAGACCAGTTCGCGGACCTCGGCCCCGGGCAGGTGGGCCAGGATGCTCTTGCCGATCGCGGTCGTGTGCAGCGGCATCCGCATGCCGACGCGCGAGGCGGTCCGGAACGGCTGGTCGCTCTCCAGCTTCCGGATGTAGGTGATGGTCTCCCCGCTGTGCAGGGCCAGGTGGACCGCCTGCCCGGTGGACTGCTGGAGCTCGCGCAGGATCTGCTCGATGCTGGCCGGCTCCCCGCCGCTGACCAGCGCGGACAGTCCGCGCAGCCGCGGGCCCACGCCGTAGCGGCTCTCGCCCTCGGGGCGTACGAAGCCCTGCTCGATCAGCGAGGCCAGGATGCGGAAGGTGCTCGACTTGGGCACCGCGGCCGCCGCCATCACGTCGGTGAGCCGGTGTGGGCCGCCGGGTGCGGCGACCGCCTCCAGGATCCGCATCGACTTTTCCAGCGCCGTGCCCGCCTCCGAGGTCCGTCCACCGCGCGCGGCGCCTTCGGCCTCCGGGTTGCCGGGCTTCTCGTCCGTGGGCACGCGATCTCCGTCGATGGGTAAGGTCTGCACCAGCAGTTCCGGTACACGATACCAAGTTCCACTACGTGGAACAAATGGAGGATTCTTTGTCCTGCCACCCGTACGCGGCCATCACCGCGCAGTGCCTGCTGCCGGTCCTGCGCGACGCCGACGCCGACGAGGCAGTCCGCCACACCACCGCCCTGCTCGCCGCCGGCTGCCGCGCGGTCGAGCTCACCACCTCCACGCCCGGCTGGGCCGGGGCCGTCGCCCGCACCGCACGGCTCACCGACGCCCACGGCCGCCCCGCGCTCATCGGCGTCGGCACCGTCACCACCGCCGAGGCCGCGGAAACCGCCCTCGGTGCGGGCGCCGCCTTCCTCGTCTCCCCCTATCCGGCTCCCGAGGTCCGCGAGGTCGCCGTGGCGCGCGGGGCCGTCTTCATCGAAGGCGGCTTCACCCCAGGCGAGATCGCCCACGCCGTCCGGTCCGCCGGCGCCGCGAAGGTCTTCCCCGCGCACGTGGGCGGCACCCGGTTCATCCGCTCCGTCAAGGCCGTCCTCCCCGACGCCCTGATCATCCCGACCGGCGGCATAGCACCGGGCGAGGTCCGCGAGTGGCTCGCCGCCGGGGCCGCCGCGGTCGGCATAGGCAACGGCCTGCCGGCCGATCCGGCCGAACTGGCAGCCCTCTTCGCGGACCTGGCCCGGCCCTGCTGCGGCGACTGCGCCGGTACGGAGCCGCGACCGTGACCGGGCCCGGGCCCGGACCCGTGCCCGCGGCCGCGGCCGCGTCCGAGGGGTACGACGTGCTCGTCCTCGGTGAGGTCCTCGTCGAGATCCACGCCGGCAGCGCCCTGCGGGACGCTGCCGACGGCACCCCCGCACGCATCTCGTACTCGGGCGACGCCCTCAACGCCGCGGCCGCCGCCGTCGCCGCCGGAGCCCGCACCGCCCTGCTCGCCGTCGTCGGCGAGGACGAGCTGAGCGCCCCGCTGCTGGCCCGCGCCGCCGAGCTCGGCGTGGACGTCTCCCACGTCCGCCGCTCCCCGCGCCCCAACGGCGCCTACCTGCTCTGCGCCGACACCGAAGGCGACCGCGCGTTCGTGTACTGGCGCACCGGCAGCGCCGGTTCGACCCTCAGCGTGGAACACGTGGAGTCCTGGCGGGAGTTGCTGACCGGCTGCAAGGCCCTCATCACCAGCGGAATCACCGGCGCGCTGTCACCGAGCAGCCGGGACGCCGTACTGGCCGCCGCGCAGACCGTCCACGAGTCCGGCGGCCACCTCTCCTACGACCCCAACTTCCGCTCCCGCCTCACCAGTCGGGGCGAGGCCCGCGAGCTGCTGGCCCGCGTCGCCCCGCTGACCGGGCTGCTGAAGACCTCCTGCCCGGCCGACGCGCTGGCCATGGTCGACACCGACGACCCGGCCGAGGCCGCCGCCCGCTACCGGGCGCTGGGCGCCCGCAGCGTCGTGGTCACCGCGGGCGCCGACCGGCTGCTCCTGTCCGACGGGACGGCCGACGGGGCAGCCGACGGGACGGCCGACGGGGCAGCCGACGGGACGGCCGACGGGACGGCCGACGGGGCAGCCGACGGGACGGCCGGTGGCGTGGACGGCCGCACGGGGGCGACGTACCTGCCCGTCCCCGTCAACCCCGACCCCGTCGACGCGACCGGCGCCGGGGACTGCTTCACCGGTACCGCCACGGCCCGGCTCGCCCTGGGCGACACCCTCGCGGACGCCGTCGCTTACGGCATGGCGGCCGCCTCCCTCTCGGTGTCCGGCCGAGGGGGCACCGGACGCGTTCCCGCCTTCACCGAGACGGCGGCCCTGGCCGCCGCACACCGTCGGCCGGCAAGCCGGCCGACCGCCACGGCGCCCGGTCCGTCCCCGCGACCGGCACTCTGATCCGGGGCGCGCGGTAGGCCGGGGCAGCCGCCGCCCGTCCGTGCGCCCACGGGCCTGACGACCCGTGGGCGTACGGGCCTGCGGCTCTACGCCGCTTCGAGCAGCGCGATCTCCTCGGGCGACAGCCGCAGCGTCCCGGCGGCGATGTTCTCCGCCAGGTGGTCCGGGTTCCCGGTGCCCGGGATGGCCAGGACGTGCGCGCCCCGGCTCATCGTCCACGCGAGGCGCAGCTGGGCCGGTGACACACCGTGGACCCGCGCGAGTGCGCGTACCGCCGCGCCGTCCTCGGAGACCGCCCCGGCCTCCTTGCCGGCGCCCGCGATCGCGAAGAAGGGGACGAAGGCGATCCCCTGCTCCCCGCACGCGTCGAGGAAGGCGTGCTCCCCGTCCGGGGACCCGATCCCGTAGGCGTTCTGCACGCACACCACGGGTGCGATGGCGCGCGCCTCGGCGAGGTGGTCGGGACGTACGTTGGACACGCCCAAGTGCCGGATCAGCCCGGCCGTGCGCAGTTCGGCGAGCGCCCCGAAGTGCTCGGCGATCGAACCGGTCTCCGCCTGGCGCGGGACGCGGAGGTTGACCACGTCCAGGTGGTCGCGGCCCAGCTGGCGCAGGTTCTCCTCGACCTGCCCGCGCAGCTGCTCGGGCGTGGCCCACCACCACTCGCCGGACGGATCGCGGCCCGGCCCGACCTTGGTCGTGATGACCAGGTCGTCGGCGTAGGGGGCGAGGGCCCGGTTGATGAGCTCGTTGGCGGAGCGGGTCGGGGAGAAGTAGAACGCGGCGGTGTCGATGTGGTTGACCCCCAGCTCGACCGCCCGCCTGAGGAGGCCCGTCACCCGGTCCCGGTCGCTGGGGGAGCCGTCGGCGAGGTGGGTGAGCCGCATCGAGCCGAAGCCGACGCGGCGGACGGTGAGGTCGCCGAGCCGCCAGGTGCCGGAGTCGGCGGCGTTGATCCGGTCGGAAGAAGTCATCCGGTGATGATATCCGGGTCCGGGAACTCGTCCTCGGCGTACCACTCCTCCTCCTGCCTCCTCTTCTCCTCCTCGGTGTACTCCTCCTCGACGTGGGCGGCGGGGTCCGTCACCCAGCCCGCGGCGAGCACCAGGCGGGAGGTCCGGTGGACGGCGACGAAGCCGAAAGGGCGGTCGAAGGTCACTTGGGCGCGGCGAACGCGGTACCTCAGCCGGGGCATGGCACAGCCGGCCGCGCCAAGGACCACGGCCGTCACGGCGGCGGCTTCGAAGCCCTCCGCGTGGAAGCGCGCCAGGGCCGACTGCCGGGCCGAGGCGACGGCCAGGTACGCGCTGCTGATGCCGGGGAAATGACCGGACCGGTCGTCCGAGGCGCTCTCCAGGCCGAACAGCGAGGCGGGGGTGAGGAGATCGTGCTCGGCGCGCACGTCGAAGGCCACCGTCGCGATGTCCAGCCGGTGTCGGGGTTCCGTCGAGCCGACCGTGCCGATGCGCAGGCCCGGCCCCGGGTTCCCCTCGGGGAGCAGGCTCGCGCCCGTCGAGGGAACGGCCCGGGTGACGGTCGCGATGCCGGATCGGAGGGTCTGACCCGGCGGGGCCTGCGGCTCGCCCAGGACCAGGTGGACGTCCACGCCGCCGTCGCCCACCACCTCCAGCACGGTCACCGGCCCGGTCGGCGCCTGTGCGACGCGGACCCGGTCCAGCAGGGCCGTGCTGCGGCGCAGACCGAGCAACGGGCGATGGACCCAGGGGCCTTCCTCGGGCATGGCGAAGCAGGGCTCGAAGGGCTGGATCCACCGCAAGCGCAGTGCCAGCGCGGAGGCGAGCACGAGGCGGGTGTCCTCGTCGAGGTGGACCGGCATCTTCTCGACGAGCCCGCCGGTGCGGTCGGAGGCCCAGGCGTCCAGGGCCTCGCGGTCGGTGTCGCCGTCACCGGTCAGGGTGCCCCGGGTCCCGGCCGGGAGCCGGTCCGTCCAGCGCTCCTCCAGCGGGAGTTCCCGCCGCGCCCACAGGCCGGTGGCCGCGCGCAGGCCCCGTACGCCGCCCAGTGCGCTCAGCAGCTCCCGGGCGGCTTCGGCGGCCGCCTCGGCGGGTATGCCGAGCGCCTCGGCCAGCTCGGTGCGGGCCGGGCCGCCGGCGCCGTCGGCGAGCAGGGCCAGCAACGGCCAGACTCCGGCGGCCGTGAACACGGTGCCCGCGCCGTCCTTCGCCGCGTGCCCGGCCCAGCGTGTGGTGAGGGCGTTGACCGCCCGTACCGTCGAGATCCTCATGGGCGGGAGACTACGGGTTGGTGCGCCGCCGGGACGGGTCGATTTCCGCGGCCCGGCGGCGCTGTTCGGGGTGGCTGTCAGCAGCCGGGTCAGCGGCCGGTCAGTGGCCGCGCAGGCCCTGGTCGACCGCTGTCATCAGCTCACCGTCGGCGGTGTCCGCGTCCAGGGACCAGAACATCGCGCCGCCGAGGCCCTCTTCGCGGATGTACCGGGTCTTGGCGCGCAGCACCTGCGGGTCGTCGTACGTCCACAGGGTGGTGCCGTCGAACAGCCAGGCACTGCCGGCGCGCCGGTCCCGGAACACCTTGTAACCACCCGAGTCAGCAAGCTTCTTGAGTGCCTTGTAGTCCTCGTACCCGGCCGACCAGGTGGCCGGAGCCGGGCCCGTCGCGGGCTGCCCCATGCCGTCCCCGCCGCCGCTGACGCCGGTCCAGCCCTGCCCGTAGAAGGGCATGCCCATCACCAGTTTGCCCGCGGGTGCGCCGCGCCGCTTCCACGCGTCCACCGTGCCGTCGACGCTGAAGTCGTCACGGGCGTACAGCGCGGACTGCTGGGCGGTGGTCGTCTCGCCGGAGACGTGGAAGTCGTAACCCTGGAGGGTCACGAAGTCGAGGTCTCGCATGATCCGTCGGACGTCGAAGCCCGCGTCGATCTTGGCGGGGGCGGTCGGGACGAAGGCCGTCAGCTCGTACTTCGCCTTCCGCTTCTGGCTTCGCGCGTAGGCGTCGAGCTGCGAGCGGAACTCGCCCACCAGCGCGGCGAAGTTCTTCTTGTCCTCGGGGCGGTAGGTGGTGTCGGAGTCGCCGGCCGAGCCGGGCCACTCCCAGTCGAGGTCGATGCCGTCGAAGATGCCGGCGGCCGAGCCCGCGCCGCCTCGGGTGCCGTCCTGCGGAAGGTTGCCCTTGATGTACAGGTCGATGCAGGAGGCCACGAGGGCCTTGCGGGAGGCCGGGGTGAGCGCGGCGTCCGAGAAGTGCGTGGACCAGCTCCAACCACCCAGCGAGAGCAGGACTTTGAGGCCTGGGTGCATGGCCTTGAGCTCGCGCAGCTGGTTGAAGTTGCCGGCGACCGGCTGTTCCCGGTCGTCGGCGACGCCGTCCACGGAGTTCTCCGCGTCCAGCGGGCGGACGTAGTCGGCCCAGGCGTCGGCCTCGCCGGGAACGCTGCCGGTGAAGCACTTTCCGTCCGCGCTGATGTTGCCGAAGGCGTAGTTGATGTGCGTGAGCTTGCTCGCGCTGCCGTTCTTCTCCAGGTCCTGGACCTGGAAGTCCCGCCCGTAGACGCCCCATTGGGTGAAGTAGCCGACCCTCTTGTACGAGCGGTCGTGCCCGGAGCCCCCGTGGCCGGAGCCGTCGTGGGCGGGGGCGAAGGCGGTCAGCAGGGAGAGGGAGCAGGCGGCGACGGCCAGCCTGCCGAGCATGCTGCGGCGCATGGGCTTCCTTTGCGGATGCGGTGAGTGGTGCCGGGGCGCGTGCGCTGTGCATGCGGAAACTATTGGTCTGGACCAGAGTGGGTCAAGGGGGCGGGGGAGATCCGCCGGGCGCCGACGCTCGGCGAGGGGTCAGGACAGGCTCCACTGCCCGACGTCGTCGGCGAGGCCGCCGTTCAGGGCGAACTGGACCGCGGCGAGACCCGCGTCCTTCGGCAGCCGGAAGGTGACGGAGCCGCTCGCCGTACCGCCGGGGCTGAGCGTGACGGTCTCGGGGAAGGCGGCGCCGGCCTCGGTCGGCGTGTTGAGGCCGGTGAACCGGCGGCCCAGGGAGTCCAGCAGATGCGCGGATGGCGCCGGGGAGTCCTTGTACACGGCGGTCCCGGTGTTCTCCAGGCGGAATCGTACGGAGACCAGCCGGTCGGCGTCGTCGGGCGCGGGGGCCGCCGGGTCGACCACCTGGGTGAGGGTCACGTCCAGCCGCTCGCCCGGTGCGTCGCCGGTGAGGGAGATGGTCTCTCCGGAACGGGCGGCCGGGCCCGCGCCCAGGAGGGCCGGACCCAGGAGCAGGGCCGCGGCGAGGGCGGCCCGGCGGCGTGCGGGGCGTGCGGGGTGTGCGCGGCGTGCGCGGCGTGCGCCCGGGCGGTGTTCGTCCGAGTGGGGCTCGCCCGTGCGGTGTTCGTCCGGGCGGGGCAGGGCGGAACCCGCTGCTCCACGGCTCACGCAGCCCACGATCCTCCGGGCCGCCCGGTCCCGCCACCCGCGCTCGCCGCGCCGGTCCTCGTAGCCTGGCGGCATGCTCTCCCTCACCGCGCAGGACCCGCTCGCCGTCGCCGTCACGGCCGCGATCCGGGACGGCGACCTCGACCGGCTCCGGCGGCTGTTGGCCGCGCACCCCGGGCTCGCCGGGGGCCGGATCGTCCAGCGGGGCGAGGCGGCGGGCGAGCGGAACCTGCTGCACATCGCCGTGGACTGGCCCGGGCACTACCCGCGGACGGCGGAGGTGATCCGTACCCTCGCCGCCGCCGGGGCCGACCCGGGGGCCCGGTTCGTCGGCTCGCACCCGGAGACCCCGCTGCACTGGGCCGCGAGCAACGACGACGTCGCCGCGCTCGACGCCCTCGTCGAGGCGGGCGCCGACATCGAGGCCCCGGGCGCGGTGCTCGGCGGCGGCAGCCCGCTGGCCGACGCGACCGGCTTCGGCCAGTGGCGTACGGCGCGCCGCCTCATCGACCTCGGCGCGCGCCCCTCCCTGCGGGACGCGGCCACCCTCGGACTGCTCGGCCCGGTCCGGGAGTTCGTGGCCGCTGGGGCGGATCCCGAGGAGGTCACCAGCGCCTTCTGGGGCGCGTGCCACGGAGCCCGGCTGTCCACAGCCCAATACTTGTTGTCTCAAGGCGCGGACATCAACTGGATCGGCTACGGCGACCTGACCCCCCTCGATATCGCACTGACCAGCGAAGATGCCCCTCTCATCGACTGGCTCCGGTCCAGCGGCGCCCGAACCGGCGACGAAATTCCCCGCCGTTGACCACCGAATTCAGTGGATCTTCGGCGAGCGCCATGGCATGGTTGGTCTCACCGAAGGGGTGTAGCTCAGCTGGTCAGAGCGCTGGTCTCCAAAACCAGATGTCGCAGGTTCGACTCCTGCCACCCCTGCAGAGTGAAATAGCAGGTGAGACCCTGTTTTTGACCCCTCGACCGTGATCGGTCGGGGGGTCTTCTCGTGATCGAGTCCACTAAGGGTCCACACGCCCCACGAAGCGGCCTCTGTCATCACCCATTCGGGGGGTCACAACTGGCAGATCATCGGGTTGGAGTGCAGCCACGAGTGGGGCCGGCGCTACTCCCCATGCGCCAGATGTACGCCGCTCGGAATCTGGAAGTTCAGGTGGGGAAGACCCGGCTCTCAAGCAGAGACCCCCAGCGCGTTACGCCGGGGGGTTCTCTCGCTGTACACGCTAAACCGTTGGGGAGGTGCGACCCGCCCGGCTGGTCCTGCCAGGGATGGTGCGGCCGGGCGGGGTTGGTGGGTGCCGATGACGATGACGATGACGATGACGGCGAGGACGCCGAGCACGATGACGACGTACAGGACCTGACCCGGGAGGCCGGTCACCGCGGGTCGCGGTCGGTGATGGGCCGACATCTGCGGCTTCCCGCAGGGTGCACGTAGCTGTTCGGCCGGACCCCAGATGCGGCGTGGTGCACGGTCTCGTCGGCCGCACCCCGGATGGCCCGGTCGCATGTGGAGCAGTACCGGACGCCCTGTCGCTCACAGGATGCTCGCCGACTGCTGGGTGCGGACGACACGCACAAGCGTCAGGATCACCCGGGCCAGACCGCGCGCGTGGTCCCAAGCCGCGTGATCGCTGGCTTCCTCCGGCCCCTTCTTGTCGAGGTACGCCCAGTCGATCAGGGCGCCCTCGGCGCGCATGGACCGGTCCTCCTCGGCGGTGGCCGAGACCCAGCTGATGAGCGGCACTCCGGCCTGGAGCAGGCTCTCCGCCGCCAGCTTCTGGAGGGGGGTGACGCAGGAGATAGCGGTACGGTCCCGCGACCCCCACCTGATCGGGTACTCCCTCGTCAACCAAGCGCAGGTCCGCACCGACCTCGGCGACGGGTACGGAGTCATCGACCTGTGCCAAGCCGCACTCGACGAGGGCGACCGGCTCTTCCCCAAGGTTCGCGTCATGGCCATGCAACAGCAGGCCCACGGCGCCAGCCTCACCGGCGACCGCACCGCCGTCGACCACCTCATCGATGCCGCGGGCGGGCTGCTGCACCGGGTTGACGATGACCTCCCCTGGGGCAACGCATGCCGGCGCACCCCGGGCTACCTGGAGGTGCAGCGAGCCACGTGCTACGGCCGGCTCGGCCTCGGCCGGGAAGCCGCGTCGCTGTGGTCGCAGGTCCTCGACGCAGTACCCGGCACCGCCCGCCGGGACCGGGGCGTGTACCTCGCCCGACACGCCACCGCGGCGGCCGGCGCCCGGGAACCGGATCAGGCTCTGGAGATCGCCCGGGTCGCCGCCGAGATCGCGGTGGAGACCCGATCTGTGCGCATGGCCCGCGAGCTGGCCGTCCTGGGGCGGGCCATGAGGCCGTGGCAGGATGCCCCGGTAGGCCGGGACCTGGCCGAGATCCTGGCGCCCGTCACCGAGGGGTATGACGTCGTGGGAGTTCCGAAGCCGCTGACCGACGAGGAGATCACAGCCGCGCTGGCTAGCCTGCCCGGCTGGGAGCGGCAGGGCGACGAGATCGCCCGGACGTACGAGATCCGCCACCACGCGGCCGTCGCCGCGATCGTCACCATCGCCGACCGCTCCCGTCGGGTGCAGCATCACGCGGACCTCGACCTCCGTATCGACAGCCTCACCGCGCGGATCACGACGCACGACGCCGGGTACGTCCTTACCCGGGCCGACGTCGACCTTGCACACCGCATCGACGCGATCGTCGCCGCACACCAGGCCCTCCCGCTGGACTGAGCCTGGACGCACGAAAGCGTCCCTCTCGCCCGTAGGCGAGAGGGGGCACTGTGCTGCTGGGGGTCAGGCCCGCCGTACCACTGGCTGCCCCACCCGGTGTTGATGATCGAGGTGAGTTGCCCGGACAGGGTCAGCGACAGCGGCAACGACGTCTGCCCGGTGAGCATGTTCGAGTAGCGCAGGGCGCCGGCGGACAGCCCAGCAAAGGCGGAGGGCGTCGTCGGTGAGGGCGCCGGCGAGGATGCCCCGCTTCTGCGTGGCCATCCCGGTCACCTCCAGGCTGGGTCAGGGGCAGGTCTCGCCGAGCTTCACCGTGTTGAACACGATTTTGGTGTCCGTGCTGGCCTGCGTGCCGGCGGCCGGGGTCTGGGAGCAGACGGTCCAGTTCCGGTCGAGGACCTGCATGCGGCTCTGGCCGAGGGCGTCGGTGGAGCCGAGGTAGTAGAACCCGGCGGCTTGGGCGTTGTCTTGGGCGGTCTGGAGGACATGACCGATGGCGTTGGGCACAGCGGCCGTGGCCGCGGCGGGCGCCGGGGCCGGGGCCTTCGTGGTCGGTGCGGGCGGGACCGCAGGCGGGGCCGCGGGCTCCGACGTGGGAGTGCTCGGCGTGGCCGTCGGGCTAAGGCTGGGCGGTTCGGTGACCTCGCAGGCGGTGAGGGCGAGGATTCCGGCGGCGGCGAGCAGGGTGAGGGCGCGGTGTCTGTGCATCGGGCCATGCTGGCGGCTGTGCGCGTGGTGTGCGGGGCCTGTGACTGACCTGTGACGCACGAAAGCCCCGCGCGGTGGTGAGGGTCCAGGGGCCGTCTACCCAGCCGACGAGGACGTGGGCCTCACCGCATCGTCGGAGGCGGGCCACAGGCGTTCACGGGGTCCCCGAGGTCACGGAGGGCCGTCGAGTCCCGGGTGAGTGAAGCAGGCGCCAGGGCATGTGCGGCTGGTCTTGTCTGCGGCAGAATTGCCCGGTAATCGAGGCGAGTCGCTCGCGCGGAGAATGCGACGAAGATCCGGGGGGATCAATTGCTCGGCGGACCCATCCCTGTCCCAGGTCATCTCGACCTGCCGCCCGATCGCCGACGCCTTCGGCGGCGCTGGCTGCGCGTCTGGCGCTCGCGCAAGGCGTTGAAGGGGGTGACCCAGTGGATCGTGGACTGGGGGCTGCCCATGGCTGTCTGCCTCGTGCTGCTGTACGTCTTCGCGGCGCGAGCGGAGAGCCCCAGCAGCGTGTACCAGGTGTTCACGCTGATCCTCGCCCCGGAGCACGTGCTCATGTGGCTGGCCTCGCTGGTCGGCTGGCTCCTGGTCCCGGCCATCATCGGTGGGTTCGCCGGCCATGTGATCGCCGAGCGCATCAGCCGCGTGAAGTCGATCTCCACCAACACCCTCTTCCAGCGGCGGACGCTGCGTCAGCGGTTGCGCCTTCCCGGTCTCATCGACGACCTCGGTGCGTACTTCCACGGAACCCACGCGCGGCAGGACTTCGTCGACACCTGGGTCCGGGTGGCACATCGCAACGACTGGGTGAAGGCCCAGGACCACTGGGAGGTCTTCGTCAGGGACACGATGTCGACCCAGCAATACGCTCATCTCGACCGTCACGAGTGCCTGCGACAGGCACAGAACACGGGCAAGCTGGCACTCGGGTTCACCGCTCGCGCGGGCCTCTGCCTCGTTTGTGAAAGGAGGCGGTGAGCCGTGCGCTCCGAGGACGCCGTCGAGATCGTACGGGCCTCGCTCGCGCTGGCCCTCCCCACGGCCACGGCGGAGGGGGTCGCCCGGGCCGCGGAGACCATCATCCGGTGGGGCGCCGAGGACGTCGCCGAGCAGCTCAACGCCCAGCTGAGCGGCCGGCTCCTGCTGGACATCCTGGAGGTGGCCGGAGTGGCGTACCAGGACTTCGACCCCGCGGAGCCGGAGGAGTACCTCCACGGAGTCGAGACCGCGGCGCGCTACCGGACGTGGTCCCGTACGGAGGGCATGGAACCCCTCACCTTCCTGCCCAGGCCGCCGGACGATCCGACGACACCCCACAACCCCGATGGCCCGAGCTCCGCGCGGTAGCCCGGGCGGCCCGTACTCGCGCGACCGCCGAGGCTCACCTCGCGGGGCGCCGCCTTCCCCGACGACGGGCGCGCCGGGGGCGGAGCCGACCCCGGAGGCACCCGAGGCTGCCGGCGGCCGCCCGGGCCGCTCGCGCCGGTGCTACTCCTTGAAGCCGCCGTACGGGCGGGTGATCAGTTCCATCCCGTGCCCCGAGGGATCCGCGAAGTACACGCCGCGGCCGCCGTCGTTGTGGTTGATCTCGCCGGGGCGCAGCCCGTGGGGGTCGGCGAAGTAGGTGATCTTCGCCCGCTTGATCTTCTCGAAGGCCTCGTCGAACTCGGCCTCGGAGACGAGGAACGCGTAGTGCTGTGCGGTGATGGACTCGGCCGGAATGGTCGCGAAGTCCAGGGTGACGCCGTTGGAGATCTCGATCGGGATGAAGGGGCCCCACGGGGCTCCGACCTCCAAGCCGAGGAAGTACGCCAGGAATTCGGCTGACTCCCGGTTGTCACGGGAGTGGATGATCGTGTGGTTGAGCTGGATCGCCATGAGTGAATGCCTCCGAAAGGCACGTCTCGGCACCTCCATGCCTCACCCAGCCGGTGACCGACACGCGATGCCGCGACATGATCCTAAACACCCCCTACGGGTGGAGTCCAGTGCATTCGGGTGGACCGGCGGGCCTCACGAGCCCGAACCCCCGTACACCGCCTTCACGTTGTCCTGCGCCGGACGCGCCCGTCCCGCCGGGCCGGCGGCGAAGGCGCGGAGCAGGTTCTCCGTCACCCGCGTCGTCAGGGCGCCGGAGCGCGCGTCCAGGCCGTGGTTGGCGCCACTGCGGCCGTCCCCCGTCGCGTCGAGGGCCTCCACCCAGCGCATCGTGCCCGTCGCGAAGACGGCGGCGCCGCTCGGAACCGTGTAGTACGCCGTGTCCTGGTGGCTGGGACGGCCGTCGCACACCACGGGGGAGTGGGCCAGGATCTCGATCGGGCGCGGGGTCGTGAAACCGGTGTTGACCTTGTCGTACTCCACGCCGACCAGGTGCGCGAAGCTGTCACCCGCCTTCGCGCCGGTCCCCTCGAAGAGCCAGTGGCCCGGGTTGGTCACGACGTACGGGGCGTCCACCGGGTAGCCGTCGTAGATCACGCCGAGCAGCGAGCTCTCCGGGTCGGCGGCCGGCGGGGAACGGAAGTCGACGGTGGCGGGGTGGCCGCGTTTGAAACCGGGGTCCTGGTCGTAGGAGGACTTGTAGCAGACCACCGTGCGCTCCGGTCCCAGGTCGGAGGCCTCCAGCCGGATCCGGCGGTAGCAGCAGTTCGCGCCGAGGATCGCGATGTTGGTGCCGGAGTCCCGGGCGGCCGTGAAGTGCGCGCGCTGCTCGGGCGACCAGTACTCGTCGTGCCCCAGCGAGAGCACCGCCGATGCGCCCTCCAACAGCCGCTTCTCGCGGGCCACGTCGGTGGTCGTGGTGTACGCCAGGGGTATGCCGAGCCGTTCGGCGAGCGCGAGCAGCGGTGCCTCGTACACGAGGAACAGCCCCGCTCCGTCGTCGTACTCGTAGGGGCGGTCGAAGGTGACGGCGAGCGAGCGCGTGGCGTATCCGCCGCTGGGGCCGTCGTAGCTGCCGTAGCCGCCCCACCGGTTGTACGCCTGCCAGGTCGCCACCGCGTTGACGACGACGGTACGTCCCGCCGTGGCCGCGGACCGCACGGTGACGGGCACGAACCGCTGGCCCTCGCCGCCCTGTGCGTCGAGCCGAAGCAGGTAGCAGCCCTCGGGCCAGTCCTTGGTCTCGACGGTGGCGCTACGGGTCCACCGGGTGCGAACCATCCGGGTCGCGGAGTCCACCGTGTGGTCGGGCTGCCGTGCCCCGGGCAGGGCTTCGGAGCGCCAGACCAGGCGGGCCCGGGCGCCGCCGTACCAGCCCATCCGGTAGGCGGAGACGGTGAACCGGGGCGCGGTGGTGGAGACGTACAGGCCGAAGGACTCGCCGGGCAGGACGCTGACCTTGTCGGCGAAGCCCTCGATGGCCCGCGCGGGCCCGGCCTTGGTGACCTGCCAGTCGGCGTTCCCCGGCCGGGCGTTCTCGGCCTTGACGTCGAAGCCGTGCGGCCCGTCCTTGTCCGGCGAGCCGGACGGCTTCGGGCTCTCGCCGGGCCCCGCCCCGTCCGCCCCGTCCGCACCGTCGGGCTTGCCCGCGCAGCCGGCCACGGCCCCCAGTCCGGCGGCGGTGGCCGCCGCCCCCGTCGCCAGCGCGAGGAACCGCCGCCTGCCTGCGCCGTCGCCGTCCCCGGCTATGTGCTCCTGATCCATGGAGGGCACGTTATGTCACACCATGGCCATCGCTTTTCCCGCCCCGCGGGGTGGCCCCGGATCACCCTCGGGGGCGCCACCGGAGCACTGCCGGAGTTCGCCGCCGGACGTCACCCCAGTCGCACCACCACCTCCTGGCCGGCCCCCTCCAGCGCGGCGAGGCTGCCGAAGCCGAGCTGCAGCCGCGTCCCCGTGGCCGCCGAGACCACGCTGCCCGCCTGCGAGAGCACTTGGGCGACGGGCCGGTTCCACACCAGGGTCAGCGCCGTCAGCGTGCGCGTCGGATCCGAGACGCGCACCACCGCCGTGCCGTCGCCCCGCTCTCGCACCGTCACCGAACACGGCGCGCTCGCCTGCACCGCGCCGACCGTCGCCGCCTGCCAGAAGTTGATCCCGGTGAAGCCGAGCGAGCCGACCGCCACCCCCTGGGCGGTGACACTGTTGGAGAGCACCGTGAGCCATCCCGTCGCGGCGGCTCGCGCCGAGGTCTGGGCTGCCGTCGCGCCCGGCATCATCTGGTAGACGTAACCGCCGCCGACCGGATCCGTGCCGTGGTCGTACCAGAGGGTCAGATAGCGCCGGGTCAGCGCCGTGCCCGAAGCACTCCGGTTGATGTCGCTCCACTTGCCGGTGCGGGCCTCCCGCAGCGCCCTGAAGGTGCCCGAGCCCGACATCACATACCCGCCGAAGCCCGCCAGGTGCGCCCAGCCGGGCCCGGTGAAGGACCCGGTCCAGCCCAGCGTGGCCGGCTGGACCGTGCCGCCGACGGTCAGCGCGTGGGTGCCGGCCGCACCCAGGTTCCGGTTGTCGATGACCGAGTCGACCGCCGTGCCGTCGGTGGCGGTGATGCCCGCGCCCAGGCAGACGACCGTGTCGGCGAGGAAGAACCAGGACTTGCGCGCCGTGAGCGTGCTCCCCAGGCCCTTCAGATGCTGGCCCACCGACGCGAACTCCCCGTCGGTCGTGCCGCCCACCCACGTGACGTCCGGCCGCGATGCCCCCCAGTCGCCGCCCGCGCCGTCGGCCAGCGTTTTGCGCGAGACGGTGGTCCCCGGCAGCCGGTAGGGATTCACCGTGGGCCAGAAGGCATCCGAATACTGGCCGTTTCCGTACGTGGAGCCCCACCAGGAGAGCATGCCGCTGCCGGTGTGCCAGCCGCGCAGGTTCTCGCCGTTGCCCGTCTCGTAGTGGGTGATCCGCTTCGAGGCCATCGACAGCGAGGCCGCCCAGGCCGGCCGCCGGTGCGTGGCCCGGTCCATGGAGGGGAACAGCCGGTGTCCCACCGGCTCGGCCAGGGCGGTGACCGACGCGTCCGCCGACACCTCGGCGAGCCGCGCCAGAGCGGACAGCGTCTGGGCGGTGTCCGCGAGCGGGGCGCTGTAGTAGTCACGTGCCGCCCAGCCCTTGACCAGCCCCCGCCAACGGGCCCGCTCCGCACTGCCGGCGCCCTCGCCGAGCAGCAGGATCGCGGCGAGTATGGCGTGCCCGCGGGTGTGGTCGTCCATCTGCACCCGGAGCGGGTCGGCCACCTGGACACCCCGGCTGGGTGCCCGCCCCGACACCGCGTCCATGACCAGCCCGTTGAACAGGAACGGCGCCCACGCGTGCTCGACCGCGTCGAAGACGGTCCGCGCCCCGGGATCCACGACCTCCCACGCCGTTCCCTTCAACAGCCCGAACAGCATGCCCAGTCCGCCGAGCATGACCGACCCGTACGAGCCGGTGTACGCCACGTAGGAGTGCTGGATGAAGGAACCGTCGCGGTAGAGCCCGTCGCCGGTGGTGACGTACGGGAAGACCGGCGAGAGCGCGTCCCGGGCCAGGGCGATCTTCGCGTCGTCCCCGCCGACGACCCCGCGCAGTGCGAGCACCCGGCACAGGTCCACCCGGTTCGCCCCGGTGCTGGTCCCCGTGTACGAGCCGACGGCCGAATCCGGCACGAAGTGGTCCACGGCGGCGCAGTAGGCGCCGATCCGGGCGGCCGGCAGCCGGCCGTACAGGAGGACGCAGATGTCGAGCAGCGCCTGGGGGGCGCCGATCTGCCAGCACCACCAGTTTCCGTACCGCGCCTGGGAGGCGTTGTAGACCTGCTCGTGCATGTGGTCCAGCCCGGTCAGCAGGGCCGTCAGCAGACCGGCGTCCTCGGTGAGTCCGGTCCCGGGCCGGACATACGCCTCCGCCATGCTCCGCAGCCGGTAGTAGCTCTGGGCCATCCACTCGGGGTCGGTGGTGAAGACCTGGTCGGGCCAGAGCGAACCGGCGGCCGGGGCCATCGAGGACCGCCACTGGCCGGCCTGTGCGCCCAGCGCCGCCAGCCGGCTTCGGAACGGCTCCGCGTCCGGGGAGAACCGGGCACCCAGGATCAGGCCCTGCCACACCGTGCGCATGGCGTCGTGGACTGAGGCCACCGTCCCCGCGACCGCCGGGTAAGCGGGTGTGCCGAGCAGCACCACGCCTCCCCCCACTGCCGCGAGAAAGGCACGACGGTTCCACACTTCTGTCATCGCAGTCTCCTTTGACTGAAACGCTTCCGGTCCCCGTGGTCCCCCGCTGATCCCCTGTCCCCGCCACTCTCCTCACCGCGCCCCGCGCCTCACACGACGTGCTCGCGGTAGCGCTCGATCACCTCCCCCAGCACCTCCCCACCGTCCCGGTCCCAGAGCCCCGGATTGAAGATCTCCACCTCTACCGGACCCCGGTACCCGGCGGCGTCGGTCAGCTCCCGGAAGGCCCGAAGGTCGATCGAGCCGTCACCCAGCTGCCCCCGGCCGAGCAGTACGCCCTCGGGGAGCGGGGTCACCCAGTCGGCGACCTGGACGGACATGATGCGCCCGCCCTCGCCGGCCCGCCGCACTTCGGCGGGGAGCCGCTCGTCCCACCACAGGTGGTAGGAATCGACCACCACCCCCACCCGCTCCGCGGGGAACTGCTCGGCGATGTCCAGGGCCTGGCCGAGCGTGGAGACCACGCACCGGTCCGCCGCGTACATCGGATGCAGCGGCTCGATCCCCAGCCGTACCCCGAACCCGGCGGCATACGGGGCCAGCTCGCCCAGGATGTCGGCGATCCGCCGCCGGGCGCCCGCCAGATCCCGGTCGCCGTCCGGCAGTCCGCCCGAGACCAGGACCAGCACATCGGCCCCCAGCCCGGCGGCCTCCTCCACGGCCCGGCGGTTGTCCTCGAGGGCGGCGGCGCGACCCGCCGGGTCGGCGACGGTGAAGAAGCCGCCCCGGCACAGCGAGCTGACCCGCAGCCCCGCCCCGGCGACCAGCTTCGCCGTCTCCCGCACCCCGAACCGCCGCACCGGATCCCGCCACAGCCCGACCGCGCCCACCCCCGCCGCCGTGCACCCGGCGACCAGTTCGGGCAGCGACCACTGGCGGATCGTCTCCTGGTTCAGGCTGAAGCGGGCCGGCGCCGGTGCCCGGTTCACGACTCCACCCCGTACAGCGAGAGCAGCTGCCGCATCCGGGCCTCCGCGAGCTCCGGATCAGGGAACAGGCCCAGATCGTCGGCCATCTCGTACGCGCTCGACAGGTGGGGGAGCGAGCGGGCCGAGTGCAGGCCGCCCACCATCGCGAAGTGCTCCTGGTACCCCGCCAGCCAGGCCAGCAGGACGACCCCCGTCTTGTAGTAGCGGGTGGGCGGCGCGAACAGGTGCCGCGACAGCGCCACCGTCGGATCCAGCAGCTCCCGGAACCCCGTCGGATCACCCTGGTCGAGGGAGAGTGCCGCGCGGGCCGCGATCGGGGCGATCGGATCGAAGATCCCCAGCAGGGCGTCGCTCGACAGCTCCCCGTCCCCGGCGATCAGCTCCGGATAGTGGTAGTCGTCGCCCGTGTAGCAGCGCACCCCCGCCGGCAGCCGCCGCCGGATGTCCACCTCGCGCCCGGCGTTGAGCAACGAGACCTTGATCCCCTCGACCTTCTCCGGAAACCCCGAAACGATCTTCAGGAAGACGTCCGTGGCCTCGTCCAGGTCCTCGTGCCCCCAGTACCCCTCCAGCGCAGGGTCGAACATCGGCCCCAGCCAGTGCAGGACGACCGGCCGCGCGCTCTGGCGCAACAGCCCCCCGTACACCTCCAGATAGTCCTCGGGGCCGCGCGCCGCGGCGGCCAGGGCCCGCGAGGCCATCAGCACGGCCCCCGCCCCGCACGCCTCGACATGCGCCAGCTGCTCCTCGTACGCCGCGGTGACGGCGGCCAGGGGGTGCACCGTGTCCGCGGCCAGCTGGTCGGTGCCCGCACCGCAGACGATCCGGCCGCCCACCGACCGGGCCTCGGCGGCCGACCGGCGGATCAGCTCCGCCGCGCCCGGCCAGTCCAGACCCATCCCCCGCTGCGCCGTGTCCATGGCTTCGGCGACCCCGAGGCCCTGCGCCCACAGCCGGTGCCGGAAGGCCAGCGTGGTCTCCCAGTCGATCACCGGCTCCGAGTCGGCCGAGGCGGAGAGCGGATCGGCGACCACGTGCGCGGCCGCGTGGAAAGCGCGGCTGTGGGCCGGACCGCAGCTCAGCGGAGCCAGCGGGGCGACGGTCGGCGAGTGCAGGCGGAAACCGCCGTCCACCGACGGAAGGCGGATGCTCACAACGTCACCTCCGGAACCGTGAGCCGGCGGCCCTCGGCCGAGGAGCGCAGTCCGAGGTCGGCGAGCTGCACTCCGCGGGCCCCGGCCAGCAGGTCCCACTGCCAGGGCTCGTCCAGCACGACATGGCGCAGGAACAGCTCCCACTGGGCCTTGAAGCCGTTGTCCGCGGGGTCGTTGTCCGGGACCTCCTGCCACTGGTCACGGAACCGCTCGGTCAGCGGCAGGTCCGGATTCCAGACCGGCTTCGGCGTCGCCGCGCGGTGCTGGATCCGGCAGCCGCGCAGTCCGGCGACCGCCGAACCGTGCGTGCCGTCGACCTGGAACTCCACCAGCTCGTCGCGGTTGACCCGGACCGCCCAGGAGGAGTTGATCTGCGCGACCGCGCCGCCCTCCAGCTCGAAGGTCCCGTACGCGGCGTCGTCCGCCGTGGCCTCGTACGGCTTGCCCTCCTCGTCCCAGCGACGGCCGATGTGCGTGCGCGTCAGCGCCTGCACCGTGCGGACCCGGCCGAACAGCTCGTGCAGCAGGTACTCCCAGTGCGGGAACATGTCGGCGACGATGCCGCCGCCGGCCTGCGTCCGGTAGTTCCACGACGGCCGCTGGGCGGGCTGCCAGTCGCCCTCGAAGACCCAGTAGCCGAACTCACCGCGCACGGACAGGATCTCGCCGAAGAAACCGCCGTCGATGAGCCGCTTGAGCTTCAGCAGGCCCGGCAGGAACAGCTTGTCCTGCACCACCCCGTGCTTGACCCCGGCCGTGTCGGCCAGCCGGGCGAGCTCCAGCGAGGACGTGAAGGTCAGGGCGGTGGGCTTCTCGCAGTACACGTGCTTGCCGGCCGCTATGGCCCGGCGCACGGCCGCCTCCCGGGCACTGGTGACCTGCGCGTCGAAGTAGACCTCGACCTCGGGATCGGCCAGGACGGCGTCCAGGTCCGTGCTGACGTGCTCCAGCCCGTGCCGCTCGGCTATGGCCCGCAGGGCCGCCTCGCGGCGCCCGACCAGCACCGGCTCGGGCCACAGTGCCGTGCCGTCGCCGAGGTCGAGCCCGCCCTGCTCGCGCAGTGCGAGCAGGGAGCGGACCAGGTGCTGGCGGTATCCCATCCGCCCGGTGACGCCGTTCATGGCGATCTTGATCGTCCTGCGCTGCACGGTGTCCCCCTCCTTCGTCTTGTGCGATGTCGCTGTACGGAGTTGCAGGGAAAGCCGCGATAGAAAGCGCTTTCACCGCGATCAGGCTAGGGCCGCGCAACACGACGGTGCAAGACTCTTACGGGTGATAGAAAGCGCTTTCTCAATCGGGGAGTATGGAGATCCACACACCGGATGAGACGATGACCGGGGACGATCGGAAGGAGGGGTCTGATGGCGGTCACACTCGCCGAAGTGGCGGTGCGGGCAGGGGTGTCGCCCGCGACGGTCTCGCGCGTACTCAACGGCGGATACCCGGTGGCCGGCGCTACCCGGACACGAGTGGAGCAAGCGGTCGAGGACCTCGGCTACATCGCCAACGGCCCCGCGCGGGCCCTCGCCGCGGCCACCTCCGACCTCGTCGGCGTCCTCGTCCACGACGTCGCCGACAGCTTCTTCGGGATCCTCGCGGGTGCCCTGCAAAGCGCCCTGGCGCCCAGCGGCCGAGGCGACGCCCGCAGACTCGCCGTCGTCTGCAACACCGAGGGAGACCCGGCCGCCGAGCTCGCCTACCTCGCCCTCCTCGAGGGCCAGCGGGCCGGCGGGGTCGTCCTGACCGGCGGAGCCGTCGAGGAACCGGAGCACACCCGGGCACTCGCCGCCCGCCTCGCGCGGATCGCGGCCACCGGCGCCCCGGTGGTCCTGTGCGGCCGCCCCCCGCTGCCCATGCCCGCCGGACTCCCCGTCGCCACCGTCATGTTCGACGACCGCGCCGGCGCCTTCCGGCTCACCGAACACCTGCTGGCGCTGGGCCACCGACAGATCGCCTACGTCGCCGGCCCGCCCGGGCTGAGCACCACCCGGGAGCGGCTCGCCGGGCACCGGGACGCCCTGGGCCACCACGACCCCGCACTGCCCGGGCGGTGTGCCGCCCTGACCGTGCACGCCGGGTTCGAGCGCTCCGCGGGGTACGACGCCACCCGCGAACTGCTGCGCCGAGGAGCCCCCTTCACCGCCGTCGCCGCGGCCAACGACACCGTCGCCACCGGGGTCGCCGCCGCCCTGCGCGAAGCCGGCCTGCGGATACCCGAGGACGTCTCCGTCGCCGGTTTCGACGACCTGCCCGTCTGCGTCGACACGGCACCCGCCCTCACCACGGTCCGGGTGCCGCTGCGCGAAGCCGGCGTGCTCGCCGCCCAGCTCGTCACGGGCCGCAGGGCGCTGCCCCCGGGCGGCATCACCACCCTGCCGGCCGAGCTGATGGTGCGCGGATCAACCGCACCGCCGCCCGCATCACCGCGGGCCACCGCCACCGAGGGGAGCCGCCCGTGAGGTACGCCTTCTCCACCCTCGGCCTGCCCGGCACCGCGCTGGAGCAGAGCGCCGCCCTCGCCGCCACCCACGGGTACGACGGCCTCGAACTGCGTGCCCACCCCGAGGAGCCCCTGCACCCCGCCAGCCCGGCCGCCGACCGCACGGCGGGCCTGCGGACCCTGACCGCCGCCGGGGTCACCGTCCTCGGAGTCGCGGGATACGCCAAGGTGGCGGCCCCCGGCCCCGACGAACCGGTGCTCGCCGAGATCCAGGCCCTGGTCCGGCTCGCCGCCGACCTCGAAGCCCCGTACGTACGGGTCTTTCCCGGCGGCCTTGAACTGTCCCCGGAGGATGCCGACGCCCACGCCGTCCGCCGGCTCCGGGCCGCCGCACCCTTCGCCGAGCGGCACGGGGTGCGGATCCTGCTGGAGACCCACGACTCGCACCGCACCGCCACCGCGACGGCCCGCGTGCTCGACCGGGTCGCGCATCCGGGCGCGGGCGCGCTGTGGGACGTACTGCACACCTGGCTCGGGGGAGAGTCGCCGGCCGAGTCGAGCCGGGCCCTGGCCGCGCACCTGGGCTACACCCAGGTCAAGGACGTGCGGTCCGCGCGGGAGCTGACCCCGCTCGGGCTCGGCGGGGGAGCACTGCCGCTCGGCGAGGCGGTGGCCCTCGTACCGCCGGGCGGCTGGCTGTGCTGGGAGTACGAGAAGCGCTGGTACCCCGGCGCCGCCGAACTGCCGGGACAGCTCGCCCGGGGCCGGAAGTACTTGGAGGCTCTGGTCGCCGCGGTCCCGAAGGAGCGTCAGGCCGAGTAGGCGAGCCGGTCCCGGTCGACGGGGTGGTGGAAGCCGAGGCCCAGGGCGTAGCGCTCCAACTCCTCGACGGCCGTGGCCGCCAGCCGGTCCAGCTCCCCGCCCAGCGAACCCGCCACGTGCGGGGTGAGCAGCACGTTCGGCAGGTTGTACAGCGGGGAGACGGCGGGCAGCACCTCCGGTTCGGTGTGGTCCAGGACGGCGTGCAGCCGGCCCGAGAGCAGCTCCTCGGTCAGCGCCTTGGTGTCGACGAGCGAGCCGCGCGCGGTGTTCACGAGGGTGCCGCCGTCCGGCATCAGGGCCAGCCGGGAGGCGTTCAGCAGGTGGCGGGTCTGCGGCAGCTCGGGGGCGTGGAGGCTCACGACATCGCTGTGCCGAAGGAGTTCGTCGAGCGGGACGGGCTCGGCGCCCAGGGCCGCGAGTTCGGCCGGGTCGGCGTACGGATCGTGCACGAGCACCCGGAAGTCGAAGGGGCGCAGCAGTTCCAGTACCCGGCGGCCGATGAGCGAGGCGCCGACCAGGCCGACCGTGCGGCCGTAGTTGCCGACGGCCGGGTAGCGGCGCAGCAGGTCGATGGGGCCGCGGGCCGCTCGGTAGGCGTGAGCGGACTCCAGGACACGCTTGTTGGAGAAGAGGATGGCGGCGAGCGTGTACTCCGCGACCGGCAGGGCGTTCGCGGCGGCGGCGCTGGAGACCAGCAGGCCGCGCTCCCAGCAGGCCTGGGTGACATGGTGCTTGACGCTGCCCGCCGCGTGCACCACGGCCCGGAGCGCCGGCATCAGCTCCAGCGCCTCCCCGTCCAGCGGAGGGCATCCCCACCCGGTCACCAGCACTTCTGCCGTGGCCAGCCGCCGGCGCAGGGCTTCCTCGACGAAGGCGGACCCGAAGTCGGTGACGAGCAGTTCGGGGTCCACATCGGCGACCCGGAGCAGCTCCGGCAGGACCCGGCCGCCGAGGACGGCGGCCCGGGTGCAGGGGCTCATGGCGAGGACGGTGGCGGGCCGGCGCGCGGGAGCGGAGGACGGGCCGAACGAACGGGCGGACGAGGAGGGCGACGGGGAAGAGGGAGATGAGGAGGCGGGGTGGGTCACTGGACGGCTCCTGCGGTGGGATCCGAACGACACGGACGAGGGAAGACGCGCGGCCGTCCGCGAGAGGCCCATCCTTTTGTGCGGACGACCACGAGGTCAAGAGCGAATGCCCAATTCGATCAAAACAGTCAGTCGTGGCAAGTGGATCGGCCCCTACGGACGAATGGTCAGCCTGGGGAGCAGGTCCAGATGCTGCCGCGCTCCCCGCTCCGCCGCCGCTCCCCCCTCCAACCGGTCCAGCAGCAGTCCGGCCGCCCGCGCCCCCACCTCCCGCTTGGCCGGTGCCACCGCCGACAGCGGTACGTCGGCCAGCCCGGCCACCTCGTCGTCGTACGTGATCACCGCCAGGTCCTCCGGCACCCGCACCCCCCGTGCCTGGAGCCGCGGGATCAGCATGATCGCGTCCGTGTCGCTGTGGATCAGGGCGGCGCTCACCCCGCCCTCCGTCACGGCCGCGCACAAGTAGTCCAGCGTCCGCGCGAACGCCTCCGCCTCCGCGAACACCTTCGACTCGCCGGAGGCCTCCGCCCCCGTGTGCGGCCCCGGAGCGGCCGTCGGCCGCGGCCACGGCGGCGCCGGCTCCAGCCCCAGCGTCGCCACGGCCGCCTCGAACCCGGCCCGCAGCCGCGCCGACGTCGGCGTCTCCCGGCTGGCGAGTGCGATGCGCCGGTGCCCCAGCCCTGCCAGGTGCTGTACCGCCCGCGCCGCGCCGTGCGCGTGGTCGGAGGCCACCCGGTCCAGCGACGCGGCCGGATGCCCCGGCGGAGCCCACCGCTCCACCAGGATCGCCGGCACCGGGAGTTCAGCCGTCCACGCCCCCTCGCCGGGTCCCGGCGACCCGGCGTCCCAGTTCGGGGTCAGCAGCAGTCCGTGCGCCCCCGTGGACAGCAGACGGTCCGCCTGGGTCCGGTCCTCGCCCGGCAGGTAGCGCGTCAGCCCCACGGTGAGGCGCGCGCCCCGCGCCTCGACCACCTCGCGGGCTCCCCGTACGACGTCGGCGTAGTAGTACTCGGTGGTCGGCACCACCATCCCGATCACCAGCCCGCCGCCGCCACCGGCGCCCGCGCGATCCGGGCCGGACCGACGTGCCGCCGCCGGGGCGGCCCAGGGGCCGACGTCCTGCCCGGCCGGGGCCGTCACCGGCCGGCTGACCACCCCGTGCATCCGCTGGATCTCGCCCCGCGCCGCCATCGCCTCGACGTCCCGCCGCAGGGTCACGGGGGAGACGCCGAGCTCTCGGGCGAGGTCCGCCACGCGCACGCTGCCCCTGGCCTGGACGAGTGCGCGTACCCGGGCCTGGCGCTGGTCTACATGCGGTCTCAAGGGGTCCCCCCGCGGTCTGCGATCTGCGTGGTGCGTGTGGTGCTCGGATCCATCATAGGGAGCCGATTAGATCGATTCGATCGATTCCGATCAACCGGTCATTGACGTCTCGGACCAGGCGTTCATATATTCGGCCACGTCCCGCACCTCACGGCAGCATCTCGACCTCTCCCGGGAGTCAGCGCATGCTCACGCACGACCAGGACGGCTTCCGGCGCGCAGACCGCCCCCACCGCATCGTTTCGGGGGCCCTGCACTACTTCCGGGTCCACCCCGACCTGTGGGAGGACCGCCTCACCCGGCTGCGGGCGATGGGCGCCAACACCGTGGACACCTACGTCCCCTGGAACTTCCACGAGACCGCCCCGGGCAAGGCCGACTTCACCGGCTGGCGCGACCTCGGCCGCTTCCTGCGCATCGCCCAGGACATCGGACTCGACGTCATCGTCCGCCCCGGCCCGTACATCTGCGCCGAGTGGGACTTCGGCGGCCTGCCGGCCCGCCTCCTCGCCGTCGACGGCCTGCGCCTGCGCTGCTCCGATCCCCGCTTCGAGGCCGAGGTGGACGGCTGGTTCGACCTGGTCGTCCCCGAACTGCTGCCCCACCTCGCGAGCCGCGGCGGCCCCGTCGTCGCCGTCCAGATCGAGAACGAGTACGGCTCGTACGGCAACGACACCGCCTACCGCGCCCACGTGGAGCGCGGCCTCCTCGAACGCGGCGTCGACTGCCTGCTGTTCACCGCCGACGGCCCCGAGGACGCCATGCTGCAAGGCGGCATGGTCCCGGGCCGGCTCGCCACCGCCACCTTCGGCGCCAAGCCGGCCGAGCGCCTCGCCTCCCTGCGCCGCTACCAGCGGACCGGCCCGCTCACCGCCATGGAGTTCTGGATCGGCTGGTTCGACCACTGGGGCGAGGAGCACCACGTACGCCCCGTGGAGGACGCGGCGCAGTCGCTCGACGAACTCCTCGCCACCGGAGCCTCCGTCAACCTCTACATGGCCCACGGCGGTACGAATTTCGGCTTCTGGGCAGGGGCCAACCACTCCGGCTCCCGCCCCGGCGACCCCGGCTACCAGCCCACCGTCACCAGCTACGACTACGACGCCCCCATCGGCGAGGCCGGCGAACTGACCCCGAAGTTCCACGCGTTCCGCGAGATCATCGGCAAGTACGTGCCACTGCCCGGCGGCCCGCTGCCCGAGCCGCGGCCCCGGATGACCCCCGCCCTCGCCGCCCCCGAGGGCGCGGCCCCGCTCCTCGCGCACCTGGACCTGCTCGCCGGCGCCCCCGTCCTGCGCCCCGCCCCCGAGTCCATGGAGCAGCTCGGCCAGGACCACGGCCTGATCCACTACCGCACCACCATCACCGGTCCCCGCCCGGCCATGCCGGTCAAGATCGACGGCCTCGGCGACCGCGCGTACGTCTTCGCCGACGGGGTGCCCCTCGGCATCCTGGACCGCAACGCCCCCGACGAGGGCCTCGACCTGCCCGTCGGCGCGGCCGGAGTCGTCCTCGACGTCCTCGTCCGGGCCCAGGGCCGGGTCAACTACGGTCCGCTGCTCGACGACCGCAAGGGCATCTCGCGCGCCGTGCGCCACGGCCACCAGCACCTCTTCGAGTGGGAGATACGGCCGCTGCCTCTCGCGGACCTGGCCGCGCTGGTGTGGTCGGCGGACGCCCCAGAGGCGGGAAAGCCCGCCTTCCACCGTTTCACCCACACCCTCACCGAGGCCCCGGCCGACGGCTTCGTCGACCTCTCCGACTGGGGGACCGGCCTGATCTGGCTGAACGGCTTCCTCCTGGGCCACTACGACACCCCGCGCGGTCCGCAGCGCACGCTGTACGCGCCCGCCCCGCTGTGGCGCGACGGGGTCAACGAGTTCGTCGTACTGGAACTGGAGCGCCCCGGCACCGAACTGCCCCTGCGCGACCGGCCCGACCTCGGCCGACCCACGGTCGTCGACATCGACTACTGAGCACCGCTCCCGCACGACACGGCACGGCACGGCACGACACGGCACGACACGGCACCGCACCGCACGGCACCGACCGAGTCCGAGCCGCTGGCAGGAGGTCCGCCCGCGGTTGTCCACAGGCCCGTCCCCGGTCCGGACGGGCGGCCTAGACTGGCTGCCGGTTGATCACGCCGGTGGGTCACGGCGGCGGACGAGTAACGGAGGAATGAAACACATGCGCTATCTCCCCCTGGGCAGTTCAGGTCTCCAGGTGTCCGCGATCGGGCTCGGCTGCAACAACTTCGGCGGCCGGCTCGACGCGCGCGCCACCAGTGCCGTCGTCGACGCCGCGCTCGACGCGGGCATCACCCTCCTGGACACCGCCGACATCTACGGCGGCAGCGGCGGTTCGGAAATCCACCTCGGCGAAGCCCTCAAGGGCCGCCGGGACCGGGTCGTCCTCGCCACCAAATTCGGCTACGACGGCGTGGACATGGGGTACGGACCCGCCGCAGGCTCGCGCGGCGGCCGTGCCTACATCCGGCGCGCCGTCGAGGAGTCCCTGCGCCGCCTGCAGACCGACCACATCGACCTCTACCAACTGCACAGCCCCGACCCGGCCGTCCCCATCGCCGAGACCCTCGCGGCGCTCACCGAACTCGTCGCCGAGGGCAAGATCCGCTACATAGGACACTCCAACCTCAGCGGCTGGCAGCTCGCCGAAGCCGCCCACGTGGCGCGCGAAACCGGAGCGGCACCCTTCGTATCGGCCCAGAACGAGTGGTCGCTGCTCCAGCGGTCCGCGGAGCGCGAACTCGTCCCGGCCGCCCTCCACTACGGAGTCGGCGTCCTCCCGTACTTCCCGCTGGCCAACGGGCTGCTGACCGGCAAGATCAGGCGCGGCGCCCCCGTACCCGCCGGCTCCCGCCTCGAAGGCCGCGACGCCTACCTCACCGACGAGCGCCTCGACATCGTGGAGGACCTGGCCGCGCTCGCCGACAAGCACGGCCGCACCGTCCTGGAACTCGCCGTCGGCTGGCTCTCGGCCCAGCCCGGCTGCGCCTCCGTCATCGCCGGCGCCACCTCCGCGGAGCAAGTGCGCGCCAACGCCGCCGTCGCCGACCGGCCGCTGGACGCGGGCCTGCTGGCCGAGGTCGACGCCGTCGCGGAGGCCGCTCTGTGACGGACGTCCCGCGCCGCGCGGTCATCGACGACGACCAGTAGGCAGGGCCGCGACGGACTCAGGAGACGGAGGCCGACACGGACACGGACGCGCTCGGCGAAGCGGATTCGAAGGGGCTCGGAGAAAGGCTGGAGGACGGGCTCGCGGACGGGCTCGCCGAGGCGCTGCCGGACGGGCTCGCGGACGTACTGGCGGACGGGCTCGCGGAGGCGGACCCCGCCGGCCTGCCGGTCAGCACCTCCACCTCGCCGGTGTCCAGCGAGTAGTAGGCGCCGATCACGGCCAGGGAGCCCTTCTTCACCAGGGGCGCCAAGTCCGCGTTGGCCCGCAGCTCGTCCGCCGTCACCTTGACCTGGTTGCGGATCATCGTGTCGACCGGGTCGGTACCCGGGTCATTGACCGTCAGGTCGTACGCCGGCACCAGCGCCGTGGCGATCGCCTGGAGGTTGCCGGGCAGCGAGGTGCCGTCCCGCAGCGCCTTGTACGTCGCCGCGATGGCCCCGCAGCGCTGGTGGCCGAGGACCAGGATCAACGGGGTGCCCGCTGTCATCGGACCGAACTCCACCGACCCGGTCACCACCGGACCGACCGCCTGCCCACCCGTGCGCAGCACGAACAGGTCGCCGAGCCCGGTGTCGAAGAGCAGCTCCGGCGGCACCCGGGAGTCGATGCACGACAGGATCACGCCGAAGGGGTCCTGGGCCTCCGCCACCAGCCGGCGCCGGTCCGGATCCCGGTCGGGGTGATTGAGGTCGCCGCTCACCCAGCGCTCGTTGCCCTCCACCAGCCTGCTGTACGCGGCCTCGGGGGTGCTGGGCCGAGGTTCCGGCGCGGCGGTCGTGGCCTTCGGGGTGCTCTTGGCCGAGCACCCCGAGAGCACGGACGCGGCCGCCGCGGCGGCCGCGAGGCTCCCGGTCAGCACGAACCTGCGTTTCGGAAGTCCTGCTCTGTCCATCGGTCGTACCCCTCAGTGCCACTCGGACGCGTCCGTACGCCCTGACCGAGGCGATTCTTGGGGGCGCGCGGGCCGATCGGGCGGCAGGCACGAGCGCGTGCGCCCGGGCTTGCCACGGACGGCCGAACGGGCCCCGCGCCTCAGGCCCCGCGCGTCAGGTCCCGCGCGTCAGGTCCCGCGCCTCAGGCCCCGCGCGTCAGGCGCGTATCAAGACACGATGTCCTTGCGCGAGAACCCGCGGAACGCGAGCGCGAACAGCACCAGCGCGTACGACACCGACACCGCCGCTCCCTTGACCATCCCGCCCCACTCCAGCTGAGGCTGCAAGGCGTCGGCCCACGCGAACTGCCAGTGCGCCGGCAGGAACTCCCGCCACGACCCCAGCGCCGTCACCGCGTCCAGCACATTGCCGACGATCGTCAGCCCGACCGCGCCGCCCACAGCGCCGAGCGGCGCGTCCGTCCGCGTCGAGAGCCAGAACGCCAGACCGGCCGTCACCAGCTGCGAGACGAAGATGAAGGCCACGGCGAGCGCCAGCCGCCCCACCGTGTCCCCGGCCGCCAGGGCGCCGCCCGCCGGCAGCTTCAGCGGCCCCCACCCGTACGCCGCCGTGCCCGCCGCGAGCGCCACGACCGGCAGCAGCACCATCGCCGCCAGGCTGAAACCGAGCGCCACGACCAGCTTGCTCCACAGCAGCCGGGCCCTCGGTACGGGCGAGGCCAGCAGATAGCGCAGCGAGGACCAGCTGGCCTCCGACGCCACCGTGTCACCGCAGAACAGCGCCACCGGCACCACCAGCAGGAACCCGGCCGACACGAACAGGCAGGTGGCCGCGAAGTTCGCGCCCGAGGCCGTCGCCGTGTCGATGAGGGTGATCCGGCCGTTGCCGCCGTCGCGGCTGCCCGGTCCGCCGCCCACGGCGAAGGCGATCATCAGGACGAACGGCAGCGCGGCCAGGATCCCGCCCATCACCAGCGTCCGCCGCCGACGCCACTGCCGCAGCGCCTCCACGCGCAGCGGGAGCGTCCGGTTGGCCCGGTAGCCGGGGGCAACCTCACTCGTGCCGCCCCGTGAGGTCCCCCCGTGTCCGGCGGTCCCGCTGCTCTCCACGTCCGTCACGGCGCTCATGCCGCACCTCCGATCAGGGTGAGGAACGCGTCCTCGAGCCGCCGGTGCGGTCCCACTCCCGACACCGGCACCTCCAGCCGTACGAGTTCTGCGATGAGCGTCGCGGCGCTCGCGCCGTCCAGCCGTACGAGCAGCCCGTCGTCGGCGCTCTCCACGGACTCCACTCCCTCCAGCGCGGCAACCTTCCCGAGCGTCACCTCGTCCACCGGCCCGGCCAGCGTCACCAGCAGCGCGTCCCCGCCGCCGGTGATCTCGGCGACCTCGCCCGCCTGTACGAGACGGCCCCGGTCCATGACGACCAGGTGCGTGCAGGACTGCTCGACCTCCGACAGCAGGTGGCTGGAGACGATGACCGTCCGCCCGCCCGCCGCGTACCGGATCATCACGTCGCGCATCTCACGGATCTGCGGCGGGTCCAGACCGTTCGTCGGTTCGTCGAGGATCAGCAGATCCGGCATGCCGAGCATGGCTTGCGCGATCGCGAGGCGCTGGCGCATGCCCTGCGAGTACGTGCGCACCGCGCGCTCCAGCGCGTCGCCGAGCCCGGCGATCTCCAGGGCCTCGTCCATGTGCGAGTCCTCGGCGGGGCGGCCCGTGGCCTGCCAGTACAGCTCCAGGTTGGCCCGTCCGGTCAGGTGCGGCAGGAAGCCGGCGCCCTCCACGAACGCCCCGACCCGCGACAGCACGGGCGCGCCGGCCCGCACCGCGTGCCCGAACACCCGTACCACCCCGGCGTCCGGCGTGATCAGGCCCATCAGCATGCGCAGGGTGGTGGTCTTGCCCGCGCCGTTGGGCCCGAGCAGGCCGAGGACCTGGCCCTTCTCCACGCGGAAGGACAAGTCCCGTACGGCGTAGCGGTCCTGCGACTTGGCGTAGCGCTTGGTGAGTCCGGTGATTTCCAGCGGTACGTCGGCCAGTGCCGGTTCGGGCTGCGGTGCGCCCGCCCGGATCCCGCCCCGCCCCCGGCCGGTCCTCCGGATCCCCACCAGCCCCGCGGCCAGCAGCGCTGCCCCGAGCGGCATCCCCCACGTCCAGGCGGGCAGTGCGGAGGACGCCGTCCGCACGCCGCCCGCGACGGGCACGGCCAGCGGGCCCTGCGCCGAGACGGTGTAGGCCGCCGGCGCGACCGGGGACGCGTAGCCCAGATCGGTGGCGGCGACGACGAGCCGCAGTCGGTGCCCGGCTTCGACGGCGTGGTCGATCGCGGGCAGCCGCAGCTCGACGGCCTTGTCCTGCTGGGCGTTCTCCACCCGTACCGAGGCCACCAGCTGGCTCGGCAGCACCTGCTGGCGCCCGTCGGGGCCGACGTCGTAGACCTTGCCGAACAGGACGGCCGAACCGTCCGCAGCCGTCGACCTCACCTTCAGGGTGACAGTCGGGGTCCCGGTGATCCGTACCTCCTCGGTCAGCGGCTCCGAATCGAACCGCGCGTTCTGCCCGGGGAAGTCCAGCGAGATCCCGGCTCCGAGGGCGGCGAACTGCCCGCCGATGCCCGGCAGCGCGGACAGCGCCGGCGGGGCACCGCCGGCCGGGTTGCCGAAGCTCTGCTCCCGGCCGGCCAGGGCGAACTCGCGGGGTCCGGACCGCAGCCCGGGATAGGCGGAGCCGCTCGCTCCGCGCAGTTTGACCTCGCCGTCGGTGGAATCGATGCCGCCGGAGCGCGAGACGCGGAAGGCGGGGCCGGTGTCCACGGCCGTGTCGTCCTTGAGGTAGCGGTCGAACCAGGACTTCACCCGGTCCTCGACGCGGTCGGCCTCCCGCATGCCGCCGTCGTGGCCGCCCGCCGCCCAGTCCACGGAGACGGGCGCGCCGTTGGCGGCGATGGCCTTCGCCATGGCGTCTGCCTGGTCCAGGGGGAAGAGGGAGTCGCCCTGGCCCTGGGTGATCAGCGTCGGCACCTTGATGGCGGAGCCGACCGCCGACGGACTGCGCCGCTCCAGCAGCGCGCGGGCCTCCGCGTCGGGCGCGCCGGCCACCGCGACCCGCTCGTACATGGCGCACAGCTCGGGCTGGAAGCGCCCGCAGCCGGGTGCGGACGGCGGGGCGGTGTTCGCACCCGGACCTCCCGCCTGCATGCCGCCCGCGGAACCGGTGGTGAAGAAGAGGCCGGCCCACAGCTTCTTGAACACGCCCCCCGGGAAGAGCGCGTCCGCGAGGTTCCAGTACGTGATCGAGGGGGCGATCGCGTTCACGCGCGGGTCGTGACCGGCCGCGAGCAGCGAGACGGCTCCGCCGTACGATCCGCCCGCGACGCCGACGCGCGGATCGCCCGCCGCGTCGAGCCGGACCTCGGGGCGGGCCGCGAGCCAGTCGATGAGCCGGGAGACGTCCTTGACCTCGAAGTCGGGGTCGTTCAGCCCGATCTTGCCGCCGGAGCGGCCGAAGCCGCGCGCCGACCAGGTCAGCACGGCGTACCCGTCGCGGGCGAGGCGCTCGGCCTGCGGCCGCATGTCCTCCTTGCTGCCGCCGAAACCGTGCGCGAGCAGTACGGCGGGACGTTTCTCTCCCTCGCTCCCGACATCGGTCCCGACATCGCTCCCGGAGGTGAAGTACGAGATGTCGATGTCGGCGCCGGGCATGCTCAACAGGCGGTCCTCGCGGTGCACGGCCGGAGCGTCGCCGGCGGCGGCCGTCAGCGTGCCCGCCCCCGCGACGACGGCGAGCGCGGCGGCGCCCGCGAGCAGGCGGCTTCGGCGGCGCCGGGGCAGTCGGAGCTTCATACGGGAACCCTAAACGCCAGGCCCGCGCCGCCCGCGCTCCCACAGAGTGAACCGCAGACCTTCTCAAGGACTACGCCGGCCGCCGCGCGTACCGCGCCTGCGGTACGCGGGGGCGGGCCGGCCCCAGGCCGACCTGCGCCCGGCGCCGACCGGCGGGAGGATGGCCGCATGCTGCTGGCCGAGGTCGCGCGCGTGTCCCGGGAGGTCGCCGAGACCTCCGCCCGGTCCCGGAAGACCGCCCTGCTCGCAGAGGTGTTCGCCGCCGCCCCCGCCGATGAGGCCGCCCTCGTGGTCTCCTACCTCGCGGGCCGGCTTCCGCAGGGCCGCCCGGGGATCGGCTGGCGCGCGCTCGCCCGGGAGGTGGAGCCGGCGGCCGAGCCCGCCCTGACCGTCTCCGCCGTCGACGAGGCAGTGACCCTGCTCGCCGCCGTCGCCGGGGCCGGTGCGCAGGCCGAGCGCCGCCGGATCCTGGACGGCCTGCTCGGCGCCGCGACCGAGGCCGAGCAGCGGTTCCTGCGCAGCCTCATCTCCGGGGAAGTGCGCCAGGGCGCGCTGGACGCCGTGGCCCTGGAGGGCGTGGCCGCCGCGGCCGGGGTGCCGGCCGCGGAGCTGCGCCGGGCCGCGATGCTCGAGGGCTCCCTGCCCCGGGTGGCCGGGGCCGTCCTCGCCGACGGGGCGGCGGCCCTGCGCGAGGTCGCGCTGCATGTGGGGCGGCCCGTACAGCCGATGTTGGCGAACACCGCCAAGACGGTGGCCGAGGCGCTGGCCGCGCTCGGGCCGTGCGCGGTGGAGGAGAAGCTCGACGGGATCCGGGTGCAGGTCCACCGCGAGGGGGACGACGTACGGGTGTACACGCGCTCCCTCGACGAGATCACCGACCGGCTGCCGGAGGTGGCCGAGCTGGCCCGGTCGCTGCCGGGGGAGCGGTTCATCCTCGACGGGGAGGTCATCGGACGGTCCGCGGCGGACGGCCGGCCGGTGCCGTTCCAGGAGGTGGCGAGCCGGGTCGGCTCCCGGCTCGACGTCGAGGCGGCCCGGCGGGCGCTCCAGGTGTCCCCCTTCTTCTTCGACGTGCTGGCGGCGGGCGAGGAAGTACTCCTCGACGCGCCGGTCCGCGAGCGGTACGAGGCGCTGGCCGCCCTGGTGCCCGAGGAGTGGCGGGTGCGCCGGCTCGTGGTCGAGGATCCGGTGGCGCAGTCGGCCGAAGCGGAGGAATTCTGGGCGCAGACCCTGCGCCGGGGCCATGAGGGCGTCATGGTCAAGGCCCTCGACTCCACTTACGCGGCCGGCCGGCGCGGCAAACACTGGCTCAAGGTGAAACCGGTGCACACCCTGGACCTGGTGGTCCTCGCCGTCGAACGGGGCCACGGCCGGCGCACCGGGCTCCTGTCCAACCTGCACCTCGGCGCGAGGGCCGCCGACGGCACGTACGCCATGCTCGGCAAGACCTTCAAAGGGCTCACGGACGAAATGCTGCGCTGGCAGACCCAACGGCTCGGCGAGCTCGCCGTGGCGGACGACGGCTTCACCGTCACCGTCCGCCCCGAGCTGGTCGTGGAGATCGCTTACGACGGCCTGCAGCGCTCCCCGCGCTACCCCGCCGGCGTCGCGCTGCGCTTCGCCCGTGTCCTGCGCCACCGCCCCGACAAACGGGCGGAGGAGGCGGACACGGTGGATACGGTGCTCGGGGAGCGTGACGGTGACGTGCGGCCCGGCCCGGGATGACCGGAGGTCAGGCGCTGTCCCGGCCTCGACGGACGGTGGCCGCGGCCGGCGGGTGGCGGGGGCCGGCGAGTGGCCGCGTCCGGGACGGAAGATCATCCATCCGGGGGTGCCCGATACCCTGGTGAAATGACGATGCGCAAGACAGTTCATGTGAGTGTCGACGCGATGATCGAGGACCTCAGGGCACTCGTCGAGGTCGAGTCCCCGTCGCGGGACCCCGACGCTCTGACGGCGTCGGCCAAGGTCGTCGCCGCCGTCATCGAGAGCCGCCTCGGCGGGCAGGCCGCCCTCATCGAGAGCGAAGCCGGACCGCACGTCCACTGGTCGGCCGGGGGCGATCCCAAGGTGCTGGTCCTCGGTCACCACGACACGGTGTTCCCGCTCGGATCGCTCGAACGCCGTCCGTTCACCGTCGAGGCCGGGCACGCCACCGGACCCGGGGTCTTCGACATGCTCGGCGGTCTGGTGCAGGCCGTCCACGGCCTGGCGACCCTCGAAGACCTGTCGGGCGTCGAGATCCTGGTGACCGCCGACGAGGAGGTCGGCTCCCGCTCCTCCAGGGCTCTGCTCGAAGAGCGGGCCCTCGCCTGCGGTGCGGTCCTCGTGCTCGAGGGCGCCGCCGACGGCGGGGCCCTGAAGACCGGCCGCAAGGGCTGCGGCACCTTCCAGGTCTCCATCGCGGGCCGCGCGTCCCACGCGGGCCTCGAACCCGCGGCCGGGGTCAACGCCTTGATCGAAGCGGCACACCAGGTACTGGACATCGCGGCGCTGGGCCGGCCCGGCATCGGCACGACCGTCACCCCGACCGTCGCGTCCGCGGGAACCCTCGACAACGTCGTTCCCGCCGAGGCGACCGTCATCGTCGACGTCCGCGTCGAGTCGGACGCCGAGCGGGAGCGGATCGAGTCCGCGTTCGCGGCACTGGCTCCGCACCTCGACGAGGCGGAGATCGTGGTGCGGGGAGCCATCAGCCGGCCCCCGATGCCCGAGTCGGCCTCGGCCGATCTCTTCGCCGTGGCGAAGCGGCTGCTTCCCGGTCTCGAAGGCAAGGCCGTCGGCGGGGGAAGCGACGGCAACTTCACGGCCGCGCTGGGCGTGGCGACACTCGACGGCCTCGGAGCGGTCGGGGGCGGCGCCCACGCCGACCACGAGTACCTGGTGGTCGGCTCGATGGCCGAGCGGGCGAACCTCGTCGCCGGTCTGGTGAAGGCCGTCCGGAACGCCTGAGGGGGCACCTGTCGGACGACAACGGCGGCTTTTGCCTCAGAGGCAAGGCGGATTGCCAGGGGGGTAAGGGTCTGGCTCAATCGGAGCATGACAACCGGTCCTGCCCCCGGCCCCGACGAGGCGGCCGCCCCCGACGGCGGCAACCCCGCGGCCGGCGACGTCGGCGGCGAGCTGCCCACCGTGGCCCCGCGACTTGCGCCGCCGCGCCGGGCTCACCCTGGAGGCCGCCGCCGCACGGGCCCGGCTCTCCCCGGCGCACCTGTCGCGGCTGGAGACCGGGCGGCGCCAGCCCTCGCTGCCGCTGCTGCTCGGACTCGCCCGCACCTACGGTACGACGGTCTCGGAGCTGCTCGGGGAGACCCCCGCCGTCGCCGATCCCATCGTACGGGCGGGCGGCCCGGGTGCCCGCGAAGCCGATGGCTGGACGTACTGGCAGGCCGGCGGCTCCGGCCGCGGGATGCAGGCGCTGCGGGTGCACGTCCCCCACGGGCGCAGCCAGGGCGAGCTGGTCCGCGTACATCCCGGGGAGGAGTGGCTGTACGTCCTCAAGGGGCGCCTGCGGCTGCACCTGGGGGACACCGAGCAGCTGCTGGAGCAGGGGGACAGCGCGCACTTCGACTCCCTCACCCCGCACCGGATCGGTGCGGCCTCGGCCGCCGGGGCCGACCTCCTGTTCGTCCACACCCTGCTGCAGAGCAGCCTCGCCGGGCTGTGCCTGGGCGGCGGGACCACCACGCACCGATAGCCGAGGAGCCGTACCCATGTCCCAGACAGAGCAGCAGCCCGAGGCGGGGGAAGCCCGGCCGACAGCCCTCATACGGCGCATCGAGTCGAAGTTCCCGCGCGGTCTCGTCGTCCGGCTCATCGCCTACTTGTTCGTAGGCCACCTCTTCGCGTTCTTCGTCTACTTGCTCTTCGTCCTGGGAGGCCGGAACCAGTGACGGCGGGGCCGAAGTTTCCGCTCACAGCACTAGGAACCTGCAGGTCCTGAAGCTACCCTCCGCGCATGATTTCCACGGTTGTCTGGGGTACCGGCAACGTCGGCCGTTTGGCCATCCGTGCCATAGAGGCCCATCCGGCGCTGAAACTGGCCGCCGTCATCGTCCACAATCCGCAGAAGGTCGGCCGCGACGCCGGTGAACTCGGCGAGCTCGACTACGAAGTCGGGGTCGCGGCCACCGACGACATCGAGGCCGTGCTCGCCGCCCGTCCGCAGGCGGTCGTCTACGCGGCCTCCGGCGACATCCGCCCCGACGACGCCCTCGCCGACATCACGCGGGCGATCCGCTGCGGGGCGGTCGTCGTCAGCCCCGCGCTCTACCCGCTCTACGACCACCGCAACGCTCCACCGGAGTTCCGTGATCCGGTGGCCGCCGCGGTCGCGGAGGGCGGCGGTTCGCTCTTCGCCTCGGGCGTCGACCCCGGCTGGGGCAATGACGTGCTCCCGCTCCTGCTCAGCGGACTCGGCACCAGGATCGACGTCATCCGCTGCCAGGAGATATTCGACTACTCCACCTACGACCAGCCGGACTCGGTCCGCCTCCTCGTCGGCATGGGCCAGCCCATGGACTTCGAGCCGATGATGCTCATGCCGTCCATCCCGACCATGGTGTGGGGCGGGCAGATACGGATGATGGCCCGCGCCCTCGGCGTCGAACTCGACGACATCCGCGAGACCGTGGACCGCCGGGCCCTCGACACCACCGTCACCACGCGGACGATGGGCGAGTTCGAGGCCGGAACCCAGGGGGCCATCCGCTTCGAGGTGCAGGGCATCGTCGAGGGCGAACCCCGCATCGTCATCGAGCACGTCACCCGCATCCACGCCTCCTGCGCCCCCGACTGGCCGACCCCGCCCGACGGCGGCGACGGCGCCCACCGGGTCATCATCGAGGGCCGCCCGCACATCGAGGTCACCATCGAGGCCACCGACGAGGGCGAGAACCGCTCCGCCGGCGGCAACGCCACCGCCGTCGGGCGCCTCGTCGGCGCCATCGACTGGCTGGTGGAGGCCGAACCGGGGCTCTACGACGCCCTGGACATCCCACTGCGCCCCGCCATCGGCAAGCTCGGAAGGAAACTGCCATGAGGATCGACGTACCCGAAGGCCAGCACCCCATCGAGTACGTGTGGGGCGACCTGGTACCCGGCATCGGGATGGCCGCTGCCAACTTCTCGCTGTCGGTGTACGCCCACACCACCCTGGGACTGCGGGAGTTCGAGGCCGCCCGGCTGCGCGTCGCGCAGATCAACGGGTGCGTCTTCTGCCTGGACTGGCGGACCGACCGGGACGGGGAGAAGGTCGAGGAGGAGTTCTCCGAGGCCGTCACCGAGTGGCGCACCACCGACCGCTTCGACGAGCGCACCCGGCTGGCGGCCGAGTACGCGGAGCGGTACTGCCTCGACCACCACGCTCTGGACGAGGAGTTCTGGGAGCGGATGACCGCGCGCTACAGCCAGTTGGAGATCGTGGAGCTGACGATGAGCATCGGGTCCTGGCTGGCCTTCGGCCGGCTCAACCACGTGCTCGGCCTCGACAGCGTGTGCGTCCTGCCCGGCCACTGAGGCGGGGAGCGGGGCGTACACGGGTCCGGGGCCGTCGGTGAATCCGACGGCCCCGGTCTTCGTGCTTTCCATGCCCCTACCTGTCGGCCGGTGCTACAGGTCGGTGGCGATGATCTTCTCGATGTTGCGCTCGGCGAGCGCGGTGATGGTGACGAAGGGGTTGACGCTGGTGTTGCCCGGGATCAGCGCGCCGTCGATGACGTACAGCCCGGTGTAGCCGTGCAGGCGCCCGTAGTTGTCGGTGGCCTTGTTCAGGACCGCGCCGCCGAGCGGGTGGTAGGTGAGGTGGTCGCCCCAGATCTTGTTGGTGCCGAAGAGGTCGGTCCGGTAGATCGTCCCCTCCTTCGAGTTGATCTTGTCGAAGATGGTCTTGGCCATGTCGATCGACGGCTGCTTCCAGGCCGTCTGCCAGTTCAGCTCGACCGCGCCCGAGGCCGCGTTGTACGTGAACTGCGCGCGGTTCGGGTTCTTCGTGATGGACAGGTAGAAGGAGGCGTAGGTCTCGATGCCGGTCGGCAGCGGGGCCACTTCGGCGAAGGCGCCGCCCGCGTCCCAGTTGTCGATGCCGCCGCAGGGGATGGAGGCCTGCACCTTGCCGGTCGCGTCCCACATGTGGTTGGCCCGGCCGCACATGACGTTGCCGTTGTCGCCCCAGCCCTTGCCGATCTCGCCGTTCAGGTTGGGCAGCGCGCCGGTGGCCTTCAGCCTGACGAGCAGCTTGCTGGTGCCGACGCTGCCGGCCGCGAAGAAGACCTTGTCCGCGAGGACGGTCTTGGTGCCCACGGTGTCGCCCGAGGTGTTGATCTGGTCGATGACGACCGTGTACCCGTCGTCGGAGGCCGGGGAGACCGAGGTCACCTTGTGCAGGGGGGAGATGGTCACCTTGCCGGTGGCCTTGGCCTGCGCGATGTAGGTCTGCTGGAGGGACTTCTTGCCGGCGTTGTTGCCGTAGAGGATCTCGCCGGCGACGGCCGACTTGGGGACGGTCCCGGCCGCCTCCTTCTTCATGTAGTCCCAGTCGTACACGTCGGGGACGAAGACGAAGGGGAATCCGGCGCGCTGGGCGTGCTTGCGGCCGACGCGGGCGAACTGGTAGCAGTCGACGGTGTCGAACCAGGCCGGGTCGATGAGGCTGACCCCGAGACCCGCGTTGGCGCGCGGGTAGTAGGTGTTGTACATCTCGTCCACGTCCACGGACGGGAGGACGGCGCCGAAGTTCGCGCGCTTCGGGGTGACCGCCATGCCGCCGTTGACCAGCGAGCCGCCGCCGACGCCACGGCCCTGGTAGACGATGATCCCGCCCATTTCCTCGGCGTCCAGGATTCCGGTGTAGCGCGGGACGTTCTTGTCGATGGGGAAGCCCAGGAAGTTGCTCAGGGGCGCCTTGGTCCTGGTGCGGAGCCAGTAGGCGCGGTAGTCCGGGCTGGTCGTGTTGCAGAAGATCTTGCCGTCCGAGCCGGGGGTGTCCCAGGCCATGCCCATCTCGATCATGTGGACGTCCACGCCGGCCTGGGCGAGCCGCAGCGCGGCGACGGATCCGCCGTACCCGGTGCCGATCACCAGGGCCGGTACGTGCGCTCCGTTGTCGATGGGGCTGGTGGCGGCCGCGCCGGCCGTCGCTGCCTGTGCCGGGGACGGAGCGATCTGGCCCGCAAGGGCCATAGCTCCCAAAATGGAACCAGTTCTACCCAGGAACCCACGACGCGAGACGCCGTTGATGTTGGTTTTGTGCAGGCCTTTGTCGCCCATGTGAGCTTCCTCACTCTTGGCTGAATGAGAACGAGTTCTACTGCCGAGTGCTTGTGAAGTCACTAGATACGTCGGGGTATCTTTCGCCGGTCACGGCGGTGACGGACGCCAATTCGGCTCCTGTGCAACGGTGTTGAAGGTCCCATCGGACGCTGGGAATGACGACCGGCTGTGGACGGCCGATGGCCGCGCAGTGACGGTCGCGCCGAGGGGGACGGGCCGGCCGGCCGCGCGTGTCCGCCCCAATCCGCCACGTCAGAAGTCGAACGCGTTGCGGCGGACCGTCCCTCCGGGGGGAAGTGGAGGTCTCGGCGCATCCAGCCACTCCGTCATGGCTGGGTCCCACGGGGTCCGAGGCTGAAAAGCGGCAAACCGCAGGATGGGCCCGTGATCGGAGCCGGAATCTTTTACCTTCGCCGAGTGGTTCTGTTCGGTGCGCGTGCCGGCGTTACAGGCCGCTCGCGCTCCGCCCGAACGCCTCTCGTACGCGAGGGGAATCCTCGCGGCGGCCGGTCCAGGCCAGGATCAGCGTCGAGGCCGCCGCCGCGAAGGCGCACCAGGTGGAGGCGAATTCGAGCCTCCACAGTGCCGTGCAGACGAGGGCCCCGGCGGCCATCAGCAGGCCGAGGAGGCGGAGCCGGCGGTCTCCGGAGATCAACAGGGCGCCGACCGTGGCGAACAGATAGCCCGCAAGAACCAGCGGCATCCATGGAACGTTCACGCCGTATCCGAGCGTGTGGCCGCGGACCTCCGCGCACGCCGGGCGCGTCGCCAGGCAGTACGAGAGGTACGCGCCGGTGGCGAGTCCCACTGCGGCGGGCCACCGCAGGCGGGGCCGGAGCGCGGGCGCGGCGGCGAGCAGCACGGCGAGCGGCACCCATACGGGCAGCAGCGGCAGGGCGATCGCCGCCCAGGCGGTGGTGGCCGGGCCGCAGCCGCCGCCGGAGTGCCAGACGGCGGCTTCGGTCAGCTGGTGCGCGCCCAGGAGGGCGGGGAGTGCGGCGAGGGGAAGGTCCCGGGGCCGTCGGGTGCGTGCCAGGCAGGCGATCCCGACGGCGGTGATGACCGCCCCCGCCGTCAGATCGGCCGTCGCGCTCCAGCACATGCGACCTCCCGGTCCCACGGTAAGCCGGTTCGATGCCGTCTGCCACGCCGCAGATTGATGGAAGAATTCGACAATGAAGAGAAGATTCCTGCATGACTCTTGCTGGGTTCGCGTGCGGGGTCCTACTGTCCCGGCTATGCCGCCCAGAAGAGCCGTCCCCGGAAGAGCTGTTCCCGGAAGAGTCGTCGCCGCGGGAGCCGTCCCCGCAAGAGCCGCCGCCGCGCTGGCGGCGATCACCATGTCCGCGCTCGGCCTCGGCGCCCTGGGCGCCGGTGCGGCCGAAGCCCGTACCGCGGCCACGGACCCGGCAAGGGCCACGGCCGTCACCCGGGCCGCCCTCGATCCCGCACTCGTCGAGGGGCGCGGCGCCCGCGTGGTTCACCGACCAGATCGCCGACGGCCTCAACTTCCACACCGGCGTCACCGACTCCCTCGTCCAGGACAACTTCGTCCGCAACACCGGCGACGACGGCCTCGCCATGTGGTCCGAGAAGACGGCGAACGCCCGCAACGCCTTCAACCACAACACCGTGCAGAGCCCGACCCTGGCCAACGGCATCGCGCTCTACGGCGGCGCGGACACCGCCGTCACCGCCAACCTCGTCGCCGACCCGGTCCGCGAGGGCAGCGCCCTGCACGTCGGATCCCGCTTCGGTGCCGAGCCCTTCACCGGCGGCCTGCGGATCGCCGGCAACACCACCGCGCGCGCGGGCACGTACGAGCTGAACTGGAACATCGGGCTCGGCGCCATCTGGTTCTACGCCCTGGACCGCAGCATCGACCGGGCCGACATCCAGGTCACCGGCAACGACTTCCTCGACAGCACCTACAACGCGGTCATGCTGGTCGGTGACTGGCCGGTGAAGGACAAGGTGCGCATCGAGAACGTCCACTTCAAGGACGTCCGCGTCGACGGCACGGGCACCTCCGTGGTCAGCGCGCGTGCGGCCGGCTCGGCCAGCTTCGAGAACGTCGACGCCCGCAACGTCGGAGCCGTCGGCGTCAACAACTGCGGCTCCTTCAACTTCCCGGCCACCGGCTCGGAGTTCACCCTCGTCGACAGGGGCGGAAACGACGGCGGCGGTACGACGGGCCCCTGGCTGGCGGGCTGGGAACTGCCCAACACCCTCACCTGCGACGACCGCCCGCCGGTCGTGGCCCCGCCCGCGCCCGGCCCCTGGTAGGGCGGCCGGCCGGCTCACCGCTCCGCCGCTCCCGGGGGTTCCAGCGGCGGAGCGGTCACCGCGCAGTTCGTACGGCACTGCGGGTGGCAGGTCCCGGGCACGGGGGAGCGTACGGTCGCCCACGCCACGGCGGCGCCCGCCACCAACACCCCCGCGCACCAGGGCATCGCCCGCCCGAACGCCGCGTCGAAGGCGCCGGCCGAGAGGTACGCGTCCGGCCCCATCCCGGCCAGCAGCGGCAGCGCGGCCACCGCGAGGAGTCCGGCGGCCCGCGCGGCGGCGTTGTTGATGCCGCTGGCCAGGCCCGCCCGGCCGGGGTCCACCGAGGCCAGCACGGTCGCCGTCAGCGGAGCCACCAGGGTCGCCATGCCCAGGCCCATCACCAGCAGCGCCGGCAGCACGTCCCGTACGTACGAGGCCTCCTGTCCCACCCGCAGCATCAGCAGCATCCCCGCCGCGCACAGCAGCGGCCCCACGGTCAGCGGGATCCGCGGGCCGATCTGCTCGCCGAGCTCCGCCGAGCGGGCCGACAGCAGCAGCATCAGGGCGGTGGTGGGCAGCAGGGCGGCCCCGGCTCCCAGGGCGGAGTAGCCGCAGACCACCTGGAGCTGGAGCACCACGAGGAAGAAGAAGCCGCCGAAGGCCGCGTACACGCACAGGGTGACCAGGTTGACGGCCGTGAACTGGCGCGAGGCGAAGATCTCCGGCGGCACCATCGGATCGGCCCGCCGCCGCTCGACCACGACGAAGGCGGCGGCCAGCAGGACACCGGCGACGGCCGCGCCCGGCACGAGGGCGGAGCCGGAGCCGGCCTCGATCAGCGCGTAGGTCAGCAGCGCGAGGGAGGCCGCGCCGATGACGGCGCCGGCCACGTCGAACCGTCCGTGCGCCTGCGGATCCCATGACTCCGGTACGTGCCGCAGCGCCACCGGGACGCACAGCGCGGCCACCGGCACATTGAGCAGGAACACCCAGCGCCAGCCCGGCCCGTCCACCAGCCACCCGCCCAGGAAGGGCCCCACGGCCGCGCCCACCCCGCCGAGCCCCGACCACAGTCCCACCGCGCGGGCCCGGTCGTCGGAATGGATCGACGCCTGGATCAGCGCGAGCGAGCCGGGCGTCAGCAGGGCGCCGCCGATGCCCTGCAGGGCGCGGGCCGAGATGAGCACCCCGGCGTTCGGGGCGATGCCGCAGAGCAGCGAGCCGACGGCGAACCACACCACCCCGAGCACGAAGATCCGGCGCCGGCCGAAGCGGTCGCCGAGGGCCCCGCCGACCAGGATCAGCCCGGCGAGGGTCAGCAGATAGGCGTTGACCGTCCACTGGAGCACGGCCAGGTCGGCGTCGAGATCCCGCCCGATGCGGGGGAGGGCGACATTGACCACGGTCGAGTCGAGCAGCGCCATGGCGGACCCGAGCACGGTGGTCAGCACGATCCACCGGCCCTGCGCGGTCCCGAGCCGTACCCCGGGGGACGACGGCGGCGGTACGGGGTCGGTCATCCCCCCAGGCTGGCCCGCGCGGCCCGGAACGGCCACCCGGCGGTGGCCGTTCCGCAACGGCCCCGGCGGCGGTGCGGCTCATTAGGCCCTCTTGTACTGGACATGACACCTCCCGCACCATGGCCCGCGCACGTCACGCACACCCTTTCCGCACGACCTGCACACGGCGTACGAGGAGACCACACGTGGCACAACGCGACAGCCGACGGACCTCACGATCACGCTCGCGATTGCGACCCATGCGCGCCGCACTCGCCGCACTCGCCGCGGCCCTGCTCCTGCCCGTAGGCGCGGGGGTCGCCGCCGCCGCCCCGGACCCCGGCCCCACCCCGGGCGCGGCCGAACGCAAGATCGAGCCGAGCCTGCGCGCCCAGCTCGACGGTTCCGCCAAGGCCGTCTTCTGGGTCTACCTCGACAGCGCGGCCGACCTCTCCGCCGCGGGCAAGCAGCAGACCCGCACCGCGAAGGCCGAAACGGTGCTCCGGCTGAAGAAGGACCACGCGACGCGCAGCCAGACCGAGGTGATCAAGGCCCTGGACGGCGCGCAGGCCGAGTACACCTCGTACTGGATCGTGAACGCGGTCCGCGTCGTCGGCACCGAGAAGCTCGCCGGCGTCCTCGCCCAGCGCCCCGAGGTCTCGCGCATCGACGCCGACGACAAGGTCGACCTCCCCAAGCCGGCGGACGGCACGCGCGAGCGGACCGCCGCCGACGCCGTCGAGTGGAACATCGACCGGATCAAGGCACCGCAGGTCTGGGAGCAGCTGGGCGTGCGCGGTGAGGGCATCGTCGTCGCCAACATCGACAGCGGTGTGGACCACACGCACCCGGCCGTGGCCAACCAGTACCGCGGCAGAGGCGCGGACGGGACGTACGACCACAACTACAACTGGTTCGATCCCGCCGGAGTGTGCCCCACGGCGGCCCCGTGCGACAACAACGACCACGGAACGCACACGATGGGCACCATGGTCGGCGACGACGGGGGCGCCAACAAGATCGGCGTCGCCCCGGGCGCCAAGTGGATCGCCGCCAAGGGCTGCGAGACCACCTCCTGCTCCGAGGCCTCGCTGCTCGCCGCCGGCCAGTGGATCGTCGCGCCGACCGACCTGAGCGGCCACAATCCCCGCCCCGACCTCGCCCCGCACGTCGTCAACAACTCGTGGGGCGGCACGGGCGGCGACACCTGGTACCAGGAGATCGTCAACACCTGGCGCGCCGCCGGCATCTTCCCGGCCTTCTCCAACGGCAACGCCGGGCCCGGCTGCTCCACCAGCGGTTCGCCCGGGGACTACGCGAGCTCCTACAGCTCCGGCGCCTTCGACATCAACGGCGCGGTCGCGTCGTTCTCCTCGCGCGGCGCGGGCCCCGGCGGCATAGTCAAGCCGAACATCGCGGCCCCCGGCGTCAACGTGCGATCCTCCGTCCCCGGCGGATACGAGTCGTTGTCCGGTACCTCGATGGCCTCGCCGCACACGGCCGCGACGGTGGCCCTGCTCTGGTCGGCCGCGCCCGCGCTCGAAGGCGACGTCGCGCAGACCGAGGCACTGCTGGACGGCACCGCGCAGGACTCCGAGAGCGCCCAGTGCGGCGGTACCGCAGCCGACAACAACGTCTTCGGCGAGGGCAAGCTCGACGCGCTCGCCGCCGTCACCGCCGCCCCGCGCGGAGCGATCGGCGCCCTCGGCGGTACCGTACGCGCCGACGGGCAGCCGGTCGCCGGTGTGAAGATCGTCGCGGACGGCCCGATCGACCGTACGGCGACCACGGCGGCCGACGGCACGTACCGCTTCCCGGCCCTGTCCGTGGGCGAGTACGCGCTGACCGCGTCGAAGTTCGGCTACGGGCAGCAGGGCGCGACCGTGGCGGTGACCGAGAACACCACCGCCACCGGCGACCTCACCCTCACCGCGGCCGCCTCCGGGAAGGTCACCGGCACGGTCTCCTCGGCCGCGGGCCCGCTGGCCGGCGCCGCCGTCACGATCGCCGAAACCCCGGTGACCGCGACCACCGACGGGGAGGGCCGCTTCGAGGTCACCCTGCCGCACGGCACGTACGACGTGAACGCCGCCCACTCCTCCCGCTGCCTGACCGGCGGCACGGCCAAGGTCACCGTCGCCGGGGACACCACCGTCGCGGTGGCCCTCCCCGAACGCACCGACGGCTACGGCTACGCCTGCGCGGCCGCGGGCGGCAGCCCGTACCAGGCGGGGGACCGGCAGCTCGCGCTGACCGGCGACAACACCACCGAGCGCGTCGACCTGCCCTTCCCGCTGCCGCTGTACGGCAAGACGTACGGCCAGGCGTGGATCGGGACGAACGGCACCGTCAGCTTCGGCGGCAACAACACCGGCGACATCAACGGGGACATCCCGAGCGCGGCCACGCCCAACGCGGCGCTGTACCCGTTCTGGGACGACCTGGTCGTCGGCGCCGCCGGCAGCGGGTCCGGCGTCTTCACCGCGGTCACCGGCACGGCGCCGCACCGGAGTTACGTCATCGAGTGGCGTGAGGTGTCCCACTGGTCGGCGCAGTCCGACAAGTTCTCCTTCTCGGCGGCGATCGGCGAGGACGGCTCCGTGAAGTACTCCTACAAGGGGACCGGCGGCACCGGCATCAAGGGCGGCTCCTCGGCCACGGTCGGTGTGGAGAACGCGACCGGCACCGACGGCTTCAAGTACTCCTTCAACACGCCCGTCATCACCGACGGGTTGTCCATCGCCTTCCGCACCACCAAGAGCGGTGTGGTGGCGGGCCGGGTGCTCGACGCGAACGACGGGAACGGCGTCGCCGGAGCCACGGTGACCGTCGGCACCGGCGCCACGGCCGTATCGGCCACCACGGCCGCCGACGGCGGATACGTGGTCCAGAGCCCCTCGGGCGCACGGGAACTCGCGCTGGCCGCGGCGCAGTACGAGCCGGTGGCGGCCACCGTGGACGTCAAGGCGGCCGATGTCACGGCGGTGACCCGGTCCCTGCGCACAGGCAAGGTGGCGGCGGCGAAACCGGCGGTGGAGATCGTCCTTCCGCCGGGCCAGAAGCGGACACGGACGCTGGATCTCGCCAACCAGGGTCTCGCCACGGCCTTCACCGCGGCCGAGGACGCGTCCTGGCTGACGGTGACTCCGGCCTCGGGGGATCTCCCGACCGGCGGGAAGGCCTCGCTCACGCTGTCGGTGGACAGTACGGGCCTGACCCCGGGCACCGTCCTCACGGCCGATCTGAAGATCGCTTCGGCCAGCGGCCGCACCCCGGTGCTCACCGTCCCCGTCAAACTCGTGGTCCCGCGCTACCAGGCCGCCCTGGACGCGGGGTCCACCGCCGCGAGCACGGACTCGCTGGGCGACGGCTGGTCCCCGGACCGCAAGTACACGGCGGGCTCGTACGGCTACCAGGGCAACGGCTCGGCCCAGTCCACCAGCCGCACGATCGCGGGCACGGACGACCAGCGGCTCTTCCGCAACGCCCGTGAGGGCATGTACGAATACCGCTTCGATAACGTCCCCAACGGCACCTACACCGTGGAGTTGGGCTTCGCGGAGCTCTCCTCCACCAAGCCGAACAAGCGCGTCTTCGACGTCCTGGCGGAGGGCACCCAGGTACTGCCGTCCCTGGACATCTCCCTGGAGGCCGGCACCTACACGGCCCTGACCCGCACGTACACGGTCACGGTCACCGACGGAGTCCTCAACGTCCGCTTCGTCACCCACACCGGCTACGGCAAACCTCTGCTGAACTCCCTGCGTGTGACGGACCGCCCCGACAAGAACTGACCCCGGCGGCGGTCCGACGGGCGGGGCGTCCTCGGGCGCCCCGCCCTTTCCCCGCCACCTCGGCCGGGGTGAACGCGCCGGACAGGGTCAGCAGGTTGCCGTCGTCGTCCGAGACGTCCAGTACGGCTGCATGAGGATCACCGCAGGAACTCCCGGTCGCGTGGGGTGAAGGAGGGGAGCGGGGCAGCCGCGCGGAGCGCCACGTCCAAGGCGTGCTGCGGGTCGCAGGCGTACGTGCCGCTCGCCCACGCCGCATTGGCCTCGATCACCGACCAGCGGCCGTCGGCGACGCCCACGTCGACCACGATCGCCGACGGGAGGGTGGCGAACGGCAGGCCGGCGGCGAAGGCGAGCGCGTCGGCCGAGGCCGGGCCCAGGCTGAGGCGGCAGTCCTCGGCGTAGCGGCTCGCGGTGTGCACGGCCCCGTCCAGCAGGAACAGCCGGTGCTCCGCCGTGAACCGGACGACGTCGCTGACCAGCACCTCCGTCAGCGGATCCACCGCGTCCGGCCCCGGCAGGCGGGAGCCGTCGGCGTAGACGAGGGCCGGGATGTCCTTGTCGTTCGGGGACTTCACGAAGACGGGCCGGCGCAGCCCGTACGCCTCGCGGATCGGCATCAGCAGGATCTCCCGCCCGGTGAACTCCCGGGGCAGCCGCGCCAGCCAGTCGCACGGCGCCTCCAGCAACCCGATCCCGAGCCCGGGGGCCACGGCGTCGGCGAAGCGCGGACCGGCGTGCAGGTGCGCGGCCCGCAGCCCTTCGGGTACGGCGAAGCCGTCCAGCTGTGCGGTGTCCAGCCCGCGCGCGTGCGCCGCGTCCCGGAGCCGGGCGGCGGACGCGGTGAGGCGGGGCGGGAGCAGCAGGGTCATGCGGAGATCTTGCCGAACGCCCTGGCCTGTCGTCATGCGGATTTGGTCGGCTGCGGCAGTACTGGTCCACGACGATCGCGACGGAGCCGTCCGACTCCTCGGACGGCTCGAACGCCGGGCCGTCGCGCGCCAGGTATCAGACGGCACCTCACGGCGGAATTGACTGAATTTTCAGTCAGCGTCAGAGTGGCGACACGCAGCCGCACCGCCTGCCCCGCATGCCGGCCGTTCACGGTGCGGAGCGCGCACCCTTGTCCCAGTGGCCCGGGGGCATCGGTCCGCACCATGCCTCCCGCGCCCGTCCTGGCCGGACGAACCCGCTGCGCCAGTCCACGATCGGAGTTCCCCGTGTCCCACCTCCTCCCCAGCCGCCGGGCCGCCCTCGGCGCGCTCGCCGGACTCGGAGCCCTCGCCTTCGGCAGCGCCGCCTGCGGTGCCTCCGAGACCGCTCCGCGTTCCAACGCGCTCGCGGGCTCCCCCCAGCCGTCCCCGGCGGGCGGCGGGCGCCGGCTGGGCGCCGAGTGGGAGAGCCACACCCGCACCTTCGTGGCCTGGCCCGCGCTGGACGCGGTCTGGATGGAAGACCTGCGCTACGTGCGCGAGGACATCGCGCGCATCGCCCGGGCCGTCGGGGAGTACGAGGCGGTCGTCATGATGGCCCTGCCCGATCAGGTGGACGCGGCGCAGCGGGCCTGCGGCTCCCAGGTCGAGGTGATCCCGCTGGCCGTCGACGACCTGTGGGCCCGCGACACCGTCCCCGTCTTCGTCGAGGAGGGCGGCAAGGTCGTCGGCGTCGACTTCAACTTCAACGGCTGGGGCCGGAAGCAGGAGCACAAGAACGACGCCCAGGTCGGGCGCACCCTGCTCCAGAAGTACGGGATCCCCCGGGTCCAGGCTCCGCTGGTCGCCGAGGGCGGTTCCTTCGAGACCGACGGCGAGGGCACCCTGCTGATCACCGAGAGCTCGATCGTCAACGACAACCGCAACCGCGGCAAGAACCGGGACGCGATCGAGGCGGAACTCAAGCAGGCCCTGGGCGTGGAGAAGGTGGTCTGGCTGGCCGGCGTCCGCGGTCAGGACATCACGGACGCCCATGTGGACAGCCTCGTCCGGTTCGCGGCCCCCGGTGTCGTCCTGCTGGACCGCGCGCACCCGGGCACCCCGCCGGACTCCTGGTCGCGCTCCGCCGACCAGGCGAAGTCGGTCCTGTCGAAGGCGACGGACGCCCGTGGCCGGCGCTTCGATGTCATCGACCTGCCGCAGCCCGACCTGAACAGGATCAGGGGCGAGGGCGACGACTTCGTGTCGACCTACGCCAACTTCTACGTCGCCAACGACGCCGTCTTCATGCCCGAGTTCGGGGACCGCCAGGCCGACGACCGGGCCCGCGGCATCCTGCGGGAGCACTTCCCCAAGCGGGAGGTCGTGCCGGTCGCGATCGACACGATCGCCTCGGGCGGCGGCATCCACTGCTCGACCCACGATCAGCCCGGCAAACCCGCAGCCTGACCGCACCGCGACGCGGTCGGGCCCGTCCCGAAGGCGCGGGGGCATTCGGGTGGCCGGCGAGGACCGGCCCGCGCGACGCTCGCGGGAGGGCCAGGAGGCGCCGTACCGTGGCTGCCCATGACGCTCCAGAGCGACCGGGCCGGGCAGGCCGAGCAGAGCGAGCCGACCACGCCCCGGACAGCGGCGGGACCGGGCGGGGACGCCGATCGGATCCGGGAGGTCGTGCGGGACGCCGACCCGGGGGCCGCGTGGGCGGTCGGCGGTCCGGACGGCCCTGACGGTCCGGACGCGGTGGTCGAAGCCGGGGCCGATGCCGGGGCCGATGGCGATGGCGATGTCGATGCCGGGGATCGGGCCGGTGTGCTCGACGTCGGGGGGCTGGCGGGCGTGCTGGCCGTCTGGCCCGTCATCGGAATCCTCGTGGACGCGGGGGAGCTGCAACTGCACACCCCGCTCACCGCGTACGGGGCGGGCGGCGAGCTGCCCGACGGGACCACCGCGCACCAGCTGCTCACCCACGGCTCCGGACCGTCGCCCGCCCTCGTCGGGCTGGCCGAGCGGCTGTGCGGCGGGCCCCTCGCCGGATTCGCCGCGGACCGGGTCTGGGGCCCGCTCGGCATGACCCGGACCCGCTTCGCCGCCGACGGCACCCTGCGTGCGCCCGTCGCCGACCTCGCCCGGTTCCTGAGCCACCTCCTCGCCCCGGCGGGCGGTCCCGTCAGCCCGGCCTGGACGGCCCAGTCGCTGCGCATCCGCACCGGCGAACTCACCCCGGCCCGCGGCCTCCTCTGGCACCCGGCCCCGCACGGAGCCTGGTCCCACGGCGAGGGCCCCGCCCTGTGGGTCTCCCCGCGCGGGCAGCGCTGGGCGGCCCTCCTCCCCACCACCCCGTCGGCCCCGCTCCGAACCGCCTTCCGCGACGCGGTCTTCGGCTGAACCCGGGCCACGACCCCGGCCCGCGCGTGGAGCACCTGGTCGGAGAGATGCCCGACGCCCCGCTCACGGGCGTGCGGCCGCGTACCGTCCAACGGCTCGCCGGCGCGGTCCGTCCGTACCGCCCTCGACTCCGGACGGACGATCCCGGTCCGCTGCCATTCCGGTTACAACCGCTCCGGCCCCGTCGTCGCCCAGTGCCTCGTCGACGGCGGCCTCGCGCCGGAGGCCGCCATCTGCCTCGTCCGCCGCAGGCGCTCGCCCTGGGCCCTGCACAACGGGGCTTTCGCCGACTACCTCGCCACCGCTCTGGACGCCGCCGCCCTGCTCGTCGGCCTCGACCCGGCCTCCGGGTACGCGTACGGTCCGGTTTCCGAGCCCGACATCCTCCCGTAGTCCTCGGGGCGCGGACGCGGGATGCTCGACGTACGGTGAGCGCGACATCACCGACCGTAGAACCCCGGCTGCGTGGAGGTACACGGATGCGTACGGTCCGCGAGACCGCTCCCGAGGCGCTGGGCGCCCCCGGCGCCGAGGCGGACGCCGGATGACCGCCCCGACCTCGCCGTCCTCGCCGGTCTCCCAGGCCTCCTCGGCGGCCCGGCCCGCGCGGGCCGGGACGGCCACGAGCGTCCGGTTCGCCGCCACGCACACCCTGCCCGTCCTCGTACGGGGCTTCGTGAGCGCCCGCCCCCGCGCGGCGCGGGGACACGCCGCACCCGGCCGGACCCGCTGGTCCGCCGCGACGCTGCGGGCCCTGCGCGCCCGGCACGGCGGGGCGCCCGTACTCGTACGGGGGCTGACCGGCGCCGTCCTGCTCATCCTCGATCCGCGGGACGTGCCGCGGTTCTACGCCGAACCGGTCAGCGCCCCCGCCCCGGACGCGGCGGACGGCTGCGCACACGCCGGGGCGCACGCGCGGCGGCGGGCGGTCGAAGACGCCGTCCTCGCCGCGGGCCTGCCCGTACACCCGTCGTGCGGGGCGTTCCTCTCGGTGCTCGCCGAGGAGGCGCGGCGGCTGACGGCCGGGGGCACCCTCGAACTCGCCCGCACCCGCCACGCCGTGGCCCGCGCGGCCCGCCGCATCGTCCTCTGCGACGCGGCCGCCGAGGACGCGGAACTCGCCCGCCGGCCCGGACGTTTCCACCACAAGGCCGGCGCACGCATCGCCGCGTACGCCGACCTCGCGGAACCGCACACCCTCCTCGGGCGGGCCCGCCGCCGTGGCGGCCTCACCGGCGGCCTCGACCCGGTCGGGCAGGCCCGGCACTGGCTGGCGGCCTTCGACCTCGTCCCGGGCGTCCTGCTGCGCACCCTGCTGCTCCTCGGCGCCCACCCGGCCGAACAGGACGCGGTCGCCGCGGAGGCGCGGGCGGCCGGCTCCGCCCAGGGTGCGCTGCCCCGGCTGCGGGCCTGTATCCGCGAAGCGCTGCGGCTGTATCCGGCCGTCCCCGACCTGATACGGATCACCCGGGCCGAGACCGAGTGGCGGGGCGTGCGCCATCCCGCCGGGACCCGCGTGGTGCTGCCCGCGCTGTTCCACCAGCGCGACCCCGAGCACGTGCCCGCCGCGCACGTCTTCGTGCCGGGCCGGTGGGCTTCGCGCGATGCGGAGCGGGACATCCGGATGGCCCCCTTCAGCCATGCCGACGGACGCTGCCCCGGCGAGCAGTTGGGGCTGCTGGTCACGGCCGCGCTCTGCGCCGAGGTGCTGCGCGGACACCGGGTCCACGGCGTCCGGCCCGTGCTCGACCCGATCGGACCGCTGCCCGCCGGGCTGGACCCGCAGGGCATCCGGCTCCGGCTCACCCGCCGCTGAACCGCACGGCACCGCACCGCACCGCACCGCAGCCCGGCCGTCCTCCAGGCCGCCTGCTCCCCTGGATGCCCGCTCACTTGCCCCACCCGTCCCACTCGCCCCGTGCGATCCCCACCCGATGTCCATCCGACCCGACGAGGAATCCATGTCCGACGCCGCGCCCTCCGCGACCACTGGATCCACCGATCCGGACGCCGACCCGGACGCCGATCAACTGGACGCCCTGTGCCGGGAGCTGGCCGAGGCGGCCGACGCCGTCGGCGAAGCCGCCCACTACGCCTCCCGACTGGCCCTCGGCTCCCGGCTCCCGGTCACCGCCCTGGCCCGCGGCAGCCGCCGCCGGACGGCCTGGCGCACGCTGCTGCGCACCCTCACCGACCCGGCCGGACTCGGCTGGGCCCCGCGCGGCCGGGGCGTCGCGCGGGCCGGCTGGCTCGCCGGGGTCCTCGCCAGGCGGGAGAGCCTCGCCGTCAGCCTCGCGGTGTGCGGCCTCAAGGGCCGGATCCGGGTCGCGTGCACACGCAACCCGGGGATGCCGGCGGACCCGGCCGCCGCGGAGGTCTTCCGGGCCGTGGAGGAGGACCGGCAGGCCGACGCCGTCCGCGAGTTCCGCGACCTCATGCGCCGACAGGGCGCCGGACCCGCCTTCGCCCTGCTGAACCCCTCCTTCGCCGACATCCTGGCCTGGAGCGCGCTGACCGACGACAACCCCCTCAACGACCACGCCGGCTGGCAGGTCGCCACCGGCCGGGCCGTGACCGCCGCACCGTTCCTCGGACTCGGCGCCGCCTTCCGGGCCTTCTTCGACCGGGCGCCCGCCTGGGCCGAGCCGGAGGCCGGTCTCATCGGCGAGCTGGACACCACTGGCACCGCCGCCGGGTACGGGCGCAACGCGGACCGGATCAGGGGGACCGCCGGCGCGATCCTGCTCCAGTCGGTCATCGGCCCGGACGGCACCGAGCGGTGCGTGGTCCAACTCGCCGGTCCACCTGGTGAGTCCGGCCGCGCGGGACCCCGGCACGCCGATGGCCAGGGCCACCCGGCCCACGCAGACGACGACCCCGATGACGCGCATCACCCCTATGACACGCATGACGCGCATGACGCCCATGACGAGTACGCGCGCACGGTGGCCGCGACCGTACGGCGCCTCGTGCCTTCCGGAACCGAACTCGCCCTGGTCGGCCGCGGCCCGGGCGGGCAAACGGCCGAACGGCTGGCCACGAGCCGGGACTTCACCACCGTCTACCCGGTCACCCGGGTGTGCCCCGACCCCGAGTCCGCGGCGGCGCTCGCCGGATTCCAGGGCAGGGTCACCGCGAGCCACCTCGTCGGCGTGCCCGGTCTGCCCGACGCCTTCGCCCCGGGGAGGCCCCGGTGACGGACACCCCCGACCCCGCCCCGGCCGACGGACTGCGCGCCCACTCGGCAGCCCTGCGCACGCACGCCGAGTGCCTGCGCCGGGCCGCGGGAGACCTGCGCTGGCAGGGTCCGCGGGCCGACGCGCTGCGCGCCGAGGTGGCCGGCCTGGCCGACCGCTGCGCCACCGCGGCGGGCGGCTTCGACCTGGCGGCGGCCCAACTCGTCGCGCCCAGGCCCCCGCTCAGGCCCTGAGTGCTGTCCTCGGCCGACGACGAACTCCGTCCCCTTGCCAGGCGTCAGAGCGGGCGCGCGGCGAGTGCCTTGGCCGCGTGCTCCAGCGCGGGGCCCAGTTCGCTGCCCCAGCCCTCGGTTGTCCGGCCCTCGTGCACGGAGGTGCCCGCCACCGGAGGCACCACGAAGAAGCCGTCCTCCTGCAAGGTGCGCAGATTCCGCCGGACCGCCGGGCGGCGCAGCGCGGTGGCCGGGACCGACGGTCCGATGACGACGGGTGCCGCGGTGTTCATGACCGTGGTCAGGGCGAGGTCGTCGGCGATGCCCGCCGCGCACTTGCCGATGAAGTTCACGGTCGCGGGCAGCACCAGGACCAGGTCGGCCCACTCCGCCAGTTCCTGGTGCGGCACCCGGCCCTGCTCGGTCTCCCACTCGGGCCCGCTGACCGGCGCCTGGGCCGCGGCCGCCACGGCCCGCCGGGACACCAGGAGGTCGGCGGACGCGGTCAGGCAGACCCGTACCGACCAGCCGCATGTCACCCGCAGCCACATCACCCAGCTCGGCATCTTCACCACGTCGAAGGCCCCCGTGCCCACCATCAGGAGCTGTCCCCGGGGCAGGTCGAGGAGGTCGCGCGCGGACGTGGGCTCGGAGCTCATGGGCGGTTCTCCTCGTACGGGGCGGGGCGGGGCGTGGGCGTGGGCTGGGGCGGTCAGGACAGGAGCAGTACGCGGTCCCAGTGCGGGCCGTCCGCGGAGGGACCGGGCACGAGCGAGAGGAGCGCCGCCGCGACTCCGGCGGCCCCTTCGAGGAGTCCGCCGTTGTCCTCGGCGCACAATCGCTGCGTGCGGTCCCAGCCCTGGTCGCGGCGGGCCGGTGCCAGATGGCGGAAGGCGAAGGGGGCGTCCTCGTCCGCCATCGCGGCCAGCTCCCCGGCCAGGGGCGCGGCCCCGTCGAGCAGCTCCCGGTCCCCGGTCAGCCGGCCCAGCCGCCACAGGCTCTGCAGGAAACCGGCGTGGCCGTGGCAGACGGTGGGGCCCTTCAGATGCCGGTCCGTGCCGGGGCGGCGCAAGAGCGCACGGGCGCTGCCCAACGCGAGCCGCCGCCAGCCGGGCTCCCCGCTGAGCTGCGCGGCCCGGGCCAGCGCGTTCGCGATGCCCACCGCCCCGTAGCACCAGGCCCCGCCCGACGCGGCGGCCGCGTAAGGGGAAGGCTCCGTCGAGGCGCCCGCGCTCCGCACGAGCTCGTCGTCGAAGGGCAGCCGCGGTTCCCAGTAGGGCCCGAACGCGTCGTGGTCGGCCCGGTCGGCGAGCCAGCCGCCGATCCGCCCGACGGCGGCGAGCTGGCCGTCCACCGTCACACCAGCCTGCGCACTGAGGGCCAGCAGCGCCAGCGGTCCGGCGATGCCGTGGGCGAGCCCGAGGTTGAAGTCCCCGCGCGGGAAGGCCTCGCGGTCGGCGCCGGTCGGCTGCAGGGGTCCGGGCACCCACCAGCCGGGGACCCGGTGGCCGTCGGCCGTGATCGGCAGGGACAGGGCGACGAGATGGGAGAGGGTGGCCCGCAGCGCCGGTTCGGCCGCCGCCCGCTCCTGCTGATCCCCCTCGGTCACCGCGCCGAGCAGCAGCCGGCCGGTTCCGGTGGTCCCGGCGATGATGTCGTACGCCGACCAGGCCACCCCCTCGCCGGGCGGTTCGGCGGCGATCCGGGCGAGCTGTTCGGCCGCGACGTGCGCGGTCAGCTGGTGGCGCAGCCGGGGATAGTGCCCGCCGAGCCGCCCGCAGGCCTGGGCGGCGGCCAGGACCGAAGCGGGCCCGTAGTGCAGCCCGGCCGTGGCGGTTCCCGCCAGGGCCCGCGCGGCCACCGCGAGCTGCGCGTGGGCGGCCGGCAGCCGGTCCCGGTCGTGCGCGGCGAGTTCGGCGAGGAACAGCGCGGCGCCGGCGCTGCCGTCGAGCGACACCGCGGCCCTGCGGTCGCCGGTGTGCCGGATCAGCGTCTCGGGGTCGGCGAGAGCGTCCGCCACCCGCGCGACGGTGGTCTCGATCCGGCTGGTGGCCGTGGTCACCGCTGGTGCCTCCTTCGGTCGGCGTTGCCCGTCACACAGGCGCGGGCGATGGCGTACGCCCGCTTCTCGGCGTCCCGGTCGGGGCCGAGCAGCCGGTTGCAGGTCATGTGCAGCAGGCCCGCGGCCACGCGGGGCAGCGGGGACCAGCTCTCGCCGGTGCCGGCGAGCCGGTCGAGGAGTTCCCGGTAGGCGCGCAGCTCGGTCGCCTGGTCCGTCAGCGCGGCGAGCACCTCGCGTCCGGCGGGGCTCTGCGCGAGCGCGGGCCACCCGCCGGCCGGGTCGATCAGCGCGAGCCACCGGGCCCGGTCGGCCCGGAATCCGTCGGGGAGTTCGCGGCCCGCCTCGCCGCCGGACAGCCAGGCGGCGCCGGGCTCCTCCGGCCCGTACCGGGCGGGAGCGGCGCCGGCCCGGCGGTGGTGGGCGTCCACGTCGCCGACGGCCGCGTCTTCGGGTGCGGGCGGCGGGCCGAAGGCCTGGGCGATCGAGGCCATCGACATCGCGGCGAGGGCTTCCTGGTCCCAACGGGGCCCGTCCGCCCCCTGACTTCGGGCGGCCCGCAGCAGGGCGAGTGCCGCGCGGCTGTCGGCGGCGAAGAACCGCTCGGCGGCTTCCTGGGCGTCCGGCCCGCCGTACCGCTCCCACTCGGGCTCGTACGCGTCGAGGACGCACCGCCCGACCAGGCCCTCGGCGGTCCACTCCAGGACCGCCGCGCGCAGGGCGGGCAGCAGCCGCTCCCACAGCGGCCCGGCGGGTCCGTGGAAGCGCAGGCGCAGATGGTCCTCCTGGTCCCGGTAGCGGATGAAGAACCACCGGTCCACGAGCTCCCGGCACTCGGTGGGCAGCCCGGCCAGGAAGGGGGTGAGCCGTTCGCAGAGAAAGGCGGCGGTGTGCCGGCCGGGGAGGTAGAGCTTGGCGTAGAGCCACTCGCCACCCACCTCGGCGGCCCGCGGCCCCGCGGTGGGCGGGGGCGCGGCCCGGAGCCGCCCGGCGGGGCCTTCGGCGCCGGTGAACGCCAAGGCCAGTTCGGCCGCCCGGGGCGCGCCGTCCGGGGCCCGCAGCCAGCCGTCGGGGCGGCCCTCGCCGCCCGGGACCTCCAGCACGAAGAGATCGGGGTCCTTGGCGATCGCGTCCCGCAGGACCTCCAGGTGCCAGTCGTCGGACAGGTCGAGGTGCAGCCGGTGGTCGAGCCGGCTCAGCACGATCCGCTCCGGGACCCGCCACCGCGCCCGCCAGCCGGCCACCGCACGGGACCAGGCGGCCGGTTCGCCGGAGGTGTGCTCGCGCAGTTCGTCGAGGCGCCAGGTCGCGGGGAAGAGGACCGTGCGGCCGTACCGGACGCGCGGCAGGAACGGCCCGCTCTTGACGGGACCCCAGTCCCACGGGGTGCACATCCGGGTGGCGTCGCGCCCGAGCTCCAGCAGGAACCGGGCGGCGTTGGGCGCCTGGCCGCGCAGGTCGAGGGCGTGCGAAGTGTGCGGGAGCAGCCGCCGGCCGGTGGGCAGATGGACCGCGTAGAGGTGTTCGGTGTTTCCCGCGACGCCGATCTCGTCGAGCCGCACGGCGCTCGCGGCGGGGTCCGGCGGCAGCCCGATGGCCACCTGGTGTTCGGCGGCGCGCGGGCTGTTCGCGATGTTCAGCGCCCGGGTCGTACGGGGCTGGAACGCGACCGTGAGGTGCGCGGCGCCCGGCACGTCCCGGTGTACGGCGTCGGCCAGCTCCTCGGTGACTCCGCCCGCGATCCCCGCGAACCGGCCGAACGTCGCCCCGGCCTCGGCGGGTCCGGGGCCCGGCCCCGTGACGAGCAGGAAATCCCCCCGGTCCAGCGCCTCTTCGGACTCCGCGACCAGGGTGCAGAACAGCTCGCAGGACCTCGGCAGCCGCGCGAGGTCAGGCTCCCCGGGCGCTAGCCGGTCCACCAGGGCCTCGTCGAGGACCACCTCGCGCGCCCCGTCCCGGACCGCCGCGGCGGCCAGCCGGCCGAGCAGCAGATCGCGGGCCCGGTCCGACGGGGCGTGCGGCTCCTCGGCGCGGGAGGAGGCCGGCCACTCGTAGCCCGGGGGCGCTCCGAGTCCGACCGTGTCGTCGAGGACCTCGAGGAGCGGGACGACCCGGTCGGTGCCGTACCGCTCCACGAACTCCAGGTGGTAGGGGCGCAGCGCCGGCATGCCCGGGCCCTGCGGCGACAGCCGCCACAGCACGTCCATCGACCGGGCCGCCTCGTCGGCGACGGCCTGCGGCAGTCGCACGTCGGCGCCCAGCGCCAGATCCACGTGGACGAGCCGGTCGCCGTCCCGCGCCCCGAGCCGGCGCAGACCGGCTTCGAGTTCGGCGAGCGCCGTGCGTCGGGACCCGGGCGCGGCCGCGTCGAACCGGTCCCGGGCCGCGGCGGCATCCCGCAGCGCGGTCAGGACCGGGAGCGGTGCGCCGGCCGACTCGGACGCGGCGGCGAGCACCCTGATCAGCCGGTTCAGCGGATCGCTGCCGTCGAGTACCGGCCGCAGGCCCGTGATCAGGAACTCCTGCCGGACCAGCGTGGCGAGGAGTCCGGCGACGGCGCCGGCCGGGGCGGTGGGGAACCGCCGCTCGAGCGAGGCGATCGCGGCACCCGCGAGGATGCCGTCGGAGGCCAGTTCGAGGGCGGCCGTGACCACGGGCGTGACGCGGACGGACACCTCGCTGCGGGCCGCGTCCCCCGCGCCGGTGCCGGGATTGGAGGGCGTGGCCATGACCAGCCGGCCGCCGCGCGGGACCACTCCGGTGTGCGCGTGCACGGTGAGGTGCGGCAACAGGTCGCTGTCCTGCTCCAGTTCGCGGATCAGCCGGGAGAGCCAGTCCAGGTCCACCCGTGTGCGGCTGGTCGGGGGCTCCGGCCAGGACACCTTCGCCGAGGTGCCGATGCGCACGGGGGCGACCCCCGCGAACAGCCCGAACGGGGTGGACCGCGAACGCATCCTGGCCTCGTACCGGACCACGGAGACCGCGGCCTTGCGCAGCTGTGCGTCGGTGCGGGAGGCGAGCCGGCCGGGCTCGGTGCTCGACTCCACCAGGCGGGCCAGCGAGGCGCTGGCCACGTGCAGGGCCTCCATGAAGGGGGCGTCGGCCGCCGCGTCGCGCAGGACCTCCTCGCAGGCGCTCCGGCTGTCGGGCGGTCCGCCGGCGGACGTCCGGGCCGGCTCCCGGAGGCGGCCGCGCGCCGGCGCGCGCAGCAGGGCGGCGGGTACGGCGCGGAAGTACGTGCGGTGCGAGGGCTTCGGCGGCATCGGGACCGGTCCCCTGACGTTGGCGGCGAGTTGCGCGGACGGGCGGGTGCGCGGACGCGCTGGGTGGCGCGGCGGGCGGTGCGCGGACGGGCTGGTGCGCGGACGGGCGAGGGGCCGGCGGCGGTGGGCCGCCGGCCTCCTGGCTCCGCGGTCTCAGCGGTCTGAGCAGCCTCAGCAGTAACAGGTGCTCTGGATGCAGGAGCTGCACGTGATGCTGCAGCCGATGCTGTGCCAGCCGGCCTCGGGCTTCGTCGTGACCTCGATCTGCACGTCGAGGTCGAAGAGGTCGTCGCTCATCGACGCGGCGAGCTCGGCATCGCGTTCGGGGGCCAGGGTGGGCATGGGGTTCTCCTCTGCTCGGAGCGGGGTGGGTACGGCCGACAAGGTGGCAGCCGCACCTTGAAAGAACCTCAAGATCCCGTCCAGGAAGATCGCGACCGATGACCGCCCGTACGGCCCTGCCGCCGACCCCGTCAGCCGACCTTCCCCTCCTCCGGCGCGGGGAGCTCCCGCAGGGCGGCGAGCGCTCGTGCGGCGACCTCCCGCGGGCTCCCGGAGACGTCGACGAGGACGCCGGCCTCGTCCGGGTCCAGCGCCTCCAGCGTGGCGAACTGCGAATCCAGCAGCGCGAGGGGCATGAAGTGCCCCTCGCGCGCCGCCGTCCGCTTCTCGATGAGCGGCCGCTCGCCGGTGAGGTGTACGAACACGGTCCCGGGAGCGGTGGCGCGCAGCCGGTCGCGGTAGACGCGCTTGAGCGCGGAAGCGGCGACGACCCCGCCGCCGAGGCCGGCCCGGTTGCGCATCCACTCGCCGATGGCGTCCAGCCAGGGCCACCGGTCGTCGTCGTCCAGCGGGGTGCCGGCCGACATCTTGGCGACGTTTGCCGCCGGGTGGAAGGCGTCGCCCTCCGCGTAGGGAAGGCCGAGCTCCTCGGCGAGCAGCCGGCCCACGGTCGTCTTGCCCGTACCCGCCACTCCCATCACCACGATGACGCGCATCCCCGAACACCTCGCCGTTCTCGTCGGCACCGGCCCGTACGGCGCCCGGCCGACGGGTGCGGCGCCTGGCACCACTGAAACCCATCGCGCCGTACCTGTCCAAGGGCTGCGCACCGCCGTCGAACCGGACACGGCGAGAGCGGGCTGCTCGCCGGGGCCGGCGGCGGGGCATTCGAAGACGCGGTCAGGGCTGGTCGGGGAAGCCCGCGAAGTAGCCGGCGGCCATGTCCTCGTCACCGTGGCCCAGGGAGTCGGCGCGGTGGAAACGGGCCCGCGCGGCGACAGCCAGGTCCACCGAGACCCCGGCCGCCTCGGCGGCGTCGGCGATCAGGCCGGTGTCCTTCTCGGCACCGCGCACCGTGTAGTTCGGTGTGAAGTCCCGCTCCAGCACGGCTCGCATCTTGGCCTGGAGGTAGGGGTTGTCCATCGGTCCGCCCGTCACGACCTGCGCGAACAGGTCCGTGTCCACCCCCAGCCCCTCGGCCAGTGCCAGGGCCTCGCCCACGGCCGCCGTCACGGTGATCGCGTACCCGACCGTGGCCAGCTTCAGCCGGGTCGCCGCGCCCGGCGCGTCCCCGACCCGCAGCACCTTGCTCCCGACGGCGGCGAAGACCGGGTCCAGACGGGGGTCGGCCGGGCCGGACACCAGTACCACCAGGGTTCCCGCCTCGGCGGGCTGGCGGGTCCCCTGCACCGGGGCGTCGACGAAGACGAGCCCGCGCTCCTGGGCGAAGGCGGCCAGTTCGTCCAGCGCGGCCACGCCGACCGTGCCCATCTGCGCCCACACCTGGCCGGCGCTCAGCCCCTCCTCGGCCGCGGCCATGGCCCGCGCCACCGCCGCGCCGTCGGCCAGCATGGTGAGCACGACATCGGCACCGGCCACCGCCTCGGCCGGGCTGTCGGTGACCACCGCGCCGTCTGCGGCCAGGGCGGCCGCCTTCTCCCGGGTCCGGTTCCACACGCGGACTTCGAGTCCGGCCTCGAGCAGGTTCCGGGCCATGCCTGATCCCATGATCCCGGTCCCCAGCAGTGCGACGGCGCTCACGGCTTCACTCCCATTCGGTCGTCCCTCAGGTGTCCCCGGGGGACAGTCTCCACCGGTCCGCGGGCCGATCGCCCGATTCGAGGCCTTCCGGCCCGAATCCGACGGGCTCCGCCCGAAGGTCAGCCGGCCGCCACCCCCGCCGCGGACACTCAGTCCGCCGAGGCCGTGCGCGGGGTGGTCTGCTGGACCGCCCAGCCGTTGCCGTCCGGGTCGGAGAAGTAGACGAAGGAGCCCCAGGGCAGGTCCTGGATCTCCGTCACCTCGATGCCGCGGCCCTTGAGGTCGGCGAACGCCACCTCGATGTCCGTGACCACGACCTGCATGTTGTCCAGCGAGCCCGGGGTCATCCGGGTGAGGCCCTTGCCGAGGGCGATCGAGCAGGCCGAACCCGGCGGGGTCAGCTGGACGAAGCGGATGTCCTCGCTGACCGTGACGTCGTGGTCGGCGTGGAAGCCGATCCGCTCGTAGAAGGCCTTGGCGCGGTCGACGTCGGTGACCGGGACGGCGACCAGTTCCAGTTTGATGTCCATCGGCTGTTCCTGCTCCCAGCGGTGAGGGGTGGGCGGTGCGGGCCTGTCGGCCATCATCCGCCGGACACGGCCGCCGCGCCCGCCGCGCCGCCCGAGAGGGTGTCCGCCGACGGCGTGTCCCCGTCCGGGCCGGCCGTCGCGAACTGGGTGCGGTACAGCTCCTCGTACCGTCCGCCCGCCGCCAGCAGTGAGGCGTGGGTGCCGCGTTCCACGATGCGGCCGTCCTCCACCACCAGGATCAGGTCGGCCGCCTGCACCGTCGACAGCCTGTGTGCGATCACCACGGCGGTGCGGCCCGCCAGGGCCTCGCCCAGGGCCTCCTGGACCGCCGCCTCCGACGTGGAGTCCAGATGGGCGGTGGCCTCGTCCAGGATCACCACGCGCTGCCTGGCCAGCAGCAGCCGCGCGATGGTGAGCCGCTGGCGCTCCCCGCCCGACAGCCGGTAGCCGCGCTCGCCGACGACCGTGTCGAGCCCGTCCGGGAGCGAGGCCACGAGGCCGTCCAGGCGGGAGCGGCGCAAGGCCTCCCAGATCTCGTCCTCTCCCGCCTCCGGTCGGGCCAGCAGCAGGTTGGCCCGTACCGACTCGTGGAAGAGGTGGCCGTCCTGCGTGACCATGCCCAGCGTGTCGCGGATGGAGTCGGCGGTGAGGTCCCGTACGTCGATCCCGCCGAGGCGGACCGCGCCCGCGTCGGTGTCGTACAGCCGGGGCAGCAGCTGCGCGATCGTCGACTTGCCGGCGCCGGACGAGCCGACCAGGGCGATCATCTGGCCGGGCTCGGCGCGGAAGGACACCTCGTGCAGCACCTGCGTGCCGCCGCGCGCGTCCAGGGTCGCGACCTCCTCCAGGGAGGCCAGCGAGACCTTGTCGGCGGAGGGGTAGCCGAAGGAGACCCGGTCGAACTCCACGGCCACCGGCCCGTCCGGGACCCGGACCGCGTCCGGCTTCTGGGAGATCAGCGGCTTCAGGTCGAGGATCTCGAAGACCCGCTCGAAGCTGACCATGGCGCTCATCACTTCCACCCGCGCCCCGGCGAGCGCGGTCAGCGGCGCGTACAGCCTGGTCAGCAGGAGGGCGAGGGCGACGACGGAGCCCGCGTCCAGGGTGCCGCGCAGGGCGTAGTGGCCGCCGAGTCCGTAGACGAGCGCCAGGGCCAGCGCGGAGACCAGCGTCAGGGCGGTGATGAAGGCCGACTGGGCCATCGCCGTGCGGATCCCGATGTCGCGGACCCGGGCCGCCCGCGCCGCGAACTCCGCCGATTCGTCGGCCGGCCGCCCGAACAGCTTCACCAGCGTCGCGCCCGGCGCGGAGAACCGCTCGGTCATCTGCGTGCCCATCGACGCGTTGAGCGCCGAGGCCTCCCGCTGCATCCCCGCCATCCGCGCCCCCATCCGGCGCGCGGGCAGTACGAACACCGGCAGGAGTACGAGGGCCAGCAAGGTGATCTGCCAGGAGATGCCCAGCATCACGGTCAGGGTCAGCAGCAGGGTCACGGTGTTGGCCACCACCCCCGAGAGGGTGTTGCTGAAGGCCCGCTGCGCGCCGATCACGTCGTTGTTGAGCCGGCTGACCAGCGCGCCGGTGCGGGTCCGGGTGAAGAACGCCACCGGCATCCGCTGCACGTGGTCGAAGACCGCCGTCCGCAGATCCAGGATCAGCCCCTCGCCGAGGGTGGCCGACAGCCGGCGGACGAGCAGCCCGAGGCCCGCCTCCGCGACCGCGATCAGGGCGATGAGGAGGGCGAGGCGGGTGACCGTACCGCCTTCGCGGCCCTCGACGATCGCGGTGACCACCCGGCTCGCGAGCACCGGGGTGGCCACCGCGAGCAGCGCGGTCACCACACTGAGCAGCAGGAAGAGCGTCAGCCCTCGGCGGTGCGGGCGGGCGAAGGCGGCGACGCGGCGCAGGCCGGCCCGCGAGAGCGGGCGCCGGTCCTTCTGGGCGTTGATCGCGCTGTGCAGCGATGTCCAGGCGGTGACTTCCATATCCATGCGCCGAACGTTACGACCTCAACCAAACTTGAGGTCAAGGGGCGGGCGCCGCTTACCCCGTTCCATGACCAACGCCCGCTCGTACGAGGGATTTTCGGAGACCTCGTGCGCGTCAGTGCCCGATGGCAGAATCGGTCCATGACGCAGGGATCAGAGCCATCCACGCATGCCGCCCGGCGCACCGACGACACCGTTCTGTCCCGCTTCGAGCGCTGGGTGCGCGACACCCCCGGTGCGCGGGCCGTCGTCGCCGGTACCGAGAGTCTCACCTACGGCCAACTCGACGCCCGCGCCAACCAGTTGGCGCACCACCTGCTGGCCACCGGACTGCCCGACGGGGCCGTGGTCGCCGTGGGCACCGCCCCGCGGGCCGAACTCCTCGTCGCCCTCCTCGGCATCCTCAAGGCCGGTGCGGCCTACGCCGTCATCGACGTCCAGAACCCGCGCACCGGGCGGCTCCAGCTCGCCGCCGCCGGCCCCTTCGCCCTGCTCGGCGACGCCGCGGACCGGGCCCGCCTGGACGACGGCGGCGACCTGCGGGTGATCAGCCTCGGCGCGGAGGCGGCCGCGCTGAGCGCACTGCCCACCGACCCGCCGGTCCGGGCCCCGAAGGCGGGTGTCCCGAAGGCCCGCGCCGACCAGGCCCGAGCCGACGACCGGACCCGAGCCCCGCAAGGGGACACCGCCGCCGTCCTGTTCACCGCGGGCGCGGACCACCGGGCCGTCCCCCTCGGCCACGACCGGCTCCTCGCCGCCCACGACGGCTGGGCCGAGGCGGCCGGGCTGACCCCCGAGGACCGGCACCTGATCACCGCCGGTCCCGACCTCACCCCCTTCGCCGCCGGGTGGACGCGGGCCCTGTGCGAGGGCGGAGCCCTCGTCCTGCCCGGGGGCCCGCGCTGGACGGCCGAGTCGCTGCGCCGCGCGGTCGACGCCGAGCGGGTCACCGTCCTGCACACCGACCCGGGCACCGCCACCCAGCTCCTGATGCGCGACGGGGAGGCGGTCCTGTCGCACACCCTGCGCCGCCCGGACGAGGGCCTGCGGTCGCTGCGCATGGTCACGATCACCGGCGACCGCCTCTACCTCGACGAACAGTCCGCCCTGCTCGCCCGGTTGCGGTCCGGCGCCCGGGTGCTCAACGTCTACGGGCTCACCGAGTCGGCGGGCACCGGCGCCTGGTTCGAACTCCCGCAACTGGCCGGCCCGTTGGACGGGGTCGAGGAGCTCTCGCTGATCGGCACCCCCTTCCCCGGCTGCCGGGTGGGCGTGCGCGACGGGGAGATCCGCCTCACCGTGCCGGGCGGCGGCGAGGCGATCCCGACCGGCGACCTCGGGGCGCTGCGCCCCGACGGGCTGCTGGAGTTCGGCGGCCGGATCCGCGACCGGCTCACCGTGGACAACAGGCCCCTCGACCCGCATCCCGTCGAATCCGCGATCCGGACGTACGAAGGGGTCGGCGGCGCGGTCCTGGCCGAGGTCCGGGGCGCCGGCACGGGCAAGAACGCGCAGCCGATGCTCGTCGCCTACCTGGCACCGGCCGCGGAGGACGACACCTGGCCCCCGGGCTCCGACCTTCCCGACAGCGGGCAGTTGCGCCGGCACCTGGGGGGCAGGATCCCGGGCGCCATGTTGCCGCGCGCCGTGTTCCGGCTGCCCCGGCTTCCCCGGGACCGGGCCGGCCGTGAGCAGCGGACCGTGCTGCCCCTGCCCGCGTCGTCGGCCGAGGACGCGCGGACCGCCGACGGGGGCAAGTACGGTGCGTTCACGCGGGCAGGGGGGTCCACGGCTGCCGGGACGGCCGGTTTCGTCTTCTTCTGCGGGATAGCGCTGCTCGTGCTGGGAGCCTTCGCCATGGGCCTGGCCGCGATCCTCTGGCCGGGGTCCATGGACCTCACGGGCGTCCCGAACCCCTACGCGACGCTCTTCTTCCTTCTCTACCTGGCCGAGTCCTGGTCGTTCGCCGCCGGTGTGCTGTTCCTGTTCGCCGGCCGATCGCGGATGCGCCGCCACATGCGCCGGGGCCCCGGCATCACCGCGGCCGCCCACCTGGCGATCGTCTACCTGCTGGCCGCCTGGTGGCCGCAGGACAACCTCTACCGGCTCGCGGCCAAGCAGGACTGGCCCCAACAGGCCGCCCTCGTTTACGCCTTCAACATCCCCTTGATGATCGCCGCCGGCATCGTGGCGGTCTACGTATCCCGTCCGCCGGCCAGCGCCTTCGACGTGGACCCGGACTAAGCCCTGTCGTCGCCCGCCTGCTCGAACATCGCCCCGACCGACAGTGCCCCCGCCCGCACCAGCCGTTCGGCCGCGTCCAGCGCCTCCTTGTCGGTCGCGGCCACCAGGGCGCCCATCCATGGCGCCGGCTCGAAGGCGCCGGTCGGGATGGCGGGGACGAACACCGACCCGATCGCGGCGCACCGGCGGGCCAGGTCCTCGCACAGTTCGTCGAACGCGGCCTCCGGCAGGCGGGCGCCCAGTTCCACCCGGTCGGCGATCCGTACGAGGTGCCCCGCGCCCCGCAGTTCGTCGAGCCGGGCCGCCACCATGAAGGCGACGGAGGGTCCGGTCAGGCGCAGGTTCGTCTCGGTCGGGGCGAGCCGTCCCGCGCCGTCGGCGACGAAGTCGACGTCGAACCAGCCCCGGTAGCCGGCGGCCGACAGCTCCCGGCCCACCGCCTCCCCGAAGGCCAGCAGCGGCTTCTCCGCCCACCCGGGCACCACCCCGGGCCCCACGGTCGCCCCGCGGTACCCGCCGTCCGCCACGTCCATCACCGCGCCGCCGACCTCGTGCACCCGGCCCCGCGCGTCCACGAACCCGTCGTACGTGAGGTCGCGCGGCTCCTCGGCGTCCGCCGGGCCGGCCACGTACTCCTCCACCAGCAGCGGTCCGCGCGGCAGCGCGCGCAGCACCGCCCGCGCCCCGCCGGCCGCGCGGACCCGCTCGGGGGTCACCACCGTCGTGCCCGAACCTCCGACGCCGTGCTCCGATTTGAGAACAGTGCTCTCGCCCGCCCTGGCCCGGGCCGCCAGTAGTCGGACCGCCGCCCGCCGGGTGTCCGCCCGCCACTGCGCGGGCAGCGTGATCGCCGGGTGGCCGCCCTCCGCCAGGATCCGGCCGAACAGCTCGTGAGCCGCCGACTTCGACTCGTACCGCAGCTCACCCGGGCGCCACGGCCGTCCCGACAGCCGAGCGAAGGGGGCGGTCAGCCCCCACGGCACGAGGGGCGCCGCGGCCCCCTCGCAGCCCGCGGCTACGGCCCCGTCTGCGGCCCCGGTCAGCCGTGCGGTCAGCGCCGGCCGGGCCCGTACGGAGTCCGACAGACCAGGACCCCGCTCCGCGAGCCCGTCGTACACCTCCACACCGGCGGGCCAGCCCAGTTGGCGCCCGACCAGGCCGATCCAGCCCGCCGGCACCGTGCGCGGCAGCACCAGCGCGGCCGGCCGCGGACTGTAGAAGGCGGCCAGGCAGGCGTAGTGGTGCGCGGCCCGCTGCTCCCGGTCCAGCGAGGCGTCGGCGAACTGCGCGTTGTACTCGGCGACGTTGCCCACGTGCACGGCGGCCACGCCGCCCGTCCAAGCCCGGGCCCAGGCGGCCAGGGGCGAGGGCGCCACCTCGAACCGCACCAGTTCGCCGGGAGCGCCCGGACCGCCCCGGTACGCCGCGCCCAGGGCCCGGTAGAACCCGGCGGCGTGCGGATCGGAGTCGATCACCAGCCGGCGGAAACCGAGCCCGGCGGCGCGCCGCAGCACGTCCCGGTAGAGCAGGCGGCCCACTCCCCGCCCGATGGCGGCCGGCTCCACGAAGAGCAGCCCGAGCCGCCCGAGCGGCGGCTCCCCGTCCAGGGAGGCGAGCCCGAGCACCGGGGCACCGCGGCCGCCGCAGCCGTCGTCGGCTCCGCCCTCGGCGACCACGATCCGCCGCCGCACCTCGTCGCCGGCCCCGATCCGCAACTCGGGCGCGCAGGCGGCCAGGAACTCCGCGTCGTACCCCCAGTGCGCCTTCGACCGCATGACCAGCACCGTCAGCGCATCCGCCTCCGCGGGCAGCGCGGGCCTGAGCTTTGCCACTTCCTGACCTCCCCATGGTCCGGTGCCACAGCGTGCGATAGATTCGGCCACCGCGCCGACAGGCGCGCGACGTACTTCCTACCCACCCGGAGACGGCTTCTCAATGAGCGACATCATCAACGGACTCGGCCGCACCACGGCATTCGGCGGCGTCGGTCTGGTGCTGCTCATCCTCGGCATCGTCCTCGTGGACGTGCTGACCCCCGGCAAGCTGCCGAAGCAGATCTGGGAGGAGCGCAACCGCAACGCCTCCGTCATGCTCTCCTCCGCGCTGCTCGGCATCGGCGGCATCGTCTTCACCTCGATCTGGACGACCTACGACGACTTCGGGAAGGGCCTGCTCTCCACCGCGGCCTTCGGCGTCCTCGGCCTGGTCCTGATGGCCGTGGCGTTCCTGGTGCTCGACCTGGTGACCCCGGGCAAGCTCGGCGCCATCGTGGTCGACCCCGAGCCGCACCCCGCGGTGTGGGTGACGGCCTCCTGCAACATCGCGGTGGCCGCGATCGTCGTCGCCTCCATCGCCTGACGGCGGTTCACGGACATCACGACGCCGAGAGCGCCGCTCCCTTCGGGGAGCGGCGCTCTCGTTTCGTACCGGTGCTCCCAGGCCCCGCGGCGTCTCCTACGCGAGCCCCAGCGCGAAGACAGCGAACCCGGCCGACAGCACGCCCGCCACGGTCCGGCGCACGGTCGTCGCCTTCGTCCACGGCTGCTCGAACCGGCGCGCGTACCGGGCGATGCCCACCAGCAGCGCCGCGAAGACCGGCATCCACGCCAGCCTGCCCGCGATCCACCCCAGGGTGTCCGGCGCCGTCGTCAGCCCCGCCAACCCGCCCACGGACGAGCCCGGCACGGCGGCCGCCAGCATCGCCGTCTGGTGCCAGCACAGGATCGTCATCGCGCACAGGTTGATCACGACCACCGGCGCCCACAGCGCCGGCCGGGCCAGCAGCCGGGCCAGCCGGTCCCGCAGCAGGATCGCCGCCCCCGACTGGACTGACGCCAGTGCCAGGACCAGCAGCGACGGCGGGTGCGAGTTGGTCCGGGCCTCGCCCGGTACGCCGACCATCGACGCCGGGTAGTGGAAGACCACCAGCAGTGCCGCGAACAGCACGCCCCCGCCCGCCAGCAGCAGCCATGCCCCGCGCCGCCCGATCCGCCCCTCGCCCCACGACACGCCCAGCTGGTAGGCGAACAGCCAGCCCGGAAGGATGTTCACCAGCGCCAGCCAGCCCGGCACCGAGTCCGCGAAGGGCCCGTAGCGCAGGAAGTCGACCAGGGCGACCGAGCCGAGCAGCGGAGCCGCCGCCCAGCCGCCGAGCCGGCGGGCCGCCCGTACGCAGTAGGGGGTCAGCGCGGTGACCGCCACGTACACCCCGACGAACCACAGAGGCTGGATCACCAGCGTCGCCCCGGTCCGCAGCGTGGCCTCCGGCACCCCGGCCGCGTACAGCAATGGCGCGGCCAGCGCCCACACCGCCGTGACCCCGAGCACCGGCCGCCCGAGCCGGGCGATCCGCCCCTTCAGCCACGAGCCGGTGGTGCCGGTGCGCCGCCGGAAGGAGAGCACCGAGGCGTAGCCCCCGACCAGGAAGAAGATCCCGAGCATCTGGAGCAGCCAGCCGGCCGGTGCCAGGCCACCGAAGGCGGAGAGCGGGCTGGCATTGTGGAGGGCGCCGTCGGAGTCGAGGGTGAACCCGCCGAGCAGCCAGTGCCCGGTGGGCACGGCCAGCAGGGCGAGCGCCCGCAGTCCGTCGATCGCCCGGTCGCGGTGGGCGGGGGTCTTGGCCTCGATGCGGCCGGCGGTGGCCCGCGCCTTGGCGAGGAGGCTCGGCGTGCTCATCGGGATTCTCCCGTCGCGATGGCGGCGAACGCCTTCAGGGACTGGGTGCCGGGGGTGAGGTAGCCGGTGTGCCCGGCCACGTCGGCGGCGGGGACCGGGCGGGCTCCGAAGGCAGCCGAGGTGGGGTCGGCGCCGTGGCCGAGCCCGGCGAACTCCACGTTGGGGACGTCGGAGATCCAGTCGGAGGGTCCGCGCGCCGCCCACACGCGGGCGGTGGTGTGCAGCCCGGCGGCCGTGTCCGCGCGCATCCCCGGGGAGCCGAACGCGACGATGTCGGTGGCGTCCGTGTCCCGGGCGGCCAGTCCGCAGACCACCGAGCCGTAGCTGTGGCAGAACAGCACCGGGTCGGGGGCGCCGACCGCGTTGAGCCCCTGCGTCAAGCGCGCCAGGCGGACCGCGCCCGCCTGGGCGAGCCGCCCCTGCGCCGCGTCCAGCCCGACCCCGACGGGCGTGGTGTAACCGGTCCACGCGATGACGGCGGTCGAGTCCGAGGAGGCGGCCCGCAGCGCACGGGCCATGCCCGCCGGGCCGGTGTGCGGGGCTCGCGGGCGGTCGTAGGTGGTGGCGTCGTTGTCCGAGCCCGGCACGATCACCGAGACGTGCGCGGCCCGCTCCAGGTCCCCGAACACCTCGGCGACCGTGCCCCGCCCGCGCGGGTCGAAGGCCAGGATCTGCCGGCCGGGCGCGCCGAGGGAGGCGAAGCGGTCCTCACCCGAGGCGAGGACCGCCAGCCGGTTGGCCTCGTACCTGAGAGGGAGCGGAGCCCCGTCCAGATTGCCCGCCACCAGCGGGTGGGACCGTACGAGGCTTCGCGCCCGGCCCTCGTCCAGCCCGGCGAAGAACCGCGCGACCTCGCGCGGCGTCGCCCGCGCCGGATCCGGCAGCGGCTGCCCGGACACCGTGTCCGCCCGCCAGGCGGCGGTGCCCGGCGGCGGCCCGGTGACCGCCGTCTGGGTGTCGGCCGAGGCCCATCCCGCGGTCCCCCCTGCGACGGTCGCCGCGAGCGCGGCCGTGACCAGTGTCCTTGCGAAGCGGCGCATGCCCCTTCTCCTCTCCTCGTGACGAGGAGGAAGGTAAGAAGGAGGTGCCGGTCGGGGCGTCGGACCGTGGAGCCAAGTCGGATGTCATACCCCGGTAGGGGGTGGAGGAGACCTCGGACGCGGCAAGGGGTACGGCGGGCGCGGCGCCCGGAGAGCGGAGCCCGACCCGCTGAGCCCGACCCGCTGAGCCCGGCCCGCGTGCCACGGCGCGCGGAGCCCGCCGCCCAGGTCAGCCCTTCGCGTCGCCCGGCCGCACCAGCCCCGCCTCGTAGGCGAAGATCACCGCCTGGGCCCGGTCCCGCAGGTCCAGCTTGCCCAGCACCCGCCCGATGTGGGTCTTGACCGTCTGTTCGGCGAGCACCAGGTGCCCGGCGATCTCCTGGTTCGACAGTCCGCGCGCGATGAGCTCCAGTACCTCGGTCTCACGCGGGGTCAGCCCGTTCAGCCGCAGCGCCGGGTTCTTGCGCGGCGCCGGCCGCCGCTCGACGAAGTCGGCGATCAGCCGCCGGGTCACCGAAGGCGCGAGCAGCGCCTCGCCCGAGGCGACGACCCGGACCGCCGCGATCAGATCCGCCGGCGGGGCGTCCTTCAGCAGGAACCCGGAGGCCCCCGCGCGCAGGGCCTCGTACACGTAGTCGTCGATGTCGAAGGTGGTCAGCATCAGCACCTTCGGCCGGTGCACCACCCCCGGCGGGGGGTCGAGGAGCTCGCGGGCGGCGCTCAGCCCGTCCATCTCCGGCATCCGGACGTCCATCAGCACCACGTCGGGGTGGACGGTGCGCGAGACCTGGACGCCCTGGCGCCCGTCGGGCGCCTCGCCCACCACGTCGATGTCGGCCTGCGCCGACAGCAGTGCGGCGAACCCCGCCCGCACCATGGCCTGGTCGTCGACGATGATCACGCGGATGGTCAAATCTGTTCCTCTGCCGGGGCGTCCAGGGGTAGGCGGGCGGCGACCCGGAAGCCGCCGTCGGGCAGTGGACCGGTGTCCAGCGTCCCGCCCGTCAACCGTACGCGCTCCCGCATCCCCACCAGACCGTGGCCGGTGCCGGAGGTCTCCAGCGCCACCACCGCGTCTTGGGCGGGGCCGTTGACCACGAGCACGAGGACCTCCTCGGCGTCGAACGTCACCGACACCCGGGTCGGCGCGCCGGGCGCGTGCCGCACCACATTGGCGAGGGCCTCCTGCACGATCCGGTACGCGGACAGGTCCACGGCCGGCGACGCCGCCTCGGCGGCCCCCGCGGCCAGCGCCAACTCCACCGGCTGCCCCGCCCGTACGGTCGCCTCCACCAGCTGCTGCAACCGGCCGAGCCCCGGCTGCGGGGCCAGGTCGCCGCTGCCCGTCTCGTCCCCGCGCAGCACCGTCAGCAGCCGCCGCATCTCGCCCAGCGACTCCCGGGCGCTCGCCGCGATCGCCGCGAACTCCTCCTGGACCGGCTCCGCCATGCCGGGCAGCCGGTAGGGCGCCGAATCGGCCTGCACCGTGATCACCGACATGTGATGGGCCACGACGTCGTGCAACTCCCGGGCGATGCGCGCCCGTTCCTCCAGCAGGGTGCGCCGGGACCGCTCGGCCTCGCTGATGCTCTCCTGCTCGGCGATCTTCTGTCGCGCGTCGCCGAGCCCGCGCAGCGCCCCCGTCAGAGCGAGCACGACACCGGAGAGCACGAACAGCAGGGCAACGGTGTTGATGATCCCGTCCGGCTGGAAGAAGCCCAGCACCACCCCGGCCGCCCCGGTCGCCAGCCACACCCAGACCAGGGTCCGGATGGTCTCCCGCAGCCCCAGGCAGGCCATGAGCACCAGGTAGCCGATGATCACCATCGGCGTCCACGGCCAGGCGTGCCGGGCCACCTGGTCGGCCTGGGTCAGGACGACGGCCCCGACGATGTCCGCGAACAGCACCAGCGCCCACGCGGGCAGCGGCCGGGTCACGGCGAGCAGCAGCGGCACGGTCTGGGCCACACCGAGCGCGCCGGCCCAGCCGCCGCCCGCCTTGTAGTCGTTGGTCAGCACCACGATCGTGACCGGCAGCAGCGTCATCACGCACACCGCGGCCACCGCGTACGGCATCATCCGCTGCCAGGCCTTGGGCGCCTGGGCGAACAGCGGCTCGGCGGCGCGCGCGGGCGTGCGCAGCGACACCGCGAGCTGGGTCAGCGCGCGCGGCGCCCCCGCGGCGGACGCGGCGGCACCGGCCGCCTTGGCGGCGGCGGAAGCCTTCGCGGCGGCGGACGCGGACAGGGATCGGGCTCGTTCGCTCATGATCCGTCCAGCGTATGCGCCCGCGGACGGGCCGGCCCCGTGCGGCACCCACCGTCGAGGCCGCGGGTCCGGGTCGGGAAGCGGTCCCGGGACGGGCAGCAGGCCCCGGACCTGGTCGGCATAGACTGCGCCAGGCCTGGACGATCACCGAACGGCGGGGGAGCGGGAACGCATGGGCGGGGCAGCCGCGCTCGAGAAGCTGATACCGGTCGTACTGGCCTTCGGCGCCGGCGTGCTGCTCGCACGCCGCAAGGTGGTCCCCGCCGAGGCCTCCAAGGTCTTCGCCGACTACGCCTTCCTCTTCGCCGTCCCCTGCTACCTGTTCGGCAACATCTACGCCGCGAACCTCTCCGCCCTCTTCGACTGGCGGGCCATCGGCGGCTACGCGGCGGCCGCCGCCCTCGCCGTCGCGGCGGTCGCCGCCGCCTCGGCACTGACCGGACTGCGGGAGCCGCGCGCCGTGGCCCTGCGCGTGATGGCCGGGGTCCAGGTCAACACCGCCTACTTCGCCGTCCCCGTCTTCATCACCTTCTTCGGGACGGCGGCGCCGATCTTCCCGGTGCTGCTCTTCCAGGTGTGCGTCCTGTCGCTCGTCGTCATCGCCATCATGGAACTGGGCCGCGGCGACCCCGGCGCGGGCGGCCCCGCGCAGCGCCTCGCCCGGGCCGTCGGCTCCTCGCTCCTCACCCCGCTGGTGCTCGCCTGCAACGCCGGGATCCTGCTCAACCTGCTCTCCGTGCACGTACCCGAAGTGGTCCTGGACGGGGCCGCATTCGTCGGAGACAGCGCCTCCCCGGTGGCGCTCTTCGCCCTCGGCCTCCACCTCGGGGGCATCGGCCTCGACATCCGGGGCACCACGCGCGAGGAAATGGCGCTCATCGGCTTCAAATGCCTCGCCTTCCCGCTGCTGGCCTGGGCGGTGTGCGGGGCGCTGTTCGGGGTCCGGGGCGAGTGGCTCACCTACCTCGTGCTGATCGCCGCGATGCCGACGCCACAGAACCTGTTCATCTTCGCCCAGCGCTACGACGTGGGCGTGGACCTCTCCGCCGCCGTAGTGATCAAGAGCTCGGTGGTGTCCCTCCTGCTGCTGCCGCTCTGGCTGCAGGCCGTGGCCTCCTGAGGACACCGGCACGGCACGGAGCCCGGGGCGGCCGGGAGACAGGCCCCGGAACCGTCGTTCCCCCGGCGGGCTCCGCTCGTTGACCGGGCATGGAGCTGCCGATCATCGCGGCGCCCGGCGTCGGGGAACGGGCCGACGCCGTGGCCGATGCCGCCTGCCACCTCTACGACACCATCGCGCCCTGGGGCCACGCCGCGCCCGGCGGGTGGAGCCGCAGCGCCGCCGAGGACGCCGCCGAGGCCATCGAGACGGCCGCGCACGCCCTCGCCCTCGCCCACCCGCGCGCCGAGGTCATCCTCGGGCCGGTCCACACCGCCCTCGCGGACCTGCGCCGGCAGCTCGGCCTCGCGCCGGCCGACCTACTGACCGCGGACGGGCTGCCGGCGAGCCCGCGCACGGTCGGCAACCCGCGCCGCACCCGCTGGGTGCGGGTGTTCACGCCACCCGCGCCCCGGCAAGAGCCGTCTCGTACAACTTCCTGATGTCGGCGCCGAAGTACGAGCTGTAAGAGGTGTCGGAGGTGTCCCCGCCCGTCTTCCAGCCGCCGATGACCCCGACCACGTCGCCCGTCTCGGTCCGCTCGTCGTAGCCGGTCAGGAAAGGGCCGCCGCTGGTCCCGCCCGGATAGCCGGTGCAGTCGATCCGCAGGAACGATCCGGGGATCCTCGGATCGGCGCTGGTGAACTTCGTCGTCCGGTTCACGCACAGGCGCGGTCGGGCGGCGGAGGCCGGGTAGCCGATCAGCGACACCTTCCTGTGCGCGTACGCGGCGCCGGTGACCAGGCGGTTGCCGCCCACCACGTCCTCCACCGGGAACCCGTCGGCATCCGGGCCCACCTGGGCGAAGGCCACGTCGAGGGTGGCGCCCTTGTCCGCGCCGAGCTGCCGGTAGCGCGGGTCGATCCACACCTTGGAGCGGCCCCGGGTGTCGCGCAGGATCGGGAACATCCCGTACGGCTGCGGGTTCCCGGCCGTGTACTGCGGTACGAAGGCCACCTGGCGGGCATCGGTTCCCAGCAGGCAGTGCGCCGCGCTGAGCACCAGGTCGCGGCCGGGGGAGGAGACCACGCTCGCGGTGCAGAAGTACGCGCCGCCGCCCTTCATGACGAACATCCGGCCGACGACCGGGATCCCGTCGAAGTCCTGCCCCGTCCCGTCGCCCGCCGCCGGGGCTCCGCCGCGGGTGACCGGGACGGCGGAGGCCATCCGGTCGGGGGTCCAGAAGGACTCCGCCTCCCGGGCCGACCACCGTGTGGCGGGCAGCGGGGCGTTCCCGGCCTCGGCCAGGGGCAGCGGCCCGGCGGGGACCAGCAGGGCGGCCGTCATGGCCGCCACCGTCAACGTACGTCGCATGTCCGTCTCCTTCTTCGTCGCGTCGCTGGAGCTGGAGCTGGAGCTGGAGCTGGAACTGGAACTGGAGCTGGAACTGGAACTGGAGGGTGAGGAGGGCCGGGGAGGGAGGAGGCGCAGGGCTAGACGGCCTGGGGGAAGCGGAAGAGGCGGTCGGGGTCGTAGGCGCGCCGGACCGCTTCGAGGCGGGCCAGGTTCGGCCCGTAGTAGGCCCCGCGCCAGCCGGTCAGGCCGGGGTCGGCGTAGTTCTGGTACGCGGATCCGCTCGCCCAGGGCCGCAGGTCCCGCCAGAGCGAGTCGAGCCAGCCTTGGTGCCGGGCGATGTCGGCGGCCGGCGCCGCGTCGGGCCAGTAGGCGAGATACTGCGCGAGGAAGCCGGCGGAGCGGTGCGCGAAGGCGGTGGCGGTGGGCGCGATCCGGTTGAGGGCGCCGCCGCACACGCCGTCGAACTGCACCACCCCGAACCCGCCGCCCGGCACACTCCCGGCGTAGCGCCGCACGGCGGCCAGCACCGCCCCCACGGCCGGCTCGGTCAGTCCGCCGGGCGCCCAGAAGTCGGAGCGGGCGGCGTAGGAGTCGCGGCCGAGCCGCCCCCGGGGGTCGTGGCCGGGCAGGGTGCCGGGCAGCCGGCACTCGGCGGGGCTCCGGTCGAGGCAGCCCGACATGGCGCGGACGGTGTCCCCGTAACCGCGTACGACGATCCAGCTGTCCCGCGGCGGACGCCCGGCCAGGTCGGACAGCCGGGTCAGCTGCCGTTCCAGCTCGCCGCGCCCGCCGTCCAGGCAGAGCACCCGCAGGGCCGGGGTGGCGGCCGGGCCGCCGTCGACGGTGAACTCCACCTGGCTCCAGAAGGGGTCCGGCAGCGCTTCGAGCCAGCGCTGCCAGCCGCGCAGGACGGCGGCGGAGTCGGTGGCGGTCCAGTGGAGTTCGGCGAAGGCGCAGTCGGTGACCGGGTGCGCGCGGAAGCGGAAGCCGGTGACCACGCCGAAGTTGCCGCCCCCGCCGCCGCGCAGGGCCCAGAACAGCGCGGGATCGCGGTCGGCGTCGGCCTCGCGGACGGTCCCGTCGGGGGTCACGACGGTCGCACCGGTGAGCTGGTCGGCGGTGGCGCCGTAGGCCCGGGAGGCCAGGCCCAGCCCGCCGCCGAGGGTGAGCCCGGCGATGCCGACGGAGGGGCACAGTCCGGTCGGCACGGCCAGGTCACGCCCGGCGAGGGCGGCGTTCACGTCGCCGAGCCGGGCGCCCGCGCCGATCCGCACGTCGGTGCCGGAGGCGGACACCTCGGCCATGGCCCCCGCGTCGATGACGAGCCCGGCCTCGCGGGTGGACCAGCCGGCGTAGCCGTGGCCCCCGCCGCGCGCGACGACGGGGACGGCCGAGCGCCGGGCGAAGTCCAGACAGGCGGCCACGTCTCCGGGGTGCGCGGGGTAGGCCACCGCGCCCGGCCGGACCTTGTCGTAGCGGGGCTGGAAGAGCCGGCGGGCCTCGGCGTAGTCCGGGCCGTCCGCCGTCACCACCCGGCCGTCGAGCGCACGGGCCAGCGCCCCGAAGTCCGGGTCCCGGGCGCGCCGGCCCGCCGCGCCGAGGGAGGCGAGTGCGCCGGCGGCGCCGACCGCGAGGACCTGGCGGCGGTGGAGGCTCATCCCTCCTTCCTGCCACCGCCGCGCCCGTTCGGGGCGAAGGCGGGCCCACGGGGGCCGAGTTGCCCCCCGAACGGCCCATACCCGGGTGCCGTCAGGCCCCCCGGCCGCTGCCGGACGGCGTCAGGGGCCCTGCGGGGGCTTCTCGCGGTCGTCCGGTGCCCGGATCAGGCGGGCCGTCTCGGTGAGACCGGCCCCGGCCGGCAGCGCGGCGATGTGATCGGGCGGGGTCCGGTACACGTCGAGCTCGACCGGGTGCCCGTACGCGTGTTCCAGCCGGATCTGTTCGTCGCCCGCCTTGAGCGCGATCGATACGTAGCCGCCCGGCGCCGGCGCCCGGGCGAACCCCGCGAAGATCGGTGCGAGTTCGGAAGGCGGCGTGCGGACGGTGGAATACCGGGCCAGGACCCGCCCAGGACCCCTTCCGCAATGTCCGGCGCTGCCGTCGAACCGAACTCAGACCCCCGCCAGTGGATTGTCCAGCTCGGCCCACTGATCGCCAGGGGTGCCCGGGCTCAGCCGCATCAGCGTCAGCGCCTTGGTGGGCAGCGGCCCGCCCAGCAGCGCCTCGGTGTCGGCCGTGGCCGCCAGTCCGGGCGCCGCCGCCGCGAGATCCGCCGCGAGCGCGGCCGCCGAACCGGCCGTGGAGCCGAGCGCGCCGGCCACCAGGGATCCGAAGAGCTTGCGCCGCAGGGCGGTCACGTCGTCGGTGATCAGCCGCCCGGTCAGCGGGGGCACCGGCAGTCCGTGGCGGGCGAGCCGGGCCGGGCTGATCCGGATGTCGGCGAGATCGCGGTAGACGAGGCGGAGCGGGGTGCCGTCGGCGGCCAGGACGACCAGGAGGTTCTGGCCGTGGGCCTCCAGGGCCACCCCGAGGTCCAGCACCCGCAGGCACACGGACAGCGCCAGGCGGGCGAAACCGGCCCGCCAGGGCGCGGAACGCGTGTACGGGGTCAGGGCCAGCGCGGCGACGGGCAGCACGCGCTCGCCCGCGCTCGTGTCCGCGTACGCCTCGGGGGGCTCGCGGAGCACGGCGGCCAGGTCCGGGGTGTGCGCGGTGACGGCGCCCAGGGTGCGGGTGATGTGCAGGCGGCCGTCGAGCCGCTCGGACAGGCTGTGCGCGAAGGCGGAGACCGCCGCGGCCGTCTCGACGGAGTAGGCGGAGATGTCCCGCACCGAGGAGGTGAGCCGGGTGCTGAGCGCGGTCTTCACGTGCGGCCCGCCGTCGGCGGGGGCCAGGGTGCGCAGCGCCATCAGCGGGTGCGCGGCGGGACCGGGCCGGACCTCCTGCCCTGAGGGTCCCTCCTGTTTGAAGACGTGCTCGGCCTGCCACGGATGGACCGGTACGAGGATCCGCCCGGCCTCCCGCCACGCGGCGGGCCAGTCCCCGGCGACCAGGCACTCCTCGGCCCGTACGGCGGCCAGCCCGAGGGTGACCCGCGGCCGGTGTTCGGGCGCGTACGCCAGCTGCTCCCCGACCGTGAAGCCCGGCCGGGAGCGGCAGTTGGGGTGGTACGGATGCCCGTCGACCACCCGTTGCTCCCACTCCCAGGTGGTCCGCGGCTCGGTGTCGGCCCAGGTCGGCTGCCCGGCCCGGGACAGGGCGAGGGAGGCCGTGCTGTCGTCGAGCTCGGCCGCGAACTCCTCCCCGTGCGGCACCCCGAGCCCCGCCACCAGCCGGGCGGCCCCCCGGTACGGGCGGCCGTCGAGCAGCAGCTCGGTGACGTACGGCGCCGTCGCGTACGGGTCCGCCGCCGGGCCCTCCAGCCGGGCGCCCGAGGCGAGGCGCAGCGCCAGCGCGCCGGAGCCCCGCTCCCGGTGCGCGATCCACGGCAGCGGTTCGCAGGCGAGCGCCCGCCACAGACGGGTCAGTACGGCGGCGCGCGCCCCTGGGAGCGCGGCGGCGTACGCGGGGCCGAGGGCGGGCCGAATTCCGGCTGGGGCGGCCAGTTGGGCAGCCACGGCCTCTTCGGCCGGCGTGTCGGGGAGGTACATGCTGAGGTCCAGGGCCCCGATCCTCTCGGATGACGTGGTGATCACATCATCGTCGCGGATGCTGAAGATCGCGGCCGGTGGTACGCCCCGCGCACCTCCGGCTCCGGCGCACGGGATGGACCGAGTGACTCCTCCCCCGGCTGAAGCCGGGGGCTTCTCGTTGCGCCGTGTTGGTGCGCGTGGTCGAGCCGCTGACGGCGGACCGCGCCGTGCAGTTGGGAAGGAAGCCGTGCCCAGCCTGAGGGCCGGGCGGCGTTCCCTGGGAAGATCAAGGGATGGAATCAGTGGACCTCAACGCTGCCGACAGCGCCGCCGCCGACGCCTACGCGGCCGCCCCGCTGTTGAACTGCCTGCTCAGAGAGGCGGCCGAGCCGGCCGGGGCCGGAGGGGGCGGCGCGAATGGTGCGGGCGCCTACCGGCTGCTCGGCAGCGGCCGGCTGCTGCGGGTGAGCGGTGGGCGCCGGCCCGTCCGCCCCGAACTGCGCACGGCAGACGGCTGGCACCCGCTCAGCCATACGGAGCTGGTCAAGCTGGTCTCCGACGAACTGCTCCAGTACACCGGCGTCTCCAACGGCGAGCTCCCGGTGGAGATCGCCGACAGCCGTGAGGCCGTCGCCGCGCTGCTCGCCGCCCGGGCGGTGGCCGAGCCGCCCTCGGATCCGTACGTCCGCTCCGAACAGGCCCTGGTGATGGGGCACCCGCACCACCCGGCCCCCAAGGCCCGGGGCGGGGCCCCGGCCGCGGGCTGGCTGCCGTACGCCCCCGAGGCGCACGCCCGCTTCCCGCTGGTGTTCCTGGGGCTGCGCGAGGACCAGGTGGTGGAAGAGGGCGGGCCCGCGGCGGCTGCCGCGATCGACTCGCTCGCACGGGCGGTGGGCGGGCCGTGCCCGCCCGCCGGCTACCGGCTGCTGCCCGCCCACCCCTGGCAGCTCGACCTGGTCGGTGCCCGGCCCGCGGTGCGCGAGGCCCTCGAGGACGGCCGGTTGCTGCTGCTGGGGACCGGGCGGCTACCCGTCTGGCCGACGGCCTCGATCCGGACCCTGTACGTACCCGGCGGCGGCTGGGACGCCGGCCCGGCGTCCCAGGCCGCGGGCCTGCCGGACACCGGTCTGACCGGCGCGGGCCTGCCGGATGCCGGTCTGACCGGCGCGGGCTTGCCGGACACCGGTCTGACCGGCGCGGGCCTGCCGGATGCCGCTGCGGGCGGTGCCGGCCAGAGCGGCGGCGACCTGTTCGTGAAGTTCAGCCTCGACGTGCGGATCACCAACGACGTGCGCCGGCTGTGGCGGCACGACCTGCTGCGGCTCCGTCGCACGGACGCGGCGGTCGAGGCCGGCTTCGCCGACCTGCGCCGGTCCGGATCGCGGGCGGCCTGGCTGCCCGACCGGGGTTACCGTACGGCCGCCTTCGCCTTCGAGGAGCTCGCGGTGCTGGTCCGCGACGGCCTGCGGGCACACGCGGAGCCCGGGGTCACGCCGCTGCTGGCGGCCGCGCTGGCGGAGGGCTACCCGGGCAGCCCGCTCGCGGCCGCCGCAGACCCGGCCGCGTGGTGGCGGGCGTATCTGCGCGAGGTGGTGCCGCCCGTGCTGTACCTGTTCGCCCGGCACGGCATCGTGCTGGAGGCCCACCTCCAGAACACCCTGGTCGCCGTCGACGCCGAGGGCATGCCCGCGCAGGCGCTCTTCCGGGACGCGGAGGGCGTCAAACTCCTGCCGGACCTGGAGCGCGAAGCGGCCTGGCAGCGCCTCGTCTACTGCCTGGTGGTCAACCACCTGACCGAGGTGGCGGGGGCGCTCGCGCAGAGCCACCCGGCGGCGGCCGGAGCCCTGTGGCCGGCGGCCCGCGCGGAGTTCCGGCGCTTCGACGAAGCCCACGGTCTTCCCGAGATCGCGGCCCTGCTGGCCGCCCCCACCCTCCCGGCCAAGACCAACCTGCTGCTGCGCTGGACCCGGGCCGACGGGGCGGACGCCCGCTACCTGCCGCTTCCCAACCCCCTGCACGGCCTGGGACGTCTCTAAAGCGGGGGGCAAGGTTCCGGCCAATCCGGGCCGGTTGTCGGCGACCCCCTCACTAAAGGTATAGACCAATGCTACGTTGGTCGGGCAGACCGCGCAGTCCTTGACCTCCCGTCAGAGGAGAAGCCATGCCCTCCCCTTCGCGGGGTGGCGGCCAGGCCGCCATGCCCAAGTACCAGCGGATCGCCGCAGCGTTGCGGCGCGAGATCGACCACACCGCACTCACCCCCGGAGCCAGGCTGCCCTCCGAACGCAGCCTGGCCGCCCGCTACCAGGTCAACCGGCAGACCATCCGGGCCGCCCTCCAGCACCTGCGCGAGGACGGCCTCGTGGTCACCGGCCGGCGCGGCACCCGGACGGCCCTCCCGGCACCGCGACCGCGGCCCCCGGCGGCCGTCCCCGCCCCCGTCCCCGCCCCCGCGCCCGCACCGGCGCCGGCGGGCACCCCGGGCCCCGCGCAGAACTGGCTCACGCTCGTCACCCTGGCCCCCGCCCTCGCCGACCAGCTCGGCATGCGCGGCGGCGAGCGGACCCTGGTCCACCACCACCGCGAAACCGGCCCGGGGGGCGAGACGCGGCGGCACGAGGTGACGTACCTCTGCCCGCGAACCGTCGACGGGACGCCGGAACTGGCCCGCTACCGCGACCGAGCGGCGGCCGGTGTCCGGGACGAGGACCTGGGCGCCCTGCACCAATGGCTGGAGCGGGCCGCGCGCAGCGGCCGGGTCGCGGAGACCATCACCATGACCCGGACCAGCTTCCCCCAGGCCCCGGCCCCCGCGGGCGGACTCTCCGTACGCCGCACCCTGCACGACGTCTCCGGCGGGCTGCTCGCCGTCACCGACCTGGCCTTCCCCGGCTGGGACCGGCTGACCTTCGACCGCTCCCACCCCGCCATCGGCTTCCGGGTGACGTAGGCGGCGCAGGTGACGGCCCCGCGGCGCCCGATCCGCCGCGCACCGGCTACGACCGGCTACGCACCGGTGTGGATGTCTCCGGAGGTGGTCGAGGTGATGACCGCCCGGCGGCCCAGGTCGCCCGGTGGGATCCCCGGGTGGTGGCCGCCCGGCCGCCCCGCCGCCGGGGGCGCCCCGAGGGAGAGGCGCGAGACGATCCGGTAGCGGTCGCCCCGGTAGACGGAGTGCACGTACTCCACGGGGCGGCCGGTGGAATCGGTCGTGAGCCGCTCGATGAGCAGGGCGGGGGAGAGCAGCGGGACGTCCAGCAGGCCCGCCTCCGCCTCGTTCACCACCGTCGGCTCGATGGACTGCTGCGCCTCGTGCACGTACACGCCGTGGTGGTCGCGCAGGTGCTCGTACAGGTCCCCGGCCTCCAGCTCCGCCGGGGTCAGGGCGGGCACCAGGGCGGCGGGGATGTGCAGGTGCTCGATCGCCATCGGGGCCCCGTCCACCAGCCGCAGCCGGGCGATGTAGAGGAGCTGCGCGCCGGGCGAGATGCGCAGCCGGCGGCCGATGCGTGCGCCCGCCTGGACGGTGGAGTGCTCCAGGAGCCGGCTGGACCAGTGTCCGGCGGCCTGTCGCATCGCGAACGCGGCCTCCGCGGCGGCCAGTTCCTGGGTGATCTTGGCCGGGGCGACGAACATCCCGCGTCCGTGCTCCCGGACGATGACGCCCGTGGCGACGAGCTCGTCCACGGCCGCGCGCAGGGTGGGGCGGGAGACCTCCAGGGTGGCGCACAGGGTGCGTTCGGAGGGGATCGCGTCACCGGGCCGCCGGACGTCGATGAGGCCCAGCAGGTACTCGCGTACCCGCTCCCGTTTGAGCATCGCCCCCGACGAGTCGGACTTGAGCACCGCCCCCGACGAGTCGGAAGAGCCGGATGCGCCCTTCTGCATGGCCGGACCCCGTTTCCCTCTGGTCACCTGTCCAACTGGTCATGTGCATCTAACCATTCGGTCACTGGCGGGCGCGAGGTCTCTGCGGAAATCACCGGGAGCGCGCGGGGTTGACGGTGAACGCGGGTCGTGTCACCTTCTAGCCACTCAGCTAACCAATTGGTCAGTTGGTCAACTCGCTACCTCCTTCCTTGAGTTGTCCCCGCGATCAGGTGAGGATCCACGACGCCGTGCCCGCCGCCGCCCTGCCCCCCGACCTCGCGCTCGTCCCGCGCCCCGACTCGGTCACCGCCCAGCCCAGACGCTTCGCCCTGGACCGCCGCACCGGACTGCGGGCCGGCCCCGGCGCCGGGGCTGCGGCCGACCTCCTGCGCGAACTGCTCACCCCCGCCACCGGGTTGCCGCTGCCCCCGGACCCCGACGGGCGGATCGCCTTCCTGCTGGCCCCCGGGGAGAGGGCCCTCGGAGCCGAGGGGTACGCACTCACCGTCCACCCCGACGCGGTCCTGCTGGTCGCCGCCCGCCCCGAGGGACTGCTCCGCGGGGTCCAGACCCTGCGCCAGCTCCTGCCGCCCGAGGCGCTGGCCGCCGAGGCGCCGGGCCCCGGGGGCGCGCGGCCCCGTACGCCCGCTCGCGCCTGGTCGCTGCCCTGCGTACGGATCACCGACCGGCCGCGGTTCGCCTGGCGCGGAGCCATGCTGGACGTGGCCCGCCACTTCCAGCCCGCGGCCTACCTACGGCGCTTCGTGGACCTGCTCGCCCTGCACAAGCTCAACGTCCTGCACCTCCACCTCACCGACGACCAGGGCTGGCGGATGCCGGTCGCGGCCTACCCCCGGCTCACCGAGATCGGCGGACGCCGCGCCGAGAGCGTGGGCGACGGCATCCCGCACCAGGGCTCCTACACCCGCGCCGAACTTGCCGGGCTCGTCGCCTACGCCGCCCGGCGGGGGGTGAGCGTCGTCCCCGAGATCGAGATGCCCGGCCACGCCCGCGCCGCGCTCGCCGCCTACCCCGAACTCGGCAACCGGCCCGGCGTCCGGCTGGAGCCGTGGACCCGCTGGGGAGTCTGCGAGAACGTCTTCGGGGTCCACGACGGGGTGCTCGACTTCTGCCGGGCAGTGCTGGACGAGGTCGCGGAGGTGTTCCCCGCCCCCTACCTCCACGTCGGCGGAGACGAATGCCCCCGCACGGAATGGGAGCGCTCGCCGGCCGCCCGCGCGCGGATCGCCGCCGAGGGCCTGTCCGGACCGGGCGCCCTCCACGGCTGGTTCCTCGACGCCGTCGCCGCGCACCTGGCCCGGCTCGGCCGCCGCCCGCTCGGCTGGACCGACACCGGAGCCGAACTCCCCGCCGCCTTCACGGCGATGGCCTGGCGCGACGCGGACCACGGGCGGGCCGCCGCACTGCGCGGCCACGACGTGATCATGGCCCCCTACCGCTCCACCTACCTCGACTATCCGCAGTCGGCCGACCCGGGCGAGCCCCGCGGCCAGGACGGCGTGCTCGATCTGCGCGGCGTCTACGACAACGAGCCCGTCCCCGCGCACTGGGAGACCGAGGCCGCGCGCCGCGTCCTCGGCACCCAGGCGCAGCTGTGGACCGAGTACGCGCGCACCCCGGCGGAGCTCGAATACCTGGCCTTCCCGAGGCTGTGCGCCCTGGCCGACACCGCCTGGTCGGCGCACCGCGACTGGCCGGACTTCCGCCGCCGCCTGAACCACCACCAGACCCGGCTCGCCGCCCTCGGCGTGCGCGGCCGATCCCCGCACCACACCGTCCCGCAAGCCCCTCTGCTCACCAAGTGATCCCCCCACCCCGAGAGGACCCAGCATGCGAACGTCCCGGACGCCACTGCCCCCCCGAACCTCCCGCGCCGCCAAGCGCCGTACGGCCGTCGCCCTGGCCGTCGTCCTGACCGCCGGACTCGGCTCGGCGGCCCTGACCGCCCTGCCCGCGACCGCCGCCGCCGAATCCGTCAAGATCCAGTACCGGACCAGCGCGACCGGGGCCACCGCCGACCAGGCGGAGCCCTGGTTCAAGGTGGTCAACAACGGCTCCGCCGCCGTATCGCTCAGCCAGGTCACGTTCCGCTACTACTTCAAGGCCGACGGGCCGAACGTCCAGTACCGGTACGCCTGTTCCTGGGCCGTCAAGGGCTGCGCCAACATCACCGGCACCTTCGGCACCCTGGCCAACCCGACGGCCACCGCCGACCGCTACCTGGAGATCACCTTCACCGGCGGCGCGGGCAGCCTCGCCCCGGGCGCCGACACCGGGGACATGCAGCTGCGCTTCCACCGCGCCGACTGGCAGACGCTGCGGCAGTCCGACGACTACTCCTTCGACGGAGCCCGCACGGCCTACGGGGACTGGGACAAGGTGACCGCCCGGCTGGGCTCCGCCACCGTCTGGGGCACCGCGCCCGGCGGCAACGTCCCCGACCCGACGCCGACTCCGACGGACCCCACACCCACCCCCACGCCGACCGACCCGGGACCGGCCGGAGCCGCCCTCTTCGACGATTTCACCTACACCTCCTCCACGGACCCGGCGATGGCCGCCCACGGCTGGAGCGTGCGCTCCAACCCCGGCGGCCCCGGTGTCCCGGGCGCCGCCTGGTCCCCGGAGAACGTCACCTTCCTGACCGAGGGCGGCAACTCCATCATGAACATGGAGACCTCCACGGCCGGATCCGGCGAGAGCACCAAGCAGACCGAAGTCCTCACCAAGGCCGCCAAGTTCAAGAACGGCACCTACGCGGCGCGCGTCAAGTTCTCCGACGCCCCCAAGTACGGCCCGGACGGCGACCACCTCGTGCAGACCTTCTTCACCATCAACGACCTCAAGGCCCCGATGGCCGACGACTACGCCGAGTACGACTTCGAGTACCTCCCCAACGGCGGCTGGGGAGAGCCCTCGAACATCCTCTACACCACGTCATGGGAGACGTACCGCCCCGACCCGTGGGAGGCCGTCAACCAGCACACCGAGTCCCGGACCAGCTACGCGGGCTGGCACGACCTGGTGCTCACCATCGACGGCAACGCCATCACGTACTCCATGGACGGGCAGCTCTTCGGCACGCACGACGCCAGGTACCTGCCCGAGCGGCCCATGTCGATCAACTTCAACCAGTGGCTGATCGACCTGAACGGCCAGCCGGGCTCCACGCCCCGCGCCTACGACCAGAAGGTCGACTACGTCCTGCACGTCAAGGACCAGGTCCTCACCCCTGCCCAGGTCGCGGCCAAGGTGGGTGCCTACCGCACGGCCGGCACGGCCTTCGTGGACGAGGTCCCGAACGGCTGAGCAGGCCGCCGGACGGGCCGGCGCGCTCCGGGGTCCGCTGCCCGGAGCGCGCCGCGCCGCCCGCTCGGAACCGCGACGCCCACCCGTAGAGGTATCCGGTGTATCCGGCCCGGGCGGCGTACACGCGCGGTTTCCACACCCCGGCCGCAGTCTCCGAGGAGGCGTCCACCGCGTAGGTGGTGCCGGAGGTGATGGAGCCCGCACGGCCGCGTCCAGCACCTCGTCGATCGCCTCGTAGCCGTACGAGGCGCGCCCGCCGAAGTCCTGGCCGATGTGCATCCGAAACCGGTCCTGCCGCAAATGCGGCCGGGGCCCGGACGGTTGGAGTGAAGAAGGAGAGGACTGGGGAAGGAATGCGGAACCGGCTAAGGTGTACGCCCATCAAGGTCACGCGCCGCAAGCCGATCAGCCCAAGGAGCGACCCCATGCCGATACCCGCCCCGTTCCCCCATACCGCCGGACCCGTTGCGGCCAGGGCCTGCCCTGCCGCGACCGTCCCCCTGCCCCGGATCGAAGAGCCGCGTGAGGTGGCCCCGGCGGATGCGCGCGAGCTGTCGAGACTGTTCTTCCGCAGACTGCACGAGCTCGTCGAAGGCACCCCCGAGCATCGTTACGTACGTCACACGCTCGTGGAGATGAACGCCTCGCTCGTCCAGTTCGCCGTCCGCCCCTTCCGCGGCCGGGGCGACGGCGGCGATCTCGAAGACCTCGTCCAGGTCGGCACCATCGGGCTGATCAAGGCCATCGACCGCTTCGACCCGGCCCGCGAGATCGAGTTCTCCTCCCTCGCCATGCCGTACATCACCGGCGAGATCAAGCGGCACTTCCGCGACACCAGCTGGGCGGTCCGTGTCCCGCGCCGGCTCCAGGAGCTGCGCATCGACCTCGCCAAGGCGAAGGAGGACCTGACCGCGGGGCTCGACCGCCCGCCGACGGTCGCGGACCTCGCCGCACACCTCTCCCTCACGGAAGAGGAGATCATCGAGGGCCTCGTCGCCGCCAACGGCCACACCAGCAACTCCCTGGACGCCCCCCACTCCGAGCGCGCGGACGGCCGGACCGAAAGCCACTGCCTCGCCGAGACCATGGGGGCGGAGGAGCCCGCCCTGGAGCACGTCGAGGACATCCAGACCCTCGCGCCGCTGCTGGAACGGCTCACCGACCGCGAGCGTCGCATGCTGTCGATGCGCTTCGGCGAAGAGCTCACCCAGGCCCAGATCGGCGCTGCCCTCGGCATCTCGCAGATGCAAGTCTCGCGCCTCCTGACCCGGGTACTCGCGCATCTGAGGGCCTCCATGCTGGCCGACCCGGAGCAGTACGGAGCCGTGGTCCCGCAGCAAGCGGAACCCCAGCAGGAGGGCGCGGCCGTGAGCACGGGTGGCGACCTAGCGTAGGTGACATGACTCACTTCGCTGTTTGCAAGGGTTAAGTCGGGGCAGTAGCGCTGCTGGAGCGGACCCGTCCGCCGGCCTAGGGACGGCCGGTGCGCGGGCGACGGGCGGATCCCGTCCCGCTCCACGGCCCGCCGGCCGCACGCACGCCGGTGGGCCGTTCCCGGTACTACCCGTGAGGTGTATGTGTCCACGCTCATAGCCGAGCACGTGTACAAGGTCTTCGGCAGAAAGCCCGATGACATCGCGAAGGCGGTCCGCGCGCTCGAAAGCGGCGCCACCGACCGCGAGGAACTGCGCGCCGAGGGAACGACTGCCGCGGTGATCGACGCCTCGTTCCGCGTCGAGCCCGGCCAGATCTTCGTCGTCATGGGTCTGTCGGGTTCCGGCAAGTCCACGCTGCTGCGCATGCTCAACGAACTCCTGGAGCCCACCGCCGGACGCGTCCTCTTCGACGGCGAGGACCTCACCGCGCTCTCCGCGCGCGAGCTGCGCCGGGTGCGGTCCACCAAGATCAGCATGGTCTTCCAGCACTTCGCGCTGTTCCCGCACCGCGACGTCCTGGAGAACGCCGGATACGGACTGGAGGTCCAGGGCGTCCCCCGGGCCGAGCGCGAACGGCGGGCCGCCGAGGCGCTCGCCCTGTGCGGGCTCGGCGGCTGGGAGAAGTCCTGGCCCGACGAGCTCTCCGGCGGCATGCAGCAGCGCGTCGGCCTCGCCCGCGCGCTGGCCACCGACGCCGATCTGCTGCTGATGGACGAGTCGTTCAGCGCCCTCGACCCGTTGATCCGCCGCGACATGCAGGACCAGCTCCTCCAGCTCCAGCGACGCCTGGGCAAGACCATCGTGTTCATCACCCACGACCTCAACGAGGCCATGCGGCTCGGCGACGGCATCGCCGTCATGCGCGACGGCCGCATCGTCCAGCAGGGCACGGCCGAGGACATCCTCATCCGCCCCGCCGACGACTACGTCGCCTCCTTCATCCAGGACGTGGACCGCTCGCGCGTGCTGACGGCCGACGCCGTCATGGACGTGGTGCCCGCCGAGGCGGACGCCTGCGGCTGCCCCACCGTCAGCGCCGGCACCGCGCTCGCCGACCTGTGCGCGGTCATTGCCCGCGTCCCGCACCCGGTCGCCGTCACCGACGGGGACGGCGCCGTCATCGGCTGCGTATCGCAGGAGCGCCTCGTCGCCTTCCTCGGCGACGAACACAGGCCCCCCATGGCCTGCGTGGAGGTGGCAGCCTGATGCCCCGCCTGAACCTCGGCGCCTGGGTCGACAGCGGCGTCGACTTCCTGCAGAGCCACCTGTCCTGGCTGTTCGACGCCATCAGCGCGCTCGTCACCGGGCTCTACGACGGCATCGAGGCCGTTCTGTCCGCGCCGGCCCCGCTGCTGCTGGCCGGCGTCCTCGCCGTCGCCGCGTGGTGGCTGCGCGGTCTGCTCGCCGCGCTGCTCGCCTTCGCGGGCTTCGCACTCGTCGACTCCGTCGGCCTGTGGCCCGACGCCATGTCGACGCTCGCGCTGGTCGTGGTCGCCACCCTCGTCACGCTGCTCTTCGCGATCCCGCTGGGCATCTGGGCCTCGCGCTCCGACAAGGTCAGCGCCGTCCTGAAGCCCGTCCTGGACTTCATGCAGACCATGCCGGCCATGGTCTACCTCATCCCCGGCATCATCTTCTTCGGGGTGGGCGTGGTGCCCGGCATCATCGCCACCATCATCTTCTCGCTGGCGCCGGGCGTGCGGATGACCGAGCTCGGCATCCGCCAGGTCGACGCCGAACTCGTCGAAGCCGCCGACGCCTTCGGCACCACCCCGCGCGACACCCTCGTACGGGTCCAGCTCCCGCTGGCGCTGCCCACCATCATGGCGGGCATCAACCAGGTCATCATGCTCGGCCTGTCCATGGTCGTCATCGCCGGCATGGTCGGCGGCGGCGGCCTCGGCGGCGCCGTCTACCGGGCCATCGGCAGCGTCGACATCGGCCTCGGCTTCGAGGCGGGCATCTCCATCGTCATCCTCGCCATGTACCTGGACCGGATGACCGGGGCGCTCGGCCGCCAGGTCTCCCCGCTCGGCCGCCGCGCCCTCGCCAAGGCGCGCTCCGCCGCCACCGGCACCGCCAAGCTGTGGGGCCACCGGCCGCAGCCGGTCCTCGCCGTCGCCTCGGCCGTGGTGCTGGCCCTGGTCGCGGGCGGCCTGGGCGTCTTCGGGGACACGGGGAAGTCGCAGGTCAACGCCGTTGGCGGGGCCGGAGTCAAGAACATCGGCAAGGGCCGCCAGGTCAGCATCGGCTACATCCCGTGGGACGAGGGCATCGCCTCCACCTACTTGTGGAAGGAGCTCCTGGAGCGCCGCGGCTTCAAGGTCGACGCCCGTCAGCTGGAGCTCGGCGCGCTCTTCACCGGACTCGCGGGCGGCCAGATCGACTTCCAGACCGACGCCTGGCTGCCCGCCACGCAGGCCGAGTACTGGAAGAAGTACGGGAACAAGCTCGACGACCTCGGCTCCTGGTACGGGCCCACCTCCATCGAGCTGGCGGTCCCGTCCTACGTGAAGGACGTCAAGACCCTCGCGGATCTGAAGGGCAAGGGCTCGCAGTTCAAGGGCCGGATCATCGGCATCGAGCCCAGCGCGGGCGCGATGGGCCTCCTGAAGGACGAGGTGCTGCCGCGCTACGGCCTCGACGGCGAGTACAAGGTCGTCGACGGATCCACCCCGGGCATGCTCGCCGAGCTCAAGCGCGCCTACGAGAAGAAGGAGCCCGTCGCCGTCGTGCTCTGGTCGCCGCACTGGGCGTACGCCTCCTACGAGCTGACGAAGCTGGCGGACCCCGAGGGGGCGTGGGGCAAGGGCGACGGCATCCACAACATCGCCCGCAAGGGATTCGCCGCCGACGAGCCCGAGATCACCCGGTGGCTGCGCTCGTTCAAGCTGACCGAGGCCCAGCTGACCGGTCTGGAGGCCAGGATCCAGGAGGCCGGCAAGGGCAAGGAGCAGGAGGCCGTCCGCGCCTGGCTGGCCGACCATCCCGAGGCGGACAAGCTGGCGTGAGCGGGTGAGCCGGTAAGCCCGGTGAGCCCGGTGAGGCGGTAAGGGGGCGCCGGTGCGCGATGGGTCCGTCACGGCCCTTCGCGCACCGGCGCGTCCGGCCCGAGGGGCCGCGGGTGAGAGGGCGGAAGCTTTTGGGCATACACCTCTGACCAGCCAGAACACTGGAGGATTCACCCGTGCGGACAGGGGCCTGTCCATGGCACAGTGCGAGCAGCCCAACCGTACGACCAGGGAGTCTCCATGCGCGATCCGCACTCCACGCAGCCGGCGGCCGCCCCCGAGTGCCTGCCGGAGCCGAGCCCCTTGCCCTGCTGCCCGGTGTGCGACGGCGCCCCGGAGCGCATCTCCTGGCGCCAGCGCCCGGGGGAGCCGGTGGTCCTGGCCTTCGACCCCTGCGGCCACCGGCACACCTCCCCGGCGGCGCCGGTCCTGTCGGTCACGGTGGGCGCCCCGGCGCTCAGGGACTCGGCGCGGGCCCACGCCTGAGCCTGCCGATCCGGCCGGGTCCGAGCGTGCACGGCGATTGACACTTCGTCAGCGGTGGAGGAAGTTATATCGGGACCCCGATATAACTTCCCGGTGAGCTTCGGAGGCCCCGTTGACGCCCGACAGCACGCCGCAGGCGCCCCGGACCCCGCAGGCGCCCCGCACGCCGCAGGCGCAGCGCAAGTCCGAGACCCGTTCGCGGCTCATCGACGCGGCCGCCGAGCTCTTCGCCCGCAAGGGTTTCCACGCCGTGTCCGCCGAAGCCCTCGCCGACGCGGCCGGCCGAACCACGGGCGCGCTGTACAGCCACTTCGGTGGCAAGGAGGGCCTGCTGCTCGCCCTCCTGGAGGTGTGGAAGGAGCGCACCGCCGAGGAGCTGGCCGCCGAGATCGCGGCGGGCGACCCCGCCGACCCCGCCGTGCACTTCTCCGCGATGTGGGGGAGCCTCACCCGCCCGCACCCCGAATACGGCGACTCCTGGCTGCTGTTGGAGACGGAGCTGTGGCTGCACGCCGCCCGCGGTCCCCTCATCGGCGGCCGGCTGGCCCAGCGCTACGCCGAGATCCGGGCCCAGCTCGGCGAAGGACTCGCCGACTGGGCCGAGGCCACCGGCACCCCCCTCACCCGCCCGCCCGAGGAGACCGGCGCCCTGGTCCTCGGCCTCCTGCTCGGGCTGTCCATGCAGCACCGCCTCGAACCGCGGGGCGTCCCCGACGCCCTCGTCGTCGAAGCGCTCGCCACCCTCCTCGGACTGGGCTGAATCGAACGAAGGGACCGTTCCGTGCCACCTACCGGCGACATAGACCTCCTTGAGGACACCTGGGCCCGTGAGGTCCCGCACGCACAGTTCACCCGGCTGCGCCGAGAGGACCCGGTGCACTGGCACGAAGTGCCCGGCCACCACGACGGCTTCTTCGCCGTCACCCGCCACGCCGACGTCAAGGCCGTCAGCCGCGACCCCGAGCTGTGGTCCACCGAACTCGGCTCGTTCATGATCCGGGACCAGGCCCCCGAGTCCCTGGAGACCCTGCGCCTGGTCCTGCTGGGCATGGACGCCCCGCGCCACTCCCGGTACCGCTCCCTGGTCAGCGCGGGTTTCACCCCCCGGGTCGTACGAAGGCTCGCGGCCCGGATCCAGGAGCGGGCGGTCTCCCTGGTGGAGAGCGCGGTCACCCCGGGCCGGGACATGGACTTCGTCTCCGAGGTCTCCGCCTGGCTGCCGATCCAGACGATCTGCGAGATGGTCGGCGTACCTGAGGAGGACGAGCGGCTGATCTTCGACTGGAGCAACCGGATGGCCGGCGGCCAGGACCCGGAGCTCTCGGCCGGCAAGCACGACAGCGACCTCGCTGCCGCGGAGATCTACGCCTACTGCGACGCGCTGGCCGACGAGCGGCGGGCCCGTCCCCGCGAGGACATCCTCTCGACGCTGGTCCACGCGGAGGTCGACGGGGACCGGCTGACGCAGGACGAGATCAACATGTTCTTCGTGCTGCTGTGCGTCGCGGGCAACGAGACCACCCGCAATCTGCTCTCCGCCACCCTGCTGGCCCTGATCGACCACCCGGCGGCGCGTGCCGAACTGGCCGCGGCCCCGCAGGACGAGTCCCTGTGGACCTCGGCGACGGAGGAGTTCCTGCGCTGGGGCGGCTCGATCCACAACTTCCGGCGCACCGCGACGCGGGACACCTCGCTGCGCGGGCAGCCCATCGCCGCCGGCCAGAAGGTGGTCACGTACTACACCTCCGCCAACCGCGACGAGGAGGTCTTCGCCGACCCCTTCACCTTCGACATCCGCCGCACCCCGAACGACCACGTCACCTTCGGCGGCGGCGGGCCCCATTTCTGCCTCGGCGCAGGCCTCGCCCGCACCCAGATCAAGGCCCTCGTCCGCGAACTGCTGTGCCACCACCCCGACGTGGCCCTCACCGGCGAAGTCCGCCGACTGCGCTCGGACTTCATCAACGGCATCAAGTACCTCCCGGTGCGCTTCGGCTGAGGATCCGGCCTCACCTGCGGGTAGTCTCGGCCGGATGTGGATGCGCGAGAAGATCTGGAACGAAGCGGGTCCGGCCGAGCGGCGGTTGGCGGGTCTGGCGGTGAATCCGGGCGCGCCGGACCGCATCCTGCTGCGGATCCTCGCGGACGGCCCGCCGGCCGCGCGGATGGCACTGTGCGGCGACCGGGACCTGCCGGACGCGGTGGTGGACGCGCTGGTCGCCCACACCGACTGGCGGGCGCGCGCCGTCTTCGCCTCCAGCCCGCACGCCGAGCCCGCGCGTCGGGCCCGGCTGGTGGACGACCCCGAATGGCGCGTCCGGGCCCACCTCGCCGACGGACCGGGCAGTCACGTGTTGACCTGGCCCCGACCCCTGCCGGACGAGGTCGTCGTCCGGATGATCACCACGTACGAGGGTGAGCTCCTGAGCGGCCTCTACCGGCAGGTGTCCACCGGGCTCCACCGCCGCATGGCGACCCACGGGGAGGCGAAGGTCCGCCGGTGGGGCGTGGGTACCTGGTCCATGCTGCCGGCCGAGGTGCGGGCCTCGCTGCTCGCCGACCCCGACCCGGAGGTGCGCGAGACCGCCGCCCGGCACGTGCGGCGAGAGCGAGACGACCCGAACTGGGTGGAGCGGGAGCTTCCGGAGCATCCGTGCCACATGCGCACCGACCTGCTGATGCATGGCGCTCTGAGTCGCGCCGTCATCGACTCCGTCCTCACCGCCCCGGTCGGCGAGGAGGACCGGGCGATGATCGCGGACAACCCGAGCCTGCCGCCCGACGTCGTGGTCCTGCTGGCCGCCGACCCGGACTCCAAGGTCCGTGAGTGCATCGCCCGCCGCGCCGACCTCGGTCCCGCCGAGCGGGGGGCACTCGCCGTCGACCCCGACCCGGAGGTCCGCCTCATCCTGTCCACGCACCCCGCGTTGACCGAGTCCGAGCGTGCCGCGATCGACTACGAGGTGCCGGAGGGTGGTGACTTCGGGCTGTGCTACCAGCCGTCCCCGCCGCGCGACCCCGCTGCCCTCCGGGGCGACGCCCTCTCCGCCCACCCGCTGCTGCGCCGCCGCGCGGCCGGCGACCAGCTCCTGCCGCCGGACCTCGTCGACCTGCTCGCCGCCGACCCGGACCTCGGCGTACGGGTCACCCTGGCGCAGAACCACCCCGACGCGTCGGCCCCGTTGCTGCTGCGCGGCTTCCTGGAGTACACCGGCCTCTGCCGCGCCGACCTGCTCACCCGCCCGCACTTCCCGACCGTAGGCCTGGCCGCTTACGCCGATCACGAGGACCCGGCCGTACGGGCCCTCGTGGCCCGGGATCCCGAGGCGGATCCGGATCTCGTCGACCGGCTCACCCGCGATCCGGATCCGGCGGTGCGGGCCGCACTGGCCCGGCATCCGAATCTGCCCGCGGCCCGTATCGCCGAGCTGTTGGACGAGGAGGAACTGGCCCGGCACGCCGCGGCGAATCCGGCGCTGGATCCGGCCCTCATGGAGGAGCTCGTCAACGCCACCTGCTAATTGCTGCTCAAAGATGCTTGATGACAAGCCACTTCAAGCATCTTCCTTCATATGGGGCCTCCGGAGCGCTATGTTGCCCGGTGCATGCCAAAAGGTGTGTCCGCGATCCGGACCGCACGAGGAGCCGCCCCATGAGACTCATCAGCATCCGCAGGAGCCCACGGCGGCGGCGCGGCCCCGCGGCCGCGCTGCTCGCCGCCGCCCTCGCCGTGGCCGGCCTGGCCGCCGCCGGACCGATCGCCTCGGCGGCCGCCGCCGGAGCCGCGGCCTCCGCGGCCGCCCCGGCCCCCTCCACCGCGGGCAACGTCACCGGCTTCACCCAGTCGGGGAACACCTTCACCGCCACCACGTCCAGCGGCGCGAAGGCCCGCGTGGTCGTCGCCCGCGCCGACATCTTCAGGCTGTGGCTCTCGCCCGACGGTGCCTTCACCAACGACCCGGCCGGCAAGGACCTCGCCCCCACCACCGACTTCGGCTCCGTCAGCGCGGGCTGGACCGACGCGGGCACGTACTACCGGATCACCACCGGGTCCCTGTCCATCCGGGTCAACAAGACACCCCTGCAGTTCTCTGTCTACCGGGCCGACAACTCCACCCTCGTCTGGCAGGAGTCGCAGCCCACCTCCTGGACCGGCAGCCAGACCACCCAGCACCTGGCGCGCGGCGCGGACGAACAGTTCTACGGAACGGGCCTGCGCCTGGGCGAATGGGCGCTGCGCGGCAAGACCGTCCCGGTCGCCGTCGACAACAAGTGGCGCGAGAACAACAACGCCAGCCCCGCGCCCTTCTACATGTCCACCAACGGCTACGGCGTGATGCGCAACACCTGGGCCCCGGGTTCGTACGGCTTCAACGCCCCCAGCACCCTCACCCACGACGAAAAGCGCTTCGACGCCTGGTACTTCACCGGGGACTCCCTCAAGTCCGTCCTCGACGCCTATACCGACGTCAGCGGCAAACCCTTCATGGCCCCCTCGTGGGGCTTCGAGCTCGGCAACGCCGACTGCTTCAACGCCTCCAACCCGGACTACCAGGGCGACCACAACCGGCTGCGCCACCAGACCACCCCGGACGTGGTCGGCTACGCCGCCGACGCCCGCGCCGCCGACATGCCCTCGGGCTGGTTCCTGCCCAACGACGGCTACGGCTGCGGTTACACGGCGCCCCTGAAGTCCACGGTCGACGCGCTCAAGGCCAAGGGCTTCCAGACCGGCCTGTGGACCTCGACGGGCCTCGGCTCCATCAACGACGAGGTGGGGGTGGCCGGTTCCCGTGGTGTGAAGACCGACGTCGCCTGGATCGGCGGCGGCTACAAAACGGCGTTCAGCGGAGTCCAGCAGGCCGTCGACGGCATCGAGAAGAACTCCGATGCCCGCCGCTACGTCTGGACCGTCGACGGCTGGGCCGGCACCCAGCGCAACGCCGTCGTCTGGACCGGCGACACCAACGGCACCTGGGACGACATGCGCTGGCACGTCCCGGCCATCGCGGGGGCCGGCCTCTCCGGCCTCAACTACGCCTCCGGCGACATCGACGGCATCTTCGCCGGCAGCCCGAAGACCTATGCCCGCGACCTGCAGTGGAAGGCCTTCACTCCGGCCTTCATGACCATGTCGGGCTGGGGCGCGACCGGCCCCACCGCCGGCTATCAGGACAAGCAGCCCTGGCGGTTCGCGGAACCGTACCTCTCCATCAACCGCAAGTACCTCCAGCTGAAGATGCGGCTCATGCCGTACCTGTACACCATGAGCCGGACCGCCAACGAGACGGGCGTCCCGAGCACCCGCGCGATGGTCCTGGAGTACCCCGAAGACCCGGTGGCGCGCGGCAACCTGACCAGCGGCCAGTTCATGGCCGGCGACTCCTTCCTCGTCGCGCCGGTCGTCTCCGACACCTCCGTACGGGACGGTATCTACCTGCCCGCCGGCACCTGGACGGACTACTGGACGGGCAAGACGTACGCCGGACCGGGCTGGCTCAACGGCTACCAGGCTCCGTTGGACACCCTGCCCCTCTTCGTCAAGGGCGGCGCGATCGTCCCGATGTGGCCGCAGATGAACTACACGGGGGAGAAGCCCCTCTCCACCCTCACCTACGACATCCACCCGCGCGGCAACTCCTCCTTCAGCCTCTACGAGGACGACGGCATCACCCGCGCCCACCAGTCGGGCGCGTTCGCCCGCCAGCAGGTCGACGTCACCGCCCCCGCCACCGGCTCCGGCACGGTCACCGTCTCCGTCGGCGCCCCGACGGGCGGCTACACCGGCAAACCGGCCTCCCGCGGCTACGAGTTCACCCTGCACGTGGCCACCGCCCCCGGTGCGGTCACCGCCGACGGCACGACGCTCACCCGACTGACCAGCAAGGCCGCGTACGACGCGGCGGCGACCGGATGGTTCTTCGACGCCGCCGACCGCGGCGGCGTCCTGTGGACCAAGACGGGTACGAAGTCGGGCGCGTTCAGCGTCACGGCCACCGGCACCTCCGTCCCGGCCGCCGACCCTGTTCCGGCCACCTCCAGCCCCATCCCGCAGTCGGCCTGGACCCTGGTCTCGGCCGACAGCCAGGAGACCGCCGCCGAGGACGGCGCCGCCCGCAACGCCTTCGACGGCAACACGGCGACCATGTGGCACACCGCCTGGTCGTCCGGCACGCCGGCCGCGCTGCCGCACGAGGTCCAGATCGACCTCGGCGCCCGCTACACGGTGGACGGCCTCGGCTACCTGCCCCGCCAGGACGGCGGCGTCAACGGCCGGATCGGCGGCTACGAGGTGTACGTCTCGGACACCACCACCGACTGGGGATCGCCGGCGGCGACCGGCACCTTCGCCGACACCCCGTCCCTCAAGTCCGTCTCCCTGGCGGCGAAGACGGGCCGCTACCTCCGCCTGCGAGCACTCACCGAGGCCGGCGGCCGCGGCCCCTGGAGCAGCGCGGCCGAGATCACCCTCACCGGCCGCCCCACGCCGCTTCCGGCTGCCGCGACCCTGGTCAACGGGGCGTCGTCCACCTGCCTGGACCTCCCGGGGAGCGCCACCACCCCGGGTACCCAGCCCACCCTCTACAGCTGCCACGGCGGCCCGAACCAGCGCTGGACCCTGCAGGGCGACGGCCGTCTTACCGGACTGAACGGAGTCTGCCTGGACGCGGCGACGGCCTCGGCCGTCGCCGTCCAGACCTGCAACGGCGGCTCCGGCCAGAGCTGGCAGACCGGACCGGACGGCAGCCTGCGCAACGCCGGCCAGTGCCTGACCCCGGCCGGCTCCGCCACCGCCAACGGCACCAGACTCACCCGCGTCGCCTGTGCCGGCACCGCGGCACAGCGCTGGACCTTCACTCCCTGACGCCCCTAGCACCGCCCGACACCCTTCACCGAGCCCGGCCCGGCATCCCGCCGGGCCGGGCTCGCCCTTCTCCGACCACCCCCGTGACCGGGGATATCGTGGGAGTCCCGATCCTCGGACCGTTCTGAAAGGTGCTCATGCCCACCGGGACTTCGACATCTCAGAAAATGCACGCCGACGAACCGGACATCGACACGTCCCTCGTGCGCCGGCTGATCGCCGGGCAGTTCCCACGATGGGCGGACCTCCCCGTCGAGCGGGTCGACTCGGTCGGCACGTCCAACTCCATGTACAGGCTGGGCGAGGACATGGTCGTACGCCTCCCTCGCACGGAGGGCGCCGCCAGTGACATAGGGACGGAGCACATCTGGCTGCCGCGGCTCGCCCCGGTGCTCCCGGCCGCGGTTCCCGTCCCCGTGGGCATGGGGCGGCCCGCCGAGGGCTATCCGTGGTCCTGGTCCGTCTACGGATGGCTCCCCGGCGCGAATCCGGCGGCCGGACGGATCGCCGAACCAGAGCTGCTCGCACGGGACTTGGCGGAGTTCATCACCGCGCTGCACCGGGTTGATCCGCTGGATGCGCCGCCGGCCTACCGCGGTGAGACCCTGGCCGCGCGGGACGAGGCCACCCGCGCCGTGATCGCCGAACTGGGCGCGAGCGCCGACATCGACGCCGGAGCGGCCACCGCCGTATGGGAGGAGGCCCTGCGGGCCCCGACGCCGAGCGGTCCGCCGGTCTGGATCCACGCGGACCTGCAGCCGGGGAACATGCTGCTGGCCGACGACCGGCTCGCGGCCGTCATCGACTTCGGCTGCGCGGGTCTCGGTGACCCCGCCGTCGACCTGATCGCCGCCTGGTACGTGCTCCCGGCCGCCGCGCGGCCCGCATTCCGGGCCGCCCTGGGCGTGGATGACGCGACCTGGACGCGCGGACGCGGCTGGGCCCTGTCGATCGCGCTCCCCGAACTGGGCTACTACCGCGAGACGAACCCGGTCATGGCGGGCAACGCCCGCCACGTCATCCGCGAACTCCTCGACTCCCGCCCGGCGCACGGCTGAACCGGGCCGGCCGGGGGATGGATCTTGTCGGTGCCGGTTGCGAGGATGGGTGGCATGACACCTTTACTCCTGACCGACATCGACCGTGCCGTCCGCAGCAGTTGGAGCGAGCAGACGTGCACCCCCGAGTACCGCGACCGGTGGACCCGGGAGAATCCGGCCCGTGACCAGTGCGGTGTGACCGCCCTGGTGCTCCACGACCTTCTGGGCGGCGAGCTGATCCGCGGCGAAGTCCTCGTCGACGGAGAGCGCGTGGACTACCACTGGTGGAACCGTCTGGGCATGGGCATAGAGATCGACCTCACCCGGGAGCAGTTCGGCCCGGAGGAGAAGATCACCGAGGGCGTCGTCGTCCCCCGCCCCCCGGACAGCGACTTGCGCCGCCTGCGCACGGAGTACGAGATCCTGCGCGACCAGGTGATGGCCAAGCTCGACGCGCGCTAGCGGCACGGCAGCGCCGGAGCGCCGGAGCGCCGGAGCGTCGCAATGCCGGCGGGTCGGCACCCGTTCCTGTCCTCGCGATGACGGGAACGGGTTGCCGCCCTGGGCCGTGAGTTGATCTTCGGGCAGGGCGGTCACCCAAGTCAATCCTCCACTTTTCTGGTAACCCCTCAGTGATAGCTTGGGGCTTGTGACTCTCGACGATCTCCGTGTCTTCGTCGCCGCCTGCCGGGCCGGCAGCCTCAGCGCCGTGGCCCGCGACCTCGGCCGCACCCAGTCCGCCGTCAGCCAGCACATCCGACGGCTGGAGAAGGAGACCGGAGCCGTGCTCCTGGAGCGCCACCCGCGCGGCGTATCGCCCACCGAGGCCGGCCTGATCCTCCAGGTGGCCGCCGCCGACGGCATCGCCGGGCTCGACGGGGCCCTGCGCCGGCTCGACACCCTCGTTCGGGACGACGGCGGATCGGTCCGCGTCACCACCGGGGCCACCACCGTGCGGCACTTCATGGCCGAGGCCGTCGTCGCCTTCCGCGGCAGCCACCCCCGGGTCAGCCTGGAGTTCCAGACCGAGAACTCCAGCCGCAGCTGCTTCGAGGCCCTCGCCGCCGACGACCTCGACCTCGCCTGGATCACCATCGGCGCACCCGTGCGCGGCATCGAGCAGCGCCCCGTCATGCGCCTGCCCTGGGTTCTCGCGGTCGGCGCCGACGACCCCCTCGCCGCCCGCTCCAGCCTGGAGCCGGCCGACCTCGCCGGCATCCGCCACATCAGGCTGCCGGAGAACTCCACCTCCCGCACCCACCTCGACGCCGCCCTCGACGAAGCGGGCATCCGGATCAGCTCGGACACCAGCGTCGCCGACTGGGACACCGCCCTCCTGCTCTCCGAACTAGGCCTCGGCCACGCCGTCGTACCCGCGCTGCCCGGCTGGCAGGTCCCCGGAACCGACGGGCCGCTGCGCCTCGTGCCGGTCCCGGCCCTGCGGCCGCTCGCCGTCGGCTGGGCCGTCCGCCGCTGGTCCTCCCTCGCCCCGCTCGCCCGCGCCTTCGCCGACGAGGTCGCCCGCACCTGCGTGGCCCGCGCCGGCGCGTCCGGGCAGCCGTGACGCGGGCAGCAGCCCTACGGCGGCCAGCGCGGCCAGGGCCGCGGTCGAAGCCCCCGCGGTCCCCGCGGCGACCGCGATGCCGAAGGCCGGCCCCACGTTCATCGCCGTCTGCTTGAGCCCGCCCACCACCCCCGCGTGCCCGGCGGGCGCGTCCCCGACCACCGTCCCGGTGGCCGTCACCATCACGGCGGCGAAGCCCGCTCCGAGCACGCCGAAACCCCACCCCGGGCCCAGCCCCGTGATCCCGAGCGCCACGAGCCCGGTTCCGGCGACCGCCGTGGCCCGCGCCCCGAACCGGCGCAGCGCGGCCCCCGCCACCGGCGCCCCCGCGACCATGGCCGCGGTCATGGGCAGTACCCGCAGCCCGGTCGCGAGCGGGTCGAGCCCCGCCGCGTCCTGGAGTGCGAAGCACGCCGAGAAGAGGGCCCCGAACAGTGCGCCGGAGACCAGGGCCAGCAGCGCCATGGACGCCGTCACCGACCCGGACCGGGCCACCGCGCGCGGCACCAGCGGCATCGCGGAGTGCCGCTCCGAGCGCACGAGCAGCGCCGTGAGCGCGGCCGCCCCGGCGAACCCGGCCAGCGTCGGCTGCCCCGCCCAGCCGTGTTCCGGTACGCCGGCCAGCGCGTGCACGAGCACCGCCACGGCCGCCGCCAGCAGGGCCGCCCCGACCGGCCGGATCCGGCCGGGCTCCGGGCGCGGGGGCACGGCAACCCGTACGCACAGGGCCGCCGCGGCGATCACCAGTGCGGCGGGGACGTTCGCCACGAACACCGCGCGCCAGCCGAAGCGTTCGACCAGGACACCCCCGAGGAGCGGACCGGCCGCCGCCGCCAGCCCGATGGCGGCGGTGCGCACGGCGACCGCCGTACCGAGCCGCTCGGGCGGGTAGGCGAGCCGCAGCAGCGCGAGGGTCGCGGGCTGGAGCAGCGCTCCGAACAGCCCCTGGGTCGCGCGCAGGGCGATCACCCAGCCCGCCCCGGGCGCGAGCGCGATGCCCGCCGAGGCCGCGGCGAAGCCGAGTGCGCCGGTGAACAGCAGCCGCGCGTGCCCGTACCGGTCGCCGAGCCGGCCGGCGACCACGAGGAAGGCGGCCACGGTCAGGAGGTAGGCGGTGCTCGTCCACTGCACCTGGGCCAGGCTCGCGCCGAGGTCCCGCCGCAGGCTGGGCTGCGCCATGAGCAGCACCGTCCCGTCGACGGCGACGAGCATCGCGCCGGCCGCGCTGACGAGGAGCGCGAGGCCGGGCCTCACGGTCGCAGGTGCGCGTCGACGGCGGCGTCGACGAGCTCGCCGACACAGTCCTCGGCGGTGGTCCGCGACCCGCTCCCGAGGGCGAGGGCGAGGCTGCCCCAGGACCACAGCTGCGCCACGCCGTGCAGGTTGGCCCACAGGGCGGCGGCGGTGATCCGCGGTGATCCGGCCGCCTCGCACCGGCTGACGAGCGAGACGAGCAGATCGAACAGCGGCAGCGTGGAATCCCGCAGCCGGGACCCCGCCGGTCCGTCCTGCCCGGTGCTGTCGAGCAGGTCGTGCCGGAACATCAGCTCGAACATGCCGCGGCGCTCCAGCGCGAAGCCGACGTACGCGCGGCCCAGTGCCCGCACCTGCTCGCGCGGGTCCCCGGAGGCCGCTGCCGCCGAGATCGCGGCGGGGACGCGCGCGCCGAGGTCCTCGAAGCCGCGCCGGGCGATGGCGGAGAGCAGTGCGTGGTGGGTGGCGAAGTACCGCCGGGGCGCCCCGTGGGAGACGCCGGCGCGCCGGGCGATCTCGCGCAGCCCGAGCGCGGCGGTCCCCTCGGTCGTCACGAGCTCCACGCCGACGTCGATCAGCCGCTCGCGCAGCCCGCTGTCCTGATCCATAGACACTGTCTACCAGGTGGGGGTAGACAGTGTCTATCACCACTTTTCCGGGATGATGGGTGAGCACGGCCGGGCGGGACGCCCGGCCCGGCGGAGGAAGAGGTGACCTGCCATGGCGGAGCACGAGGCGCGCGAGGCCGGGCCGTCGGCGAGCGGACTGGAAGAGGGCCGCCTGATGAAGGAGCTCGAAGCCATCCACCGTACGCGCCACGAGACTCTGCTGCACGGGTCGGACGAGGCGCTGGTCACGCACACCCGGCGGATGGAGGAGCTGGAGCGCGAGTATCTGCGCCGTCATCCGGAACGAGCCCAGACGACGGGTCGCACCCGCTCCGGCGCGCGCGCCCGTACGGGGGCGGAAGAGCAGGGTTAGCGTCGGGGTGGGCGGCTACTTCTCTGCGTGCTCGCCCAGGACGAACAGCAGCCAGACGAAGCCGGCGAAGAGGTGTGTGCCGGCGATGTAGAAGAACGCGCGCAGCAGGACGCCGTTCTCCTTCCACTTCTCGTACTTCGCCGCGGCCGCGGTCGCCGCCGCGGTCGCTGCCGCGGAGCCGGCCGGTTCGGATTCCTCGTTCTTGTCCGTGGTCACCCGGTCAGCCTACGGCTACGCCGCGCTTCCGTCGTGCATCAGATTTGCTTCATGTGAGACAAATTTGTATCGTTTGATACGAAGGAGGATCACTTGATGAACGAAGAAGAGCTTCTGGACGGCGCCGCACGCGTCCTCGCCGGCGATCACAGCGCCTCGATGACGCACATCGCCGCCGGCATCGGCACCAGCCGCGCCACCCTCAGCCGCCGCTACCCGACCCGCGAGGCGCTGCTCAAAGCCATCGCCGCCCGGGCCATCGACGTCGTCGACGGCTGCCTGGCGCCCGCCGACCTGCCCGACACCGCCGACGGCGCCGCCTTCGACGCCGCGCTGGAGCGACTCGTCACCGGCCTGCTCCCCGCCGCGCACCTGTACGGATTCACCTCGCGCGACGCCACCGTGCTCGCCGACCCCGCCTTCCGGGCCGGCATCCAGCGCCAGGACCAGCGGGCCCTCGCCTTCCTCGGCCTCGGCCGGCGCCTCGGCCGACTGCGCGTCGACCTGCCCGCGTACTGGATCTGGTACTCGCTCTGGGGACTGCTCGACGCCGCCGCCGAGGGCGTCCGCGACGGCCACCTCGCCCGCCGCGACATCGGCCGCCTCGTCCTCGCCTCCTTCCTCAGCGGAACCCGGCCGTCCCCCGCCGCGTGACCCCCGCACCGCCCCCGCGTACCCCCGTGAACGGAACCCCCATGCACACCCCCACGCAGGACCCGCGCCGCTGGATCGTGCTCGCGATCCTCTCCGGCAGTCTCCTGCTCATCTCCATGGACACCACGATCCTCAACGTGGCGTTCCCCTCGCTCGTCGGCGACCTCCAGCCGGGCGCCGTACAGCAGCTGTGGATCATCGACATCTACGCGCTCGCCCTCTCCGGCCTGCTGGTCACCGCCGGCGCCCTCGGCGACCGCTGGGGCCGCAAGCGGCTGCTGATGGCGGGCTTCGGCATCTTCGCCGTCGCCTCGCTCATCGCCGTCTTCTCCACCGAGGCCTGGCACGTCATCGCGGCCCGCGCCCTCCTCGGCGTCGGCGGCGCCGCGATCATGCCGTCCACCCTGTCGATCCTGCGCAGCGTCTTCACCGACGCCAAGGAACGCGCCTTCGCGCTCGCCGTCTGGGCCGCCGTCTTCGGCGGCGGCATGGCCTTCGGCCCGGTCGTCGGCGGCCTGCTCGTCCAGGACTACGGCTGGCACTCCGCCTTCCTCCTCAACCTGCCCGTCACCGCGCTCATCGTCGCGGCCGGCCTGCGCTACCTCCCCGAATCCCGCTCCCCGCGCGCCACCGGCAAGTGGGACTGGTGGGGCGTCGGCCAGTCGATCGTCGGCATGCTGGCCCTCGCGGGCGGCATCAAGCAGCTCGGCAAGAGCGGCATCGCCGACCCGCTGCCGTGGGCCCTGCTCGCCCTCGCCGTCATCTCCCTGACCGTGTTCGTACGCCGTCAGCTGAGCCTGGACAACCCGCTGCTCCAGGTCCGGCTGTTCGCCAAGCCCGCCTTCAGCGTGGCCGCCACCGCGATCTTCCTGCCCATGGTGGGCATGGGCGCGATCCTGTTCCTGGTCACCCAGTGGTTCCAGTACGGCCAGGGCTACACCCCGCTCGAAGCCGGCCTCTCCCTGCTGCCCGCGCCGCTCGCGCTGATCTGCGCCTCGATGGTCGCCCCGTCCCTCATGCAGCGCTTCGCGATCCGGCACGTGCTCGGCGGCGGCCTGGTGGTCCTCGCGGCGGGCATGGCCCTGCCCTGGACCCTCCAGCAGTTCACCGACCTGGGCTACCCCGCCTTCGCCGTGGCGCTGGCCGTCATGGGCCTGGGCGCGGGCACCGCCACCACGGTCGCCTCGGTGACCCTGATCTCCACGGCCCCGGCCGACGAGGTCTCCAGCGCCGCGGCCATCGAGGAAACCTGCTACGAACTCGGCTCGGCCATGGGCGTCGCCATCCTCGGCTCCACCGCCGCCGCGCTCTACCGGGCCAACCTCCCGGCCCTCGACCTGGACTCCACCACGCTGGGCGCCGTACGGGACTCCGTGGGCGAGGCCGCCCACACCGCCGAACAGCTCGGCGGCACCGTCGGCCGGAACCTGCTCGACGCCGCCTCGCAGGCCTACACCCTCGCGATCACCCCGGCGTTCCTGCTGGCCGGAGCCCTCGCGGTCGCCGCCGCCGTGACCACGTGGGCCCTGATCCCGCGCGACCTGCGGCCGACCGAGAACCACTAGGGCCTGCTTCGGAACGGGTCAGCGCTGCCTGACCAGGTCAGGGCCTCGGTGACGATCGCGACGTGGTCGGCCTCAGCAATCGTGTCGTGTTGGCCCGTTGGCGGCGTCGCGACTCCCGATCTCATAGCCGCCCAGGGCGCCGTGGCGGTGTGGACCGAGATGGACCGGTCGAGGGTCTCGTCGTCGGGGTCGATGACGAAGAACGTGTTGTCGGTGCTGTTGAGGTCCTCGAGCATCCTCAGTAGCTCGACCCCGCGCCGACGAAGCCGGCGCCGGTTGGCCGCTGAGGCATGCCCCTTGTCCGCTCGGACCCGGTCAGGGCGCGTCCGTGGCCGCCCGGCCCCGCCGGGACGCTTCACCCGGACCTGGTCGAGCACCGCGGCGAACTGCGGGCTGTCGCCCCGCTGCCCGGCGGTGGCGACCATGCCGTCGCCCACAGGCCCGCAGCATGCCGAACCCTCAGGTCACAAGCCACTTCCGAACCAGGCCCCAGCCGCGGCGGCTCGTCTTCGATCAGACGGTCGGGTCGGGCATGATCTCCCGGACCTCTTGCGCACAGCGGCACGCGGCGGCGATCTTGGCAGCCCACTCCAGCGCGTCCTCGCGTGAGGGCACATCGATGATCGAGAACCCGCCAAGGACCGCCTTGGTCTCCGGGTACGGGCCGTCGGTGACGGTCCCGTCGGTGGCCACGACGCTCGCCTGCTGCCTTTCCAGTCCACCGCCGAAGACCCACACAGCGGCGTCCTGAGCCTCCCGCACCACCTCGTGCGAGGCCTCGGCCACCTCGGGCAACTCCTCCTCGGGGAAGTTCATCGCGCCGTCATCGAACGAGATCAGGTACCGCGCCATCCATGGCTCCCTTGGCCGGTGGCCTCCTTCGGCCGTCTCTCACCCTACGACGAACGGCTCCCTCCCGGCTCTCTCCCGGCTTCCGACACAGGCCGTAGGGGATTCCGGTGTGGACGTACGGCGGGGCCTACGAGGCCGCGTACGTCCACACCGCGCGCATCGTCTCCGGCGGCGTCGGGCCGGTCAGCTCCAGCTGGGTCATCAGGATGGTGGTGGCACCCGTCGAGGGGACGATGTGGGCGGCGGTGCCGGTGCCGCCGACCCAGCCGTAGCGGCCCGGCACGTTCCACGGATCGGCCCGGGTGACGTCGACCGACCCGCCGAAGCCCCAGCCCTGTCCCTCCAGGAAGAGTTCGGCGCCGGCCCGCTGGGCCGGGGTCAGCCAGTCGGTGGTCATCCGCCGCACCGAATCCGCCGAGAGCAGCGGGCCGCCCCCGTCGAGCAGCATCCGGGCGAAGCCGAAGCAGTCGTCAACCGTCGACACCAGCCCGCCGCTGCCGGACGGGAAGGCGGGCATGGTGCTCCACTGCCCGTGGGGGGCGTCGACGAGGTCGAGGCCCCCGTCCGCGCCGCCCCGGTAGTAGTGCGTGAACCGGCCCAGCTGCCCGGCCGGCACGGCGAAACCGGTGTCGGCCATCGACAGCGGCTCGAAGATCCGCTCCGCAAGGAACTCGGTCAGCGAACACCCGGCCACCCGCGAGATCAGCACCCCCAGGACGTCCGAACAGACGTTGTACAGCCAGGCCTCGCCCGGCTGGTACAGCATCGGGATCCGCCCCAGGCGCGCCATCCACTCGTCCGGCGCCACGATGTCCTGCGGGTGCGGCGGCCCCTGCCCCAGCTCGCGGGAAAGCGGTGCGACCGCCGGGAGCGAGAAGTCGTCCGGGAAGCCCCACCCGGCGCGGAAGGTCAGCAGATCGGCCACGGTGACCGGCCGCGCCGCCGGGACCACGTCGTCGACGGGGCTCGCGGGAGTCCGTACGACCATCGGCGCGGCGATCTCCGGCAGCCAGGGCGCCACCGCGTCGTCCAGCCCGAACCGCCCGTCCTCCACCAGCATCATGACCGCCGCGGCCGTGACCGGCTTGGTCAGCGAGGCGATCCTGAAGATCGAGTCCCGGACCATCGGAGCGCTGCCCTCGGCGTCCGCGCTGCCCACGGCCACCACCTCCGGCTCCGAGCCGTCGCCCCGGTCCACCAGGGCGACCGCACCGGGGATGGTGCCGCCGTCCGCGTACGGCGCGAGGATGTCGAGCAAACCGGCCACGAGTCCGCCTTTCGGGCAGGGGGATGGGGCATGGGAGTAGGGGGCATGGAGGGTGTCAGGGTGTGCGGGCCACGGAGTCCCACAGGGCGCAGTGGTGTTCGGCCGCCGCGTCCACGGGGCGGATCCCCGACGGCCCCGGCGCCAGGGACAGTACGGCGGGTGAGCGCGGCCACCAGGGCCCCGATCCGGGCGTGTTCGGATTGCCGGTCGCCGCGAACCGGGTCCAGTAGCCGGTCATCCGCTCCGCCAGCGCCCGCTGCGGAGCACTCATCGCCAGCCCGGTGTCGAAGAGATAGGGCAGTTCGCAACCGTGCGAGGCCCCGTCGGGGAAGTCCGCCACCGGCGGCAGCCCGGCGAAGTCCGGCGCGTGGCGGTCGTCGAACAGGTAGTCGTACGTCGGCACGTGCCGCGCCAGCGCGCGGCTGTCCCGCAGCTGCGGGCAGATGAAGGAGGCGTCCGAGAGCACGGCCGCGAAAGCCAGCGCGGGCCTCGGGTGGGCCGCCACCGGATAGGCCGCCTCGACCTGCTCGGCCCGCGCCCCGAACGCGGCGCGCAGCCGGGCCCGGTAGGCCTGCGGGTCGGGGATCGGGAAGGCGCCCAGGGTCTGCCCGAGGAAGAGCCGCATCTCGTCGCGGGTCGAGCCCTGTACCACCGGGACCCGGTGGAACTCCCCGCGTTCCAGGGCCCGTCGGGGTTCGGCGGGCAGGAGTGCGGTGCCGTAGGACACGGGGGAGAACCGCAGCATGAGCTCGGGCGTCGCCAGCGCCCCGGGGGCCAGGCCGCGCAGGCATCGCAGTACCTCCTCGTCCGAGGGGCGGCCGCAGCCGAGCCGGACCGCCGCGGCGAGCCCGTCGGTCACGGTGCGGTGCTCCGGCACGAACGGCTCGTAGGCACCCATGGTGGGGAGCAACGATCGCGCCGGGGCCGAGAGCGAGCAGGGCCCGCTCTGTGTGATCGCCCGGTGGAAGAGGCCGGCCGAGGCGGGGGAGGTGAGGTGCAGGCAGACGCTGAGGCCGCCGGCCGACTCGCCGAACACGGTGACGTTGCCCGGATCGCCGCCGAAGCGGGCGGCGTTGCCCCGCACCCAGCGCAGCGCCGCCTGCTGGTCGGCGAGCGTGAAATCGGGGGCCCCGCCGAGCGCGGGATGCCCGAAGAGGCCGAAGATTCCGAGGCGGTAGTTGACGGTGACGACCACGGCGCCGCCCGCCGCGGCCAGCCGGCCCGGGTGGTACAGGTCCCCGGCGCCGTTCATGAAACCACCGCCGTGGAACCACACCATGACCGGGCGGCGCCGGGCCTCACCCTCGGCCGGTCCTCCCACCGGAGCGGTCACGTTCAGGAACAGGCAGTCCTCCGAGCCGCTCGGCTCGCCCGGCCCCACCGCGGGCAGCTGGACGCAGCGGGCCCCGGGCGCGCCCGCGTCCCGTACGCCCGCCCAGCGCGCGGCGGGCTCCGGCAGCCGCCAGCGCAGCGGGCCGGTGGGCGGGGCGGCGTAGGGGATGCCCTCGAAGGTGCGGTACCCGGCCTGCTCCCGCCCGCGCACGGCCCCGCGATCGGTCTCCACCACGGGTCGGCGGCCGTCCTCGCCGGCGGTGGCAGCCGAAGCGGCCGGCCCGCCGGCGAGCAGGAGCAGGGCCGGCAGGAGCGCTCTGCCCAGCGCCCTCCCCACCGCTCGCCCGCTCCCCTCTCCGCCCGCCATCAGTGCTCCCGCTCCAGTACGCCCCGTACGTAGGCCGCCTGGCCCGCGTGCTGGAGGTCGTCGCCGATCACACTGACCAGCCGCACGCCCAGGGTCACCGGCGGGTCCCACCGCTCGTCCACCACCCGGTCCAGGTCGGCGGCGGTCAGCTCGCGCAGGAACCGGCCGGTCTGCGCGTGGACGGCGTCGAAGTACTCCAGCAGCAGGTCCCCGGAGGCAACCCGCACGGCGGCGGCCTGGCGGGCGGTGTGCCCGTAGCCGGTCGCTCCGGCCGGGAGCGAGAGGGCGAACCGTTCGTCGTACCCCTGCGCGTTCCAGACCTGCTCCCAGCCCGCCGCGTCCGCCACGTGGTCGTCCTGGATCCGGGTCAGGTGCCAGACGAGCCAGGTGATCGAGTTGGCGCCCGGGTCGATCCGCGCGTCCAGCCGTTCGGCGTCCAGTCCCTCGACCACCTCGTGCACCACGCCGTGGATCCGGTCGAACGCGTCGGCAAGCAGCTCCGTACCCTTCATGCCCCCACCATGCCCACGACACGTGCCGGGACCCCGCGCGGCGCCGCGCGTGACCCCCGTTTGCCCGCCCCGAATGGCGCAGTGCGGCGAGGTGGCGCTGAATGTAACAAAGCGTGCGCTTCCCATGACGCACGATGACCGGCGCGCGATGTGTAGACCCGCGCGTCGGCGAACGGAGCTTTCCATGAATGACCCGATCACGCTCGCTGCGACGGAGTACGAAGAACCGCGCGGGCTCCCCGACACCACGGAAGTCCGGCCCCCGGCCGAGCCCCCCGCCGGCCCCGACGCCTCTGTCGGCCCCGACGCCCCCGCCGGCCCCGACGCCCCCGCCGGTCCTGGCGGCGCCCCCGATGCCGAGGCCCTCGACGGCCCCTCCGCCGATCCCGGCCCCGGCCGTGACTCCGGCCGTGACTCCGGCCAGGAGGCCGGCCGTGACTCTGGCCGGGACTCCGAGCCCGCGACCGGGGCCGCGCCGTCGGAAGGGACCGGGGCGGCGCCGATACGGACCGTCCTGGAGACCGCCGCCACCGGCCGTCCGGTCAGGGAGGTCGCCGCACTGGTGAGCCTCCTCAAGGAGTCCGGACAACTGCCCAACCCCGGACACGCGGCGCTGCGCGCGGCCGCCGTGGCCCGTCCCGTCCACGAAGTCCGCGAGATGGTCGTTCTGTTGGGAGAGCCTCCGCACGAGGTCGTCGAAACCGACATCACCCTGCGGGCCGCCGCCCTCGGCCGGCCCATCGAGGACGTGGCGCTGCTGGTCAGCATCCTCGGCACCGGCGACGGACAGACCCCCTACCGCAGGGCGGTATCCGATCCGGAGCCCCAGAGGCGCACCGCCGTCCAACGGCCCGCCCCGGTCCTGGCTCCGGCCCGGCCCCCGGCGCGGCCGGTGGGCGGCGCGCTGCGCCACGTACTGCGCTGGCCGGTGGCGTTCGCGCTGCTGCTCTGCGGTGCGCTGCACGTGCCCGGTGATCTGGCGGGCCTGTCCTCCGGTGATCCCGGCGGGCTGCTCGCCCTCGCCGTCACGCTGCTGTGCCTGACCGCCGGCGCACTGCTGGCGGTGCGCGACACGGCCGGGGCGTGGCGGGCCGGCGCGGTCGTCGCGCTGGGTGTCGCCGCACTCCATGTGGTGGGCGGCGCGGTGCAGTTCGACCCGCTCGCCGGCGCGGTCGGCGGCACCGTCGAATGGGCCGGCGTCACCGCGGTGCTGAGCGCCGCGACCGGCGCCGTCCTCGCGGGCCTGGCCCTGCAGTACCGACCGTCGGCCGGCCCGGCCGACGGAGCCTGACCCAGGCGGGGAGGGGACCCGGGCAGCGCGCCAGGGTCCCCTCCCCGCCGCCGACCGGAGCGAGGCGCAGGATGGACCCGGTGGCGGCACTGGACCGCATCGCCTTCCTGCTGGAGCGCGCCCAGGAGCCGACGTACCGGGTCCAGGCCTTCCGCACCGCCTCCGCGGCCCTCGTACGGATGGGGGAGCGCGAGGTGGCCCAGCGAGTCGCGGCGGGCACGCTCGAAGAGGTCAAGGGCATCGGCCCGAAGACCGCCCGGGCCGTCCGGGAAGCACTCGGCGGCCAGATCCCGGAGTACCTCCAGCGGCTGGAGGACAAGGCCGCCGCCCACCCCGAGGGGCCGCCCGCGAGCCCCGAGGCCCTCGCGCTGCGCGCCGCCTTGCGCGGTGACTGCCACGTCCACTCGGACTGGTCGGACGGCGGCAGCCCGATCGAGGCGATGGGCCGGGCCGCGGCCGGCCTCGGGCACGAGTGGGCGGTGCTCACCGACCATTCACCCAGCCTGAAGGTGGCCCGCGGGCTCTCGCCGGAGCGGCTGCGCGAACAGCTGCGGGTGGTGGTCGAACTCAACGCCACCTGGGCCCCGTTCCGGCTGCTCACCGGCATCGAGTGCGACATCCTTCTCGACGGCTCGCTCGATCAGGAGCCCGAACTCCTGGCCGAAGTCGACCTGGTGGTCGGCTCCGTCCACTCCAAGCTCCGGATGGACGCCCCCGCCATGACCCGGCGGATGATCGCCGCCGTGCGCAATCCGCACCTGGACGTCCTCGGCCACTGCACCGGGCGGCTGGTCACGGGCAAGACCCGCCCCGAGTCGGAGTTCGACGCCGAGGCCGTCTTCGCGGCCTGCGCCGAGGCCGGCACCGCGGTGGAGATCAACAGTCGGCCCGAACGCCTCGACCCGCCACGGCGGTTGCTTCGGCTCGCCGTGGCCGCGGGCACCTTCTTCGCGATCGACACCGACGCCCACGCCCCCGGTCAGCTCGACTGGCAGACCACCGGCTGCGAACGCGCCCTGGAATGCGGGGTGCCGGCCGACCGGATCGTCAACACCTGGTCCGCGGCCGACCTCCTCACCTGGACCCGGACCCGCCGGTCACCGTAGACCCGCCGGCCGTCCGGGACGCCGTGAGGGTGAACAGCGCCCCGTCCGGATCGCGCAGCGCCACCCACCGCTCGGTCTCGCTCACAGCCGGATCCGAGACCGTGCGCCCGCCCAGCGCCTCCGCCGCCGCCACGGCCGGATCCAGCTCGGGCACCCGGAAGTGGACCTGCCAGCGGGGCCGGGTGTACGGACTGTACGAGGCCTGCTCCACGGGACCGCTGTCCAGCCGCGCCACCGGCTCCCCGCCCTGCCGCAGCACGACCCGCTCCTCCTCGTAGGAGACCTCGCAGCACCCGGTGCGCTCGGTGGCCCACTCCAGGACCTCCCCGTAGAAGATCGCCGACTCGAAGGCGTCGCGGGTGCGCAGCTCCAGCCAGGCCGGCGCGTGTCCGCTGCCCACCCGCCAGCCCGCCGACACCCGGCCCTCCCAGATCCCGAACACCGCCCCGTCCCGGTCCGCCACGAGCGCCGCGCGGCCCCCCGTCTCGAAGGACACCGGTCCCACCGCGATCGTGCCGCTGCGCTCCCGGACCCGGCCGACCGCCACATCGGCGTCGTCGACGGCGAAGTACGGAGTCCAGGCCACCGGCACCGCCAGATCCCCGGCCAGCGCCCCGATGCCGGCCACCGGATCCCCGTCGAGCTCGGCCACGGAGAACGCGTCGCCGAGCCGCGCGGGCCGGAACCGCCAGCCCACGACCGCACCGTAGAACCGCTGCGCCGCGCCGAGGTCGCGTGCCATCAGGCTCACCCAGCACGGCGCCCCGAAGACGTCCCTCGTCGAAATCTCCACTGTTTTGCTCCGCCCTTCACCGGGGCGCGGTCAGCGCGCCGCCCGACCACAACCAGTAGCGCCCCGTCCCCGGCCGTGGCCCGCAGGCGCGCCACCGGGACCACCGGCCGTGGGGCACGGATATCCCCTTGGCGGCACGAGGGCCGACTCCTAAGGTGCGCGTATGACGATCATGCATTCCCAGGACATCGATACCGCGGTGTCGCTCACCGCGCGGGCGCTGCGGGACGTGGCGCACCTCGACTGGAGCGCCCCGGCCGCCGGCCTGGAGTGGAGCTGCCACGACACCGCCGTCCACGTGGCGGAGGACTTCACGGCCTACGCCGCCCAGCTCACGGTCCGCGCCGCGGACGGGTACGTCCCCCTGGAGATACGCGCCGAGGAGGGCACCGGCCCCGCCGGCATCATCGAGATGATCGAGGCCTCCGGCGGGTTCCTGTCCGCCGCCGTGGCCCTCGCCGGGCCCGGTGCCCGCGCGTGGCACCCGTACGGCAGGGCGGGCGCCGACGGCTTCGCCGCGATGGGCGTCGTCGAGACCCTGCTGCACACCCACGACATCCTCGGCGGGCTCGGCGTCCACGACTGGGAGCCGGACCCCGCACTGCCCGAGCGGGTCCTGGACCGCCTCTTCCCGCACGTCCCGCGCGAGGCCGGCGGCCCCGACGCCTGGCGGAACCTGCTGTGGGCGACCGGCCGGGGCGAACTCCCGGGCCTGGCCCGGCAGACGGCCTGGCGCTGGTACGCCGAACCCGTCGCGGCCGAGCGCGTACTGCTCTGCGACATCTCCCCGATGGCCGCCGCCGACCTGCTCGCGGGCGGCACCGGCGGTTTCGCCTGGGCCGAGGACGGCCCCGGCGACGGCACCCGGCGCGCCGCGGGGAGCGTGGTGAGGGCACGCGAGGAAGGGACGTACCGGCCGGGCTGGGGACCGTACGCGATCATCCGCGCGAGCGACCGGCGGGCCATCGGCGGCATGGGCTTCCACGGCGCTCCGGACGCCGACGGCCGTGCCGAGGTCGGCTACGACCTCGTCCCCTCGGCGCGCGGCAACGGCTACGCCACCGATGCGCTGAAGGCGCTGTCCGCCTGGGCCTTCGGACAGCCGGGCCTCACCCTGCTGGCGGCCACGACGGACGAGGACAACGCACCCTCCCAGGCGGTGCTGCGGCGGACAGGTTTCACCGAGGCCGGCACCGGGGAGGGCCTTGTCCGGTACGTCCTACGGGGCTCCGGGGCCTAAGCCGTCTCTTTCGGATCCTGCCGGTGCCGCCCCCCGGCTCGGAAGGCAGGTCCCCCATGGTGAGCTCCCAGGTCCCCGTGATCGATCTCGGCCCGTGGCGCTCCGGCGGACCCGGGGCGCGCCGCCGCGTCGCCGACCGTGTCGACGAGGCGCTCCAGGCGGCCGGCTTCCTGCTGGTGACCGGGCACGGGGTGGACCCGGAGCTGCCCGGGCGGATCCGGGAGGCGGCGCGCGCGTTCTTCCGGCTCCCGGCCGCCGCCAAGGCCCCGTACGCCGTCGCGGTCGGCGGACGCGGCTGGCTCGGCCCGGGCGCGGAGGCCAACAGCTACGCGGAGGGCGCGGCCTCCCCGCCGGACCTCAAGGAGTCGTGGTCCTGGGCGGCGGAGGACCCGACGGGGATCCCGTCGGTGGACGCCGAGTGGTTCCGGCCCAACGCGTGGCCTGCCGAAGTTCCCTCGCTGCGGCCGCTGGTGGACCGGTACCTGGCCGCGATGCGGGCGCTCTCCAACGAGCTGCTGGAGCTGCTGGCGGCCGCCCTGCGCCTGGAGCCGGACCATTTCACCCGCCACACGGGACACCCCACCTGGGGGTTCAACGTCAACTGGTATCCCGGCACCGAGCTCATCGGGCCGCCGCTGCCCGGCCAGTTCCGCATCGGGGCGCACACCGACTTCGGCACCGTCACCGTCCTGGACCGCCAGCAGGGTGCGGGCGGGCTGCAGATCCACACCGAGGCCGAGGGCTGGCTGGACGCCCCCTACGATCCGGCCGCGCTCACCGTGAACATCGGCGACCTGATGGCGCGCTGGACGGGCGACCGGTGGCGGGCCGGCCGCCACCGGGTGCTGCCGCCGCCGGCCGACGCGCCGGCCGAGGAGCTGATCTCGCTGGTCTACTTCTACGAGTGCGACCCGCACACCCGGGTGGAGTCCCTCCCGGCGCCGCTGGGGCGGATCGCGCACGAGCCGGTCGACTCGCACGCCTACCTGCGGGCGCAGCTCGACGCGATCACCGTCCCGGCGGGGGATGCGGCCGGTCCCGGCGGCTTTGGGGATCCGGCTGGTCAGACGGGTACGGAGGCCTAGGGACGGCCTGGTGGGGGCCCCGATTACCCGATGCCGGGCGCGTTCGGCAGGATGGGCGTCATGACCGAGATCCGTACCCCCCGCCTCCTCCTCCGCCGCTGGTCCGAGGACGACCTCGTCCCCCTGTCGGAGATCAATGCCGACCCCGAGGTGATGCGCTGGATCGGTGACGGCGAGACGCTCGACCTCGAGGAGACCGCCGAGGCCATCGAGCGCTGGGAGGACGAGTGGGACGAGGAGGGCTTCGGGATCTTCGCCGTGGAGCTGCTGGCCTCCGGCGAGCTGATCGGCGCCGTCGGGCTCTCCATGCCCTGGTGGCTCCCCGAGGTCCTGCCCGCGGCGGAGATCACTTGGCGCCTCGGCCGCTCCTACTGGGGTCAGGGCTACGCCTCCGAGGCCGCGCACGCCACGCTGGAGTTCGCCCTCCAGGACCGGGGCCTCGACCGGGTCGTCGCCGTGAACCGGGCGGGCAACGACGAGTCCGAGAACGTGATCCGCAAGCTCGGGATGGCGGCGGAGAAGGACACCGCGCACCCGGAGTCCGGCGCGCTGCTCAACATCCACGCCATCGACCTCACGGAGTACGAGGGCTGAGCTGCCCGCCCCTCCCCGCCCCTCCCGGCCGGTCTCGCCCGGTCCGGTCCGGGGCCGGTTTCGGCCGGCCTGCCCGGCCTGCCCCGCCCCCGCATCAACCGATCGGTCGACCCGGTGGTCGGCCGGCGGGCCGAGCGGCCGGCCCCTCCCGCGCGGTGAGGATGGGTACGGGGGAGCGGGCGCACCACCGGCCGCGCCCCCGGAACCGAGAGGGGCAACCATGCCGGAGCACGACCGACCGGGCCGCCCGCGCCCGCGCCGCCGCGTACGGGGAACCCGTACCGCCCTCGCGGCCCTCGCCGGGGCCCTGCTGCTCGGAGCCTGCACCCAGCCCGGCACGGCGCCGGCCGCGGCGCCCGCCGCGGCGCCCGCCGGTTCCCCGCTCCCGACGGCCTCGCAGACCCCCGACGGGACCCTCCTGGTCGCCGATTTCGGCGCCGACACCGTCACCTTCGTGGACCCGCGGCGCGGCGCCATCGGCTCCGTCCCGGTCGGCAGGGCGCCGTACGGCCTGGCGGTCGGCGCGGACGGCCGGGCCTGGGTGGCCACGGCCGAGGGGGTCGCCGTCGTGGACACGCGTACGCGCACCCGGCTGGCCCGCGTCCCGTACCGCACCACCGGCACCGGGCCCGTCACCGGCGGCGAGTACCGGGGCGGCGGCATGGGCATCGCGCTCTCACCCGACGGCGCCCGCGCCTACGTCGGGGTGAACGTCCCCGGGACCACCGGGGTCCTGGAGGTCATCGACACGGCGAAGGCCGAGGTCGGCGCGGTCGTCCCGGTGGGCCGGCGCCCCTTCGACGTGGACGTGTCGCAGGACGGCTCCGAGGTCTACGTCACCGGCCACGACTCCTTCGACGTCACCGTCGTCCCCGCCGGCACGCTGCGGCCGCGCCGCATCGAGGTCGCCCCGTACGGGACGGAAGGCGGCCTCGGATCCTGGCTGAAACCGCACTACGCGGCCGTGCGGCCGGCGGACGGGATGCTGCTGCTCCCCTTCGAGGGCGAGCGGCTCGCCGTGGTGGACCCGCGGACGGGGCGCACCACGGTCGAGGAGCTGACCGCCGAAACCCACCAACACGGGGTCGCCCTCACGGCGGACGGCCGGCTCCTCGTGGTCGGCACGGGGGCGGTGGAGCCCGGGAAGGGCAAGGGGCCGTCCCTCACGGTCCGTTCCCCGGACGGTGCGGAACGGGTGTACCCGCTCGACGGACCGCACGAGGACGTGGCCGTCTCCCGGGACGGGCGCACGGCCTACGTCACCGGCGGCCACACCCGGGACGGCTACTGGAACGGCATCACGGTCGTCGACCTCGACACCGGGAGCGGCCGCCGGCTCGCGGCGGGGTCGCGGCCGCTGGGCATCGCGGTGCTGTGAGGCGGGGCGGGCGCCCGGCCCGACGTCAGGCCGGGCTGCCGGACGGCCGGGAGCGGGTCGGCCCGGAGCGGGTCGGCCCGGCCGAAGGCGCGGTCGGTGTCATGCCGCGCACGCGTCCAGCATGGTGGAGAGCATCCGCTTCTCGGGGTCGGTGACGGTCAGGCCGTACGCCGACTTGACGGTCGTCCAGGCCCGTCCGTACTGGCACCAGGCCGCCTTCGACGGCGGCTGCCACAGATCGGGGCTCTGATCGCCCTTCGAGCGGTTCGAGGAGGCGGTCACCGCGAGCAGTTGGGGGTGCGTCAGATCGTTCGCGAAGGCCTTGCGCTTCGCGGCGTCCCAGCCGGCCGCGCCCGAGCGCCAGCCCTCGGCGAGGGGCACCATGTGGTCGATGTCCATCTTCGAGGCCTGGGTGACCACCACACCGTCGTACAGGCTCTTCCAGGTGCCGGACACCGCCTTGCACTCGGAGTCCCGGGTGACGTCCGCGCCGTCCCGCTGGAGGATGACCTCGCGGGTGTCGCACTTGGCGCCCTGCTCCGCCCAGTGCGTGAACTTGTCCCGGCTGTAACCGGACATGGTCCCCGGCGGGGCCACCTTCAGCGCGGCCAGCTGGGTACGGGCCACGGCGGCGCTCACCATGCCGGGCAGCACGTCCCCGGGGGCGGGCTTCGCGTCGTCGGGGGCGCCGGACGAGCCGGACGCGGCGGGCGTGGCGGGCGTGGCGGTGCCCCCCGGTTCCGGGTCGTCACCGGGAGCCGTCCCGGTCCCCGAACATCCGGCGAGGGCCAGCAGCGCCGCGGCCGCCAGTGCCGCACCGGGCACACGTATCTGACGTCCCATTACCCCACCCCGAGCCTGCCGCGCACTGTGTCGGGGGAAGCCTACCCACGCCGGACGGGTCCCGAAGCCCCGCCCGTCGGCGGAGCGGTGGCCGTCGTGCGGCTCTCGTGAGCCGGCTCCGCGGCCCGGATGCCAGCCAACCCCCGGACGGGTGAACGGGGTTGGGTTCCGCCGCCGGGGCGCTGCCATCGTGCGAGCCTTCGCCGATCCGAGAGGAAGGAACTCCGATGGTGACGTGGTCCGCGCAGACGCTGGCCGCCGCGAGCACGGTGGTCATGCTGGGCACGGCCGGCTGGGCGGCGTGGGAGACGTACGACGCGCCGCTGCTCGCGGTCTGGGACCGGCCGTGCGCCGACCCGCGGTCCAGGCCGGAGTTCGTCGCGCACCAGGCGCACGACGTGGTCGTGGCCACCGTCTCCGCCCGCGCCTGGTACCCGGACGTCCAACTGCTCTCCCTGCGCGTGGAGGAGACCCTCAAGGGCGCCCTCCCCGCCGAGGCCAGGGTCGCCCAGGGCCTCGGACCGCCGCCGGGGTCGGAGTCGCTGGTCCAGATCCTGGAACCGGGCCGCCGCTACGTCGTCTCCCTGGTGCCGGCCGAGGAGTACGGCGACGGCCTGGTGTGGGGTGCCGTACCCGCCGACGCCGGCTCCGAGGCGACCCCCGGGACCGAGGAGGTCTGGCGCGAGGCCGTGGTCCACCCCGAGGAGCCGCCGGTCTGCGACGACGTCGTGGTCGTCGGCTGAGCCCCGGGTCGGGGCGGCGGCGCCCGGGCCCCGCGGTACGCAGGGCCTCGCCACCGGAGCCGACGGGGGGAAGGGTGGCCCCGGAGGGAACCGCGGCTACCGTTGACCCCTCTTGTACCGGGAGGGGGGCGACGACCATGAAGAAGACTGCTGCGTCCGCGACCGGGCGGACGGCGCTGGCGGGGCTCGCGGGACTGCTGTGCGCGGTGCTCGCGGCGTGCGGCACCGTACGGGCGGGGGAGGCGGCCGGACCCGCCCCCGCGGCGGCGCCGAGCCCGGAGATCTGCGATCTGGACGGGCCGACGGACGGCGGCCCGGGCGCCGGCACGGCGACCCCCGACATCCCCACGGACCAGGAGACGGGCGCGTACGCGGGCCCGCCCACGGACCAGGAGACGGGCGCGTACGCGGGCCCGCCGACCGATCAGGAGACCGGCGCGTACGCGGGCCCGCCGACCGATCAGGAGACGGGCACCTACGCGGGCCCGCCGACGGACCAGGACACCGGCCCTCCGGACCCGCCCACCGACCAGGACACGGGTACGCCGGATCCGCCCACCGACCAGGACACCGGTACCCCGGACCCGCCCACGGACGGCACGGCCGCGCCCGGCGGATCCGGAGGCGTCACCAATGGCGCCGGCCCCTGCGGCGCCATCGGATGGTTCGACATGACCCGGGACTTCGCCGGCTGGTACGCCAAGCACCGCACCGAAGAGGACCAGGGCATCCCCGCGGATGGCATCGGCCCGGTCCGCGTCCGCAAGGTGGGCGGGGCGGGCCGCGCGGAAGTGACCTTCACCACCGAGGGGGTGGGCAAGAGCCGCGGCGACGACGCGCGCAGGGTGGTACGGGTCTTCGCGGACTGGCGGCACGAGGTGTACGGGGACACCGGCACGGTCACCGTCCACACGCGCGAGACCTCCCCGGTCACCGTGGCCGGCTCCTGGTGACCCCGGTGCGGGCCCGGCCGGGGCCGCACCGAAACGACCCGTTCGTCCAGGGTCGGCTCGCGTCCCGCAGGGCTGACGACCTCCAAGTGTGACTTGGGTAAGTCATAAGGCAGAGTTATAGGGGCATAAATAGGGGGTGGGTTCTGGGTTAGGCTTGCCTCAGTTTAGTGTTCCCTTGATCGAGTCAATTCGTCGTTCGAAGGGAACCAGACATGCCTCGCCCCCTGCGGGTAGCAATCGTCGGTGCCGGCCCCGCCGGCATCTACGCCGCCGACGCCCTGCTGAAGTCCGAGGCGGCCACCGAGCCGGGTGTGTCCATCGACCTGTTCGAGCGGATGCCGGCGCCCTTCGGTCTGATCCGGTACGGCGTCGCCCCCGACCACCCGCGTATCAAGGGCATCATCACCGCCCTTCACCAGGTGCTCGACAAGCCGCAGGTCCGCCTCTTCGGCAACGTCGACTATCCGAACGACATCAGCCTCGACGAGCTGCACTCGTTCTACGACGCCGTGATCTTCTCCACGGGTGCCACCGCCGACCGCGACCTCACCATCCCGGGCGTCGAGCTCGACGGCTCCTACGGCGCCGCCGACTTCGTCTCCTGGTACGACGGGCACCCCGACGTCCCGCGCACATGGCCGCTTGAGGCGCAGAAGGTCGCCGTCCTCGGCGTCGGCAACGTCGCCCTCGACGTGGCCCGCATCCTCGCCAAGACCGCCGACGAGCTGCTGCCGACGGAGATACCGGCGAACGTCTACGACGGCCTCAAGGCCAACAAGGCGCTCGAGGTCCACGTCTTCGGCCGCCGCGGCCCCGCCCAGGCCAAGTTCAGCCCGATGGAGCTGCGCGAGCTGGACCACTCGCCGAACATCGAGGTCATCGTCAACCCCGAGGACATCGACTACGACGAGGGCTCGATCAGCACCCGCCGCTCCAACAAGCAGGCGGACATGGTCGCCAAGACCCTGGAGAACTGGGCGATCCGCGACATCGGCGACCGCCCGCACAAGCTCTTCCTGCACTTCTTCGAGTCGCCCTCCGAGATCCTCGGCGAGGACGGCAAGGTCGTCGGGCTGCGCACCGAGCGCACCGAGCTCGACGGCACCGGCAACGTCAAGGGCACCGGCGAGTTCACCGACTGGGACGTCCAGTCCGTCTACCGCGCCGTCGGCTACCTCTCCGACGAACTGCCCAAGCTGCCGTGGGACGTCGCCTCCGGCACGGTCCCGGACGAGGGCGGCCGCGTCATCGAAGCGGGCGCGCACCTGCAGTCGACGTACGTCACCGGCTGGATCCGCCGCGGCCCGATCGGCCTGATCGGCCACACCAAGGGCGACGCCAACGAGACGGTCTCCAACCTCCTCGCCGACCACGCGGACGGCCGTCTGCGGACCCCCGCCACGCCCGAGCCGGAGGCCGTCGAGGCCTTCCTCTCCGGGCGGGAGATCCGCTTCACGACGTGGGAGGGCTGGTACAAGCTGGACGCCGCCGAGAAGGCGCTGGGCGAGCCGCAGGGCCGCGAGCGCGTGAAGCTCGTCGAGCGCGAGGACATGCTCAAGGCGAGCGGGGCGTAGCCCCGGGTCCGGGTGGTGCCCGCCGCGCGCGGGCCCACCCGGACGACCGCGCGGTCCGGGCGCCGTACGGAGGCCCGGCCGGTGGGATCCACCGGGCCGTAGCGGAATTCCCGGCGCCCGGGGGAGGTTCGGACCATCGAGACACCCGAACACCCTGGACGCACGGGAGAGCTCATGAAGATCGGCATCATCGGCGCGGGCCACATCGGCGGCAACCTCACCCGCCGGCTCACCGCTCTCGGACACGACGTGGCCGTCGCCAACTCGCGCGGCCCCGAGACCCTGACCGCCCTCGCCGAGGAGACGGGCGCCACCCCGGTCACCGTCGCGCGGGCGGCGCGCGGCGCCGAGGTCGTGGTCGTGACCATCCCCCTCAAGAAGGTCCCCGACCTGCCCGCCGGCCTCTTCGACGGGGCGGCGCCCGGCTTCGCCGTCATCGACACCGGGAACTACTACCCGCGCCAACGCGACGGCCGGATCGCCGGCATCGAGGACGAGGGCCTCACCGAGAGCCGCTGGACCGAGAAGCACCTCGGACACCCCGTCATCAAGGCCTTCAACGGCACCTACGCCCAGGACATCCTGGAGCGCCCGCTCGCAGCGGGACACCCCGACCGGCAGGCCCTGCCCGTCGCCGGCGACGACGAGGCGGCGAAGAAGACCGTACGGGCCCTCATCGACGAGCTCGGCTTCGACACCGTCGACGCCGGCGGCCTCGACGAATCCTGGCGCCAGCAGCCCGGCACCCCCGTCTACGGCCTCCGGGCGGGCGCGGCGGCCGTGGCCAAGGCGCTCGCCGAGGCCTCCCCGGAACGCGAGGACGAGTTCCGGGGATGATCCCCGGCCCCTGGGCCGTCTCGCTGCCGCCGACCTAGGTGTGACGGAAGTCTGACGAACCTCCCCGACCCCTGGCCGCGGGGGCGCGGCCGGTGGTCGAATCGGCTCGTGAGCACAGAACAGGAAGCGGATCCCGACGGCCCGGCCGACGCGGGCCGCCGCGACGGCCACGATCGCCCCGGCGGCCACGACCGCCCCGACCTCGCCGCCGGCCCCGGCCGTGATCGCCTCGTCGAAGTCGACGTCGACGGCCGCGGCGCCCCCGTCGGCCGGCGGCTCGTCCTCGGCATGGTCGGACTCGGCGCCCTCGGCCTGGCCGCCGCACCCCGCCTCCAGTCCGGGCTCGACGCGGTGCTGGGCCGGGCCTCCGCGTCGGACCCCACGGGCCTGACCGGACTACTGCCGGGCGGCGGCGGGTTCCGCTACTACTCCGTCGCCTCCTCGGTCCCCGAACGCGGCCCGGCGGACTACCGGCTGACCGTCGACGGCCTGGTCGAGCGCCCGGGTTCGTACACCCTCGACGCGCTCCGGGGCCTGCCGCAGACCCGCGTCGTCCGCGACGTCCAGTGCGTGACCGGCTGGCGGGTGCCCGGCACGCCCTTCGAGGGGGTCCCGCTCTCCCGGCTCCTGGACGCCGCCGGGGTCCGCCCCGAGGCCCGCGCGATCCGCTTCACCTGCTTCGACGGCACGTACACCGAGAGCCTCACGCTCCCGCAGGCCCGTCGCGACGACGTGATGGTCGCCCTGAGGATGCGGGACGAGCCCCTCGGCCACGCGCACGGCGGCCCGGTCCGCCTCTACGTTGCCCCCATGTACTTCTACAAGTCGGCGAAATGGCTGTCGGGCATCACCCTCACCCAGGACGTCCGCCCCGGCTACTGGGAGGAACTCGGCTACGACGTCGACGCCTGGGTCGGCAAGTCGAACGGACGCGATGATGCCCCGACCGTCTGAACTCCCCGGCCGGATCCGCCGGTTCACTCGCGCCGAACGCTGGATCCACCGGACCACCGCCGCGCTCACGGGGCTGTGCCTGGCGACCGCCGGCTGCCTCTACCTGCCGCCGCTGGCCGAACTCGTCGGCCGCCGCCACCTCGTGGTCACCGTCCACGAATGGTCCGGGCTGCTGATCCCGGCCCCCGCCCTGCTGGGGCTCGCCTCCCGCGCCTTCCGCGCCGACCTGCGCCGGCTGAACCGCTTCGGCCCGCACGACCGGACCTGGCTGCGCTCCGCGCTGCGCCGGGACGCGCGGCCCGCCGCCCGACCGGCGGGAAAGTTCAACGCCGGGCAGAAGCTCTACGCGAGCTGGAGCGCCGGTGCGGCCCTGGTCATGCTCGGCACGGGCCTGCTGATGTGGTTCACCGGCCTGGCCCCGCTGCCCTGGCGGACCGGTGCGACCTTCGTCCACGACTGGCTGGCCATCGCGCTGGCCGTGGCCGTCGCCGGGCACGTCATGAAGGCGCTGGCCGACCCGGAAGCCCGGCGCGGCATGCGCACGGGCTCGGTGGCGGCCGAGTGGGCGCGGCGCGAGCACCCGCTGTGGCGCACGCCGCTCGCCCGGCGGGCGGTCCCGGTCACTCCTGCGGAACCGCCGAGTCCAGGGCGGCCGTGAGCCGCCGCAGCCGGTCCTGAAGCTCCCTGATCTCGCCGAGCTCGAAGCCGGTCGCGGTGGCGATGCGCCGGGGCACCTCGACGGCGCGGGCACGCAGGGCCGTACCCGATTCGGTCAGTCGCGCGTGGACGGACCGCTCGTCCTCGGCGCTGCGCTCGCGGGAGATCAGGCCGGCCGCTTCCAGGCGCTTGAGCAGCGGGGACAGCGTTCCCGAGTCGAGCCGCAGGTGCTGCCCGAGCTGTTTGACCGGCATCTCCCCGTGCTCCCAGAGCACCAGCATCACCAGGTACTGCGGGTAGGTCAGGCCGAGGTCCTTGAGGATCACCCGGTAGAGGCCCCCGAAGGCGCGGCTCGCCGCGCCGAGCGCGAAGCAGATCTGGCTGTCGAGGCGCAGGAAGTCCTGGTCGGGGAGGGTGGCGGGCGGCTGCTCGGTCATGGGAACCAGTGTACTCGGGGGAGTCGTGTCGACAACTGAATTGTGCACAACTGAATTGTGTGCCATATTCATGGAGCGAGGTCGCCGACCGATGGCCCCGCCTCCGCCCCGTGAGAGGAACCCCCGAGATGGACGCGCTCTACACCGCTGTCGCCACCGCCAACGGCCGCGAAGGCCGCGCAGTCAGCTCCGACGGTCAGATCGACCTCGCGCTGGCCATGCCCCAGGCCCTCGGCGGGAACGGTCTGGGCACCAACCCCGAGCAGCTCTTCGCGGCCGGCTACGCCGCCTGCTTCGCCAGCGCGCTCGGACTGGTCGGCCGCCAGGCCAAGGTCGACACCAGCGAGATCTCGGTCACCTCGGAGGTCTCCATCGGCAAGGACGGCGCGGGCTTCGGGCTGGCCGTCATCCTGCGCGTGGAGCTCCCCGACGCCCTGGCGGGCGAGACCGGTGCCCTGCTGGTCAAGCAGGCGCACGAGGTCTGCCCGTACTCCCGGGCCACCCGCGGCAACATCCCCGTCGAGCTCGTCGTCGAGTAGTCCCCGGTCTCCTTGTATCGCCGGAGCGGCCGTCCTCTCCGTCAGCCCGCCGTGCCCGACGCACGCGCGGCGCGGGCGGCGAGCGCGGCCGCTCCGGTGTATGTCAGCGCGGGCCCCTCGCCGTCCGCGCCTCCAGCGGCTCCGTGCTGATCGGCTCGGATCCAGCCGCGGGCTCGGGGGCGCCGGACTGCGCGGGCAACACCATCACCGGCCCGGTCTCCCTGGAGGCCAACACCGGAGGCGTCGAGTTCTCGGCCGACCGGGTCGTCGGCCCGCTGCGCTGCGAGGCCAACGAACCGGCGCCGCGCGTCAGCGGGACCACCGTCGTCGGACCCCGGTCGGGTCAGTGCGGGGTGAGCGCCGAAGCCCCGTAGAACCGTGGAAGCGCACAGCGCACAGCGCGCAGAACGCGCAGAAGGGTGGGGCGGGGAGGCATCCGTGGTGCTTACCCGCCCCTTCCCGCCCCTTCACCGCGTCAGAACGTCCGGTCCAGCAGCGCGAACAGCGCCGTCCAGTGGCGCTCGTCGCCGGCCGCGTCGTAGGTGGACGTGTCGGCCAGGGTGTAGCCGTGCGGCGCGCCCTCGTACACCTCGGCGCGGTGGCGGACTCCGGCCTCGGTGAGGGCCTTCTCCAGTCGGTCGACCTGCTCGGCGGGCAGCGACGGGTCCTGGTCCGCGTGGCCGAAGTACAGCTCCGCCGTCACCTCGGGCGCGAGCAGGTGGGGGCTGTCCGCCGCTCCGGTGGCCAGGAACCCGCCGTGGAAACCGGCCGCCGCCGCCACCCGTTGGGGATACGTGCCCGCCGTGAGCAGGGCCAGCCGGGCGCCCAGGCAGTACCCCGTGATCCCCACCGGTCCGGCGGCGGCGCCGGGGAAGCCCGCGAGCCAGTCCAGATACGCCCCCGCGTCGCGCATCGCGAGCTCGGGGGTCAGCGAGTCGAGGACCGGGACGACCCGGTCGAAGAGCTCCGGCTGCCGGTCGAAGTCGACGAACTCGGGCAGTTCGAAGACCGGCGTGCGCCCGTGGCGGTAGAAGAGGTTGGGCAGCAGCACGACGTACCCGGCCGCGGCGATCCGGTCCGCCATCGACTTGATGTGCGGACGGACCCCCAGGGCGTTCATGTACAGCAGGACCCCGGGATACGTGCCGTCGCCGTCGGGCCGGGCCAGATAGGCATCGGCGGTACCGTCCCGCGTGACGATCTCCACGGATGTCCGGACTACCTCGCGTGCGGTCGTCATGGCCGTCCCCCTCTTTATCTTTTGGCGAAGGCCGCAGACTACCGTGATCGCCGGGTCATCCCAGAGTGTCCTGAAATCGCCCTCTCCGGCGCCAACCGCCGTTTTACTGTGGTCCGATGCCAGTCGTGGACATCAGTGCCGGCGCCGAAGACTTCAACGCCGACCCCTACCCCTACTACGCGAGACTCCGTGAGGCGGGACCGGTCCACCAGGTCATCGTCACGGCCGACGAGTACGAGCCGAGCTGGCTCGTCGTCGGCCACGACGAGGCGCGCCAGGCACTCAACCACCCCGCCCTGTCGAAGGACTGGCGCAGCTCCGGGCACTTCCCGGACGCCCTCGTCACCGCGGTGAACGCCAACATGCTGGAGTCCGACCCGCCGCACCACACCCGGCTGCGCCGGCTGGTCGCACGGGAGTTCACCGCCCGCCGCATGGAAGGCATGCGCGCCCGTGTCCAGCAGATCACCGACGAGCTGCTCGACGCGATGGCCGCGCGGCCGGAGCGCACGGCCGACCTGATCGACACGCTGGCGTTCCCGCTGCCGATGACCGTGATCTGCGAACTCCTCGGCGTCCCCGACCTGGACCGCGAACGCTTCCGCTACTGGTCCAACGCGGTCGTCGCCCCCGCCCCCGGCGCCCCGGACAACACCGCGCACCGGATGCTCGGCGGCTATCTCGCGGAGCTCATCGAGGCCAAGGCCAAGGACCCCGGCGAGGACCTGCTGAGCGCGCTGATCCGCACCCGCGACGAGGACGGCGACTCGCTCTCGTCCGACGAAGTGGTCGGGATGGCCTTCCTGCTGCTGGTCGCGGGCCACGAGACGACCGTCAACCTCATCTCCAACGGCGTACGGGCCCTGCTCGCCCACCCGGAGCAACTGGCCGCGCTGCGAGGCGACTTCGACGGACTCCTCGACGGGGCGGTCGAGGAGATGCTCCGCTACGACGGCCCCGTGCAGCACTCCACCTACCGCTACGCCCGCGAGGCCCTGGACCTGGGCGGCGCCACCATCCCCGCCGGGGCCACCGTGCTCGTCTCCCTGGCCGGCGCCGACCGCGACCCCGTCCGCTTCCCGGAACCCGACGCCTTCGACATCCGTCGCGCCCCACAAGGGCACCTGGCCTTCGGCCACGGCCTCCACTTCTGCATCGGCGCCCCGCTGGCCCGCATGGAGGGCCGCATCGCCATCCGCTCCCTGCTCGAACGCTTCCCGGACCTGGCCGAAGACCCGGCGGCGGGCCCCCCGCCCTGGCTGACGGGCAGCCTGATGCGCGGCGTGAGCCGCCTCCCGCTCCGCTGGTAGACCGGCGGGCCCGTCCGACCCCGACCCCTTCCGGCCGGCCCACCGGGCGCGGGGTCAGCCGGCTGCGCTGAACGCCCCGTCCGTGAGGACCGGGACGATGTCGCAGGAGTCCGGTTCCGTCGCGATGGCCACGTCGCGGGCGAAGCCGCCCTCCGTGAGTTCCCGGCCCGACGCGCTGCCGGTGACCGCGGCGGCGACGTCCGGTGTCGCCTCGAAGCAGTCGGCCGCGGCGGAGGCCTCGGGTGACAGCGGGCCGCGCCGGCGCTTCCGCAGTGCCGCGAGGACCGCTCCCGCGCCGAGCAGGTCCTCCAGCGCGGGGCGCAGGCCGCCGTCGGGCCAGCGCTCGCCGGAGGCGATGACTGCGACCGGGCGGTCGAGGGTCCCGTAGCCGTGCCGGGCGAGCCAGTCGGCCACCGCCGTCGCATTGCGCAGGCACGCCGCGACCACCGTCGACCCGCCGGCCGCCGCCGCGATCGAGGAGCCGTTGGGGGAGGGCAGGACCAGGCGCGGGACGAAGGGAGCGTCCCTCAGCGCCGCCGGTGACAGTGACCACGGCGCCGCCGACGTGGCCGCACGCCGACCGACGGCCAGCCGCGCGCCTACCTCGTCCGCGAACCTCGCCGCGGACTCGTCACGCCAGGGATGGGGAAAGACGCGCGCCCCGCCCTCCACCGCCACCGTCACCGAGGTCGTGAACGACAACACGTCGACGACCACCAGGCACGCGACATCCGTCGCGAGCCGCTGCGCGCCGACGGGCCCCCAGTCGAAGCGCGCCCCGCTGCCTGTCTGCAGAAACCATGCGTCCATAGCCGACGACGATGCCATCGCGGTCACACGACGGCACCGGCGGGGCGAGTCCCGCGGCGGGGTTCGCGCCGGCCGGCGCTTGCGTTGAAGTGTGCTCCAGCACATAGCGTCGTACCCACGACCTGCGTGAAGGGGGAAGAACGTGCGGTACACACTGTTCGGCAAGACCGGTCTGCGCGTGAGCGAGTTGAGCCTCGGGACGATGACGATCGGCGACGACCTGGGCTGGGGAGCCGACCGGAAGACCAGCGCCCGAATAGTCGACGCCTACGCGGAGGCGGGCGGCAACTTCATCGACACGGCGAACATCTATACCGACGGCAGTGCGGAGCGGATCCTCGGCGAACTGCTCGAAGGGCGGCGCGACGAGTTCGTGCTGGCCACCAAGTACACCTGCGGGACCCGCGACGGCGATGTCAACGCGGCGGGCAACCACCGCAAGAACCTGGTGCGGTCGGTGGAGGACAGCCTGAAGCGGCTGCGTACCGATCACCTGGACATCCTCTGGGTGCACGCCCGCGACAACTTCACCCCGGTCGACGAGGTGATGCGCGCGCTGGACGACCTCGTACGCACCGGAAAGGCCCTGTACATAGGCGTTTCGGACTGGCCCGCCTGGGAGATCGCGCAGGCGGGCACCCTTGCGGAGCTGCGGGGCTGGTCGGCGTTCGCCGGCTCACAGCTGCGCTACAACCTGCTGGAGCGGACGCCGGAACGTGAACTCCTGCCTCAGGCACGAGCGTTCGACCTCGCCGTGCTGGCCTGGGCCCCGCTGGCGGCGGGGAAGCTCACCGGCAAGTACCGCCGGGGCGAGGGAGGTCGGCTGGACGCCTGGGGCGTCAAGCCGACCCCGCGGGAGGAGGACGTCATCGACGTCGTCCTGGAGATCGCCGAGCAGGGCGGCTGGACCCCTGCCCAGGTGGCGCTGGCCTGGCTCCTCGGCCGCCCCGGCAACATCGTTCCGATCATCGCGGCCACGAAGGAGAGCCAGCTCGCCGACAACCTCGGCTGCCTCGACGTCCGCCTCGACGCCGACGCGGTGGCCCGCCTCGACGAGGTGAGCGCCGTTCCGCTCGGGTTCCCGCACGACTTCGTCCGGGAACCGTCCGTCGTCAAGACCATCTACGGCGACCGCTGGCACGAGATCGAGGACCGGCGCACCACCTACCGCCGCACGGCCACCGAGGTGCGCTAGGAGCTGCCGTCGACATGGCGCGGGCCCGGCGCCACGTCGACGACTGGGCATAGCCTCGACTCCATGGACACCACCGGCGAAGGCGGAGACCCGGCCTGTCATCTCCACCTCCTGTGCCCCGTCTGCGGGGCGGTCGCCTCGGAGCGGCTCGCGCCCTGTTGCGCCCGGTACGCCGGTCCGGTCCGCCATCCGTGGCTGGGGGTCCTGCGGCCGGACGCGGACGGGACGCCCCTGCGGCAGCGGCTCTTCCCCGGCCGGTTCGACGTGATCTCGCCGGACGCGATGGACGTCGCCTTCGGCTACCGGGACCTCGGCACGCTGCTGGTCCGCGTCGACGGCTCCGGCCAGGGCAGGGAAGTCCGGCCGGAGCCCTGAGCGCGCGGCGTCCGGGTCAGTCGGTGTCGCCCCCCGCGAGAAGGCGTACGGCCCTGGCCAGGCGGGTCCGGCGGATCTCCGGGGTGAGGGCCTGCAGGAGGGGGAGGACGACGAGGTACCGGCCGGTCCGGTCGAGGGCCTCGAAGGCCTTGCGGGCCGCCGGGTCGGCCGCCAGCGCCTCCGTGACGTCGGGCGGCACCTCCGCCGTCCGCTGGGAGGCGTAGGCCCCCGCCCAGCGGCCGTCCTCCTGCGCCTTGCGCACCTCGGCGAGGCCCGGCTCGCGCATGCGGCCCATGGCCGTCAGCTCGGCGACCTTGTCCACATTGACCTGCGACCACAGGCTCCGGGGCCTGCGCGGCACGTACTTCTGCAGGTAGTACCGCTCGTCCAGGGACCGGCGCTGCCCGGAGATCCAGCCGTAGCAGAGCCCGATGTCGACCAGCTCGTCCGAGGAGACCGACGCGATCCCCGACGCCTTCTTCGCCAGCTTGACCCACACGCCCTCGTGCCGGGTGTGGTGCCCGGCCAGCCACTCCTCGAAGGCCCCGGCATCCGCGAAGGCGATGACCTCTACGCCGTCCAGCTCGTCCATGGGGCCAGATTAGTGCCCGCCCCTGGAGCCGGGAGGGTGTCGGGGGTGCGGGATAATGATCGGCGGCGCGGACCCGGTTCGCGCCGGAAACCCGGAACGACCCGAGATGGAGCCCCCGATGGACGTACGTCACTTCGAGCGGATCACCGCTTTCATCGAGGCGCGGCTCACCCCGCTCTTCGCCGAGGAGACGGGCAGCGACAGCGGCTTCGCGATGGACGACACCTCCCGCGCCCTGCGCGCGCTGCGCAACGCGGCGCTGGAGGCGTCCGTCGCCAAGGGGCTCATCGAGCAGCGGACGACCGCCGAGCCGGCGGTCCGCCGGGTCATCGACCAGGCGGTCGAGCACCACTGGGACGTGCTGCGCGGCATCGCCCGCCAGTGGGAGGACCACGCCGACTTCGCGCGCGAGTTCAAGCGCCACGCCTGGGAGCTGGACGAGGCGCCCGCGGCGGCCGCCGCTCAGTAGACGCCGCCCGTTCTCCCCGCTCAGTAGGCGTCGGCGGCCAGCCGGCTTGCCTCCTGCCAGGACATCAGTTCCCGGACGCCGGCGAAGTACGGCGCCGCCTCGGCCGGCTCGAGCACCGCTTCGAGCACGAGCCGGCCGGGGACCCGCGGCAGGAACCGTACGGCCGGGTATCCGTGCTGGAAGACCGGCGGATCGAGGACGAGCCGGCGCACGCCGTCGACCACGGGGATCCGGCTGGGAGTGGTCGCGCTCCAGATCCAGCGGCCCGAGGGCTCCGCGAAGTTGAAGCACTCGACCGCCTGCGGCAGCGCGTCCAGGCGGTCCATGTCGATCGGTGCGTCGCAGCTCAGCGCGAAGGCCTCGGCGCTCGGGGCCGCGCCGGTGAGGTGTCCGCCGCCGATGAGGACGCCGGCCAGCAGGGTCTGGAGCTGGTAGTTGTCGGCGATCCCGCCCATCCGCATCCGGAAGGCCCGCCCGGAAGCGCGGTCCAGGACCAGCAGCGGCTCGTCGTCGAGGAGCAGGAGCGCGCGCTGCGCGCACTGGAGGTCCCCGATGTGCGGTTCGAGCCGTTGGGTCAGCTCCACCAGGGCGTCCCGGTCGCCGAGGCGGTCCGGACCGTCCAGACGGGCCCGGACCCGGGGATCGGCCAGGACGGCGACCGCGGCCTTCTCCCAGTGGTGGACGGTGAGCCAGCCGAAGTAGGGGGCGTGCCACACGTCCCCGTAGTCGGGCCCGAAGGCCTTCTGCTGCTCGGGGCTCGGCATGCCCTCCGGATCCGGCAGCTCCACCTCGTCCCCGTGGCGCTCCTGCCAGAGCCCGGCGAACTCGACAGCCCGCTCGAGGCTCTCGCGCAGGCCGTCCAGGACGGGCCGCGCGCAGGCGACCGCGTCGGCGTTCCACTCCACCAGCGCGCCCACGAAGACGGCGTAGACGGCCGCGTGCCACTGCGGCATCTCGCCGAGCCGCCCGGCGAGATGCGGTCCCAGCTCGGGCGAATGCTCTGCCAGGGTGGCTTTGGGGAGTACGGCGAGGTCCTGGTACGCGGCTTCCAGGAGCTGGATCCTGTGCTCCGCGATCGCGGTGTCGAAGGACTCCACGGCGGAGCGGACGGCTATGTCGGGTGTGATCACTGCCGCAGTCTAGGAGCCGGCCGCGGGGAGCCCGCGGCCGGTCCGGTGGGGCCCGGCATCGCCTTCGGCGGGGCGTATGCGGGCCGGGCGACTACCGCAGGTCCATGCCCGGGTCGTCGATGACGCGCTCCTTCTCGCTCTGCTCCTGCAGGCGATGGGCCTTCTCCCGCAGCCGCCGGCTCTCCTCGGGGTCGGCCGACCGCGCGGCGGCCTCGTTCAGTTCCCGGGCCTTGTCGCGCAGCTGCCGGGACCGGCCGTGGGTTTCGCCTGCACTCATGATCACTCCTGGGCGCTGTGGGGGGACGGCGCGTGCGATCCAGCGAACCAGCCCCACGCCCCGCGCGCATCTCGAACCGTCAGCCCCGGTGATCGGGTTCACCACCAGTACGCGGGATACCTCGGCGCCTCGCGCCGAGCGCGGGAGGCGGCGTACCCGGTGAGGACGATCAGGAGGGTCGCGCCGAACAGCCCCGCGCGGCTGCGCCAGGGGCAGGGTGGGAGCGCTGTGCACCAGGGCGGCGCTGGCGGCCAGGGGCGGTGTGAGGATCGGCTCGTGGAGCAGGGTGCCGACGGCCACGAGCCACAGCAGAACCGCGGTCGCGGCGCCGATGCTGTGGATCGCGGCGGCGGCCGTGGGCCGGGCGGGGGCCCGGCCGCCGATCGCCCGGAGGCGGGACGGTCCGGGGGCCGGATCGGGAGCCGGAGCGGGGGCGTCGGGGGTGGACGGAGGGTGGAGCGCCGCCGCCCTCGGCGGCTGCTACACGGACCGGCTCGCCCTGGCCGCCCGCCCCGCCCCGCCGGCCCTCACGCGTTGGGGTCGAAGGGGATCCCGGCCGGCTTGGCCTTGGCGAGGTGGCCGTTGAACTGCCCGTCCTTGATGCCGAGGAGGGCGCTGCCGAAATCGGCCTGGCTAAGCTTGTCGCGCAGGCCCGCGGGGTAGCCGTTCCAGCCGACCAGCGGCGGGTACTGCCAGGTCCCCTTGTGGTTCTCCGGCGGCTCGTCGTTGGAGTTCGCGGCCCGGAAGCAGTGCGTGCTGATTCCGTCCTTGTGGTAAACGATCTTCGGGTGGGTCCCGTCGAACCGTATCTGCGAGCTGGTGTGGACCTTGAAGCCGCCGTGCGCCGAGGTGGAGACGTAGGCGACCTGGTTGTTCTGGATCCACACCACGACGTGCTCCCAGTCGTGCCGGTGTCCGGCGCTTCCGGGACCGAGCGAGACCTGGTCCTTCTCGAAGTAGAGCGCGTACATGACGGCGCACCAGCCGTTGTTGCACTTCGCGCGGGAGTAGCCGTTGGTGTTGTTCAGGTCGGAGAGGTCGCGGCAGCTGCCGTTGACGTCGCCGCCCATCTTCAGGCCCCCCGCGATGGTGCCGTCCGGACCGATGGCGGGCGTGGAGTAGCAGCCGTCCCGGTCGTAGTCGTAGGCGGGCTGGAAGGTCTGTTCCAGCCCGTCCGCGTTGGCGGGCAGGGCCGCGGGCGGCGCCGCGTACGCGATCGCCGGGACGGCGAGGACCAGGGCCGCGGCCCCCGCCGTGGCCGCGAACATCCTGCGGGCACGCCGGCCCGGCCCCCTCGGGGAACGTTTCACGGGCGGTGCGTCGGCCATCGTGTCCTCCTCATCGGTCGCACGGGACAACACCCGTGCGGGAATGCGGAGTTCAGCTTTCCCGGCTCCCGCCCCCACGCCAAGGGGGCGGGAGCCGCCCGTTTCCGGGAATCACCGTCAGCCGCGCTCCGGGAGGTCCGCCTCCGCCGCCGCCGGGCCGAAGGCGAAGCCGCGCGCGGTGGCCGGGCCGGCCGCGGGCGCCTTGCCGCAGAACGCCGCCTCGAGGGTCCCGCCCAAGGCGGTGTTGGCCTGGCCCCGGTTGGAGGTGTTGGCCATCGCGGACAGGGCTCGGCTGCCGTCGCGGGTCGTGAAGGCGTAGGTGTAGAAGCCCTGCACGGTGCCCGTGTGCCCGTAGACCTGCGTACCGCAGGAGAGGTCGTACCGGCGCAGACCCAGCCCGTAGAACCGGGTGTTCGTGGTGTCGGTCGGGGTCATCGTGAGCATCGCGTCCAGCGTGCCCGGGCGCAGCAGCTTTCCGCCGAGCAGGGAGGACATGAAGGTGCTGAGGTCGGCCGCGTTCGAGATCATCGCGCCCGCGGACTGCGCCCAGGAAACGGTCTGCTCCGTGGAGTCGACCAGCGGGGCGCCCGCCTCGTCGGGGTGGAGGTAGCCGTTGGCGTGCAGGCCCTTGATGGCCGTGCCGGGGTGGACGTACGAGGTGTTCTTCAGTCCGAGGCGCTTGATGATGCGCCGGTCGTACTCCTTGGCCACCGGCTTGCCCGTGGCCTTCTCGATCAGCATGCCCACCACGACGAAGTTGGTGTTCGAGTACTTGTACGCCACGCCGGGCTCGGTGGTCCTCGGTTCGGCGAGCGAGAGGCCGACGAGCTCCCCGTACGTGAACACCTTGTTCCGGACGGACTCGAAGCCGGGCACGGTGTGCTCGAACATCACGTTGGTGTAGTCCGCCAGACCGCTCCGGTGGGTCAGCAGGTGGCGCACCGTGATCCGGTCGTCCGGCAGCAGGCCCGGCAGGTAGCTGTTGACCGGCTGGTCGAGCTTGATCCGTCCCTCGTCCACCAGTTGGAGCAGGACGACGGTGGAGAACGTCTTGGTGACGCTGCCGATGCGGAAGCGGGCCCGCGGGTCCATCGCCGCGCCCGTGGTGCGGTCGCGGACGCCCTCCACCCTGCTCTGGACTCCGCCCGGACCGGTGAAGCGGGCCATCGCGCCCGGCGCTCCGGCCGCCGTGGTGTTGCGCAGCGCCTGCGTCAGCGCCTCCAGATCGGGCGCGACGGCCGTCTCGACGGCGGACTGAGGTGCGGCCTGCGCCACGGGCGCGGCGTGGGCGGCGGTGGCCGGCAGCAGGCCGCCGGCCACGACGGCGAGCAGGGCGGCACCGATGGCCAGACGACGTTCGCGGGAAGGGGAGGGGGAAGGGGACGGACGCACGTTGCTCCTCGACTCGGGGGGTGGTTGATCATTCCCGACCTTACGGATGATCAAGGGTAGGCAGGCACACTTTCCAGCCAAGCCGGTCCCTGGATGTAAATGTTCGTCATCCACGCCTGGTAGTCGGGAAGGTAGGACCAGGCGTCATTGGTGTAACCGTCGGCGGTCACCGGCTCGGCGTGCTTCTGGCACTCGACGCGGACCGTCGTCGGCCCGGGCAGGGCGTAGACCCGCGCGGCCGCCGTCGAGGGCAGGGCCTTGGTCCAGACACCGGAGCCCCACGTCCGCACGACGTGCCCGACGGCCGGGCCCGTGTCGACGCGCACCGCCCCGTAGTAGCCGTTCGTCAGCCGCACGTCACTGACCATCAGCTTGGTGCCCGACTGCTTGGCCTCCACCATCTTGCCCGCGCCGAGGTAGAGGGCGATGTGGTGCAGGTGCTGGGAGGTCCCCCATACCAGCAGGTCGCCGGGGAGCAGCGGCGCAGACCCCTGGACGGCGGTGAAGCGCGCGGCCGCGCGGTGCGTGTAGTACTGCGCACTGGCGACCCCGTTCAGCGGGTCCGAGCCGGTGGCCTGCGCGTAGGCGTGGCGCACGAGTCCCGAGCAGTCGAAGCCGAGCCGTTCGGGATCGTGCTCGCTGGCCGGATCGGTGGGATCCACCTGCCCGTACGTGGCACCGGGCTGCGGGCCGTGACCGCCGCCCCAGGTGTACCAGACGCCCTTTCCCACCTGTTCGCAGGCGGCTGCGACGGCGCGCTCGGCGGCAGCCGAGGCGCCCGGCGCCAGGACCCGGCACGGGCCTTCGGCGGTCGCCGGAGTGGCGGGGGTACAGAGGAGAACGGCCAGGAGCGCGAGGAGCGTTCCGATGAGACCCGTCCGGCGCGGAGCCGTCCGGCTCGGACGTGTGGGGTGGAGCATGGTGGGATACCTCGTTTCTCACGGGCGCGGCGGCGCCGGCCTACGCGGCCGCCGGTGGCGTCGAAGCGCCGCCGTCCGGCCGGGACTTGGCCGGCGCCCGTCCGGGGACCAGACTGGCGGCCGTCGCCGCGCCGCGTCGAGGGCGGGGCGCGGCACCACTGCGACGGGCAACGGGAAACCCCCGGGAAACCCCCTCCGACCACGGACTTCCGCCGCCCGCCCTACCCCTTCGGGCAGTCGCGGGCCGCGCGTACGGGCAGGCCCGGTATCAGTGCCTGCCGCTCCCGCGGCCCGATGCCGCTCCCCATGCGGCAGATGTCCGCCAGCCGCGCCCCGGGGTCCGGATTCCACAGCCGTACGGTGCCGTCGTTGCTGCTGCTCGCGACCGTCCGCCCGTCGGGGGAGAAGGCGACGCCCCAGACCGCGTTCGTATGACCGGACAGGGCGGCCCGGAGCCGGCCTCCGGACACGCCCCACAGCCGCACCGTACGGTCGTTGCCGCTGCTGGCCAGGGTCCGTCCGTCGGGGGAGAAGGCGATGCCCCGCGCGGAGCCGGTGTGGCCGGTGAGCACGGCGGTGACGCGGCGCCGCCCCGTGTCCCACAGCCGGACCGTCCCGTCGTTTCCGCTGCTGGCCAGTGTCCGCCCGTCCGGGGCGAACGCGACGGCCCGTACCGCCCCCGCGTGACCGGTGAGCGCGGCGAGCGGACGTCGCCCGGCCACGTCCCAGAGCCGGACGGTCAGGTCGTCCCCCGCACTGGCCAAGGTCCGCCCGTCGGGGCTGAAGGCGACGTCGTTGGTGAAGTCCGTGTGCCCGGTGAGGGTGGCGAGGGGAGTGCGGGTGGCGGCGTCCCACAGGCGTACGGTGCCGTCGGCGCCGGCGGAGGCGAGGGTGTGGCCGTCGGGGGCGAACGCCACCGAGAACACGGTCCCGGTGTGCCCGGTGAGGGTGGCGAGGGGGATGTGGGTGGCGGCGTCCCACAGGCGTACGGTGCCGTCGGCGCCGGCGGAGGCGAGGGTGTGGCCGTCGGGGGCGAACGCCACCGAGAACACGGTCTCGGCGTGCCCGTTGAGGGTGGCCCGGACCCGTCGTGCGGCCACGTCCCACAGCAGCACCGTGTGATCGGCGTCGGCCGTGGCCAGCGTCTTCCCGTCGGGGCTGTAGGCGGCGTGCCAGACCTCGGTGAACGGACGGGCCGTCAGCACCGGCCCCCGCAGGTCCCACAGCACGACGGACTGGTCGAAGGCGGCGGTGGCCAGCACCGAGCCCGCCGGGTCCACCGCCACCGCGAGCACGTAGTCGGTGTGCCCGGCGAGCGTCGCGGTGAGCCGGCAGCCCCGGACGTCCCACAACCGGGTGGTGCCGTCGCCGCCCGCACTGATGACCGTCGTACCGTCGGGCGTGTAGGCGACGGCGTTGACGTCGTCGCTGTGCCCGGTGAGGGTGGCGAGGACGGCGTGCGCGGTGACGTCCCACACCCGCACGGTCCGGTCGACGCCGCCGGTGGCGACCGTCCGCCCGTCCGGCGCGAAGGCCGCCCCCAGCACCTCTCCGGTATGACCCTCCAGCACGGCGAGCGAACGGGCCCGCGCCGTGTCCCACATGCGTACGGTTCCGTCGGCGCCGGCCGACACGAGCGAGCGGCCGTCCGGCGCGTACGCGAGGGAGTTGACCCGTGCGGTGTGCCCGGTCAAGGCCGCGATCTCACGGTGCTCGCCGGCCGGGTCCAGCAGCAGGACGTTCCCGTCGGCGGAACCGATCGCCAGGGTGCGCCCGTCGGGGGCGAAGGCCAGTGCCCGGGCGCCCGCCGTACGCGTGGGCAGCACCACCGGCGCGCCGGGCCCGGCGCCGGACGCCGAGACGGGCCAGATCCGGACCGGACCGCCGGTGGAACCGGCCGCCAGGGTCAGCCCGTCGGGGCTGAAGGCGATTGTGCGCACCCGGCCGGGCAGGGTGAAGGCCGCGACCGTGCGCCGGTCGGCCACCCGGCGCAGCAGCACCCTCCCGTCGGAGCCGGCCGTCGCCATGAGCGCGCCGCCCGGCGCGAAGGCCACCGAGTTGACCGGCCCGCCGTGCCCGCCCAGCCGGGCCAGGAACGGCTGCGACTGGGTGCTCAGCAGGGCGCCGCGCGCCTCGGGAGTCGCCTCGGCGCGGTACGCCTCCTCGGCGAGCAGCATCGAGGCCTCGGGCTGTCCGGACGCCAGCGAGAGGGACCGCGCGGCCAGGGCCTGCGAGCGGGCGGTCCGCTCCTGGCCGAGCGCCCCGGCCCGCTGCTGGTACGCCACCGCGCCGGCGCTCAGTGCCAGCACGAGCAGGACGACGAGCGTGGCCAGCATCCGCTGGCGCAGGCGGACTTGGAGGCCCGCCTGGCGGCGGCGGCTCTCCTCCGCGGCCCGGCTCGCACGGAGGAAGTCCGCTTCCCGCGGGCCGAGCCTTCCTGCACCGAGCTCGTCCGCCCAGGCCCGGGCGGTGTCGAGGCGGGTGCCGCGGTAGAGGACGGAGGGGTCGTGCCCCTCGCGGACCCATTCGTCGGCGGCCTGGGCCAGTTGCTGGTGGACGAGCAGCCCGGCCCGGTCGGCGTGGATCCAGCCGCGCAGGCGCGGCCAGGCGTGCAGCAGGGCTTCGTGGGTGATCTCCACGGTCGCGCTGTCGGTGGTGACCAGCCGGGCCCGTACGAAGGCGTCGAGGGCGGCGGAGGTCCGGTCGGCGTCGGCCTGCCCCTCCAGCAGGGCGGTCCGGCTGACCCGGCGCCGGGTGGGCACCGCACCGTCGGCGATGTGGACCAGGCGCACCAGCAGCCGCCGGATCGTGTGCTGTTCGGCCGGATAGAGGCGGGCGAATACCTGCTCGGCGCTCCGCGCGACGGCGCCCTGGATCCCGCCGGCGTACTCGTATCCCGCGACGGTGAGAGTGGCCCCCTCGCGCCGCTGCCAGGTGGCCATCAGTGCGTGGGACATCAGGGGCAGGGCGGCGGAGGGCGTCTCGCCGGGCCAGTCAGGACCGGTGCCAGGGCCGGGTTCCGGGCGGACCTCGGAGCCGGCGTGCGGGGCGCCGTGCGGACCGGGGTGCGGGGCGCCGTGCGGTGCGGTGCGCTCCGCGGCCTCGCGTACGCCCGCGTCCCGCAGGAGCAGCGGGACCAGCCCTGGTTCCAGGGTGAGCCCGGCGAGCTCGGCCGGGCGCGTGATGGACTCCCGCAGCTCCGCCACGGACATCGGGGGCAGGACGAACAGCCCGTCGGCGAATACGGCGGCCAGCCCGGGCAGGTCCAGGCAGTCCCCGGAGAAGTCGGCCCGCACGCCGAGCACGACGGCGGCCGGGTCGTAACCGGTCCGCGCGGGCCGGGACACGGCCACGGCGCGCAGCACGCGTACGAAGGCGCGGCGCTCCTCCTCGTCGGCGCAGAGCGTGAACAGCTCCTCGAACTGATCGACCAGCAGCACCGGCCGCACGGTCGGCGGCAGCCGCTCGCCCGGTCCCGGCCCGGGGACCGTGTCCGGGCGCGGCCTGCCGCCGTTCGCGCGTCGGTGCACGGCTTCGAGCAGCCGCTCCGGGCGCGTGCGCAACTCCCTTGGGCTGATCCCGAGATCGCCCCCCAGCGCCTTGGCGGCGGCGTCGAGCAGCTCCTGCAGCGGGTGCGCGGTGGGGGTGAACCGGACGACCGGCCAGCCGTCGGCGCCCGCCACCGGGAAGTCGCCGCGCCGAAGGGCCGGTACCAGACCGGCGCTGAGCAGTGAGGACTTGCCTGCTCCCGACCTGGCGACGAGCAGCAGCGGCCCGTGGCCCAGGCGTTCGAAGAGCCGCTCGACGAGGGCGGACGTGGCGCGCTCCCGGCCGAAGAACCACCCCGCTTCCTCGGGGGTGAACGCCGGCAGGCCCCGGTAGGGGCACTCGCCCTGCGACTGCGGACCGGGCGGGGTGCCGGACTCGACATCGGACCAGGCGCGCGTTCCGGCCCCGGATCCGGCCGGTCCGGCGGCGCCGGCGGGCGATCCCGCCGGGGGCCCGGGCCCCTCGCTCTCCGGTACCAGCCGCAGGAGTTCGCCCTCCGCTCCCAGAACCCGGTCGCAGCAGCGCGCGACGTCGGTGGTGACCGGCTTCGCGCCGGTCTCGATCTTGCTCAGGTAGCCCTTGCTGTAATGGGTCTCGCGCGCGAGGTCGGCGAGCGACAGGCCGCGCTGCACGCGCAGACGTCTCAGCTGGGCGGGAAAGGGCGCCGCGACGCCGTCCGTCGAATCGTGCGGTGTGTGCCGGCGGCCGGCGGTGCGTCCGCGGTCCGGATCCCCCAAGACGTCCCCCATGGCAATGCGCGCCCAGGCTGTGAGAGGCAGGTGCCCAGGCTAGCGCGGGGGCCGCGGGGCCGACCGGCCATTCGTGCGGCGTGGCGTGAAACAAGGGTGTTCCGGAACCGCCCGGCGGCCGGCTCCGGAACACCCTTGCGAACGGGCCGTCGGCTACGGCCGGTTGAGGGTGATCGAGTTGATCGGCCCGAGGTCGGCGTAGACCCCCCTGCCCTGGGCGATCGGGTTGCCGCAGTTGACGCCGTTGGAACCGGTGCACAGGCTCGCCGAGGCGCCGCCGTACTGGTTGTTGAGGACCCAGTGGTTGCCGTACTGGTTGTTCAGGTTGTGCGCCCCGTAGCTGTGGAAGATCTGGCTGGGCTTGACGGCGGGGTTCTGGTTCTGGGGGTAGATGCAGACCGCCCCGTCCGGGCAGCCGGCCCACGTGTCGGCCGGCTGCGCGCCGGCGGTGCCGCTCAGTGCCAGGACGGCGGCCGTGGCGGTGGCGAACGCGGCTGCGCCGCGGATCATCTTGCGCATGATGTCCCCTTGTGGGTCTTGCTCCGTGCTGACGCCTTCAGCCTGTCCCCGGCGGACCCGGGGGTCGACGGGTTTCCCGTCGCCCGTCGGCCGCCCGGCCGGGAAACCGCCCGTGACCAGCGAGATCACCACAGGAGGGGCAACGGCCGGGGCGGCTCCTTCGGCCCAGCGCGGGTGAGACCTTCGGGCGAACCCGCTGCGCGCCGCGCCGGGCGGGCGCCGCCGGGGTGATAGCCCGAGGGGACCAACACACCCCGGAGGTGCGGCCGCACATGACCAGGCGACGCGTGACGCGGCCGGTGCGCCGCCCGACATGCCCGCGGCGCCAGGCGGTCCCGCGCGGTGCCGGCCGGGCCGGTGCGGCCGGCGAGGCGGGTGGGGCCGGTACGAGGGTGTCCCCGGTCCTGTGGACGGCGGCCGCCCATGCCTGGCGGCTCCTGGTCGTCGGCGCGGCGGCGTACGCGGTGTTCGCGGTCCTCGGACGGTTCCACGAGATCGCCCTGGCCCTCTTCCTGGGGCTGGTGGCGGCCGCGATGCTGCGGCCGCCGGCCGGCCTCCTGGCCCGGGTGCTGCCCCGAGCGCCGGCGGTGGCCTGCGCGTTGATCGTCAGCGCGGTGGTGGTGCTCGGTTCCCTCGCCCTGGTCGGTGAGGCCGTCGCGGGGGAGTGGCCCGCACTGGTACGGGAGTTCAAGGAGGGACTGGGCAGGATCCAGGACTGGCTCAGCGGCCCGCCGTTCCGGATGGACTCCCACGTGCTCGAGGACGTCCAGACCCGGATCGGCACCTACCTCTCCAGCCATCGCTCGACCCTGCTGAGCACGGCGCTCAGCGGGGCGGGACGCGTCGTGTCGGTGCTCACCGTGGCGGCCCTCGGACTGTTCTGCTCCGTCTTCTTCATCTACTCGGGCGACCGGCAGTGGAGCTGGTTCTGCGGGCAGCTCCCGCAAGGCGCCCGGGAGCGGGTGGCCGTGGCCGGGAGCGCGGCGTGGCGGACCTTCACCGGCTACACCCACGGCATCGTGCTCGTGGCCGCGACCAACGCCCTCCTGGTGGGCATCGCCCTGTTCGGCCTCGGTGTTCCGCTGGCCGTCCCGCTCGCGCTGCTGGAGTTCGTCGCGGCGTTCGTCCCGCTCATCGGCTCCCCGGTGGCCCTCGGCGTGGCCGCGGTCGTCGCCCTCGCCACCAAGGGGCCGCTGGTGGCGGCCCTGGTGGTCGCGCTCATCGTGGTCATCGGCCAGATCGAGGGGCAACTGCTGCATCCCCTGGTGATGAGCTGGGCCGTCCGGCTGCACCCCATGGTGGTGGCCCTGTCCGTGGTGGCGGGAGCCATCGCCGCCGGGATCGTCGGCGCCGTGGTGGCGGTGCCCCTGGTCTCGGTGGCCTGGTCCGTACGCCAGTCCCTGCGCACCGCCGGAGCCGGCGTACCGCCCGTCCGGGCCGACGTACCTCCCGCGCAGGCCGACGTACCGGCCCCGCCCGCCGGCCGGTCGCGGTGGTGGAGCCGGGCGTAACGCAAGGCGGCGGAGCCCCCGGGCCGGCGGGCGGGTACCGTCCCGGGCGGAAGCAGGATAGAACTGCTCTGCGAAAGAGGGGGACGGGATGCGGCGCGGGATACTCGAGTGGTTCCTGGGCGCGGCCGACGGGGAGATACGGGCACTGGAAGACGTGCCCGGCATCGAACCGGAGCGGCTGCGCGAACTGTGGTGCGCCGAACCGGAGCTGATGCTGCGCCTCGACCGGCTCTACGCGGCTTCGCAGCGGGCCTTCGAACGCCGTACGCGGGCCGCCGTCGCCGAGGACCTGCTCCGCGCCCTGCGCGCGGTCGCCCGGGGCGCCGACGTGGCCCGGCTGGACACGGCGGTCGCGCTCGCCGAGTCCCGGCTGGAGGCCGACACGGTGACCGCCGGGGCGCGCGGTCTGAACATCGGCCTGACCTGCGGTGTCGTGGTCAGTCCGGTGGTGCTGGTCGTGGTCTTCGCCCTGGGGGCGTGGCTGCCCGGGCTCTTCGGCGTCGACTTCGGCTGCCAGGAGCGGCTGGCCCTCGTCCACGCCCTGGTGTGCTTCGCGGGTGGCGCGATGGGCGCGGTGTTCAGCGTGATCATCCGGCTGCGCGATCCCCAGCAGCTCATCCGCTCCCGGGCCGGGCGCGGCATCCTGGACGCCGATCCGGTCCAGTTGTCCCAGACGCTGCGCCAGGAGGGCTGGTACCGCGTGGTGGTGGGGTGGTTCCTGGCCACCTCGCTCTTCCTGCTCGTCAGCGGCGGCATTCTCACCGTCCTCACCCCGCCGCTCACCCCGGCCGAACTGTGCGGACCGGGACCGCTCACCGCCGCCGGGCACCAGGCCATGGTCAAGGCATGGTTCTTCTGGGGCGCCATCGGCTTCCTGGCGGGCCTCAACGAACGCTGGGCCCGCGGCCTGCTGCGCCACCCCTCGGCGCCGCGCGACGAGGCGGTGCGAGAGGACGGCGCGCACCGCTCCTAGGCGCGGTGCGCGCCTGTGCGGGCCTGCCTGTGCCCGGTCCGCCCGGCCTCACTGTCAGTCCTCGATGGAGACGATCTTGCGCGTGGCGAGGTCGGCCTGGACGCGGATCCGGGTGGTGTCGCCGCCGCCCCAGGTGAGGGTCACCGTGGCGTTGGCCTTGCCCGTGCCGTTGCCGGTCGAGGCGACCTTCCAACCGAGGGGCACGTTCTGGGCGCGCAGGACCCCGTCGGCGTGGTGGGTCTCCTCCCATTTCGTCAGCCGTCCCCGCAGGGGCTCGGCGAGGTAGAAGGCGCGCAGCTGGTCCGAGGTCTTGCCGTCACCGTCGTACACCGCGTCGATGTACGCGCCGTAGAAGTCGGCGATCGGGTGAAGGCGCCCTCCGGGCTGCCCGATACGGAGGGCTGCGCCGCCGAGGCCTCGGGAGCGGCGGCGGGAGCCTCCGCCGGGGCGGCCGAAGCGAAGCCGCCGGTCGCGACGGCGAGAACATGGTCGGTGCCTTTCCCCGTGCTGACGTACGTGCTGCCCACGACGCGACCCCGGACGCGACCGGTTCTCGGGTTGGGCGAAACGGCTGAAAAGAACCGTCACGGACGGGGAGACAGAGGGGTGCACGCGCGTTTACCCTCGGGGTGAACAAGCGTGCACCCCCTCGGGCCAGTGTTGGGGAGCGACATGCCCGCCGAGACCCGCACCCGCCCGATCGTTCCCGTCCTCGCGTTCTGCGGCGCGGTCGTCGCCGTCATGCAGACCCTGGTCGTCCCCCTCCTGCCGCACGTACCGGACCTGACGGGCAGCAGTCCGGCCGCCGTCGGCTGGCTCGTCACCGCCACCCTGCTCACCGGCGCGGTCTTCACTCCCGTGCTAGGCCGCGTCGGCGACATGTACGGCAAGCGCCGCGTGCTCCTCGCCTCGCTGGCCGTCCTCACCGCCGGATCCGTGCTGTGCGCGGTCACCTCCGACATCTCCGTCCTGATCGTCGGCCGCGCCCTCCAGGGGTCCGCGCTCGCCGTCATCCCGCTCGGCATCGGCATCATCCGCGACGAGCTCCCGCCCGAACGGGTCCTGCCCTCCATCGCCCTCATGAGCTCCACCCTCGGGATCGGCGCCGCGATCGGACTCCCGGCCGCCGCCCTGGTCGTCGAGCACTTCGACTGGCACGCCATGTTCTGGGCCGCCGCCGCCCTCGGACTGCTCGACCTGCTCCTGGTGCTGTGGGCCGTTCCCGAATCGCCGACCCGCACCGCCGGCCGCTTCGACGTACCCGGCACCCTCGGCCTCGCCGCCACCCTCGTGGCGCTCCTGCTCGCGATCACCCAGGGCGCGGACTGGGGCTGGACCTCGCCGCGCACGCTCGGCCTGCTCGCCGCCGCCCCGGCCGTCGCGGTGCTCTGGGGCCGCCACGAACTGCGCACCGCGTCGCCGATGGTCGACCTGCGCGTGTCGGCCCGCCCCGCCGTCCTGCTCGCCAACCTCGCGGCCCTGTTCGTCGGATTCGCCTTCTACGCGAACTCCCTGGCCACCGCGCAGATGGTGCAGGAGCCGGTGAGCACGGGCTACGGGCTCGGCGCCTCCATCGTGGTCAGCGGCCTGTGCCTGCTCCCCGGCGGCCTGGCCATGGTGGCGCTGTCCCCGGTCTCGGCCCGGCTCTCCGCCGCGTACGGCCCCCGGACCGCCCTGGCCCTCGGCGCGGCCGTCATGGCGCTCGGCTACGTCGTCCGGTTCTTCACCAGCCACGCCCTCGGGCCGATCGTGGCCGGCGCCACGGTGGTCGCCTGCGGGACCGCCCTCGCCTACTCGGCGCTGCCGGCGCTCGTCATGCGGGCCGTGCCGGCCACCCAGACCGGCGCCGCGAACGGCCTGAACACCCTCATGCGCTCGGTCGGCCAGGCCGGTTGCAGCGCCGTCGTCGCGGCCGTGCTCGCCCGCGTCACGCTCCCGGCGGGCGGACGCGACGCGCCTGCCCTGCACGCGTACCTGCTGATCTTCCTCATCGCGGCCGGCACGGCGCTCGCCGCGCTGGTGGCAGCCCTCTTCCTGCCGTCGGCGCGGTCGACGCCGGTCGAGTCCGCCGGCTCCGCCGCGCCCGCCGGCTCGGCCCCGGCCGGTACGGTCGCGGTGACGAAGTCCGAGGCCGCCGCCCGGGAGAGCACATGACCGCAGAGCACATGACCGCAGAGCACACGGGCACCGCCGGGGAATCCGGTACCGACACCGGTACCGGCCGCGACGCCATCGTGCGCGCCGCCCGCCGGGCGTTCACCCTGCGCCCCTACGCCGAGGTCACCCTGCGCGGTATCGCGGCCGACGCCGGCGTCAGCCCGTCGCTGATCGTGAAGCGGTTCGGCAGCAAGGAACGGCTGTTCAACACGGTCGCCGACTTCCAGCCCGCGGCCGACGCCCTGTTCGCGGCACGGGCGCCCGCGCTGGGCAGGCACCTCGTGCTGACCATGGTCCGGCTGCGCGACGAGCTCCGCGGGGACCCGCTGCTGCGCGTGGTCTTCTCCCTCGGCATGGACGACGAACGCACCCTTTTGCGCGCGCGGTTCCGCGAGCAGGTCACCACCCGCCTCGCCGGCTCCCTCACCGGGGCCGACCGGGAGCTTCGCGCCGAGCTGATCGCGGGCCAGCTGCTGGGTCTGGGGGCGACGCTGAGTCTGCACCGCCCCGATGGCGCGGGGACCCGTACGCCGCCGGAGCGGCTGGCGGACCTGTACGCGCCCGGGCTCCAGACGCTCATCGACGGTGACGTCGGGCAGCGTGATCCGAAGGAGCCGGTTAGCGTCGGGGGATGAGCACCGAACCGCGCACGTTCGAGATCCTGCTGGTGCCCGAGCACGTGGTGGACGGATCCGACGACGACGCCATCCGCTCGGCGGTCGTCGCGCCGACCGGCCAGAGCGGCGCCTCCGGCTACCCGCGCTATTCGGGGGACGGGATGGTGGCCGACATCGACCCCGTCACCCGAACGGTGCAAGCCATCCTCGTGGACGGCGCCGAACTCGACTACGGCCTCAAGCCCGTCCTGCGCCAGGGCTCCTGACCCGACGCGACCCGGCCCGAACCGGCGTGATGCGGCTGCGCCGGCCCGCCCGCCCGCCTGCCGCTACTCGAAGCGGGTGGTGTCGCCCGCGCCCCGGCGGACGATCTCGGCCTCGCCGCTGGAGAAGTCGATGACCGTGGTCGGCAGCGTCCCGCAGTCGCCGGAGTCGACCACCATGTCGACGACGTGGTCGAGCCGGTCCTTGATCTCCCAGCCCTGCGTCATCGGCTCGCTCTCGTCGGGCAGCAGCAGCGTGCTGGACAGCAGCGGCTCACCGAGCTCGGCCAGCAGGGACTGGACCACGACGTGGTCGGGGATGCGGACGCCGACCGTCTTCTTCTTCGGGTGCTGGAGCTGGCGCGGAACTTCCTTCGTCGCCGGGAGGATGAAGGTGTAGCTGCCCGGGGTGGACGCCTTGATCGCGCGGAAGACGTCGTTGTCGACGATCACGAACTGGCCGAGCTGCGCGAAGTTCTCGCACACCAGGGTGAAGTGGTGCTTGTCGTCGAGCTGCCGGATCGACCGGATGCGGTCGACGCCCTCACGGTTGCCCATCTTGCAGCCCAGCGCGTAGCAGGAGTCCGTCGGATAGGCGACGAGCCCGCCGGAGCGGATGCTGTCGGCGATGCTGCCGATGGTGCGGGGCTGGGGGTTCTCGGGGTGTACGTCGAAGTACTTTGCCATCCACCGAGCCTACGGGATCCGGGGTTCCGCTACCGGGCAGGTCGTCGGGTGGCGATCGCCCGCACGGATAAGTGGCTGATTGTCCACTTTCTATAGCAATTTGGACCGCATGCGTTCGTGATTGCGATCATATTCCTAGCATCGGGTGCATGAATTTTTCGGCGGTGTACATAGGGTGCGTGAATCGGCGGCCTGTCCGTGGCCGATGAATCACGCACGAGGGTTTGCCACACATGACCGCCACGTCTCTCCCGCCTGCCGAAAGCCCCCTCCCCACGGGAGGCCGAAGAGGGGTTTGGGCCCAGGTCGGCGAGGTAAAGCGGAATGTCAGATTCCTTTCCGCTCTCGTGGCCGCATTCATATCCATGGCCGCCTACAGCGCCGGCCTCGCCGCGCATGGCGTGTATCCCTTCGGCTCCATCCCGCGCGCCGACAACGACCTGCGCCACCAATACGTGCCCTTCCACACCCATCTGTGGGACCTCCAGCACGGAAATGCCCAAGGCGACCTGCTCTTCAACTGGCAGAGCGGCTACGGCGTCGGGTTCCTCGGGGACTTCTTCACCTATCTCACCAATCCGTTCTCCTGGCTGGCCGGCGCCCTGCCCCGCGAGCACGCCGAGTTCTCCGTCTACCTGGTCAGCCTTTTCAGCATGGGCCTCGCCGCCGCCCTGATGACCGTCTTCCTCGGCCGGCTGCGCCCCGGCTCGCCGTGGCTGCGCGCCCTGCTCTCCGTCGGCTACGCCGTCTGCGGCTGGGGAGTCGCCGAAGGCACCATCGTCCCGATGTGGACGTGGGGCCTGGTCGCCATACCCATGCTCGGCATAGCCGCCGACTGGTGCCTGACCGGCCGCCACTGGGTCCTCGGCAGCCTCCTCGTCGCCCTCTGCTGGTTCGCCAACTTCTACACCGCCGCCATGGCCACCCTGGCCACCGCGCTCGTCTTCCTCGTACGGCTCCTGCTCGCCGACACCGACTGGCGCACCCGGGGCCGGGCGCTGTGGCGGGCCGCCACCATGACCGGCACCGGGCTGCTGCTCGCCGCCCCCGCCGTCCTGGTCTGCGCCCGGGCCAACCAGCGGTCCCAGCCCACCGAGCTGTACGTCGTCAGCGTGGACGCCGACCCGCTGACCTACCTCTCGATGCTCATACCGGGCACCCACCCCCGCTATCCCGCGCCCAACATCTACGCCGGGGTGCTCGTCCTCCTCCTCGTACTGACCCTGCCCTTCCAGTCGAAGGTCCGCGCCCGCGAACGCGCCGCCTGGTTCGCGCTCCTGCTCCTCACCGCGGTCACCTTCGTCCTCACCCCCACCGCCAAGCTCTGGCAGGGCGGGGCCCTCCCGCACGGAGCCCCCTTCCGCGAGTCCTTCGTCCTCAGCGGCATGCTCGCGATGGCCGCCTGGATCTGCCTCGCCCACATGCCCCGGCCCCGCGCCCTGCTCGGCGGCGCGGCCCTGCTGGCCCTGCTCGTCGCCGTCACCTACGACCTCCAGCCGGTCAACCGGTATGCCCTGACCGGCGTCCTGGTCGGCGGCGCCGTCACCACCGTCCTGCTCCTCGCCTACGCGCGCGGCCTGCGCCGCCCCGCCCGCATGGGCGTCATGGTGCTGCTGGCCGTCTCGGTCTTCGCCGGCACCACGTACGCCGTCTACGGCAACGCCGTCGTCGACGACCCCCGCCGGCGCGGCCCCGTCCGCACCCAGACGATGACCACGCTCGGCGTGGACGCGTACCGGACCCTGCGGGAGCGGGAGGACTGGCCCGCCATCCGCTCCGACGCGGGACCCGAGGTCTTCGTCACCAACAACGACGCCATGCTGGTCGGCGGACAGGGCGGCGGCTACTACAGCAGCTACGTGAGCGTGGAGACCGCGCGCGGACTGCGCGGCCTCGGCCTCGGCCAGGCGATGGGCGGCCGCCACCTGTGGCCCGCCGACGACCCGGTCCTGCGGTCCCTGCTCGGCGTCGGCACCGTCCTGGAACCGGCCGGCGAGAACGGCGTCAGCGCACGCACGGTGCCCGCCCCGCCGCTCGTCACCCTCCGCCCGCCCGCCAGCGACCAGGCGTACGGGGCCCCCGAGGGCTCGGTCTGGGCCCGGCGCCACGCCGCCCTCGGCGCCAGGGTGTACACCGTGCCCGGGCTCTCGCGCACCGGCGGCCCCGACGCGCCCGACACCGGGCGGGGCTTCGCCCTGCCCAGGGCCGAAGGCGAGGGCGATGAGCACTGGACCGCCTTCTCGTCGCGGTGCGCCCCGGGGGAGCGGGCCTTCCTCTACGCGCCCGACCTGTACGCCACCGTCCAGGTCCGGGGCACCGGCCACCGCGAGAGCCTCTTCGGCAAGCCGCCCGCCGTCAGCGCACCGCTCAAGGAACTGGGCACGGTCCCGCCCGACGGCCGCTTCGACTTCTCCGTCCGCGCCCCGAGGGACGGCCAGATCCTGCCGCCCGACGCGCTCGGCTGCCTGGACCCGGCCGCCTTCGACGCGGCCGTGGCCCGACTGAAGGCCACCGGAGCCACGGCCGTCACCGCGGGCGGTCACACCGTCGAGGCCCGGCTCCCCAAGGGCTCGACCGGCACGGCGGTGGTCGCCACCACCGCGTCCCCCGGGTGGACCTGCTCCGTCGACGGCGGCCCGGCCCGCGCCCCGGTCTCGTACCACGGGCTGCTGGGCGTCCCGCTGGGCGGTGCGGGCGCCGACCGGCTGTCGTGCTCCTACCTCCCCGAGGGCCTGAGCGCCGGCCTGGCCGGCACCGCCGCGGGCACCCTGCTCATCGGCGGAGTCCTGGCCGCAGCGGCGTGGCGGCGGCGCCGCGAGCCGTGATCATTCCCAGGCCTTCGGCAGGGAACGGATTGTTTTGTGGGGCTGTCTAGTCTCATGTGACTCTGACAAGCAACTCGCTCTTCGTCGCGGCCCTCTTCGCCACCGCCTTGGTGTTCGCGGTGTCCGTATGGCTGTGGCCGCGCCTCGCGCGGCAGGGATGGCGGCCGGTCCTGGGCCGGGCCGGCCTGGTCCTCACCATCCAGGTGCTGACCCTCTGCGCCATCGGCCTCGCGGCGAACCGCAGCTTCCTGATCTACGGGTCCTGGGCGGAGCTGGCCGGACGGGAGAAGGCACCGGTCCTCAGCGGGCAGGACGCGGGCGGTACTTCGGCGCTGAAGGTGACCGGCCGGCAGAAGCCGTGGGTGCCGGGCGGTGAGAGCAGACACCTGGGCGGCGAGATCGAGAAAGTCATGATCCAGGGGGAGCGGTCCAAGATCGCCACGCCAGCCTACGTCTACCTGCCGCCTGAGTACTTCCACAAGGGCAACGAGAACCGGGTCTTCCCGGCCGCCGTCGTCCTCACCGGCTTCCCCGGCACGGCGGAGAACCTGCTCAAGCCGCTGCCCTACCCGAAGACCGCGCTGAACCTGGTCAAGCAGAAGAAGATGAACCCGATGATCCTGGTGCTGATGCGGCCCACCGTCGCACCGCCGGTCAACACCCAGTGCGTCGACATACCGGGCGGGCCGCAGACCGAGACGTTCTTCGGCGCCGACCTCCCCAAGGCGCTGTCCGGCGCCTACCGCATCGGCAACTCGCCCCGCGGCCTCGGCATCATGGGCGACTCCACCGGCGGATACTGCGCGCTGAAGATCGCACTGCAGCACCCGGAGACGTACGCGGCCGGCGTGGGGCTGTCCGCGGACTACGAGCCCGAGATCGACGAGGACTCCGGAGACCTCTTCCACGGCAACGAGGACGAGAAGAAGCGGTCCGACCTGCTGTGGAGCCTGGACCACCTGCCCCAGGGCAACAGCTCCTTCCTCGTCGCCACCTCGCTGCAGGGCGAGAGCAACTACCGTCCGACGCTGAAGTTCATCGAGAAGGTGAAGAGCCCCGCCCGGGTCTCCTCGATCACCCTCGACCACGGCGGACACAGCTTCAACACGTGGAACCGCGAGATCCCGCCGGCGCTGGAGTGGCTCAGCGGCCGCCTCGCCGCCGGATGACGGGGAGTTCACCTCTCCTGGGCGGCCCGGTCCGGTGCGGGCGTGAGCGTGGCCGGTGTCGGGCCCGCCGGGCGGACCGTGATGCTGTACGCGGCCTTCTCCGGGACGGAGCGGAAGGTCAACGCGTGTGCGGGCAGCAGGTGTTCGAGCAGAACCGTCGACTCGCGCAGGGCGAACTGCAGCCCGAGGCAGGCGCGGGGCCCGATGCCGAAGGGCACGTACGCGCCGGAGAGGGTCGGACGGCCGCCCGGTGTCGTGAAGCGCGGCGGGTCGAAGCGTTCCGGGTCCGGCCACAGCACCGGGTCGCGGTGCGCGAGGTACGGGCAGACGAGCACATCGGTGCCCGCCTCGACGGCGTAGCCGGACAGGACGTCGTCCTCGACGGCGTGACGGGGCAGGATCCAGGCGGACGGGTACAGCCGCAGCGTCTCGCTGACCAGTGCCCGCACCGCCTCCCCGCGCTCCGGTGAGCCCGCGTCGCCGGCCGCGAGGGCCCGTTCGCGGGCCTCGGGATGCCGGTCCAGGAGCAGGTACAGCCAGGTCAGGGTGGAGGCCGTGGTCTCGTGACCGGCGACCAGCAGCGTGACCAGCTCGTCGCGGATCAGCCGGTCCGTGTACTCGGGCCGCTCGGTCGACGCCTCCACCAGCAGCTGCAGCAGACCCGGCCCGTCGGGACCGGCGGCGCCCCGGCGCGCGGCGGCGATGGCGTGTGCGGCCACGGAGTCGATCCTGGCCAGGTCGGCGGCCACGGCGTCCCCGGCGTCGGCGGAATCGGCCGGCAGTGTCGGCAGCGCGGCCACCACGGCCGCGACGGCGGCCAGTTCGCCCTCGGTGTCCGCGTCGAGCGGGTAGCCGGTCAGGGAACGCCAGATGGTGTCGAGGGCGAAGCGCCGCATTTCCTCGCCGACGTCCAGGACTTCCCCGGTACGGGCGTACGCGGCCCAGCGCGCGGCGGTGGCCCGCGCGGCCCCGGCGATCCGCTGCTCGTAACGGCGCATCCCGGTCCCGGTGAACTGGGACTGCAGGAGGCGCCGCTGCCGCTTCCAGGCCTCCCCGGTCGCCGCGAGCACACCGTCGCCGATCAACAGGCGGGCACGGTGCGAGCGTTTGACGTAACGCTGCGGATGCTGCGCCAGCACGTGCTGGATCGCCTCAGGCGAGGTCACCAGGACGGTCGGCCGGACCCCGGCCCCGCCGTCCGCCGGCCCGCCCCCGAGCCGGAACGCGCCGACTCCGCCGAGCCGCCCGCACACCTCGGCCAGCAGCTCGACCAGCTCGCCTCCCCCCGCGCTCCACCGCTCCACCACCGAGGGGTCCAGCTCGGGGACCGGCGGGAGGAGTCGTACGGCACCGGCTTCGACGGCCATCGGTCTTCCCCTGTTCGTCCACTGCGCGTGCTCCCGCCGGATCGGCGGCAGCACGGACCGTACCGGAACGGCCGCGCCCGATGGTCTGACTTCGGCCAGGCTCCGCACGCCCCGCGGGCGCCCGCCGCGCGGCCCCCGGCTGCGCCGATCGGGGGTGCCGACGGCCCGCCTCCAGGCCCCGGCGGGAAGCGGGCCGTTGGATGGGACGGTCCGGGAGATCGCGGCCAGGGGCCGGGAGACGCGATCGGCGCGGCGCCGGCCCGAGGAGTCGACATGAGGCCGTTCGCGGTGGAGGGGCTACGGGCCGGAATGCACCGGGCCCAAGCCGGAATGCTGCTGCCGGCACTGCTGGTCGGCGCCGGGGCGGGGCTGGGGGCAGTGGCCTTCCGCTGGCTCATCGAGGTCTTCACCCGGGTGCTGTCCGGACACGACGACTACTCCTCGGCCGGTCACGCCGACAACCCGTACGTGCCCTGGCTCGGATCGTACTTCGTCCTGCTCGCCCCCGTCGTCGCGGGCGCCGTCTACGGGCCGCTCGTCTACCGCTACGCCAAGGAGGCACGCGGCCACGGCGTCCCCGAGGTGATGTACGCGGTCGCCCGGCAGGGCGGCCGGATCCCGGCCCGGGTCGCGGTGGTGAAGTCCATCGCGTCGGCGCTGTGCATCGGCGGCGGCGGCTCGGTGGGCCGCGAAGGCCCCATCGTGCAGGTCGGATCGGCCCTCGGGTCCACCGCCGGATCGATCCTGCGCATGGGCGAGGAGCGGATGCGGCTGCTGGTCGCCTGCGGTGCGGCCGGCGGCATCGCCGCGACCTTCAACGCACCCCTGGCCGGCGTCTTCTTCGCGATGGAACTGATCCTGCGCGACTTCACGGCCCGCGGCTTCGCCTTCGTGGCCGTCTCCTCGGTCACCGCGGCCGTGATCGGCCGCGAAGTCCTCGGCGACGAGCGCTTCCTGCACCTCGCGCCGCTCGGCGTGGAACACCTGGCCTCGTACGCCCTGTACGTGCTGCTCGGCGCGCTCGCCGGGGTCGTCGGAGTGCTCTTCACCAAAGTGCTCTACGGCGTGGAGGACCTCTGCGACGCGGTCTGGCGCGGCCCGGAATGGCTGCGCCCCGCGGCCGGCGGCCTCCTGCTGGGCGCGATCCTGCTCGCACTTCCCGAGATGTACGGGGTCGGCTACCCGGTCCTCGGCAAGGCCGCGGCAGGCGGCTACGCGGTCGGATTCCTGCTGGTGCTGCTCGTCGGCAAGATCCTCGCCTGCAGCGTCACCATCGGCATCGGCGGCTCCGGCGGGGTCTTCGCACCCACCCTGTTCGTCGGCTCGATGCTCGGCAGCGCCTACGGGCAGACGATGGGCCGCGTCCTGCCCGGCCTGACCGGCTCCGCAACCACCTACGCCGTCGTCGGCATGGGGGCCGTCTTCGCCGGTTCGGCCCGTGCGCCGATCACCGCCGTCGTCATCATCTACGAAATCACCGGCGAATACGGCGTCATCCTGCCGCTGATGGCCGCCGTCGCCATCGCCACCGGCGTCAGCCACGTGCTCAGCCGCGACACCGTCTACACGGCCAAGCTCCGGCGCCGCGGGGTCGACCTCGACCTGACCGGACCGGCCGCCGTCGAGGTCCGGACCGCGATGGGACCGCCGCCGGCCCCGCTCGCACCCGGCACCGGCCTGCGCGCGGCCGTCACGGCGATGATCGAGGCCGACGCGGGCCGCCTCCCCGTCGTCGACGCGCACGGCCGCTACGCGGGCTCGGTCGGCGCCCTCGCCCTCGCCCGGGCCCTGCACGAGGGCCGGCCCGAGAAGGAACCCATCGAGACGGTACGGGACCACCCGCCCGCCCTGCTCGCCGGCCAGTCCCTGGAGGAGGCCCTGCCGCTGCTCGCGGCGAGCGACGGCGACGGCCTCCCCGTGCTGGACGAGGACGGGCGCCACCTCCTGGGCTGGATCACCCACCGCTCGGCGCTGGCCGCACTGCACCCTCCGGCCTGATCGGCAGGGCGCCCGACACCCGGGTCACGGAGGGGACTTCAGCGCGCGGTCTCGTAGCGGGCAGCCCTGTCCGAGACCGCCTTCAGCAGCGGGGCCAGCCCGTCGACCAGCTTCTGGTAGTCGGCGACCCGGCCGTCGGACCACTGACCCAGTCCGACGGCCATGACCCGGCCCTGACTCGTGAAGGACTGCACCATCCCGCTGTCGGCCGGCAGGACCGGCAGGCCGGATCCGGGCGGCGGAGCCTGCGCGCCCACCTGGTGGTCGTCGAAGGCCATCGACAGCCGCGTCACCAGCCGCACGGCGTCCCGCGGGTCCTTCAGCGTGAACAGGGCCAGGTTGTACTGGTTGCCGTGCGCGTCCTTGTACAACGCCACCTGCTCGCCCACGCAGCCCCCGCTGTCGGAGAGGGCGGCCGCGAGGCCCGGGCCGACCGAGTCGGGCTCGGTGCAGGACTCGAGTACGACCGCGCCCACCTTGGTGAAGGTGCCGCCCTTCCCGTCCGGAACCTGGGCGGGGAACGCCTCGGCCAGCGGGATCATCGGCCGTTCGCCGGCCGTGGTGGAAGAGCCGGCCGACCCCGCTCCCGGCTTCCCCTGCGCCTCCGCCTGCGTGGAAGTCGGTGCGGTCACACCGGCGTCGAACGGCGATCCGATGAACTTCAGCGCGACGAAGGCCAGTCCCGCCAGCAGCAGCACGGCCAGGACGGCGCGGGGCCACGCCCGCTTCGGCACGAACGGCTCCGCGGAGGGCGTTCCCGCGGCGTGCGCCAGGACGAAGGCATTCCATTCGTCCTCGTCCGGACCGTTCTGACCTGCGGGTATCTCATTGCTTTCCGACACGTTGGAACCCTAGTGATCACTGCGGCCGGGCTGAAGACCCGGGGATCACGGACTGATCACGGACTGGTCACTTCCCGTATAGCGGGGCAGAGACGAGGGGCCGCGGCGGCGGGGAGCAGTCAGTATCCGGTGGCGGGAAGGTGTTCCTTCATCCGGCGGATGATCTCGGTGCGCTGGCCGGCCCGGAGGGTGCCCGGGCATGCGTGCGCGCCCCACGGGACGCCGCCCATGGCGTGGGTGCCCAGCCCCGGTTGGTCCGGGCGCTCGCTGACCGCCGCCGGCCAGCCGTGCGCGCCGGAGCCCCAGGCGTAGATGCGGGCGACAGCGTCGACCTGCGCCTCGGTGAGTGCCCGGGTGGCGAAGCCGGAGGTCTCGACGGAAGCCCACGAGCCGTTGCCCTCCACCTGCGCCCAGGCTCGGTCGAGGACGGACACGTACTGTTCCGTCTCGCCTTCCTGCGAGACCCAGAAATGGGCGGAGGCTTTGATCCCGGGAGTGCCGAACCGCTCGTACAGGGACCCCTCGCCCTCCTGGACGTGGAGGACGAGCCCGCGTTGCGCGTCGCGCTCGCCGGCGACGAAGTTGCGCTCCAACGGTTTCCTGGCCACTCCCGGCATCCATCCGGAGGCGGCGGGGGAGGTGGAGGGCGATGCCTCGGGCCGACCCTTGTCGTCACGGTCGTCGCCCTGCGGGTCGGGATCGCCGGACCCGGCGGCGAGGAGGGAGCCCGCGGCAGCGGCGAGGAGCAGGGCTCCGCCGCCGGTCAGCAGGCGGCGCCTGCCGGTGGCCGGGGGGACGGGCTTCCGGTGGTTCATCAGCGATATCGGGCTTCCTGAAGGTGCCTCGAACGGGAAAGCGATTCTTCAGGGCCTTCATGATGAGAATTTGAGCACTGGATGATCGTTTGATGACAGTACGAGCGTCTCGGACTGTGACGAACTGGTCATCTGGCGCACACCGCTCGCGCATATGGGATACGGAGACTGGCGCCTGATCCAGAACGGCACGAGCAAGGCGGTGTACGGCATGACTGCGGTACCGGTGGAGGGCGCGACGCCCGAAGCGGCGGGACGGGAACCGGACTCGGAAGGGGCGGCGCCCCAGCCCGTCGAGTCGGCCGGGCCGGTGGACGCGGCGGACGCGGCGGATGCGGTCGACACGGCGGGTGCGGTGGACGGGGCGGACGCGGTCGACACGGCGGACGGCGCGGACGCGGTGGACACGGCGGATGCGGTCGACACGGCGGGTGCGGCGGACGCGGTCGACACGGTGGATGCGGTGGACGGGGCGGATGCGGTCGGCGTCCCCGAGTCGGACAGCGAGACGACGAGCCGGTTCATCGCGCTCAAGCCTCTGGAGGAGGTCCCGCCGGCGCGGGCGGCCGTACCGCCGCCCGTGCCGGCCGCAGTGCCCGCGCCCACACCTGTACCCGCGCCCGCGCCCGCCCCCGGGGGCACCGCCGAGCAGCCGCTGCCCCCGCTCGACCTGCTCGCGCGGCTCACCAACACCCCGCCGCCGCCCGAGACACCGCGACGGACGGCGGCCCGCCGCCTGCGGATCTGGGTGCCGGTCCTCCTCCTGCTGGGCGTCGTACTCGCCGTCGTACAGGTGCTGAGGCCGCTGCCCGCGGCCGCTCTGGCCCAGGGGGACGCCCCGTCCGTCTTCACCCTCGACGGCCGGTTCGACGTGCCCTGGCCCGAGAAGGGCCAGGCCGCCGTACGCGTGGGCGGCGCCGGTGACGTGGGGACCTTCGGGGAGCAGAAGCCCGTGCCGACGGCCAGTGTGGCCAAGGTGATGACGGCCTACGTGATCCTCAAGGGCCACCCGCTGAAGAAGGACGAGGCAGGCCCGTCGATCGAGATCGACGCCAAGGCGGTCGCGGACGGCACCTCGGAGAGCGAATCGCGCATCGAGGGGCTGACGGCCGGAACCCGCTTCAGCCAGCAGGAGATGCTCAAGATGCTGATGATCCCGTCGGGCAACAACATCGCCCGTCTACTGGCCCGTTGGGACGCCGGCAGTGACTCCGAGGCCGCGTTCGTGGAGAAGATGAACGCCGAGGCGCAGGCGCTCGGTATGACCTCCACCACGTACACCGACCCGAGCGGGCTCGACGCCAAGACCGTGAGCACGGCCGTCGATCAGCTGAAGCTGGCCGAGGCCGTCATGGGGCTCGACGCCTTCCGGGCGATCGTCCAGCTGCCCAGCGCCACCATCCCGGGCCTGTCGAAGCAGCTCATCAACAACAACGACAACCTGCTCGTCTCCCCGCTCAGCATCAAGGGCATCAAGACCGGCTCCAGTTCGGCGGCCGGCGGCGCGCTGATGTGGGCGGCGTACAAGACCGTGGGGGACAAGACCCCGCTGATCCTCGGCACGATGCTCGACCAGCGCGTCACGGGAGGCGACCCCAGCGGCTCCAACAGCCTGATCCTGGTGAAGGACAACAGCCAGAAGGTCATCGAGGCCGTCCGCAAGGCACTGACCTCGGCGTCCGTGGTCAAGAAGGGCCAGGTCGTCGGCTACGTCGACGACGGGCTCGGGACCCGCACGCCGGTGGTGGCCACCCAGGACACCGCTGCCGTCGCCGTGCCGGGCCAGAAGCTCGAACTGAGCCTGGTGGTCGGCGAGAAGGGCATCCCGCGCGAGGCACGGGCGGGCACCGAGATCGGCGTACTGACCATCGGCACCGGACCCGGTGCGCCGAAGGTCCCCGCGGCGCTGGGGACGGACCTGTCCGCACCGTCCTTCGGCGCGAGGCTCACGCGCCTTGGGTAACGAGAGGAAGCAGCAGACCATGCCCGCCACATCGAGGATCCTGCGCCGCTCGGCGGTGACCGCGGTGGTGGCCCTGGCCGCCGGCGCCCTGTCCGCGTACATCGCGGTGGCCGGTGACGGCGACGGACTGGCCGTCACCGCCGCCGGCCGCTTCGCCTCCGGCTACGTCCCCTACGCCGTCATCGTGTTCCTCGTCGCGGCCGTCGCGCCAACAGCCGTGCACGCGGTCGCGCGGGCGGTGGTCTCTCAACTGATCATGGTGTGGGGCTACTACGCGTGGGGTCCGATGACCAACTTCACCGCCACGCCCAACCGGGCCCTGCACTACGCGGAGAGGTGGAGCATGGTCGCCCTGACCGCCGTACCGATCGCCGCGCTGTGCGCCTTCGCGGTGGGCTGGGCGGTCCGGAGCATGCTGGCACCCCGGACCGCCCGCGCCGCGAACGGGGCCCGGGTCGAGGCCTGAACCCGGTCCGGCTCGGGCTCCGGCTCGGGCTCCGGCTCCGGCTCGGGCTCCGGCTCCGGCTCCGGCTCCGGCTCCGCTAAGGCGTGGCCGGTCGCGCGGGCGCCCAGCGGCTCCATGCGGGAATGGCCTCGCGGGCCCCGAGCCAGTCGGCCGCGACACCGCCGGTGCCGGTGCGGGCCGCGACCACGCCGCCCGCGATCGCGCAGGTGGTGTCGCGGTCACCCCACCCGGCGACGGTCTGCCACAGTGCCTCGGGCAGGTCGTCCAGGTGCCCCGCGGCGGACCACAGGGCGAACGGCACGGTGTCCGGGGCCGAGATGCGCCACCCCGAGCCCAGTACCGACGCGGCGTGGCGCACCGACGTGCGCGCGGAGAAGCCCGCGGCCACCCGCAGGCCCGAGCGGACGTCGCTCTCCGGTACGTGCGCCGCGACCTCGCGGAGGAACTCCCCGCGCGCCGGGGCCTCTTGACCTCGGCCCGCCGCCGCCAGCGCGGCGGCGACCGCCACGGCCACGGCGCCCGCGACGGCCTCCGGGTGGGCGTGGGTGGCCAGCGCGGAGAGCCGCGCCTGCTCGGTGGCCGCGATCAGGTCGTCCTGGAACCAGGCGCCGAGCGGCGCGACCCGCATCGCGGCGCCGTTGCCGTAGGAACCCTGTCCGCCGAACTGCTCGGTGGTGACGCCGCGCCAGTCCTCGCCCTCACCGATGCGCCGCAGGACGCCGTGCATGGACGGACCGTACTTGCGCCCCGGGTCCCGGTCGTACTCGGCGGCGAACTCCCGTGCCAGGTCGCCGGGATGGACCTCGCCGTGGGCCGCCAGGTGGCCGAAGAGCACGAAGGCCATGGCGGAGTCGTCCGTCCAGAGCCAGGGTGTGGGGCGGGTGCGCCGCGCCGCCCACTGCTCCTCGACGTTCTCACCGGAGAGCGTGAACCAGCTGTCACCGAAGGCGTCGCCCATCACCAGGCCGTCCAGGGAGGCGTGGGCGGCGGCCCGGCCCGCCGGGCCTGCCTGCGCTGTCTGGCCCGTGGGGGCGGACGGGAGGTGCTGCGGGGTGCTCATCGGGAGTCCTTCGAACGTCGGTCGGTCGCACCATCCTCACCGCCGGCCGCCCCGGCCCGGAAACGGATTTACCGGCCGGCGATCGGCGAGACCGCGACACAGCCGCCCGCCATGGCCGCTTCGCCGGTGGCCTCCTTGATGACCTTGCCCTTGTAGATGACCTTGCGGGTCAGGTCGGCGGCGCCGTCGAGCGCGACGGGGGAGACGGCGGCGGGCATGATGCCGCGCAGGGTCACCTTCTTCTTCCACGGGGCGACGGGTTTGTCGACCGTCGCGAGGTTCGGGGCGGTGGCCGTGCCGCCGCCGTCGTGGAAGGTGATCGAGTCGACGCTCTTGCCCGTCACCTCGTACGTGACCTCGTACGTCTCGTTCACGGCCTTGTCCCCGGAGCCTTCGGAACAGCCGGCGACGCCGAGGGCCGGCAGTGTGGCGCCCGACCCGCCTGCGGTGAGGCATGATCGGAGGATGTCTGATCGCATCATCGCCGCCTGTGACGGGGCGGCCAAGGGAAATCCCGGGCCGGCCGCATGGGCATGGGTCATCGCCGACGTCCACGGACACCCTGAGCGCTGGGAGGCCGGACCGCTCGGACGGGCCACCAACAACGTGGGTGAACTGACCGCTCTGCAGCGGCTGCTGGAGGCGGTGTCCCCCGGCACGGCTGTCCAGGTGCGAATGGACTCCCAGTACGCCATGAAGGCCGTGACGCAGTGGCTCCCTGCCTGGAAGCGCAACGGCTGGAAGACGGCGGCGGGCAAGCCGGTGGCGAACCGGGAGCTCGTGGAGAGCATCGACGTGCTGCTGACGGAACGGGACGTGGAGTTCCGCTACGTCCCCGCGCACCGCGAGGACGGCGACCACCTGAACGCGATCGCCGACCAGGCGGCCAGTGACGCGGCCGTCAGCCAGGAACCGGCCGGCACCGCGCTGGGGCACGCGTCCATGCCGATCCCGGCGCCGGCTCGCAGCACGCCGGCCCGCAGCACGCCGGCCCGCAGCACGCCCGCGCGCCGCGCGTCGGCGGGGGCGTCGACCGCGACGGGAACCGGCGCCGCGCCCGCCCGGAAGGCGGGGTCCGCGCGGGGGAGCGCGACCATCAAGGCGAAGTTCTCCGGGACGTGCCCGTGCGGCAAGCCGTACCCGGCGGGCGAGAAGATCACCAAGCTCGGCTCGCGCTGGGGACACCCCGGCTGCGGCGGCGCCGACGCCGAGTAGCAGCGCGCCCGGCTCCTGCGGGGTCTTCGCGCCTCCGCCGGATCCGGCCTGGTCGGCGAGGGCCCATGCAATGGTTTCGTTCGAAAGAAAACGTAAGTTTTGACTTTCGCGCGCTACGCTGACCTCGACCAGGGATGCAGTCGAGGGGAGCTCCACCGTGCACGCAGAGGAACGACAGCAGGCGATCCTGCGCCGGGTCCGAGAAGCGGGATCGATGCGTGTCACGGAGTTCGCGGCGGAGCTCGGCGTCTCCGTGGTGACGGTGCGCAAGGACGTCGAAGTCCTCGCCGAGCGCGGTCTGCTGGCCCGGGTGCACGGCGGGGCGATGCTGCCCGAGGACTGGGCCGAGACCGTGCCCCCCCGGACCGCGCCCGCCGCCGCGCCCGCCGCCGCGTCCGCCGCCGACGCCGGCCGGCCCCGCGGAGCCGCAGTCGGCCGGCCCCTGACGCTCGGACTGATCGTGCCGTCCTCCGCCTACTACTACCCCGATGTGATCAAGGGGGCCCGGGAGGCCGCCGACGCCCTGGGCGTACGGCTCACCCTCGCCGTGTCGACGTACGACGTGGACACGGAGAAGGCGCAGGCGGCGCGGATGGTCGCGGACGGCGTCGACGGCCTGCTGCTCGCCCCCTCCGCCGCCGGCGTCGAGGGGAGCCCCGGCGGCCCGTGGTACGAGGAGCTGGGCGTGCCCGTCGTCCTCGTCGAGCGCCGCCCCGAGCAGCAGGCGTCCGCCTGCGAGCACGTCGGCACGGATCACGGCTACGGCGCCCGGCTGGCGGTGCGGCACCTGCTGGACGCCGGGCGGCACCGGATCGCCCTCGTGATGCGCGGCGGTACCCCCACCGCGCCCTGGATCAAGGAGGGTTACGACGCGGCGATGGCCGAGGCCGACCCGGCGGCGTCCGGCGACACGCTCTTCCTCGACCTCGCCGAGTACGACGCCGGCGAGGCCGCCTACGAGCAGGCGATGGCCGAGTTCGTCGAGGGGGTGCGGGCCGGCCGTGTCGACGCCGCGCTGGTCCATCCCGACCACGAGGCCGTGGTGATGCTGCAGCGGTTGCGGAGTGCCTCGCTGTCCGTGCCGGGCGACGTCGCCCTGGTCTCGTACGACGACGAGGTGGCCTCCCTCGCGGACCTGCCGCTGAGCGCGGTGGCGCCGTCGAAGCACGAAGTCGGGGTCACCGGTGTGGAGTTGCTCGTACGCAGGCTGCGGGAGCCGGGCCGGCCCCGGCGCCGGATCGCCATCCTCCCCGAGCTCCGGGTACGCGCGTCCAGCGAAACGTAACCGTTACTTCGCTTTCCTTTCTCTAGCTTTGTTTTTCTATTGACTCGCTTCTGCTCTGGCCGAATGATGTGCATCACCTCGCCGCATCGACGGCTCGCATCTGAGGAGCAGAGCAGTGAAGCTCACTTCCCGTACCTCCCGCGTCGCCCTCGCCACCCTCTCACTGGCCCTGTTCGCCACCGCCTGCGGTGGGAGCGAGGGCGCCGCGCCCAAGGCCGGAGCCCCCAAAGAGCCGGTCAACCTGACCTATTGGGGCTGGACCGGCGGTGCCCAGCAGGTGGTGGACGCCTTCAACGCGTCCCACCCGGACATCAAGGTCACCTTCTCGGCCATCACCGGTGGACCGGACGGATACGCCAAGATCAGCAACGCGATCAAGGCCGGGAACGCCCCCGACGTCGCGGGCATCGAGTACCCGACCCTCCCGGAGTTCGTCAGCCAGGGATTCCTGGAGGACATCAGCTCCCAGGCCGGCGGCACCGTGAAGTCGAAGTTCCCCCAGGGCGTCCAGGAGCGTGTGACGCTCGGCGGCAAGACGTGGGCCGTGCCGTACGACGCCACGCCGAACCTCCTCTACTACCGCAAGGACCTCTTCAAGAGCGCGGGCGTCGAAGTCCCCAAGACCTGGGACGAGTACAAGGCGGCTGCCGAGAAGATCAAGGCCGCTGACAAGAACGTGCGCATCGGCGGCTGGGGCAATGACGACGCGCCGCTGCTGGCCGCGCTCTCCTGGCAGGCCGGCGCCAAGTGGTACGGAACCGAGGGCGAGGCCTGGAAGGTCGCCATCGACGACGCGCCCTCGCGGAAGGTGGCCTCGTACTGGGAGGGCCTGGTCAAGGACGACCTGGTGATGAACCTGAAGATCAACGGACCGGAGTTCGCCAAGGCCAAGGCGGACGGGGTCATGGCCAGCTTCATCGGCGCCTCCTGGAGCGCCGGCGGCACGATGGCCGCGCTGGCCAAGGACTCGGGCAAGTGGGGCGTCGCCCCGCTGCCGAACTGGGGCACCCCGGCCACCGGCATGTTCGGCGGCACCAGCTACGCCGTCACCAAGGGCAGCAAGCACGTCAAGGAGGCGGCCGAGTTCGCCGCGTGGGCGGCCACCAGCCCCGAAGGCGTCAAGGCCCGCCTCGGCAGCCTGAAGGCGCCGAGCAGCAGCCTGCCCGCCAGCCCCGAACTGCGCACGATCGCCTCCGCGGCCTTCGACGACAAGGGCTTCTTCGGCGGCGACGACGTCTACAAGATCGCCGGAGCGCAGGTCGACACCATCGTCGCCGGCTGGGTCTGGGGTCCGGTGCAGACCGCGACCAACACGGCCATCCAGGACGCCGGGCTGAAGAGCACCCTGGCCGACGGACTCGCGGCCGGCCAGAAAGCCGCCGAGGAGGCCATCAAGGGCCGAGGGCTCAACCTCGCGAAGTAGGCGCCGGCCGGGCCCGGTTCGGCCCGGTCGGGCCAGTCCGCCCCGTCCCCCGCCCGCTCGTGCCGGGTACGCCCCGCGACGTGTACCCGGCGCCCTCCTCCCCGTCCGCAGCGCACCACCAAGGAGCCCAAGGTGGCAGCACCACTCACTCGTTCCGCGCGCGGCGCCGCGCGCAGGCCGGCCCGGCCGGGCCAGGGCAAGGCGGTGGCCGTCTTCCTCACCCCGTTCTTCCTGCTCTTCGCCGCCGTCCTGATCCTGCCCGTCGGCTACGCGGTCTGGATGAGCTTCTTCTCGGAGCGCTCCTCCGGTCTGGGCTTCGGCGGCACCGAACGGGTCTTCAGCGGGCTCGGGAACTACACGAAGGCGCTGACCGATCACGGCTTCACGTCCTCGTTCCTGCACGTGGCCGCGTACTGCGCGCTCTACATCCCCGTGATGATCGGCGCGGCGCTCGCCCTGGCGCTGCTCGTCGACTCGGCCGCGGCCAGGGCCAAGCGCCTCGTACAGTTCGCCGTCTTCATGCCGCACGCGGTTCCCGGACTGATCGCGGCGGTCATCTGGATCTACCTCTACACGCCCGGCCTGAGCCCGGTCCTGAGCTGGATCGAGGCGGCGGGCGGCCACTGGGACTTCTTCGCCGAGGGGAGCGTCCTGCCGTCGATGGTGAACATCGCGGCGTGGCAGTGGATCGGCTACAACATGATCATCTTCTTCGCCGCCCTGCAGGCCGTGCCCCGCGAGGTCATCGAGGCCGCCGTCATGGACGGCGCCGGGGGACTGCGCGTCGCCCTCCGGATCAAGTTGCCGATGATCCGCTCCGCGGTCTTCCTCACCCTCCTGTTCACTTGCGTCGGCGTCGTCCAGATCTTCAGCGAGCCGATGCTCCTCTCCCAACGGGCCGGCTCCATGGGGTCGGACTGGAGCCCGATGATGTTCATCTACAAGGCGGCGTTCGAGCGGCACGACTACGGTCTCGCCTCCTCCGCCTCCCTCCTGATGGCCCTCGTCGCGGGCACCCTCTCCTACGTCGTCACCCGGATCGGAAAGCGAGGCGGCTCGGCATGAGAACACAGACGGTCCCTTCGGCGTCGCCGGCGGGTGCCCCTCCCGGCTCCGCGGCCACTGCCACAGCCGACGCCGGCACGACCGGCACCCCGCCGGAGCGGAACCCCGGGTCCGGGCCGGGAACCGGGACGCGGCAGAACCGGAGGCGGGCCAGGGAGCGCATGGGCGGTGCGATGGCTTCGAAGGCCGTGGTCAACGCCGTGCTCCTGGTGGCGGTCCTCTACACCCTCATGCCGTTGACCTGGCTGCTGATCGCTGCCACGAAGAACCACGCCGACCTCTTCGGAACGGCCGGCTTCCGCTTCGGGGAGTTCCACCTCTTCGACAACCTCGAAGCCGTGTTCACGTACGACGACGGCATCTTCGCCCGCTGGCTGCTCAACAGCGTCCTCTACTCGGTCGTCGGATCGCTGGCATCCTCGCTGATCAGCGTCGCCGCCGGATACTGCTTCGACAAGTACCAGTTCCGCGGCAAGGGCGCGCTCTTCGGCCTCATCCTGATCGGCACGCTCCTACCGGGCGTCGTCATCACGCTCCCGCAGTACCTGCTCGCCTCCGAGGTCGGCATCGTCAACACGTACTGGGCGATCCTCGTCCCGTCGCTCGTGAACCCCTTCGGCGTCTACCTGGCCCGGGTCTTCTCCGAAGGCTACGTACCCGGCGAGGTCCTGGAGGCCGCGCGCATCGACGGGGCGAGCGAGATACGGGTCTTCCGCTCGATCTCGCTGCCGATGCTCATGCCCGGCTTCATGACCCTCTTCCTGTTCTCCTTCACCGCCAGTTGGAACAACTTCTTCGGGCCGCTGGTCATGCTCAACGACCACCACCTGTACCCGGCGGTGCTCGGCATCTACAACTGGAACCAACTGGTGGTACAGAACCCGGAGTTGTACTCGCTCGCGATCACCGGATCCCTGGTGACCGTCATCCCGCTCGCCATCGCCTTCATCGGCCTGCAGCGGTTCTGGCGCTCGGGCCTCTCGGCGGGAGCCCTGAAATGACCAGCCGCGACATGACCAGCCGCGACATGACCAACCTCGATATGACCAGCCGTCGAATACCCGGCAGTGAAGCGATCCACAAGCCCCGCACCGTCCTCGCCATGGATCAGGAGACGAAGGCCGCACTCCTGGACGGGCCGGCCCTGGCCCGGCTCGGCGCCACCGCCCGACTGGACCCCGCACTGCTCGTGACCGACTTCTCCGCGGCCGACCCCGCGCGGGTGCGCGACGCCGAGGTCCTGCTCACCGGCTGGGGCTGCCCGCCCCTCACCGAGCGGGCGCTCGAACTCCTTCCGGCCCTTCGCGCGGTGGTGCACACCGCCGGCAGCGTGAAGGGGCTGATGACGGAGGCGGCCTGGCGGCGCGGGCTGTCCGTCACCAGCGCGGCCGAGGCGAACGCCCGGCCCGTGGCCGAGTTCACCGTCGCCGCGATCGTCTTCGCCAACAAGCGGGTCCTCGCCACCGCACGGGCCTACCGGGAGGCCCGCATCCAGCTGAACCCGCTCGGGCTCTACCCCGGGATCGGCAACTACCGCAGGACCGTCGGCATCGTCGGCGCCTCGCGCATCGGCCGCCGCGTCATCGAGCTCCTGCGCTCCTACGACGCCCAGGTGCTGGTCCACGACCCGTACCTGGAAGCGGACGAGGCCAAGGCCCTGGGGGTCGAGCCCGTCTGCCTGGACGAGTTGATGGTCCGCGGCGACGTGGTGAGCGTTCACGCCCCGCAGACCGCCGAGACCCGTCACCTGCTCGACGCCGGCCGCCTCGCGCTCATGCGCGACGGCGCGACGCTGGTCAACACCGCGCGCGGATCGCTCGTCGACACGGACGCGCTCACGGCGGAACTGGTCTCCGGCCGGCTCCACGCCGTGCTCGACGTCACCCACCCCGAGGTGCTGCCGTCCGACTCACCCCTGTACGACCTGCCGAACGTCCTGCTCACCCCGCACATCGCCGGCTCCCTCGGCAACGAACTGGGACGGCTCGCGGCCTGCGCCGCCGAGGAGTTGGAGCGGTACGCCCGAGGACTTCCGTTCGCGTACGCCGTCCATCCGGCGAGTCTCGCCCACTCGGCCTGAAGCCCCGCCGCCGCACCAGGAAAGCACCCCATGACGCCCGGCCCCACCGATCCCGTCCCCGATCCCGTCTCCGATCCCGTCTCCGGTCCCCTCGCCGATCCCCTCGTCCCCACGCCCGGGCAACTCGCCTGGCAGGAGGCAGGGTTCGGACTCTTCCTGCACTTCGGCATCAACACCTTCAACGGCGTCGAGTGGAGCGACGGCGCCCTGGACCCGGCCACCTTCGACCCCGCGCAGCTCGACGCGCGCCAGTGGGTGCGTACCGCCGCCGAGGCCGGAGCGAAGTACGTCGTGCTGACCGCCAAGCACCACGACGGCTTCTGCCTCTGGCCGACCGCCACCACCGAGTACTCCGTGGCCTCCTCGCCCTGGAAGGACGGAGCGGGTGACGTGGTCGCCGAACTGGCAGAGGCCTGCGGGGAAGCGGGCCTCGGCCTCGGGCTGTACCTCTCGCCCTGGGACCGCAACGCGGACTGCTACGAGGAGCCCGCCGCGTACGACGCCTTCTACCTCCGCCAGCTCACCGAACTCTGTACCCGCTACGGGCCGTTGTGCGAGCTGTGGTTCGACGGAGCGGGCTCCGAGGGCCGCACGTACGACTGGGACGCCGTCATGGCCGTGATCGACCGGCACCAGCCCGACGCCATGGTCTTCAACATGGGGCTCCCGACGATCCGTTGGATCGGCAACGAGGAGGGCCTCGCCGCCGACCCCTGCCGCTACGTCACCGACTCCACGGGCATCAGCCTGTACGACGATGGCCGGACCCCGCTCGAATCGGCCCGCTACCTGCCGCCCGAATGCGACGTGCCCATCCGCTCGAACTGGTTCTGGCAGCCGGACGACCAGGACACCCTCAAGAGCCGCGAGGACCTGCTGGACATCTGGTACTCCTCGGTGGGCCTGGGCGCGGGCCTGCTGCTGGGCGTCCCGCCCGACCGGCGCGGTCTCATCGACGACGCGGACCGGTCCCGGCTCCTCGACTTCACCACGGAGCTGGCGCGACGCCTGGGCGATCCGCGCGAGGCCGCGCTCACGCTCGACGGAGAGGACGTCGTGGCGGTCTTCGACCCGCCCGTCCGCGCCGACCACCTCGAACTGCGCGAAGACCTCACCCGGGGGCAGCGTGTCGACACCCACGAGGTCTGGGCGGACGGGCGGCTGATCGCCTCGGGCGGCACGGTGGGAGTCCGGCGGGTCCACCGGCTCGAGCCCGTCACCCTACGGACACTCCGGATACGCCTGACCGGCCCCGGCGCCCACCTGAGCTCGGCAACGGCGACCGGACCCACCACGTGACGGTCACCCACCACGGTCCGGCGAGGCCTCGCCGAGACCGACTTCCCGGCCGGGCGCAGTGCATGGCGCCCGGCCGGGAGGGGTTCGGGTGGGGGCTGGGGTCAGGCGATCTGCCAGCGCTGGTAGGTCGAGCCGCTGTTCGGCTGCTGGGTGGCCGGGGAGCCGTCCGCGCCCGACGCGGTGGTCAACAGCAGCCCGCTCTTCTTGTTGGCCACCGAGTAGTCGCCGGAGCCGAGCGCCGTGATCAGCCAGCGCTGGCTGTCACCGGTGCCGCAGGTGGCTTGGACCACCGCCGCGCCCGGGGCGGTGGAGGCGCCCGCCACGTCCGCGCAGAGGCCGGACGAGCCGTTGGCCATGGTGTAGCTGCCGTCGGTGTTCAGGGTGAGCCGCCACTGCTGGTTGGAGCCGCCGTGCGGTGTCCAGGTGATCAGCTGGGTGCCCGAGGTGCTGGAGCTCGCCGGGTCGTCGAGCGCCTTCCCGGCGGCGGCGAGGGTTCGGGTCCCGCTCAACTGGCCCCCGTACACCTCGAATTCGTACAAGGAGTAGCCGTACGTGGTGCCGCGCTGGGTGGCGTACACCCGGATGTAGCGGCCCGAGCCGGACAGTCCGGTCAGGTCCTGGACCCCGCCCGTGCCGGTGGTGGTCGAGTACGCGGTGCGCCAGGTGGTCTGGTCGTCGGACAGCTGGATCTGGAAGGCCTTGCCGTACGCGGCCTCCCACCGCAGGACCACGCGGTTCACGGCCTGGGTCGACCCGAGGTCGACCTGAAGCCACTGCGGGTCGCTGTACGAGCTCGACCAGCGGGTGCCGGGATCGCCGTCGGTCGCCTGCGGGGCGGGGAAGTTGGCGGTCTCGGTACTGGAGGCGGTGGTGGGCCGGTTGCGGGCGAGATTGCCCGGCTGGGCGAGCCCCGGCCAGGCGGGGTTGTGGCCGATCGCGGCCACGATCGTGGTGAAGTCGGCGTAGGCGGCGACCAACTTCGGTGAGCCCCAGGTCTGTTGGGCCAGCCCGCGCAGCGGGTTCTGGATGCCGGCGGCGATCTGCGTCTCCGTCTCGGCGTTGGGGTTGTCGCACCACACGTGGATGAGCGAGCCGGGGTTCTTCGAGGGGTCGGTCAGGGTGGCGCCGCCCTCGAAGCGGTCCGGGGTCCAGGTCTCGTACATCCACTTGGTGTCCGGCTTCGCGCCGCCGAGCACGTAATAGGTGGGCGTCCAGGACTCGTTGGCGACGGTGTGCCCGGCCGCGACCAGCTGTTGCGGGGTGAGTCCGTAGCTGTACCAGTACTCGACGAGGATGTCGGCGTTGGGAGTGACGGTCCCGTCCCCGGCCTTGATGCCGTCGTTCCACATCCGGGTGGTCTTGCCGCCGGCCCGGACCAGGCCGTCGGCCCAGTTCACGAACCCGTAGTAGGTGTCCTTGGCGGTGGCGTTCGCGCCGTAGTGGGAGCGGGCATAGCTGAGCAGCTGCGGGTACTTGCTGTAGTCGGTCACGTACTCGTCCGCGCCGATGTGCCAGTACGGGGCCGGGAACAGCGGCAGGTACTCGTTGATCAGGTCCTTGATCAGCGTGTACGAGGCGGGCAGGGACAGGTCGATGAAGTCCGGGCTGACCGCGCCGGAACTGCTCTTGAGCTTGAGCTCGGGGTGGGCGGCCAGGATCTGGTTCATGTGCCCCGGAGTGTCGATCTCCGGCACGATCGTGACGTGGTACTTGTGCCCCAGCGCGACCAGGTCGGCGATGTCCTGCTTGGAGTAGTGGTCGGCGGAGACGATCTCGGGATGCGTCGAACTCTCCAGCCGGAAGCCGAAGGTGTCCGACAGGTGGAAGTGGAAGTAGTTGAGCTTGAGGTAGGCCAGCTCCTTGATGTGCTGCTTGACCCAGTCGACGGTGAAGAACTTCCGGCCCTGGTCGATCATGAGCCCGCGCTCGGCCTTGGTGGGCCAGTCCACCGCCGTTCCGGCCGGCACGGAAGCCGACTGGTGCAGCAACTGCAACACGGTACGGGTGCCGTTGAAGGCGCCGGTGTCGGTCCCTGCCTGGAGCGAGACGGACTGCCCGACGGTCATCCGGTACCCCTCGGCGGGCAGCGAAGCGTCACCGAGGCTCAGGCTGATGTCGCCGGGAGAGGCGCTCCCGGTGACCACGGCCACCGTGCGCCCCGCCAGTGCGCCCAGGTCCTCCGCGAACGTGGCCGCTTCGTCGGAGAGTTGGGCGGCGTGGGCGGGATCGACGACGATCCGGCTGGTGCTCGTGAAGCCGTACGTACCGGTGCCGGCCGTCCACTGCCGCAGCGCCGGCACGGTCTGCGGCGCTCCGGCGGCAGCGGCCGCCTGTACGGGTCCGGTGCCGGCGGCCGTGGCAGCGGCGGCGCCGCCGGTACCGGGCAGGGAGAGTGCGGCCACCGCCAAGGCAGAAGCGGTGACGAATCTGAGCAGACGCATGGCGAGTCCCCAAGGGTGGTGAGGGCAGGGGGGAGTGCACGACTGTGTCTCCCTCCAGCCGTGACTGCTGGAGGGAGTGGCCAAAGTGCAGCGCAGCGCCCGGACTATGTCAAGAGTTGCTTGAAACTACGTCCGAATGAGCATGATCGAGCATATGACCCTCGGAATCGGCCGCCAGCCCGGCCAGCAGACGCAGTGCCGCATCGGAGGGGGAGGACTCGGCGGCGCTGTAGAGCAGCATCCGGTGGCCGGTGCCGTCGCTCAGGCGCAGGTTCTCGAAGTCCAGGGTCATCGCACCCACGGCCGGATGGTGCAGCACCTTGGTCCCGACGGTGCAGTCGCGCACCGGATGCCTGGACCACAAGGCCGCGAATTCGGGGCTCCGCAGCATCAGGGAGCCGATGAGCTCGGCGAGCGCGCGGTCCTCCGGATTGCGGCCGGCGACCAGCCGCAGCGCGGACAGGGCGACGCGCGCCTCGCTCTTCCAGTCCGTGTACAGCTCCCGGGTGTGCGGGTCCAGGAACAGCATCCGGGTCAGATTGGGGCGGACGGCCGGGTCGTCCGGGCTCGTGAAGCCGAGGTGTCCGGCGAGCAGGACATGGCCCAGCGGATTCCACGCGAGCACGTTGTTCCGGCCGTCCAGCACCACGGCGGGCACCTGCGGCATCGCGCCGATCAGCCGTCGTGTGGCGGCCCGCGCGTACTCGGGCCGCGGAGACCGCACCCGCTTGGCCTTCGGCGGCCGCGCGAGATCTCGTAGATGCGCGTGCTCGTCCGGGGTCAGGCGCAGGGCGCGGGCCAGCGCGTCGAGAACGCTGTCCGAGGCGTTCGTACTCTGCCCCTGCTCCAGGTGGGTGTAGTACGTGATGCTCACGCCGGCGAGCAGCGCGAGCTCCTCACGGCGCAGCCCTGGTACGCGCCTGCGGGTGCCGTGAGCCGGCAGCCCGACGTCCTCCGGCTGGAGCCGGGCGCGGCGGTTGCGGAGGAAGTCTCCCAGGGCGGTGGCTGTGTCCATGCCCTCCAGTGTGCCGAGGAGCCGCCGCGAACGGGGGCCGCGAGGGTGGCCCTGGCAGTGACAGCTTCCCCGGTGCCAGCACAACCAGGGGGCTGGGTAACACCCGGCGACCGGGCCAGAGTCGCTTCCCGGAACACCTTTTGTCGTGTGTGAGGGAAAGGACGCAAGACGATGTCGGTTGCGGGGAGTGCGTGGGTCGATGCGGGTCCGGGAGAGAACGGGATCCTGAAAGGGGCCGGTGAAAGGGGACGCGGAGCGAGCGGACAAGGCGGAGGGAGCGGACAAGGGAAAGGGAGCGGACAAGGGAAAGGCCAGGTTCGTCTCGAAGGGCGGCAGGTCCTGGTCCTGACGGTCCTGCTGGTGGCGCAGTTCATGCTGGCCGTCGACTTCTCGATCCTCAACGTGGCGCTGCCGGTGATCGGTGACGGACTCGGCTTCTCGCTCTCGAGCCTCCAGTGGATCGCGACGTCGTTCGCGCTCAGCGCCGCCGGGTTCACTCTCCTGTTCGGCCGGATCGCGGACCTTTTCGGCCGCCGCCGGCTCTTCCTGGCGGGTCTCGCGGTCCTGGCCCTGTCCTCCCTGGTCGGAGGCCTGGCCACCACCTCCGAAATGCTCCTGGCCGCCCGGGTCCTGCAGGGCCTGGCCACCGCCGCGGTCACCCCGGCGGGCCTGTCCCTCCTGACGACCTCCTTCCCGGAGGGCCCGCTGCGCCAGAAGGCCCTGGGCCTCAACGGAGCCCTGATGTCGGCCGGGTTCACCACGGGAGCCGTCCTGGGCGGGGTCCTGACGGACCTGCTCTCCTGGCGCTGGGCGTTCTTCGTCAACGTGCCCGTCGCCCTCGCGGTCCTCGTCGTCGCCCCGGCAGTCATCAAGGAATCACGCCCCACCCTCCGCCCGAAGCTCGATCTGCCCGGCGCCACCACGGTCACCCTGGGGCTACTGGCGCTGATCTACGGTCTGACGCGAGCGGGTGAGCACGGCTGGGGCTCGGCGTCGGCGCTGGTGTGGCTCGCCGTGGGCGTGGCCCTCCTGATCGCCTTCTACGCCGTCGAGTCCAGGGCGGCCGACCCCCTCGTCCCCGTCTCGGTGCTGAAGAAGCGCACGGTCGCCTGGGGCAACACCGCCGGACTGGTCGCCTTCCTGACGGAGACGAGCCTGGTCTTCCTGATGACGCTCCACCTCCAGGAGGTCCTCGGATTCTCCGCGCTGACGGCCGGTCTCTCCTTCGGGGTCCTGGGCATCGGCACGGTCATCGGAGGCTCGCTCGCACCTCGGGTCATCGCCGCCACGAGCACCCGTACGACCCTGGTCATCGGTGGACTCCTCCAGGCCGCGGCCACCTTGAGCCTGGTCGCCCTCGGCGAGTCCCGCACCGGCATGTGGCTCCTGCTGATCGCGACCTTCGCCGGCGGCATCGGCAACATGTTGGTGATCGTCGGATTCATGGTCACCGCCACCACCGGCCTGCCCGATCACGAGCAGGGCATGGCCACCGGCCTCGCCACGATGACGCAGCAGATCGGCATCACCATGGGAACCCCGGTCATGAGCGCGATCGTGGCGACCCGGACCGACATCCACTCCGGCATCACCACCGCGATCGTGGTCAACACGGCGATCGTCCTGGCCGGGACCCTCACCACGGTCTTCCTCCTCGGCCGGAACGCCGACCGTCCCCGCCGCTGATCCCACGTCCACCACCCGCGGACGAGGGGCCGTACGGTCACCGCCAGTCGGCCGCCCGGAGCACGGCCGTGGCGGTGGCCTGGACGGCCGTGGCGGTGGCCCGGACGGACACGGCGGTGGCGTCGACCGATGCCCGGGCAGGTCCAGGGGCCGGACGCGGCGGCGACCAGGACGGGCCGGCCATCAGTCCCAGAAGTTGAAGAGCACGGTGCCGACGGTCTCAGGCTCCCAGTACTTGATCTGGTTCCACTCCGCGTCGGCGAGCGCAGAGGCGTCCGCCTCCGAGAACGGCGACCTGAGCAACGACGCGCTCAGGATGACGAAGCCGTGGTCGGTGAGGGGGGCCGCCCAGGCGGGCGGGTCCTGGAACTCGTCGGTGAAGGCGTAGCGGCGTTCGTCAACGAAGGCGATCAGCGGGTGGTGCGCGTGGAACAGTGCGACGTGCGTACCGTCTTGGTCGGTGATCGTGGCGCTGTGGAAGTTCTGCGGGTACCTCTGCTCGACGAAGTCTCCGACCTGCCCGCCGGCAGCCCGGGCCGCGGCGTGCCAGGCGGCACGGCAGGCGTCGATATCGGTGTCCGGCAGCGGTGGTTCGGAGATGTGTCGGAAGCCCGTCGCGCCCCGCTCCAGGCGGTAGCCGGCCTGCGAATCGTCCATCCTTTGATCTTCGCAGGGAATCCCGGCCTTTAGGCCAAGGCCGTGAAGTTAAGGGCTGATCGGCTCTGTCAAGTGGTCTTGGTGAGGGTTCTGGTGAAGCCGGGACGCGGGAAGCGGAGCCCGGTAGAACTGGCAGTCGACCAAGACAGCCGTTCACGTCACCGGAGGCTCCGCTGTCGGACCAGTGTGTCATCAGCCGTGAAATCTCGGTAGCCGCAAGGGTGTTCGCGCCAGGGCATCTGGGTGAGCTGACCCAGATCGTGCCGGTCGAGATGGTCGACGCGGTGCTCACCGAGTGCGGGTCCGTCCAGGAACGGATACGCAAGCTCCCCGCCCGGGTCGTGGTCTATGTCCTGCTTGCGGCGGGTCTGTTCGAGGGGTGCGGATACCCGGCGGTATGGCTCAAGCTGACGGGCGCCTTGTCCTGGCTGCCGGTGCCGCGGGTGACCGCCACGGCACTGTGGCAGGCCCGCTGCCGACTCGGGGTGCGTCCGATGCGGGCCCTGTTCGACCTGTTGCGCGGACCGGCCTCGGCGGTCCGCACGGCCGGCACCCGGTGGGCAGGATTGCTGGTCGTCGCGGTCGACGGGACACATCTGGACGTCGCTGACGACCAGGAGGTCCGTGCGAAGCTGGGCAAGGCGTCCAACCAGTACACCGCCGCCTCGGGGTACCCGCAGGTCCTGCTGGTCGCTCTGGTGGCCTGCGGGACACGGGCGGTGATCGACGCGGTGTTCGGCCCCGGGAAACCGGGTGAGTCGATCCTGGGCCGCCGCCTGGCACGGTCCCTGCACCCCGGCATGCTCGTCCTGCTCGACCGGGGCTTCGCCACCACGGGCTTCCTGAACACGACCGCTTCCAGCGGCGCCCACTTCCTGGCCCGCCTCTCCTCCCACTGGAAGCCTCCGGTCCTGGCCCGCTACCCGGACGGCTCGTTCCTCTCCCGCATCGCCGGCATCGAGGTCCGCATCGTGGCCTGCGAGATCACCATCGCCACCAGCCAGGGACAGCGCACCGGGGTCTACCGGCTGGCCACCACTCTGCTCGATCCCCACCGCCACCCGGCGTTCGAGCTGGTCAGGCTCTACCACGAACGGTGGGAAGTGGAATCGGCCTACTTCGAGATCAAAAAGACGATGCTGGGGCGCCGCGTCCTGCGCTCCCGCACCTGGCCCGGCATCGCCCAGGAGATCTACGCCCTGCTCAGCACCTACCAGCTGATCAGGATCGCAATCTCGGACGCCGCGCAGACCGCTGGCACCGATCCCGACCGGTGCAGCTTCACCACCGCCCTGAACACTGCCCGCGACCAGGTCACCCAGGCCGCGAACGTGATCGCCGACACCATGATCGACCTGATCGGCGCCATCGGCCGCGCAATCCTGGACCAGCCCATGCCTGCCCGACGCGTCCGCCTCAGCCCCCGCGCCGTCAAACGCCCCATGTCCCGCTACGCGCACAAAAGTCTCCGCGTCGACCGCCACACCTACAAAGCCACCATCAACATCGACATCCTGTTGACAGAACCGATCAGCCCTTAACTTCACGGCCTTGGCCTTTAGGCCGGGAGGGAATGCGCTC